>CAZJPP010000001.1:0-75771 GCA_964547915.1 uncultured Lentimicrobium sp.
TTTTTTACGAAATTTCTAATGCCATAACCATTTCTTTTCATTTGTCTCAATATCGGTACTTTTTGTCACTGAAGCATCAGGTATGTAGGCTCTATTCTCATCATGCTATCTCCAATGCTCAGAATAAAAATCCCAACTCCTTAATATGAAGGGCGTTAGCCCAACCTGACACTTACATTGTCACGCAAAAAAGCCTCATTGAGTTATTCCTGCATTCATAGTGGATATAAAGTAATGCTAAAGAGGATATTGATCTACATCCGAACAGCCCTTTATAGGGTGTTGAAAAGGTGACGATCTACATAATTAGCAGATCCATACCTTCTCATCACCTGCTTAAGTGCGGTTCAATATCCACTTTATATTCAATCAATATGCAACCTGAATCAGGTGACAATAAAACATGTTAATGAGGGAAAATATGGTAATGTTTAACCTACCATTATGTTGTCAGAAACTATAAATAACTGCTAAATTCGTCCGAAGCACTCCTGTATTCCTGTTTTTAACAAGTGTTAAAGGCGATCCTTCTTCATTCCACTCCGCAACGGTGTATTCAAATTCAGCCACAAAGCTGAAATTGTTCTGAATAAAGGTGAGGCTTGGTGATATTCTGTATACATGGTTGACGTCGGCATCACGGGCGTATATATCACCTGCAAATTTTGTATTATCATCAGTTTTGCCGGTATAGCCTGCAAAAATGGACGGTTGCCATCTGCCTTTGGTGTAACTTAGGTTGCACCAAACTGAATGATAAGGTAGTGTCGTGTAGTCACGTCTGTCGGTAATTGTGTCAATTCCGGTAACTCCAAATCCTCCCATCATAAGGTGGTCGTTCAATGCATTGTTCAGTACATACTGAGCTTTCAGGGTGAATCCTGAAAATTCAGTTTTCATGAACCCTGTCCATGAAATACAATCAAGCGATTCATGGCTTTTAAATCCTTTATCTGTGATTAGCCTTGGCTTTAGCCGCTTATAGTCCACTCCGGCTCCTACAAGTAGTTTTCCGGATTTGTACTGCAATTGTCCATGAAAGTTAGGAATAGCACTGTTGCGAAGGTATTCCGTGCTGTTGCCTGCCGGCCCCCTGTTAACATAATCCCTCTGGGATGCAGCAACCGCAACCAGGTTGAAGTCGCCCAGTTTCTGATCGAACCTGATCTGTGGCTGGCGACTGAATGAATGAAATGGGGCCCCGGTATTTAAAGCAAGGACTGATGGTATCATTTCAGGCACATCCATTGGATGCCAGTACTGTCCAACCAATAGTCTCGATGTTTTCCATTGTAATGCCATATATGCATGCCTAAGCCTCAGACTGTTGTTCTCTGAATTGGATGCTCCCGTAAAATCACCTTCAACTAAAGCCATTGATTTCGCGCCCAGAATATCCACACCTTTAACTTTAACACCCAGTCTTGTGGTCATGGCATATTGGTTGAATGAAGGTTGGTCGTTAATGTCATTACCCTCATTGTCAAATATCTGCCTTTTAGGATAGAATAACAGATATCCTTCTCTTGCTTCAACTATCTGGCGCGTATCAAATAGTGCTTCAGCTCTTACAAATCCTGTGAAGGTGTAACTGAATTTTGAAGGTTCTGTCTGGGCAAATGAGATTAATGGCAATAAAAGAATCGCCAACAGGCATAAATTTCTGTTCATAGGTGAAAAATTAAAGGCTGCAAAAATAAGAGATTAATAATATACTCATTACTTGGCATGTAATTCAGGATGATTTCTTGATGGTCCTTTACCGGAACCATGTTTTGGCTTAATTTTGCAGTCTATGACCATTGAACTCCTCTCCCCTGCCAGAAATCTTAAAGTCGGAAAAGCTGCAATTTCAGCTGGTGCCGATGCTGTGTATATAGGTGGACCTAGCTTCGGAGCTCGGGCATCTGCCGGCAATTCCATACAGGATATTAGAGAACTGGTCGTTTATGCTCATCAGTTTAGCGTCAAAGTGTTTGTTACTTTAAATACATTACTGTATGATAATGAACTGGCTGAAGCTGAGAGTCTTTGTAATGATTTGTACGCTGCGGGTGTTGATGCTTTGATTATTCAGGATACTGCCCTATTGAAGTTAAAACTGCCTCCTATTCCATTGCATGCAAGTACACAGATGCATAATAACACTCCCGAAAGGGTAAAATTTCTTGAAGGTGCAGGAATTAAACGTGTTGTTCTTGCACGCGAATTAAGTATTGAGCAGATACGTAATGTCAGGGCCGGCACCGGCGTGGAACTCGAAGCGTTTATTCATGGCTCTTTGTGTGTGAGCTTCAGTGGCCGATGCTTTATGAGTGAATCTATAGGAAACCGCAGTGCTAACCGGGGCGAGTGTGCCCAACCTTGTCGCAATAAGTATTCCCTGACTGATGAAAGTGGTAATGTTATTATTAAGGATAAGCATTTGCTATCACTTCGCGATCTGAACAGGAGTGCATTTATAAGTGATATGATTGACGCCGGGATATCATCGTTTAAAATAGAAGGCCGGCTTAAGGATGCCGACTATGTGAAAAACATCACTGCATACTACAATGGTTTACTTAACGAGGCTGTAGCTTCTAAACCGGGTCTGAACCGAAGTTCTTCAGGCTCTGTCGATTTAAAGTTCCCGCCCAACCCTGATAAGTCTTTCAACCGCGGTTTCACTGATTATTTTGCGGTTAGCCGGAATAGCAACCTGACAAACCCTGCATCACCGAAATCAATTGGCAGTGAAATTGGTGAAGTGGTGGAAATAAAAGGCAAGGCAACAAGATTGAAGTTGCTTAAGGGTGTTGAGCTTGCCAATGGTGATGGTCTATGTTGGATTAGTAAGTCGGGTTCCATGCAAGGCACAGGCGTTAACACCGCATCTTGCGAGTTTGAATTTCCTACTGGTGAATATAATCAGTGGATGGTTGAGCTGGCTGACAACTCCGACCTTCAACCGGGTATTAAAATAAGACGAAACTTTGATAAGGCTTTCACCGAACTTGTTGAAAATGATGGTTCAGCAATCCGTTCTATATCTATTGACCTTTCATTGAAGGAATCACCTGAGGGCTTTATTCTCTCAGGGGTGGATGAGGATGGGATTATTTCGGAAATGAGTATGGTTTGTGAGAAAATACCTGCCACTAATCCTGATGCCGGATATCAAAAGGTAAAAGAGCAACTAAGGAAAAGCGGTGGTACAATATTCAGGGTCATGAATATTGAGGTTTTGCTTGATAAGGATCTGTTTTTTAAGCATTCCGTCTTGAATCAGTTGAGAAGGAGCCTTCTTGATGTTGCTCTTAAAAACAGGCTAAATGTTTATGCTGAGAAGCAGAAGGCTGATGAATCAAGTAACCGCAATTATCAGGACCGGATAAAGTCGCACAAGGACCGGTTACATAAAAATTCCGACCACTATAGTAATTACCCATACAGTCCCGATGAACTCACGGGTAAAGAAAACATTACCAATAAACAGGCTGCAGAGTTTTATTCGGAAAATGGTGTTGATGTCACATCTATTCAGATGCAGAGCTTTAAGGATTCAGGAATGTCAGATCCTAACCTGCCTTTGATGACCACAAAGTTCTGCCTGCGATATGAGTTGGGTAAGTGTCCTGTCCATCAATCAACCGATCCCGTTTTCCCTAAAACACTTTATCTTAGCAATCGTGATGGACGTTTCAGGCTTAACTTTGATTGCAAAGCCTGTGTTATGAAGATCTATAAAGCAAAATAAAATGATCAAGACTATTACCCCCGGTTTATGGAATGATTACGAACTAGTTGACTCCGGCGAATTCAACAAGCTGGAGAGGTTTGGCAATCAGCTGCTTATAAGACCCGAGCCACAGGCAGTATGGGATAAATCAATGACTGATCAGGAGTGGACAGCTAAAGCCTCCGCTATTTTCCGTAAAGAAAAGAACGATCCTGAAAAAGGGAAATGGCATCTTAACAAGGGGTGCAAGGAACAGTGGTTTATTCAGTATTCTTATGAGCAGATGAAGCTGCGAATGAGATTAGGATTAACAGGATTCAAACATATTGGGGTGTTCCCAGAACAAGCAGATAACTGGAACTTCATATATGATCGATTGTCGGATTTTACATCCACAAATAAAACAGAACAAAAGCCTAAGGTGCTGAACCTGTTTGCATATACCGGAGGGGCTTCATTGGCTGCAGCTTCCGCGGGTGCTGATGTGTGGCATGTTGACTCGGTAAAACCGGTAATTACCTGGGCCAGGGAGAATTCAGAGGCAAGTGGTTTGGGCGGAATAAGATGGGTAGTGGAAGATGCCCTTAAATTTGTGAAGCGTGAAGTGAGGAGAGGTGCTAAATACCAGGGCATAATGCTCGACCCTCCTGCTTATGGAAGAGGTGCTGATGGCGAAAAATGGATTCTCGAAGAGAATATCAATGAGATGATTAAACTCTGTGCAGAATTGCTTGATAAGAATTATGCTTTTTTTATTCTCAGCCTTTACTCTATGGGCTTGTCGGCTTTAATTGGGGAAAACCTTGTGCTGGGTGCATTTGGTAATCAACCACGACTTGAATCAGGCGAATTGTACCTTGCCGACAGCTTTTCAAAGAAGCTGCCATTGGGCACTATAGTAAGGTTTTAGAAGCAGCGATTATGCAAACCCACGTTGGGTCTTGATTTCATTATAGGCATTATTTAACTGCTGGAATTTCTCTTTAGAGGTTTTCTGAATATCCTCACCCAAATGCGCTACTTTATCGGGATGATACTTCAATGCCATCTTACGGTACGCCTTTTTGACTTCTTCATTTGTGGCATCGGGGGTAATCTCAAGAATCCTGTATGAGCTGTTTACATCCTTCACGAACATGGCACTCAGGGACTCGAAATCCTTAGGCCTTATTCCCATCTTCAGGCATATGCGCCTAAGAACATCAGCTTCAGCATGACCGATATTACCGTCGGCGGAAGCCACACCAAATAACAGATGCACTAGTTCGAGACGCGACGGGTACTCCATATTTTCCTGTATCTGCTCAGAAATTTCATCTATATCCAGGTCCTGATTCAGGATTTCCCTTAACAGCTGGAGAAGGCGTTCAGCTTCGGTTTCTCCGAACCGACTGACTAAGAAGCGCTTTACATAATCAAGTTCTGAACGCATTACACGACCGTCAGCTTTCATTATAGCTGCAATCATTACCAGGAGACTTACCTTAAAGTCGCCCTCCTGAGTGGGGGTGAAACCCTTGTACGCGTATTCGCCCTGTTGCATGCTGTCGAACATTGATCCGAACACGAAGCCAAGAACTGCACCGATAGGTCCGCCAAGTGCCCAACCGAGCCCTCCACCTATCCATTTGCCAAAAGAACTGAAAGATGAAAATCGCTTTCCGAAAAAGTCAGGAATATTTGCCATTTAAATTGTGGTGTGTATTTACACTGCAAAAGTAAAAAATAGAAGCCTATTCTTTATGGGCCAAGCTTTTTATTTCTTCCTTTACAGATATTCCGGATTTTTCAAGCTCAGCCAACACAGGCTCATAGATTTCAGGTATTACAGGCCTTAATAATCCGCGTAATTTAATTTCACCGCTTAAAATAAGATGTGCCGCGATAGCCGCAGGTAATGCCACTGTTTTGGCTATGGCTGTGTTTCCTGCCTTGTCACCCTTTTCATATAGTCGTGAGAAAATCTTCTCTTCCCGGTCGTCAGGATACCTAACCAACAGTTCATGCTGCAACAGCACCATATCGGTGTCGCTTTCTTTTAGCATCATTTTGCCAAACATAAGGTCGCAGGTTACATTAAAAGGAGAGTCGACCGATTTCCCATTTTTTTCATTGCTGAAGAAGCCCAACCATCGCAGTGATTCTATGGCGACTGACTTTTCATCTATCTGAAGGAACTTAGCAATCTGGCATTCATATTCGGGATATAAAATTCCCGTTTTACGCTCTATCAGGTTGAAATAAGACAATCCTTCCATTGAAATAGTCTGAGTATCGAGCAATCCTAATTTCTTAAAAGCATCAATAGTCTGGTTCCATCCCGGTAACCGCAGGGTTCCCCGCATCATGCTCTTTACCTCTGGAATCCTGTACTCATTGATATAGGAAACTGAATCCCTGTTGGGATACATATCGAGTGTTCCAATTTCAGGAAAATCTACTTTGAAAGTATCACTGAATAACTTTTCCGATGGGATAACAACCTCTTCGCCATGCAATAAATATTTTGCACTTGAAAGGGATGCATTCATCACGCCCAATGGACTCCATGTGAACTTATACTGCATGGGATTATCGGCAGATTCCATCGATGGTAATGCACCGCATAGCGAATAAAACGACAATACCTGACCCTGATTTGAATGGACCCTGTCGATAATGCTCATGGCACTCATGTGATCTATTCCCGGATCCAGACCCATCTCATTTAGTATAATGATGCCACCGTCATTTATAAGTGTCTGCAATTCGGCCATACCGGGATGCTGGTATGAGGTCGTAACTAATGATGTTTTGTGTTTTATGCAAAATTTAGCTACCTGCAGATGCATGGTGGCCGGGAGCAGACTAATCACTAAATCGCTATCGGAAATCAGTAGGTTGAGGTCGTCCTCATTCTTTACGTCGAGGCTTACAGCTACTGAATTGGGGTGTGCATTTAATATTGCTTCTGCTTTACTCTTGTTTAAATCGGCAAGCGTTAGCTTGTAGTCATGATTTAACAACCATGTAACCAGAGGTCTGGAGACCATTCCTGCTCCCAGTACCAGAATTTTTTTCATAATGAAGAGGCTTTTTCGGTCAGGTTTATTTTATTCACAAATTCATTCAAATATTGGTAATCAGGTGTAAGCTTACCCTGGTGAAGGATTAATGCTTTCTTCACAGCCATAGGGAGATTGAGTTCTGCAAAAGAATCATCAAAATCACAGTCGACAATGAATTTCAGATAGTGGATAAGTGCATTTGAAAATCCCTGCGATGATTCGCGTGGCAATTCACTTGGAAGTATGTGCACTGCCATCACAAGCATACCCTGGCCCTCATGCCCCATGACCTGTTCACGTGTGAAAGGGTTGTACACAAATAACGGGTCGTCAGGTTCTGTTCCTTTATGGGTGATTTCAATGCTTCCGTCAGGGTCGCAGGTTATATCTCCGATTACTGTAAGTTTTGGATTTCCAGATTGGAACAATTCAGCAACGGCATCCTTTGTAACCAATCGCGGGAAACCGGGTTTCCAGTATATGCAATTCATTAATAAGGATAACGATGGCAGATATTGTTCGAAAACGCTTTCATAGTTTTGTGGGTTCCTGTAGTAGTCGCTCTTGTCGAAAGGCTTGCCTTCAAGACTTCTTGCCATATGCTCCTGATGGAAGACCACCTTATAAATAATATTCTTAGGTGCACAATTTGTGTTTCGTAATTTCAGTAGCCTTTCGGGGGATATTTCCTTTACAGGCAGGAGACCCAATATCTCCTGGGCACCTTGTGAAGTATGGCCATATCCTGCAAATCCAATAGTCAAAGGCAGGATTTCCTGTGGTAGTCCTTCTTCGGCAATCTGGTTGCCTACCTCTTCTATTTCTCTCTTGGCTTCTTCGAGATTATGATAAAAACGAGCTTGTTTGATCTTGCTGAATGGAGTATCTATACCCTGGTTTTTATAACGCAGACCTAATGCCCATAAAGAGTTTATCATGCCGGCAAGGCCTGCAAAATGTCCGAAGAATATTTCTCTTTGTCCCTGTTCATCAGTGATTTTCTCATAGTCTATGAGATTACATTCCAAATCCATCATCTTTTTCAGGCGGGGCATATTATAATCCTGGCCTTTAATCACGTGAGAGAAATGCACATAGGTTTTGCCTTTCTCAAACTTATCAATGGGCACTTCCTTAACGCCTAAAATTATCTTGCAATCATTCAGATTATCAACCACTTCAGCACCTGCTTGCTGATATTCTCTATCTGTGAATACGCGTTTCTCTGATTTCTGCACTTTAATATCCATTCCTTTTTTTTCAATAAGGAACTTAACATGCTCAGGAATCAGTGGGGCTCTTCTTTCGCTTGAATAGAGATCCTCGTGCCTGATACCAACATACTTACTCATATCTCAAAATATTTGTACTCTCAGAACAAAGGTTGACGAATTAGGTTCATATAATTTTTAACAATCAGTATCACTTGCTTCAGAATATTTCAGTAGGTTTGCAATTCATTTCTGAAGAACCTGCAAATTCCGAACCCTGAGATGTCGATAGCCCGAGGCATAATGCGCAAATTGATATCACTGTTAAAGTATATAGTCTTCTTTTTCTTTATTTCCACAGTTCTGGTCACGATTATTTATCGGTTTGTTCCACCCCCAATCACGCCATTAATGGGCATAAGAGCCATTGAGCAAGCTGTTAATGGGGAGAAACTGAAACTATACAAGGACTGGGAACCTCTTAAAAGGATATCGCCTAATATGGTTCAGGCAGTTGTAGCATCTGAAGACAACAACTTCATGAAGCATTATGGAGTTGACTTTGATGCGATTAAAAAAGCCAGGGAATTAAATAAGAAGGGAAAGGTTTTGAGAGGTGCAAGTACTATCTCACAACAAACAGCCAAGAATGTGTTTCTGTGTCCCGACAGGACATGGTTCAGAAAAGGACTTGAAGTATACTTTACAGGATTGATAGAGATATTCTGGGGTAAAGAACGCATTATGGAAGTTTACCTTAATGTGATTGAAATGGGTGATGGAATTTATGGTACTATGGCTGCTGCCGAAATTTATTTCAACAAAACAGCTGCTGACCTGAACAGGGATGAAGCAGCCCTTATTGCCGCCACTTTACCTAATCCCCGGATTTATAAAGTCAGCAATCCTTCTACATATATAAGAAAAAAGCAACAAAGGATTTTACGGGCAATGAACCGGATAGGCAAGGTTGAGTTTACGCATTCCAAAAGCGAGTGATTATTCACAAAGTCAAAGAGTTTGGCCGCATTACAGTGAATAAATTATAATATTCTCCAACATTATTTTTTGTATTTTTGCAAACTCAAAATCTTTTTGGGAGATTTTGAACATTTTACAGGACTGTTTTTTAATAAATCAGATCAAAATACTAATTAAAGATGGGAAAAGAAAAAGCTATTAAAGCGGTTTATACTTTCGGCGATAAGAAAGCTGAAGGCGATGCCGGAATGAAAAATCTGCTTGGTGGTAAAGGTGCCAACCTTGCTGAAATGAACCTTATTGGAGTACCGGTTCCTCCGGGATTTACAATCACAACTGAAATTTGTACCCTTTACAATGAAAAAGGCCGCGAATATGTAGTTGAAATGATTCGTACCGAAGTTGAAGACGCCGTTAAATATCTTGAAAAGATAATGGGTTCAAAATTTGGCGACAAAAAAAATCCGCTTCTTCTTTCTGTTCGTTCAGGAGCACGTGCTTCCATGCCGGGAATGATGGATACAGTATTGAATCTTGGTTTGAATGACGAAGCAGTAAAAGGTATTGCTGTTAAAACAGGTAATGAGCGTTTTGCATGGGATTCATACCGCCGTTTCGTTCAGATGTTCGGCGATGTTGTACTTGGTATGAAACCTGCCTCTAAAGAAGACATTGATCCATTCGAAGAAATCATGGATCACATGAAGGAAGAAAAACATATCGTAACTGATAATGAATTTACCGTTGATGACCTTAAAGAACTTGTTAAGAGATTTAAGGCAGCTGTTAAAAAAGTTACCGGAAAAGATTTCCCTGTCGACCCATGGGAACAGCTTTGGGGTTCAGTAATGGCTGTTTTTGATAGCTGGATGAACGAACGCGCAATTTATTATCGTAAATTGAATAATATACCTGCCGAATGGGGTACTGCTGTAAATGTACAGGCCATGGTATTCGGTAATATGGGTAGCAATTCGGGTACAGGCGTTGCCTTTACACGTGATGCTGCTACCGGTGAAGACTTATTTAATGGTGAATACCTCATCGACGCTCAGGGAGAGGATGTTGTTGCCGGTATTCGTACTCCTCAACAGATTACTAAAGAAGGTTCACTTCGTTGGGCTAAATTGGCAAACGTAAGCGAAGCAGAAAGAGCTTCAAAATTCCCTTCATTAGAGGAAGCAATGCCTGAAATTTACAAGGAATTACTTGAAACTCAGCAAAAACTTGAAGATCACTATCGTGATATGCAGGATCTTGAGTTTACAATTCAGGAAGGCAAACTCTGGATGCTACAGACCCGTAACGGAAAACGTACCGGTGCTGCAATGGTTAAGATTGCTATGGATATGTTAAGACAAGGTATCCTTTCGGAAGAGGAAGCTCTGCTACGTCTTGAACCTAACAAACTTGATGAACTCTTACATCCCGTCTTTGATCAGGCTGCTATGAAAAAAGCAAAAGTTCTTGCTAAAGGACTTCCTGCATCTCCGGGAGCTGCTACAGGGATCATTTGTTTCCATGCTGATGAAGCAGATGAACTCGTAAAACAAGGTAAGAAGGTAGTTTTGGTTCGTATTGAGACCTCCCCTGAAGACCTAAAGGGTATGAACGTTGCCGAAGGTATTTTAACAGCTCGCGGAGGTATGACCTCACATGCTGCTGTTGTTGCCCGCGGAATGGGTAAGTGCTGCGTTTCAGGTGCCGGTTCATTAAAGATTGATTATAAAGCACGTACTCTGTCAGTTGACGGAAAGAAACTTGCAGAAGGCGATTTCATTTCTCTCAATGGTAGTACCGGTGAAGTATATGAAGGTAAAATTGCAACTAAAGAAGCTGAATTAAGCGGCGATTTCGGTGAAGTAATGAAACTTGCCGATAAGCATTCACGCATGCTGGTTCGTACTAACGCTGATACACCACGCGACGCCAGAGTTGCAAGAAACTTTGGAGCACAGGGTATTGGTCTTTGCCGCACAGAGCATATGTTCTTTGAAGGCGATCGTATTAAACCAATGCGTGAAATGATCCTCGCTGATAATGAAGCCGGTCGCCGTAAAGCGCTCGAAAAATTATTGCCTATCCAAAGAGAAGATTTTGAAGGTATTTTCGAAGCAATGCAGGATCTGCCTGTAACAGTTCGTTTATTAGATCCTCCTTTACATGAGTTCGTACCTCACGAACCGGAAAATCAGGCTGAAATGGCAAAGGAAATGGGAATTTCTGTTGAAGAAGTTGCCCAGAAGGTTCACGATCTTTCTGAAATGAATCCAATGCTCGGTCACCGTGGTTGCCGTTTAGGAAATACTTATCCTGAAATTTCTGAAATGCAGGCTCGCGCTATTATTGAGGCAGCTCTTAATCTTCAGAAGAAAGGCATAAAAACTCATCCCGAAATTATGATTCCTCTTACCGGTACTCTTGCCGAAATGAAGATGCAGGAATCTATCGTTCGTCAAACAGTTGAGAAAGTTTTTGCTGAACGCAATGAAAAGATCGAATACCTTGTAGGTACAATGATTGAGATTCCGCGTGCAGCATTGGTTGCTGACAAGATTGCTGAATCAGCTGAGTTCTTCTCATTTGGTACAAACGACCTTACACAGATGACTTTCGGTTATTCAAGGGACGATGCAGGAAAGTTCCTGCCGGTATATCTTGAAAAAGGTATTCTGAAATACGACCCATTCCAGGTTCTTGATACTGAAGGCGTAGGTCAGCTTGTTGACATAGCAGTTGAACGTGGTCGTTCAACACGTCCAAAACTTAAAGTTGGTATCTGTGGTGAACATGGTGGTGAGCCTTCATCAGTTGAATTCTGTAATTCTGTAGGTATGAACTACGTTAGTTGTTCACCTTACAGGGTACCTATTGCTCGTTTGGCAGCAGCACAGGCTGTTCTGAAACAGGGCAAGTCAGATTCAACTTCAAAAGCTGAGATGAAGATTTTGAAGGATAAAAAAAAAGCTGAGCAGAAAGTCGTAAAAGCTGAAGAGAAACTTGTAAAAGCTTTGAAAAAAGTTCAAAAAGTTGAGAATAAAGCTTCTAAGAAAAAATAAGACTTGAATCATTTTTCTGAAAAGGGAACCGGTAGGTTCCCTTTTTTCTTTCTTTGCTCAAACTTTTAAAGAAATAATTGTTTAAGATATCAGAATTTTATTGTGTCTTAAAAACTTGTATTCTTTAAGTAAATACTTAATTTTGCAATCGATTGCATATAATACTACTTCATAGTTATTTGTTAATGTTTTTTTGTAAACCGAACTTAGATGAGCAATAATTCCAACAGTGTGTTAACGGCCAATGACAAAGCCATTGACCTGTCAGTTTATGGTATTAATGATGTTGAATGTATCTATTACAATCCATCGTACGAATTATTATACGAACATGAAACCGATCCTTCATTAGAGGGATTTGAGCGTGGTATTGATACTAAAATGGGCGCTGTATCAGTTGATACGGGTATTTTTACCGGTAGATCACCGAAAGACAAATACTTCGTTTACGATGATATCAGTAAGGATACAGTATGGTGGTCAACGATTGGCAAAAACGATAATCACCCAATCACTCCCGAAATCTGGAAACATCTCAAATCACTTGTCACAAAGCAGCTTTCAGGCAAAAAGCTGTATGTTGTTGACGCATATGCCGGTGCTAACCCTGAAACACGTCTTAGCGTTAGATTTATAATGGAAGTGGCCTGGCAGGGTCATTTCGTAAGAAATATGTTCATCAGACCATCTGATGAGGAATTAAAAACTTTCAAACCCGATTTTATACTTATAAACGGATCAAAAGCTGTTAATCCTGACTGGAAAGAGCAGGGCCTGAATTCAGAGAACTTTGTTGCCTTTAACCTGACCGAGAGAATTCAAGTTATTGGCGGCACCTGGTATGGTGGTGAAATGAAGAAAGGTATATTCACCCTTATGAACTATTATCTGCCTCTGCAAAGCATAGCTTCTATGCATTGTTCAGCTAATATGGGCAAGAATGGTGATGTTGCCATATTCTTCGGACTTTCAGGAACAGGTAAAACCACTCTTTCTGCCGATCCGAAAAGAGCACTTATTGGTGATGATGAGCATGGTTGGGATGATGACGGTGTTTTCAATTTTGAAGGTGGTTGCTATGCAAAGTGCATAAACCTTAGCGAAGAAAACGAACCTGATATCTATCATGCTATCCGTCGTAACGCATTACTCGAAAATCTGGTAGTTCTGAAAGATGGTACAGTTGATTTTGCTGATGCATCAAAAACTGAAAACACCCGTGTTTCATACCCGATTTATCATATTGAAAATATTGTAAAACCTGTTTCAAAAGGTGGACATGCTACTAAGGTTATTTTCCTTACAGCTGATGCTTTTGGCGTATTACCTCCGGTATCAATACTTACACCTGACCAGACGAAATATCATTTCCTTTCAGGTTTTACTGCTAAACTTGCCGGTACAGAAAGAGGTGTTACAACACCACAGCCTACTTTCTCAGCATGTTTCGGCAATGCATTCCTGACTCTTCATCCAACACGTTATGCCGTTGAACTCGTGAAGAGAATGGAGCATTCAGGAGCAACTGCCTATTTAGTTAATACAGGCTGGAATGGCACAGGCAAACGAATCTCAATTAAGGATACAAGAGCAATTATCGATGCAATTTTAGATGGTAGCATCGATAAGGCTCCAACTAAGACTGTTCCTTATTTCAATCTTAAGGTTCCAACAGAACTGGCAGGTGTTAATACTTCAATTCTTGATCCAAAGAACACTTATTCAAGTCCTGAATTATGGGATGAGAAGGCAAAAGATCTTGCAAAAAGATTTATTGACAATTTTGAAAAATACACTGATACTGAAGAAGGCCTCAGATTAGTTGCTGCAGGTCCGCATTTATAAAGTACTACTTGTTACCCGTTAAAAGGCTGCCCCTAAAAAGGCGGCTTTTTTTGTGTACAATAATTACATATTAATTATTTGAATTTTGTCGCTTTTTAACTATATTTGTTGTGCTAAACATTTAATTTAAAGTATCATGCCTACCGGAAAAGTTAAATTCTTCAATGAGCGTAAAGGCTTTGGTTTTATTATTGACGACGAATCAAAGCACGATGTTTTTGTTCACGCAACAGGTCTGACAGAAAAAGTCAGTGAAAACGATTCTGTTACCTATGAAGTAACAGAAGATAAACGAGGCAAAAAAGCCATAGATGTGAAGAAAATATAATCAGTTCATTTAGTCAGGAGGGTCTCATATGAGACCCTTTATTTTTGTATTGTGTTAGCAGGCCTCGCTAAGCTGCATAATGCCGGGATTGCCATTTTGAGTATCTTTGTACGATGAACTACCTACTAATTGAGAATCTAAGTAAATCGTACGGTGAAAAGGAATTGTTTTCAAATATCACCTTTGGTATCGATGATGGAAGCAAGGTCGCTTTAATTGCCCGTAACGGAGCCGGCAAAAGCTCACTGTTAAATATAATTGCCGGTAAAGATTTACCTGATGAAGGTTCTGTTGTTTTCCGAAAAGATATAAGATGGTCATACCTGCCCCAAAACCCCGAACTTGCTGATGGTAAGTCAGTTTTCGACATACTCTTCAATTCGGAAAATGATTTTATGCGGGCTATACGTAATTACGAGCTGATTTTAAAGCAGTTGCAGACTGATGATTCTCCCGAAGCTCATAAGTTACTTGAATCTGCCGCTGTTGAAATGGAGCGTGTCGGCGCATGGGACTACGAGAATAAGATTAAAGAAATACTGTCGCGCTTCAAAATAACTGATCTTGATCAAAAGGTTTCAGAACTATCCGGAGGACAAAGAAAAAAAGTGAGTCTGGCTAAAGCTCTGCTCGAAGAAACAGATTTGCTGATACTGGATGAGCCTACCAACCATCTCGACATTGAAATGATTGAGTGGCTCGAGGAGTATTTGTCACGTGCAAGTCTTAGCCTTTTAGTGGTGACTCACGACCGCTATTTCCTGGATAATGTTTGCGATGAAATTCTTGAACTCGACAATAACCGATTATTCTGTTATAAAGGGAATTACTCATACTTCATTGAGAAGAAGGCTGAAAGGGAAGCTATAGAACTTACTGAAGTTGAAAAGGCACAAGGGCTCTTCAGGAAAGAACTGGAGTGGATGAGGAGAATGCCACAGGCCAGGACAACAAAGTCGAAAGCGCGGATTGATAACTTCTATGAAATTCAGGAGAAAGCCAATAAAAGAATAGACAAGGGTACCGGTCCGCTGGAAATTAAGATGAATCGTATTGGCGGCAAGGTACTTGAGATGAACAATGTTTTCAAGTCATTTGGCAACAATAAGATCATCGACAACTTCTCATATATATTCAAAAAAGGAGAAAGAGCAGGTATTTTAGGAAGAAACGGATCAGGCAAAACAACGCTGCTAAACCTTATTACCGGACAAATGCCACCCGATGTGGGAAAAATCTCGACTGGTCAGACTATAGTTTTTGGTTACTATTCGCAGGAAGGTTTCCAACCTGTAGAGGATAAGAGGGTAATTGATATCGCGAAAGACATAGCTGAGCAGATTCCTTTGGGAAAGGGCTATTTGAGCGCATCGGCATTTCTTGCTCATTTTAATTTCCCGCATACCCTGCAATATAATTACTTCTCCAGTTTAAGTGGAGGAGAAAAAAGGCGGCTTTTCCTTTTAATGCAGTTGCTTAAGAATCCCAATTTCCTGATCCTTGATGAGCCGACAAACGATCTTGACATCCACACACTCAATCTGCTTGAAGATTTCCTGATAAACTTTGAAGGATGCCTGCTGGTCGTTTCTCACGACAGGTATTTTATGGACAAACTGGTTGACCATGTTTTTGTGTTTGAAGGGAATGGTGCAATCAAAGACTATTACGGGAATTATACTGAGTACTATAGAATAAAACTGGCAGAAGAAGCAGCTGAGCAGCGAAAACAGTCACATACTCAGGTTCAGCAGAAAAAAAGCAAAGAGACTGAGGGTCCTAAAGTAAAAAAACCAACATATAAGGAGACAAAGGAATATGAGGAATTAGAGAGAGATATTCAATTCCTCGAAGACCAGAAACAGGCTATAATGGACAAGATGAATAGCGGCACCTGTAGTCCTGATGAGCTTGGCACACTGGCTAATGATTATGGTGAAATGGAAAAACTCATTGATGTTAAAACCAACAGGTGGATAGAACTGAGCGATTTATTCAATTAAGTAACCAGGATTGTGTTCAATCATTTAAAATTGTTAATAAAATTTGACAACTCGCCAGAGTATCGTTTGACGGAATGAAGTTTTATTTATTACTTTTACAGTTGTTGTTATTAAATAGACCAATCAAAAAAAATAGTTGATTATGAGATTCATAGTATCAAGTCAAAATCTTCTTCGTAGTCTCCAGGCAATCAGTGGAGTATTGAATTCAAGCAATACGCTTCCAATTCTCGACGACTTTTTAGTTGATTTAACGGGAAATACCTTAAGGATTACAGCCTCCGATCTTGAAACAACAATGTCAGTTGTTCTCGATGTTACAATGGCAGAAGATGAAGGTATGATCGCAATACCCGCCAAGATACTTATGGAATTGCTGAAAACATACGGCGATACCCCTCTCACTTTCTCTGTAAATAATAATAATGTAGTTGAAATTGCTGCCGACGGTGCAAAGTTTGCAATTACAGGTCATAATGCCGATGAGTTCCCAAGAGCTCCGGAACTTGAAGAGACTTCAGGATTCACGCTTAATTCAGAGGTGTTGTTATCAGCTATCAACAAGACTATATTCGCCACGGGTTCTGATGATTTACGTCCAGCTATGTCAGGTGTGAATTGCGACCTTTCTCCCGATTCAATAATTTTCGTTGCTACTGATGCCCATAAACTTGTTAAGTATAAGAGATCAGATGCCAGTGCTGATAGCAGTGTATCTTTCATTATGCCTAAGAAGCCTCTGAATCAGCTTAAGAACATCCTTTCGGCTGATGAAACACCGGTGTCAATTTCTTACAATCAGAAAAACGCAAGGTTTAAATTCAACAACGTCGATTTGTTCTGCAGACTTATTGAAGGACGTTATCCTAACTATGAAGCAGTTATCCCCACCGATAATCCAAATACATTGATTGTTGACAGATTATCATTTATAACAACGCTCAAGAGAGGTTCATTCTTTGCCAATAAGTCAACCAATCAGATACGTTTGACTATTACCGGTCAGGAGTTGTTTGTTGATGCTGAAGATATTGACTTTGCACATGAGTCACGCCAAAGGCTAAGCTGCAACTATTCAGGTGACGATATGGAGATTGGGTTTAACTCAAGGTTCCTTATTGAAATGCTAA
Source organism: uncultured Lentimicrobium sp. (assembly GCA_964547915.1). Lineage (GTDB taxonomy): Bacteria > Bacteroidota > Bacteroidia > Bacteroidales > Lentimicrobiaceae > Lentimicrobium. The sequence goes on from CAZJPP010000001.1 coordinate 17,326, forward strand.
CTAACCTGAATACTGAAAATGTTAAACTGGAACTTTCAGCACCTAACAGAGCAGGTATTCTTCGTCCGGTAGATAGCGAGAATAAAGCCGAAGATATTCTCATGCTGGTTATGCCGGTTATGCTGAATTCTTAATAATCCGGCAACACGCAGTTAGATTAGTGCCCTTTACCCTTTCTTTGTTATTCGGTTTTTTCCAAAGTCGAATTTCTTCTCTGTGCCGGCAATTAAACGCTTAATGTTTGCTTTGTGTGTGTAGGGTATAAAGATGGCAATTCCTATGGCCAATATCATTAGCGCGGCATTCGTCTCGTGAAAAATGAAGATTTCAACAATAGGAAAGATTATGGAGCAAACTATTGAGGACACCGAAACAATTCGCGTAAGCACCATAATTAATATGAAACAGCACAATATTACAAGAAAGCTGGCCGGATATAAAGCAAGTATTACTCCCACCAATGAGGCCACCCCCTTGCCTCCTTTAAATGAGGCGAATACGGGAAAAACATGACCTAATACTGCAACTGAACCTAAAATGATCTGAAATACTATCTGTTGATTTTCTGTAAATGACGGATTGGTCAGAAACAGTGATAATTTGACTGCCACCCAGGCTTTAAATACATCAAAAAGAAGCACGGGTATCCCGGCTTTCAATCCCAATACCCTGATTGTATTAGTTGCTCCGGCATTACCACTTCCTGTTGTCCGGATATCGATTTTGTAAAAGACTTTTCCAACTAAAACGGCTGTAGGTATTGAGCCCAGAAGATATGCAAGTATTGTTGCTAAAATAACTTCGAACGTTATCATGGTTCCTGATTGGTGTATTGTCGTTGTTGCATTTTACGCATGAAAGCTAAGCGTGCATCGGGTGTGGAAATTATAAATTGATAGCCTGCTTCTCCGCTCCCGGTGTCTAAAGTTCTCTTTTTCTCGCTTAAGGATGAAAGTATTGAGTTAAAATCATTGTTTGACGATATGGCCTGCATAATACCATTTCCATAAGTAAAGTAATACCATGTTGTGGAATTGAGTTCCAGATATATGTTGACGATATCACCTGTGCGTCTTTTACCAATCTCAAGGTATCCGTTGACTTTTCGGTTTGCAATGTTTCCACCGATTGCCGATATACCTATTTGACCTTCACTTACATACGACTTGAGTTTTCTGTCCCAAACCATACTTACATCGTTAAAAATTAAGGATTTGTTCAAGGCGTCAGGCATCTTCCTCACTTGCCCTGTAAGGTTTAGTTCTTCGAGAAAACTCCTGGCCTGAGCTTCACCCATAAGATTAATCAGAAAGAGTTTAAACGACTCAGAATTAGCGTCAGAACTCCCAAGTTCGGTCAACTGAATGTCCTCATACAATCTGGCAAGTGCGGGTGATGAGAAAAAGAAATCAAGTACAACCGACATTTTAAAACGGGTTGAGTCAGCCAATGTAAACTGCGCAACCTCGCCAAATGTCTTAAGTCCGACACTTCCCAAGTCAACTCCAATGTTCAGGTTACCATTTGCTTCAAGAATGCACCGGTCGGTATTTATTGTTATCAGGTTACCCGAACCCGATTTACCATCTAGTCGTTCCTTACTTGCTGCAATATAGTGCCCCTGTGTCCTGTCATACCTTATATATCCTTCAGTTCCAATAAGCAATGTGTCGCCATAAGCTCTGGGCTTCTCAAATACCGATGGGTAGATTCCTGCAAAGAAGTCAGAGAAGATTACTCCAAAAAGAATAGGATCGTTTATGCTGTCGCGTGCTGCCAATGTAACCGGTATTCTGATATCCTTTGAGTCAAGCTCTGACTTGAACTGCACCCATGGGTGGTCTTCTGCCTGACATTCATTATTCAATTGGAATAAGCCATCATAATAATGATTTGGCGAAGATGCAGAGAGCCTGAGTTTCCCGATGAAATTAAAGTAATCATTCAAAGGAAGGAAATTTTCAGCTTTAACAACTGAGACACCATAGGTTTTATATGCAGAGTCAACAGTTACCGGATTAAGCCATAGTGGTGTTACATTTCCCCGGTCATCTATATAGTCAAGATATCCTGACGCAACATAATGCTGACGGGAGTTAACTTCAACATCGGCGTCGTAGATTCTGTGATATTTGAATTCTCTGTTGGCAATAATATTAGCACCGGTTAGAGGTTGCATATCACCATCTGCCAGAATTGTGACTTTACCGTCGCCCGGGAAAATTGCGACATCGGCAACTCTTATGATTTTTACCTCTCTGGCGTTGATGATATTCTCCTTCATCCTGTAAGTTGCTTCCATAGCAAAGAACTTAAGAGAATCGCGCTTTGGATCTGTTGAAACGAACTCTGATCCTGTAAAGTCGTAATCAACCAATTGTTTCAGGTCAATGGTATCAGAAAGTTCAGCCATCTTAACAAGAGAGTTGGTTAGCTTGAGCTCACTCTCCTCCATACTCCACTCAATCTGATCCATATAACAGACATACTTGCTGTGAGGAAGCTCAATTCGCTGACTTTCACCCGGAATTCCGAACACTCCTTGCTTATTAAGAAAGTCAACACTTCCTGAGTTCATTGTTGTTGCAAGTGAGAGAGTTGGTCGCTCGGGATAATAAAGCTTGAAATTAGTAGTATCAGAGCTGAAAGACTGATTCTTGAAATTAAACCCGTTAGAAATGATATCAGCATTGTCCATTCGGCTTTTACCCGCACCATACAACCCTTCGGATGTTAATGCAAGTTCGCCACTATGATATGATCTTGCTCCATACATTTTAAATTCCTTACCGGGAAGAGTTGTAAGACTCATACTGTCAAGTGCGGGAACCCAGTGTTGGTGAACACCTTCAGCCTCAACCCCCGGGAAGGAAGGATCTTCAGCCTTTTCTTTAATCACAAAACTGCTCAAATTTGCCACTAATGAATCAGGGAAGAATCTAAAGTCATCCGACTTTGAGGTTGAGGTTATGAATTCAAGGGAACCTCTCCCATGTAACCCTCTGTTATCTAAAGCTATGTCAGAAAAATATGTTCCCATTCCATTATACGCCGGCAAGCCATGTTCATCAAGAGTTTTTCTGAATCCAAGCGAATAGTCTTCCATTACACGCAATGGTTCTTCAATCACAGGCAGTATATCTCCTGAGAACAATGACCCATCAAACTTCAGTCCTTCGGTTGTAAAACTGTTTAAACTGTCAATAGTGAAAGGATACACGGTGTAATAGAAGTTCTCTTTATTATAAATACCGCCCTCGATATGATCATAATACACAAAGGCATCATTCTGGCTATTGAATAATGGATAAACCTCTAATTTTTTTATTCCTGATTTATTGGTTGGATCGTCAATCAGCAGTTCTCCGCTCAGGTTCGCAATTACATTTCTCACGATCATTCGGTCGAGCTTTTGAGTTCTGCGGTTCAATGTATCGACTTCAAAACTCATTGAATCGACATTGGGCATGTTGAGCTTAAACTTGTCGTATTCAAATGAGCTTTTATTTGAATAAAATGTGAAATATCCTGCATTTACCAAACCTGTAAATACAAAGTCACGGTTAGGGCCTATTATTATTTCTCTGTCACGCGGCACTATCTTAACAGCTTTAATATCACTCAAAGAGACGCTATCAACGCCTTTAACGGTTATGTTGAATGATTTAAGATCGAGAATAGCATTAGCCCCGTCATTTACATTTGATTTAATCTGGATAACATCGTAATCAGCCTTTTTACTACGTGCATGCAGATAATCATAGAGTTTTGACTTGACCTCAATACGGTCATTATTGATTGAATAGCTGACAAATCCTCCATTCGACAAATTAATCACCATTGCCTTAACCTGTTCAAATGGTTTCCGCATATATTCAACCAGCTCGGGAAGCAGGAAATTGTCGCGTTTTATCCTTTCTGTATAATTGTAAATGACATTAATAGGATTAAGTTCATCAATCCCCTGGAGTTTACTGAACCGCTCCTCACTGTAGTAGTTCTGTGATTCAAAGATGGCTGTTTCCTTCCTGTTCAGGCCCCTTATCATCTCAAATGTGAACTTATCATCATCAAGGATGTAGTACATTCCCTGAAAGTACATATCAATTTTATGGAAAGAGCTGTAGAAAGGACTACCTGAGACGCCTTCACCATTGCGCATGAGTACAAGCTCCTTATTCTCATCCTGATATCTTACATTTAATCCGGGATGATATATGGAGTCACTTTCGTGATATACAGTAGCTATTGCTCTTTGAGAAACAAATCTGTCGGGCCTTATCACAAATGTCTTAGAAGCCAATCTTACTAATACTTGGTCGCCTCTATGTACTGTTACAGTGGCATCTGAAAATTCACTGCCACTGCCAAGGATCCTGGACCCTTCAATTCCGAATCCTCCATAGTAGTCAACATTCCGGAACAGATTCTTGATTCCTATATCCTTATTAAAGGACTCAAACTTGGGGAATGTTGACTTATCGAGTGGTACACCTGTAAGTACTTTATCCTCAAACGACCCAACCAATGGCTCTCTGAAATAATCTTTATGGAAAAAGTTAACTGTATCGGCTTTCCATCCATTTAGCTTTAAGTCTATTTCATACTTGTCGAAGATTGCATAGACGGTATTGGGCAGATATCCGAATTTTTGCCAGGTAACTTTCCCTCCCCTGCCTTTAAACTTGTCGTTCAACGGGAAATAGTTGCCCGAGGTCTGGAATAGGGAAATGCTGTCACGTCCCGACCAGCATACCAGGTTTACATTCTTGAGTTCAACCCTCAGGGTTGTATCAAAATAGTAATTGAAGCCTTCGCCTTCAAAAAGCCAGGTATTAGTATTAAGCTTGAATAATATATGAGTGAGATTGAACTGCGCCGTATTTTCGAGAAAAGACTTAAGCTGTCGTTGCAGCTTTGAATCTATTAATGGTACCAGCGCCTTATGCCACGCGAGAATGCTCTGATTACCTGTTGTTTCAGTAAATGAACTGAGAGCTGACAGGTATTCGGTATAACCCATATGAGGTCGAATACCTGCTTTCCGGAATAAATTAGATACTCTTACTATGTCTTTTCTTACTTCATTGGTAAATTTATCTTCTTCCCAATCCTTAGTAAATTCCTGAAGAGTTAACAGCACACCCCTGTTACGTTGGTTCTCAAAATATGAGTTCAACTCTGAAGGGAATGATAGAAGGTCGTCTGAAAATGCATTATCCTGTTGAGCAACTGCGATAATTGAGTAACTCATCAAAATCAAAGCAAGAGCAAAGAGCCTTATATAGCGCATTTTGACTTTCTTAAAGGGTACTAAATTTATTAGTGAACGCCTCTTATTTGGTATAACATGCAGCAGTCCATGAATTCTGGACTTTGTGAGAATGGTATTTCAACCCAAGTGAAGTACAAGACTCGGTAATAGCCTGCAGATCACTTTCATAAAATCCACTTAACAGCAGTATACCTTTATCTTTCAGACATTTAACATAATGTGGCATATCATTCAAAAGAATATTCCGATTGATATTTGCTATGATCACATCAAACTTCTGATCTGTCAATAAAGCAGCGTCACCAAGATAAACGTTTATCCGGGAGGTATTATTACGTTGGATATTTTCGAGAGAATTTGCATATGCCCATTCGTCATTATCGATGGCGGTTATATCCTGACTTCCTTTCAAAGCAGCTAAAATTGCCAGAATCCCAGTACCACAGCCCATATCGAGAACAGAGGTACCCTCAAGGTCCATGTCCATCAGATACTGTATCATCAAAGCAGTGGTTTCATGATGTGCCGTTCCAAAAGACATCTTTGGCTCTATAACAATCTCGAATTCAGCATCATGATTTGCAGGATGGAAAGGTGCCCTGATATAGCAGCGATTCAGAATAGTAACCGGCTGAAAGTTGCTTTCCCATACTGCATTCCAATTCTGATCGGGAATTACCTTCCACGAATATTTAGTGGTAAATGATGCTATCAATGATTCCAACTCACTTTCCCTGAAAGCGGCTGTTGGTATATAAGCCAGGACGTGATCGGATTCTTCTACAAAACTCTCAAATCCTAATTCACCAAGAATAGCTATTAGCTGTTCAGCAATATCAGACTGGTCAGCTTTGAATTCGCACTTTAACTCTGTATACTCCATGTCTACTTGCTAAAACTGTTTACAATTTTAACAAAATCTTCAGCTTTTAATGAAGCTCCACCTATCAGGCCCCCGTCGACATCAGGCTGTGCAAACAGTTCGCCTGCATTGCCCGGATTACAACTACCTCCATAGAGGATTGAGATGTCTTCAGCAACTTCATTTCCATACTTGCTCTTTAAAAGATTGCGAATGAAGGCATGCATTTCCTGTGCTTGCTGGGGTGAGGCTGTTTTGCCTGTACCAATAGCCCATACAGGTTCATAAGCTATTACTACTTTGCGTATTTCGTCTTCAGGTAGATGACAAATAGCTTTACTAATCTGTTCCGAAACCACGTCGAAGTATCTGTTTTCTTCACGTTCCGACAAGACTTCGCCACAACAGTAGATTGGAGTTATATCAGTGGATAATGCTTTTTTAACTTTCAGTGCAATAATTTCATCATTTTCACCAAAGTATGTTCTTCTTTCTGAGTGCCCTAAAATGACGTACTTAACACCGGCCGATTTAATCATTTCGGCAGAAATTTCTCCGGTATATGCCCCAAAATCATATTGACTCATATTTTGAGCTCCGCTAAGAAAATCATTCTGCAATGCTATATCCGAGGCCAGTTCAAGATATATAGCCGGTGGGCAAACAATAACCTGCACATCTGATGGGCGTGATGTACTCAGTTGGTCTGCTATATCAAAAAGTAGATTCTCTGCCTCGGCAAAGGTTTTATTCATCTTCCAATTCCCGGCAACAATTTTCTTTCTCATTTGAAGTGTTTTTTATCTAAAGTAATAACAAGTAATAACTGGTTGAAGATGCATTCAAAATTAATCTTTTTTATGAAATCTTGTCACTCGTTAAGCTTAACACGCGGATCAAGAAGTGCATAAATAATATCTACAAATATATTAATTATCACAAGAAGAATGGCTATGAAAAGCACTGACCCCATTACCACAGGGAAATCATACTTCTCAAGCGCATCAACAATTACAACCCCTATTCCTTTCCAGTCGAAGATATACTCAACGAATACAGCGCCGGCCATTAAAGATGCAAACCACCCTGAAACTGTTGTTACTATAGGATTTAAAGCATTTCGCAGACCATGACGCCATATTACCCTTCGTTCTGATAGGCCTTTAGACCTGGCGGTTCGTATGTAATCCTGGGATAATACATCAAGGACTGAACTTCTGGTTAGCTCAATTATCACGCCCAAAGGCCTGATACCTAAAGTAATGGCAGGCAATATTATGTTTTTGATGTCAAGATATTCACCTCTCCCGAAATCATCAACCGTATAAAGTGACCCAAACATATTCAGCCCTGTGAAATCTGACCATACATATGCGAATAACCATGCGATAAGGATAGCCGCAAAAAAGGATGGAAGCGACATGCCCAGCACCGATATTAACAGTGATGCCCGGTCAAAGAAGCTGTCCTTTTTTATAGCAGAAGCTACACCGATGACTAAACTGATTATTAAAGCCAATCCCATGGAAACAGTTGCCAGAAGCATGGTGTTAGGGAATGCCTGCCCTAAGATCTCAGAAACCTTGCGCTTGCTCTGATAAGATCTTCCCAGATATGGCTTCTTAAGTATAAGGGTTTTGTCAGATGTTTTTAAAATCGTTTTAAATGGCGAGTATTTGGCGCTATCAGCATACCAAAACATATTTTCTTTATTGAGGCTGTGCAATGACACAGGCGACAAGTCATTGAGAAACCTTAAAAACTGAAGGTGTGCCGGCTTGTTGAGACCTAATTCTTCATTGATGGCATCGACCGAAGCCATGTCTGCCCTTTGGCCAAGCATCATTCGGGCAGGATCTCCCGGTAAAATATTGAAAAGAAAGAATACCAGTGCTACTACTCCAAGTAGTACAAAAAAGCCATAGTATAGTCTCCTGACAATGAATGTAAGCATTATTACTTCGATGTCTGTATATACTTAGCTTTCAGTTCATCATATTCACCGACATCTCTGTGACCCCACTTCTTGATAACAACGCCATCTTTCATCAGAATCACCCCGGGATTAGATCTCACCATTGTTTTGAGTACGATGTCATCAGCAAAGTAATACGAGTAGTTAAGGTCTGTATCTCCGCCTGATTTTTCTACCTCCTCCGTTAATGAACTTGTTAAAAGACTAACGCTGTAATTATCAGCTTCAGCTTTTTGGGCAAATTCATTCAGCCTCTTAAGTGCATCTTTGTCAGCCTTCAGAATGTCCCATGAAACAATAATAAAATGATAGTCAGGGTTTTGGATGATTATATCAGTAACATCGGTTCCATCCGCATCAACAATTTGGAGGTCCACGCCTGGATATTGATTAGGATCCTCAATTCTCTGGTCAACAAATTCCCATTCATTCATCCAAACTGAATCATTGTATGGAAGTTCTGTCAGCAAGTATTCCTTCGACTCCCCTGTAGTCTTGTTCACATAGGTTACATAGTATTTAACCGGTAAGGTACTTTCGGCATACATCTTATTTCCTACCTTCCAGTCCATGAAATCGATGAGTGGTAGATGTCGGTAGCAGTATATTGAAAGCCAAAGGAATAAACCGGTAATTATTGTTGCAAGGCCATATCCGTAAAGATTACTATAGCTGTCCCTGGCTTTTTTCCTGTTGGCAAACAAGATTAATGTTGGAATCATCAGGACAACATTTTTCAGGAATGTCTGCACATTGGTAAGTTTGATGGCATCGCCGAAGCATCCGCAATCAGGAACCGGATTTTCAATTGCATCATACAGGGTCAGCAATGTGAAGAAACTCATCACAAACAGCAAAAACCATGCATTTACCCTGGGTTTGATATTTAATAGCACCACTGCCCCAAGTACAAATTCTAATGTGGAGGCCAGAATTGACAGGCTAAAAGCATAAGGCATCATGGCATAAGCATTCCATGCCAGGAAGTAATCTTCGAGTCTGTAACCAAATCCTAAAGGATCAATACCTTTAACAAAACCGGAGAACATGAATACAACTCCGACTATAATTCTGCAAACTAAGTGGACAGTTCTCATATGTTGTAAGTTAATCTTGCTCGCTAATCTTAATCAATGCAAACACTGCATAGTTAATGATATCCAGATAATTGGCATCAACTCCCTCAGAAATAAAAGTCTCTCCCTTATTGTTTTCTATCTGCTTGACTCTAAGAAGTTTCATCAGGATAATATCAGTTAAAGAACTGATCCTCATGTTTCGCCATGCTTCGTCGTAGTCATGGTTTTTATTAAACATAAGGTCCCTTGCAGCGACAATATATTTATCATAAAGTGCTTCCACCTGGGTTCTTTCCATTTGAAGCTCCTCATCATATCCCAGTTGAAGCTGGATAAGAGCGATTGCTGAGTAATTCACAATACCAATAAATTCAGCCCTTTCGCCTTCTGAAACCTTATGAACGCCTTTTGTCTGTATGCTTCTGATTCTATTCGCTTTTATGTATATCTGGTCGGTTATGGAAGGCACCCTCAGAATTCTCCAGGCGGTCCCATAATCCTTCATCTTAGTTAAAAATATATCTTTGCAATCTTTTACAACTGTATCAAATTGAATGGCAGTATCATTTACCATGAGTGGATTGTATTGCTTCTAGTGATAAAAAGGAAAATAACGGGTATAAAGGTATGAATAATTTAAAAATAACCTCTATGCAATGCGGCTCTTTAGAATTGAGTCTGCAAAAACCGGTAGTTATGGGAATAATAAACCTGACGCCCGATTCCTTTTATGACGGAGGGAGCTACATTGATACTCAATCGGTTGTAAAACGTGCAGAGCAGATTCTAAACGAAGGTGGTGAGATTATTGATATTGGGGCAATCTCAACCCGTCCCGGATCACTGATTCCTTCTTCTGATGAAGAATTGGATCGTTTGCTTAATCCTCTTCTTGCCATAAGGAAAGAGTTCCCATATGCTCTGATTTCTATTGATACTTTCAGAAAAGATGTTGCTGCTGTTGCAATTAGTGAAGGGGCCAATATAATCAACGATATTTCGGGTGGAATGCTTGATGAAGAAATGATTCCTTTTATGGCAGGACAAGATGTTGCCTATGTGTTGATGCACATGCAGGGCACGCCTTCCGATATGCAGGTTAACCCGGTATATACGGATGTGACAGCAGAGGTTAGTAATTTCTTTAAGCAGCAGATAGATAAATTCGGAACCAAAGGCAAGCCTAATATAATTCTGGATCCAGGTTTTGGGTTCGGGAAGAATGTTGACCACAACTATCAATTACTGAACGAACTGGATAGATTCGGGCATTTCAATTACCCGATCCTTGTCGGTGTTTCGAGGAAATCAATGATAAACAAAGTTTTAGGCACGACCCCAAAAGATGCCCTTAATGGCACTACTATTGTTAATACAATTGCATTAATGCGTGGTGCCGACATCCTCCGCGTGCACGATGTTAAACAAGCTGTAGAAGCTGTTCGTATTATCGGGCAATTTAATATTTCAAATGATAAACGATAATCTTATATTTGCAAAAAGTAGTTTATATGCCTGAGCTTGCTATCCCATTTTTTATCGGTTTAAGACTCCTCGATGTTATTGATATAATTCTGGTTGGATTACTGCTTTATGAATTATACAATCTTGTAAAAGGCACTGCTGCTATAAATATTCTATTGGGCATCATTGCAATATTCCTTATATGGAGGCTGGTTCGAATTCTCGAAATGGAACTTCTTTCTGAAATTCTTGGTGCCTTTATCAGTGTAGGATTCATTGCCCTGATAGTCGTTTTTCAGCCTGAAATAAGAAAGTTCCTTCTCCTTCTGGGCACGCCAAGCTTTATGAGAAGGAAAAACAACCGTTTCCTCTTTTGGAAAATCAAATACGATAATCAGGACGAGCTTTCCATTGATCCCATAATACAGGCATGTCATAAAATGGCCAATTCCAAAACCGGCGCACTGATAGTTATAGGTAAAGTGAATGAGTTGAGTGAAGTAGCCGAAACAGGCGAAATCCTTGAAGCAAGAATATCTGAGCAGCTTTTAGAGAATATATTTTACAAGAACTCCCCACTTCATGATGGTGCTGTATTAATCATGAATAACAGGATAAAGGCTGCAAGTTGTATTTTACCGGTCTCAAAGAATGACAAGTTGCCTGCACAGGTTGGTTTAAGACACAGAGCAGCAGTTGGAATTACAGAGAAATCCGATGCAATTGCTATTGTAGTTTCAGAACAAACCGGCACAATTTCATGGTGTAAAACAGGTCAACTCAATGTTGATATACAGCCGGCAAGACTAAAAACCTTACTTGAGGAAGAATTTAATGTTTCCCCGGGTTCAGGTAAGAATTAATCTAAGGAAAAATTAATTTCTAGGGATTTACCTTCAGAGAATCGACTTTATTTCGGGCCTCAAATTCTTTAACCAGTTCTTCCGGCGATTTACCCATATTCCTTATTGCTGCCTCAGCATCATTAGCCAGTGGGTGATTGGGGAAGCGCGAAGCAAAACCTCTGTAAATAGAAGCAGCTTTTCCATAATCACTCAGGAGATTCTCATATACGTATGCTTTCAGGAAGACAACCTCAGCCAATTTGGGCTGATTGGGATAATCGTTTATTGATTTATCAATCAGCTCCATAGTTTTCTCACCTTGTCCCATGCCCATGCTCAAATTGATTGCTCTGTACAAGTATTGCGGAGCAGCGGAATCTTTTGGGTAAGACTCATAAAATGAGATATATTCACCTAATAGTGCTTCCAGTTCTTCCTGTGTTGCAGGGTCATCAGAATTCTGAAGCTTCTTTTCTATACCTGCAATCCTGGAAGCTGCTTTCTCTTCAGGTGAACTACATGCTGTTACCAACAGTGTTGCAAGAATTCCAATAGTAAATAACCTGATAATTGATTGGTTGAGAGGCTTAAATAAATTCATGATTAAGAAGTTTTCTTTTTGAGATTAGGGAAGATCATTTTATAGTCAGCTTTAACAATGCCTTTGGAGATATCTGATAATTTTCTCTTCAGCATCATTTTCCTGAGGGGATTAATCCTATCAACGAATAATAGCCCTTCCAGGTGATCATACTCATGCTGAATGACTCTTGCTGCAGCTCCTGAAATTACATCATCATGGAATACGAAGTTTTCATCGTAATATTTAATTCTTATCTGAGGCTTCCTCATCACATCTTCTCTTATGTCGGGAATGCTGAGACAACCTTCGTTGAATGCCCATTCATCACCTGTTTCTTCAACGATAGTCGCATTGATGAATGCTCGCTTAACGCTCTCTTCGTTGGGATATTCTTCTTTATAAGGAGTGGTGTCAATTACAAAAAGCCTGATACTTTTATTGACTTGGGGTGCAGCTAAACCTACTCCATTCGAAACATACATTGTTTCAAACATGTCGGCTATAAACTGCTGAAGGTCTGGATAATCCTTGTCTATATCCACAGCAACCTTTCTTAGTAAAGGATGTCCAAAGGCTAATACCGGAATAATCATAATCGTATTGAATTAGATAATTAATTAAAAGCCAGGTGAATTATGTTCCAGGTATGATTGCAACATAATAGTTGCACTAATGGTGTCAATCAATGCCTTGTTCTGTCTGTCTTTCTTCTTTAAGCCTGCTTCTCTTATGGTTTGCAAGGCAATTTTAGAAGTGAAGCGCTCATCTACTCTCCTGACCGGGATGTTGGGAAATGTTTTTACCAGCAACCGTACAAAAGGCTCGATAAACTTTGAAGACTCGGAGGCTTCATAATTCATCTGTTTTGGTTCTCCAACCAAAAATAGTACAACCTTCTCGCCGGAGCTATAATCCTTTAAGAATTGAATAACATCCATCGACCTAATGGTAGTTAGCGAGGTAGCTATTATTTGATCCGGATCACTTACAGCCAATCCGGTTCGCTTTTGTCCATAGTCTATCGCTAAAATCCTGCCAATCAATTTATGAAGATTGTATTTCGGTGGCAAAATTACAATAAAATGGGGAAAGATAACCTACTCTCTCACAATTTTATATATGCCATTCTCGTATAAACGAATAATTGTGGAGGCTTTACTCTGGTTAAACTGATCGTGGAATAATTTGACAACATAATCAGCTTCACGAATTATCTCGGCCGATATTTGCTTAAAGACCAGAGGTGTTACTTCCCCTGATATGTTGGCTGAAGATGAGACTATTGGTTTACCGAGAAGATCAATAACACCTGAACAAAATTCATTCTTTATCACTCTGATGGCAATGGTACCGTCAGAAGCAATAAGGTTCTTTGGCAGGTTTCTGGCATTATCATATATTACTGTGACCGGATTTTCCAGTCTGCTGATTAAATCAATTGCTATATCAGGAACTTTGGCGACATATTTGGGAAGTGCATCAAATGAGCTCAGCAGGACTATAAGGCTTTTATCTTCTGTACGTTTCTTTATCTTATAAACCCTGTCAACAGCTCTTGAATTAAGAGCATCGCAACCTAGACCCCATACTGTATCAGTGGGGTAAACAATTACTCCACCCTCTTCAAGTACCCTAACGGTATTCTCTATCTCATTTCTAATTTCCGAGTTCATAGGTAAGCGGTAATAACAATTGATTTACAGAAATAGTTTCCGCACATTTAAAATGATCTAAAGGACATTTTTGATAACCATGCAATCCACAAGGCCTGCAGCTTAGCGCTACCGTAGTTTCAACTATATATGATTTATCTGAAAGAGGACCAAATCCAAAAGCCGGAACTGTTGAACAGAAAACCGCTACAACCGGCGCATTCATTGATGAAGCAATGTGCAATGGAGCGGAATCATTAACATAATTAATAACTGCCTTACTCATTACGGCTGCTGATTCAAGGAAAGACAACCGGCCTGAAAGATTAACAATCTGACTTTTCTTACAGCTTTTAATAATCAGTTCACAAAGCTCGCTGTCTGCCTTGCTTCCCAATAATATAACATCAAGATTCTCAGGTAATCTGTCAATAAACTCAATCCACTTCTTCTCGGGCAACCTCTTTGTGAAATACAGGGAGGCCGGCGATATTGTAATGTATTTATTATTGATCAGTTGCGATGTCCCGGCAAAATCTGAAGCAGATGGATAAAGCCTTGGTTTACCCGGATTTACAAGTTTTGCTTCATTGTAAACAACATCGAGGATCTCCTTATTTCGCTGAGTTTCGTGACTATTATCGCCTATATTGTGAACGACTTTGTGGGTGTAAAATAACGATAGAGGATTTTTGGTGAATCCCGCTTTAACTTTTGCACCTGACAGTGCTGTGATTACACCTGACGAAGCAAAGCGATGTATGTTAAGTATAACATCATACTTCTTACTGCGAACCTTCACTATTAAATTGATTAACCTCTTGTATTTTTCATGCGATTTGTTCCATACAAGAACTTCTTTGACAAAAGGATGATTTTCAAACAATCCCTGGTATCCGTCTTTGATGAGAAAATCTATTTCAAAATCACCTGATAAATTGTGAAGTGTTTCGGCAAGTGAAGTTGAAAGAATAACATCGCCTAACGAGGCAGTTTGAATGATCAAAACTCTTGTCGGTTTCATACCTGTACACTGAAATCACGTAAAGAATCGTTTAAAGAAGTCTTTAGGTTTGTAGATTCTTTCCTGTATCCAATAATCAGAGCTGCCTGGACATGATACAAACCCGCTTTAAACTGCTTTGGTATTGAACCGGGTATAACTACTGCCCTTGGAGGTACATAACCCTTATATTCTACCGGGGCATCTCCGCTCACATCAATAATCTTTGTTGAACCTGTGATTGTCACTCCTGCACCTATCACAGCTTCTTTCGACACCCTGACACCTTCAACAATAATGCACCTCGACCCAATAAAAGCACCGTCCTCAATAATTACAGGATTAGCCTGAACAGGTTCAAGAACACCGCCTATACCAACGCCTCCTGACAAATGGACATTCTTGCCAATCTGAGCACAAGAGCCTACGGTAGCCCATGTGTCAACCATTGTCCCGGAATCAACATAAGCCCCAATGTTTACATACGAAGGCATCAGGATCACTCCAGGAGCGATGTAGGAACCGTATCGGGCAACTGCAGGCGGAACAACCCTTATACCCTGCAGTGAATAGTCTTTCTTTAAAGGTATCTTGTCGTGAAACTCTAAGGGACCGGCTTCCATTGTCACCATGTCATTTATCAAAAAGTACAATAAAACGGACTTTTTGAGCCACTCATTCACGCGCCATTCACCATCAATTGGTTCGGAAATTCTTAAGTTCCCTTTGTCGAGATTATGTATAACGGTTTTTATAGCGTTAACTGCTTCATCCGATTTGAGCAATTCCCTATTATCCCATACCCGGTTTATAATGCTTTCGAGATCCGTGTTCATTGTGCTATTTATTGCAGCCACAAATTTACAAAAAAACATGAGGGCTGTTACCTTGACATGCCCTGCAAATTTCTCTCAGATTATAATTTTTTCAATGCTAACAGTATCTTGAACAAATGTTACACGACTTTGTTACTTAGGGATTAATGTTAAATTAGCACTACAAGGATTAATTATGATTACAGCTGAGGTTGAAGCCAAAAAAGCGTTTGGTATTAAATATACAGAGAAAGAAACTCTCCTGAACTGGTATTATTTACTCGCATTAGGGAGAAGAATTGATGACAGGGCACCTAACTATCTGAAGCAGGCATTGGGTTGGTCATATCATGCTCCATATGCCGGTCACGATGCTATACAATTAGCAGTAGGCCAGGTTTTTGTAAAGCAAGTTGACCACCTGTTCCCATATTATCGTGATATGCAGGTAGCAATTTCTGCAGGTCTGACTGCTGAAGAAATAATACTCAATGGAATTTCAAAAGCTACTGACATTGCTAGTGGCGGTAGGCATATGTCGAACCACTTCGCTAAGCCTGTGTGGAACATACATAATGTATCTTCTGCAACCGGCAACCATGCCTTGCACGCTGTTGGGACAGCCCGTGCAATTAAAAAATATAATGCTGAAGCCGTTGCTATTTGTTCAATGGGCGAATCAGCTACATCCGAGGGTTATGTGTATGAAGCAATAAACGGTGCTTCTAATGAAAAACTACCTGTAATATTTGTAATTCAGGATAATAACTATGGTATTTCTGTTCCAAAACGTGACCAGACAGCCAACTGGAGAGCAGCTGAAAACTTCTCCGGATTTAAGAATCTGAGAATTATTCATGTTGATGGGAAGAATGTATTCCAATCAATGAATGCAATGACTGAAGCAAGAGAATGGGCAGTGAAAAATCAAATGCCGGTTATTGTCCATGCCAGTGTTGTTCGTATTCATTCCCATTCCAATTCCGATAAACATGAGCTTTACCGTGATGACAATGAAAGACATTGTGCATTACAGGCCGATCCGTTTGACAGATACAGAAAAACACTCGTCATTTCAGGCAGGGTAACTGAGGAAGAATTGGCAGAAATAGACAAAAAAGTTAAAGACGAAGTCTCGAAAGCTCATAAAAAAGCAATTGCCGCTCCTGATCCTTCTCCCGAATCTATATACAACAATGTAATTCCCGAAGCATATAAGCCTCAGGTTTATACCGATGGGACTCATGACAGCTCAAAAGGAGAAAAGCTAAAGTTCATTCAGGCTCTTAATAATACACTCAAAGCAGAATTCAGACATAATCCTGACACTTTCATCTGGGGCCAGGACATTGCGAATAAAGATAAGGGTGGTATCTTTAATGTTACCAAAGGTATGCAACAGGAGTTTGGAATAGAAAGAGTGTTCAATGCTCCGATTGCTGAAGACTTTATACTTGGGACTGCCAATGGTATGAGCCGTTTCGATAAGAAGATAAGAATTGTTGTTGAAGGTGCAGAGTTTGCCGATTACTTCTGGCCTGCTATGGAACAATTTGTAGAGCTCACACATGATTACTGGAGAAGCAATGGTGCTTTCGCTCCCAATGTTGTTGTGAGACTAGCTTCCGGCGGATATATCGGAGGCGGACTTTACCACTCGCAGACTATTGAAGGTGCTCTTACGACTTTCCCGGGTATACGGATTGTATATCCTTCATTCGCTGACGATGCGGCCGGACTTCTTAGAACAGCAATAAGATCAGAAGGTCCTACCATTTTCCTGGAACCTAAAGCTCTCTACAATGACCCGATTGCCGAAACGATAGTTCCTGATGAATTCGAAGTTCCTTTTGGAAAAGCCAGAATCAGGAAGGAAGGCACAGACATTTCCTTCATAACCTACGGAAACACAACTCATATGTGTCTTGCAGCTGCACGCAAACTGGAGGAAGAAAACGGAATCAAAGCAGAAGTGGTAGATATACGTTCTTTAATTCCTCTGGACAAAGAAACCATTTTGAATTCAGTGAAGAAAACAAACCGCGTTCTCGTCGTTCATGAAGACAAGGTCTATAGCGGATTTGGAGCTGAACTTGCTGCAATGATAACAGAAGAAGCCTTTGAGTATCTCGATGCTCCGGTAAAGAGAATCGGCTCAACATTCACTCCTGTTGGATTTAACCGAATACTTGAAAAAGCAATATTGCCAAATACTGATAAAATCTATCTGGCAGCTAAAGAGTTATTGGACTTCTAAACATATTCATGTGATTAATCTACTTGAAGAGATTCAGCCAGTTGCAATGCAAGTGGCTGATTTTTTTATATTTGCATCCAGAACCAAATATTCTATTAATGAAACATTTTCTTATTCCAATTCTATTTATCATCATGACTAGTATTACAACTACTGCTCAGGAAACCAATCCTTTATTAAAGCCTTACAAGAATCAGTTTGGCATTCCTCCTTTTAATGAAATCAAGACCGAACACTTTCTACCTGCCATAAAAAAGGGTATTGAAGCTCAAAATGCAGAGATTGAAGAGATTACAGCAAGGAAGGCAAAGCCTGATTTTCAAAACACTATAGCCCGTTATGATTACAGCGGTTCTCTTCTGAGAAATGTGAGCATGGTATTTCATAACCTCAATTCTTCTAATACCAATCCCGAACTTCAGGCTGTAGCCAAAGAAATGGCTCCTATGTTATCAGCTCACTTTGATAATATCAGGTTGAATGAAAAATTATTCAGCCGCGTAAGGGAAGTATATGAAGCCAGGAACTCAATGAACCTGACTGCAGAGCAATCAAAGCTTCTTGAGGATACATACAAGGATTTCGTACGTGGTGGTGCCAATCTTGATGAATCAGCTAAAAAACGCTTCCGTGAAATCAATAGCAGATTGTCAGTTTTAACTCTTCAATTCGGCGAAAACGTCCTTAAAGAAACCAATGAATATAAGCTGGTTATTGACAACAAAGATGACCTGTCAGGACTTCCTCAAAATCTGATTGATCAGGCAGCCGATGCAGCTAAAAAAGCAGGCATGGAAGGCAAATGGGTGTTCACATTGCACAATCCAAGTGTAATGCCTTTCTTACAATTTGCCGATAACCGTGAGCTCAGGGAACAAATCTTTAAAGCTTACAGCTCAAGAGGAAACCAGAATAATCAATACGACAATAAGGAAATCATTAAGGAGATCGCTGCATTAAGACTTGAGCGAGCCAATATCCTTGGATATGAAACACATGCTGCGTTTATCCTTGAAGATAATATGGCTAAGAATGCATCTAACGTTGAAAAACTCTTAATGCAATTATGGACACCTGCTTTACAGAGAGCCAATAATGAAGCAGCTGATCTCCAGGCATTGATAGATCGTGAAAACGGAAACTTTAAACTCCAGCCATGGGATTGGAGATACTACACAGAGAAAGTCCGTAAAGAAAAGTTCGATCTTAGTGATGAAGACCTGAAACCTTATCTGAGCCTTGAAAATGTTAAGAAAGGGATTTTCATGGTTGCCAATAATTTATATGGTCTGCAGTTCAGGGAACTGAAAGAGGTTCCTGTATATCATCCGGAGGCGATGGCTTATGAAGTTACTGAGAAGGATGGTAAGCATGTGGGTGTTTTATTTATGGATTTCCATCCCCGTGAGAGTAAGCGTGGCGGAGCATGGATGAGCAGCTACCGCAAGCAATATGTTGATGAACAGGGCAATAATGTCCGCCCTATTATTACAATGGTTTGTAATTTCAGCCGACCAACTGCCAATAAACCTTCACTGTTAACCTTTGAAGAAACCAGCACTTTCTTCCATGAGTTTGGACACGCATTACATGGATTATTGTCGAATTCAACTTACTATAGTCTAACCGGGACTTCTGTTCCGCGTGATTTTGTTGAATTGCCTTCACAAATTATGGAGAATTGGGCTGCTGAACCCGAAGTTCTAAGGATGTTTGCCAAGCATTACGAAACAGGGGAAACTATTCCCGATTCCCTTATTCAGAAGCTAAAAAACGCTGCTGTGTTTAATCAGGGCTTTGAAACTGTAGAATACCTTGCAGCTTCATTCCTCGATTTAGGTTATCATAATGCTAAGAAAGCAGATTTTACCGATGTTGTAAAGTTTGAAGAAGAGTATCTCGCATCTCTGAATCTTATGCCTGAAATAATATCACGATACAAGAGCACATATTTTAACCATATTTTCAGTGGCGGATATTCTTCAGGATACTATGCTTATATATGGGCTGCGATTCTGGATTCAGATGCTTTTGAAGCTTTCAAAGAAAATGGCCTTTTCGATCAAAAGACAGCGACCCTATTCAGGAAGAACATTCTTGAAAGAGGTGGTACTGAAGATCCTATGAAACTCTACAGGTCGTTCAGAGGGTCTGATCCTGACATTAAGCCTCTGTTAAGAAAACGAGGATTAATTGAGATTTGATGTAAAAATCTGAGTATAACATATGCCAGTTTAGTATCCACATTAAAATTATATTAAAAGTTACATGTGTTGATACAAACCGGAGAATTTGAGCATATCTTTATACCACATTAAGCTGAACAAGAAATACCAACCCGGCCTCAATTGGAGAGTCGGGTTGTTTATTAATTTTCAAATGCCCTGTTTAAAAACATATTAAGAGGAATTGCCATCTTAAGCACATCTATTGCTTTACTTAAGAAATCAGGAGAAATAACTTCTTTGTCAGTAAAGCTGTGATCGACAAACCAACTTTTGTATTTAACTAATTCTATATCAGGGAATTCAGGATCATAATCTTTAGGTGGCCTGGTTAGTTTATCATCAAACAACGATGAATAAACCTTCTTAAACTCAGGATTCTGTAGTAAAGATTTCAAGGTCTTACTATCGTAGTATATCTCTTGTCGTATCTTCTTGAGCACTTGGGGGCCGGGTTTATACACACCTCCACCGGCAAAAGAGTTTCCCGGCTGAATATGAATATAGTATCCGGGTCTTTCCGTCTTTTTCCCATTAAAAGAAATAAACGCTCCAAAATGCTCCTTATATGGGGACTTATCGTGGCTAAACCTAACGTCTCTATAAATCCTGAACATACAATCTTTTGCCTTCGGTCTGCCTAACATAGGATCAAAAGCGCTCAATACTTCAATCACACTTTCAATGAAGGCCTCATGATGTGATCTTAACTTCTGATAGTGCGCCTTTTGTATTTCAAACCACTCACGGTTATTATTCTCACTCAGTTCAGTAAGAAAGTCAAGTATCTCTTTCATTGTATTCATTTTTCTTAACAAAGATATAAATCTAAATCTTCCGAGGGTTATTCTCTTTTATATAACAGATTTTACATTATATTTAGCGTTTTTTTGTATTATAGTTTTACACAATAATATGCTGCCGGGATTATACTCGTTTTGCACTATATCAATAGGTCTGATGAAATTATTCTTCATTGTTTGTCTCTTCTTTCGTCAAATGCGTTTTGTATTGATACTCACATTCTTCGGCCTTCTGCCTTTTATAAGCAAAGCCGGCGGGGAATATAAATCAACAGGTGCAAGATCTTCAGCATTAGGGAACGCATCCGTTACGCTGACTGATATCTGGTCGGCGTTCAACAACCAGGCAGGACTTGCACAACTTACTTCACCCGAGCTGGCATTTTCCTATGAAAACAAATTTCTCATGAAGGAATTAGCAAGTAAAGCTGCGTGTTTTGCATACCCATATAAGAATAATGTCTTTAACCTTAACTTTTCGCAATTTGGATTTTCTTCTTATAATGATAACAAGATTAGCCTTGGTTATTCCCGAAAATTCGGAAAATATCTTTCTATCGGAGTGCAACTGAACTATGGCATAATACAATTCGATGAGCAATATGAGTCTTTGAGTTTCATAACATTTGAAGCAGGTGCCATTTACAAATTAAACAGAAATCTGAGTTTGGGTGTCCATGTGTATAATCCAAACAACTCTTACCTAAGAGAATCAAGTGAAAGGGTTCCTGCAATTCTCAGGATGGGTGCTACTTATATTTTACATAAGGACCTGATGCTCACAACAGAAATCGAAAAGAATATTTACAATAAAGCAGAATTTAAAAGTGGAATTGAATATAGATGTGGGAATACTACATTCCTCAGAGCAGGAGTCTCCACAGGCAAATCACCGGTACACTTTGGTGTAGGGTTCTCATTTCGGAAAATAATACTTGAACTGAGTTCTGAATATCATCAATTACTGGGTTTTTCGCCTCAGTCTTCAATTTCTATAAGGTTTTAAAGTTCAAAAAAACACTATCGTCTTCATAATCCTCCTACTTGTTCCATGCTTTTTACTCAAATAATCCATATCAGCGGAAAAATAAAAAAGCAACTTAAAAACTTCTTAGTAATTGCGTGTACATGCCTCTGCCTGGATGCATTTGCTCAGGATACGGTGAACAACTTCATGAATAGAAAGGAGGAACCTGACACTTCATATATCAAACAAACTGACTTAGGCACTGCAGACCAAATTGACTCAGAAATAGAAAATCAACTTGAAGAGATAACAACCCGGAATGAGGAGTATTTTGATTTTATTGATTTTATTGAGGAATCAAACACAAGCAGACTGATTAATATTAATACAGCAAGCGAAAAGTTACTCAGAGGTCTGGGACTTAATAACGAACAGATTGACAACATAAGAGAGTATATTACAGAATATGGAGAACTGTCAAGCATATATGAGTTGAACCTGGTAGAAGGATTCGACTCAACCCTGATTGCCGGGATAAGTCCACATATACAATTTGTTGTAGATCGTGAAATGCACAAGCTTACTACACAAAATTTAATTACCAGAGGTAGGCAGAAGATTGTTTTTCGTATCAATCACAATCTTCAGACATCGAAAGCTTACCAGGGTGACACTGCAGCATATATCGGCAACCCTGACAAAATACTTATTCGGTATAACTACAGTTATTACGATCGGTTAAAAATTGGTGTTACTCTCGAAAAAGATGCAGGTGAAAAAATGCCTGACTATATCGGATGGCATATATATTATGGCAGCAAGAAGACTATTAAGGATTTCGTTCTGGGTTCTTATAATGCGACTATTGGTCAGGGATTAAGTATGAACTCGTCTTATGGTTTTTCAAAAGCCTTTACTGCGTCTCCTGGTATAAACTCATTGCATAGTGTCAGGGCGTCTTCAGGCGCAAATGAGAACTTTGGTTTAAATGGACTTGCAACAACATTACGTCTTCCTTTAAATTCTGAGTTGACAGTATTCTATTCTTTTAAGAGACTGGATGGATCAAAATCAATTGATTCAACAGAAAAAGCAGAGTTTATAAACACAATTTACGAAACCGGGCTTCACCGGACATCTAAAGAGCTTAAAACCAAGGGCTCAATAACCAGCCAGGTGTATGGTATTAGTTTGTCGAAAAGAATAAGAAATTTATCCCTTGGAATAATTACGCATCAAACTCTACTTCAGGCAAATACCCTGAGAAAAGATCAGCCCTACCGGATATTTGACTTCCAGGGTAACAGACTTACAATAGGTGGTTTATATGCTACATTGAGCCTTAATACGATTGAACTTTTCAGTGAGGTTTCAGTAAACCTGCAAACCCAAAACTATGCAGGAAATAAAAAAGGCATCGCGGGATTAGTCGGCTTAAATATGAATCCGTCCGGGAACACAGGTGTAACGATTCTATACCGGAATTTCAGTCCCCAATATCAGAATTTTTATAGCAGCACATTCTCAGAAAGTACTTCAACGAATAATGAAGAAGGAATTTACTTTGGAATTAACAGCCTTTTCGGTAGAAGGATAGGACTTTCAGCATATACTGATTTCTTTCGATTTCCATGGTTAAAATACAGAGTCAACGATCCATCTGTTGGTCGTGAATATATGGTAAATGTGAAGTTAAGGATAAACTCCAGAGAGGAACTGGCAATCAAGTATGTTTATAAGAGCAGAATGCAAAACGAACAATTTTGCGGGCAAACTCAAGGCTTACTCTTTCCTTATCTAATCGGGAATAATGATTCATTGGTTTATCTGAACAATCCGGGTCTGATTAACTTTCCCAAAGCAATCGAAAGTCATTCCTTCAGGTTTACACTATTATTAAATCCTGCACGCAATCTTCAACTCAAGAGCAGAATTGACTATAACTTTGTAGACAAAGAGAACGGTTTCCTGATTGCCCAGGATTTAATTTACAAACCCACAAAAGAGCAATTCCAGCTATACCTAAGGTATGCACTGTTCGACATAGATTCATTTGACAGTCGTATATACGCTTATGAGAACGACGTACTAAACTCCTTCACTATTCCGGTATTCACGGGTAAAGGAAGCAGATTCTATTGCATGTCAAAAATAACTTACAACAGATTTATAGACTTTTGGGTGCGGTATGCCTTCACATTATATCCCGGCAAGGCTTCCATTGGACAGGGAATGGATGAAATTCCCGGTGACAGAAAAAGTGAGATAAAAATCCAAATTATCCTTCACTTATGAATAACTTATTTGCGATCTGACTTCGATGGTGTTGTTTTTTGGTTATTTTTGTGCAAGCGAAAAAAAAACTAATACTCAATTAAATAAATCACTAACAACACAAGTTATGTTCAAGAATCATCCAAAAGGACTTTTGGCTGCAGCACTTGCAAATATGGGCGAGCGTTTCGGCTTCTACACGATGATGGCAATCCTTGTTCTGTTTCTGCAGGCCAAGTTTGGCCTTACCGGAACAAATGCCGGATTGATCTACTCAGTATTCTATTTCTCTATTTACATCCTCGCTTTCGTTGGCGGCCTTATCGCTGACAAGACCAGGAATTACAAAGGAACTATCTTAACAGGATTATTTGTTATGGCAGGTGGTTATCTCATTTTGGCCTTCCCTACCCCAACCCCAGTTCCCAATCAAACTCTGTTCTTAATTCTTTCTTGCTTTGGTCTTTTAACAATTGCTTTTGGAAATGGATTATTCAAAGGAAACCTCCAGGCATTGGTTGGACAGATGTATGACAATCCAAAATACAGCCCGTACAGGGATTCAGGGTTCTCTCTTTTCTACATGTTTATAAATGTAGGTGCTTTATTCGCTCCTCTTTTTGCTGTAGGTATGAGAAATGGTTTTCTAAAAGCAAACGGATTTGAATATAACTCAAGTTTACCCGACCTATGTCACGCTTTACTTAAAGGTAACATCACACCTGATGCACAGGATAATCTTTTAAAGTTCGCAAACGAGGCCTCTTTATCAGGTCCCGTGACTGACTTAACAGCTTTTGCAAATAATTATCTTGACATTTTCACCCGTGGTTTCCACTATGCATTTGCGATTGCAATCGGAGCAATGGCTATTTCAATTATAGTATATCTTGCAAATAAGAACAGATTCCCCGATCCCGCTTCAAAGGATAAAACAAAAGCAGGAGAAACTATCGTTGAAATGGATGTAAAGGAAATCAGACAAAGATTATATGCCTTATTAGCAGTATTCGGAGTGGTTATTTTCTTTTGGTTCTCATTCCATCAGAACGGCCTAACTTTAACATACTTTGCCAAGGACTATACTGATCTAAGTGGAATAAAAATTAACCTGGGATTTGTTACTATTCAGGGTGCTGAATTATTCCAGTCAATAAATCCTATTTTTATAGTACTTCTCACGCCAATTATCATGGCTATTTTTGGATGGCTACGTGCCAGAAATCTTGAACCATCAACGCCTAAGAAAATTGCTATTGGTATGCTGATAGCTGCTATTGCATATCTCGTTATGACATTAGGTTCAATGGGATTACCTCTGAAATCAGAAGTCACTGCAATGGGTGGGCTTACCGATGCACAAAGGGTAACACCATGGTTACTTGTAGGCACATACTTTATTCTAACAGTGGCAGAACTTTTCATCAGCCCACTTGGTATTTCTTTCGTATCAAAAGTAGCACCTCCGCAATATCAGGGAATTATGCAAGGGGGATGGCTCGCAGCTACCGCTCTGGGAAATCAGTTGCTTTTCATTGGTGCAATGCTTTATGAAAGCGTTCCACTATGGTTAACCTGGTCTGTTTTTATTGTTGCCTGTCTTCTTTCAATGCTGACTATGTTATTTATGCTCAGATGGCTTGAAAGAGTTGCAAAATAAGCAACTTAAGTAAACGATTAAAAAGGTTGCCCCAAAGGCAACCTTTTTTTAATTTAACTTTGCACCTTCAACCAGCAGAGCTTGTAAAACTGGTCAATTAATATGCCGATAACTGTCAATCCCTTTGGTGATAAACCATTCAATTCTTACAACGAGTACTTCAGGAGAACTTTCGGCACTCGCGTTCAAAAAGTAAGTATTGATGCAGGTTTTACCTGTCCAAATCGTGATGGCACAGTTTCATCCGGCGGATGCACTTACTGTAACAACGATGCATTTAATCCCTCATATTGCCACCCTCATAAGTCAGTAACCCAACAAATTGAAGAAGGTATTGAGTTTCACAGGTTCAGATACAGAAGAGCACTGAAGTATCTTGCTTATTTTCAGGCATTTTCAAATACTCATGCATCATTATCTGAACTTGAAAGGATATTTTCACAAGCTATCAAGCACCCTGATGTTGTAGGTCTGATAATCGGAACAAGACCTGATTGCATTGATAATGATAAGTTGGATTATATTGCCCGTCTGGCTAAGACTCACTATGTGATGGTGGAGTATGGTGTTGAATCAACAAATGAAAACACACTAAAGGCAATTAATCGTGGACATACTTACGAGCAGGCAAGAGAAGCAATTTTCACAACAGCATCTAAAGGAATAAGAACAGGTGCTCATCTGATATTTGGTTTACCCGGTGAATCTATAGAAGAAATGCTCGAAAGAGCTGATGAGATTTCCTCTCTCCCACTAACAACTATCAAATTTCATCAATTACAGATCGTCAGGAATACAGTTATGGCGGACCAGTATCTTATTCACCCTGATAATTTCCATCTGTTTAAACTTGAAGAATACATTGATTTTATAATCAGATTCGTTGAAAAGCTCAATCCGCAGTTTATTATTGAACGTTTTACCGGAGAAGTTCCACCCAGATTCCTTGTCACCCCTCCATGGGGAAACCTTAGGTCAGACCAGGTTCTTAATTTAATTATCGAAGAGATGACCAAAAGAAATACATGGCAGGGAAAGTATTTCAGAAACCAGTAATTTTGCCCAAATTAATCATTCAATGCCATCTTCCAAATACAAACATCTCTTCTTTGATCTCGACAGAACTCTATGGGACTTTGATAAAAACTCAATTGAGACCTTTAAGGAGATACATAATAAATATGATCTCTCAGGAAAAGGTGTATCCAACTTTGACAAGTTTATGGACACCTACCACAAAATCAATACTGATTTGTGGGAAAGGTATCGTAAAGGTGGTATTGAAAAGGAAGTACTTAGCGTTGAACGATTTTCATTAACACTAAGTTCTTTCGGTATTAAAGATAATGCCCTGAACAAGAATATTGCAGTCGATTATATTGATCTGAGTCCAACAAAGAAAAACCTCTTCCCCGGTACGATCGAAGTTCTTGACTATTTAAAATGCAAATACACACTCCACATCATTACCAATGGGTTCGAGGAAGTCCAGCATAAGAAAGTAGCATTATCGGGACTCAGCAGGTTTTTCACGCATACTATAACCTCCGATGAGGCCGGATACAAAAAGCCTGATCAACGCATCTTCGAATACAGTCTGGAACTAACGGGTGCTAAGAACTACGAGTCACTCATGATTGGGGATGATCCCGAGATTGATATAAAAGGAGCAAAAGAAGCAGGGATTGACCAGGTACTTGTTGATCATGATGGAATTCTTGAGAAAGGTGAAGCCACCTATTACGTGAGATCATTATTTGAATTAGCTACATTGCTATAATCCATAATGCAAAAAGGCCATCATAAAGATGGCCTTTCATAATTTAATAGTATATCCTTACTTTTTAGTAGGTGCCGGAACTGGTTTAGCAGCAGCTTTTGAACTGCAGCAACCTGATTTACCTTCAGCACTTGCACATTTAGCCTTCTGAGCTTCTGTGCAACCTGTTTTAGCTTTGTCTGAACAACCAGCCTTTGCATTATCTGTGCAAGCAGCATTTGTGGCTTTGGCATTATCTGCTTTTACAGCTTTCTTTTCTGATACTTTCTCAGTCTTGGCTTTTGTAGGTGCATTTTGTGCAGAAACAGTTACAGTTGAATAGGCAAAAATAAGAGCAGCAACTGCAAAAATCATTGATAACTTTTTCATTTCTGTTTAGAGTTAGGGATTAAATTACATTATCAACCACAAAGATACTGCAGTAATTAAAATAACGACCTCTTTAAAGTGTTAAAGTAATGTTAATAACATGTATGGTGCGATTAAATCTGAGATTGACATTGAAAGGGAGTATTCGGCAAAAGTCTCTGATACGGGACTTAAATTCTGCCACTATAGAACGGCAAGAATTGTCTGTTTGCCTGAAACTTTTTGTCCTATAGTCACCTGAATATCACTACCCACCGGTAAGAAAACATCAACTCTTGAGCCAAACTTAATAAATCCAATTTCATCTCCCTGTCGGATGTTATTACCTTCTCTGGCATAGCACACTATTCTGCGCGCCATTGCACCTGCAATTTGTCGGACAAGAATCTGGACCCCGGTATGATTTTCAATAACGACAGAAGTTCTTTCATTATCAGTAGAGGACTTAGGATGCCAGGCTACAAGGTATTTACCCGGGTGATACTTCATAAATCTAACCACACCGGAAATGGGTGACCAATTTACATGAACATTATTGGGTGACATAAAGACAGAGACCTGGATTCTGGTATCCTTAAAGTGTTCGGGTTCAAAGACTTCTTCAATAGCTACTATCTTTCCATCAGCAGGGCATAGAACAATAGACTCATTTGGTGCGAAAAAACGATTAGGATATCGAAAAAATTTAACAATCCAAAGAAACATAAGCACCAAAAGGCCCCATATAATATAGTGCAGATAAAGAGGCATTGGGATTAAGCCGGTAAGCGGAGAGATAATTCCCAGTGCAATAAAGGAGATAAGTATTATCCAAAAACCTTCCTTATGAATTCTCATCGGCGCAAAAGTAAACTAATTTATTAAGCGAAGCAACCTTATGAGAACATATACAGCCGGTGCTGCAAGAAGAACAGCATCAAAGCGGTCGAGAATGCCTCCGTGCCCGGGGAGGATATTGCCTGAATCTTTTACACCAGCATTTCTCTTTAGCATTGATTCTACCAGATCACCAAACGTACCTCCGATAATTATTACCACCCCTATTAAAACCCATTCAAGAGGTTTAAACTCTGTAAAAGATGCTGATATTATATACGCAATCAGAAGTCCTGATAAAGCTCCTCCAAAAAATCCTTCCCATGATTTCTTTGGACTTATCCTCTCAAGCATACGATGCTTTCCAAAGATTGACCCAAATATATATCCACCTGAATCATAAATCCATAAAATAAGAAAGAAACCAAGTAAAAGACCGGTTTCGCGCCATTTGTGTTCTTCAGCAAGATTAAAGAAACCTGATAAAAGTGCCAGAGGAATTACAATCCAGACAATTCCGAAAATACCTGAAGCTATATTTGTAAGCGGAGTTGATGATATACGTCTTAATTCATAAGCTGTTACAAGTAAAGGTATTAGCAGCAAGGTATAGAGATACTTTTCACCTATAATGCCGAAATTCCAGCAAACTATTAGAAAATAAGTTACAGTTGAAATTATAAACCCCTCAATTAATGAAGGGGATGAATTTAATGATCTGGCAATCCTGGTAAATTCATAATATCCCGCCAAAGAAATCAACCAGAATAAAACAGCAAAAACCCAATGGTTTAATAATACAGATCCAATAATAACAATAACAAATATTGCCCCGGTAATTGTGCGCAACGTAAAATTATTCACTTTCCAAAGAATTAATTAGCTGACTGGCTCCGAATGCATCATCAAAAGGAACATAAAGCTCAATGTCACCAATAAGATATACGGAATCATGCTTGTTAACAATTACTGAAAGAATATCATTTTCTTTCAGTAACTCTTTAATAAACTCAACTTCCTGGATTCGATTCCCGGAATAAACCAGTGTCCATCCTTCCATAGCTATTCATTATCTGTGCTGTTCTCGTCAGCCATAAAAACATAAATCTCTTTTGCACCCAAACCCGATGGTACCATTACCTTTTCAATATCATCGCAACGACTGGTACCGGTTATTATAGATAGAAACGAAGGCAGTCTCTGCCTGTATTTATTTCTGATAAAGTCCATTGCTTGTTTGATATCTTCAACTACCTGCGATGTAAACGCAATTACAACGTGAATATCGCAGGTAAAAGGCAGTTTACGCCCCGAGTCAATTGCTGAACTTACAACAATGCTACCCGTTCGGGCAATTAAACATTCACATGTAGTAACTGCAATTTGGTTAAAGGGAGAATCAGCTCTGGATTTGAAATTTTTAATCCCTGCATGATCTAACAAACCTTTAATCAATTCTTCATTACAACATGCCTCATTCCAGTTATTTTCCGCAAAAAGTGCTGCTACTTTATTCAGCATGTCAAATGGCGAATTGCAATAAATAAATTTCGCACCTGATGCTGTAAGTTCATACGCAAACTGTACATCCGGCTCTTCCTGCATTGGCGCATACACAGAAGAGTCCATATCAATATCCTTGAAGTAATTATCGGATGGCTCTATAAGGGCGTTTCTGACTTTTTTGAGCACTTTCTCCCTTGTAGTGCTCTCCTTCAATGAAACAATCTGCGAAGAATTTTTTGTCATAACTCTTTCTCAACAGGAGGATTTGTTTCCTCTGAATTCACTTTTGATTCGGCAGTCGAATCGATTACCTCACCCTCTGATCCATTTGGCAATAGCTCGTGAGTATCTTCAAATGCACGCTTACCAAAAATATTTTCCAAATCCTCTCTAAAGATAACTTCTTTTTTAAGTAAGATCTCAGCCAATTGAATTAATTTATCCTTGTTATCAGCTAATATCTTCTTTGCTCTCTCATAAGCTTCTTCAATTATCTTTTTAACCTCTTCATCAATTGATACCGCAGTTGCTTCACTGTATGGCTTTGTAAAGGAGTATTCCTGCTGACCTGTTGAGTCATAATAGCTTACATTGCCGATCTTCTTATTCAGGCCATAATAAACTACCATTGAAAAAGCCTGCTTAGTCACTTTCTCGAGGTCGTTTAGTGCACCTGTTGAAATTTTTCCAAACATCACTTCCTCTGATGCCCTGCCTCCCAATGTGGCAGTAAGTTCATCAAACATTTGATCGTAATTGGTAAGCTGTCGCTCCTCGGGCAAATACCAGGCAGCTCCAAGTGCCTTTCCACGTGGTACTATGGTAACCTTTATAAGAGGATGTGCATGTTCAAGTAACCAGCTAACTGTAGCATGACCTGCTTCATGATAGGCAATTACTTTCTTTTCATTCTTAGAGATAATTTTGTTCCTCTTCTCCAAACCACCAACGATCCTATCAATAGCATCCAGGAAGTCCTGGCGTTCCACTGTATTTTTATTCCTTCGGGCTGCGATCAAAGCCGCTTCGTTGCATACATTGGCAATGTCAGCACCTGAAAATCCGGGAGTTTGTTTTGCAAGAAACTCATTATTAATTGATTCGTCGGTCTTCAGAGGTTTCATATGAACCTTAAAAATGGCCTTTCTCTCTTCAAGATCAGGCAACTCAACGTTTATCTGTCGGTCGAAACGTCCGGCACGCAACAGTGCTCTATCAAGAATATCTGCCCTGTTTGTGGCAGCCAGAATAATAACACCGGCATTAGTGCCAAAACCATCCATTTCGGTAAGCAACTGATTTAACGTATTTTCTCTCTCATCATTTGCACCTGTAATTTGGTTCCGACCTCTTGCCCGTCCTATTGCATCTATTTCATCGATAAAGATTATGCATGGAGCCTTTTCTTTTGCTTGTTTGAATAAATCTCTGACACGCGAAGCACCAACACCAACAAACATCTCGACAAAATCTGATCCTGACAGTGAAAAGAAGGGTACTTTAGCTTCTCCGGCGACTGCTTTCGCAAGTAAAGTTTTACCGGTTCCCGGAGGGCCAACCAGTAAAGCTCCTTTAGGAATCTTTCCACCAAGACTTGTATACTTTTTCGGATTTTTAAGGAAATCTACTATTTCCATGATTTCCACTTTCGCCTCCTCCAATCCGGCAACATCATTAAAGTTGATGTTAACATGCGTGTCCTTATCAAACAACTGGGCCTTAGACTTGCCAATATTGAAAATCTGACCGCCACCGCTTCCGCCACGGCTCATCATTCGCATGAGGAAGAACCATGCAACGACTAAAATCAGCAATGGGAGCAGCCACCTAAAGTCATCCCCCCAGCTTCTTCTGGTCTTGTTAGTTATATAAACAGGCTCAGTGGATTCTATTTGTGCTTCAGCAAAATCTCTTTCAAAATTCTCAACCGATCCTATCTTATATGAGTATTGGGGGCCATCAGAAGAACCGAATGTTCCCTTTGGACGAACGTCTTTGTACTCCGCTTTTTTCAGAGTATCAGGCTTAATGTAGATTTCAGCATATTCTTTGTTTACCAGAATGACCTTACTAACATGTCCGGACTGAAGCATTCTCTTAACTTCACCCCATCCTATTTCTTTAACAGAATCATTCCAACTCATCATTTGCATTCCAATGATGAAAATTGCCAAAATGGCATATATCCAATAAAAGCTAAACTTTGGTTTTACTCCTTTAGGTTTATTATTGCCATTTGATGGCTTTGAATTATTATTTGGGTCCATATTTACTTATGAAGCTTCCGCTGATGAATTTTTCTTAGTACGCTTAGTCTTTTGAATAGTAGGTGAAAGTTCTTTGATACCGGCATCTGCCCACAAATCTTCGAGGCGATAATACTTACGGGTCTCTTCCTGGAATATGTGAATTACAACGTCAACATAATCCAACAGAATCCATTCGGCATTCTCAAAACCTTCTTTCTTCCATACATTCAACCCAACTGCCTTCTTTATCTCCTGTTGTACAGAATCTGCCAGAGCTTCAACCTGCGTGCGACTGGTTCCATGGCAAACTATAAAGAAATCAGCCACTGCATTCTTAATGCTCCGTAAATCTATCTGCACCACATTTTCTCCTTTTTTCTCAAATATGCCTTCCGCGGCTATTGATGCAAGCATTTCCGAAGCAGTCTTTTCTTTCTTTGAAACCATAGGCAGATTGTTATATTTTTGCAAAGTTAATCATTTTAATACGGCTTGTAAAATTTGGAAATTCAAGCCGCATTAATTGTGTATCAACAATTATACCGATTTATTGTTAGCTATGACCACTGCGAACATATTCCCCGATTATACAATCACTGAACTTCCTGAAACCGGTTCCACAAATATTTATGTTGAAAATCTGTTAAAAACCTCTGATGTTGCTGAGGGTTCTGTGATTTTTACACTAAATCAGACTGCCGGGATTGGACAACAGGAAAATAAATGGGAAAGTGAAGCAGGTAAGAATTTAACTCTTACTACAGTTCTGTATCCCAAATTCCTTCATGCCTCGGAGCAGTTCTTTCTAACCATAATTACTTCTCTTGCAACCTGCTCTGTACTCGACTTCTTTCTTAAGAATAAAGATTCAAGAATTAAATGGCCAAACGATATTTTTTACCATCATCGCAAAGTTGCAGGAATACTTATAAAAAACAGTGTCTTAGGAACATCCATCGATCAAACTATAGTGGGAGTCGGTCTAAATGTTAATCAAACTCACTTTCATTCTGCCCCTAACGCAAGTTCCTTAAAAATTATTTCAAATGTAACTTACGATATAGAAGATGTGCTGTCAAAATGGCATACCTTTTTCGCCAACTATTATTCGTTACTTAAGAACGACAGCTCCGGATTGTTGAACTTATACTATTCAAGGATGTACCTGAAGGACGTCTTTGCCATGTATGAAATTGCCAACCAAAAGGTTGAGGCATGTATTACAGGTGTGGATGAATATGGACAACTACTTCTGGAAGGCAGAAATGGGAAAAACTATGTATGCGGATTGAAGGAAATTGTTTTCCCCACCTATTAAACTTCCTGGAATCCTTAAGGATTAAACTGCTTGCCCCGGCAGTCTTTCTTCACAAACTTCCTTTAACTTATGTGCAAGGATATTTATGAAGTTCGACAAAGGCTTTGATGCTACCATCTTCATCATCATATTCAAATCGGCATTTAATTGAAGCCTCACAGTTGTCCTTTCAGTACCGGCAGTATTTAAGAAACACTGCAAGTTGAATGTGAACGGAGATTTGCCTTCAGAAGCAATGACAATATGATTGAAAGGTTCCTTTTTCTCATATCTCATTCCCAGTGTCGCCATATTCTGTATTGTGAAAGAACAGTGCTCACTATCAGATTGCCAGTCAGTAACCTGAGGTGGCATTAATGATTGGAAGTTGTTAAAATCAGAAAGGAACTCAAATACCTGCCTGTCACTGCGCTCAATTGTTACCTCTTCGCTATCGAATGTTGTCATGCTCTAATTGATTATGTTTACTGTCCCCATCCTTGTGGATTCTCTCTCCAACTCACTAACGACATTTTATCGGCTTCCTTTATGTATTTCATCTCTAAAGCATACTTTATCAGATGATTATAGTCGGTAAGAGTATGCAGAGTTACGTTTTCCTCTTTAAAACTTTTTGTAGCAGATTCCAGGCCGTAAGTAAATATGGCAACCATACCTTTAACGTTGCAACCGGCTTCTCTAAGAGCCTTAACGGCCTTTAAGCTACTTTGTCCCGTTGATACCAAATCTTCAACAATAACAACCGACTGACCGGATTCAACCACTCCTTCAATCTGATTTGTCATTCCATGATCCTTCTTGCTTTCCCTCACATAGGCAAAAGGAAGACCAAGCTCCTGAGCAACGAGAACACCATGCGCTATAGCGCCGGTAGCTACTCCGGCAATTAAGTCAAGTTCACCAAATTCCTCACGTATCAGCTTTGAGAATTCCTGACGGATGTAAGTCCGGATCTTAGGATATGACAAAATCTTTCGATTGTCGCAATATATTGGAGATTTAATTCCGGAGCTCCATGTAAATGGATTATTATTGTCTAACTTTATTGCCTTTATTTGCAATAAGAATTCCGCTGTTTCAAGCGCTATTGATTCATTTATACTCATGCAACAAATGTACAAAGTTTTTATTTTCGACAAACTTATACTTCTCACTGATAACCCACAAAACGATAAAAGTTTCTTAGGCACCACTCCGATTCTTGTTAGTACAAGAAAAGAAATCAAAGATGCCTATTCGGCTTTTATAAATAATGGGATCGATCGTAAACTTATACTATATAACAACTCAGACGCAAAAAGATTGCTTGATGATTTTATTTCTTTATTCTGGTACATCGAGGCTGCAGGAGGCCTGGTAATCAACGATAAAGACGAGCAACTCTTCATTTATCGATTCAGAAAATGGGACCTTCCGAAAGGTAAAATAGAGAGGAATGAAAGTAAGGAAGATGCAGCCATAAGAGAAGTACAGGAAGAAACAGGGCTGATGGAAGTTAAGATTATTAAAGAATTGCCGTCAACGTTCCATATATTTGACTACAAGGGAAAGAAAGTGCTTAAGCGCACATATTGGTTTGAGATGTCGTACACCGGCACACAATCACCGAAGCCCCAATCGGAAGAAGACATTCTTGAGGCTAAATGGATAAAGCACGATGAAATGGATGGTATTCTTTCCAATACTTATAGTTCGCTAAGAATGTTGCTTAACGATTTGTAATCTACTGAATTTCATATATTTATCAGGGCAGAACTATTCCCTTTGGGATAAACATGCTAACATCTCCCCCATTCCTGTATACATCACGAACGATTGACGAATTAATTGAAGTATATTCAGGAAAAGAAAGAAGGAAGACTGTTTCTACTGAATTATATAACCGCTTGTTAACCTGACCAACTGTTCTTTCAAATTCAAAGTCGGCAGATGTCCGCAATCCCCTGAGTATAAACGTAGCTCCGACTTTCCGGCAATAGTCGACTGTTAATCCTGTGTAATGATCAACTGATATTTGAGGGGAATCAGCAAAAGTTTGCATTATCCATTTTACCCTATCCTCAAGTGAAAACTGGCTTTTCTTTTCAATATTTTGTCCAACAGCGATAATGATTTCATCAAATATCGACAAAGCTCTTCTGATAATATTTTCATGGCCTAATGTAATAGGATCGAAAGAACCGGGGAAAACAGCTTTCTTAATCATTTGCCGCAGGATTTAATGTAAAAATACTGAAGTTGACATTACCATATGATCTTTTTTGCCAGAATCCTTTAATTGCGCTGAGATCGGTGCGTTTTGAATGCTCAATTATCAACCATCCACCTTCTTTTAATAACCCTTTATCCAATACCAGTTCAGGAATCAATTCAATGCCCTGCATATCATATGGTGGATCGCAAAAGATTATATCATAACGATTCTGAGTATTCTGCAGATATTTGAAAGCATCCGAACGAAACGAGAGTACTGCTTCAAACCCAAGGTTCCTTGCAGTTGTCCTTATAAAATCCACGCACCTTAATTCTGTATCAACAGAAGTGACGCCTATAGCCCCTCGAGAAGCAAACTCATAGGTTATGTTTCCTGTGCCGGCAAAAAGATCGAGCACTGTAATATCATCCAGATCAAAATGATTTACCAGGATATTAAACAATGCCTCCTTAGCCATATCAGTGGTTGGTCTTACAGGCAGGTTTTTTGGCGCTCTGATTATCCGGCTTTTATGTGAGCCACTTATAATTCGCATAGTCGTGGATTAAACAAATCAGGATATTGATATTGATGAATTTCACTTAAAGCATAACTCATCATGGTATCCCTGTCCTCCGTTAATACTTTTACTGTTTTGATATATTTCCTGAGCAACTTAAGTATTTCTGACTTTGATGTGATGTTTCCGAATAAATACAACCGGGAAGACTCAACATCCAGTTGCAGTTGGTCGATCACGAAGATTGTATAATAAACAAGGTCCTCAGCTGATTTATACGTGAAGTTATTACAGAATTTAATTTTCCCCTGCCCCATTATCAGCAAGTCGAATGTATCGCTGTAAAGATTAAGAAACAATCCCGACGGGTTGATGCTTTTAAAGCGGAAAAAGATCAAATCAATAAATGCAGCCACTTCAGGCACAATGCAGGCATTATAAAACAATTCATCAATGAACCGAATAAAAGCAAGATTTGTGCTGTAAACAAGTTCAGCACTTTCCGTGTAAACTGAAAAGGTTTTTACTTCTTCTGTCGGGTCTGTAAGGTTTAAGAATTGAAGATACTCTTTTGCACTTTCTTTGATAAAAAGTGAAGTAGGAACAAGTGTATAATGCGATGCCGGAACAATGCACTTGCACTTATTGTATTTGAGTTGAAGCAGTGAATGGCTTTTGATATAATCATACATTTCCGAAGCGGTAGGAATGAGCACTGATTCAAAGCCTATATATTTCCCTGCAAGGGTATCGTAGAAAGAATAAAAAAGTCCATCCGGTCGAAACCGGATGGACAGATTATAATTTTCGGAATTAACCTTATTAAATATTCGGTCAAAGTAACTTATTGATGAACGACTGCCGGTCATGCAATAAGAATTATTCCCAGTTACCGTCAGTGGATGCTTCAGTAAGAGAACCCATTTTAATTCCCGGGAAGCGATTTAGGCCTTTCATTCTTTCAGTAAGGTTAAGTACATCCTGTTTATCGAGATCATAAAGATAATACTCATAAGGAACAAGAATTTCAATAACGCTTACCATAACACCACCTTTATCAATTTTACCTGTCTCTATCTCAAAACGTCGGCCATCTGAGTGAGGGATAACGGCAAGATTCTGTATATTAAAGTTTGGCCTGTTGCCATATAATGAATCGGCAATATTAATATATCCAACGGTATCATTAATTGTCTTTGTAAATGTTGTATCGTTTGGATCAGGAACAATCTTTACAACAGGGATTTCACCGGTTTGAAGGAAGTTAATCAATGTATCAAAACTTGATGTATAAGAATTATTGAATTGCTTATACAGATTTTCCGCTGTTCTGATATCTTTAATTTTATTAGCAATTGCCTCATTTCTTCTGCTAACTTCTTCGCTAAAACGAACAGGTCTCATAATCGATGCGTATAGAAAATATGCCATTACTACAATGACTACGCCTAAGGTTATTTTTAAAATTGTGCCTTTCATAAAAGTTTTTTTTTGCCAATGCAAATGTATAATAATTTTTGCAAGTAATAATCCAATTTGACCCTCAAAAATTATTAATAATCAGAAGTTGAAGGCTAAAAGTACAATTTATTGTTAAATAATTAAAATGGCTTCCAATTTTTGGCACGTTATTAGTTATATTTGCCCACAGTACAACTTTAATTTCAAAAAATTTTTATAAACAAGATGAAAACTTCGATCAAATTAATCACTATTGCCATTGTAATGCTGTTTAGCATGAATTCTTTTGCTCAGACTAAAGACGACGCTGTAAATGCTTATAATCGTGCCGCAACACTTGTGTCTTCCGATCCGCAACAAGCAGTGAAAGCTATGTTAGAAGCTGCCGATATTGCTTCTAAAGCTGCAGATGCCGACACAATTCGCCAGATGGCCGAGCAACAGATTCCGGTAATGCAATACAATTATGCTACTGCTCTGTATAAAGAAAAAAAGATGGATGAAGCAATTGAAGGTTACATTTTGGCTCGTGACTATGCAGTTAAGTACAATGATAATTCAACAGCTGAAAAAACTAATGAGCTTCTGCCCAAATTATATCTCTCAAAAGGGATTAATGAATACAAAGCCGGTCAGCTTGATGCCGCAATCGCAAGCTACCAGAAAACTGTAGAACTCGACAGCACTATGGCACGTGCATGGCTTAACATGGGCCTGGCTTATAAGAAGCTCGACAAAGACGCCGAGATGCACACTGCTATGGATAATGCAATAAGGATTGGTACTAAAACCAATGATGAAAAAACCGTCGAATCTGCAAGAAAAACTATGGGCGACGACCTGCTCATAAGCGCAAACTCTTCATTTAAAGGAAATAATTTGCAAGCTACGGCTTCCAATCTGGAAAAAGCATTAACCTATTCAGATAATAATCCCGAAATCTATTACTTATACGCTGTTACCCTGAATAAACTTTCAAAATTCGACGAAGCTTTAGTTCAAAGTCAAAAGGGACTTGAAGTTGAACAAGGTGATGCCGAGAAGAAAGCACGTTTCTACTTCGAAATGGGTAATGCCCAACTCGGTAAAGGTGATAATGCTGCAGCATGCGAATCATATAAGAAAGCTGCTGTTGGCAAACTCGCTGAATCAGCAAACTATCAAATCAAGACTGTTTTGAAATGCAGTTAATTGATTGATTGTAAAAAACTAAAAAGCTCCTTAACCGGAGCTTTTTTTATGCATCATTAAAATGGGTAACCAACTGCAATGTTTAATACCATGTTATCGCGACGCCATTCCCTGTTACCGAAATCTATTTTATCTACCACCCATCTCTGATTTTCAGGTAAGAATGGCTTTCTTAAAGGAATTCCTAAATCAAACCTAATTAAAAAGAATGATAAGTCTATTCTTAAGCCAACACCCGCACCGACTGCAAGTTCTTTTAAAAAGTCTTTTTCAATTTCGGCCCCGGGTAAGAATTCATTCGCTCTTGTCAACCAAACATTTCCAATATCAGTAAACAGCGCACCCTTCAAAACACTAACTATTGAAAAACGGTATTCGGCATTTAACTCGAGCTTTATATCACCGGACTGATCAAAATAGCCCCCTTGTTCTTCCTTATCTGGTAAATATGATCCCGGACCTAAAGATCTCGGCAAAAATGCTCGTATGCTGCTTGAACCTCCGCTAAAAAACTGCTTGGTATATGGAATCACAGTTGAATTGCCATATGGAATCCCGGCACCTATCATTAAGCGCGATGCTAATGTATTATTTTCATCAAAGTTCAGGTAATACCTGAAATCAGTCGAAAGTTTTGAATACTGGCTATACCTTGAATTAAATATTGTGTATGGACTTTCTTCCGACGATTTTTCACCGGTTGTAATATTATGAATCAGAGAAGCCAGATTTCCTGAAACATCCAACAGCACATTAAAAAAGTACTGATTCCTTTCACGATTTCCCAAAATGGTGTTAAGTGTATATGAAGCTGTAGATCCTAAAGTAAACTGCTCCTGAAACGTCCTTCTTAGGTATGGATTTTTATCTAAAAGGTTTTCGAAAACATCGGTTGTATTTCTGAGCTTAGAGTAATTGATGGCTATTGGATTAACTTCAAATTCCTGGGTATTTGTGCTTCTCCATATATAACCCGCAGTGAAATTAAGTCCGTCCATATCAAAATACTCGACTCTGTGCAATGTCTTGAGCTGAAGATCGAATTTTGTTTTTGGTATATGGA
The DNA here is from genome assembly GCA_964547915.1 of uncultured Lentimicrobium sp. GTDB lineage: Bacteria > Bacteroidota > Bacteroidia > Bacteroidales > Lentimicrobiaceae > Lentimicrobium. Next base: position 57,532 of record CAZJPP010000001.1, read on the forward strand.
CCGACGATTCATCTGTCACTCTGAAAGGTGCAATGAACCGGGGTGTTACAAGTTGAAGTCCTGCACCTAATTCCCATGAATTAAATCCCTTTTGATCTCCGCTTAACTGTACTTCATATGCCCCGTTAATACTGAATCTTAAAAGCTCGCCCCCCTTCCATGTATTTCGGTTTGTGAAACCGGCAATAATAGATGGCCCCGTGTAATTGTTGTCTTTTGATCCAACCTCAAAGTCTACTTTTAACTTTTTAGGCAATAATTGCGTAAGATTAATTTCTGCCTGAAGATATCCTTTACCGTCAATCACCGAGTCCTTGTATTCAATATTCACAAATTTGAATGTTCCCATCGACATCAATCGGCTTATTGTGAGGTCATGGTCGCGTTTGCTGTATAAATTGCCTTCTTCAATTTTAATGTACCTGCTTAATATTTTGTGATTGAAGTTCTGCACTCTTTCGACAAAATAGAACTTATGCTCATATAGAGTATCGTACGAAATTCGCCGTTGAACTCTCTCTCTTCCAAGCGAATATTGAGGCACGACATAAATACTATTAAAGTTGTAAGTAATTAATCCTTTAGGGGGAGTTTCCGGTTTCACTCTTAGTGCGACATTTACCTTCCTGTCGCCGACCGAAGAATCAGCAACAAAAACCAAAAAATCAGGATTGAAGAAATAATACCCCACATTTTTCAACTCACTATCGATACGGGCTCTTTCTTCTTTAAGAATATCAAGATTATACTGAAGTCCCTTGTAAATGAGTGAATTGGCTTGAGTGGCCTTGATTGCAACACTCAGACTGTCGGTTTCACCGGGATAATCTATTACGTTAAAAACATACGGTTCTCTTACTGCAACAGTGTATTCTACCTCAGCTTTCTTTCCGTCTTGTTTAACTTCACTAGTTGCAGTAGAATTAAAATAACCTAAATTTTGCAACCGGTTCACCATCAGGCTTTCTATAATTGACTGATCAACCTGGCTTAAGAGTACAGGTTCCTCACCCAGCTTTTCTTTTATCCATTTTCTTATACCCTTGTCTGCATTTTCGCCTGCAATATTGTAAAACCAAAGTGAAGGACGTAATCCCAAAAAAGAAGAGTTTGGTTGTGGCCTCACTACTTCCTCAAGATCACTCTTAATATTCTTATCTCCTTTTGTACCTTCTGGTAGAACATGTATTTCTGCCCCCGTATAGAGTGCATCATTTTCAGGCAGGTACTTAAGATTACTGCACGAGGTGATGAAAGGCAACACCAGAATCATTGTAAATATCCTTAAGTACTTTACTGACTGCATGATCTGTGGTTAATTTTTAGTATCATTAGTTTTAACACCTCCATTCAATTGACGGCTCTTTCTCCATTCTTCAATTCGCTTTTTCGACCAAAACAACTGCCTGAATGTTCTGAATTCTCTATTGTATGAAAATCCTATACCTGTATTAATGAGCTCTCCCTCTATGGGATCTTCGTATTCAATTCTTCTGAAACCTTTAAGCCGGTATCTGCCATTAGGAGTAAGTTTATACTCAACATTGACATTCCCAGCAATATCACTTGTCTGATCTTGCCGGGCCCTTTCGCCTTCAAGCTCAACATTGCCGCCAACCTGCACAATTATCCGGTCATTGAGGAATTCTTTTGATACACCAAGCTGTAATTGTGTGCGACCTTCTTCAATACCTTCTTCATTATATTCTTCAAACGACTTAACACCTATATCAAGGTCAACGCCTTTGATATACTTCGCTGACAATGAACTGAATTGCTGAGTAAGTAATTTACTTGCACTTGCCCGGGCAGCAGACTCCACTGTTAAAGGTGATCCCCCCGATTCAAAGGGATCCTGTCCCAGAAATCTATTTAAAGCCAACAAAGCAAATACCTGCTTATTCAGCTGTGATTCATCTGTTCGCAACTGATTGAGCTTGGCATCAACCATTCCGTTAAGTGCTCCCCTTTCATCCTCAGGTTGCTGAATATCAAAACTGATTTCAGGTTTCATCAATTCACCCCTGAGATTTAGCAGCACCAGAAAAGTAAGATTATTTCTGAATTGATTTTGTTGTAACTCTTCAGCTCCATCAACCTGGTCTTCCAGCAATAGTAATGGTGATGTTTCTATTTCATAGATTGCGCTCAGATCTACATTTGCATCCATAATATCGCCCGACCAGGAAATCAGACTTCCTTCCTGAATTCTGAATTGACGTTTGATGAACTGGTTGAGTGTAATATTGTAGCCTCCGTCATTAACTTCAAAAGTGCCGGTTAAATTCATCTGACCACCCGGCGTAAGTGAAAAATTCAAATTTGCATCTCCACTTACAAACAAAGAATCTCCGGACACTGGATCAACCATCATCTTTAAAATGGCTTTAGGCTCAAGTGTTATTGAGGCATTTAGCTGAATTCCTTCGATGGTGGACTTATTATAATTTACAGTATCTGTACTTTGCTCCCTCTCAGGCATTTTGTATAAGGAATCAGAAAAAATAATTACCCCTTCTCCTTCGTCGGGTACAATTTCCGATTCAGGCATAACAAAAGTCAGTTCAGAGTCATCCTGTAGGGTAACCTTCATGTCAACTACCGGGCTTCCTACCGTACCTTTAACACGAACATCGCTATCAAGCAGAACCTTCCCATAGATTGGGACTCCATTATTACCACTTGTTGAGTTCATCGCCAGGAAATCATTAGTTTTCAATCTGAGATCAAGGGTTGGATTTGTAAGATCACTAAAGCCAATATTACCACTTATTACTGCTTCATTATTAAGCGAATCTACCAGTGTCAGGTCGTTTATTATAAATTGTTTATTACTGATAACTAATGTATTATCGAGCAATTTGAGAAATGCTCCTGTGGCTGCTGCCTCAAATCCAGCTCCATTGAATGAGATATTTCCCTCTAAATCAGGATCATCTGCAGTACCATTAATTTCGATATCCCCGCTCAAATAACCTGTCATTCTCCTCACCTGCCCGAAAGTAAATGGCTCAACAGCTTCCAGACTAAGCCGGTTAATGTCCATAACCATATCTAATAATTGCAAGCTGTCTCTTGCAAAGTAGTTGCCATCTATTAACAGGTCATTTCCAAAACCCGACAACTTCATATTGACATCAAACCGATCCTCCACATTAGTGTTTTCAGCTAAGAGGAAAATATTCCCAACCGGTATTTCCATAAAGCTGAGAGTATCGATATTGAGGTTTGAAGTAAAAGCCTGTGAGCCATTAATATCAAATAAAGTAAAGTGACCATTCAGTCTGCCCCTGACTAATTCCTCTTCTTTTTCAATAATAGTTGAGAGGTTCCCCAAACTAAAATTTTCAAAGGTTATTTTTAAAGGTGTGTTTTCTGCCGGCTCTGTTATTATTGACAATAACTGATTCTCACCTGAAAGAATAACCTTTTCTGCTTTCATCCCTTTATCAGAGAACGTTAAAACATTATCAGGATCTACCCGCCAGTTGGTGTTATTAAGGGTAATCGGCTCGTCTATGATTAATCTGTAAAGACTATCAGCTTTTGTTAACGCACCGCTCGTTTGCAGTACATTGAATGTATCACTTTTAGCAGCTGATAATTTGTACTTAATAGTATTCTCTGCAATAGCTCCGTTAAACTCAAAATTCTCAAGCTGAACTGTCGGATTGTGAACTCTTTCAATGCCAAGTGAGTAATCCAGCTTATCTTCATTTGAACTAATGTCGAATAAAAGACTATCCAATGCTATTCCATTATAATTTAGTCCGGGAATTGAAAGCTGAGCAAGTATTTGGCTATCAAAACTTGAATAACTTCCTTTCAGTGTTACAGGATTGAAATCCTTCAGTCCCGGAAGTAAATTATTACACACTATATTAGGATCATTAACAGTGAGACTATAACTTAACTTTTGGTCCCTGAGATTCATTTTTGTCGTATCAATCGACAGTGTGTCAGGGTCAGTAAACTCAAAATAGTGATTAAGATTTTGACTAATTAATGCGGGAAGTTCAGCCAAGACAATATCTCCAGATAATCTGGCATCAATAATCTCTGAATTTAAAGTAATCAGCGATGAATCATTTAAATATTCTGACCTCACAATTAAGGAATCAATAGGGCAGTCAAGACTATCAGTCTTTAAACCGATATTATAAAAGCTGATGAAACCGACAGGATTAGGTCCGCTTTTAACCGAAAGATCGGAACTAATGTTCCCCTTTATCTGAAATGTGTTCTCTGATAATTTCAAATTGGCCAAATCAGCATTCCGAAGATTTAAATCAAACATGAGTGCCAGACTGTCGGGATTGGCATTCACATAACCCTTATAATCAAAATCAAGATTAGGATCATTCATATCAATCTCTCCATTGAACGAACGGTTTATAATCCGACCGTCTATATTCAAATCCTTGTATGTATATCCATTAAAGAAAGCTTCCTGAACAACTGCATCTACAAGTACATTTAAACTATCAGGATTCATTCCATATCCTTTAAGATTCACAGCTAAAGTAACAGGTCCTAATGTATCCTGTTTATTGAGAATTTTACCTGCATCAATGTCAATTATATGTAAAGCTAAGTCATAAGGAACTTCATGGTTTCCTTCCACCGGATTCATCTCAATAAGGGCATTCATCGCTCCAAAAGAAGTTGCCAGTTCAAGTCCTGCATTGAAATTCTTCAAATATCCTTCAAACAAAGCATCAATGGCAATCTCATTTGGAATAGTAATGGAAGCAGGGATTGTCCCTTCCCTTGTATAAGAATAAATATCCTCTGCGCTTGTTTTAAATGAAAAGTCCTGTACCCTTGCATATAATAGGTCAGGATTTGTAACATTCTGCAAGTTAGCTGATAAACTCAAAGACGTTGATCTGTTGTTTGTCAGTTGAAAGTCTTCAATCAACACATCGGTCAGTGTACCCGAGATTGCACCAGTAAATGAAACCACATCATCTCTATTAATTGAAAACTGCTGATTTTCTGCTAATTCAGGCAAGACCATCAAAACATCCTCAAATGAAATTCTCGAATTCTTCAGACTCACAATAAACCCAACATTTTCAATAGAATTGGTAAAATCATCAATAGAATTATAGGTTAGTTCAATATGATTTCCCAAACTGCTCTTAGGAGTTTTGACTTTCAGGTTCTCAAGTATTGCAGTTTTACTGTCATAATAAATATGCGATGATAATTCATTAAGGGTAAAGCCACTCTGTTCTTTAAAACTCAAATTATTCAAATTTGCAGATAAGCTTTCGGGGTTGTAAATCACATCCTTTATCCCAAGATTAAAATTGCTCACTTTGAGGTTATTGAAATCCAGGCCACCTTCTACAGCTTTCTCCTTAAGATTTCTGTATGCCAATAAGTTATTTGAGAAATCCAGATTCTTTAAACTCAGATACCAACCATTAGTCCGGGTAGTTATTACAGTATCAGGTTTGACTTCAGAAATCAGAATAACAGTATCCTTCAGAGTCGGCTCAAACTGTTGAAAATCAATTTGTGATTCAGTCATTATCAGGTTCTCCAGAACCAATCTTTGTGCCTTCAGATCAATTGTATCAGCTTTAATTCCAAAGTTTCCAATAGTAGCTACGAGTCTGGAACCGCTTGATGGACTATTGTATCTAAATGTGACATTTTCAAGAATAAAATTTCTAAAACCAAGTATCGGCAACTCGCCACCGGTTGTATCAATTGCCTGCTTTCTGAGTGGTGGGGTCTGAGAATAAGAAACCACTGAATTTGTCAATGCCACATCGCCTACTCTTAGTATCATTTCAGCGAGATCAAACTCTTCAAACGAGGTTGCAAAACTTCCAATATTAACCCTGGCATCAAGGCCGCTTAATGTATCACTATATCTAAGGCTTATATTTTGAAGGTCAATATCATTAAATACAATTGCAATTCCTTCAGAGTCTGATTGATCAACGGCCTCCTCATCTGTCGTGGAAAATGCATCTATAATGAAGTTATAATTGAAGGTAGTATCAGGATATAAACCGTATACATTAGCGGTTAATCCTTCAATCCTGACCGATCTGATATTTAACTTGTTTTTCAGAAGGCCAAACATATCAACACCTACATTTACTCTTGCGGCATAGAGTAACGTATCATGCTGCAGATCTTCAAGATAAAGGCCTTCGATGTTAATTGTTTTAGGTATTCCTATGCTTATGGATTCAAGTCTGACAACAGTTTGCAATTTTTCACTCAGGAAACTAACGGCTTTCTTAGCGGCAAAATTCTGAACAGGAGGAAGTTGAACAATCAGGATCAGGATTAAAACCACACCTGTAAGTCCGGCTAAAATCCACATCAGTGTTTTAAGTATAACTCTTAACCACTTATTCCCTGTGCTCTCATCCTTCATCTATTTTTCCTTCGTCTGGTTTACAAAGTGCATTGTTTCACATTTCATTAGTGCATCTTCTGTAACTGAAAACCAATTTACATAAAAACAATAATGTGGTGATATATTTTAACAACTCCAGTGCTCCTGAAGTTGAATGGATTAACTGCTCTTGTTTTCTTTATTAAAACGTTTGCGGAACTGGAATTTCCTTCTGCTGTCTTTAGCAGAATGCCTGAAACTCTTTTCCTCTCCTAAAAGGTATCCCCAGGGTTTCAGCGGCCCAATGTTATCAAATGCAACTTTAATCATGCCAATAAAAGGCAGGGCGATTATCATACCTACAATCCCCCAAATCAGGGCACTTGTTGTAAGCCCCAATATTGCGGTAAATGGATTGATGCTAACACTCGACCCCACTACATTGGGTGTAATAAAATTGTTTTCGAGGAACTGTACGAAGATACAAACTGCCAACACCCCAATGGCAATACCTATCTGATCTTCAGTAATCAACGCCATTGCAACCGGAAGAATACTACCAATTAAGACACCAATATAGGGTATGATATTTAAAAATGCCAGCAGCACACCAAATAGGAAGGCATGCCTCAAGCCGAGTATAAAAAAACCGGTAGAGTTAAGCACAGATAAGATAACAATTACGAAAAAAAGACCTTTAAGATAGCTCTGAGAAACCTGAGCTATCTTTCTGATAATCCTTAATGTATTCCTTGCTTTTACCTCATCACCGGCCATTAACTCAACAAAATGTTTGTACTTGTCACGATAATATGTGAGAAAGAAAATGAAAATCGGTAACAATGCAACAGAAGCAATAAAAGAACCGGTTGCAGAAAATATGCCTAAGGCATATGTAGCAGCTGATGACCCGGCCGATTGTAATCTCTCATTTATCCAGTTCTTTTGCTCAACTTCGGAATAATTAAAATTATCACTCACCCACACAAACAACTTATCGATTTTAGCCGACATCTGCTGACTCAATTGGGGCCAGTCGTTTACAAACATCTGCACCTGTGAGTAAAAGAAATACAAAATACCCACCACTACCAATGCGGCAAGCAATAGACTTAAAACAATGGCAAATCCTCTATGTAACCCCCAATTTTCCAGTTTTTGTGAAATTGGGAGAAGTAGGAATGTAAACAATATTGCAACAGCCAGAGGAAGCAAAACAGGCTGCGCCAACTTTAACATAGCAATTATCAATGCCAGCAATAACAGCTTTATTGTTATGTTATAAATGAATTTGTTTGTTCCTTCCATATTATGCTTTGTTTTGATATTAACAAATAAAATTAAGGCTTTATCTCCGGCACCCCAACTGTTTCTTTTATCCCCGAATATAGGGTCTTCCAGGTATAATTGAACATAAATCTTTGTCTGTTCCTCTCATAATGAAGAGGTACTTTTGAGGCATATCCCTCATCTGAAGGATTATTCTTCTTAATAATCAGATTGTTTGCCAGAAAAACCAGCAGTTTTTCTCCGAATGTATTATTGTTACCTGATTCGGGAAGTTCAATTTGCAGATCTTTATACCTGAACTTCATCCATCCTCTTGATTCTATATCACCGGCGTTGAATTCGAAATCAAGAGAATCAATAAAACCCGATGAAAAACTAATCCCTACTGCAGGTTCTACCATCTTATTAAATGCTTTCATTGAAACATCTGTAATCAAACCGCCACAGAAGAATTCCATTCCATTGGCTTTCATTGGAATTACAAATAATGCTTTCACTGTGCCTTCACCTGATAATTTGGAAGTAGCTTCAACAACAATCTTACTGTTTTCAGAAATCCTGACTGAGTCATTTGTCACTCCAGTAAGGCTGGCATCAATATTATCAAAGGATATCACTCCGGGAGCTTTCTTTCCTGAAGCCACCTCCTCATATATTATATTAGATTCCTTTAATTCAATCGTGTCAATACTGACAAAAACCGGAGACTCCTTCAGTAGCCTTTGAACTGACATTGGCACTGCGAAATGCCTGGTATCATTTTTGTCTCTAAAAGCTCTTAAGTTAAACTTTTGAATTTCAAGCTTCTTACAGTCGAAACCATGATACTCAATAAAAGTCTTCAAATCAACTGAATGAAAATAAAGTTTCCTTGCCGAAATATCGAACCGATCAGTTTGCTTCCCGGCTATTTCTGCGAATCTTCTTTTACTATAATTGGGTACAACTTTAACCGAATCAATAACCAGTGCAGAATCAGAATAAATTACATTCATTTTACCTACGTTAAAAGTATATAGGCTATCGGCTGTTGTATATGAGAAATTACTTACAGAGAAGGATACTGAATCAGCTGAAAACATTCCCGGCAGTTTTTCAGTCTCAGGGCCAACCCTTAGATTCACAGCCAGAAAATTATTCTCTTTGCTTTTTAGTGAAGGAACGCTGTCGTTGATTTCGTGAAAGTATTCAAAATCAAAATTATTTACAGCCAACCTTTTGATGGTAACTGATCTGGCAAATTTTCCGATGAATCCATACAATGAAAAATCCGTAGTGTCATTTAAGTTCTCAGTCTGTAAATCTTTTCGTCCATAAATTATTACGGTAGGTTCTGTGAGTCTGATTTCATTTACCAGAGCGCCTTTACCAAATAAATACCTGAGGATATGAACGCCTTGGAAGGAAAGCTGCTTAGCATGGGTGTTAATAATAATCCCATTGTCATCATCTCTTCCGGGCTTAATTGAGACATCTGTAAAGGTGAGAGATCCTGCAAAGAGCCCCAGCCTTAATTTTCCGATAGTTAAAGTGTACTTTCCGGCAGATTGCTCATTAAAAGCGTTTTGTAATTGATCCTTGGCAAATCTATCTGTATAGACTGAAGCCAGGAGCCACATCGCTGTTACAACAATGGCTATGATCAGTAAAATTTGAAGAAGTCTTTGGGCACCAGCTTTTTTCATAGATATTTAGTGTAAATAAAACACCAACCTGCCATTATAAGTTCTTGAGTATCATTACCTTTTCATTTCAGAATAAGAAGGTATATTATTAAGAAACTGAAAATTGGGGGTATTCTCTTCGACCTTAATACAATGATGAACCAAACCATTGGTGATTAGCAGGTATTTGACTTTTAGTGCTAAATTATATCCTGCTGCCTGATAAAATGTATCCTCAGTCAGCTTTACAGATGGGGCCTTACACTCAGCAATCATCAAAGGATTGCCATTTGGGTGATAAACTACAAGGTCAAAACGCTTCTTAAGTGTGTTTACAACTAATCCTCTTTCAGATGCCATCATATGTACCGGCACTTCAAGATGATTTATCAGATAAGATATCAGATGTTGACGAACCCACTCTTCAGGAGTAAGACTAACGAAGCGTTTTCTAAGAGGATCAAAAACTTCCAACGCTTCATTCACATTCCTGATCTTTACTTCAACGTCAGGGAAATTGAGTCTTACCATTTTGATTATTTGTCATTCCCTTGTAAAAGTACTAAAAAACAAAACAGGCATTAATAACCATATTTCTTTAATTTTGCTTTATAATTCTGCATTGTATATTTGAAGCTATGAGAACAAAACAAGAGATTACCGAGAATTGGTTGCCAAGATACACAGGCACCGACATAGAGGAGTTTGGAGAGTATATTTTACTGACAAACTTCAGCCATTACCTTGATCTCTTTGCATCATGGCACAATGTGGAGATAAAGGGTCTTACCAGATCAATGCCAAGCGCAACTGCAGGCGATATTACCATGATTAATTTCGGCATGGGAAGTCCAAATGCTGCAACAGTCATGGACTTATTATCAAGCATTAAACCAAAGGCTGTTTTGTTTCTTGGAAAATGTGGAGGATTGAAGAAGAAAGCCCAACTGGGCGATTTGATTTTACCTATTGCAGCAATAAGGGGCGATGGCACATCAAATGACTACTTCCCTGCAGAGGTGCCGGCACTACCCGCATTTAGTCTTCAAAAAGCCACCTCTACGGCTATTCGTGATGCAGGAAGAGATTACTGGACAGGTACTGTATACTCTACCAACAGGCGGGTGTGGGAGCATGATGATGTTTTTAAAGAGTATCTGCGCCAAATAAGAGCAATTGCTATTGATATGGAAACTGCAACCCTTTTTACCGTTGGTTTTCATAATGAAATCCCATCGGGTGCGTTGCTTTTAGTCTCCGACCAACCAATGATCTCAACGGGAGTTAAAACTGAAATCAGTGATAATCTTGTTACTGAGAACTTTGTTGAAACGCATCTTAAAATAGGCATTGAAGCATTGAAGCAGCTTATCAATAATGGCCTTACAGTTAAACACCTGAGGTTCTAATCTATTTCGTTTATATCATGGCTGCAGATTATTCAAGTATAATTGCGAATCTTAAGCAAAAAAAGTATTCGCCGGTATATCTTCTTTGCGGAGAAGAGTCTTATTACATTGATGTAATAAGCGATTACATGGAGAACAATATACTTGATGAGGGAGAAAAAGAATTCAATCTTACTGTGCTTTATGGCCGTGATGTTGATGCCGGAAAGGTTATAGAACAGGCAAAAAGATATCCACTGATGTCTCAGTACCAGTTATTGATACTGAAGGAAGCACAGGATATGAAAACTCTGGATGAGCTGGCAGAGTATGTTAAGAAACCATTGTCCTCAACAATTCTGGTTATTTGCCACAAGCATAAAAAATATGATAAGCGCAAATCTTTAAGCGGATTAGTTGCTAAGGTTGGAGTCTATTTTGAATCTGCGCGATTATATCAGGATAAAATTCCGGCCTGGATTACCGATTATGCAAAAAATAACGGATATAATATAAACCAAAAAGCAGCTATCCTTCTGTCAGATTTCCTTGGAACTGACTTGTCGAAAGTAGCTAACGAACTCAACAAACTTTTTATATTGTCGCCTTCCGGAAGCACAATAACTGAAGAAGTAATTGAGAAAAACATTGGAATCAGCAAGGATTACAATTTCTTTGAATTTCAGGAGGCACTTGCTTCAAGAAATGTTGAAAAAGCTAACAGGATAGTTAACTATTTCAATTCCAATCCAAAGGAAAATCCATTGGCCAAGATAGTCCCAATGACTTATTCATTTTTTTCAAAGGTATTATTATGTTACACGCTAACTGATAAATCGAAACCTTCAGTTGCATCTGCTTTAAAAATTGCACCTTTCCTTACGGGCGACTACATTAAGGCAATAAATCAGTACTCATACCCTCAACTGGCCAGAATTATATCCACCCTTAGGGAGTTTGATCTGAAAAGCAAAGGTGTAGATTCGGGCAATGCAAGTGGTCCCGACCTTATGAGAGAAATGGTCTTTAAAATCCTTCATTAACATGTCAACCGGTAAATGATTAGGTTTATAAGCTATCCAATCATTTAAACCTTGACATTGTTGCTTGTAAACATTTTCTCTATCACTGCAGAATACTTCTCATACATGTATGATCTCCTGAGTTTTAATGTAGGAGTCAGATCACCACTTTGTGTACTCCACTCATTTGAAAGGAGATCGAACTTTTTAATTTGTTCAGAACTTCCGAAGTGAACATTTGCATTATCTATCACTATTCCGATTCTCTGCCTGATGACAGGATTAAGCACCATCTCCTCGTCGGTAGTATACTCATGGCCCTTTTTCTTACACCATGATTTCAGGAAGTTAAAATCAGGGACAATAATTGCAGCAGCAAATTTTTGATTTTCGCCAACCACCATTACATTGTCGATAAATGGAGATTCTTTTATCTTATTCTCAAGCAATTCGGGTGCAATGTACTTACCTAATGAAGTCTTGAAAATCTCTTTTTTCCTCCCTGTGATTCTAAGCTGTCCTTCAGGTTCAATGACTCCAACGTCTCCGGTATGAAACCATCCATCTTTATCAATTACCTGAGCTGTCAGTTCCGGATCTTTGTAATAGCCTAACATGATATTCGCACCTTTCGCAAGTATTTCACCATCATCAGAAATCCTAACACTTACACCTATTAATGGAGGTCCAACGGTTCCTATCTTAATACCATTTTTAACAATACTGGTACAAGCAACAACAGGAGAAGTTTCTGTCAATCCATACCCTTCGTATATTGGAAGCCCGGCAGCTCTGAAAGTCCTTATTATTCTTGGTTGTATTGCTGCACCGCCTGAAACGATTATCTTAAATTTCCCGCCAAGAGCTTCACGCCATTTAATGTATACCAGTTTATCGGCAATTGCCTGCCAGAATTTATACCAAAGTGAATTATTGCCATTGACATCGTATCTGTCGGCCAGATTCAACGACCAGAAGAATATCATTCTCTTTACACCTTTGAGCTTCCTGCCTGTTGCAATAATCTTATCATAGATCTTCTCCAACAAACGAGGAACACAACACATCATGTCGGGATGTATTTCCTTGATATTATCTGTAATAGTAGCAAGACTTTCAGCATAATATATGGAGATACCAAGGTATAGATACATATAATTCAGCATCCTCTCATATACATGGCACAGTGGAAGAAAACTCAATGCTTTACCTTCCTGCCCGAATGTTGGAATGTACGATACTCCAACAAAGTTTGATATAATGTTTGCATGCGACAACATTACACCTTTGGGATTACCGGTTGTTCCGGATGTATAGATAATGGTTGCGACATCCGACCCCTTGATTTGGGATTTGATTTCATCAATCTTCTCCGGATTTGCATTTGCATCTCCTAACATCATTATATCGTTGATTGTTCTTTCACCATTCTTACCTTTAACGGTGAATACCTCCTCAACACTTGGACAAAGACCAACGATCTCACGAATCTTCTTTGCCATTTCATCACCTGCAACAAAAACAAATCTGATCTCAGCGTGACAGAATATATATTGATAGTCCGACTTACTAATTGTGGGATAAATAGGAACATGTATGGCACCTGTGTGCATAATGGCGAAATCCAGGTAATTCCATTCAGGTCTGTTATTCATTATAGTGGCAACTTTGTCACCCTTTTTTATTCCTAGTTTCAGAAGACCGTAACTCAGTAAATCAACATTTCTTTTGTACTTCTGAATGTCGATTTTTTTCCAGATACCATCCTCTTTATATGCCAATACATCATCTTTGGGATCAAATGAGTTGGCATAATGAGGGAGCAGATCAAATAATCGTTCTATTGCCATGTTCTTTCATTTTTTGTTAAATATTGATGCAGATGCCTGAGCAGCAGGCATTAGTAAAATATCATTAATATTTACATGAGCAGGTAGAGTTGCACAGTAGTGCACAACATCAGCCACATCTTCAGGTCGCAATGGTTCAAACCCCTGATAGACTTTCCCGGCTGCATCACTATCGCCCGAAAACCTAACAAGTGAAAATTCTGTTTCAACAGCACCGGGAGCAACCTGTGTAACTTTAATGTTCTTTGTAAGCAAATCAATTCGCATTGATTTGGAGAGAGAATCAATAGCAGCCTTTGTTGCACAATAAACATTACCATTAAGATAGGCTTCTTTACCGGCAATTGACCCTATATTAATAATGTGCCCATGTCCATGTTGCAGCATTAGAGGTACTACAGCATGCGTAACATAAAGAACACCTTTAACATTGGTGTCAATCATCGTTTCCCATTGGTCAGGATCTCCATCCTGTAGAGGTTTCAAACCTAATGCCAACCCGGCATTATTAATCAGAACATCAATCTTTCTGAAATTTTCCGGAAGGTCCTTGAATGCGTCGTTAACCTGACTTCGGTTTCTGACATCGAAAGCAAGAGCTAAGACAGCAGTATTGTATAATCTTCTGAGGTCAGAAGCAATGGATTCAAGTCTTTCAGCTCTTCGGCCTGTTATAATTATTCTATTTCCTTCTTTTGCGAATTTGTGAGCGCATGCTCTTCCGATGCCACTTGTAGCACCTGTTATAAGAATTATCCCCGGCATATTTCTAATTTACTATCATCACAAAATGATGATTAACTATGCCAAATTTATCAGAATATATTCAGAAAGCAAAAAAACTTATGGTGTAAAAATCAGCAAACTAAATTTACTGATTTTAAAAAGCCTGTTAATACTGAGAAAACCAGGAAGAAAATTATCACTTTCTCTTTTTCCCTGCAATCCATTCACGGGCATTAACAAATGCCTCTATCCAGGGTGTTATCTCATCTGAATTCCGACCTGCAGGATAATATGCCCAATTCCATGGATACAGCGACCTCTCAAGATGAGGCATTATGGCCAGATGCCTGCCATCATTAGAGGCTATTGCTGCTGTATTATAGTCACATCCGTTTGGATTACCGGGGTATTCAGTATAGCTGTATTTTACCGGTATGTTGTATTCGTTCTCCTGCATTGGCAACCTGAATCGTCCTTCACCATGTGATACCCAAATACCCAGTCGCCTTCCCGACAGAGATCCCAGCATCACGGTATTGTTTTCAAGGATGTCGACATTTAAGAATATTGATTCAAATTTACCCGAAAGGTTGTGTTTCATCTTTGGTTTATCCTGATGCGTTGGATTTATCAAACCAAGTTCTACCATTAACTGACATCCATTACATACACCAAGGCTTAGAGTATCATCCCGTTGATAGAATGAATCAAGTGCGGCTTTGGCCGTAGGATTATATAAAAATGCACCGGCCCATCCTTTAGCTGAGCCCAATACATCGGAATTTGAGAATCCACCCACGAATACAATCATATTCACATCCTCAAGGTTCTCTCTCCCCGATATTAAATCGGTCATGTGGACATCCTTCACATCAAATCCGGCGAGATAAAGCGACCAGGCCATTTCCCTATCGCCATTAACTCCCTTTTCTCTGATTATGGCTGCCTTAATTCCTGAATCATGCTTCCTATTTATATTTATATCATACTGCGAAAATCTTCCTTTAAAGTCATCTCCTAAGTTATATGACAGCGGTTGAAGCTCAAAATTCTTGAATCTCAGTTTAGCGTGATCTTCTCCACTTTGAATCTGATCCATTAAGAATGAAGTATGGAACCAAAGTTTACGCATTTGGTCAACATCAAACTCTGAATGCCCTTCGTTATATCTAAGTGTTAAAAATCTACGGAATGAAGGTTTCCCAATTATATGGAACCTAACACCGGCTTCATGAAGGAGAACTGAGGCATAATCAAGGTCTTTAACTTGCAGGACAACACCCGGATTTTCACTGAATAATAACTTTATAATGTCGCTCTCTTTAAAATCCGAAAAGTTAATATCCATGCCTATACCAGGTTGAGCAAAAAGCATTTCGAGCAATGTCGTGACCATACCACCTGCTGAAACATCATGGCCTGACAGTACAACGCTCTTATTAATTAAAGTTTGAACCGTGTTAAAAGCTGAGGCAAAGTACTCTGCACTCTCTACGTCAGGGGTTTCATTCCCCACAGATGAAAGTACCTGAGCTAATGCACTACCACCCAGGCGGAAAGGTGTATGACTAAAATCAACATAGATAAGTGTTGAAGTAAATTCAGGCTGTAAAACCGGGCTTACAACCTTTTTAATATCACTAACTTCGGCAACAGCACTTATTATAACAGTACCGGGTGACAAAACCTTTGATCCGTCGGGATATTTCTGTGTCATTGACAGTGAATCTTTCCCTGTTGGAATATTTATGCCTAGTTTAATAGCAAAATCGGATGCTGCCTGAACAGCCTGATATAAGCGGGCGTCTTCTCCCTCATTCCGGCACGGCCACATCCAGTTGGCACTAAGCGAGACTCCCTTTAAACCATGGGTCAGTGGAGCAAAGACTATATTAGTCAATGCTTCTGCTATTGATAAAACCGAGCCAGCAGTAGAATCTATCAAGCCTGATACAGGTGAATGTCCTATTGAAGTGGCAATACCGGCCACGCCTTTATAATCAAGGGCAACTACTCCCATATTATTCAGTGGTAATTGAATTGGCCCGGCAGTTTGCTGCACGGCTACTCTCCCTGTGACAGACCTGTCAACTTTATTCGTCAGCCAATCTTTGCAGGCTACAGATTCAAGTTGCAAGACCTGTTCGAGATATGTCTTAAGAAGTGAAGCTTTATAACTGATTTCCTTGAATGAGAATTCTTTAGTGGAATCCTGCATGACTGTACGGGGAGGTTTCCCAAACATGTCATTGATATTGAGATCAATTGCATTGACTCCCTTGTTGTTGTTCGCAAAAACGAGTTGCTGATTTGAAGTCGTCTCTCCTACTTCGAATAATGGAGCTCGTTCTCGTTCTGCCACTCTCTCAAGTAATGGAAGGTCTTCCTTGCTAATGACCAGCCCCATTCGTTCCTGTGATTCATTACCTATAATTTCTTTATCAGAAAGAGTAGGATCTCCAACAGGCAGTTTATCAATGTTAATCACTCCACCGGTAGATTCAACCAGCTCCGACAGGCAATTAAGATGTCCTCCTGCACCATGGTCATGAATTGAGATTATGGAATTTTTGCCACTCTCAGCCATAGCCCTGACCACATTGTAGACTCTTTTTTGCATCTCAGGGTTAGACCTTTGTACAGCATTAAGTTCAAGAGTATTGCTAAACTGACCGGTAGCAACCGACGAAACAGCGCCTCCTCCCATACCAATACGGTAATTATCACCACCCATTACGATGACCTTATCACCTTCATGAGGAAGCGATTTCTGACTATCTTCTTTCCTTGCATATCCAACACCACCGGCGAGCATGATAACTTTATCATATCCATATGATCTGCCCCGTTCCTGATGTTCAAAAGTCAATAAACTACCACAGATTAATGGTTGTCCGAACTTATTTCCAAAATCACTTGCTCCATTTGAAGCTTTAATAAGAATTTCTTCCGGCTTTTGATATAACCACTGACGAGCTCCGGTATTCTTAATCCAGTTCTGTGAATTATTAATTCGGGGATATGAAGTCATATACACAGCTGTACCGGCAATTGGCATTGATCCTTTACCACCGGCCATCCTGTCGCGGATTTCACCTCCTGTTCCGGTGGCTGCACCATTGAATGGCTCCACAGTAGTGGGGAAATTATGAGTTTCGGCTTTGAGTGAAATAACCGAATCAAACTCTGTAACTTTAAAATAATCAGGCTTATCAAATGAAACAGGTGCAAACTGTTCTGTTCTCGGACCTGCAATAAAGGCAACATTATCCTTATAAGCCGAAACAATAAAGTTAGGATTATCCTTTGAGGTTTTCCTGATCATAGAGAACAGGGTTTCAGGCATCTCGGTTCCATCAATAATGAAAGCTCCATTGAATATTTTATGCCTGCAATGTTCCGAGTTTACCTGAGAAAAGCCAAAAACCTCACTATCGGTTAGTTTTCTGCCCAGCTTTTTACTTAGCTGCTCAAGATATTCAACTTCATCGGGAGACAATGCTAATCCCTCCAATTCATTGTAGGATGATATATCATCAATGAAAATGACCTCTCCCGGCATTTTATCGATCAAAAACAAATCCTGATTCAATCCTTTATAGATTGTCTGAAGCATTGAATCATGAGGTGCATTCTGACTTTCAACCGGGATAAATTCCTCAATCCTGGTTATATTGGTCAGGCCCATATTCTGAGCCATTTCAACAGCATTGGTACTCCATGGAGTAATCATTTCTCTTCTGGGCCCAACAAAAAAGCCCGATACTGACCGGGCTTTCAAATATTCCGCTCCACCCAGAAGCCATGAGAATTTTGAGATATCCTCTGAAGCCAGTTCTTGTTTGCCATCTATTGCATAAATAAAGCCACCTTTGAAGAAATGAACCATTAGATAAGATTTTTGCAGTTTTAAGAGTACAAATTTACGATTTTT
This sequence comes from uncultured Lentimicrobium sp., assembly GCA_964547915.1. Taxonomy (GTDB): domain Bacteria; phylum Bacteroidota; class Bacteroidia; order Bacteroidales; family Lentimicrobiaceae; genus Lentimicrobium. The sequence goes on from CAZJPP010000001.1 coordinate 75,770, forward strand.
GT
>CAZJPP010000001.1:75871-355903 GCA_964547915.1 uncultured Lentimicrobium sp.
TGAACCATTAGATAAGATTTTTGCAGTTTTAAGAGTACAAATTTACGATTTTTGTGGTAATATTTTAAGATATTTGTCTGAATTAATCTAAAACCACACATACATGAGAAGCAAATTCCGCGTTAATGAAGATTGGGCATCAGTAATCATTGGGGTTGTTTTAATTCTGGCTATTGTGGCCTCATTATTCATTCCTGAAATTCCGAAAATAATGCCCAAATTCGGGCCTAAGACAGGATGGACAGGTTGGACTGTATTAAGTACAGAGGTTTTTACTACCGGTAATACGGTTAGGGTAATTGCCACTTTCCTTTATTTCTTCTTTTTCGCATTAGCCGGTTCTTGGTTAATGGGTCGTAAAGGCAAAGAATTATTACCTGCCTTCCCGGTTATTTTCCTGTTGTCAATGATTGCTCAGTTGATTGCAAGTAGTGGATCGATGAAGCATCTGGGTCTTGAAACAGTTATTTTTTCACTTCTCATTGGTTTGTTTATCAGTAATGTTGTCGGTACACCTAAATGGCTTAAAGAAGGCATTCAGAGTGAATTCTATATTAAAATAGGATTGGTAATGCTCGGCGCAACAATATTATTTAAGGAGATAATGAATGCAGGTGTGCTGGGACTTGCTCAGGCTTTAATAGTAATTATGGGTGTCTGGTATTTTGCTTTCTGGATTGCAAAAAAATTAAAGATAGATGAAGAGTTAAGTATTATGCTGGCAAGTGCCGTAAGTATCTGCGGAGTATCGGCAGCTATCGCAACCGCCGGTGCTATAAAGGGTGACTCAAAAAAACTCAGTTACGTTATTTCACTGGTTTTGATAGTTGCCATTCCCATGATGATTTTTATGCCTTTACTAGCTAAGTGGATAAATCTGACACCCGAAGTTACCGGAGCATGGCTTGGAGGAACAATTGACACAACAGGAGCTGTTGTCGCAGCCGGTACTATTGCCGGTGATATTGCACTCAAGTACAGCACTATCGTAAAATTCTCACAAAACGTTTTATTGGGAGTGGCAGCATTGCTAATCTCAGCCTATTGGTCATATAGAAAAACAGATTCAGGTATAAAGGAAAAACCATCACTAAAAATCATATGGGAACGATTCCCAAAATTCGTTCTCGGATTTATAATCACTTCATTGGTATTTTCATTTTTCATTAATCCTGAAACTGCCAAACTTGCCAGTTCAACAGTCAAGAGCTATCAATCATTATGGTTCAACCTGGCATTTGTTTGTATAGGACTGGAAACCAGATTTAAGGATTTATTGACCATGCAGCATGGGAAACCTGCCGGTGCATTTATTATTGCCCAGGTGTTTAATATTATTCTTACTCTGATAGTGGCTTATGTATTATTTGGGATTCTAAGGTAATTTAATAACCTCAGAGATCTTATTTGCTTCCTTTACCACCAAGGAAGCCCCATCCTCCACTGCCTATAAGGAAACCAAAGGCATACCATATCCCATTGTTGTTGGGAGCAAATACCACTATGTTATCTTTGAAAAACATCAGCACCAGGTCGACGGGTGCTATGATGCCATGCCATAATCCCCAAAAAAATCCATAAGTCTGTCCCTGCAGGCATGTGGTTATATTCTCCTGGTTTGCACATCCCGAAAGAAAGCAGGCAATAGCTACAACACCTGCAAAAACAAGTAAACTTTTACTGAATCCCAATTTTTTCATGAGTATTTCCGGATTTAAAAATTATCTAGCCAAAATAATTAATTATACGATATGGTCTTTATAAATTTTAACTTATTAAGTTGATTTGAAATTGATATTAACTTAGGGTACAGTTACGGTAAGCTTACGATAAACTTACGGTTTAAATACGATTTTCGTAAACCTATTCTATGTAATTTCTATCTTTTTACTATGTATATATCCACTTTATATGCAATCTATGAGAAGCATAGATCAGTTTTTCTGATCATGATTATAAATTAGAATATATTGTTAGTCAGCAATGTACAACCTATCTGAATTTGTTGTAATTTTGCACGCTATTTAAAAATTTATATGCCTTCATTTAAAGAATTAGGCTTAAACGAGTTGCTATTGCAAGGAGTTGAAGCTCTCGGCTTCAAGGAGCCGATGCCTGTACAGGCAGAAGTAATCCCCACCTTGATATCAAATCCAGTTGATCTTGTTGGTTTAGCCCAGACGGGCACAGGTAAAACAGCAGCATTCGGGCTTCCGGTACTGCATCATATTGATCCTGATCTTCACAAAACACAAGCGCTTGTGCTTTGCCCAACCCGTGAGTTATGCCTTCAGATAACCCGCGATCTTGAAAGCTTTTCTGCATTCATCCCTTCAGTAAAAATTACTGCAGTCTATGGTGGTGCCAGTATTGAGAATCAGATAAAACAACTTCTTGCAGGACCTCAGATTATTGTCGCTACCCCCGGTCGTCTTAATGATATGATAAGACGCAAAAGAGTAGACTTCAGCCATGTTGAATGGGTCGTACTTGACGAAGCTGACGAAATGCTTGATATGGGATTTCAGGAAGAAGTAGATACTATTCTTGGAACAACTCCTGAAAATAAACACACTTTGCTATTTTCAGCAACAATGCCCTCTGAGGTTGAAAGAATCCTGGCAAAGTACATGACGAAACCTGTCATTAAAACTATTGGCAAAAGAAATACCGGAACTGCTAACGTTAAGCATATGTACTATCTGGTACATGCTCGTGACAGGTATCCGGCCCTGAAAAGAATTGCAGATTTTAATCCTAATATCTATGCAATTATCTTCTGCAGAACAAGAATTGAGACTCAGGAGATTGCCGATTCACTTATACGTGATGGCTACAATGCCGATTCACTTCATGGCGATTTGTCACAGGCTCAAAGAGACCATGTAATGAGCCGCTTCCGCAACAAATCTCTTCAAATGCTTGTTGCTACTGACGTTGCAGCAAGAGGTCTTGATGTTAATGATCTTTCACACGTTATTAATTATAACCTCCCTGATGATGCCGAAGTCTATATCCACCGAAGTGGAAGAACCGGCAGAGCTGATAAACAGGGAATTGCAGTTTCTATAATCAATCTTAAAGAAAAACACAAAATCCGCCAGATCGAAAAGATGATCGGCAGAGAATTTGCTCAGGCAAAAACACCAACAGGTGTTCAGGTTTGTGAGAAACAGCTTTTCCATCATGTTGACAGAATGGAGAAAGTTGAAATCGATAGTGAAATCGAATCATTCCTTCCCGTGATCTATAGGAAGCTTGAGTGGATGACAAAGGAAGAACTCATCAGAAGGTTTGTCTCACTTGAATTCAATAGATTCTTAGAGTATTACAGAGATGCCAAAGATCTGAATGTTGAAGAAGATAAAAGGCAATCTGCTGATAGACCGGAAAGCACATCACGTTCGAGGAAAGGCAATCGTTATGATGGTGACCGCGATCTTACCAGATTGTTTGTCAGTGTTGGGAGAAAAGATCATGTGATGCCTCAGCAATTGATTGGTCTCATAAACGAAGTAACCAAAACCAGGGGAATTGAGATTGGGAGAATTGATATAATGGATAGTTATTCATTCGTTGATATTGATTCAGGTGCAGTTAAGAAAGTTCTTAATGCATTTGGAAATCCTAAGTTCAATCCTGATGGAGTAAGAGTTGAGGTGGCTTCTGAAAGAGATAGTAATAGTGGTGGGCCAAAGAGACATTCTTCCGGGAATGAAAAACACCGGCCTTTCAATTCTGAGAAAAGATCAGAAAAAAAATCCGGTGGATTCGAAAAGAGGGATGACAGGAAGAAACCACATAGTGATGATTTCATGTTTGACTTTCCATGGAACCGCCCTTCAAGGAAAAATTCCGGGAGAGGCAGAAAGAAATAATAACAAATAAATGAGAAAGGCTCGCAAATGCGAGCCTTTTATTTTGAAAACAGGTTTAGTATTTTACCTAATTAATGGTTTCTTTGACAGCACTATTTTCAGTTGGCTGATCAAATGATCTTACACTTTGTAAAAAGCGTTCCGATTCAATTGCAGCCATACATCCGGTTCCGGCAGCAGTAATTGCCTGGCGAAAAACATGATCCTGAACATCACCTGCTGCAAATACTCCCGGAATATTTGTCTGCGTTGTACCAGGAATCGTCTTTATATATCCGTTATCATCCAGGTCTAACTGACCTCTGAAAATCTTCGTATTCGGCTCATGACCGATTGCTACAAAAAATCCCTGAATTTCAATCTCCTTTAGTTCGCCGGTTTTAACATTCTCAAGCAATGCTCCGGTTACAACTTTTCCATCACCTAATATTTCACGGGTGACATGATTCCATAACACTTCAATATTAGGGGTATTTTTTACCCTGTTTTGCATTGCCTTGCTTGCCCTTAATTCATCACGGCGCACAATAAGATATACTTTCTTTGTCATCTTGGCAAGATATGTTGCTTCCTCAGCAGCAGTGTCACCTCCACCGACTACAGCAACATCCAGTCCTCTGTAGAAGAATCCGTCGCATGTTGCACAAGCTGAAACGCCATGTCCATTATATCTTACCTCTGACTCGAGGCCCAGATATTTGGCAGTGGCACCGGTTGCAATAATTACTGTATCAGCCAGTACCTTTTTCCCATCGTCAGTTGTAAGAGTAAAAGGCCTTTTAGACAAATCAGCTTCAGTAATCACGCCCCATCTCAAATCGGCTCCAAATCGCTCAGCCTGCTTCTGGATATCAAGCATAAGTTCGGGACCCATGATACCTTCAGGATAACCCGGGAAATTATCAACCTCTGTAGTGGATGTTAATTGTCCACCCGGTTGCATTCCCTGGTAAACAACCGGTTTAAGATCTGCACGTGATGCATATATAGCAGCAGTATAACCTGCAGGACCTGAACCTATTATTAAACATTCTACTCTTTCTGTTTCAGAATCATTCTTCATTTATAACGACTTTTAAGTTACATTGTAATCGGCGGTAAAAGTATAGATTTTTACCTTAAAAATATTTGTGGAATCTCTTCTTTCCTATAAGATAGAAAACAAACTCTATGCCTTTTTAGAAACAGTGCCATTTTGGCATATTTGATCAGGATTAACAATATACTCCCAAGAATCACCTAATATCTTTAAAAATTTGACTTTCGCAAAATAGAATGAGCCACAAATGCGCCCATTGAAAAGCATGCCTGTAATAAATAGCCTCCGGTTGGTGCATCCCAATCAACCATCTCGCCAATGGCATACAGAAAGGAATGCTTCCTGAAAGAAAGATCTGGATTTAACTCCTCAACAGGAATGCCGCCAACCACACTGATGCACTCATCAAGGGAAGGCAGGGAATCTATTGGAATTAAAACCTGCTTAAGATTTCGGCAAAAAGAAGAAGGATTCAGATAATCAGATTTAGAAACAAAAGCCTTGATAACCGACAACTGCGGTCCATCGAGGTGAAATATCTCTTTATATTCCGAAGGCTTCGTTTTCTCATTAATCTTCCTTAATAGCGATTCCTCATCATTACGAGGTTTAAAGTCGATAAGTAGCTCGCACTTCATGCCTTTATCTAAGCGTTGCCTGATTTCGGGAATCAATGGATATATCGCGGTACCCAGCAGACCGGTTTTTGTAATGAGAGCCTCCCCCGAAACTTTCGGTACTTCGCTTCCGGCAATCGTTGATGTTAAGTTTTTCAGGGGTTTACCGGAATGATGCAGTTTAATATTATCATTCCACGAAATATTAATTCCGCAATTTGAGTGTTTGAATGGCAGAGTGCTAACGCCAATATTCTCAACTATTTTAGTCCAGGATCCATCAGATCCTGTTATTTGCCATGATGCCCCTCCTAAAGCCAGAATAATATAATCAGGTATATAAGCAACCTGTTCATTTTGAGGATTGTGATTACCTTCAACCGCAGAATACCCCGATTTATCAATACTAAATGTTATTTCCCTCTCTGGCGATATACTTAACAGTTTATGGTTTGGGTAAAAGGCCACTCCCCTATCGATAATGCCGGAAAAAATTGCATTCAAGCAATCTGAGGCGCTTAACTCCTTTACAGGAAACACCTTACCACTACTTCCGGTGAATGTTTTAATCCCCAGATTTAAAAGCCATGTGCGAAATGCTGTATTGTCAAATTCATCTATAATTGGGTCAAGGAATCCGTTGGGATGATATTTCTGAATGAAATCAGCGGGGTTTTCATCATGAGTCAAGTTTAAACCACCTTTTCCTGCTACGAGGAACTTTCTTCCGGAACGCGAATTCTTATCAAAAAGTAAAACATCGCAATAAGGAGCTAAAAACCATGCAGCCATCATTCCTGAAGGACCTGCACCGATAATTGCAACCTTTTTTCTTTGCTGATTTGACATGCAATCAATATTATGAATTACTTCCGTTCGATATTGAAATCTGTGCTCAAAATTACAATATAACTTCAACTTCAGTTATGTGATGAATTAAAGTGGCAATTGAACTTTGAATTTTACTTGAGTGTTTTAAAAATTAAAAGCTATGGCATTAATATCTAAACTTGCAATAAACCTGTGGTTTGAGACCCGGGCTGAAGAAGCTGCTAATTTCTATTGCAGCATTTTCAAAAATTCGTCCATTGGTGCAATATCCCGGTATGGAAAAGAAGGATACGAATTCCATCATATGCCCGAGGGCTCGGTGATGACAATAGAATTCTTTCTTGATGGTATCAGATTTATAGCACTAAACGGTGGACCATATGTTAAATTCAACGAGTCCATATCATTTGTCATTAACTGTCTGAATGAGGCAGAGCTTGACTACTACTGGAATAAATTAACAGAAGGCGGTGATCCGGAAGCACAACAATGCGGGTGGTTAAAAGACAAATACGGAGTATCATGGCAGGTAACCCCTGATGTATTGAGTGAATGGTTAACCGATCCTGATAAAGAAAAGGTATCAAGAGTAAGCCAGGCACTCTACCCAATGAAAAAACTCGACTGGAAAAAGTTGGAAGATGCTTATAATGGAGTATGAAAAGTAAGTACTAAGAATTGTGGGGTAATTAAAAAATAAAAAGCACTTACTTGATGTAAGTGCTTTTTAAGATCTGGTCGGAGTGGTCAGACTCGAACTGACGACCACTTGCACCCCATGCAAGTACGCTAGCCAACTGCGCCACACCCCGAAGAGGCTACAAAATTAAAAAAAAATGGAATCAAATTAATGTGGCTGGAAATTTAATCAATAAAAAAACCGGACAATCTTCCGGTTCTTTTATTATATCAATGATCCTACGGTGGGGTTGTTACTTTCGACCTAGCTTTTCCAGAATCCTTTCAGCTTCTTTTTGATGGTAATTGTTTGGGTCGACCGCTATTTTTCTAAATTGTTCGACGGCAAAGTCAATCTGCTCGTCTTTTAAGTAGCACAATCCTAAATACCACTCAGCATGTTCAATATAAAGGTTATCCTTATCATCAATGATATACTTGAATGCCATTGTAGCATCGTCAATTCTATCAGTTTCGATAAAAGAGATTCCATTATAGAACCAGACTGCCATATTAGAAGGGTCGTTATCCAGAATTTCTGCGAAAAGTAGGGAAGCTCCCTGGAAATCTTTTTGCTGGAATTTCAGAACAGCCTCAACTAAATTGGCATTGCCAGAACGCGTAAGTTCAATGGTTTTATCTGAGTCATAGTACATGCTGAAAAGTTTTTCAGGCGTGTATGATCGCTGCTGAGTAAACAAAAGTGAACCACCAATTAACATCAGGACTGCAATCGTAGCAGCAACGGCTAATTGCCATTTCTGCGGATGGAACCTGACTATTCTCGGTGTTCTTTCTTGCTTTGACTCCTCTATTACACTAACAAGCTTGCGCCGAAACTCAACAATATCTTCATCGAGAAGGATACTGTCGAGATCTTTATCAAGCTTTAGTTCATTCGACAATTCAGTATTGAATTGAAGCTCTTTACTGAACCATCGCAGTTCATCCTCATTCATTTCCCCGGCAATAAATCTGTCAATAAGCTGGGAATACTTGAGTTTTTTAGTCATTGGACAGGAATTTTTGGCACTTCGGATCATTGATAATTCTCTTTTTTAATTCCTCTTTACAAAGGTATTTTCGTGTTTTTGCATATTTTTCATTCTTAAATCCCATCTCTTCAGCAATAGCTTTCGAAGACATTTTCTTCATAAAAAGAATTAATATCTTCTGACAATCATTAGAGAGTGTAAGAAAATGTTGTTGATACAACCTTAACTTTTCCATCTCCGCTTCGTTCCGTTCACTTATTTCATGTTCGTCAAAGACAAAATACCCTTCTGAATCAGCAAATACATCTGCCATTTGCATTTTCTTGCTAAGCTTTTGCAGCCACAAGTTTCTGCTCACTGAGTATAAATAAGTACGAAAAGAACATGTCAATTCAAGCTCATTAGCTTTAATCTTCTTATATATCACAAGCAAACTGTCCTGAAAAAGATCTTCAGCATCTTCTTCATTTCCATTGTTGCTTGATACCATGAACAATATCATGGGAAACAACTTCTGATATATATACTTGATGATGTAATCACTTCTTAGTCTCAAACCTTCAATGATTGCTTCATCAGAATAATGTATCATAACTTTATCCGTTTTCTTCGAAAAGGTAATACGCTTTTTTGAACTTTTTTACTTTATTTTTTTCCGACCTCTCATCAATAACATTTTTCTATTACCTTATCATACTGTTTTCCAAGTAGTTAAACTAATATTAAGAAAAAATATTCTAAAAATATGTCATTTTCGGTATTACCTTTTCAGGTTTTCCCGATTAATGAATGTAAAGATATTTCTTTTCAATAATAGTTGCTAAAAGGAAGAGAAAAAAATGAAGTATAGTTGAGGCTATTGGCGGTTAAGCTTAAACGAAAAGAACATATACAAGACCTTTTATATTTACCAACCATAAAAACAGTTATTTAAACCTCTTTCAACCATGAAAAAAAGAACTACTTATTTATTACTTGCATTTATTTCAGTTTTCTTGCTGAATAGCAGGGTTTTCGCCAACCAACCAATAGATGGTACAGTTTCCTATCATTATGACTTATCTAAACCTGTTCCATCAGTTACAGTTGAGTTGTATACTAGTAATGGTGTAAAAATTGATGAAACCACAACTGATAATCTGGGACAATATACTTTTAGCGACGTTCCAACAGGAACATACGTTATAAAAGGAGTCTATACTTCTATTGAACCGGGAGGTTTCGACCTGGGTGATGCTGCGGATATTCTCTTATATGCGCTGCGAATCAGAACTCCAAATCAGATTGAGAAACTTGCTTCAGATTTAAACCATAATAATAAGGTAGACCTTATTGATTTTGCATTATGGTTTATGAACTGGAATGATAGCTTTGACCCTGAATGGGTATTTGAAAACATAACCATCACTCATAACGGAACAAAAACAAATGTTCCTACTATCAGCGGATCAAGTTCAGGTGATGTTAATGGTACTTTTGTACCAACTCAGAGGAATGAACCTGCAATTGAGGTACAGTATGTTGAACAACGTTTCACTGAAAACTTCAGCCTGCCTGTTTATGCAAAAGACCTGACTGCTGCATCAGCAATGGGCCTTGTAATTGACTACCCGGATTTCATTAATGTTACTGATGTTACTTCTCCGTTAGGCAATTTTATTGACCTGAGAATTGAAAACAATCAGATAGTGGCTTCCTGGGTGAATGATAATTTTGATGACATGGCTATTGATCCTTCACAGCCTGTTGCATTGATATCAGGCTCTGTTAACAGTAAGTATAACGGCAGTGATATTAAATTAGTGCTGAGCAATAAGAGCCATTTCCTAAAAAGCGGAGAAGTTGTAAGACCGGCATTTGCTGTTCCATATCTGTCAATCGCAAATAATGATTTCATTAGTCATAGTTATCCTAACCCGGCTAATGATGTTACCACAATTTATTTTGAATTACCATATGATACAGAAGCCAGCTTAAGTATCTATAACTTAACAGGACAACTGGTTAAAACTGTATTCAATGAACGAATGAGTGCAGGTCAGCATTCAGTAGATATATCAGTTTCCGATTTAAAAGATGGTATTTACCTCTATAACCTGAAGTCGGAAAATGGTGCTAAAATAAATCAGACTAAGAGACTTGTTGTGGTACATTAATATTAGGAGGTTTTGACTAAAAAGGGGCTTTATGCCCCTTTTTTTATGTTATCCAAACTGAATAATTAATCGCTATTTTTGTAAGATTATTTTTCGGGCATGACCTTCAAGACTTTTCCATTCTACCATTCAATACTTAGGGTGCTGCTTATTGCACTAGCTATCTCACTCTTGTGCTCATGCAGTCAAAATGATAAGATCAAAGACAAGCAATCCATTGCTGATTCAATGCCACTTAAAGCTATAAGCACAGGAGACTCGTTATTTAAACTGGCATTATACGACCAGTCAATAACTGTTTATTCAGAAGCTCTGAAGACCGGTAAAAAGTCTCTGTCCATTGACCATAAGATAACACTAACCCTCAAGATAGCAGAGAATTACAGAGTTATTGGTGACACTGAGAAAGCTATTGCCAAAATTGCTGAAGCTGAAAAAATAATACTTCAAAATAACAAATATAAGTATCTATATGGTGATTTACTCCACAAAAAGGGTTTGATTCTCAACGATCAAGGTCATTTTGATAGTGCGATAGTAGCATTCAATTCAAGTATAAGGGAGAAGACCATTATTAATGGTAATAACGATACAACACAGGCTTTAACCTATAACGCTCTGGGAGTATCCTATTTCTTTAAAAATGACTATGACAATGCATTGAAGTATTATTCAAAAGCCTATGATTTATTAGCACTGCGGAAAAACAATAGAGATGCTGACCTGGCAATGATGCTTCAGAATATTGGAATAATAAACGCACAAAAGGGTCAGTACGATAAAGCTGAAGAAGCTTTAACAAATTCTCTTGCTGTTTATGAGGAGCTTTTGGATCCTTTTGAACCTGAATTATCAAAAATAATTTTGAATGTAGGCAGGTTAAAAGCGATTATGAATAAAGACCGTGAAGCTCTTGAATTATATAACAAGGCGGAAGAAATTCTCTTGAAAACTTCCTCAGAGAATCCTTTCTTTATATACATATACACTAACAAAGGTCAAACCTATGTTCACCTGGCCGATTATGAAAAGGCTCTGATATATTTCAATAAAGCCCTTGCTCTGGCACAGGCTTCAATGGATCCAAAGCATCCACAAATATTATCACTGAATATGAATATTGGTTATGTATATGAGCAGAAGAAAGATTATAAAAATGCACTGAATTTTTATCTTGCAAGTTTGCCAGCTGATCCTAATAGTCAGGCTTCCGTGAAAACATACGCTAATCTTGCCAGTTTATACAATTCTCTGAAAGATGTTAATACAGCAGATGAGTATTACAGAAAAGCTCTTAACCTTGCTGTCAAATTTTATGGGCCTGACCATCCTGAAACAGGACTTCTTTATACCAGGTATGGGTATTTTCTGTTATTTGATCCTGTTAAGAACGATGAGTTAAGCTACTTTAATAAGGCACTGGAAATAAGTCTAAAGAATTTTGGTAATAAAAGTCGCGAAGTATCAAATAATTATATGCATATTGGCAGCTACTACTTTACTCATGATAAAATTAATGAATCGCTAAAGTATTATCAGGCTGCCATTAACGCTATCATACCTGATTATAATAACACAAACATATACAGCAATCCGATTATTAAAAATTCAGATGCTGACAAATACATACTCAATGCTTTAAATGGGAAAGCAGAAGCGCTGAGTATGGTAGGTTCAGACAAAGCCTTAAAACATTCACTAGAAACATATAAACTGTCAATTAAAGTTATCGACAATCTTAGATCGGCCTTCCAGGATGAAGAAAGTAAACTTATGATTGCTGAATTATCAAATAAAACTTTCCAGAAAACAGTTGATGTCGGAATTCAATTATATAACACGACTCATAACAAGAACTATCTTGAGGAAGCATTCAGATTTGCCGACAAGAGTAAATCTTCTGTCTTGATTAGGTCAATCCATGATGTTGAATCACAATATTTTACCAAGATACCGACTAAAGTACTTAGTCTGGAAAAAAAGCTAAAACTCAACATAAGCACCTTTAGAAGATTGATTTATGAGGAACATCAGAAGTCAAATCCTGATGCAAATCTTATAAGTTCATGGGAATCAAAAGTCTTTGAGAACACAGTCAGATATGACAGTCTTGCCGGATTTCTTGAGAAAAGTTATCCTGATTATTACAAACTTAAATATACTGAACCAACAGTAGATGTTGCTGTAATACAAAAGTCGCTCGAGAACGATCGGGTTCTTATTGAATATATGATTTGTGACAGCACCGTCAACATATTTGCCATCAGTAATAAAAACATACAAATCTTTAAAGAAAGTATTGACTCGACTTTCTTCAAAGATCTGAGAACCGTAGTATCATCGACTAATAACAATTCAATGTTTAGTGTCAATGAGAAAGATTATAAAAACTATGCTATTGCTGCCCACAGACTATATAAGAAACTAATGCTCCCCGTTAGTAAACAATACACACAAAAGAAAATAACCATAATACCCGATGGTGAAATGGGGTACCTGTCGTTTGATTTGTTGTTGACAGAACTCCCTGACACAAGTAAAATGGATTTCAGAGGTTTACACTATTTAATCAATGATAAAATAGTTAGTTACAGCACATCGGCAATACTTCAGTATTCGGAATTCAGGAAAAGGCAAAGAAAGGCTACAAAGAACTTTCTTGCAGTTGCACCGAGTTATGATAACACTAAATCATCGAAGGAGCCATTATCATTTATCGATGAGAATGGCAATAAAACCTATCTCCTTCCGATTCCTGGTGTAGAGAATGAAATCGAGGGAATAGACAAAGCTTTTTCGATTACTAAAATAAAAGGTGAAAAAGCCACTGAGAACAAATTCAAAAAAATTGCAGGGGATTATAATATATTGCATCTGGCAATGCATACACTTACCAATAACAGTCAGCCAATGCTGTCAAAACTGGTTTTTTATCAGAATAGTGATACAGTTGAAGATGGATTGCTCAATACGTATGAACTATTTGGCATGGATCTGAATGCAGGGCTTGCTGTTCTAAGTGCATGCAACACCGGTAACGGAAAGCTACTTGAAGGAGAAGGCATAATGAACCTGGCCAGAGGTTTTATTTATGCCGGGGTACCCGCCATAGTTATGACCATGTGGTCGGTTGACGATCAATCTAGTTCAGATATTGTAAATAGCTTTTATAAATATTTACGGGAAGGTATGCCAAAGGATGAAGCTTTGCGACAGGCCAAATTAGATTTTCTGGCACAAAAAGATCCTTTAAGATCACATCCATTTTATTGGGCTGCATATATCAACGTTGGTGATAATGTTCCAATGAAATTCAGGAATAACCTGTTAACAAGTATATTAATCGGCCTCTCTATTGTACTGGTGATAGGAGGATTCCGAATCTTTCAAAAAAGAAAAACACGACACAGATTGTTGACGGAGAAGCAAACGGCTTGATTTTTGTACTTTTGCTGCTGATTTCCACAATAATAGTCTTCTCTAATTATAAACATAACCACTTGTAATGATATATCCGGCAAACTTTGAAATCAAATCGGGTTTTGCTTCTATAAGAAACTATTTGCATGACCATTGTTTAGTTGAATACTCGCATAATCGTGTTGATCAGCTGACTTTTGAGACTGATTATGCAAACCTTGCCCGGCTGTTGGGAGAAACAGCTGAAATGAAAAATATACTTCAATATATCCCCGGGTTTCCTCAACAAGATTATTACGACCTTTCAACAGAAATATCAAGAATAAGAGTCAAAGGGACATATATTGAACCGGAAGTACTTCCCGAGCTTAAACTATCGCTGGAAACTATAACAGCAATTATTGCATTCTTAACTAATCTCGAAGAATCACAATTTCCCAATCTTAAAAACAGAATACCATTAGAGTTTCCTGATAAGAGAATAATAGATGCAATAAATAGAATTTCTGATGAGAAAGCTGAAATTAGGGACAAAGCCAGCGAACGACTTTATGAATTAAGGAAGGAAATAAAAAGCAGAATTTCATCGGTAAATCATAGAATTGGTCAGCTGCTTGTACAAGCCAGAAAAGATAATCTGGTAAGTGATGAAACTGATTTAACCATCAGGAATGGCAGACTTGTGATTCCTGTGCCTTCGGGAAATAAAAGAAAAATAAAAGGTTATGTTCACGATACATCTGCTACAGGGCAAACAGTTTTTGTAGAACCTGCAGAAGTATTTGAAATTAACAATGATATCCAAAATCTCAGAGTTGAAGAAAAGCAGGAAATAATTCACATCCTGACAGAATTTACCGATTTTTTAAGAATATTCTGTGATGATCTTCTTTCACTTTACAGGTTTCTGGGTGAAATAGACTTTATAAGAGCGAAAGCATTATTCGCGATTGATATAAATGCAATACAACCTGAATTAAGAAGTGATCCTGTTATTGAGTGGAGGAATGCCGTTCACCCATTACTTCAGAAAACCCTTAGGAAACAAGGCAAAGACATTGTATCCCAAAACATTGCTCTGGATGAGGAACAAAGAATAATGATTATCAGCGGACCAAATGCCGGTGGTAAATCAGTTACTCTTAAGACAGTAGCTCTTTTACAGTACATGTTTCAGTGCGGGTTGATGATACCTGTTGGTAATGACTCAAAATCGGGAATTTTCTCTAAACTTTTCATGGAAATCGGAGACGAACAGTCTCTGGAAAATGACCTGAGCACATACAGCTCACACCTGATGCATATTAAACATTTCATTGAAAATGCAGACAATGCAACTCTGTTTCTCATTGATGAATTTGGATCAGGCACCGAGCCACAGTTAGGTGGGGCTATTGCTGAAGCAGCATTGCATGAGCTCAATAAAAAGAAAGCGTTTGGAGTGGTGACAACTCATTATTCCAATCTGAAACTTATGGCTGATAATGAACAGGGCGTCTTTAATGCAGCTATGCTTTATGACACTAAAGCGATGCAGCCACTTTTTAAGTTAAGCATTGGTAAACCGGGTAGTTCATTTGCTTTTGAAATTGCCAATAAAATTGGTTTCCCCAAGGAAATACTTGAAAATGCCACTTCAAAAATCAGTACAAGCCAGTTGGATTTTGAAAAACAACTAGCACAGCTTGAGGTAGACAAAAGATTCATTGCCGGTAAAATTGCAGAACTGAATATTGCAGATTCTACTCTTGCTGAATTAGTTTCGCGTTATCAGAAATTGTTGTCGGACCTGGAAGAAAAGAAATTAACGATAATAAAGGATGCCAGGCTTAAAGCTGAAAATATTGTAAGCAAGTCAAATAAGCTGATTGAAAATGCAATAAGGCAGATTAAAGAGAAACAAGCTGAAAAAGAAGCAACAAAGCAAATAAGAGAAGAACTTTCCAAAGCCACAGAAGAGGTAATTGAAAATGAGCTGAAGTTAGAAAATGAAGAAGTTCTGATACAAAGCCAGCCATCTGAAGAGGCAAAGCCTGAATTTACAGGTCCTTTTAAAAAAGGATCGTATGTTAAAATTGAAGGTCAGGATAATGTTGGAGTAATAGAAGATTTGAAAGGAAACAAAGTTGATGTAACATTTGGTTCATTCAGACTTAAAACAACAATTGACAAACTGGAATATGCCACTTCTTCTGAAATACGATTGTATGAGAGTATAAAGCATTATGGCAAAAGATCCTCCTCAATTATCAATGAGCTATCGGTTAAGATGGCTGATTTTAAAATGACAATAGATTTGCGGGGTAAAAAACCTGATGAAGCACAGAGTGATCTCAGCAGGTATATTGATCAGGCGCTGCTTTTGAGTGTTAGAGAAATAAGAATATTACACGGTAAAGGTCAGGGAGCATTAAGAAACATGGTTCATCAATATCTGAATGACTTGCAGGAAGTACTTAAGATTGAGGATGAAGCTCCCGAGCGGGGAGGCAATGGGGTGACAGTTGTTTATCTGCATTAAATTACCCGGAGATTAACTAATCCTGATTTAGTTAAGGGCTTAATCTTTTTCTTTGATAATCAGAATAGAAAAACATCTTCGATATAACATTGTTATTTAACCCTTAAGAAACATATCTAAATATATAACCAAGATTATCACTTAAAAATGGCAGGTAAAGCAATTAACAGAAATATTATCAAAAACATAGCAGGACTGATATTAGGAGCTTTGGGTGGCTACTTATATTATCATTTTGTGGGGTGTAACAGTGGCTCATGCGCAATCACCAGTAATCCATACATGAGTATATTATGGGGTGGAGTTATGGGGTACCTGTTATTCGACATATTCAAGCTTAAGAACCCGGCTAAGACTCAGGAAGATTAAGATTTCCTTTTATTCTTTTGCTTTACAAGGTCATATGAGTCTGTTACCCACTCATAAATTAGTTTATCACCGATTGACCCGTCAATTTCAACGGTATTCCATAATTTCTTATGCATATGATATCCGGGCTTAACTACACCCGGGTAACTTAACCTGAGTTCCTCAGCTTTATCGGGATCGCATTTAACATTTATACTTAAAGGACCTTCCAAATCGGTTAACAGAAACATCTTCCCATTTACTTTGAATACAAGGGTAGTTTCATCGAAAGGAAAACCTTCGGTTACATCCGGCAGACTGATACAGAAGTCTCTCAATTCCTCGATATTCATTTTGTTTGAATTAGTGAGCTACAAAAATAACATCTTAAACTTAAGATTCCCTTAAAATTTGGGATGTAACAAATGCTCAATTATGATGTTATGTATTAGTTATCAGGTTATTGACCTCATTTTTTAACATATTAAAAATCCACCTAAAGCCTTATCACTTTGGTTTTTTGATAATAGTCGTACCTTTGTGTGCTTTTTTGAAAGGCAGAATAGGGAAAGAGAGTATAACCTAAAACTTCACAAATGTCATTATCAAAAAAAACGTCTGACCTTAAGAAGAGGATGCGAGATGCATTGATGGGCGGAGGAACAGTTGCTATTGAGAAACAAAAAGCTACGGGCAAGATGACTGCCCGTGAAAGAATCATAGCATTACTTGATCCTAAATCATTCCATGAGTATGACCTATTTGTTGAACATGCAGGAAAAGACTTCAATATGGGAGACAAGTACCTGCCTGGAGATGGTGTCATTACTGGAACCGGAACACTTAACGGATATCCGGTTTGTATCTATGCGCAAGACTTTACTGTGGCCGGCGGCTCTCTTGGATGGATGCATGCCAAGAAAATCACAAAGATTATGGACCATGCAATGAAATTGAAGGTCCCAATTATTGGTATAAATGATTCAGGTGGAGCTCGTATTCAAGAAGGAGTTAATTCACTTGCAGGTTATGGTGAAATATTTTTCCGTAATACACAGGCTTCAGGGGTAATACCTCAATTGAGCGTAATTTTAGGTCCTTGCGCCGGTGGCGCTGTTTATTCACCTGCGCTTACCGACTTTGTATTTGTGGTAGATAAAATTTCTAAAATGTTTATCACAGGTCCTGAAGTTATCAAAACAGTGTTAGGTGAAGAAATTTCTATGGAAGAGCTTGGAGGCGCCAGAGTTCAAAGCGAAATAACAGGAAATGCACACTTCTTTGCTGAAAGTGAAGCTGAATGTTTTGAACAGATTAAGACTCTGTGTAGCTTTATTCCATGGAATAACGATAAGAAAGCAGAAGGGTTTCCAAAGAAACCACCAAGAACCCGTTCATTTAATATCGATACGATTTTCCCAACTAATCCGAGACAACCGTATGACGTTAAAGATGTTATAAGATCAATGGTTGATGATTCTGAATTCTTTGAAGTACAGAGTATGTTCGCCGCCAATATTGTTATTGGTTTCGCACGACTTAACGGAAATACAGTTGGATTTGTTGCTAACCAGCCATTAGTTCTGGCAGGTGTATTGGATGTAGATTCTTCTGACAAAGCAGCCAGATTTATTCGTTACTGTGATGCTTTTAATATTCCTTTGGTTACTCTTGTAGATTTACCCGGCTATTTGCCTGGTGTTGATCAGGAACATGCAGGTGTCATCAGACATGGAGCAAAAGTTCTTTATGCGTATTCAGAAGCGACAGTTCCTAAAATGACTGTTATTCTCAGAAAAGCATATGGAGGAGGTTACATTGCTATGTGCTCCAGCCATTTAAGGGCCGACTTCGTATTCGCCTGGCCAACAGCAGAAATTGCAGTTATGGGTCCGGAAGGTGCAGCTAATATTATTTTCAGAAATGAAATTAAGAGTGCTGAAAACCCCGAAGAAATGCGTAAACAGAAAATTAAGGAATACAAAGATAAGTTTGCGAATCCTTATGTTGCTGCTGCTTATGGATATGTTGACGCGGTGATTGAACCTGCAGAAACAAGAAATATGTTGATTCATGCTTTATCAATCTCAACTGAAAAAGCACAAGTCACTCCAAAAAAGAAACACGGAATTCCACCATTCTAATTATTTAACCATGGAAGAATCAGGAGAACTGAAATCAATTAATATTGATAACATAAAGTATAAGACCAGGTTGACTAAGAAATATGTTGACCGGCAGGCTTACCAACCCATTATACCAGGCAATATTTATTCGTTTATCCCTGGATCGATTTTAAAAATTATGGTTAAAGAAGGCGACAAGGTTAAGAAGGGTGATGTTTTATTGCAACTCGAAGCAATGAAAATGTCGAATAATCTTATTGCTCCAATTGATGGGAAAGTAATTAAGCTTCATGTTAAACAAGGTGATATGGTTCATAAGAACCACCTACTTGTTGAAATAAAATAAGAAAAAGCCGGTTTAAGCCGGCTTTTTCTTTTATTTCCATTTTACATTGCTAAAGCTTTTATTGTCATTAATCATTCCGGACATCCCATAATCGATTGTTCGCTTCGATAAAGCTTAGTACCTCGGGACATCCGGTACCATCTTCACTCGAGGTTATAATTGACTGAGGCAATTCCTCCCATTCATTAAGCAGTTCATTCTTAATTGCTGCAATGTTAGAATTAAGCTGGTTAGCATTTAGCTTATCACTTTTTGTAAAGATCAATGTCAATGGCAGCTGGTTTTCACCAAACCAGTTAATCATGTTTTTATCAGAAGTCTTCAATTCAATTCTGCTATCCAGAAGTATGAAAGTTGAGACCAGATTTTCTCTTCTGGTAAGGTATTCATGTATCATGAGCTCCCATTTTTCTCTCTCCTTCTTAGATATTTTTGCATAACCATAACCCGGCAAATCGACAAGTAACCATTCATCATTAATCATGAAATGGTTGATTAAACGAGTCTTTCCGGGTGTAGCAGATACTCTTGCAAGATTTTTTCTACCGAGCAGTCGATTTATTAAAGATGATTTTCCAACATTAGATCTTCCTATAAAAGCATATTCCGGTTTATCACTTTTCGGGCACTTAAGATAGGTGGTGTTACTTGAAAGAAACTCTGCTTTTTTAATAATCATCAGATAATAAGGTTACGGTGCTACAGAAAGATGTCTTTCAATTTTCATCCCGTATATATCACCAATAGTTATTAAAATACCCGATTCCTCAACGTTTCCAAAACCTTCATTTATGCTGGTTCCAAAAAACTTCATGGTTGAAGAAAGATTCATATAGGCATTTACTAACGGCGGGATACCTTCGCCCAGTCCTCTAACCTTTTGAATCAGAACTTTATAATCCTTATCGTAAGAATTATATGGAAAGTATGATTCTAGTTCGTTAAGATCGGTTGCCAGTTCTAGAGGTACTTTTGGAGTAACAAGATTTTCTTTATCACCAAAATACTTATTCAGGAAAAATAAGATCAGATCTCTTGCCTTCATGTTGTATGAAGGGTACATTGTAATCTTACCAAAGTAGTATCTGGCATCAGGATTCTGTATTATAACTGCGCCCAGTCCATCCCAGATATTATCGAGGGAATACATTCCCTTCCTGATATTATTTGTTGGCTGATAATTTGGCTGCACAAATGAACGGCCAAGTTCAATAGTATGTGGCAGATATTCTTTCAGGAATATTTCGTTATAATTAAAAAGTTTGAATGTTGGTGTTTCTATGTATCCATCCTCGTTGGGTACAAGGTCTTTACAATGAAGGAATCTATAACCACCAACAATTTCTTTGTCGGTAGGGTTCCAAACGATCAATTGCTCAAATGGTTTTTCGCAGGTATCATAAATATCCAGATCGCAACTCTTACCGGTTCCACCACCTGCATCTCTGAAGGTAATTTCTCTCAATCGGCCAATCTCTTTAGTGACATTAGGCGAGTTGTGATAATTAACCACATATATGTGGTTATTACCAGCATTGGTTTTTCTAATTAATTTATCAGGAGTTAGTTCTTTTTCCAGCAATTCGCGCTGCAACGAGGGGATTATAGTTTCCATATTAATTTTCAAATGTGCTAAATTTGGCATCAGGTTCTTGCTCCAGTCTATAAACATGTGAGCGAACTTTAGAAGCCCATTCTTTATCTTTTAATGAGTTTGTGAAGGTTTCAATTGCAATCGGTTGCCCAAATGTTATTTTCAGGTCTTTGTTATTCTGCTTAAACATTTCGTCCACCAAATATAACATCTCAATATTGGCTTTTAATCTGACTTTCTTTCTGATTCTGGCGAGATTGTAAAAGAAATTAGAATTTCTGCCACTAATGTGAACCGGTAATATATCGCGCTTATATTTACGTGCATGAGATAAGAAAGTCTTCTTCCAATCCAGATCAATAATTTGTCCTTTAATCTTCCTTGAGCATAGTCCGGCAGGAAAGAACAACACTACTTTTTCAGATGCAAACACACTATTCAATATTTGAATATTCTCTGCATTAGAGCCATGCTTATTGATAGGGACAAAAAGACTCTTCAAATTTTTTATGTGCATTAAAAAATCATTTGCAGTCATTGCAATATTTGGATTCATACGACCTATGACAAGCATGAGTGCCATTCCGTCGAGTCCTCCTAAAGGGTGATTCGATACAACAACATAATTACCATTTTTATCAAAGTTATCGGCACCTTCAACTTTAATTTTTACATTAAATTCATTTAAAACTGCATCAAGAAACTCTATTCCTTCCTTCTCTTTGTGCTTGTTGATAATACTATTGAGCTGATCCTGATGAAGAATTCTTTTTAAATACCGAATGATAAAACCGGGAAGAGCCTTCAATAGTTTAGGGCTCTTACCAGAGATAACCTTCTCAACGTCAATAATTCTAGAATCACTTTGTACTTCCGTCCCCATCTCAGTGATTGCCTGCTTAGCTTTAATATTTTCACAAAAATAAGCAAAAGTGACGTCTCATCAATGCTTAATAATTAAATACTACACTTCTTAACAATTTATTCTTCTTAGACATAAACCATATGTGGCTGATAATCTGAATTTTACTTTACATGGATGCCTGAAATAGAGGTACTTATGCAAAAAGTTATTAACAGAGTGGTAAAAAGTGGGAAAAAGTGGTTTTTATGTGTTATATTTACCACACCAAAAGATAAGATGTAATATGCTGGAAATGATTGGGGTTCATGACTGTAAAATTGATAACAAGGGTAGGATATTGTTGCCTACAGCCTTGAAAAGTCAATTGGAGCATGTGATTTCAGAAGGCTTCATCATTAAACGCAGCATTTTTCAAAAATGTCTTGAGATCTATCCCCGTTCAATCTGGGAAGAAGATGTAAAGGAAATAAAAAAGCTTAGCAGATTCACAAAAAAGCACAGCGATTTTATTCGTCTGTTCATGATTGGAGTTAAGGAATTAGAACTTGATGGGATGGGAAGAATGCAGATTCCACGTGATTTAACTCTTTTTGCCGATTTAAACAAAGATATCGTTCTCGCTTCAGCTTTTAATATGATTGAAGTCTGGAACAAAGAGAAGTATGAGGAGCGGATTGCCGAAGATCAGAATAATTTCTCTGATCTCGCTGAGGAAGTAATGGGGAAAATTATTTAGTGTATGTACCATAAACCTGTTTTACTGGAGGACTCAATCAATTTATTAGCCCTTAAACCCGAAGGGACATATGTTGATGTGACTTTTGGAGGGGGTGGGCACTCAAGAGAAATCCTGAAACAACTTACTACCGGCCGGCTAATTGCCTTTGATCAGGACAAAGATGCATTAAAGAACGATTTAAATGATCCTCGCTTTTTACTGATAAACCAGAACTTCAAGTTCATGACGAATTTTTTGAAGTTCTACAAAGCTATACCTGTTGATGGAATATTAGCAGATTTAGGAATCTCATCACACCAGATTGACGACCCACAAAGAGGATTCTCAACCAGATTTGAAAGTGATTTGGACCTCAGAATGGATCAAAGTACCGGAACTCCTGCAAGCCATATCCTGAATACAGGAAATATTGATGACTTAAGGAGAGTTTTTCAGGAATACGGCGAATTCGATAATGCATATCATATCTCCAAAAGAATAATCTCAGCCAGAGAAACAAAGGAGATAACAACTACTTCCGACTTAAAGGATGTGCTATTACCACTCGCTGAAAGAGGTAAGGAAAATAAATTCTTTGCACGGATCTTTCAAGCACTTCGTATTGAAGTTAATGATGAGATTGAAATTCTTAAGGAATTCCTTGAGCAAAGCATTAAAGTAATAAAACCGGGAGGACGACTTGTAGTTATAAGCTATCACTCACTTGAGGATAGATTGGTTAAGAATTATATGAAGTCGGGCAATGCTGAGGGAACTATTAATAAAGATTTCTATGGTAACATTCTGGCTCCATATAAACCTGTTACCAGAAAGCCTGTAACGCCGGCTGAGAACGAGTTGGAGGAAAATCCCAGATCGAGAAGTGGCAAATTAAGAGCTGCAGAAAGGACTGATTATGAGTAATATCAGAAATACACTCAAAAGTCAGGAGACTCCAAAGAAGCCGAAGAAAAGGTTGAAAAAATTTCAACTTGTCAATCATAACGTTTCTTTTAGCAAGTCGGTTGCACATATATTAGATGGCAGCTTTCTTACAAGACAAAACCTGGTTAAGCAAATACCTTTTATCATCTTTCTAACATTCCTCGGCGTATTCTACATAGCTAATTCATACAATGCTGAGAAAACGATAATTGAAATCAGTAAGACCAAGAAAGAGCTTGAGGAACTCAGGTATGAGTTTATTTCTACCAAATCAAAATTGATGTTTGCAAGCAAGCAATCGGAGATAGCATACAAATTAGCGAATTCCAAGGTAAAAGAATCCACTGTTCCACCAATTAAAATAGTTAGTAAAAAAGATTCTGAATGAACCCTAAAAACCAAATACTACGCAATGTGTACATAGTGTACTTTTTCGTTGTTGTCATGGGGTTGGCAATAATAGGAAGGGTCATTTATATACAGGCAGTTGAAGGTGAAATGTGGAGAGAGAAGGGTAAAGTAATGAATCTGAAGGTTGAAACAGTCGAAGCAGTCAGAGGCAATATCTTAGCTCAGGACGGAAGCTTACTTGCTGTTAGTGTTCCTTTGTTTAACCTCAGGATGGATGCCGGAAATACTCATTATAATGATGAGTATTTCTATGAAAATGTTGACTCACTGGCATTATGCTTATCACAGTTGTTTAACGACCGGTCAAAGGGTAGCTATAAAGAGACACTCGTAAAAGGAAGAAAAAACAACAACCGTTATTTGCTCTTAAAAAGAGAGATAACTTTTGACCAACTGAAAAAAGTAAGAAAGTTCCCAATATTTCGTGATGGGAAATACAGAGGGGGCCTGATTGCCGAACCAAGAAGTAAGAGGGTTATGCCCTATCAATGGTTAGCATTCAGGACAATTGGATGGGATAAAGAAGGCACAGAGAATGATGTAGGCCTTGAGGGTTCCTATAGTCAGATTCTTCAGGGTGAAACCGGTACACGATTAATGAGGCGAATTGGTAATGGTGCCTGGCGCCCTTTAAACGAAGAAAATGAGCTGGAGCCACTAAACGGGCATGACATCATAACATCTATTGATATAAACATACAGGATGTTGCTGAAGATGCCCTCATGAGGCAACTAATTGCCAATGAAGCAGATCATGGATGTGCTATACTTATGGAGGTTAAAACCGGTTTTATAGTCGCCATAGCCAATCTGGGGAAAAACAAAGACGGCAAGTATGAAGAGTTAATGAACTATGCATTAGCCGAAAGTTCAGAGCCCGGATCAACTTTTAAACTTGCATCAGTTTTAGCAGCTCTTGATGAAGGATTGCTCGATTTAAATGACACCGTTGATACTGAGAATGGCACTACTCGCTTTGCAAACAGGGTTATGCGTGATTCTCATAAGGGCGGATACGGAAGAATCAGTGTTGCAAGAGCATTTGAATTATCATCAAATGTGGGTATTTCAAAAGCAATCACTAAATGCTTCAAAGGTAATCCTCAGAAGATGATTGACAAGTTCTATGAAATGAGGTTAAACCAGCCACTTGGCATGGATATATACGGAGAAGGGAAACCACGGATAAGAGATACCAAAGATAAATACTGGTCGAAAGTATCACTACCATGGATGTCTATAGGTTATGAAGTAGCACTGACTCCATTGCAAACTCTGGCATTATACAATGCCATTGCAAATGATGGGAAGATGGTAAAACCTCAGTTTATTAAAGAAATATCTCACGCCGGGTTAACCACACAGAAATTTGAGCCCATAGTTCTAAAGGAGAGCATTGTCAAAAATAAGAGCACTATTGTTGCCGCCAAAAAGCTTCTTGAAGATGTAGTGCAAAAAGGTACAGCCACAAATTTAAAGAACTCTGTATACAAGATTGCCGGCAAGACTGGTACTGCACAGATTGCTCAAAATGACAAAGGATATAATAAATCAAACTATAAAGCTTCGTTTGCCGGATACTTTCCTGCTGATGACCCCAAATACTCTTGTATCGTAGTAATTAATAATCCCAGCAAAGGAATCTACTATGGTGGGTCTATTGCCGGTCCTGTATTTAAAGAAATCGCTGACAAAGTATATTCAACCAGACTGATATCCGATAGCATAAAGAATCCTCAATCACAGCCATACAGAGTTGAGGATGCTTCGGGAGATTACAATGATCTGGCTTATATCTTGAAATATGCCCCGATAAAAATGGAGCAAAATGATAATGTTAGCTATATAAAAATTGAGTCGAAAGATTCAACCGTAACTGTAAAACCGGTAGTTAATAATGGAGATACTATGCCGGATGTAATAGGGATGGGCGCAAGAGATGCTATGTATATACTTGAATCATCAGGAGTCAGAGTTAGAATTTCAGGCAAGGGGAAAGTCAAAAGACAATCAATTCAACCTGGTATGACTATCAGGAAAGGTACAAGTTGTTTAATTGAACTGGGTTAAAAAAATGAAGCTGCTTAAAGACATATTGTATAGATGCCGCATTATCAGGGTTGTTGGAAATACTGACATTCCCATTCAAAAACTGTCTTTTGATTCAAGAAACATCGGGGAACAGACTGCGTTCGTAGCAATAAAAGGCACAAAGACAGATGGCCATAAATATATTGGACAGGTAGTGAATTCAGGTGCCACTGCAATAATTTGTGAAACATTACCGGATGAATTATCAGATGACATTTGCTATGTTCTTGTTAAAGACTCTTCTGAAACCCTGGGTTTCATGGCATGCAACTTCTTCGATAATCCTTCAGAAAAACTTAATCTGGTTGGGATAACCGGAACAAATGGTAAAACAACTACTGCAACATTACTTTACCGCTTGTACCAACAAAACGGGCACAAAGCAGGATTAATCAGCACTGTAAGAAACTATGTTAGTGAAAAAGAATACAGTGCTACACATACCACACCTGATCCGATAGAATTAAACCGACTCCTTAATGCAATGGTTGATGAAGGCTGTGAGTATTGTTTTATGGAGGTTAGTTCCCATGCTATTGTGCAAAACCGCATTACAGGACTTGTTTTCAAAGGCGGTGTTTTCAGCAACCTGACTCATGACCACCTGGATTTTCATAAAACATTTGATGCATACCTGCAGGCAAAGAAGAAATTCTTTGATATGCTGCCTGCCGGATCCTTTGCAATTACAAATATTGATGACAGAAACGGTAATGTAATGGTGCAAAACACCAAAGCCGAAAAATACACTATGGCTGTAAAAAAGGCTGCATCATACCATTGCAAAATACTCGAAAATCATTTCGACGGTCTGATGCTGTCCATCAATGGAAAAGAATTGTGGAGTCAGCTCGTAGGAAGATTTAATGCCTACAATATACTGGCAATCTTTGCTACAGCAAGCCTGCTGGGTTTCGATGAACTGGAGGCCCTTGTTGCAATTAGCAAGCTTCAACCTGTTGATGGCAGGTTTGAGCACATTAAATCATCAGAAGGAATAATTGGGATCGTTGATTATGCCCATACTCCTGATGCACTTAAAAATGTGATTGATACAATTAATGCTATTCAATCAGGCGGAGGCAAGCTGATTACAGTGGTAGGCGCCGGTGGCGATCGTGACAAGACCAAACGACCTATTATGGCGAAAATAGCAGCTGAAGGCAGTTCAATCGTAATACTAACATCTGATAATCCACGAACTGAAAATCCATTAGATATATTGGACGATATGATTGCGGGTATAACGGCTGATAAGAAGAGGAAAACACTGGTTATAGCAGACCGCAAACAGGCTATAAAAACCGGAGTTACTATGGCACAATCAGGTGACGTAATATTAATTGCCGGTAAAGGTCATGAGACCTATCAGGAAATTAATGGTGTGCGCCATCATTTCGATGACCGGGAAATTTTAAGAGAATTCTTTAAGAGTGATAATTAATTTTTAACAAAATATCATGCTGTACTATTTATTTACATACCTCGACAAAATGTACGATATACCCGGAAGCGGTATGTTTCAGTACATCTCATTTCGTGCAGCACTTGCAGTAATAACTTCATTGACTATTTCTCTTCTGTTTGGGAAGTCGCTTATCAATCTGCTAAAAAAGAAACAAGTTGGGGAACTTGTGAGAGATCTGGGCCTTGAAGGTCAAAAAGAAAAACAGGGAACTCCAACAATGGGAGGTCTCATTATTTTAGGTGCTATAATAATTCCGACACTGCTTTTTGCTAAGCTAAACAACATCTACATAATTCTGATTCTCTTTACAACATTGTGGCTTGGATTCATTGGGTTCCTCGATGATTACATTAAAGTGTTTAAGAAAGAGAAAAAGGGACTTGCAGCAAAATTCAAAGTTTTCGGACAGATCTTTATCGGTTTGGTTGTAGCTCTAACTCTCTATTTTAATGATGATGTTGTTATCAGGGAGAAGATTCAACAAACGAATACCAGGTCAACAACCCAATTGAGTGAGTTTGAAAGATTACCTGATCATTCCAGCAGATTCTCAAAAGTGGATGTAAAATCAACAAAAACAACAATCCCTTTCGTAAAAAACAATGAGTTTGACTATTCCATTCTTTTAAAACCTTTTGGAGAAAAAGCACGTAATTACGCATACCTGATCTTCATTCCAATCGTAATATTCATAATTACAGCAATATCTAACGGAGCAAACCTGACGGATGGAATTGATGGCCTTGCAACAGGGACTTCCGCAATATCAGGTGTCACACTGGGTATACTTGCATGGGTATCGGGTAATATAGTATTTGCCGATTATCTGAATATAATGTATCTGCCCAATACAGGGGAGCTGACAATATTTGTAAGTGCATTTGTTGGTGCATGTACCGGATTCCTGTGGTATAATACATATCCTGCACAGGTTTTCATGGGTGACACAGGATCACTGGCAATAGGAGGAATTATTGCAGTGCTTGCTATCATGATAAGAAAAGAACTACTGCTGCCTATACTTTGTGGAATCTTTATCGCAGAGAACTTATCAGTTGTAATGCAGGTAGCTTATTTTAAGCATACAAAGAGGAAGTACGGGGAGGGAAGAAGAATCTTCCTGATGTCGCCATTACATCATCATTATCAGAAACTTGGATATTCAGAACCAAAGATAGTTACCAGATTTTTCATAGTCGGAATTATGCTTGCCGTTTTTACTATTATAACATTGAAAATAAGATAAAATATACTTAATATATCTCTCATGACACTAGAAGAATTAGCAAACACAGGTGTACAATCACATAATGACATGGCTGCTTCTATAAGCGCTAAATTAATCGGACTAAGGAAGGAGTCAATTAGGGAGTGCCTGTCAGACTTTCAAAATGTTGAGCACAGACTTGAGTTTGTAGCTAATATCCATGGCATTAAGTTTATTAACGATTCAAAAGCTACAAATATAAACTCAGTTTGGTATGCTTTGGAGAGTTCAACAAACCCGGTTATCTGGATAGCCGGTGGGATAGACAATGGAAATGACTATTCCAAGATCCATCAACTAGTTAAAGAGAAAGTTAAAGCAATTGTCTGTCTTGGAATCAATAACTCAAGACTAATTGATTTCTTTTCACAAACAGTACCGGTTATTGTCCAAACGATGTCGGCTGAAAGTGCTGTCGTGAATGCTTATGAGTTAGCAGCAAAAGGAGATACAGTATTGTTATCTCCAGGCTGTGCAAGTTTCGATCTGTTTGAAAATTTTGAAGACAGAGGTAACCAGTTTAAAGAAGCCGTACTGAACCTTTAATAATGAAATAAATTCTCAAAGATAAATGGCTGAAACTATTACGATAAGGAAAAAAATCAAAGGCGACAGGGTAATCTGGGCTGTTGTAGCCATTCTATCTATTTTTTCAATTCTTGCTGTATACAGTTCAACAGGGACACTTGCATACAGATATCAGGGTGGCAATACTGAGCATTACATACTGAAGCACTTCAGTATCCTTGCTTTTGGCCTCGTGCTAATGTTCTTTGCACATATGGTCCCTTACAAATACTATGCGCGTTTATCGCAGTTCGTTTTATGGGGTTCGGTTCCTCTACTGCTATATACACTGTTTTTCGGAACAGACATTAATGAAGCAAATAGGTGGTATACACTTCCGGTGATAAACATGACTTTTCAGCCTTCTGATCTCGCAAAAATTGCCCTGATAATATACACAGCCCGATTGCTTGCTAAAAAGCAGGAAGAAATCGAAGATCTGAGGAAAGGATTTATTTCAATAATGATCCCGATACTGGTAATAACAATGCTGATTCTGCCTTCTAATTTTTCAACTGCAGCAATGATTTTCGCTACTTGCCTGGTACTTATGTTTGTTGGCAGAGTAAAGCTAAAATACCTAACATTGCTTGTTTTAACGGGGATCGTTGCGTTTGCTTTATTGATTATTCTGGCAGTCAATTATCCTCAATTGAGTAAGAGATTCGGCACATGGCAAAACAGAATTGAAAATTTCAAGGGTGGAGACAGTGATGCAAACTATCAGGTAGAACAAGCAAAAATTGCCATTGCCAATGGTGGAGTTTTAGGAAAGATGCCTGGAAATTCAATCCAAAAGAATTTCCTTCCACACCCCTATTCCGATTTCATTTATGCCATTATTATTGAAGAATTTGGTTTAATTGGTGGTTCCGTAGTTGTACTGCTTTACCTGATCCTGCTATTCAGAGCGGTAAAAATTGTAATAAAAAGTCAACGAAACTTTGCAGCGTTTCTAAGTTTCGGACTTGCCTTTAGCCTGGTATTCCAGGCAATTGTTAATATGATGGTCGCTGTTAACCTATTGCCTGTAACAGGCCAAACCTTGCCATTGGTTAGTATGGGTGGTTCATCAATTTGGTTTACAAGTATTTCAATAGGTATAATATTAAGCGTAAGCCGCGAGGTTGACGAGATACAATCAGAAGAAATTAAAGAGAAACCTAACACACAAGAGCATGCCATTGCCTAAACTAAAGATAATAATAAGCGGAGGTGGTACCGGAGGACATATCTTTCCGGCAATAGCTATTGCAGATGCAATTAAGCAACTGGAGCCTCAGGCAGAAATACTTTTTATCGGCGCAAAAGGTAGAATGGAAATGGATAAAGTGCCTGCTGCCGGATATCCTATTAAAGGCTTATGGATTAGTGGCTTACAGCGTAGTTTAACACTAAAAAACCTATCATTCCCATTCAAGCTCATTCATAGTGCCATTGCAGCGCGACGCATTCTTAAGGAATTTAATCCAAATGTTGTTGTTGGTGTTGGTGGATATGCCAGCGGCCCTACTTTGCGTGCTGCTGAGCGACTTGGTATCCCGACTGTTTTACAGGAACAAAATTCATATCCCGGTCTGACCAATAAGCTGTTGGCATCCAAAGCTAATTTTATATGTGTTGCCTATAGCGGTATGGAAAAATACTTTCCTAAAGAAAAAATAATAATGACCGGGAACCCGGTGAGAAAGGAAATACTTTCTTCAACAGTAACAAAAGAAGAAGCCTGTAATTTCTTCGAACTTAATCCTGATAAGCCGATTGTCCTTTCAGTGGGTGGTAGTCTGGGTGCATACACTCTTAATAAAGTCATGGCTAACAGTTTAACTGATTATGACAGGGAGGGCATACAGGTACTTTGGCAAACAGGTAAATCTTTTATTGAGACAGCTAACCAGAAAGTTAAAGATGCAAGGGTTGGGAATGTCACCCCTATGTCGTTCATTCAAAGAATGGATCTTGCATATACAGCTGCTGATGTGGTCATTTCCAGAGCAGGAGCTATTGCAATTTCGGAACTATGCCTGAGAGGGAAACCAAGTATTCTGGTTCCTTCACCTAATGTTGCAGAAGATCATCAAACCCGTAACGCAATGGCACTTGTCCATGATCAGGCTGCCTTAATGGTACCTGACGGATCTGCCGATAAAGACCTGACATCATCAGCAATCAAATTGGCTCTTGATAAAAACCTGCAGAACATTCTATCAGAAAATATTAAGGAATTAGGATATCCTGATGCAGCAATTGGAATTGCACGAATAGTAATTAATTGTGCTACCTCTAAACCGGAGACAAAAAAATGATAACTCAGCGCCTTAATAAGGTTTATTTTCTTGGAATTGGGGGCATAGGAATGAGCTCATTAGCGAGGTATCTTAATACTGCCGGTATTGAAGTTTCAGGGTACGATAAAACTCAAACGGTTCTTACCAAAACGCTTGTTGATGAGGGAATAGCTATTCATTATCAGGACTCACCGGAAAACATACCAACTGATGCCGATTTGGTTGTATATACACCGGCGATTCCTTCAGATTTAAAGGAATATATCAGAATTAAAGAACTGGGATTACCTCTCCTGAAAAGATCAGAGTTATTGGAAATAATTTCTTCAGATCATAGGACCCTGGCTGTAGCAGGCACACATGGTAAGACTACTGTGTCAACGATGCTAGCACATATTATGTATCAATCAAAGGCAGGTTGTACAGCATTTCTTGGAGGGATATCAAAAAACTACAACTCAAATCTGCTGCTTAACAATAAAAGCGAATTCATGGTAACTGAAGCCGATGAGTTCGACCGGTCATTCCTGAAACTTCATCCTACTCTGGCCATAATTACCTCAGCTGATGCTGACCATCTTGATATTTATGGTTCGCATAAAGAATTACTGGATTCTTTCGCACAATTTGCTTCTAAAGTTAAAGAAGATGGCATTTTACTTATAAAGTCAGGACTTAAGCTAAAATTGCCGGAAAGAAGAACATATTACTATTCTATTACAGGAAATGCAGATTTCTCAATAAAAGATTTGAAGTTAGTTGATGGTTTCTACAATTTCACTATTCAAACTCCTCAGGAAGAAATAAGAGGCCTTAAACCTGAGTTACCCGGTTTGTTTAATGTTGAGAACGCACTGGCAGCTGCATCTGCAGCCTGGTTAAGTGGAGTCTCAACAGAAGAGATAGTACAATCAGTCAACAATTTTAAAGGTGTAAGACGCAGATTTGATCGAATAATTAACAGGCCTGATTTCCTGTACATTGATGATTATGCACATCATCCTGAAGAACTTAGAGCTTGCCTGACGGCCGTGCGAAAGCTTTACCCATTGAAAAAAATAACTGGTATCTTTCAACCTCATCTCTACACCCGAACAAGAGACTTCGCAACTGAATTTGCCGAAAGCCTGTCGATGCTTGATACGCTCATACTACTGGATATTTATCCGGCTCGTGAGTTACCAATTGAAGGTGTTTCTTCAAAGATGCTACTCGACATTACTCCTTTGAACAATAAACTGTTGCTGTCAAAGAAAGAGGTATTGGAATATTTACATAACAACAAACCTGAGATTTTACTGACTCTGGGCGCAGGTGATATAGATCAGCTTGTTCCCGAAATTGAGAAAATATTCACTTAAGAAATATTTACGTGGCATGAAAAGGGTACTAAATATTATTTTTCTCATTATTCTTGCTTCAGGAGCGATTTCGTTATTTGTGTTTGCCAATGTAAAACAGAAAGAACTTAAGTGCTCAATGTTTGAAATTGAGATTGACTATGATGGTGCTCCAATTCTGATCACGAAATCAACTATCAGAAACATGGTAACAAGATCAGGGATAAGAGTAAAAGATCAGCTTATTACAGACATCCCTGTGACTAAATTGCAAAAAGTTATCAATTCAAATCCTTACGTTAAAAAGGCAACATTATCAGTTTCTGTTAATGGAGTCGTTAAAGCAGCTATTCAACAAAGAGATCCGGTTGCCCGTATCATGGATATTGATAACAATGAGTACATATTAGATAAAACAGGGAATTTAATGCCTGTTAATCAGGATTTCCCAGTCAGACTGGTCTTTGCTAACGGCAATATTTCTATCAGGAAAAACAATATACCGGCAGTAAAAGAGAAAGCTTCCAGGACAAATACACTAAACCAGCGATTAACGGGCGATTTAAGCTATATACATAAAGCAGCAATGGCCATACACTCTGATTCGCTGACCAATGCGTTGGTAGAACAAATATATCTTAATGAAATGAAAGAAATTGAACTAGTACCAAAAGTTGGCAACCAGTTAATAATATTAGGTGATACATCGCAAATAAATCAAAAACTTCACAACCTGAAGGTGTTTTATCAGGAAGGAATTAAGAATTTTGCACTGAATAATTATAAGACTATAAATCTCAAGTATAAAAATCAAGTTGTTTGCTCTAAATAATAAAATGTTATGGAATCTTCAGATATTATTGTTGGCCTGGATATTGGAACAACCAAAATAGCAGCTATAGTTGGTCAGAAAAATGAAAATGGGAAAATTGAAATATTAGGATTTGGACGTTCTGATTCTATTGGCGTTAAACGAGGTGTAGTCGCCAATATTGAAGACACAGTTCAAAGTATAATTGCTGCTGTAAGAGAGTCTGAAGGGCGATCGAATTCAAGCCTGGCCACTGTAAATGTGGGTATTGCCGGACAGCATATAAAAAGTATTCAATACCGTGGCTCAGCAATCAGGGCAAATAGCGATATAGAAATCAGTCAGGAAGATATCGACAATCTGACTGAAAGTATGTACAAGTTGGCAATGAATCCGGGTGAGGAAATTATTGAAGCTATTCCACAGGAATACACTATTGATGGTGAAACCGGAATCAAACAGCCCAAAGGGATGCTTGGTCATACCCTGGAAGCCAATTTTCACATAATTACCGGACAAACAATAGCAGCAAGAAATATCCTGAAATGTGTTGAAAAGGCAGGTCTTACGGTAGAATCATTAATGCTTGAGCCTTTAGCATCAGCCGAGGCAGTATTAAGTGAGGACGAAAAAGAAGCCGGAGTAGCACTTGTGGATATTGGTGGCGGTACAACCGACATAGCAATATTCCAGGATGGAATAATCCGTCACACTGCTGTTATTCCATTTGGTGGTGACATAATAACTGAAGACATCAGGGAAGGATGCAACATCATTAAAAAGCATGCAGAGGACCTCAAAGTGAAGTTCGGTTCATCACTAGCAAGTGAAAACAGAGACGAAGAAATAGTAGCAATACCAGGACTCAGAGGCAGGCCACCAAAGGAGATTACGCTGAAGAATCTGGCAAGCATTATTCAGGCCCGAATGGAAGAAATCATTGAACACGTTCATTTTGAGATTAAAAACTCGGGTTATGAAAAAAAACTGATTGCAGGCATTGTACTTACCGGTGGTGGAGCTTTATTAAAACATATCACTCAGTTAACAGAGTTCATAACCGGTATGGATACAAGAATTGGCTATCCTAACGAACACCTTGCACCCGGTGTACCCGATGAAATGGCCAGCCCAATGTATGCTACAGGGATTGGCCTGGTAATAATTGGAATGCAACGACATGAAAAAGAAGCTGCTAAAAACGATAAACCTGACAAACCAACGAGACCTAAAAAACCATCAAAATCATTTCTCGATAAGGTTAGGAAATTCTTCGAAGAGGACGGTGAAAAGTAGAGATATTAACAATTGACCTGTTAATAAAAAACGATGATTTAGTATCGAAAAAGCTCATTTAACAAGTAAATTTAAATTTCAAAATATGCCCGAAATGTTAAAGTTCGAAATGCCTAAAAATCAATCGTCCATAATAAAGGTTATTGGCGTAGGAGGTGGAGGAAGCAATGCGGTTACCCATATGTTCAGACAAGGAATCCGCGGTGTAGATTTTGTTATATGTAATACTGATGGTCAGGCACTTGAAACTAGTCCAGTTCCCTTAAAAGTACAGCTTGGGAAAACAGGTTTGGGTGCAGGATCAATTCCTGAAGTTGCTCGTAATGCCGCTACCGAAAATATTGAAAACCTCAGAAAAATTCTCGAGAGTAATACAAAAATGGTATTCATCACTGCTGGAATGGGTGGTGGTACAGGTACAGGTGCAGCACCTGTTATTGCTTCGCTCGCTAAGGAACTTGGTATTCTTACTGTCGGAATCGTGACTTTGCCATTCTCTTTTGAAGGAAGAAAGCGCACGTTACAAGCCATGACCGGTGTTGAGGAACTAAAGAAATCTGTTGATACACTTCTTATCATTTGTAATGATAAATTGAGAGAACTGGAAGGTGATTTAAAACTTTCAGAAGCATTCAACAAAGCTGACAATATTCTTACTGTCGCAGCTAAAGGTATTGCCGAAATTATTACTGTAACCGGTTACATCAACGTGGATTTTGAAGATGTTAAAACAGTAATGAAAGAAAGTGGCAAAGCTATTATGGGATCAGGTATTGCTGGCGGAGAAAACAGAGCACTTGAAGCTGTTCAAATGGCACTTACATCTCCCCTGCTTGATGATTCAAACATAAGAGGAGCCAGCAATATCCTTTTATATATATCTTCAGGAAAAGAAGAAATTACCCTCGATGAGGTTATGGAAATTACCGACTATATTCAGCATGAAGCCGGATCTTCAGCTGATATTATCTGGGGTAATGGAACAGATGACAATCTCGATGATAAGATCAGTATTACTTTAATCGCTACCGGTTTTTCAAATAGGAAAATTGATGCCGAGCCGGAGAAAAAGTTAGTTCACGTATTGGGAGATGCCCCAAAGCCTGAAATTGTAAAAGACATTACACCTGCTCCTCCCATTGAGGAAGTGAAACTTATAACCCCGATAAAAGAGGAACCTATTATTGAACTTCTGAATCAGGAAGCAGATTTGCCGAAAGAATCTGATTCACAAAGAATATTCACATTTGACCTTTCAGATAGTATTCCAAATCAAACCCAACAACAGGTTCCGGTTACTAAACCGCAACCCAAACAAGCACAGGCAGGGTTTGACTTCCTTAAGACTTTCAGAGGTGAAGTAAAGCAGGAAGAAATGGTAAAGGATAGGATAGCAAAACTGGAAGAACGAAGTATGAAGATGAAATCAGCCGAAGGATTGTCGGAACTGGAAAAGCAACCTGCATATTTACGCCGCAATGTTGAAATCCGGGAACCAAATCCGTCCTCTGAAACAGAAGTCTCCAAGTATACTTTAATCAAAAATGAGAAAGGTGTGGAAATGAAGCAAAATAATTCATTCCTGCATGATAATGTTGATTAATTAATTGATTCAAAATGACACTCACTGAAAGAATTAATGATGATATAAAAAAGGCAATGCTTGCTCGTGAGAAGGAAAAGCTTGAAGCTTTACGGGCTGTTAAATCAGCCCTGTTGCTTGCTCTTACAAGTGAAGGAGGTGCCGGAGAAGTATCAAAAGATGCAGAGATTAAAATGCTTCAGAAGTTAGTTAAGCAGAGGAAAGAAACAGCGGCTATATATACAGAGCAAAAAAGGGATGATCTGGCAGCAGTTGAATTATTTCAGGCTGATGTTATTTCTCAATATCTTCCTTCTCAATTAGATGAAGCTCAGGTGACAGAATACATCTCAAAACTGATCACTGAAATGGGTGCATCTTCAATGAAGGATATGGGAAAAGTAGTTAATGAAGCTAATATGAGGCTTGCGGGACAGGCTGAGAGTAAAACAATAGCACTAATCGTAAAAAACATTTTAAGCAAATAAAAGGAATTAAGAATCCAACAAACAAAAACAAAAGAGGCCATCTGATGATGGCCTCTTTTATTTTATTCATTTATCGGATTATGCACCTAACATAAAACGTTTGAAAGAAGTGACAGTTAAATCCTTGCTAACTTTTGTGAGATAATCACGCACAGATAATTTGTTATCTCTAACAAATTCCTGATTCAGCAGGGTGCTTTCTTTGTAGAACTTATTAAGTTTACCTAAAGCAATTTTTTCAATCATTTCCTCAGGTTTTCCTTCAGCACGTGCTTGTTCTTTTCCGATTTCAATTTCACGTTCAATAACGTCAGAAGGAACATCATCTTTATCAACAGCAACAGGTGCCATAGCAGCAATTTGCATTGCAACTTCATGACCGGCCTGATCAAGACCTTCAACACCAGCCTTATTCAAACCTAAGAGGGTTGCTAAACGATTACCTGGGTGGTTGTATGCGAATACAGAAGGAGCAGAAATAACATCGAAATGAGCTAATTCCATTTTCTCACCTGTCTTACCAACCATTTCAGTAATATTCTCAGCTATTGAACGACCATTAAGATCAAGAGAATTGAATTCTTCAGCATTTTTTGGCATGCTTTCAATAGCTTTTGCCATTAATGAATTAGTGAAATTAACAAACTCCTGATTCTTAGCCACGAAATCGGTTTCGCAATTAAGCATGAAGATCACACCAAAATTATGAGCTTCGTTTGTGCTAGCCAATACAATTCCTTCGTTAGCATCCTTGTCAGCACGTTTAGTAGCTAATTTCTGACCTTTTTTACGGAGATAATCAATTGCTTTTTCGAAATCACCGTCATTTTCCTGAAGAGCTTTTTTGCAGTCCATCATACCTGCGCCTGTCATTTGGCGAAGCTTGTTAACGTCTGCAGCAGTAATATTTGCCATAAAATAGTTTCGGTTAAATTGTTGAATAAATTTAGTTAAAGTAGTAACGGATATTACTTACGTGGTCCACCCGGCTTTTTACCAAGGGGTTTACGAGCAAGTGGTTTACGACCTTTACCTTCATTTCCACCTTCTTCACCATCAACAGGCTTTGCTCTCAGTCTTTCTCTACCTGCAATTGTATCCTCATCCTCATCTTCATCGAGATCATAATTACGACCTAACTTATTACCAAGAGCGTCTTCACCTCTTTCTTCATCACGTTTATCGCGGTCAATCTTACGTTCCATCAATCCTTCCTCAATAGCCTGAACCATCTTTCCCACGATAAGAGAGATAGATTTAGAAGCATCGTCATTGGCAGGAATTGGAAAATCAACCTGATTTGGATCTGAATTAGTGTCGACTATAGCAAACGTAGGTATATTAAGTTTGCGGGCTTCGGCAATAGCAATATGTTCTTTAATGATATCGACTACAAATAAAGCGGCCGGAAGGCGGCTTAAATCAGCAATTGAACCTAAGTTCTTTTCAAGTTTTGCTCTTTCACGTTCAATTTGCAAGCGCTCACGTTTAGAAATATTAGCAAAACTTGGACTTGTCATAAGACGATCGATTGAAGACATCTTACGAACAGCTTTACGGATAGTTGCAAAGTTTGTAAGCATTCCACCAGGCCAACGCTCAGTAACGTAAGGCATGCCAACTTTTTTTACATGCTCTGCAACGATTTCCTTTGCTTGCTTTTTAGTAGCAACAAACAAAACTTTCTTACCTGATCTGGTAATTTGTTTCATTGCAGCAGCAGCTTCGTCAATTTTAGCAACGGTTTTATACAAGTCGATAATATGAATGCCATTACGCTCCATAAAAATATAAGGAGCCATATTAGGATTCCATTTACGTTTCAAATGCCCAAAATGTGATCCGGCATCCAGTAATTCATCAAATGTTGTTCTTGTCATTTAATTGTTTATTAATTTGTTTACATTCTGTTAAAAGCAATCAACCGGTAGCTCAATATTGCCCGAAGGCAATAATAAAGAGGTCCTGTTGATTTAGATACTAAACACCAATTGTGATTAGCGCTTGCTGAACTGGAATTTCTTACGGGCTTTCTTCTGTCCCGGTTTTTTCCTTTCAACCATACGGGGATCTCTTCTGAGAAGTCCTTTTGATTTGAGAGGGGGACGAAACTCCGGATTTATTTCGCAAAGCGCTTTAGAGATAGCTAATCTCAATGCTTCAGCCTGACCATTAATACCACCACCTTCAAGATTAACCTTGATGTCGTATTTGCCAATGGCTTCAGCGATTTCAAGTGACTGAGTCACTATATATTGTAATGTTCCTGTCGGAAAGTATTCTTTATAATCCCTGCCATTTACGGTAATAGCTCCATTACCATCTTTAAGATATATACGGGCTACAGCAGTTTTTCTTCTGCCAAGAGTGTTGATCACTTCCATACTATTTTATCGAATTTAAATTAATCAATTGAGGTTGCTGAGCCTGATGAGGATGCTCTGGGCCTACGTAAACTTTCAAATTACGGTATATGGCATCGCCTAACTTATTAGATGGAAGCATACCCCGTACAGCGTGTTCTATAATACGCTCAGGAAATTTCTGTAACAATTCCCATGGTGTTGCAAAACGCTGTCCTCCAGGATATCCTGTGTGTCTAACATAGACTTTATCATTCAACTTTTTGCCCGTAAGCTTTATCTTTTCAGCGTTTACCACTATTACATAGTCGCCGCAATCCAGGTTGGGTGTATAATTGGTTTTGTACTTACCCCTGAGAAGATTCGCAACTTTGCTCGATAATCTACCGAGTGTCTGGCCGTCTGCATCTACCAATATCCAATTCTTTTGGATGTTATCGGGTGTAGCCGACATTGTTTTATAACTTAATGTGTCCATTTTGTTTTAAAATTAAACTTGTAAAAACAATAATAAACCAAGCATATCAATAATATTCACGGGCATGAGAACACTATGATAATTCGGTCAATCCCTTTCTCAAATGCTTCATCCGACTATTGGGTTACGGCCCTCCAATACAGCTTCCACCTTCTAAAAAGGGGTGCAAAGGTAGAAGTAAATTTTCTATTTAACAAATTTGTAAACAATTATTTTTGAAAGAGATCCACAAATGTTCAAACAAAAATTCAGCGTTTCCAAAGCAGCTTATTTCGACAAATCTATAACAATATTCAAGTCTTACAGTATCATTCGGATTAGAAACTTATCCACCTAATACATGATATACAGTGGCTTTTTAATGCGCCAGGTATTATGACTATCTGATTTTTTGTCTGATATTCACGTGACAGTTGTTAAATAATATAATTTTGCCCCTGTAACTACACTACCATTATGTCAATTATTGTTTCAGATATTTCAAAGCGATACGGCACTCAATTAGCTCTTGATCATGTTAATTTCATCATTAATCCCGGTGAGGTAGTTGGTCTCCTGGGCCCAAATGGAGCAGGAAAGTCCACTCTGATGAAAATAATAACCTGTTTCATACCGCCTTCTTCGGGAGATGTATCTGTATATGGTCATAACATCCGTGAAGAGTCGCTGGAGATAAGGAAAAAAGTTGGTTATCTCCCTGAAAATAACCCGCTTTACACTGAAATGTATATCCGCGAATGTCTGGAATTCGTTGCAGGACTGCATAATATCGGGAGCAATAAGCATCAGAGAATTGATGAAATAATGGAATTGACTGGACTTAATCCTGAAAAAAGAAAAAAGATTGGTGCTCTTTCGAAAGGATATAAGCAAAGAGTCGGATTAGCAATGGCTCTGATTCATGATCCTGAAGTTTTGATACTGGATGAGCCAACTTCAGGACTTGATCCTAACCAGCTTGTTGAAATTCGTAATCTTATAATAGAGATAGGGAAACAGAAGACAGTTGTGCTTTCAACTCACATAATGCAGGAAGTTGAAGCAATGTGCAGCAGAGCCATAATTATAAACTCAGGTAAGATTGTGGCTGATGATTCTCCTAAACATCTTCAATTAGCTGTTGGAGCAACAAATGTTGTTAAAGTAGAATTTGATACTGATGTCGACCAAAAGCTTCTTCAAAAAATACCGGGAGTAAGTAAGGTAAGGTCAATTGGAAAAAATATCTGGCAATTTGATGCTGAAAAAGAAAATGATATCAGACAATCAATCTTCAAGTTTGCCGTTGACCATAACCTTACAGTATTATCAATGCAAAAGGAAGAGAGCTCATTAGAAAATGTGTTTCAAAAGCTTACAAAAAAGTAGCTCTTCGAAAAAAACAGGTATTACAAATTTTTGATTATCACAAATTTTCACATTAGGTGAATAATCTGCATAATTATTCCTAATTTTGCAACGCAAAAGAATTTTGCGATGGAGAGATTTGATTGATTGCAACCATGTAAAAAAATGCTAAAGCAATTTCCTGCCTTTAATCAAATCTCATCATTTACTTTACTAACTCTTTTAATTCAAATTTAAAATGGCTTATTTATTCACTTCGGAATCTGTATCAGAAGGTCATCCGGATAAAGTAGCTGACCAGATATCCGATGCGCTTCTTGATGAATTTCTGCGTAATGATCCTAATGCAAAAGTTGCATGTGAAACATTAGTTACTACGGGACTTACTATGTGCAGTGGAGAAGTTCGCACAAACAGTTATATCGACATACAAGATGTCGTTAGAAAAACCATCAGTAAGATAGGATATACTAAGAATGAATACCGGTTCGAAGCAGAATCATGTGGCATTTTATCTACAATTCACGAACAATCTGACGATATCAATCGCGGTGTTGATAAAATCAATCCCGAAGACCAGGGAGCCGGTGATCAAGGTATGATGTTCGGGTATGCTAATAATGATATGGAGAATAAAATGCCAATGCCTCTCGAATTGGCACATATTTTACTTCAAAAACTTGCCGAAATAAGGAAGGAAGGCAAAGTCATGACATATCTCCGTCCCGATTCAAAATCTCAGGTCACCATTGAATATGATGATGACAACAGAGCAGTTAGAATTGATACAATTGTTATTTCTACACAACATGATGACTTTGCTGATCCAAACCTGCCAGAAGATATGCGTGATAAGATTATGCAGGATAAGATCACAAAAGATGTAAAGGAGTATTTAATTCCACGATCACTCGAAGATCAGCCACAGTATGTTAAAAAGCTATTTAAGGATGATTTTAAACTATATGTTAACCCAACGGGCAAATTTGTTATTGGAGGTCCTCATGGTGACACGGGACTTACCGGAAGAAAGATAATTGTCGACACATATGGTGGTAAAGGTGCCCACGGAGGTGGAGCATTTTCAGGTAAAGACCCTTCAAAAGTTGACCGTTCTGCAGCTTATGCAGCAAGGCATATTGCCAAGAATCTTGTTGCAGCCGGAGTAGCAAATGAAGTCCTGGTTCAGATAGCTTATGCAATTGGAATAGCTCAACCCGTTGGACTTTATATTAATACTTACAATTCATCAAACCTCAGAGATGCAAATGGAAATATAGTTTCAGACAGCAAAATAGCAGAATTTGTTGGAAGCATTTTTGATTTACGCCCATACGCCATTATTAAAAGATTTGAACTTAGAAATCCCATTTACCTACCAACTGCAACATATGGACATTTTGGGCGTACTCCAATCTCTGATTACGAAGTTGAGGTTTATTATGATGAA
The DNA here is from genome assembly GCA_964547915.1 of uncultured Lentimicrobium sp. Classification (GTDB taxonomy): domain Bacteria; phylum Bacteroidota; class Bacteroidia; order Bacteroidales; family Lentimicrobiaceae; genus Lentimicrobium. Next base: position 118,196 of record CAZJPP010000001.1, read on the forward strand.
AAGAACGTAACCTACGAGAAATCGATTAATGGGAAAACCAGGAAATTTAAGAAGGTCAAACTCTTTGCCTGGGAAGAATGCGATTATGTGAATGAAATAAAGAGTAAAGTAAGCAACCTTGGTTACAGCATAGTTAATGAAGCTGTGGAGGTTAATGTATAACGAAGAATAATTTCTTATTGTAATAAAAACCTGTATTGATCACAATACAGGTTTTTATTTTAAGACTTAATGAGTTTAGAGAGCTACTGAGGGCTTATCTGGTTTACTATGTCTATTAGATTTAGTTTAGTAACACTACAGAAGTGAGTAGCCCTAAACCGTGAATGCGGAGAATGAAATAGTATCCCGGCCATTCTGCTTAAGGAGCATTAATTATACAATGTATAAAATGAAAAAGACCCCGTAGAAGGGGTCTTTCTGCACATTAAGCTAAACAAGTAATCCAAGTAAAACTAGTAAATCTCTTAACGATTAACTACGAATTTTCTTGTAATCGTAGCATTATTATTTATAGTCAACGAGTAAAAGTATACACCATTCTTTAAATCACTGACATTAACACTTACTCTATTTCCCTGAGGTTGTACGTCAACCACTTTAATTATAGTTCCCAATAAATTACTAATTTGAATCTTAGAATTAGTAACATTTTCAGGTAAAGTTATATCAAAGTTCACAGTAGAAACTGCAGGATTAGGATAAGCATTTGAAATGTAAGCTGTTTTAGCAGGTGATTTATCTTCCATACCAACACCACCTATATGATGTTTCACAACGACATAACTGGAGTCTCTGGTATTTTCCTGATCAAAGAAAACAAGCTTGACTATATAAGTACCAAAAGTATCCTCCGGAAAATATAAATCCTCTACAAACTCAGTTCTGGTTTCGTTTGACTGAACCATGATTGGCTCGGGAGTTAAATAAGTATCAGGCGAGTAACAAGAATACCAGCACATCACAACTGTTACTCCTTCAGGAATATCCAAATGCTCCTTGCGAACAACGACATTGCGTGCTACATCTGTATTATTGGTTACATCTATTTCAAAAGCCAGAGGTATATCAGTTGATAATCCGTATACGTCAACTGTGTCGTTAGTTATATCGTTTCCACTCAATTCTTTAAGAATGAACGGCTGTGCGGCTAAAGATGTAACAAAAAGCACTGTTGCAATTAAAAGTAAGGTTCTTTTCATAAGCTGTGTTTAAGTATCCACAAATATACAACAAAAAGCGTGCTAAACTTCCTATAAAATCAATGAATAATTTTATGGTTTCCAGATGGCAAAATTAAATAATTAGTTTCTTCGATCAGCACTAATATACATTCTTTTTTTATCAACAATATTTGCCACATTAAATATTAAAGTATCTTAGCGGACCAGAAACAAACATAACATACACAATATGAAAAGAATAGGTTTACTCTTATTGTTAATAACTTCTAACCTGATAGTTTTCTCCCAATCACAAAGGTTAGTTATGGTTGAACACTTTACTCAGGCATCATGTGGTCCATGCGTTCAGCCAAATATTACAATACATAATTTGATGGTTCAACACCCTGATAAGTTCACTATTATTAATTTTCATACGAGTTGGCCGGGGGTAGATCCAATGAATGCTCACAACCCTCAGGAAGTTGCTGCAAGAGTAAGTCTTTATGGAATCAATTATGTGCCTCAATCAGCGGTTGAAGGCGACTATTATGTTGGAGCTCCGACAGGTTGGAGTAACATGAACATTATTAATGAGAGGTTGCTGGTCCCATCACCTTTTGAATTGAGCATTAATCAAAGAATTTCAAATGATACCATATTTGTAACTATGCTTGTTCATGCCACAGCAGATATTACCGGTCCAGTGTCAGCGTATATGGGAGTTATTGAAAAACATATCCATTTCAACAATGCGCCAGGATCTAATGGTGAGAAGGATTTTTACAATGTATTTAAAAAAATGCTGCCTACGAAAACCGGTATTGAACTGCCAACCCCTATGTCGGCCGGTGACTATGTTGTAATAGAGTCTTACTGGAAAATGGCCAATGTTTATAACGTTGACCAATTAAGTATTGTAAGTTATCTTCAGAATCCTACGTCAAAAGAAATGTTCCAGGCAGGTAATATGCAGGAAGAGCCAATAGAAGCAGTTTATGAAAATGATGCTGAAATTACCACTGTTGAAAATATGCCTGAAAAAATGTGTCTTACTTCTTTTAGACCACAGATAAGAATACGTAATAATGGGAATAATGTTCTCCAGAGTATGGCTATTAAATACCGCATCAATGATGGAGAATTCATTAATTATGACTGGACTGGTAATTTGCCATTACTCAAATCAGAGAGTATTTTGTTACCAGAAATAGATTTCACACTTGAAGAAAATAATAATCTGGAAGTTTATATTGAAACTTTAAATGGAGGTGACGATGATTATACAAAGAATGATACTCTTGTTCATGAATTCACGCCTTCTTTCCAGGTAGGATCAACACTTGAGCTAAGGATTCGTACTGACAATGCCCCTGCAGAAACCACATGGGCAATTACTAACAGTCAGGGGCAAACCATTGCAAGCGGAGGACCTTATACAGAGACCGGCGAATGGATTAATGAAGAAATTACTATTTCTGCCGATGATTGTTATGATTTCTACATATATGATGCCGGTGGAAATGGACTATGCTGCGGAAATGGTGCAGGATTGTTCAGATTGGCTCCGCCATCAGGTGATCCTATCATAGCGCAGGGTACTACATTTGGAACATATGTTACAGCTCAGTTTGAAGTATCAACAGTAAATACTGAAACTATTGATATTAATAAAGACGTTAAGATATTCCCGAATCCGGCTTCAGATCGTTTTACGATTGAAACATCAGATCAGCAGAGTTCTGACATCTCGATTACCAATTTAACAGGTCAGGTTGTTTATCAAACTTCTAAAGTTAAAGGTTCAGTAGAAATTAGCACCGATAACTGGCCTGTTGGCATTTATGTAATTTCTGTCACTAATAACTATGGTGAGAGTTACCATAAAATGCAGGTGACAAGATAATTAGTGATCAACACCGATAAATCGCATATGGAATTCGCCCTGTCATCGGGTAAGGACTATATTCAGTTAAACCAACTGATTAAATTACTTGGTATAACAGAAACCGGAGGTATTGCTAATCAAATTATTTCAGATGGTGAAGTAGTTGTAAACGGGAATACTGAAAAACAAAAAAGAAAAAAGCTTTTCGCCGGAGATAAAGTTGAAATAGGCGAATTAAAGATATTGATTACAGCTTCAGAGAATTAATGAGACAAGAATAAGGAATGTTGTGCTATATTTGCCAACGTTATGTAAAACCATTCTAGTCGCATTATGAAAAAGCTTACACTACTTTTTGCATCTTTTTGCATCTTTAATCTATTAGCTGCTCAAAGCAGTCAAAGATCAACCATTGTTGACCCCGCTTCAACAAATGACTTCTATGATGATGCTCCCCAGTTTGAACTTGCTGTTCAGCCATTGGAAGTAACAGGCGAAATTGAGAAACCGTACTCGGTCAATTTCAATACATTGCCACTACGTCAGGTAATTGTTAAAGAAACTCAATGGAATGAGCTGAACGGAAAATTTATCGGTGCATATCAATATGAGGGTTATTCTCTCTACGATATTTTGGATCAAGCTATTCTAAAGAAAGAAAATGCAGAAAAGTTTCCACCGATAATTGACTTATACGTTGAAGTGGAGAATGCCGAAGGAGAAAAGGTGGTCTTTAGCTGGGGCGAACTTTACTATCCGATAAACAGACACCAGATACTGATTGCTTCAAAGGTCAGAAGAATAGTCCCCTCTAAAACCAAAGACCTATGGATTTTACCGGAGAATTCAAAACTTGTAGTTTCAAGTGACCTTTATACTGAAAGAAATATTGAAAAACCTATTAAGATTACTGTTAAATCAGCAAAAGTTGAGTACAATATTGACCGAAGTACTGCTGAAATGTTTTCACCCAAATTCACTTTAACAAACTTTAGTAAGACAGAAACAATAGATCAATCATGGAAACCTGAAAATACCATTGAATACAATACTGTTTTTTATGGCAGAGGTATGGGAATCCATTCAACTACTCCTTTCAACGGTGTAATGATAAAGGAACTATTAAAAGATAAACTCATACTTAACCGCGAAGTTTTGAGAAAAGGAATGATAGTAACTGCAGGAATGGATGGATACAGGGGTGTTTTTACTGTTAGTGAAATATTTAACCGTAATGATCAAGCTGAACTACTTCTTGTAAAACAAGATGAAAAAGGAACCGGAGCTTATCAGTTATTTCCAGCTATGGACTTCTTTTCTGACAGGGCAATAAAAGTACTGTCAGACATTAGATACTTATTTGTTGAGTAATCAAAATAATGAGCAAAAATAAAAGGGCATTTTTCAATGCCCTTTTATTTTTATCTGAAACAGTCATTTAAAATTGAATCGTCTGTCAAATTAGGAAGTGTAACTTTTAGAAGTGGTTCTTTCTGCATAGCTCTTTTGATTGCAAAAATTGCCTCTTCATTTCTGGCCCATGATCTACGTGATATTCCGTTGTTAACATCCCAATGTAACATTGATCTTAATCTGCGGCTACTATCATCCGAACCATCCAATAGCATTCCAAAACCTCCGTTAATTACTTCACCCCATCCAACACCTCCGCCATTATGAATTGAGACCCAGGTAGCACCTCTGAATGAGTCACCAATAACATTTTGGATTGCCATGTCAGCTGTGAAGCTACTTCCATCGTATATATTTGAAGTTTCGCGGAAGGGTGAATCTGTACCGGACACATCATGATGATCTCGTCCCAATACAACCGGTGCACTGATTCTTCCATCAGCAACAGCTTTATTAAAAGCATCGGCTATTTTTACACGACCTTCGCAATCTGCATACAGGATTCTGGCTTGAGAACCTACAACAAGCTTGTTACTATTAGCTTCTCTTATCCAATGGATGTTATCCTTCAGCTGTTGGCTGATTTCATCCGGAGCATCAGATGCGATCTCTTCCAGTACCTTAATTGCCAACTTGTCAGTGGTATCGAGATCTTCAGGTTTTCCAGATGTGCAAACCCACCTGAATGGACCAAATCCGTAATCAAAACACATCGGTCCCATAATGTCCTGTACATAACTTGGATAACGGAACTTGCCATCTGCCTTAAAAATATCAGCTCCTGCCCTACCTGATTCAAGAAGAAATGCATTTCCATAATCAAAAAAGTACATTCCTCTTTCGGCCAGAGTGTTTATAGCGTTAACCTGCCTTCTCAGAGATTCTTTTACTTTATCTTTAAACAGTTCAGGTTGATGAGCCATAATATCGTTTGCTTCTTCAAAAGACAATCCGACTGGGTAATAGCCTCCTGCCCATGGATTATGAAGGGACGTTTGATCTGATCCCATATCGACATGGATGTTTCTTTCAGCAAGTCGCTCCCATAAATCCACAACATTGCCCAGATATGCGATAGAGTGAGCCTTTCCGGAAGAAACCATATTCAATGCTCTATCAATGGCTTCGTTAACATCATCGGTAATTTCATCAACCCAACCCTGAGAGTGTCGCTTTTTGGCAGCCATTGGATTAACTTCAGCTGTAATACTTACAACTCCTGCAATATTTGCAGCTTTGGGTTGTGCACCACTCATTCCTCCTAATCCTGCTGTTATGAACAACCTACCTCCTAATGAACTACTATTCCTTCCTTCTTTTAAAGCAATTTTTCTTCCGGCATTCAGAATAGTTATGGTAGTACCATGTACAATCCCCTGAGGTCCGATGTACATGTATGAACCTGCAGTCATTTGACCATATTGAGAGACACCCATTGCATTAAACTTCTCCCAATGGTCAGGTTTTGAGTAATTCGGAATAACCATTCCATTTGTAACTACAACTCTGGGAGCATCTTTATGTGAGGGGAATAATCCCATTGGGTGTCCCGAGTACATAACCAAAGTCTGCTCATCGGTCATTTCAGATAAGTATTTCATTGTCAGCAGATACTGCGCCCAGTTTTGAAATACTGCCCCGTTTCCACCATAGGTTATTAACTCGTGAGGATGCTGTGCTACTGCGGGATCAAGATTATTCTGAATCATAAGCATAATACCGGCTGCCTGAATGCTTCGGGCGGGATATTCGTTGATTGAACGGGCATACATTTTATACGCAGGTCTGAACCTGTACATATAAATGCGACCATATTGCTTTAACTCATTTGCAAACTCCTCAGCAAGAATCTTATGAAACTCCGGTTTAAAGTAACGGAGAGCATTTCTGACAGCAAGCTTTTTTTCTTCTAAAGATAAAATATCTTTCCTGACAGGAGCATGACTAACAGAGTTATCATATTCGGGTGCAGGAGGTAATTCGTTAGGAATTCCTGTTCTTACTAATTCTTTAAAATCTATTTCTTTCATAAAATCAGATATATTTCCGGATTACCATTGGGTCTTTTTAGAAAACATGCCGATAAAGCCCAACCAGAGATTTATAAACATTAAAAATATTTCAAAAAATGGTATCCACAACAAAAATCCTTTTTCATTGAGTTTTACCATGATCTTTCTATAGATAATCAATTGGCTTATTAACCTGAAAAGAAAGATACCACCTAATAACCAAAGCTCAAACTTACAGAACGCAAGGAAGCCCAGTATGACATAGAATGCAATCTGAGTTAAAAAAAATAAGCCCAGAATGAATTTATGCTTCTTTTTATAGAAACCGCCTGTAGTTAGATGACGTCTCTTTTGTCGTATCCAGGAGCCTAAGGTTTGTTTTGGCTTAGAGTAAGTAAATGCAGCAGGATCGGGTTGCACACGCGTATTTACCTTCTTAGACACCTGATTAATAAACAAATCGTCGTCACCTGAGATTAGTTTATAGTGTTTAATAAAGCCACCTGCATTATAGAATAAAGAACGGTGGTAAGCAAGATTTCGACCCACACCCATGTATGGACTTCCTGATAAGGCCATTCCCATATATTGCATCGCAACATGCAGAGTGTCAAATCTTATTAATTTGTTAAGCAAGCCCGACTGAGAAAAATAAGGACCATAACCTAAAACAATCTCGGTTTTATCGGTAAAAGCCTTTTGCATTGAACTTATCCAATCAGGTCCGGCGGGACAGCAATCAGCATCAGTGAACAATAAATTCTCATGGATTGCTGATTTTATTCCAAGCGACAACGGGAACTTCTTGCCTGTAAAGAAATTCAGGTTTTCGCGAATATGCACAACCTTTAAATGGCTATATTTATCTGAAAGCTCTTTTAACAAATAGTATGTATCATCGTCAGATGCATCATTTACCACAATAACTTCAAATTCAGGGTAATTCTGTTCGAGAACTATTGGTAAAAACTTTACCAGATTATGGTACTCATTCTTAGCGCATATAATAACAGATACAGGTGGTTGCGCATCAGTAAAATTACGTTTGGCAGAGTTATAAAATGCCAGCCTTCCAAATACCAGCCAGTAGTATATAAGTTGTGCCAATAAAATCACAAGCAGCACAATTACCAACGGGAAGAAAGGTGAATCAATCAGCGTAAAGATCCAGTTCATGACTATCTATTTCAACACGCAAAATTATTCAAACCTATCCATATTAAGAATTATAGTTATCAACAAAGTATCACGATGTACGCCGACCTTTGGTTGACAACTTTGTCCTAAAAGATTCTGACATTATAATATTCACATTATGCTAGCAATCTTCCTCTCAGACCGGAAATAAATTTGGAAGTTCGAAAAGAGAATGACAAAAGAGAATTAAATACATACTCAAGTTATTGTTTGCCAGAAATATATATTTTTGTGAGTGGTGGTTCAATAATTCGTAACTTGAACCTTCAAAATAAAAGAACTATTATGGTTGACTTATGGGATCAGAGGTACGCTGTTGAAAACTATGTTTATGGCAAAGAACCAAATGAATGGTTTGTTGAAAAATTAAAAATATTTAAACCCGGTAAATTATTATTACCAGCCGAGGGAGAAGGTAGAAATGCTGTTTGGGCTGCTTCAAATGGATGGGATGTAACTGCATTTGACCACAGCATGGAAGCTAGAGCCAAAGCATTAAAACTTGCGGAGGATCGGGGTGTAAAGTTTGAATACCTTGTTAAAGATTTAAGGTGTTTCAGAGCAGAAGAAAACTCATTTGATTCAATAGGGCTGATATATGTCCATATGCCTTCATCTTTCAGACAAAATGTCCATGAGGAACTAATCAACCTATTAAAACCCGGGGGAAGCCTTGTCTTTGAAGCTTTCACAAAAAGCCAGTTAAATCACAAAAGTGGTGGGCCATCAGACCTTGATATGCTATATGATCCTGAAGAGATAAGAAAAGACTTCAGTGCATTAAAAATTCTTGAGTTTCATAGCATTAAACTTCATCTTCATGAAGGAGAACTCCACAAGGGCATTGCTGATGTTGTGAGAATTTTTGCCCGCAAAATAAGCTAACTTTGCATCCTGATTGTATTATTTGTAGCATGGTGAAGCTTTTTGCATGTGAGTTAGTTGATGAACAATCTTTTAAATCATTGGAGTTGGCATTAATCAATAAAATGCCACCGACCAGTGCCCAAAGAGCATCGAAATACAGATTTAAGGATGATACACAGAGATATATTATAGGAGATCTCCTGGCAAGGTATGCCTTAAAAGAAACCAACGGTGTATGGCCAGTAGAAAGTTTCGTTATTGGAGATAAGGGGAAACCACATCCGGATGGATTAAATGGTATTTATTTCAACATTTCACACTCAGGCAAATGGGTTGTAGTTATTGTGGGTAAATGCCCTGTAGGTGTTGATGTGGAAAAAATAAGAAAAGTTCCCGATGGTGTGATAAACCGATTCTTCTCGGAATCAGAAAAGTCTACTATCAATTCAGCTATTGATTATGTTGAGAAACAGAATCTGTTTTTCACAATATGGACCCTGAAAGAGAGTTTCTTAAAAACCACAGGTCATGGACTTACCAAAAGTCTGAGCACATTTACTGTAAAAAAAGCCGAAAATGATGAATGGCAGTTGGTCCCTGATGATGAAACTTATGGATACTACCTTAAGGTTTATCCATTAGGCATGGAATATAAGTTGTCAGCTTGTGCTAAAAGCATGTCTTTTAGTGAATCTATTGAATTTATAAGTCTTAATGATTTGATATAAAAATAACCGGTTTGTCGTGTATATACTCTCTACAGTATATTCGTTACCTTTGCACCTCTTTTTTACTTTGCCACATATTAATGAATTTCAATCTAGAAGTAACTGATAAACAATCTAATGCCAGAGCGGGAACAATATTTACCGATCATGGTGAAATTGCTACTCCAGTGTTTATGCCTGTTGGAACGGCCGGTTCAGTTAAAGCTGTTCATATTAAAGATGTCAAAACCGACATTAATGCCCGCATAATACTTGGGAATACTTATCATCTATATCTCCGTCCAGGCACTGATATACTTAGAGAAGCAGGCGGACTCCATAAGTTTAACGGATGGGACAGACCAATACTAACAGATAGTGGTGGTTACCAGGTTTATTCCTTAACCGACCGACGGAAGATGCATGAGGATGGGGTAACTTTTCAATCACATATTGATGGTTCGAGGCATCTGTTTTCGCCCGAAAGAGTTGTAGATATCCAGCGACTTATCGGAGCAGATATTATGATGGCTTTCGATGAGTGTACTCCTTACCCCTGTGAGTACAACTATGCCCGACTGTCGATGGAACTCACTCACAGATGGCTCGACAGATGCCTTACACGATTTAAAGAAACTGAGGGGCATTATAATTATTCCCAAACATTGTTTCCAATTGTACAGGGTAGTGTCTACAAGGATTTGAGAATAAAATCGGCTGAAAAAATAGCATCTGTAGGTGCTGAAGGAAATGCTATAGGAGGCCTTTCAGTTGGCGAGCCCGTTGAGATGATGTATGAATTCACACAGCTTGTGTGTGACATACTACCAAAAGATAAACCCCGTTACCTGATGGGAGTAGGTACTCCCGCCAATATACTCGAAGGTATATCACAGGGAATTGATATGTTTGACTGTGTTATGCCAACACGTAATGGCAGAAATGGTATGATTTTCACATCAGAAGGCATAATAAACCTCAAGAATGAAAAATGGAAGCACGACTTTTCTGAACTTGATCCGAATGGCTTGTCTTTTGTTGACAGTAATTATAGTCGGGCATATTTGCGACATCTCTTTACTTCAAATGAAATACTGGGACCAATGATAGCAAGTCAGCATAATCTTGCATTCTATTTATGGCTTGTTGACACTGCAAGACAGAAAATTATTGATGGCACTTTTGCCTCGTGGAAAAATGTTATGGTTGAGAAAGTAAGCAGACGTTTATAAAACAAAACAATGAAAAAACTGGATATTTACATAATCAGGAAATTTCTGGGAACTTTCTTTTATGCTATTGCCTTATTGTCGGTTATCATCATAATTTTCGACATTTCTGAAAGAATTGATGATTTCATTGAGAAAAAGCCATCGGTTTATGCAATAGCTTTCGAATATTATGCAAATTTCATCCCTTTTTTCATTAATAAATTCAGTGCTCTTTTCACGTTTATTGCTGTTATTTTCTTCACTTCTAAAATGGCAGGTGACACAGAAATCATTGCCATTTTAAACAGTGGAGTTAGCTTTAGACGTTTGTTGCGACCCTACCTGATTGCGGCTTCATTTTTAGGATTGATGTCATTTCTCTTAACAAACTTTGTCATCCCTGCGACCAGTCAGAATATGCAAACATTTCAAAAGAAATACCTAAAGGATGATAAAAGCCGAACGCAAACCAATTTTCACATACAAACAGATCCGGGAATCTTTGCTTTTGTTGAGAGCTTTAATGCTGCTCAAAACACAGGTTTTAAATTCTCACTGGAGAAATTCGGTGAAAAAGGAATGGAATCAAGGCTTACGGGAGACTATTTAAAATGGGATAGCATAAAATCCATATGGACAGTTGAAAATTATGTATTACGCGATATTTCTGAAAAAGGAGAGAAAATAACCAGAGGAGCCGCAATAGACACTGCCCTGAACCTGACTCCGGATGATTTTAATATGGATGTAGATTACGCCGTTTACATGGACCTATTTGAACTGCGCGATTTCATAGAAATGGAAAAAATAAGAGGCTCAGGCAATTTGTTAAAGTTTCAGGTTGAAAAGCATTCACGGACTGCTTTTCCTTTTGCAACAATCATTTTAACAGTAATTGGGGTTTCACTTTCTTCAAGAAAAGTAAGAGGTGGAATGGGTCTGAACCTGGGAATAGGAATAACAATCTGTTTTGCATTCATATTATTCATGCAGGTAACCACGGTATTTGCAACGTTTAGTAACCTACCCCCGATAATAGCAGTGTGGATTCCAAATATAAGCTTTGGATTGCTGGCATTATATTTATTAAGAATTGCACCCAAGTAGACTGAAGGGCTTTTTACTTATACTGCTCCAATAATCTTTGTTAAGCGATAGCTAAATCCTTTAAGCAAATCCATATTTGTAGGTCTTTGTTTAAATAAGCCGTAAATAGCTGAACCACTGCCACTCATTGAAGCATAAAAAGCACCCATCTCATACAATTTCCTCTTAATATCAGCCAGGATTGGGAATAGCCCAAAAGCATAATCCTCAAAGTCATTAAAAAGTAGACCAGGCCATTTATCAAAATTGCCGATCAAATCCTTAGGAGTGGGAATACTCTTACCAGAAGGTTTCACATTACTGTATGCTTCGGCCGTTGAAATATTAAAACCAGGTGTAACTATAACAATATCAAAATCAGGTAATGGGAGGAAATTACGTGTTGTAATCCCAATATTGTTAATTTCCTGTGGCTTATTAATAACAAAGAATGGGCAATCGCTTCCAAGCATTATTGCCAGATCCTCAAGTTCATTATTGCAAAATTTAAGATCAAATATTCTTCGCAACAAGCCGAGAGTAAAAGTAGCATTTGAAGAACCTCCGCCCAAGCCGGATCCGGCAGGTATTAGTTTATGTAAATAAATCCTAACAGGTTTAATTGGATAATTTCTCTTCATCAGATCGTAAGCCCGTACACATAGATTATGTCTGGATGATGAATCTAATTTTATTCCTGAAGAATTAAAGGAGAAACCATTTTCAGAAGGCACAATTTCCAGAACATCATAAAAAGCAACCGGTACCATGTAACTTTCAATATTATGATACCCGTCTTTGCGTTTCTCAATAATTCTTAATCCGAGATTTATTTTAGCATTTGGAAAAACTATCATATTGCTTAAGCCTTCAACACAAATGTAATAAAATTACCTTTCAAAAAACCAGACGCACTTTTTCATGGTTTTAATTTAACTTTGCCGGCAAGACAATATATATGACTATCCTTAATTCAATGATTTCCTGGTTCATGAAGAAGCGAATGCATCAGATTGAACTATTTATGAAGTATCCCCATGACGTACAAGAAGAATGGTTCAGGAAATTGATTGCAGCCGGAAAGCAAACAGAATGGGGCAAAATACATGGCTATGATTCAATTAATAATTATAACCAGTTCACCGAAAGGGTGGAAATATCAGAATATGAGGATCTGAATCCATATATAGAAAGGTTAAGAAAAGGGGAGCAATATTTATTATGGAATTCAGAGATCAAATGGTTTGCCAAATCCTCAGGCACCACCAGTGATAAAAGTAAGTTTATCCCTGTAAGTCAGGAAGCTTTAGACGAATGCCACTTTAAGGGTGGGAAAGATCTTCTTTCGATATATTGCAATCTGAACGAAGATACAAAAATCTTCTCCGGGCAATTTCTAGGAATGGGAGGAACACACATTTCCGATAATCCGGACATAGGAACTTATGTTGGGGATGTTTCTGCAATAATTATGGAAAATCTGCCATCATGGATTGAACTCATGAGAACTCCGGAACTTTCTATAGCTCTGATGAACGAATGGGAAAAGAAAATAGAGAAAATTGCAGAAGTCACAATAAAACAGAATGTCACTAATATAACAGGTGTCCCTTCATGGACATTGGTACTATTAAAAAGAATACTTGAAATAACCGGCAGAAATAGTATTTCAGAAGTATGGCCTAACCTTGAATTATTTGTTCATGGCGGAGTAAGCTTCCTTCCATATCGACAGCAATTTGACCAGATACTTGGTAACAACGTGCATTATCTTGAGACTTATAATGCTTCAGAAGGCTTTTTTGGGATTCAGGACCAGTTTGATAAAGATGATATGTTGCTTATGCTTGACTATGGGATCTTCTATGAGTTTATTCCCTTAAGCGAAACTGGACAGTCTTCAAAAAATGCTATCCCACTTAGTGAGGTCCTTGTTGGTGTTAACTACGCAATGGTCATAACAACCAATTCAGGCCTTTGGAGGTACCAGATAGGAGATACAATAACTTTTACTTCTACTTGCCCATACAGAATAAAAATCACAGGAAGAACCCGCAATTTTATCAATGCATTTGGTGAAGAATTAATAGTTGATAATGCGGTGAAAGCTATAAATATAGCCTGCGAAAAGACAAAGTCCATCGTTAACGAATTTACTGCCGCTCCAATTTACTTTACTAATAATACAAGTGGAGCACATGAGTGGTTGATTGAATTCGAAAATGAGCCGGATAACATCTCATATTTTACAGAAGTATTGGATAACGCTCTTAAAGCTTTGAATTCTGATTATGAAGCAAAGAGGTATCAGAATATGGTCCTTGGGTTACCTATCGTAAGGGTTTTATCAAAAGGAACATTCTATCATTGGCTTAAAGATAACAACCGCCTTGGAGGGCAATATAAAGTTCCCCTATTGTCGAATAATCGTAAAATTGTTGAAGAAATTCTTGTGGTAGAGCATCATAGAAAATAGATTTAGTTTTTCTCTATCAACTGCTACCTAACGATGATTCTATATAACGCAATTGATTATCTTTGTTTGATAGATTCCTAAGTGTTAATAATAATTTATAACAATTATGCATATTGCCATTGCCGGAAATATAGGCTCCGGGAAAACAACATTAACAGGATTGCTGGCAAAACATTTTGGTTGGCAACCGCATTTTGAGGATGTAGAAACCAATCCTTATCTGCCTGCATTCTATGAAGATATGCAAAGGTGGTCGTTCAACTTACAGATTTACTTTCTGAACAGTAGATTTCGTCAGATTGTTGATATCAGAAAAAGTGGGAAAACTGTTGTACAGGACAGAACTATTTATGAGGATGCATACATTTTTGCAGCCAATCTACATTCAATGACACTCATGACAACACGTGACTATGATAACTATGTATCATTGTTCGAGTTGATGAGTTCTTTTGTACAACCACCGGATCTTTTGATATATCTGAGGGCAAGTGTTCCAACTTTGGTAAACCAGATTCAGAAAAGAGGCAGGGATTACGAAAATTCAATACGACTTGACTATCTGAAAAGTTTGAATGATAGATATGAAGCATGGATCGAAAAGTATAACCTTGGCAAGTTGCTGATTGTTGAAGTAGATAGTTTGAACTTCTCAGAGAAACCAGAGGACCTGTCAAGCATCATCGAAAGAATAAACGCAGAAATAAATGGACTTTTCTGATATTACTGCTATTGGTGTAATACCTGCCCGATATTCATCAACCCGGTTTCCCGGAAAACCTCTGACCAAAATAAATGGCATCAGTATGGTTGAACGGGTATACAGACAAGCGTCCCTTACTACAAAGTTGAAAAGTGTAATAGTTGCAACCGACGATCAAAGGATTTTTGACCACGTAAAGTCATTTGGTGGAAGGGTGATGCTAACTTCGGCTAATCACCCATCGGGTACTGACCGAATAGCAGAAGTAATAGAAAGACTTAAAAATAATAACGAAGTCTTTGATATCGCAATTAATATCCAGGGTGACGAGCCATTTATTCAACCAACACAGATTGAAAGAGTGATCAGCATATTTGAGAATCCGGGTGCAGAGATTGGTACACTAATAAAAAGAATGGAAAATGCTGAAGATTTATTTAACCCAAATGTTGTAAAAGTAGTTGTTGATGGTCGTGGTAAAGCATTGTATTTCAGCCGATCTCCCATACCCTATGTCAGAAACACTATCTCAGACAATTGGCTAGACGAGCATGTGTTCTATAAACATATTGGTATATATGGTTACAAGACAGATACACTCAATGAAATAACCGCACTTAAGATTTCGCCTGTTGAAAAAGCCGAATCATTAGAACAACTCAGATGGCTTTATAATGGGTACACGATCCACACTATGGTTACTGATATTGAGACAATTGGAATTGACACCCCTGATGATTTATCAAAACTTATTAACATTACTTGTTAAAATGCAGGTATGGCTGTATCTTAGCACCGAATGAACCATAGCATGAAAACACTAGCTCTCCAGATAGGAAATCTGTTGTATGAAAATGATTGTGTGATAATTCCCGGTTTAGGGGGATTCATTACTAATTATAAATCTGCTGCAATTCATCCTACCCATCATATCTTTAGCCCTCCTTCAAAAAGAATTTCTTTCAATTCCGCATTGATACATAATGATGGAGTACTTTTAAATTCTTATGTACGGTATCTGGGAGTTGACTATAATCAGGCTGGTAAAATTGTTGAATCGCTTGTTCTCAGTATAAGGATTTCCTTGCTGAGAGGAGAATTTGTCAATATCGAAAACATTGGTACTCTCAAACTTAATAAAGAAAACAACATCGAGTTTGAGCCAGTAAGCAATATAAATTATTTAGGTGATTCTTTTGGATTACCTAAATTCGATTTCCACCCTGTTTCACGGACAAATGAGAAATCCTTGGCCGGTATAAATCAACCTGCAATAAGGAAGACTATGCGGTGGGCCGCGGTATTAGTACCTGTTGCAGCGATTGCTTTATGGTCAACATTTAATTCTGAAACAATTAACACTATTCAGAATAATTATGCAGGTGTGTTTTCAACAACTGAGAAAACTATTAATATTCCTGCACAACCTGTAAAGAAAACTATAAGCTTTGAGGGCAAAAGTGGTTCAGGCATATCTGTGGCAGCAGAAAGTAGCTCAAGGGTAACTTCTGAAATTCCTAAATCATCTGTAGTTGAAAATACAACATCATATTATATTATAGCGGGAGCATTCAGCATTCCAGAAAATGCGGAAAGACTTGTAATTGACCTGAAAAAGAAAGGTTTCGATGCAAGTTTGGTTGGTCAAAACAGCAAGAAGCTGCACATTGTCAGCCTGGCTCATTTCACAACAAAAGAATCCGCCAATTTGAAGCTTGCAGAAGTACAGCAAGTTGAGTTTCCTGAAGCATGGTTGCTTGAAAAAACCAACTAAACTTTTTTAAAATGCCTAAAAAGAAACATGCGCGTTTTGCAGAAAATGCAACGTTTCCCCATATGTTTCAACTCTCTTTTGAGGATATTCAGCAAGGATTTCATCTTAAAGGTAAGTGGTCTGAATATTTTTGTAACGACAACCCTATTATTTTAGAATTGGGCTGTGGAAAAGGTGAGTATATAGTAGCACTTTCTGAGCAATATCCAGAAATAAACTTCATTGGAATTGATATAAAAGGTGCCAGAATGTGGCGTGGTGCAAAAACCACTTTCGAAAATAATGTTAAGAACGCTGCTTTCGTTAGAACACGAATAGATCAGATTGAAGGTTTGTTTGCTGAAAACGAAGTATCAGGGATTTGGATTACCTTTCCTGATCCTCAACCTTCTAAAGCCCGCAAACGGTTAACATCACCCATGTTCTTAAATAGATTTAAAACATTCTTAAAGCCCGGGAGCATAATACACCTCAAAACTGATAACCAGGACTTCTTCAATTTCACTCTATCGACAATTGCTGACCAGAGTATGGAACTTTTATTTCATACTTTCGACTTGTACAATAGCAATCTACAGGATGACGTGATGCTTACTCAAACACATTATGAGAATATCTTTCTTCAGCAGGGAATACCTATAAAATACTTGCGATTCAGGATTTAACTTCTGTTTACCTAATCTGGTTCAGATATGAAAGGAGATGATTCGTTTTTCTTTAAGGTCTATGAAGTAGTCAAGAAAATACCTTATGGACGTGTAACAAGTTATGGTGCGATTGCAAGATATCTTGGTACTGCAGGTTCATCACGAATGGTAGGATGGGCAATGAACTCATCACACAACTCTCTTCAAAGTATACCAGCTCACAGAGTAGTAAACAGAAATGGACTATTGACAGGGAAACGCCACTTCGGAGGAACAAACATAATGCAGCAACTTCTGGAAAGCGAGGGAATAAAAATTGAAAATGATCAAATAGCAAACTTCACCGAGGTGTTTTGGGACCCTATTGAACTTGACAGAGATTTTTAAACCATTGCTATCCGGAAAATTTTAAATTTTAACAGTAAACTAAAAAACCACTATCTTTACACAATCTAAATAAGGCTAATTATTTCTTGATATGGAATATTCTAAAGACGTTATCCTCAATGCATTACGAACTGTTTACGACCCTGACCTTGGTAAAGACCTCGTAACTCTCAATATGATTGAGGACGTAAATTTCTCAGGTAACACTATAACATTTAAAGTTGTATTAACAACCCCTGCATGCCCTCTTAAGAACAAAATTAAACAGGACTGCATAGACGCAATTCACAAGCTGGTTGATGCTGAAGCTGAAGTAATACCTGAAATGACATCCAGAGTAAACAGCAGAAGATCGGGCGAACAAATGTTAAAGGGAGTAAAGAATGTAATTGCTGTTGCTTCAGGCAAAGGTGGAGTCGGAAAGTCAACTATAGCCGCTAACCTGGCTGTCGCCCTTGGGCGTACAGGAGCTTCAGTTGGTTTAGTTGATGCAGACATATATGGGCCAAGTGTTCCATTAATGTTCGATGAAATGAACACCAAACCTGTTGCAATAGAAAAAGATGGGAAGGTATTAGTTAAGCCGATTGAGAAATATGGAATAAAGATTTTATCAATTGGATTCTTCGTTGATCCCGATAAAGCTTTAGTATGGAGAGGCCCCATGGCTTCAAATGCACTAACCCAACTATTTACAGAGGCTGACTGGGGTGAACTTGATTATCTTGTCCTTGATATGCCTCCAGGAACAGGCGACATACACTTAACTATTGTACAGAATCTTTCTGTTACAGGAGTTGCAATAGTTACAACGCCTCAGGAGGTTGCACTCGCTGATGCAAGGAAGGCAGTTGGCATGTTTACCCAAGAAAACATAAATGTTCCAATCCTTGGATTAATCGAAAACATGTCATGGTTTACGCCTGAAGAACTACCTGAAAATAAGTATTATATCTTTGGACAAGAAGGAGGAAAGAAACTTGCCGAAGAATATAAAATACCATTATTAGGTCAGATCCCTATAGTACAGGGAATAAGAGAATCGGGAGACTATGGCTATCCGATCGCATTGGCTGATAATTCGCCGGTTTCAGTTGCCTTTAAAGAGCTTGCTGTTAAAACAGCTCAACAAATATCAATTCGTAATACAGTGATGGCACCAACAAAACCTGTTGAAATGAATCGCTAATCTATATAGAAATACTTAAAAAGAAATAAAATCAATAATGTCTATGGACCGTTTAGAATTAACTTCAAAAGTTAAGAATGTTATAGAACAATTAAGGCCTTACCTACAGGCTGATGGTGGAGATATTCAATTCATTGAATTAACTGAGGATAATGTTGTCAACGTTGAACTTCAAGGTTCATGCGGATCATGCCCTTATAGCCAGATGACACTTAAGAACGGAGTTGAAGAAACGATGAGAAGAGCTATCCCGGAAATAAAAGCCGTTGAAGCCTTAAATTTTTAAATTCAATTCTTAATTTACTACTCGTTTTTTAATAATTAAAACGAGCAACAATCGGCATGCGTCGACCCATTCCAAATGCCTTTGAAGATATTCTTAGAATGGGAGGTGTTTGGAAACGTTTCCATTCATTCTTGTTAACCATTTGTGTCACACGCACAACCAATTTTTCATCGAAGCCCATCAGAATCAATTCTGCAGGGCTTCTTTTCATTTCAATATATGCATACAAGACCTGATCCAAAATCCCATAATCAGGTAATGAATCACTATCTTTTTGATCCGGGCTTAATTCTGCTGATGGAGGTTTAGTTATTGAATTAACAGGAATTATTACTTTATCTCTATTGATATACTCTGCCAGCTTGTATACATCAGTTTTATAAAGGTCGCCTAATACGGAAATACCACCACACATATCGCCATAAAGAGTTCCGTAGCCAACAGCTGCTTCACTTTTATTACTTGTATTGAGTAGAACGTAACCGAATTTATTAGCAAAAGACATCAATACGATAGCTCTTGATCGTGCCTGGATATTCTCTTCTGTTACATCAGGCTTTAAACCAGTAAAATACGGATGAACTGATTTATTAACCGCATCAACGATAGCCGCTATTGAAATTTGCTCATACATACATCCCAAATTCTCAGCTAATTGCAATGCATCAGTTATGGAATGCGATGAAGAAAACTCAGATGGTAGCAATATCCCCATTACGTTCTCAGGACCTAAAGCTTCACAGGCCAATACTAACGTTACAGCTGAGTCAATACCTCCACTTAAACCTAATATTGCCTTTTTTAGTCCCATCTTTGAGAAATAATCCCTTATTCCCAGAATTAAAGCATCATGTATATGCTTAATTGATGGAGGTGTCTGCCAAACATCAATAGAATCAGCTTGAGATAATAAGCTCTGACTATCAACAATTTTAAAATCATCATTAAAGAAGCTTAGTTGCTCACGGATGTTACCTTGAGAGTCGCACACCATTGAATTCCCATCAAAAATAAGTTCCGTCTGAGCTCCAATCTGGTTAACATATATGACAGGCTTCTTTGATTTCTTAGCAACACTCCTTATTACTTCCTTTCTTAAAACAGGTTGATCAAAATGAAAAGGAGAAGCACTTATGTTTATTATAAGATCAGGATCTTCTTTCAGGAGTTCATCAACAGGAGAATTGGAATACAACGGAATTTCAGCCACATTCCAGATGTCTTCGCATATTGTAAGTGCTAATTTCAATCCCTTGTAATGCACACATCCAATTTCTTTAGAGGGCTCAAAATATCTGTACTCATCAAAAACATCGTAGTTAGGAAGCAGTGACTTATTTGCAATAAAACCAACCCGCCCATCATTCAGAAACCATGCAGAGTTAAATAGTGGTTTACCACTTCCTGTATTATTGAAAGATGGAGCTCCTATTACGGCAGCAATTTCAACACAATGAGTGGCAATTTCTGAAATTAAATTCTCACACGTCTTAACGAAATCCTTGTAGTTAAGGAGGTCTAATGGAGGATAACCGGTTAAAGCCAGCTCGGGGAAAATAGCAAGATCAGCTCCGGCTTTCTTTGACTTTTCAATACCCTCCAGTATAATTTGTTTGTTATGATATAAGTCCCCAATCAGGAAATTATTCTGAAGCAATGCAATCTTCATAAAGTATATGTAATAAAGGATAAAAGAATCAGAACATCAGACCAAGGCTAAACTCAATAAAGTTAGGTCTGGCTTCGTGTTTTGTATTTGCAATAACAGCGTTATCACCTTTTAAAGCATTTGTAAATCCGTTATTGAAATTAATACCAAAAATAGCGGAAGTATTATTATCGAACGGGTACTCAATGCCTGCACCAATAATCAATGAAGCTTTAAATAGCCTTGTTTGAGAGTCTATATTCTCGAAGTCATCAAGGAATGTTTGATTTCCTACTTTATACTCGTCACGGGCTTTTGAGGTCATTCTTACACCTAATCCCAGACCGATCTGACCATAATATCTAAAAGGTCCCATTTCGTTGGTTTTCATTTTAAGGACAGCCGGTATTTCGAGATACCTGAGTCGATAATCCCTGTTAAGTGCAACCTGCGTGCTCTGTCTCATATCAGGATATGAAAGGCTCCCATTATGATAAATAAAGTTTAATCCTGTAGCAAATGCATAATTCTTTGCAAAATAGAACTCTGAAGTGATACCCCAATTAAATCCAACCTTAAGTCCTTCAGAGTCATAATGCTTATCAATCGGTTTCAACCAACTAATTGTTGGAGCCGCCTTTATTCCCAAAATAAATGATCTGTATTGAGCGTTACTTCTGCAAGGTGACAGAACTAAAAGCATAGCAATTATGCTGATAAAAGTAAATTTCGTTCTCATTTTGCTAATTTTTTAGAATTTAAAATGTATAAAACGACAACAACAGGTTCCAATTGTTGTAAATATATGCAAAAATAATACAAGTTCCAATAATTATGGAGCAATTTGTAAACTTAAATGCGATAAGTGCCTAAATTTGTTACTAGAAAACTCAACTTATGAAAAAACTCATTCTTTGTATAGCAACGATAATTATCAGCAGTCAATTATCTGCTCAGATAGATGGATTTTCACTTGGCCCAAAAGTAGGAGCCACATTTTCAAAATATACCCTCGATATTGACGATATTAAGGAAGAAGCGAAGAGCACTTTTCATTGGGGTGTCTTTGCCAGAATTGGTCAGGGAGTTTATGTACAGCCCGAAATACTTTTTATGGATCGGTCAGGAGTGCTGGTTAACCAGAACAGACCGGCAAGTGAGCAGGTTATCAAGCTCAAAACGATTGACATACCTGTACTTTTGGGTGTAAGACTAATTAATCTTGATGTTGCCAATGTTAGAATTTTCGGAGGTCCGGTTGCTTCGTTGGCACTAGATCGGAAGTTAACAACCAGTAACTGGGATGAAGCAATTACTGAAAATGACATGCGAAAAGCAAACTGGGGAATACAGTTTGGAGCCGGTGCCGATGTGCTTATGTTCACAGTCGATTTACGATATGAAATTGGAATGGGTGACTATTCAAAGATCGATTTGTATGACCTTAAAAACAGACTGTTTACCGTTAGTTTAGGATGGAAAATTCTTCAATAACCTGTATCTTTACAGCAAAAAGAATTTCGCATGATCCGTGTAATTAGCGTCTTACTCTTAAGCATCTTTTTATTTTCCTGTAATACAAAAAATCGGAATCAGTCTGAGAGTGAATCCTCTGGCAGTATTAGTCGTTATGAGGTTGATTTGTTTAATATTGATACGACAAAATTTGAAGAGGGTATAAAAAAAATACATTCCCGATACAAGGTTTTCTTAGGAGAAGAAATGCCTGAAAAATATGGCATACAACAACTTAAAGATTTCGTTTCTGATCCGGAAATAAGGGAAACATATAATTATACACTTGAGCAATTCCCTGATCTCCAGTGGTTGAATGAGGACTTTACAGAAGCATTTGCTATATTCTCAAGTAAGATGCCTGGCAAAAAGGTACCTAATGTCTATACATACATTTCAGGGTTTGACATTAGAATGCCAATTAAGTATAGTGACTCTGCTCTAATAATAGGCCTTGATTTATACCTTGGAAAAGATTATCAACCATATGTGCAGATGGGACTGCCCGTTTATATAATCAACCGCCTTTCTAAAGAGTACATTTTATCAGATTGCTTTAAAGAAATAGGCTGGGCATATATACCTCAAAAAGAAAATGTTACTTTACTTGATGCTATGATTGAACAAGGCAAAACTTTATATTTTGCCGAAGTAATGCTACCTGATGAGAAGAAAGAGATAATAATTAAGTACACCGAAAAGGAAATGTATTGGGTAGAATCAAATGAATCACACCTTTGGAGTTTCATAATAGAAAACCAATTACTTTACTCTTCTGATCCTAAAGCATTTACCATGTTTATGACTGATGGTCCTTTTACTGCGGGATTCTCAAATGAATCACCGGCAAGAACGGGACATTGGATTGGCTGGCGAATTATTAAGAAGTATATGGAAAACAATAATGTAAGTTTGCCTGATTTACTTAATGAAACAGATTCACAGAAAATCTTAGAGAAATCGGGTTATAAACCTGCCAAAGTTTAAATAACTTCTTGTAATCTTTTCTATCTGATAATTAACGATCCGGCTATATTTGAATATTTTGCAATTGCATTCTGAGATGTGCTTTTCTTAGAACATCAAACCTTTCTTCGTTGGACATAGTTTCCCAATTAGCTATTTCATCAAGAAGACGAAAACAACCCACACACATACCACTCTCATTCAAACGACAAACCAATCTGCATGGTGACTTTACATCCTGTTTACTTGAAGGTTTTTCCATTATATATTGCTATTACCTCACACAATAACTAGTACAAAGATAAAATGTTCAAACATTAAATAGAACTCATTTTGTTACTACCTTTCTGCCCCAAAAACTTGTCAATACTATATAAATGCTTGTTAAAACATTTGGAAGTGCATTACAAGGTATCAATGCAACGATCATTACAGTAGAAATTAATATGGAAACAGGAATTCAATTCTTTATGGTTGGATTACCTGATACAACTGTCAAAGAGAGTCATTTCAGAATAGAATCGGCACTACGTAACAATGGCTACCGCATACCCGGCAGAAAGATTATAGTAAACCTTTCTCCTGCCGATATTCGTAAAGAAGGCACAGCATATGATTTGACTATTGCAATCGGAATCTTGGGAGCAAATCAACAAATACCTGCTGATGTTCTTCGGAATTATGTTATAATGGGAGAACTTTCCCTTGATGGTGGACTACAGCCTATTAAAGGAGCTCTTTCCATTGCCATTGAAGCCAGACGGCAGGGTTTCAAGGGATTTATACTGCCAAAACAGAATGCAAGAGAAGCTGCCATTGTAAATGACCTTGATGTATACGGAATGGACGATATCTCGCAGGTCATTGATTTTCTTACAGGAAAAATAACAGCTGAGCCTATTGTTGTAAACACCCGTGAAGAATTTTATACGAATCAGGGTAACTATGACTTTGACTTTTCAGATGTAAAGGGTCAGGAGAATATTAAACGAGCTTTAGAAATATCAGCGGCAGGGGGACATAATTGCTTGATGATAGGTCCTCCGGGATCAGGAAAGTCAATGCTAGCCAAGAGAATCCCATCAATATTACCGCCACTTAATTTATATGAAGCACTTGAGACAACAAAAATACATTCTGTGGCGGGGAAGATGAATAAGAACTCATCACTTATCACCGAAAGGCCATTTAGAAATCCTCACCATACAATATCATCCAGTGCTCTTTTAGGAGGTGGATCTATACCAAATCCCGGTGAGATAAGTCTTGCTCACAATGGGGTGCTGTTTCTTGATGAACTACCCGAATTCAACCGCAGTGTAATTGAAGTTCTTCGCCAACCAATGGAAGATAGGTTTGTAACAATTGCAAGAGCAAAAATGACTGTTGAATTTCCCGCCAATTTTATGTTGATTGCAGCCATGAATCCATGTCCCTGTGGCTTTTACAACCACCCTGATAAACCTTGTGTTTGTAAACCCGGAGATGTGCAGAGATATTTGAACAAAATCTCTGGACCCTTATTAGATAGAATAGATATTCATGTTGAGGTTACTCCGGTCCCATTTGCCCGACTTGCAGAAACGAAATCGTCTGAGAATAGTTATATAATTCGCGAAAGAGTACTTAAAGCAAGACTTATTCAGGAAAACAGGTATAAGGAACTGCAAAATATTCATTCAAATTCACAATTGAGTTCCAAATATCTATTAAAATATTGTACCTTAGATGTGAATTGTTTAGCATTGCTTAAAAAAGCTATGGATAAACTTAATCTTTCTGCAAGAGCATACGACAGGATACTTAAGGTCTCCCGCACAATTGCAGATCTTGACTCCAAAGAGAATATTTGTCCGGAACACATTGCTGAAGCAATTCAATATAGAAGTTTAGACCGCGAAAACTGGGGATACTAATTCAGTATTAATATGAACCAAGTGATTAGTCAAGCATTTAACTACTTAAGGTATATTATCAGGAGCAAGACTAAATATAGCGTTCACTCCCCTTTTGTCTATGACTTTATCACAAAAGTCATGGAGGATAAAATTAACTACGTTCAATATGATCTAATTGAAGAGCAGAGATTAAAACTATTGCATAACAAGAATAAAATAGAAATTGTAGATTTCGGAACCTCCGCAGGAAGAACAAGATATTCAACATATATTGAACGCGTAAAAAATATTGCGAAAAGAACAGGCATTTCTCCCAAACAAGGTCAGTTGTTACACCGTATTGTCAGGTACTTTAAACCTGATATTATGCTTGAGATGGGTTCGTCACTCGGTATAAGTAGTATGTACCAGGTTTCTGCTTCTCCCGAAAGTATGTTCATTACCCTCGAAGGATGCGCTGCCATAGCATCTTATGCGGAACAGAATATTTCACATTTTTCTGAAAACCAAACATATAATGTGATTATTGGTAATTTTGACAAAATGCTTCCTACTGTTCTTGGGAAACTTGATATTGTGAATTATGCATTTATTGATGGTAATCATGCATATCAACCAACATTAAAATATTTCTCACTTCTCCTTCCTAAGCTAAATGAGCATAGTATTCTTATTTTCCACGACATTCACTGGTCATCAGAAATGGAAAATGCATGGAATGAGATTAAAAAGAACGATTCGGTTACTATCACAATCGATTTGTTTAGTATGGGACTTGTGTTTTTCAATAAAGGTTTACCAAAGCAGGATTTTGTTTTAAGGTTCTGACAATTATTGTTAAATTTGTCCGTTTCATAAAAAAAACTGCATGAACCAGGAGGTCATTCGTTTAGATAACATAACCCGATTTTTTAAAGTCGGCACAGAAATCGTTAGAGCACTCAGGGGTGTTTCTCTAACAATAAACAAGAATGAATTTGTTGCCCTGATGGGCCCTTCAGGCTCAGGGAAATCCACTCTGATGAATCTTCTGGGTTGTTTAGACACCCCCTCCAGTGGGAGCTATTGGCTCAACGGAAAAGATGTAAGTAAGTTACTTGATGATGACCTTGCTGAAATCAGAAACAAAGAAATAGGATTCGTATTTCAAACCTTCAACCTGTTACCTCGTCTAAATGCCCTTGAGAATGTTGCTCTGCCAATGATTTATGCAGGATTCAACAGACACGACAGATTAGATAGAGCTACTGAGGTTTTGGCACAGGTTAGCTTAAGCGACAGAATAAAGCACAAGCCCAATGAACTATCAGGAGGACAAAGACAAAGAGTTGCCATTGCCCGTGCTATGGTCAATAAGCCCTCTATTATTCTTGCTGATGAACCCACGGGGAATCTCGATTCTGTCACGTCAATAGAGATTATGGGTCTAATTGAACAAATTCATAAAGAAGGCAATACTATCGTGTTAGTAACTCATGAAGAAGATATTGCTCGTCATGCACATAGAATTATAAGATTATCAGATGGTCTTGTAGCATCTGACGAACTAAACAAGAGTATCCGCACCATCGATTACTATACAAGCAAATCTAATTGATTCTTTTGAACATTGATTAATTCTGTATTGTTACAGAATCAATTAATACCTAATAATTATTTCGGGATGAGTGGCGAATTTAAAATTTATACCAAAACTGGTGATAAGGGACAAACATCTCTTATTGGAGGAACCCGTGTTCCAAAATATCACGATCGAATTGAAGCCTATGGAACACTGGATGAACTGAATTCGTATGTTGGACTTATCAGGGATCAGCAAATAAACTGGGAATTAAAAAATGCACTGATTGAAATTCAGGATAGAGTTTTCACTGCTGAATCTTTATTGGCCGCCGACCCGTCAGTTGAATTAAAAGCCCTTCCTAAGCTAATAGATGATGATATTACTTTTCTGGAGACTGAAATTGATAAAATGAATGAAACACTTCCCGCACTCAGTTCATTTATACTTCCAGGAGGTCATACAACAGTTTCCTATTGCCATATAGCTCGCTGTATTTGCCGAAGAGCTGAGAGATTAACAATAAAATTGGTTGAAAAAGCGCCTGAAACATTCCAGGGCGAACTAGTTATTAAATATCTTAATCGCTTATCCGACTATTTTTTCGTTCTGGCAAGAAGAATTGCATACGATTTAGGAGCAGATGAAACTCCTTGGCATGCAAGATATTAGGCATAGTTTTTGAGGATTGAAAAAATAATTTTATTCAAGAAATTTTATCTCTTGGATATGATGCAAATTAGACTATTTTTGCAAAAATTTTAACGCTAATTCTTTTGGAATTATGTATTGGACTCTAGAACTTGCATCAAAGCTTGAAGATGCACCATGGCCTGCAACAAAAGAAGAATTGATCGACTTCAGTATCCGCTCCGGCGCACCAATG
This sequence comes from uncultured Lentimicrobium sp., assembly GCA_964547915.1. Taxonomy (GTDB): domain Bacteria; phylum Bacteroidota; class Bacteroidia; order Bacteroidales; family Lentimicrobiaceae; genus Lentimicrobium. The sequence continues at coordinate 145,676 of CAZJPP010000001.1, forward strand.
GAGGTGATCGAAAACCTTCAGGAAATTGAGGATGAAGGAGAAGTATATGAAAGTATTGAAGATCTCTGGCCTGATTACCCTTCTAAAGAGGACTTCTTCTTTCATGAAGATGAATATTAAATAAAAGCCGCGATGCGGCTTTTTTAATTTACTACAAGTCCTTTATATTACCACCTGCTTAAATTTCCATAAATTAAATTAACTTTGCATCTATAATACTGTTTTCAACAAATAACAAGTATCTTTTAGTTATTTGCTGACTTGAAAAACCTACTATCATGTTTACATTCTTAAAGAAATTTCTAGGAACTAAGTCCGACAAAGATATTCGTGCAATTTTACCGATTGTAAATAATATCAAAGCTATATATCCCTCCATAGAAAAATTAACAAATGATGAATTAAGAGGTAAAACTCTTGAATTCAAAGAAAAAATATATAAGGCAACATCTCAGAAAGACCAAACAATTCAAGATCTTAAGAACCGGATTGAGAATGAGCCTGACATGGATATGGATGAAAAAGAACATGTCTATGAAGAAATCGATAAGCTTGACAAAGAGAATTATGAAATAACTCAGAATGTACTCAATGAAATCCTACCCGAAGCTTTTGCTGTAGTTAAAGAAACCGCACGAAGGTTCAAGGAAAATGAAGTTATTGAAGTCACGGCAACGCAAATGGACCGGGATCTAGCAGCAACAAGAGAAAGTGTTCAGATTATGGGCGATAAAGCATACTTTCATAATAAGTGGATAGCCGGCGGGAATACGATTACCTGGGATATGGTGCATTATGATGTGCAATTAATCGGAGGTATCGTCCTGCATCAAGGTAAAATAGCTGAAATGGCAACCGGTGAAGGTAAAACTCTTGTTGCAACACTGCCTGTTTATCTGAACGCACTCCCCGGTAAAGGTGTGCATATGGTTACAGTTAATGATTACCTTGCTCGTCGTGACTCTGAATGGATGGGAGTCTTATACGAGTTTCATGGATTGAAAGTTGATACAATTGATAAGCATCAACCAAATTCAGATGCCAGAAGAAAAGCTTATCTTGCAGATGTAACGTTTGGTACGAATAACGAATTCGGCTTCGACTATCTTAGAGATAACATGACCAGTAATCCTGATGAACTGGTTCAACGTCCACACAATTATGCAATTGTCGATGAGGTCGACTCAGTATTAATTGATGACGCTAGAACACCTCTAATCATCTCAGGGCCAACTCCAAAAGGAGATAACCAGGAATTTGAAGCTCTTAAACCCGAAATAAAGAAACTTTACGAAGCTCAAAGAAATCTTGTAACGAAACTTTTAGCAGAATCTAAGTCACTTTTATCAGAGAACCCGAGCTCCGAAAATGAGAAAAAAGGGGGCGAACAGTTGTTCAGAGCATACAGAGGCTTACCGAAAAACAAAGCATTAATTAAGTTCCTGAGTGAACCGGGAATGAAAGCCCTGATGCAAAAAACAGAGAACTTTTATCTTGCAGAGCAGCAAAAGCATATGCATCTAATCGATGATGAGCTGTTCTTTGTAATTGAAGAAAAACACAATACAGTTGATCTTACTGAAAAAGGAATTGACCTTATAACTACCTCATACCAGGATTCAAAATTCTATATCCTGCCTGATATCGGAGCTGAAATAGCAGAATTAGAAAGGTTAAAGCTTTCGGAAGCTGAAAAATCAGAAAAAAAGGAAGAGTTGCTGCGTGATTATGCTATAAAATCAGAACGCGTGCACACCGTCAACCAACTTCTTAAAGCATACGCGCTCTTTGAAAAAGATGTTGAGTATGTGGTAATGGACAACAAAATAAAGATTGTTGATGAGCAAACCGGACGTATTCTTGAAGGAAGGCGTTACAGCGATGGACTACATCAGGCCATTGAAGCAAAGGAAAGCGTTAAAGTAGAAGCCGCTACTCAAACTTATGCTACAGTTACCCTTCAGAACTATTTCAGAATGTACCGCAAACTCTCAGGTATGACCGGTACTGCTGAGACTGAAGCAGGGGAACTTTGGGATATTTATAAATTGGATGTTGTTGTTATACCTACAAACAGACAAGTAATCCGGCATGATCGTGAGGATCTTGTTTTTAAGACAAAGAGGGAAAAATTCAATGCCGTTGCCGAAGAGATAAACAGCCTTATCAAGCAAGGACGTCCTGTGTTGGTCGGTACTACTTCGGTTGAAACATCCGAGCTGTTGAGCCGAATGCTGAAAATACGCAATATTAAGCACAATGTTCTTAATGCCAAATTGCATCAAAAAGAAGCTGATATAGTTGCAGAAGCAGGTCAGGCAGGAACTGTAACAATTGCAACCAACATGGCAGGTAGAGGAACCGACATTAAGTTAGGACCCGGTGTTAAGGAAGCAGGAGGACTAGCAATCATCGGTACCGAAAGGCATGAATCACGAAGGGTTGACCGTCAGTTAAGAGGTCGTGCCGGTCGTCAGGGTGACCCCGGTAGTTCGCAATTCTTTGTAGCTCTTGAGGACGATCTTATGCGTATGTTCGGCTCTGACCGAATAGCCAGTATAATGGACAGACTGGGATTAAAAGAAGGAGAAGTAATTCAGCATTCTATGATTACGAAATCCATCGAGCGCGCCCAAAGAAAAGTTGAAGAAAACAACTTTGGAATACGTAAGAGACTACTTGAATACGACGACGTGATGAACTCTCAGCGTGAGGTAGTCTATAAAAAACGCCGCCACGCATTGTATGGAGAACGTCTTGCCGTCGATATTTCTAATATGATTTATGATGTATGTGAGACCTTGGTAACAACTTATCAGGATGATCGTGATTTCGACGGTTTCCGACTGGCAATGATGAAAACTCTTGCCACTGAACCTAATATTTCTCAGGACGACTTCATCGGAAAAAACAGAGAGGACATCACGGATCTGATGTTCGATCAGGTTTATGCAGGTTACCTAAGCAAAAGTAAGCGACTTGCCGAAAAAGCCTATCCTGTAATAGTCGATATTTACGAAAAGCAAACTCAATTCGAAAATATAGCCATTCCAATTACCGATGGGCGTCGTGCTATGCAGGTAGTCGCTAATTTGAAGAAGGCTTACTATGATAAAGGGCGTGAAATAACTCTCTCAATTGAAAAAGGTGTTACACTTGCAGTAATTGATGAATATTGGAAGGACCATCTTCGCGATATGGATGAATTGAGAAACTCAGTTCAAAATGCCACCTATGAGCAGAAAGATCCATTACTTATCTACAAATTTGAATCATTCGAACTCTTTAAGCAGTTGATACAGAAAATCAATTCTGACATATCTGCCTTCATCGTAAAAGCCAACCTGCCAATACAGGAGCCCTCACAGGTAAAGGAAGCGCAAAAACCGCGACGCTCTGACAGTGCCCGATATAAAGAGGAACGAACTGACTTGCTGTCACAAGCAGGCAGAACTTCAGAGCCAAAAGTAACCACTACTGTAAGAGTTGAGAAAAAAGTTGGTCGTAATGATCCATGCCCTTGTGGAAGTGGTAAAAAATATAAAAACTGCCATGGGCAGGATGAATAATCCTGCTTAACGGTTTAACAGAATAATTAATCAATTATAAACCTGTCAAATGAATTTAAAAGTTCGCTTCCTGGCAATTTTTTTTGTCCTACTTTCAGTTAAAGTAACAGAAGCTCAATTAGCCTATAGTCCGTTCGTTGATTCTATAATTCAACTTTCCGACCATCAATCTATACTTTTACTCACAAGACAATTAGCGGGTGATACAACAGTAAATATTGACGGGGAATTTATCACGATACAATCAAGGCATTACCAATCAACCGGGAACACAAAAGCAGCACAGTTTATCTATAACAAATTCGAGGAGTATGGCTATCAACCCCAATTTCAGAGCTTTAACGGACTGCGCGGAGCAAATGTAATTGCAGAGAAGACAGGAACCCGTTACCCTGACAAACAATATATTATCTGTGGGCACTATGATAATATGCCCTCAGGTTCAACCGCGCCGGGTGCAGATGATAATGCATCAGGAACTGTCGCAGTATTGGAAGCTGCACGAATTCTCAGTAATATTGATTCCGATTATACCATCATATTCGCCGCTTGGGATGAGGAAGAAATAGGACTTGTAGGGAGTGATGTATATGCAGAAAATGCTTACAATAACGGCGATCAGATATTAGGGGTCTTGAACCTTGATATGATTGCCTGGGATTCTGATAACGACAACCTGTTTTCTATCTCCACAAATAACACGTCTACGAATTTTACTAATGATTTCATTCTTACTAACAGTTACTATCAACCCCAATTAACCAATAATTTTATTAACACAACCGCAAGTGACCATGCATCTTTCTGGACATATGGATACCCTGCATTTCTGGTTATTGAAGACTGGTATGACTTTAACGAATATTACCATACAACACAGGATGACATCTCCATTCTGAATATGGACTATTATGTTGCTCTGGTCAGGGCTGCGATTGCAAATATTACCTCAAATGCCCTGAACCAAAGAATGTCATTTATCCATACTCCTGTTGTCTCAGGAAACTCCATCGATGAGAGAGAAGCCGAACTTACAGTACTAACTGACCATGCAATTGGCACCGGAGATAGTTCTCCAAGACTTTGGTATAGTGTTGATGAAGAGAATTTCAACTATGTTTTACCATATGAATCTGTTGATAAAACTTACAAGTTCAGAATTCCCGGATTTCCCATCGGTACAACAATATATTATTATTTCGGGGTACAGGACTCAGCTGCAAGAATGATAGCAACTTATCCCACAGGTGGAAGGGGCATCAATCCTCCGGGGACTATCCAACCGGAATTACTGCTTTCATACCAGGTTGACCATATACTTTTCAATCAGGAATGCTCAGCCACCACACCCAAAGCTATCGCTGATAACAGCAACACTTATGATTACATAACAGTTGAAGAAACGGGTGCTCTGATCGATTTAGACGTATCAATAGATATTACGCATTCATCTGTAGGTGAGTTAAGATTAATCTTATCATCACCGGATAAAGGCACTTCAATATTAAGTGACAGGAATGGTGGTAATGGTGATAACTATACCCAAACAATTTTTGATGAACAGGCACTGACTTCAATTACTACAGCATCTCCCCCATTTACCGGTAGATTCCGCCCTCAAATGTCATTCGATGGTTTCCTTAATAAGCCTGTAGCGGGACAATGGGAACTTAGAATTTATGAATCCGGAATTCCAAATGCGGGCACTTTAAATGATTGGTGCTTACATTTCTTATATAGAGATGAAAGTGTTAATACCCAAGATATAGCAACAATTGATAAAACAGTTCTATTGCAGAATTTTCCGAATCCGACATCTGAAAGCACAAAGATTAAATTCAGGCTTGATGAAGAAGAGGAGCTATCATTGATAATATATGATGCTAATGGAAGGGAAGTTAGAAACCTTGCATCGGGAAAATATCAACCAGGAGATCACTTAATCTGGACATCAGTATCCGATCTAAGACCTGGAATTTATCACTATACCCTAAAAACCAACCATTCAACACTAACCAGACAAATGGTTGTCATAAGGTGAAAATAAAATCTTTAAAGGCATTTATAAATGAAATACAAAAGAATACTCCTCAAGCTGAGCGGTGAAGCATTAATGGGTGAACAACAATATGGTATCGACCCTCAAAGGCTGGATGACTACGTTTCAGATATTAAACTCATAGTAGATAAGGGAGTACAAGTAGCAATTGTTATCGGTGGAGGCAATATTTTCAGAGGAATTCAGGGCGCAGCAAAAGGATTCGACAGAGTGCAGGGAGATTATATGGGTATGCTTGCAACCATTATAAATAGCATGGCTTTACAGAGTGAGCTTGAAAAGCACGGAATTAAGACAAAGCTTCTGTCTGGCCTTGCAATTGACCGCATTGCTGAATCTATGTGCAGATCAAAAGCCATTGAGTATCTTGAATCAGGAAAAGTGTTAATTATTGCAGGAGGAACGGGAAATCCATTCTTCACTACTGATACAGCTGCCGTACTAAGAGCTGTTGAGATTAAAGCAGATCTTGTAATAAAAGGCACACGGGTTGATGGAGTTTATACTGCCGATCCCGAAAAAGACCCACAAGCCATAAAATACAAAACTATCTCATTTGACGAAGTTTACGAGAACAATCTCAATATAATGGACATGACCGCAATCACCATGTGTAAGGAAAACGATCTGCCGATACTGGTTTTCAATATGAACATACAAGGTAACCTTTTACGTTTAATTGACGGTGAAGAGATTGGTACACTAGTAAGCTAATTATCTGTTTTTGTATATTTGCCCACATTTTTATTAATAAAATTCCCAATGAACGAAGAAGTCACATTTGTAGTAGAAGAAGCCGAAGAAGGCATGAAAAATGCACTTACACACCTCGATAGAGAATTCCAGAAAATACGTGCAGGTAAAGCTAGTCCCGCAATGCTCGAAGGTGTAAGAGTAGATTATTACGGTTCAATGACTCCTATTGATCAAGTTTCGAATATTAATACTCCCGATCCACGTCAAATAATTGTCCAACCATGGGAAAAAGCAATGCTCGTACCAATTGAAAAAGCAATTCTTGCAGCAAACCTTGGTTTTAATCCTCAAAATAATGGTGAAGTACTTCGTATAATGGTACCTCCGCTAACTGAAGAAAGAAGACGTGATCTTGTAAAGAAAGCCAAAACAGAAGTCGAAAACGCTAAAGTAACAGTGCGGAATATTCGTCGGTCGGCTATGGATTCGGGGAAAAAACTCGAAAAGGAAGGCATTCCTGAAGATGAAATAAAGAATTTAGAAAAAGAAATTCAGAACCTGACAGATTCCTATATCTCAAAGATTGATAAAATGTTTGAGGCAAAAGAAAAGGATATTATGACTGTCTAGTCAAGCTTTGTATTATTTCTATGCCTGTTTAGATCTCTCGTGGTCTTTTTCTCTATATTTTTTGATAATGCTTCTGTTAAATCGACTCCGGTTTGATTTGCCAGACACATGAGTACGAATAGGACATCGGCCATCTCATCTTCGAGATTTAAAAGCTTGTCGCTTTCCTTTTCCGATTGCTCGCCATACCTCCTGGCTATGATCCTGGCCATCTCGCCTACTTCCTCCATCAGAATTACAGTGTTGGTTAACTCATTGAAATAACGAACACCATAATCCTTTATCCACTTATCAACCATTGCCTGAGCTTCCCTAATTGTCATTTTAAAGAAATTTATAGTGAAGAATCCTGTAATAATAATGGCATAGCTGCAAACACCTATTCACATATTTCATCACGAACTTCAAGCTTAAAACCTGTTCCGTGCACATTGATAATTGCAACCGATTCGTCCTTGCACAAGTATTTCCTTAGTTTTGTGATAAACACATCCATACTCCTGCCAATAAAATAGTCACTTGTACCCCATACTTCTTTTTGAGCAACATCACGAGGCAACAATCTGTTTTTATTAATACACAGCAACCTCAATAGCGAAGCCTCTTTAGTAGTAAGTTTATGCTGCGTATCCTCGTACAACAGAATATGATTATATGGATCAAAAATGTACTTGCCTATCTGAATTTTCTCCTTATTTCTTGCATCCAGATTTAAACCGCATCGCTTCAGAATTGCTTGAATCCGAAGTGTAAGTTCTTCACTACTAAATGGTTTAGTTATATAATCGTCACAACCTGCCTTAAATCCTTTTATCCTGTCGTCATTATGTCCTCTTGCAGTCAGAAATATTAATGGAACATTATGGTCTATTTTTCTGATATCAGCTGCCAAACTAAATCCATCTTTCCTGGGCAACATAACATCCAGAATGCACAAATCAAATATTTCTGATTTATACATCTCCAAACCATCTTCACCATTAACAGCTAGTGAAACACTAAATCCCTGAGATGTCAGGTATTCTTCAAGAAGAGCACCCAGATTTGCATCATCCTCAACTAAAAGTATCCTAGTATTACTTCTCATTAGCTTGTTCAATAAGATTAACAGGTAATTGTATTTCAAAAGTACTGCCCATCTCCGGCTCGCTGTGAACCCTAACTTCACCCCTGAGGCTTTCAATCATCGTTTTCACATAATACAGCCCAAGGCCAAATCCTTTCACATCATGGAGATTACCTTTAGGAATGCGGTAAAGCTTATCGAAAATAAGCTTCTGATCCGACAAACTTATTCCGGGGCCTTTATCACTAACCGATATAATTATATCGTCCTTTATATTCTTTGTGCCTATTAAAATTTCCGGCTTTCCAACCGAATACTTGATAGCATTATCGAGCAGGTTACAAATAATATTCTGCAAATGTACCTGATCAGTCGTGATGAAATGTTCATCTGCGTTTCTTTCGAAACGAATAAAACCACCGAGGCTGTTGACCAATAACTCAAAACGGTTGATACAACTGTATATCAGTTTATGAACATCAACATTCGCAAAGTCAAGCTTAAAGGAGCCTTCTTCAAGTACTGCCATTTGAAGTACCTGATCTACTTGCTGTTGCATCCTTTGATTTTCATCGAAAATCATCTTGGCATACTTTCTGGTCTTCTCATCAAGGAAATCATTCGACGGATTTAACAGCATTTCACTGGCCAGGGAAATAGTTGATATTGGCGTCTTTAGCTCATGAGTCATGTTGTTGACAAAGTCTGATTTCAACTCCGACAATTTCTTCTGTTTCTTAAACAGGAATATCATATAAGAGAATGCCAGAACCAGAGTAATCAGAAAAAAAATCGAAAGAACAATCCATGGAACCAATCTGAGAAGCAAAATTCTTGACTCTTTTGGGAAATATACACCAAGTAAAAGCTGCTCAGTTCTGTACAAGCATGACAATGATACCCTGTGTCCTGATTTGAGGATTTCTTTCTTGAAATCACCATGTTCACCTGCATAAAAAATGCCACTTTCAGGATCAAAAACTCCCCAGGCAAATTCCTTTGTAATTTCCATACCGGTAAATTCCTCACGCATCAATGAGTCAAGCCTGATCGGCTTAATGGCCTCGAGTATTTTCTTAGTACGGTGATCACAGTCGGGGGAGCAAACATACATATTGTCGGCATTCATTGATTTCTCATCAAACATCCGGTTCACTACACTCTTCAATGTCACGTTTACACTATTATCAAATAATTCAGCCTGAAGTTTATAGGCATTACGCATCCAGTAAACCTGAACTATCAGAATACCAATAAGTGCCATAGATGCGAGTGCTATTATAACAGCAATAGTCCGCTTTTTCATGAGTATAATATGAGTAACAAAAATAACTAAATCATTTGATAATTAAGCATTAGCATAATTTGTGATTAAGATTAAATAACCTACCGGAAAATCAAGTCCAAATTTCTGTATGTTTGTTAAAAAAAGTATATGGCAATTACTTCATCTTTCAAGTATATAGGCGACCTTCAACTTGAAGTTAAACATGAAAAGTCAGGACAGACATTTTTGACCGATGCACCCGTTGATAATAATGGAAAAGGCTCAGCTTTTTCGCCTACTGACTTAATGGCCACCTCCTTAGGTTTATGCATGGTAACCATAATGGGTATCGCTTCTCAAACCCATGGTTTCCCAATGGATGGCGTCCATGGAGAAGTGACAAAAATTATGGAGTCAAATCCGAGAAGAGTGAGCGAGATCGTTGTCACTCTTTATTTCCCCGATAATGGGTATACCGATAAACAAAAGCAAATCATCCGTCAAATAACCAAGACTTGTCCTGTTGCATACAGCCTTCACACAGATCTGAAGCAGGTCATTAACATTATATTTGAAGACGAATAAAATTTATAATAGAGTTTCGATGAATCATAATATTATAACAGGAACAAAAGGAACACTTGAATTAACAGTTACAAAAGAACTTACAGCTGCGGTTTATGGATCAGGATTAGTAGAAGTATATGCTACTCCTGCTATGATAGCTCTTATGGAAAGAACCTGTCAGCTTAGTGTACAGGATCAACTTCCCGAAGGCTATCTAACAGTTGGAGTTCTTGTAAATATTAAGCATTTAAAAGCCACTCCCGTTGGCATGAAAGTCACTTGTAATTCCGAACTAATTGAAGTTGAAGACCGCAAACTGATATTTAAAGTTCTGGTTAACGATGAAGAGGGGCTTATTGGCGAAGGATTTCATGAACGTTTTATCGTCAATGAGGAAAAGTTTATGAAGAAATTATCAGGAAAATAGACTCAATGGCCGGCAATAATAACCATCTTAAATCCCTCAATCGGGCCTATCTTGCTAAAACTGCAGCGGGTCTTGAAGAAATACTCCGCGATGAACTCGAGAACCTGGGAGCTGAAAACGTTGCAATCCTCAAAAGAGCAGTTTCATTTGAGGGAGATAAAACCATCTTATACAAAGCAAATTATCATTGCAGAACCGCATTGAGGATCCTAATGCCTATTGAGCAGTTTACAATAAACCTGGAAGAAGATTTTTACACCAAAATAAAATCAATCGCCTGGGAAAAGTACATGCAACCAAATCAAACCCTGGCAATTGATTCAACCATCAGCAACAGTATTTTCAGCCACTCTCACTTCGTCTCACAAAGAGCAAAAGATGCTATAGCCGACAGATTCAGAGAAAATACAGGCTCAAGACCATCAGTTGATTTGGACAACCCTGACCTCAGAATAAACATCCATATATACAAGGAGACCGTAAATGTATCACTTGATAGTTCAGGCGAATCCCTTCATAAAAGAGGATACCATTCAGTAAATGCAGAGGCTCCGCTAAGCGAAGTACTCGCAGCAGGAATGATTTTATTATCGGGATGGAACGGACAAACCAATTTTGTTGACTGGATGTGCGGTTCGGGAACCCTTCTCATAGAAGCTGCAATGATTGCCTTTAACCTACCTGCAGGTCAATTCAGAGAAGAATATGGTTTTATGAAATGGCCAAATTATGATCCTGAATTGTGGGAGAAGGTTAAGCGTGAAGCACTTGATCTACAACGTGATGTTGACATAGAAATTTTAGGATCTGACATCTCTCCAAAAAATCTTAAGGCTGCTGAAATAAATATCAGGAATGCCGGTCTGCACAAAGATATTGTGTTAAAGGTTGCTGATTTTCGTGATATAACACCGCCGGAGGGCCCGGGAGTTTTAATTAGCAATCCCCCTTACGGAGAGCGAATTCAGGTTGATGATTTACACAACCTCTATAGGGAAATGGGCAATGCCCTTAAAAGAAATTTCGTTGGGTACAAAGCATGGCTTATCTCTTCAGATCATTTTGCCCTGAAATTGGTAGGATTAAAACCTATGGCCAGGATTACCTTATATAATGGTCAATTAGAATGCAAGTACACCGGTTTTGATCTTTATCAGGGAAGCAAGAAAGACTATCCTAAACAGCCCCCCGTCTGAAAGTGTCACCTTCTTCCAGAGAACCTGAATCATATCCCTTCCTGAACCAACTCATTCTCTGTTCTGATGTACCATGAGTAAAGGCATCCGGAACTATTGTTCCCTGGCTCTGCATTTGCAACCTGTCATCGCCAACAGCCGAAGCTGCTCCCAATGCCTCCTTAATATCACCGGGTTCTACCACATCAAGAGTGTGTTGAGCATGATGAGCCCACACTCCTGCATAATAATCTGCCTGTAATTCCAATTTCACAGTAAGCTTATTTGCCTGCACTTCACTAAGCCGGCCACGCTGATTGTTCACTTCTTCCAACGTTCCTAACAAATTCTGGACATGATGACCCACCTCATGTGCTATTACATATGCAATGGCAAAATCTCCGGGCGCACCAAACCTTTCCCTTAACTCATCGCAAAAGCTCAAATCTATATATATCTTTTCGTCCGCCGAACAATAGAATGGTCCTGATGCTGAGCTCGCACTGCCACATGCTGATTGAACAGCACCTCTGAATAACACCAATTTTGGTGGTATATAGTTTTCGCCATATTCACCAAAGACTTTTTGCCATATCTCCTCCGTGTCGGCAAGAACCACAGAAACAAATTGCGCCATACTATCTTCCGCAGGAGTATCCGTAGCCGCCTGTTCATATGACTGATCAGTTAAGCCTGTCAGAACCTGAGAAGGATCTCCGCCCAACAGCCAAACAATTGCAACTACAACTATAGTCCCAATTCCACCACCCATTGCTATCTTACCTCCACTCATGCCGCGTCTGTCCTCAACATTGGAACTACCTCTTCTGCCAATCCATTTCATGATACAGAGTTTTAAGTTATTTGACTGATATAAAGTTAACAAAAAACCCTCAATAAAGAATATAAAAATCATGCAAATCCCAATAAAGCTCCAAGCCTGTACTTATTAAAAATTCAGGATTAACTATCTTTGACCTATAAAAAAGATATTAATCCTGACAGCATTGTCCTCTGAATATATCACTCAATTCGCGGAAGTTCTACTCCCTCTTCCTGTAAAAGGATATTTTTCATATCGTATTCCACACGAAATGAATAATATGGTACAGCCGGGCATGAGAGTAGTTGTGCAATTCGGTTCCAAGAAACTATATACTGCATTAGTACGACACGTTACCGGCATTCCACCTAAAGTGGTTTCAGCCAAATACATCCTGTCTGTAATTGACCCTTCTCCTATTGTAAATGAAAATCAATTCAAGTTCTGGGAATGGCTAGCCGGTTATTACCTGTGTACTGAAGGAGAAGTAATGAATGCAGCATTACCATCTGCATTCAAATTAGCCAGTGAAACCCGTGTTGTTCTCGACCCTGAATATGTTCACGACTCTAAAGCGCTGACTGACTTTGAGTACCTGATCATTGAAGCCCTTGAATTACAACAGATACTTTCTGTTACCGAAATAAGTCAGATTGTAGGAATAGCAAAAGTAATTCCGATAGTCAAGACAATGCTTGAGAAAAAATATATCAGGGTTGTTGAGGAAATTACCGAGCGATATAAGCCGAGAACTGAATGGTTTGTGAAGTTATCTGATAAATATTCTGATGAGAAGTTGCTTCAGGATGAGATGGATAATTTGAATAAAAAGGCATTTAAGCAACTACAAATGCTAATGGCTTATCTGTCATTATCAAACTCTTTTTCAGGCAAGACTAAAGAAGTCAGTAAAACTGATTTGCTTAAAACACCGTCACTATCCGCAGCACAACTTGATGCATTGGTTAAAAAGGGAATTCTTGAGCTCTATCAAAGAAATGTAAGCCGGCTTGAAGAGAAAGATGCTATTGAGATTATAGAAAATATTCAATTTACTGAAGCTCAAAAGAAAGCCTTTGATGAGACCTTCAGCCATCTCAGCCAAAAGCAAACTGTACTTTTAAAAGGTGTCACATCGAGTGGGAAAACAGAGATTTATATCCGACTCATTCACGAAATAATCAGCAGTGGTAAACAAGTACTTTATTTACTACCCGAAATTGCACTAACTTCCCAAATAGTTCGACGATTGCAGAAGTTCTTTGGTGCAGATGTAGGTGTATATCATTCCCGTTATAATGAATTTGAGCGGATAGAGATCTGGAATAAATCAAACCTGTCAATGCTTCAGGAGCATTCAGGATCAGAGTTCTCAGTAATATTAGGAGCCCGGTCTGCAATGTTCTTACCTTTCAATAATCTAGGCTTGATAATAGTTGATGAAGAACATGATGCATCTTACAAACAGACTGATCCTGCACCACGATACAATGCCAGGGATTCTGCTTTAATGTTGGGAAAGATTCACAATGCTCCCGTATTGCTTGGGTCAGCGACGCCTTCTATTGAGAGCTATTATAATGCAAAGGCAGGTAAATACAAGCTTGTAGAACTTAATGAGAGATATGGTGGCATAGAAATGCCCGATGTAAAGATTGTTAATATCAAGGAAGAGACCTGGTTCAGAAGGATGAAATCACACTTTTCACCACAACTGCTCACTGCAGTTGAGCAGGCATTTTCAAGTGGTGAACAAATCATACTTTTTCAGAACCGTCGTGGATTTTCACTCAGAATGGAATGCGAAACATGCCACAGTATCCCTTCTTGTGTTCAGTGTGATGTAACACTAACTTACCATAAGAAAATTGGATTATTAAAGTGCCATTATTGTGGATATACCCGTACAATACCGACAGTTTGTCCCGAATGTGGTAACCCGGCTATCAAACTCAAAGGCTTCGGAACTGAAAAAATTGAGGATGAATTAGGTATTATTTATCCTGACCTTACTATAGCAAGGATGGACTTAGATACCACTCACACAAAGAATGCATATCAGAAAATAATGATGGATTTTGAAACAAGAAAAACCGACGTTCTGGTAGGCACTCAAATGGTTACAAAAGGGCTTGACTTTGATAATGTAAGTCTGGTGGGTGTACTGAACGCCGATGGATTGATCAGTTATCCTGATTTTCGTTCATTCGAAAGAAGCTTTCAGATGCTATCTCAAGTCAGTGGCAGGTCTGGCAGGAAAAACAAAAGGGGCCTTGTGCTGATTCAAACATATAATCCTGATCATGAAGTCCTTCAATGGGTAAAGGCAAACGACTATGAGTCAATGTTTCAGCATGTACTTGCCGACAGATATAAGTTCAACTATCCTCCATATGTAAGGCTAATGGTTATCTCCTTAAGGCATAAGGAAGAATCAACCCTGGATAATGCAGCATCAAAATTATTGTCAATGTTAAAGCCAAAACTGGGCAATAATTTACTTGGTCCTGAATACCCTAATGTTTCAAGAATCAGAAACCTTTTCATTAAGAACTTCCTGCTAAAAATTCCAAAAGGAAATAGCGGTATTGAAATGAAAAAGGAGGCTGTTGATCAGATTGACCTCTTTAAACAACTGCAGGATTTTAAATCTGTAAGGGTGGTTTTGGACGTTGATCCTGTTTGAGGCTCATTTCTCCTCTTCAACAATTATGAAGATATCCTCATTATCCTTCTTAAAAAGGTATTTCTCTCTGGCGTATTTTTCAAGCTTAACTGTATCCTGAAGTTCTATCAGAGCAATTGAGTCATTATATATTTCACCTTTATAGAATTCCTTCTGTTTTCGCTGATTATTAAGGGTTCTACCAAACTTTACCTGCGAAATGAAATTGTTCCTGTCAAAAAAAGTAAGCCACACAAGAAACACAACAAGTGTTAAGAAATACTTATTGTAGAGAAATGAAGGAATCTTCTTTATCATTATGAAATATTTCCAGGGCTAATTGATAACAAATATACTAATGAAACTAATAATCCGTATCACCAGAGAGACAAAACTTAATTCACTTTACAGACCAATATCATCTGATATTCCCGACATAGCCACCAGTGCTAATTCAGCGAACTTTTCAAGTGGAATACCAATCTTCTCACACTCCAAAATACTTTCTCTTTTTACCGAAGCTGCAAATGCTTTTTCTTTCATTCTTTTAACAACTGATTTAACCTTAACAGAACCTACTTTTCTATCAGGATATACCATCGCTGTTGCAGTTATTAATCCGGTTATAGTTTCACCCGCAGCAAGGGCATGTTGAAATTCATTTGTTCTCTCTTCACCGGTTGCTTCTTCGTTATGCATTTTAATTGCATCAACAATTTCCTCATCCACCCCCATATCACTTAGAATTCTGGCGGTTTCAAGTGCATGAGTAAGAGGATTCGCATTTGTTATTTCAACATCTAAATCATGCAGTAAACCCGCCTGACTCCACTTCTCCTTATCTCTCCCGAGATACTCAGCCACCGCTCCCAATACTGCCTCCGAAGCTAAGGAATGAGCTATCATACGTTCATTCTTCACGTAGCTGTGTAATAATTCAAGTGCTTGTTCCCTGGGTAATAACATATTGTGTAACTTGCTATATATTAGTTATCATCAATTCTATTAATGCAAATCTAATTCATGAAGCATGTATATGCTGTGCTTCAACGTTTTATTTATTTCCGGGAGATACTCTCCCACTGCCCTTACACTCCCCGGGAGAGTATAAATCAATGTATTGTTAATTACTCCGGCCACTCCACCGCTCAATAAAGCAGCAGGTTTTTCAACCCCATACTTCATTCTTATAAATTCCATTATCCCCGGAATCTCTTTATCGAGAAGAGGTTTGATAGTTTCCACGGTAATGTCACGTTTACCTATTCCAGTTCCTCCGGTTGTAATGATGATATCACAGTTAAGTGACTCTTTAACTGTTTTTATAAGCAGTTCTTTATCATCCGGTATTACTACCCTGTCTATTTCCGACTTTAAATTCTGGCTGTCAAAAAAGCTTGAAAGGTTATCAACGACTGCCGGACCACTCCTATCAGTGTACTGTCCAGAACTGGCTCTGTCGCTTAATGTAATAACTCTTACTTTATAAACCTTAGGAATATACTCAACCAAATCTCCTGCTTTTACCGTACCATGCTTGATTACTCTGCAAAAAATACCTTCCTTTGGCATTACACAGTTGCCAACTTCCCTGAAAATTGCACAACCATCACCGTGACAATGTTTGCCAATTTGCGTTACCTCCAGTTCTGTGTCACCAATAATAAACCTGTCTAATGGATTCGTGTGGTGAAGAATAATTCCTTCTGTGGTAATATTCTCAGCAAATTCGCCATAATTCAGTTTTCGCCCTGCCTGTAGTTGAAACTTATCAAAGCTCTCTTTGCCAAGCAGGCTTACTTGTCTGTTCCATTTTCCACTGTGAGCATCTCCTACTACGCCAATATCCGTAAGAGAGATCTCTTTAACCGGTACTTTTACTGTACCTTTCTTTTCAGATATGTTAACTGATAATACGACAGGTTTCATCAAGATTAAAATTTTATTCCGGTACTCTTGTATATAAAAACAAGCTATTTTATTAAATCTGTTTTGGTTTTTTCAACCAGAGTAATGTCACTTATAACCATTTCTTTATCAACGGCCTTACACATGTCATAAATTGTCAGCAAAGCAACAGTAACTGCTGTTAATGCTTCCATTTCAACCCCTGTTTGTCCATTGCATTTGACCATTGAAGTAGCTATAACACCTTCATCTGTAATCTCAGTTCTTAAATCTACTTTGGTCAAAAGTAACGGGTGACATAGCGGGATCAAAGATGATGCATTTTTTGCAGCCTGTATTCCTGCAATCTCAGCTACAGTAAGGACATCACCCTTTTTTATCTGGTTTTCCTTTATCAGTTTTATGGTTGAAGGCCTAAGTGAAATTGAACCTGTGGCTTTTGCCATTCTTTCCTGAATATCTTTGTTACCAACATCAACCATATTTGCTTTGCCGCTTTGGTCAATGTGACTAAATTTTCCATCCATATTGTTCTATCCTCCTATGTTATAAAACTGCCCTGAATAGTTATGACTACCACATTCAGGCTTATGCATAATTGCATTTCTCAATGCTTCTTCAGCACCTGATTCTTTAACATCAAAACTAAGATCATCGAATAGGCATGGTTTAATTTTACCATCAGCTGTAAGCCTTAATCTATTACAAATACTGCAATCTCCTCCCGAGCCTCCTTCAACAACTGAAAAATGCCCTGCAGCCAGATCCATCTCATGAATGAAACGAACTTCCAGACCTCTGCCGGCCGCGAACTCCATTACTGCATCAGTATCCTGTGATTTGCCATTCCGGTTGATCACACAATTCAATTTCACAGGAGTCAAGCCGTTCTCAATTGCAGCATCAATCCCACTTATTACATCTCTTATATCACCTATGCGGGTAATGTGCCTGTACTTAACCGGATCCATTGTATCAAGACTTACATTTACCCTTTGAAGTCCGGCGCTTTTTAAATCTTTGGCAAAACTACTGAGCAGAATCCCATTCGTTGTCATAGATAAATCCTTTATGCCACTAATCTGACCAAGCATGCTTATCAGGTCGACAATACCCTTTCTAACCAAAGGTTCTCCACCGGTAATTCTAACTTTATTGATACCGAATTCTACAGCTTTCTTAACTACCTCAACTATTTCTTCGAAAGAAAGTATCTGATCGTGAGTTAACATTTTAACTCCATCCTCAGGCATACAGTACCTACAACGTAAATTGCATCTATCAGTGACTGAAATCCTTAAATAGTTTATTTGCCGATTAAAATTGTCTAACATCTCTTAATTCTCCAGGCTTAACATTATCTTCTCCAATTGCGAGTGAAATTACTCCCCACGCGTCCTCAAATGCATTAATATGGGCCGATCCATGATACTCTACAGGTTCAATTTTACCAAGTGAATACCTTACGGGAATAAATGATTTTCTATCAGTTCTTTTTCGAGTATATCCGGTAGCCATTGGTAACTTTACAATCCTTGGTTTGAACTCAGTTCCCATCATTCTGTATAACAATGGTTTAACCATCATCTCAAACTGCACGAAAGATGAAACAGGATTTCCAGGAAGCCCAAAGATAAACTTACCGGCATTCTCTGCAAATAATGTCGGCTTGCCGGGCTGCACAGCAACACTCCTGAATCTAACATTTAAACCAAGTGATTCAATAACAGACGGCACATAGTCAAAATCACCCATTGATACTCCCCCTGTAATAAGCAGAATGTCACATTTGACAAGAGATTCAGCAATTAATAATCTTGTATCTTCAACATTGTCATGTGAAATACCCATATACTTTGCCTCAATTCCCATCTGTTTAGCCTGTGCTATCAGTTGATATGCATTGCTGTTTCTGATTTTACCGTATGATGGTATTTCATCCGGTTCTACCAGTTCATCCCCGGTTGTTAAGATTCCAATTGTTGGTAAATTATAAACTTCCGGTTTTACGCAGCCAACCGCAGCCATCATTGCAATATGCTGAGGTCTAATGGTCGTTCCTTTTTCCAGAATCTTCTGCCCATGCTTTACATCTTCTGCCCTATATGCAATGTTGTTTGATGTAGTCGCCTTCTCAAACGATATTGTACCGTCAGAGTTATTCCTGACCGATTCAATCATTATAACGCAGTCTGCTCCTTCCGGCACTATGGCACCGGTCATAATCTTTGAGCATTGGTTTTGTGCAATCTTAAATCCCGGGACATCTCCGGCGGCTATTGTTGCTATTACTTTCAGTGGACCGGGAAGATCACTTCTGCGGCAGGCAAAACCATCAACCGCAGATTTATCAAAAGGCGGCATGTCTATATCTGAATATACATCAGAAGCTAAGACTCTTCCAAGACTTTCAATAATGCTTACTTGCTCGACTGAAGAGGCGACATTTACACTTTCAATAATATTCAGGGCTTCCTCAAACGTTATCATTGCTGGCTTTATTTATCTGCAAAGATAGCGATACCCTATAAATATTCAGACTTTTTAAAAGATTTGAGAATCAGAATATTACCCACCCATATTTAACATGGACTATCAACGCCTCATTAAGGTATCAGGTCACGGTAGGAAATATCGGATTAAGGAAAATTTAAATGGTGGATGCTTTAAACTGATGATACTGAGTCAAAACCAATCCGTCTGCCAATCCTATCTTAGGAGCTGTAACCACTTTCAGATCTGTCCATTTGAGAACCTTAATAAAAATCTTTGCTGCCGGAACAATAACATCGGCACGGTCAGGTCTTAGCCCCATCTTATCAATCCTCTCGCTCAATGTCATGCTGTTTAATTGCTTATAGGCAAAATTCAACTGATCGAGACTGACTATATTATTATATGTATGACCGTACAATTTGGTAATTTTATTGATATTACCGCCCGATCCAATGACATTCATCTGTCCAAAATCCTCCTTGAA
Organism: uncultured Lentimicrobium sp.; assembly: GCA_964547915.1. GTDB lineage: Bacteria > Bacteroidota > Bacteroidia > Bacteroidales > Lentimicrobiaceae > Lentimicrobium. The sequence goes on from CAZJPP010000001.1 coordinate 165,508, forward strand.
GTGATTTAGCCATTTATGCATTGCATCCCATTCGTTATTATCCACTGCATCGGCCAATAGCCTCAGTGTCCCGATTTTGAAAGAGTTTGAAGCAATAAAGTTCTTACCATCCAGTATTGACATCTCTGTAGAGCCCCCTCCGACATCTATATACAATGTCCTGCTAAAATTCTTATTGATCAAATGATTACTGAAACTACTTATAATGTTTGCTTCACTTATACCGTCAATAAGATCAATCTTCAGGCCTGATTCGCTTCTCACGTAATCAAGTACTTCAGTACTATTATCAGCTTCCCTCATTGCTGATGTGGCAGCGGCAAGATAACTTATCGGTTTGTAAACATCAATCAGCATTTTAAATGCCTTCAATGTTTTTGCCAGATCCTCAACCTTCTGTTTCGATATTCTTCCAAATGTAAAAACGTCCAGCCCAAGTCTGATTGGGATCCTTAATAAAGAGGCTTTCTCAGCAATAGGACCTCCCTTAGTTTCAAAAACATTGGCAAATAAAAGCCTAACTGCATTCGAACCTATGTCTATACCCGAAAAGAGCATGCTTCCATTAGTTATAGTATCATTAATAAGGTCAAGTCTAAGCTCCGGGTAGTCCATAATTTGCATCTTAATTAATAAGGTCCCTCTAGTAATTCAGGGATTCCTTTCTTGAAAGTAAATAGCGACAACCCATCATCATCAACAAGTGCATAAGAGAAATTGCTTATCCAGTCGCCTAAATTAATATAATGCTTACCTCCTTCAATATCCACATGACCCGGATAGTGACGATGTCCGAATATGTAAAAGTCAATCTCCGGATTTTCATTTGAATGATGAGAGGCAAAAGAGTAGAGTCGCTCGCGTGACAAATCGAATTTTCCCTGTTCGTTAAGCATTTTCTGGTCTTTCAGGACATTTGCATAACGGCTGCGACGCGAAAAATATAAAGCGAGGCGGGTTCCAATATCCGGGTGTAACCATTTGAATAACCACTGGTTAGGTTTAAACTCAAACACTTTCTTAAGGAATTTATAACCATTGTCTCCTGGTCCTAATCCATCGCCATGCGATAGAAAATACTTGCGACCGTTCCATTCCCGTATTACATGTTTTCTGTGTAATTCAACACCCGTTTCCCTATTAAGGTAGTTGAAAGCCCATATGTCATGATTCCCTCTGAAAAGATATACTTTAATTCCCTTGTCGGTTATTTCGGACAGTTTTCCAAATAATCTTGTAAATCCCTTAGGTATCACCGTTTTATATTCGAACCAAAAGTCAAATATATCACCCATGAGATAAAGTTCATCGGCATCCTTACAAACCATATCAAGCCACCTCACTAAGAGTTTTTCTCTCTCAAGGCTGCTATCATGATCCGGTATTCCAAGGTGAAAATCAGAAGCCAGGTAGATCTTCAATATCCGGTAGTTTATTGATTGTTTATACTATTAACTAAAATCAATCTCTTTGATGAGCTCCGTAATGATCCTGGTCATTTTAGGTTCAGCATTACCTGCTGCTTCCAGTACCATCTTATGAGTTATTTCGGCAATCTTACCCGGTACTCCAAGGTCGGTGATAATACTCACTGCAAATACAGGAATATTCATGTGCCTTGCTGTTATAACTTCAGGTACAGTTGACATTCCAACTGCATCAGCACCTAGTATATGGAACATTCTATATTCAGCCGGAGTCTCAAATGTTGGTCCTGTAACACCCCCGTATACGCCCGATTTAAGTTCAATCTTCTCCCTGGCAGCAATCACCTTAACTTTTTCGATTAAATTACGATTATATGCCTCTTTCATGTCAGGGAATCGTGGTCCAAGTTCTGAGAAATTCTTACCCAACAGAGGATTGCTACCCATTAAATTCAGATGATCGGTAATAATCATAATATCGCCTACATTGAACTCGGGATTTAATCCACCGCTGGCATTTGAAACTACTAGTAATTGGATGCCAAGAAACTTAAGTACACGGATTGGAAATGCAATATCCTGCATTGTCCATCCCTCATAGTAGTGAAATCTACCCTGCATTGCTACAACCTGGTGTCCGCCAAGTTCACCAAAAATAAGCTTACCTGCATGACCTTCAACAGTCGACACCGGGAAGTGCGGAATAGCAGAGTACTCTATCTCTTTTTCTATTTTAATTTCTCTTATGAGCCCTCCTAATCCTGAGCCCAGTATAATACCTACTTCCGGCTTTTTAGTAATAAGGGATGCGATATAATCAACGCTTTCTTTTATTCTTTCTAACATAGTTTATAATAGTTTCGTCAAACAAATTTTTATCCTTTTCATGAAATTGAATTTCCATGGGGACATAGTAAAAAGGCAACTCCTCTGCCAGTTTTATTATTGCCGGATTCTTCAGACGCATCGCATCCTTTTCGGTTGTAACAAGCAGTTTATTGCGGGTGTAAATATCGGAATAATTGCTCTTAATCCGCTCAATATCTTCACTTGTGTATATATGATGATCATTGAATCGCATTACTATTAGGTCATTGCAATTTTTTCTCAACTCATATTCAAGTGGGTATGGATTCGCTATTCCCGCAACCAATAGAATCACACCTGCATGGGAGTTGATATCTTTTGTTTCATCTCTATTCCACAAAGATCTGATTATGCTATACTTAATAAATGAGAATAAAACAATCTGACGAGCCGATGGATTAAGATCTGATATAATTTGCTGCCGTTCAATCGGTGAAAGAACTGAAGGTGTTTTAGTAACAATTATCAAATCGGCTCTTTTCGCATTAAAAGAATGTTCTCTCAAAGTGCCGTAAGGAAGCAGATAATCGTCAGAGTATAGTTTATGATAATCAGTAAGCAATACTGATAATCCCGGTTTAACAAACCTGTGCTGATATGCATCATCAAGAATAATAATATCGAGGTCAGAGTACTTTTTCATTAATTTAACTACTCCTCGTCGACGGTTCTCGTCTGTACAAACTATCAGATTTTTAAATTTATGGAAATACTGTAATGGCTCATCACCTATTGTTCCGGAATTATCCTCACTACCGGCCAGCATAAATCCCCGTGTTTTTCTTCCATATCCTCTGCTCAGTGTAGCAACCAGGAAATTGTCTGATAACAGACGCACCAGATATTCAACATGTGGCGTCTTTCCTGTCCCTCCTGCAGATAGGTTTCCTACTGAAATCATAGGTATATCATACGTAACAGAACGCAATATTCCTATATTAAACATTGCATTTCTGATTCGTATAACGAATCCATACAAGAGTGTAAATGGCAAAAGAAAAAGCCTCAGCAATTCCATGGCTTAAAATTAACGAATTTTCATTCCTGATTCCAAAAATTACTAATTTTAATGCCAACTATTTTCATATCATTATTGTTTGCACTACTTGTGATGAACTAACCAACCAGAATAAAGTTATAAATGAAAGTCCCGACTATGCACATAAAATTAAAAGAAATTACTGATTTAATTGAATCTATTGCTCCACTGCAAACACAGGAGTCTTATGACAATTCGGGCCTTATAGTCGGTAATTCAAATGACCAGATAACAGGAGCATTAATATCTCTGGATCTTACCGAAGAAGTCATTGCGGAAGCTATTGCTTTAAACTACAACTTAATAATCACTCATCACCCCCCTGTTTTCAAGCCACTGAAAAAGATAACCGGGGATGATGAAACCGAAAGATGCTTAATTAAAGCTATCAGAAATGGTATAGCACTATATGCAGCCCACACAAATCTCGACAACTCATCTCAAGGGGTCAACAACATCCTGGCAGAGAAGATTGGAATTAAACCTTCAGGAATTCTACAGCCAATTAAAAGCGTTGTTCGCAAGCTGGTTGTATTTGTTCCTGAGAGCCATCATGAAGTTGTAAGGAAAGCAATATTTGATGCAGGAGCAGGTGTAATTGGAAAATACGACTGCTGCAGTTTTAACACTCACGGCACAGGAACATTCAGAGCAGGCGAAGGAACTAATCCTCATGTTGGAGAAATAGGTGAACTTCACTCTGAACCTGAAATCAGAATTGAAACTGTCTTTCCCGCATGGATTGAAAATAAAATATTGGAAGCTGTTAATAAAGTGCATCCGTACGAAGAAATTGCATGGGATTCTTACCAGCTTACTAACGATTATAATCTTGCAGGCTCAGGACTAATAGGAGAATTTTCCGAACCAATGTCAGAGTTTAACTTATTAACGCATCTCAAACAAACCCTGAATATTCCATTCTTAAAGCATACGGAATTTCTCAATAAACCGGTAAAAAGAGTTGCTGTTTGTGGGGGTTCGGGCAATTTTTTAATAAAAGATGCAATCGCCGGCAAGTGTGATGTGTTTATTACCGGAGAGTTAAAATATCACGACTTCTTCACAGCCGATGGTAAAATACTTCTTATTGAGGCCGGGCACTATGAGACTGAACAGTTTACAAAAGAATTATTATATCAAATACTAAAACAAAAATTTACTACCTTTGCACTCCAAATTTCCAGGTTAAGTTCTAATCCTGTTAAATATTTCTAATCAATCCTAAACTAGGGATAATATGGCAAAGACGTCGAAAGAAAACAGCACTTCAAAAAATTCACCGGTCGACAATCAAGAAAAGCAAGATAAAAGTTACATTTCGGCACACGTTTCTTTAACTTCTTCAGACACTGAAGAGTCCGAAATATCAATTGAGAAAAAACTAATTGCCTTGTATAGTCTCCAACAGATTGATTCTCAGATTGACAAAATCAGAATCATCAGAGGTGAACTTCCGTTAGAAGTTGAAGATCTGGAAGATGAGATTGTCGGACTTCAGACCCGCATTGACAATTACATCCAGGATATTGAGAACCTGGGCGTACAAGTCAAGGAAAAAGAAAATCAAATAAAAGAAAGCAATCAGCATATCAAACGTTACGAAGAGCAGCAAAATAATGTTCGTAATAGTCGTGAGTTTGAATCCCTGGCAAAAGAAATTGAATATCAGAACCTTGAAATTGCACTTGCTGAAAAAAGAATTAAAGAATACTCTCATAATCTTAGCCTGAAAAATGAAGAGATTGCTGCTGCCCAGAAAGTTCTTGACGAACGCCGCAACGATCTTGAAATTAAGAAAAGTGAGCTTGCCGACATCGTAAATGAAACTGAAAAGGAAGAACAGGCTCTCTTGAATAAATCAGAAGACCTTCAGCGCTTTATTGAGGATAGACTTTTGACAGCTTACAAGCGAATCAGGAAAAATGCACGCAATGGCCTTGCTGTTGTTAGCGTTGAACGTGATGCTTGCGGCGGTTGTTTTAGCGCAATTCCACCACAACGTCATCTCGATATAAGAATGCATAAAAAGATTATCGTTTGTGAATATTGTGGCCGTATCCTGGTTGATCATGGCCTTGCATCCAGCGTCAATCAATAAGTTTTTAAAGGTATCTCTTCTATTCATATTGGGATTTACCCTTTATGTGCCCAGTTACGCTCATTCCTTTGAGCTTACTCCCGGTTATAATCAGGCTTATCTCGAAGTCCTAAGACTGCGGTTCGATAAAGCTGAGAATCTTATTCGTAATGAAAAGTTAAAAGACCCTGATAATGCTGCATATGCTTATCTAGACGGGTACATCGACTTTCTCAAGTATCTGCTTAATGAAGAAAGTACTGATTACGAACAATTGTCTTCCCTCCATCAAAAACGGTTGAATATTCTAAATAAGGTACCAAAGGAGTCACCTTGGCATTATTATTCACAGGGTCAGGCTAATCTTCAATCTGCAATTGCGGCATTTAAAGCAGGAAACTATTTAGAGGCTGCATCAGACATGAGAAAGTCATATAATCTTTTTCAGGAAAATGAGAGACGTTTCCCTTCATTTCTTCCTGCTAAGGCAGGAAACGGGCTTATGTATATATTGTTCGGTTCCGTTCCTGATTCATATAAATGGATTCCCAACACTCTGGGTTTCAAGGGCGATGTTAATCGTGGTATTAATCTTATACACAAGATCCTTGAACATCCCGACCATGCTAATTCATTTCTGCATAATGAATGCCTGTTTTTATACTCCTTCATAACATTCAACCTAAGTAACAATACTGAATCCGAATACAAACTTGCTAACCTCTTTACTGAAACCAAGAACAGCGCAGAATTAAAAATAAATCCACTCTTAACATATGCTGCAGCATCACTATGCATTAACATTGGCAAAAATGATGAAGCTTTAAAATTGCTTATAAACAGACCCGATGGCCCCGGTTATTATAAATTTCATTATCTGGATTACCTGACAGGAACTTCATTATTGAATAAGATGGATCCATCATGCAGGTTGTACCTTCTCAGATATGTTAACTCAAACAAAGGCACCTCTTATGTTAAATCAGCATATCAGAAACTAGCATGGTCATATTTAATTGAGAATGACCTACACCATTACAATCAGTATATTTCGCGGGCGTTGATTTTAGGTAACACCGAAATGGAGAATGATAAAGAAGCTTATATAGAAGCCAAAACAGGAGTACGCCCCCAGATAAACCTTCTAAAAGCCCGCCTTTTATTTGATGGAGGTTATTATGCCGAATCAGTAAATACGCTGCATGCCACTAGTGTGAAATCATTGACATCACTTCAGAAAACGGAGTATTATTACAGGTTAGCCAGAATAAAGCACAAAACAGGACAAATTGATAATGCCCGGACCTTATATCTAAAATGTCTTGAATCGGAAATAAATTCTTCAACATGGTTTGGTGCAAATTCACTTCTCCAGTTAGGACTAATCAGTGAGTCGCAGTCAAAGTATAATGAAGCCAAATCTTATTTCAGTCAATGCCTCGAAAGAGATTTCCCCATATTCAGGAATAGCATTCACCAAAAAGCAAAAGCAGGCTTAAGCCGGCTTAAAGATTGAGCAATGAATCAATTATCTTAAAATGCAGGAAGGTCATCGTTAAACGACAACCTTCCAGGCAAAACAATCAGGTAGAGATAAATCTTTAGTTTAATTAGTTATTAGTTTTAAAACCGAAAACCGAGTGTGAACAAGAACATACTGTTAGTTATCTGTGTATCTGCTACCGGAGGTTCTGCATTAAATGGAGTACTATATAAATGGTACTCATCATCCATATCATTCATTGCCCAGGTTAAATCAGCAAACACTCTGCCACCTCTTACACCTAATCCTGCTGAGTATGTATTCATTACAGAGTTTGTTCCCTCTTTATAAGGATTCGCTGAAATGGCATATCCACCTCTCAAACTTAATAATCCCAGTCGCCATTCAGCTCCAAACCTGAGATTATGTGCCACGTTATAACTTTCTCTTATAGCATCATTCTCACCTTCAAAGTCATAGTCATCAGCTCTCAGACGTGCATTTGAGTAATTGAGATATTGATAGTCGGCACTGATAAGTCCTGATTTACCCAGAATAATACCAACGCCTGCCATAGCTTTGAAAGGAGTATTTAATTCATAATCATAATAACCGGTAGCTGAAGCCCTTTTTGATGAAGCTGTATCAAACCTTGAACGGAATGAAGTCGAGAAATCGTCAGACATCGAATAGAATGTCGGAGTTTCAATTGCACCTCCTAATCTGATAAAATCAGTAGGTCTTACAATTATACCAACCTTAAGATTAATTCCGGTGCCTGAAGTCTCCAACTCGTCAATCCTTGTAAATGAGTCAAAGTAATCACTACGGTTTTCAGTATCGGTTTCAGTGTAAATTGATGTTTCTTTATAACTGATATAAGGAACACCAAGTGTTGCACCAAGGTAAACCTGGTCGTTATAGTTTGCACCAAATGAGAACACCATTTCATTAATAGCTCCACTACTTTCTATTGATTTTCTTTGCATTACTCCACCATTTGGCATATCAATGTAATATACACCATTTACATCGTTCCACATTAATTCGGTGTCATAAGCCAAACCTGCGCCAAAATTATCAAGGTCATCCAGTGACACGCCTTGTGACTCATCAACAATAGGAGTCAAATAACTTGAAGTCTCATTAAAGCCTGAGATTAGGACTCTGTTATGAAAATTGGCCATACGATTCATTCCAAAGCCAAACTGAACTCTCTTCCATTGACTTGAAGGATTACGCATAGTTAAATCCTGAACCAAAACGATTCCGATATTTCCTAAATTAAAATTATACTTCTCATCTTCTCTTATATCACCCATGTATCTTGATTCTGACGAACCCACATACAATGAAGGAGTAATTGAAAACTCTGATCGTGTATAAAGACCAATTCCGGCAGGATTGTGACTTAGGGAACTAAAATCTGCACCTAATGCCCCAAACGCTCCGCCCATAGCAGTAAACCTGGCAGTACCGGTTGGTGATAACCTTGAATATCTTAGTGCATCGATTTCGTTCTGAGAGTATACTGCTGTTATAGCAGTCAGTAAACAGAAGACTAATACGAGTGATTTTTTCATGATGAGTTATTATTTAGTGTTCTTATCTGCTGCGACCATTTGATGATCTTGAACTTCCTGATGAAGAGGATGATGACGATGATCTTGAACTTCCTGATGAAGACCCTGAAGGACTGTAGCTCCTTCCTGAAGATGAAGCAGGTGGCGAATATGACCTTGAAGGAGTTGAAGTGGCAGGTCTTGAATAACTTCCCTGACCCCTTGAAGGCGCTGTTCTTGAAACATTTCTGTTGGGTGATGATGAAGGAACAGTTACACTTCTTTGAGTGTTGGAAGAGGGAGCATTCACATTTCTTTGAGTGTTTGAAGGATTAGTATTAGCCGGTCTTGCACTCTCTGTCCTTGCACTTTCTCTTATGTTTCTGTAACGAGGGCTTGTGTACTCGTTACTTGACTTTGGCTTATTATAACCGGGTGCACTATACGACTGCGGAGTTCTGGCCTCTTTTGAAGGAGCATTCTGATCATCAGGAACGCTATATCGCATAACCTGAGGTCCTCTTGAATTGCCCGATCTTGGAGATTGTTCACGTGGAGGAGTTGAATATCTGTTCTCGTCAGAACTTCTCACCGGTGAAGAACTTCTTGTATTAACAGGAGCCTGGATCCTGTTGTCTTGTGCATCCTGAGATCTTTGATTGGTCCTGTCGGAACTTGTTGATCTTGTAGAGTTTGTTGAAGGAACTGTAATCCTGTTATTAGTCGGCTGTTCGGTTCTGACACTACGGGAATTTCCGGCAGATCTCGGTGAAGCCATTGCATCTCTTGAATCAGATCTTGTGTTCTTAATTTCGGAGTTAGCAGGTGTTACAGCACTGGATGAACGGGAATTTGCTGTTCTTCCGTTTCCTGTTGACACATTATCGAGTCTTCCACTCCTCAGTGCAGCTTCATATCTTTCGCCAAATGATGTACCATTTGATCCTGAAAGGCTTGAGCTACGTCCATTACCTGATCTTCCGCCACCGGCAGCTGAGCCTCTGTGTCCGTAGTAGTTGGAGTTGTAGTCCTTACTATTGTAATAGTATGCATATGGGCTGTAGCCATAATATCCATCATAGAATCCATTATTATAACCATGACTGTAACCTCTCCAGTAGCTTCCATAACCCCATGGTGAGTAGCCATAGTAAGGATAATCCCAGAATGGATCCCATCCCCAACCATAAGAAGGATATCCATAAGAGAAGTTCCATGAGAACCCTGAATGTGGATACCACCAGTTATAACCCATATAAATACTGGTTCCCCAGCTATAGGGGTTGTAGTCATACCAGTATCTGTTAGTGTAGTATGGAGAATAGTAACTATTAAAATAATAATCACTATGGAATCTCTTTAGACGTGCGGCATACGCATAATCATAATAATCGTCGGAATTATAGTAATTGTTAGTTACATAGGTGTTACCATTTTCATCGGTATATGGCTGCGCAGAGTAGTCTCCCTCATCAGTGTATTCTCCATAATATGCCGAATCCTGATAGTAGTATTCACCTTCAGCCTGGTATTGCTCATCGGCTTGCGCCTGTATTTGCTGAGGCATATCCATTGGCTGATTGTAAGTAGTTTTAGGTGTAGCTATAACCGTTGCAGGTGCGTCTTTAGGTGAATAATAGACGTCATCGCCATAACCCTGCGCCTGATACTGAGTAGTACAGGATACAAATGTTATTGCCATGGCTGCAAGTAAAGTGATTAAGGTTTTCATTTTAAGGTCCTCCCTTGATTATGCGTATAGTGTTGAATATGTTTGTGTCTTTAAGTTGCTAAAATTATTAATTTTGCAATCCATTTCCGACTTTTATCGGAAATATTTGCTACTTAGAATATCACAAATACTATACCACAACAGCATTATGGCTAAAGATTTTGCAACAAGAAGTGAAAATTACTCTCAATGGTACAACGACCTTGTAATAAAGGCTGACCTGGCAGAAAACTCTGCAGTACGCGGATGCATGGTTATTAAACCATACGGTTATGCAATTTGGGAAAAAATGCAGGCCGCACTCGATAAGAAATTTAAAGACACTGGTCACGTAAACGCTTACTTCCCAATTTTCATACCAAAATCTTTCTTTAGCAAAGAAGCCAGCCATGTTGAAGGATTTGCAAAAGAATGCGCTGTTGTAACTCATTATCGTTTAAAGAACGACCCCTCGGGTAAAGGCATTGTCGTAGATGAAGATGCAAAACTCGAAGAAGAATTGATAGTCAGACCTACTTCCGAAACTATCATATGGGATACATACAGGAACTGGATTAAGTCATACCGCGATTTACCGTTGCTAATTAACCAGTGGGCTAATGTAGTTCGTTGGGAAATGCGAACCCGTTTGTTTTTACGAACTGCCGAATTTCTCTGGCAGGAAGGTCATACTGCTCATGCCACTGCCGATGAAGCTATAGCAGAAACCGAAAAGATGCTTGGCGTTTATGCTGATTTTGCAGAAAACTATATGGCTGTACCTGTTATTAAAGGCTTAAAGTCACCGAATGAACGTTTTGCAGGTGCTGTTGAAACTTATTGCATTGAAGCATTAATGCAGGACGGTAAAGCTCTGCAAGCAGGAACTTCTCATTTCCTTGGACAGAATTTTGCCAGGGCTTTTGACGTTCAATACCTCAGTAAGGAAAACAAACTTGAATACGTTTGGGCAACCTCATGGGGAGTATCAACCCGTCTGATGGGAGCTCTTATCATGGCTCATTCAGATGACCATGGACTCGTATTACCTCCAAAACTTGCACCAACACAAGTGGTTATTGTTCCCGTTTATAAGAGTTCCGAACAATTGGTTCAGATTTCTGAGACTGTTAAACCTATTATCGAAAAACTTCAGGAACTGGGCGTTTCTGTTAAATATGATGACAGAGAAACCTATAAACCGGGCTGGAAATTCAACGAGTATGAGTTCAAGGGTGTACCTGTTCGTTTAGCTATCGGTCCAAGAGACCTTGAAAACGGAACTGTTGAAGTCTCTCGTCGCGACACTCTCGAAAAATCAGTTTACCAGCTGGCCGATATTGAAAATAAAATAATCAACCTCCTGAACAGTATTCAGAAGAATCTGTTCCAGAAGGCTCTCGATTTCCGTGAGAACATGACTTCAACTGCCGACTCATGGGAAGAGTTCATTGATATTCTTGATAATAAGGGCGGTTTTATTCTGGCTCACTGGGATGGCACCCCCGAAACCGAACAGCGGATTAAAGAAGAGACTAAAGCTACAATCCGATGCATACCTCTGAATGCAAAACCCGAAGAAGGAAAGTGTATTCTAACCGGCAAGCCTTCTTCCAGAAGAGTAATTTTTGCACGAGCATATTAGACAATGAAAACCGGATTTAAATCCGGTTTTTTATTTTAAAAAGGAATTAATTCACCATCCCCGATATCATTGCACTTTATTAATCGGGGATTTCCTTTATAATATATGTTACCTACCGATGTTATTTCTGCTTCCAGGATGTCATGAGCATAGACATAGCAATCATTGGTGCCATAATTTTTAATGTATACATTGTTTGAAATAAGCTCGCTGCAATAAAAAGGTCCATAACTGTTTGCATAAATCACAGTGTTGGCTGCATGGCCTTTCACATTAAAATCAACAGTGCCATAATGAAGAGCTAATCCTAACTTACGTACGGAAACATCAAGTTTTATTGAACCTGCTCCTCCCCACACATTAATATTAAGGGTATCAGCATTGAAACTTCCATCTGTAATCAAGTCGCCTGAACTCTCATACCTTATTCCTGTAAGTGCAGGAGATGATATAATCACACTTAGTTCATTCTCATAACTTCTTACCCAGTTGCAGATTAAGGAGCTTGAAATCACGAGGGTACTGTCGCTTATATCTGTGTTTACAGAATTAATTAAGTTCTCACCACCCTCAACTTTAATTGAAAAAATATCACCCTCTACTAAAATAACATTGATATTATCGTACATCTCAATTTCATCGAAGTATGATGCCGGTCTATCTTCCTGTATTGTCTTGCCGGGCTGACTGAAACAATCGTCAACCTTAGATTTCTTACAACCCGCCAAAGCAAAAAGAAGTACTACCATGAAAACCGGTAATAATACTTTATAAACACAAATCATTTGCCCTCGGTACATATTGTACATCACACCTATAACTTCTTGAGATTATATTTCATTTTAAACCTGTAACCAACACCAAATGTTACATAATCAGCCCTTGCAAAATGTGTTTTAAGTGTTATTGCACCAAAAACATTAGGTGTTACTAAATATTGCATACCAATCTTATAGTATGAGATACCTTCATTTGACCGGCCACCGGTATAAAAGCCCAATCCAAATGGAAATGAAAGCCGCGACACCACAAGCTCATACATTAATGATACCCCTGTTTTTGCAAGAATACTTCCCGTTTCAGTTTTTTCCCCTTCTTCATCTATAAAACGGACATCTGAGCCATCATATAGTATATCGAAACACAACCCTGCCTTACTTTTATAGCTCAGACTCTTTAAAACAGAAATAGAACCGGTCATCACGTTATACCTCTCACTTATGACTTCACCAATACTCTTGGTTCCGAACGAAAAGCTAACTCTTCCTTCGAGGAAATCATGGCCATCAAATTCATACATTGTAAGCGATGGTCTGAAAGAACGCATTATATATGGATTCTCCTTATTGAGTCTGAAAGCAACACCCGCCGATAGAGAAGGAATATTAAGACCAAAATTAGGGGTCTTTATTGATCCGTTCGAAAAGTGCATTAATTGCATACCTGCCGATAACTGAAGAAAACTTGTTGGCTTCCATCTGTACTCAACCATGAAATTGACAGCTGCATTCACATGCGACCCAATAGCAATATACTTGTAGTTCTCTAAGCGATCAAACTTCTGAGTAAGATATCCTAAACCTGCCGATACTTTTAAATCTAATTCATTGTTTCTGTTCTTTGTCAATGGAAAAGAGATATAAGGCATAATTGCATGGGCTTTACCAAGAGTTTCTTCACTTCCAAGATGACCACTCCAGTATGTTACACCCATAACCGGATAAAGATAAAGTGCTTCCCATTGTTGTTTTCCATATGTAGCTTTAGCCAGGCTTATTTCAAAAGAAGGAATGTGCTTGTTAAACACTTCCATTTCGAGATGATGAGCGATTAAAAAACCAACATTGGCACGTGATTCTATTAATACATTCGGAGCTTTGAAATTATGGATCTTCTGAGAATAACCACAATTAAAACAGAAGCTAAAAGCCACTAGCAGAATAAGGTAACGAAAACTATCAGGTTTGCCCACTTCACTAAAAATTCCGAAATTCCATTTTATTTTCACTCTTCCCCTTTATCTGTTGAAAAAACAAAAGTAAGAAACGTCGGGTTAGGTTTATTAACTTTGCAAAAACTAAAATAGAATGGACAAGCGACTGCAGGCTTTTGAAAGATTGCTGAACATAATGGATGAACTTAGGGCAAAATGCCCATGGGATAAATCACAAACCATAGAATCATTAAGATATCTTACTATTGAAGAAACCTATGAGCTGAGTGACGCGATCATTGAGAATGATATGGATGAAGTTAAAAAAGAGTTAGGTGATCTTATGCTTCATCTGGTTTTTTACTCTAAAATAGCATCCGAACAAAACGCATTTGACATAACCGATGTTTTAAACTCAATTTGCGAGAAACTAATCAGAAGACACCCTCACATATATGGTGAAGTTGTAGCAAAAGATGCTGAAACAGTTAAAAACAATTGGGAAAAAATCAAAATGACTGAAGGCAGAAAATCAGTTTTAAGTGGAGTTCCGGGTTCACTTCCTGCCATGGTCAAAGCCTATCGCATACAGGAGAAAGCCAGAGGTGTCGGCTTTGATTGGGACAATGCTGGTCAGGTATGGGATAAAGTTCAGGAGGAGCTTTCAGAACTTGAATATGAAAAAATAAATGGTTCTCATGACCAAATTGAAGATGAGTTTGGAGATCTTTTATTTGCACTTATCAATTATTCCCGGTTCATAGATGTTAATCCTGAAGACGCGCTTGAAAGAACCAACAAAAAATTCATAAAACGCTTCAGGTTTATCGAAGAGAAAATCATTGCCGAAGGAAAATCAATGCATTCCATGAATCTGGCCCAGTTGGATGAATATTGGGATGAAGCAAAAAAACAAGGGCTTTAACAGAAATATAATATATGAATGGTGAAATAGATTCTTCAGTTATTCTCTTTGCCTTTGGCCTCACTCTTTTTGCAGGGTTAAGCACAGGTATCGGTGCCGCAGTAGCTTTTTTTGCAAAAAAAACAAACACACGTCTTCTTTCGGTCGCATTAGGATTTTCTGCGGGTGTAATGATATACGTTTCGTTTGTTGAGATATTTCCAAAGGCAAGAAATAGCATGATAGAGGATGTCGGTCCTCAATTTGCTTATTATTATACAGTTGCAGCATTTTTTGCCGGCATCATCCTGACTGCCGTTATCGACAAACTTGTTCCTTCGGGATCAAATCCTCATGAGCAGCATTCTCTTATCGACATTGAAAATGTTCAGCACTCTGTTAAGCATAAACAGGCATTATATCGCATGGGGGTTTTTTCGGCTATGGCAATTGCAATCCATAATTTCCCCGAAGGGCTTGCTACATTTTTCTCTGCAGTCGAAGATCCCGCTTTAGGTTTAAGCGTTGCTATAGCAATAGCAATTCATAATATTCCTGAAGGAATAGCTGTATCTATACCTGTTTACTATTCAACTAACAATCGGAAAAAGGCCTTCTTCCTCTCATTTTTATCAGGCTTAGCTGAACCGACAGGGGCATTAATCGGTTATTTCTTCTTATTGCCTTATCTTAACGGGCTAACCTTTGGAATTACTTTTGCAATGGTTGCCGGTATCATGGTGTTTATCTCACTCGATGAACTTCTACCAACTGCCGAAAAGTATGGCGAGCATCACTTGTCTATTTATGGATTAATATCCGGAATGGTTATAATGGCTGTTAGTCTGTTACTATTTGCCTGAATGAAATAATATTTTACAACGCTGGTATATCATATTTTTATAAGTTTGTAACCATTAAACTCAACTTCATATGGCAGTATTAGTTGGCAAAAAAGCTCCTCTTTTCGAAGCGGATGCAGTAATTAATGGCGGGGAAATCGTCGAAAAGTTCTCTTTAAGTCAGTTTATCGGCAAAAAGCACGTCGTATTTTTCTTCTATCCTCAGGATTTTACAATTGTAAGTCCAACTGAATTACTGGCTTTTCAATTAAAGCTCGAAGAATTTGAAAAGCGGAATGTTGCTATTGTGGCCTGCTCAGTCGATTCACCTCATTCACATCACGCATGGCTGCAAATTGAACCTTCACAAGGTGGAATTAAAGGTGTTACATATCCAATAGTTTCAGACTTCTCTAAAACAATAGCAGCCAATTACGATATGATGGCCGGTTATTATGAGTATGATGAAGAGGATGAACGCCTTGAATTCGATGGTGAACCCGTTGCTTATCCCGGATTATTTTTAATTGACAAACAAGGAATCGTAAGGCATCAGCTGATAAACGATCTACCATTGGGAAGAAATGTAAATGAAGTATTGCGAATAATCGACGCTTTGCAATACTACGAAGAAACCGGTGAAGAAACCCCGGCCAACTTTACAAAACCATTTTAAGACGTTTAGTTAACTTCAGGAATTTTGTTGAAGTCAAATTCTAACCTGTTATTATTCACGAAATCGAACAGGGTTAACCTTCTCATTTCAAAATAACTTTCCCAGAAAGTTGCAAGCGAATTTACAAACCTTTGCCGCGCATCATCCTTTTCTGTTTGGGCTAATCTCAAATCAATTATGTCAATTTTCCCAATCATATAGCGTTGTTTGGTAACCTCAAATCTCTTTAAGGCAACAGTATCGCTTTTCGTCGCAATTGCATATTGAGAGGGCTGCATGTTGTATTGCATAATTTTAAGGAGCACCTCCTTGTCGAAGTCAACAATCCCCTGCTGTACATCTGTACGGGCTAATTCCCTGTCAGACTCTGCAAGTTTAACCTGCCCCCGTCCTAATCCCCAATCGAGTATTGGAATTCTTACGCCTATTTCCAGTCGTTGTTGATCCTGCGGATGTTTGAATATATCATTAAAGTCTACCGTACTTTGCGTCAGACCATACATTGCATAGAGATCAATACTAAATCTATTGTTAGCTTTGGCTTGTGCCACTTTGCTTTCAGCATCAAAAATCCTTCTCTCGAATGCCAAAGCATCAGAACGGTTATTACGGGCCTCATTAATAGCCACTGAAGGATCAATGTGTACCATAGGTGGAGCTCCGGGCGCAACAAGTTCTATTGAAACATCATCAGGTAATCGGAGATACGACTTTAAATCAAAGGTTCTCATTTCGACTCCAAGAATTGCTTCTTCCATCCTGGAACGAGAAGTCAACAAGCTAAGCTCTGTTTCCAGCAATTCATTCTCGGCAATAGTGCCTATATTAAATCTACCTCTGGCAATCTGATACAATGTATCGTTATTTGCCAGATTAATCTGTTGAATCTGCATATAAATTTGTGCACTAAGCAGTGAGAAGAATGCTCTCGTAGCTGAAATATTTATCTGTTCCTGATCTTCAAGATATCTTCGCTCAGCCTCAGTATATTTGAGTGGTTCTATTTTCTTTGACCACTTATATTGATTGTATCCGAACAGAGGCTGACTAATTCCAAAATTAATCGGGGATGACAAATATGAAGTACGGGTTGAATCGCCAAATATATCTATTCTTTGCAGGTCTGATCTCAGGAATATACTTCCTCCTGTAAGGCCCAGATTTTTCGATAATGATAAACCTCCGGTATAATTGGCAAGGTTCCTTTCGTAAAAGAAATCGCCTTCAGGTGTAGTAATTTTTTCAATACTCCGGCTTAAACTAGGGATTGTTGCATCGAGAGTTAGCATTGGCATCAGAGTAGCTTGATAGTTACGATATTGCCAGTAGCTGCTTCTGAACTTATGCATTGCAGAAAGCGCATCGGGCGATTGCCTCTGTGCAATTTCCAGTACTTCATCAAGAGTTAGTACTTTTACATTTTGTGCCTTTATTTGGTTATCAATAGATGTGCAAGCTACCGTGAGACACATGAAGACCAGTAGAGTCCGAAGAAGTGTTGAAAATTTCATTTTTATAGCTTTATTCATATCGCAAAGAGGTAACCGGATCCTGCATAGCAGCCTTTCTGGCCGGCATATAGCCAAAGGCTATACCTACTGAAGCTGAGACTCCAAATGATATTAATATTGAAGGGAGGGACACTATTGTAAGTATTCCTGCTATTACGGTTATAAGTTTTGCCAGGGTAATTCCCAATATGATACCAATTACACCTCCTGAGAGACTAATCATTGTAGCCTCACTCAGAAACTGAAATGTTACATCCTTTTTAGTTGCTCCTGTTGCCATCCTGATACCAATCTCTTTCGTTCTCTCCATTACTGAAGCGAGCATGATGTTCATGATCCCAATACCGCCAACTATTAATGAAATGCTTGCTATTGCTCCCAAAACAATATTAAAGATATCCTTCGTCCTTTGTTCCTGTTTTAAAAGAAGTTCGGGAACCTGAACAACATAATCTTCAACCCCTGCATGCCTCCGTTTCAACATACGGTTTATAATTTCAGTTGTTTTATTTATCTGCGAAGTTTCATTAACCTGTACTACTATTTTGTCGATTTGATTGGATATTTCATCATCACTACCCGAAGAAGAGCTATACGAAACGAAATCATCACCCATAATCACACTGGTACCTCCTCCCCTAACCATGGCAGTAGTTACAACTGACCTGTCCTTGTATCTTAGTAAAAGAGTCTGTATTGGTGCATATATACCCTGATTGTAATCACTAATACCCATGTTTTCCGAGAGTTCAGTAGTTACTGATCTGCTTCTGAGTACTCCAACCACCTTCAGCCACACACCTCCGCATTTAACATACTGACCAATTGGGTCCTTTTTAGGAAATATTTTGTTCTTAATGCTGGCTCCTAAAATACATACCGCCTTCCCTTCAATCATCTGCTCCCTGTTGAACATCTCACCTTTTTCAAGCTCGAGATTAAAAACATCAAAGAAGTCGGGGGTCACCCCACTAACTTTACCGTAAACATTAACGCCTTCGGCAATAATGGTTGATTCATAAATAACCTCAGGGCTAACCTTGCTAACAGTTGGAATTATCTCTGCTATGCTATTTGCATCAGCAAGCGATAGTCCGGGTGAAAATTTCTCTGATGACTGCTTGCCTTTCTCTTCCTCTTCCGAATCCTTATTCTTTTTAGGATCATCGGTCTTGGGAGTGATTATAATGTTGTTAACACCAACCAGTTTCATCTGGTCGAGTATCTCCTGCTTAGCCCCCGATCCAATTGCCAGCATTGCTATAACTGCAGCGACCCCGAAAATAATTCCCAAAGCAGTGAGTATTGAACGGAACTTATGTGCCACTACAGCCTCAAGTGCAATTGACAATATATACAGTCTTCTTTCCAAATTACAAGTTGATTAGAGGTTAGTCACATCTTACTGAATAACATCCTATTTATAATTTTAATAGCTTCCAGTCAATTGCGTCTTCAGGAGGAGCCATATAAACTTCATCGCCTTCTTTCAATCCCTCCTTTATTATTATCTGGTTTTCATTGGTAAGCCCTGTTCTTATCTGCTGCTTTACCTTCTTGCCAACCATATATACATAGGAAAGTGAATCAGAATTATGAACGCATTCTATTGGAAGATAAAGTACATTTGGAACAGTTGAAGTATTAATGATATTTTTAGTAGTCATAGCAGGCCTGAGAATGCTGTCGTACTCATGAACATTAATTACAACCTCAAACACTTTTGCGTTTGAACTTCGCATTTGTTCACCAATATTAGCTACTTCTTTTACTACACCTGTGTACTTCCTTTCGGGAAAAGCATCAACGGAAATCTGTACTTGCTGACCCGTCTTTATTTTGCTTATATCAATTTCATTAACGTAAGTCTTGGAGATCATTTCTTTCAAATTCGGAAGTGTGGCCACTACATTTTCCCATGAGCCCACAGTAGCTCCTATTCCCATCTTCGAGCCATCCCAATTTCGTTTATATATAACCATACCGGATTTGGGAGCTGTAACTGTAAATCCCTGCAACACTTCTCTTATTTGCTCAAGTCGTCGCTGAGCCTGTGTATATGATGCAGATACCTCCTGCATGTTGGCATTGGCCTTGTCGGATTTTAACTTATAATTCTTTTGTGCCTGGTCAAACGATCTTTGTGCTTTTTCGAGATCTATTGCAGCCTGGCGCTGAGTAGCAGGTGGTTCATAAATTGACTGTTCAACAGTAATCTTTCGTTCCTCCAACGCATATCGCAGGTTTATCAATTCCTCACGGGCTGCTCTCATGTCCATTGAAGTATCCAGCTTGGTTTTTATATACTGCGACTCGAGCTTTTCAAGTTCACTCTCAAGATCCTTCATTCTGTTGGTAATCTCTGACCTGTCGAGTGTTGCAACATACTGGCCGGAATCAACTAATGTTCCTTCAGGAACAATATCGCTTATCTGTACCTGCCAGATCCTGACTTCTCTCAGCCCAGCAGGGCCCACTATATTTTCGGAATTCTTAGCCTCAAGTTCCCCACTGGTGGTAACATCTATCTTAAAATTGCCAAATGCCACTTTCGCTGTTATTGAACTGTCAGACCTGGCACCTCTTGTAAAATAGAAAGCAGATCCAACTATAACTATTATTATCAGGGTTAGAATTACCCAAAATCTTCGGCCATTTGAAATTAATGCCATTGTCGGTCTGATTTAAGTATTGTTCTTTAATGACGTTAACGACAAAGTTATCACATTATTGGATTAATGTCCGGCAACATAAACATATTTTTTTCATTTCAAAACTTTTTATTTCCACATTTGTAAGTGTAAGTCCGTATGAACGGTGCAGGCTTTTGCGGATATGCAATTGCAATAGTTGAAAGCCGTTATGTGGAGGCTGTCATTAACAATATTGGTCACTCCTATGAAACCGGAATACAGATAAAACCTGTTTTCTAAGTTGCTGCTGTTGGCGATGGCGGCGGAATTGTTCGATAAACTTCTTACTACTTAATCTTTCAGAAGCTCATCTACAATCATCTTCACAGTTATTCCTTCAGCTTCAGCTTTATAGTTTCGAACAATCCTGTGTCTGAGTATATTTGTCGCAACGGCCTGTACATCTTCAATATCAGGAGAATATTTCCCTCTTATGGCTGCATTGCATTTAGCTCCGATAATCATGTACTGTGAAGCTCTGGGTCCTGCTCCCCACGTCAGGTACTTATTAGCCCAATCATGTGCAGTAGCTGTTCCCGGTCTTGTTCGGGCAGCTGTCTTTACAGCATACTGATAAACATTATCAGGAACAGGAATTCTTCTTATCAGATTCTGGTAATAAAGAATTTCCTCTGTATCAAGAACCACCTCAGTAGTTGAAACTTTTTCGGTAGTGGTGTTTTTCACTACATTAAGTTCTTGTTCCATTGAGGGATAATCAAGCCAGATATTTAGCATAAACCTGTCGAGTTGGGCCTCAGGCAGCGGATATGTACCTTCTTGTTCTATAGGATTCTGAGTGGCAAGGACGAAAAAAGGTTCAGTGAGCGAATGCCTGTTACCTGCAACAGTAACAGCTTTCTCCTGCATTGCTTCAAGAAGTGCTGATTGTGTTTTAGGAGGAGTTCGGTTTATCTCATCCGCAAGGATAATGTTTGCGAAGATTGGGCCTCTCAGAAACCTGAATTTCCTGTTCTCATCCAGAATCTCGGTCCCGATTATGTCTGTTGGCATCAGATCGGGTGTGAATTGTATACGACTGTATGTTAAACCCAACGACTGGGCAATAGTATTTACAAGCAATGTTTTTGCCAGCCCGGGAACCCCAACCAACAGTGCATGCCCTTTGCTGAAAATACAAATGAGAACATCCCTGATAACATCATCCTGACCGACAATGACTTTATGTATCTCCTGAGTTAACTGGTTATATTTACCAACAAAAGAATCAACTGCATCAACATCCGACTTAAATGAAATCATTTTTTAAGGTTATTTAGGTTAACATTGCATGGTTTAACAATAAGCAAGAGCTATTGGTTTTCCAATGACCAGTTATGTTTGAAATTACAATTCTTATAAGCGTCATTAATATTGAAATAGGTTTTCTGAATCTTGTCGGATAACCAATTATCAATCACTTCACCTTTCTTTTTATTCAGAGCCCATTCCTGTATTGCGGTATAATCCTCTCTCAGATTGGCCATATGTGGTTCGGTCTTGCTTTTAACGTATACTATCTGAAGGAATTGCTTTCCTTCATCATTTTCACCGTCAACAGGACCTGAAACATCACCCGGATTCATATTTTTTACTACGCGACTAACATTACTGCTTAAAATACCGGGATCGGATACATCAGCAGGAAAACGT
Source organism: uncultured Lentimicrobium sp. (assembly GCA_964547915.1). Classification (GTDB taxonomy): domain Bacteria; phylum Bacteroidota; class Bacteroidia; order Bacteroidales; family Lentimicrobiaceae; genus Lentimicrobium. Next base: position 187,534 of record CAZJPP010000001.1, read on the forward strand.
GTATTCCCGGTAGCAGGATTTACCATTAATCCCCCACTGATTTTATTAGGATCATCAGAAAATTTTAATGCTGCTTCTTCAAAGGTTATCTGCTTTGTACGAATTAGGTTCGCAATGCTGTCGAGCAAATTACTTGCTTTGTTTAATTCGGCTGTTGATATCTTGGGTCTTATTAATATATGGCGGGTATTAATTTGCTCGCCTCTTCGCTCAAGCATTTGAATGATGTGGTAGCCGGCTTGTGTCTTAATGATTTCAGAGACCTCTCCCTTTTTTAACTGAAATGCAGCAGCTTCATATTCTGGATACAGCTGGCCCCTTCCAACAAACCCAACTTCTCCCCTTCTCCTTGATGAACCGGGATCTTCAGAATAAAGTACAGCAAGAGCTCCAAAATCTTCACCTGCCATTATCCTGTCGCGAAGTTGTTTTATCCGGTCACGTGTTGCATCAAGCTCTTCTTTGCTTATTTCAGGCATTTTTACTATCTGGCCGATCTCAATTTCAGACGCTATTACTGGAACACTATCTTTTGGGAGAGCACTAAACATTTTGCGCACCTCAGCAGGTGTTACTTTAACATCCTTGATGAGTCCTTGCTGAACTTCTTCAACCATCAATTGGTCCTTTATTATCGGACGAAACTCTTCTCTGATTTCAAGGAGACTTTTCTTATAGTGTTTCTCCATCTTCTCCTGTGAACCAAATTGGGCAATGAAGTATCTGAACCGCGCATCCATTGTTTGATTTACCTGATCATCAGTAACCTCAATACTATCGAGTTCAGCCTGATTCAGCATCAACTTTTGAAAGAGCATATCTTCAAAAATCTGGCATCTGAGAGCTTCGGCATTTGCCACTGTCCCCTGTGCTCTATATTGAATATATTGAGTTTCAATATCAGAAGCCAGTATGTAGTTGGATCCCACCACTGCTACAACTTCATCAATTACTTGCTCCTGGGCTTTTGCCTGCCATGTGCACAGCATTCCAATTATCAATATCGATGCACAAATAACTTTTTTCATATAATACGGCTCCAAATTCTTAATAGTCCCTTTAATTATAATCTTCCTAATAAATAGTGAATTCCTTTTTTGCAAGCGCTTCCTGGAAAACGGTCTGTTGCATCTTGTCAATCAACTCAATTCTCCTGGTATTCAATATCATGTTTTTAATATTCTCTTTCTCAAGTTGTAAAGGCGACAACGCTTCTTTTGTCTTTATCTCTTTGAAACGTATAAGATAGGTAAAAAGTGAATCACTGAATTCATAGAACGTTCTTCCGGTTAGAAAATTCTCCTCATCACTGGTCTCAATTGGAATCTCTTTCTTAAGATCATCAAACCTGATCCAGCTCTCATCGTCAGTGAAACAAATCAACATTGACTTATCACACAGTAAATTCAATTTATCTAAATCGCCTTCCTTGTCTGATTTCAGATACCGTGTAGCTTTTGGAATAAGATCAGTACCTGACGATGAAACAGGAATCTTTACATAATTAACTCTTACTATGTTTTCCTGAAGGAGAAAATTCTGCTTATTCTCGTTGTAAAAGGATTCAATTTGTTCATCAGTGACAATCGTGTCGAGTTTCTGCCTTATAAGCACCCTCTCATACTCATATATGATGAGTGAATTCCGGTAAGACTCAAGCTGCTCTTTAAAGTCTTTCTGTTCATTGGTAAGATTACTCTCAGCCTGATGCAGAAGAATCTGCTGCATTATCCAGTTATCAATGTATTGCCTGGTAATTGCAATGCTATCGTCAGATGATGTCCCCGGTAAAACGATACCTTCGAGATCTCCGGCATACAAATAATTACCAAGACATTCCGCAACCACATGGTTCCCTTCTTTTGCTGAAAATTTATTGCATGAAAAGGAAACAACAGCTATTAAAGTGAACCATGTGATATAGGAAATTATTCTCATCTTCAATCAGATTACCGACTTCTTAATTTATGGATGAAAGAACTTCCTGGTTAACTTTATAAGGGTATTTATTGCGCAGCTCTTTTATCCATTCTTTTTCGAGGAAGTCCTGATAGTGTGCTGTTACAATGCCTCTGGCTTCATTAAGTTTCTTTGGTTCCGGAGCTATCACATCATTAATATGTGTGATTGCAATAGAAGCGTTATTCAAGGAGTCTTTCATTTCACCTTTCTTCCACATCATAGAGTCAACATCCTGATTCTCGCCTTTCTCTAATTTCTGCTGATCTATAGTAAGCAAGGTAGTGCTGTCATTATTAAACATTTCAAGAAGTTCTGTATTCGTCAACCCTTTTTTAATGGAGGATTTCAGATTATCAATGAGCTTCTTATCAGTAGATTTCAGAGTATAGAACGAAACATCGGCTCGTTCACCCCACATGTAGTTATTCTTATTTGCTTCATAGTAGTTCTCAAGCCCTACTGTATCCTTGCTGGCTCTTGACCAAATCATATCTTCAGTCAACTCGAATAAAAAGATACCATCACGATATTCTTGCATCAGACTCTTAAATTCAGGGTACTTTCCTTCAAGTTGGCTATCTTCATATTCAAGCAGTTTCTCAGTAACAAATGTGTTAAACATTCTATCGACAAAAGCAGGAATATTTTCAGGAGTTATCTGACGCTGATGTGTAGCCAGCCATTGAGCGAAATCTTGCTGCGAATAACCTCTTCTTCCAATTGTAAACAGGTTCTTTTCAAGTCCTGCTGCCTGTGATGCATTCCACTTACCACTAAACACAGAATCATTTACAACCTTGTAAAATTCATTTTTAGCTTTCTGGTTCTGAGTGAATTTATATTCATCCTTAATCCTGCTAACCAATGCGTCTTCACTCTTCTTGGCGCGATCACTTCTCGAAAGGTTTTGCTTTAATTCAGTAAGGTTATCATCAAATGTTCCAATCTCTTTCCGGTCAAGCAGCTTTACAATATGCCACCCGAAAGAAGATGAAAATGGCTGAGAAATTTCTCCTATCTGACCCAACTTTGATACTTCCCGTATAAATTCAGGTATCATCCTGTTTGCTCCAAACCAGGGAAGAACACCTCCCTTTGTTGCAGTTGACTTATCATCGGAGAATTCCTTGGCAACAGCAGCGAAATCTTCGCCATTTTTAAGCTTATCATGAGCCTGCATTACCTTAGCTTTCATGGCAATACTATCTGCTTGTGAAGCACCGGCGGGAATCTGAACAAGGATATGAGCAACCTGAACTCTTCCCAAAGCAGGCTTTCTATCGGTTACCTTAATCAGGTGATAACCAAAATCACTTCTTACTGGCATTGATACCTCTCCGACTTTAGTATTATATGCTCCGGTTTCAAAAGGATATACCATATCAAATACAGTGAAATATCCCAGATCGCCTTTATTACCTTTAATCTTTCTTCCTTCCACATCGCGGTCTCTGGCTGACAAATCATCGGAATGCTTTTCTGCCAGTGTTCCAAAATCCTCTCCTTTTATAGCTTGCTTGCGGATCGACATCACCTTTTTGTAAGCCGCCAAAGTGTCATCGGGCGTAGCTGTCTTGTCAACCTTAATCAGCAGGTGACTTGCTCTGATATCTTCCTTTTTGCGATTATAAGCCTCTTCAAGAAGCGTACGGTTCATCTTTTCATCAATAAGATAAGGCTGTGCCAGCTGCTTACGGTAACCGGCAAGCTCATCAATAAATGACTGCATGGTGTCCATGCCTAAAGATTCAGCTTCTTTAACCTTTAAGCGAAAATTGATGTATAGCTCCATGTATTCTTCAAGAGACTTCCGGTCAATAACTTCGCCATTAACATTGTTTTTCTGATAAACATTTAAAAACTCACTCTTGGTGATTTCTTCTCCGGCTACTGTCAGAATAACAGGATCTTTATCCTGAGCCTTAAGGGAAGAAACTGATAATAAGATAATAACGCCGGCTATGATAGAAAGGGCGCTCATGTTGTTTTTCATTTTTAGGAAATTCATTATTAGGTCTTATTATACGGTTTTATATTGGCATGAAATTGGTTGTAAGAATAGTTATCTGCTATAATTAGGTGCTTCACGGGTAATCGTTATGTCGTGTGGATGGCTCTCGGTAACGCCTGCAGATGTTATTTTCATAAAACGGGCGTTTTGCAGTTGTTCAATTGTTGCAGAGCCGGTATATCCCATCCCTGCCCTTAAACCTCCAATAAGCTGATAAACTACTTCGGATAAAGTACCTTTATAAGGAACTCTTCCAACGATACCTTCGGGAACCAGCTTTTTAATATCATCCTCTGTATCCTGGAAATAACGATCTTTCGAACCCTTCTGCATTGCTTCAATAGAGCCCATACCACGATAAGTTTTGTATTTACGGCCCTCAAAAATGATAGTTTCTCCTGGTGATTCCTCAACTCCGGCGAAAAGGCTTCCTGCCATTACTGTATCTGCTCCGGCTGCCAAAGCTTTAGCTATGTCGCCTGTATATCTGATTCCGCCATCAGCAATCACAGGTATCCCGGTATCCTTTAATTCGCGTGCCACCTCGTACACTGCAGTCAACTGGGGAACACCAATACCGGCAATTATGCGGGTTGTGCAAATAGAACCCGGACCAATGCCGACTTTTATACCATCGATATTTAGCTTTTTCAGATCTCTCGCAGCTTCAGCAGTGGCAATATTTCCCAGTACCAAATCAGTATTTGGGAAGTGCTTTTTGAATAATCTCACCGCTTCAAATACACCTTTTGAGTGCCCATGAGCAGTATCGATTACAACAGCGTCAACGCCATTGGCTACCAATGCCTCTACCCTTTCAATTAAATCTCTTGTTATGCCAACAGCAGCTGCAACACGCAACCTACCGCGCTCATCTTTACAGGCATTTGGCCGGGCTTTGATTTTTATAATATCCTTATAGGTAATTAATCCTATAAGTTTAAAATCCTTATCAACTACAGGTAATTTCTCAATCTTATACTCCTGAAGTATGTCGGCTGCTTTTTCAAAATCAGTGAATTCAGTTGTTGTTATAAGATTTTCCCTGGTCATTACTTCATATACCGGTTTCCGCGGATCACGCTCAAACCTGAGATCCCTGTTAGTTATAATCCCCACCAGCTTATTTCGGTTATCAACAACAGGAATACCTCCGATTTTGTATTCAGCCATAATGTTAAATGCATCGGCAACCAATGCACTCTCCGGCAATGTTACAGGGTCGAGGATCATTCCATTCTCTGCACGCTTTACTTTGCGAACTTCATTGGCCTGATCATCAATTGACATATTCTTATGAATAACACCAATACCGCCCTCCTGAGCCATCGCAATGGCCATAACAGAATCAGTAACTGTGTCCATTGCTGCTGATACAATGGGTATATTTACTTTTATATTTCTCGAAAACCTGGAACTTGTGTCAACATCACGGGGAAGAATCTCAGAATAGGCCGGAACCAAAAGTACGTCATCGTACGTGTATCCTTCTCCCACAAATTTTTCATTACTAAATGACATAATTCAATTTTTGGAATTTGCAAAGTTAATTAAAAATGATAAAGTTGAAGGATTGAGCCGCATTGCTTTCTTAATAAAATATAAAAATAAAAGTCATTGTTTGAACCGTTTTGAAAAGTAATTACTTAAAAAATCGGTTTTGAATGTTTGTGACCAATAAAAAGTTTTTACTTTGCATTCTCTTATTCTAAAAGCCAACCCATGAATGCAATTTTTAAAGATGCACTAAGAGAGGTGTTGATCACTTTACACCTTGATCTGACAAAGAATCTCAAATACGACCGGCTTACCAGGAAAATTATTAAGAATAAAGTAGGTGAACGGTCAAATTGCATTGATATTGGATGCCACAAGGGCGAAATACTGAACCTGATTCTAAAGTACTCCCCTAAGGGAACACACTTTGCTTTTGAACCACTGCCGCACCTTTATAATAACCTGGAATTAAAATATAAAAACAAAGCGAAAGTCTTTCCATATGCACTGGCAGAGGTTGAAGGTGAAACTACATTTCAGTTTGTTAAAAACGCCCCTGCCTATAGCGGGATTAAGAAAAGACACTATGATATTCCAAATCCCGAAATTGAAGAAATCAATGTGGAATTAAGAACTCTCGACAGTGTAGTACCGACAGATACAAAAATCGACTTCATAAAAATTGATGTTGAGGGCGCAGAATTTGGTGTATTTAAGGGCGGAATTAATCTCCTTAAAAGAAATAAACCTATAATTCTTTTTGAATGTGGCAAAGGTGCCAGTGATTACTATGGAACTCAGCCGGTTATACTTTATAACTTCCTCAATAAAGAAGCAGGCTTAAATATCTATACTCTCAATGGTTTCCTCGATAATCAGAAACCTATGAGTGCTGATGAATTCGACCGGTATTTTAATACGAACAAAGAATACTACTTCGTAGCTAATTGATTTTTCGGTTGTATTATTGGTTCCACCAGCCAGTAAAGTATAGGATTTCCCTCACGTCGACAGATTACAATATCATCCACAACAAAGTGCTGATGGTTTTTATTCCATACATAAACCTTAAGCACCAGGTCTTTAAAGTTCAGATTAATATCTGATAATTTCATTGTATAATGTACGGATTCCCATCTTTGGCTCACCGAGTCCGATATGATGAAATCTTTAAAATCCGAACCACCATAGTATATAATCTCTCCATGTGATTCAAGGGTGGCAATCAATACAGCACCATCCATTTCACTAATTCTTCTTGCCCTTACCGTAATGTCAATAAAATTATTTTTATGGGTCATTATTGAATCAAGACTAATTTTATAAGTAGGTCCATATTCTGTTTCATCCGAAAACGCGTATGCACTTTCCCCACTATAGGTAATCTCTTTGGTAATAAGCTCAGCCTTTACACCATTCCACTTTGAATAAGTTCCTTTCTCGAAATCCAGATATGTTATAGTATCGCGGAATGAAGTTGGTCTCTGTTCCTTATCAAAAATGTAGGTCGTAGCCCCATAATAATTGTTCTGTTTTACAAGGTTTGGAAAATAATCAAGAATTAGAGGAACAGTCATCTGATAATTTGACGACAAAGCACCCAGATACAGCTTATCTGCTGTCTTGCTTCGTTCTTCGAGTATGCTCTTCAACTCAGATATGCCACTAAGCGATTCCTGTCTGATGAACCCGGTATCAATGCCGTATTTGTGAATATAGAAGTTTGTATTCTTGGGGTGAGAATCGATAATATAAATTGCATTCTGTTCCCGGGATTTCAGTTCCTCATAATCTCTCAGTATCTCACGATCAGGTGATTTATAGAAAATCTGATAATACTTTCTTACAAATGTCAGTGAATAGATGTTAACAATCAGAATACAAATTACCATTACCAGGTTTATGGATGGCTTCTGTTCTTTGATATGTCCAAATAAAACAAAAAAGAGAAATGGAAAACTGAATATTAATACTGAGTATTGCAGAACTGCCTGGACATATCTCGAATACAGGAACCCAATTATGAGAGGTATCAGAAACCATGAAGCAAAAAGCAAATACGAGTATAAAGGCTTTAAATCTCTACGATGCCCCGGTTCTTTCTTAATGGCTGTATCTGTTCTGAAAAAGAAGAATCCCAAAAGAATGATAATCAGGGTTACGATGCCCGGGTAAACAGAAAAATTAAAAATAAACCCGATATATTTGAGGATAAAACTATTGGATGGCTTACCTAACCAATCTTCAATGCCTCCTACGTTTAACTGATAAAAAAATATATTCAGATGGGGAATGTAGAGCACAAATATTAACACTCCTGAAATTATATATCTGATGAGATATTCTCTTCGAATAAAGAATAACCCACTTAGACCAACGATCGCTGCAAACAGTAAGCTGAAGTGATGATTGTATGCACAGGCGGCTGCTGAAAAAATAAAACCCAGACTATTCAGGTAATATTTGCGTTCAGGATTCTTTACCAGGTTTGTCCAGAAGTATACAGTCAGAAGTACAAGAAACAATCCACTGATATAAGGGCGGGCTATCTGGCTATACATAACTGTATATTGCAGTGATGCCAAAAAAGCTGAGGAAAGTAATCCTACAGTTTGGTTATACCACTTTTTACCAATCAGATATATAAGGTAAACGGAGCCAAGGCCAAAAAGCGTAAAAGGAAGTTTTACAACCCATTCCTCTAGTCCAAACAATCGAGTCCAATAATACATCAGGACTTGTACACCTGCCGGGTGAGTGTCGGTCAGTTTAACACCTTTTTCTATTAGTTCTGAAAATGAATCAAAGTTGAGCCGTAAAACAGCACTAAATTCATCATAAGTGAACGGAACTTCAAAATAATGATAAAATCGAAGTAAAGCTGCAGTTCCCATAATAATGAGAACTATGGCCGAATTTGTAATCTTCAGTTTTCGACTCATATGAATATAAAATAGTGGCGCAAATTACTAATTATTGAATTAGAAATACAACGCCTCTGAGGATTTGAGTCAGCCCTGTCTGATCTCTGTAGGAAATCTGATATACGTATGCACCCTGTTGAATCTTTCCATTAAAAGATCCATCCCATCCAACAAAATGTTTATCAGTTTCAAATACCATCTGGCCAAAACGGTTAAAAATCTTCATGTAATAATCCGACGGATCAACATTTTTTAAAATTGGTCGGAAATGAGTATTGAATTCCCTGATTCCTGGACGGAAGGCTGTTGGTACATCAATATCCACTTCGCGCGGAAGAAGCACTTCATTCGACCAGCTTAATGTACCGTCAGCACTTTCAGCTGCCACCCTGTATGTGATATTTATAATATCCATAGTGGGATTACCTTCTCTGTATGAATTGGTAACAACATCTTTTGGATAACCGTACATCAGGATACCGTTATGGTATCTGTACACTTTATAACCTACCAGATCATCACTCCAGCCAACATGTGAATTCCATCCAAGCAGCACTTCGTCATCCTGTGCATTAACAGTTAACAATAAAGAATTAAATTCCGAAGATGTACTAAGTATATTTTCACAATCATCAAATATCCGGGCGGTATAGGTATAACTGCTTACGGCTGCATCTACATCTGTATCTGTAAAAGTAACAGTGCCTGATGGGTCCCATTCAAGAGTTTGGATTAATGCTTCATTACCGTCAACTACCCTGTATATATTTACAGAATTGGGAATGGAAGGTGGAGCAGCTTGTGCAGTTAATGTAATTGTGTTATTATCAACAACACTGACATTCTCAATATTGAAACTGCTAATTTCCTCAGCTTCAGCTTCAAGAGTTATAATGCAGCTATAGGATCTCAAAGAAGTGACCGGATTGTTTCCATTTACTGCAGAAACCCTGTACCGGGTTGAGACACCGGGAGTTAGAAACTCTTCATCAGTATAGTTGTATATTGAAGATCCCGTATCATTAACCACATCAATTTCTTCAAAGGGTTCATCATCTACTGATCTCTCAACAATATACCTCAGAACAGCAGGACTCATTCCAACATATGCAGTCCATTCAAGTTCTGCTTTTCTGCCACAGTGGGTTTCCGTTTCACCACTTAATAAAATAGGGGAATGAGGATTCACGTAATTAAAACCGGGACTTTTATTGTCGCATGCATCAACAGCCAAAACAGCATATGATACAGTTGATTCACAAACACTTACAAAATCAGGATTATTGACAAGATCATCCACAAAAGATGGATCTGTTGAAGTGGTCATGTAATAAGTTTGCCAGGAATCGCCAATTCTTTTCTCTATAGCATAATGTGTCACATCCGACTCCGAAGATGGTTGCCATACAATTTCGGCAAAACCATTATCATTAATAGTAATAACAGTAATGTGGGGATCTTCAGGGCGGAAATTACTTAATTCAACACTAACATCATTGGATCGTTCAGTTGCTGCTGTAATATAATACTTAAATTGAACCGGATCGCAGTTGTAAACTATGTCAGTAAACTGATTATCAGTAGTAGTGCCAAGTAATTGAAGAACCGAACCATCGTCTCTGAAAACAGAGTATGTTGCTGAAACCAAAGTCGATTGCCATGACAAGATAACGGATCCGTCATTTATTCTATTAAATGTAAGATTAATTGATTCGGGAGATAAAAAAAGCACTTCAGGACATTTGGTGTAATAATCCTCATTAATTGTGTGCCAAATATCATATCTGTTTGTTATAAGCTCATCGGTAATTCTATTCTTTGAAAGCCCATTCCCAGCCGACAAAATGTCCGTCGTTAAAAGTAAAAGAGCAAAAAATAGAAACCTTGTCAAGAGCTGCATAACAGTACAAATTTAATAATTTTCGACCCCTTAACTAATTGAATGATAAATTTAAACTATTTTTGGGGACCGGGTTACCATGATATCAACGTTAATTACTCAAATAAATTTCAAATTATTTATTGTTAATGCCGGTATCAGTGATTTGTAATCCTAAGATTGCTAACGATGTTTAATAACAAACTAACAGTATGAAGTTACACACACTACTATTTACAATCTTACTTTCATTTATATTTCTTAATGGAAAAGGACAAGATCAAAAAATCTACGCTGAAGGCACCGGAACCGGGACTTTAATTGGAATTAGCGAGCCACTTAAAGATTTACCTGTGATAACGGATGAGGAATTTGCTGCTATGGAAGCAAAGGCTTTTGAAAAAATTCTCAATCCGAAATTAAGGACCCGTGAGTTCCCATACGCTGCTACAGCATTGCCAAAAGGACCGGATGGAGTCTGGCAGAAGGAACATGGTTCTAACAGAGCTGCTGCTACTGAGCCTGTTGTAAACTTCACCGGATTAACATCACCTTACTTTCCGCCTGACGATAATGGTACTGCCGGTCCGAATCATTATATGCAAACCATTAACACCTCTTACGGTATATACAGTAAGAGCGGAACACTGCTTGCAGGACCGACCAACATGAACCTCTTGTTTGGAAGTGTACCGGGAGCTAACTGTAATGACGGTGACCCAATTATATTATATGATGAGATGGCAGACCGTTGGCTGGCAGCAGAATTTTCACTCTGCGGCACATCCGACAGGATGCTTGTAGCAGTATCAACCACCAATGATCCAACTGGAACATGGTATCAATATTCATTTCCAATGACCGGAATGCCCGATTATGAAAAGTTTGGCATATGGCACGACGGGTATTATATGGCTACCAATACAGGTAGTGGAAAAGATATTTATGTTTTTGAACGTGAAGTAATGTTAGCCGGTGGCGATAGCCCTAAAATGGTGAACTTCGACAATACATGGAGGCCGGGCTCAGTTGATGGATTCATGATGGTACCCCCTGTTGATTGTGACGGAATTACGCCTCCACCGGTCGACCAACCCGCTATATATATAGCATTCCAGGACGATGCATTTGGGGGAATAGCTGACCAGCTTTGGATATATGAACTTGACGTTGACTGGGTTACTACATCCAATTCAACATGGCAGAGAGTTCAAATGATAAATGTTGAGCCTTTCGATAGTAACTTCGGTAACAATTGGAACAATATTAAACAACCCGGTACAAGTCAGGAACTCGATGCAATTCCACAGGTAATGATGAATGTTCCTCAATACCGGAACTGGGGCGATTATCAGTCTATTGTATGTTGCCATACGGTTGATGTTGATGCTACCGATCATGCAGGTGTTCGCTGGTATGAATTAAGAAAAAGCGGTGAAGACTGGACAATACGTCAGCAAGGGACTTATGCTCCTGATATACATTCACGGTGGATGGGAAGTATTGTTATGAATGGCGCAAAGGAAATTGCGCTGGGATATTCAGTTTCCAGTACTACAGTATATCCCGGAATCCGTTTCACGGGACAAACTGCTTCAGAATACGAGAATGCATCAGGAATAATGGACGTTCCTGAAGGTTTAATTCATGAAGGTGCACAATCACAAACAGGTGGCAACAGATGGGGTGACTACTCTCTTATGAGTGTTGATCCATCTGATGATGAAACATTTTGGTATACCAATCAATATAACCAAGGTGGCAGAAAAACAAAAATCGCTGCTTTTAACATCGGACCTTTGTCACCAAATGCAAATTTCACAGTTGACATCAATACACCATGTATTAACCAACCTGTTCAGTTTACTGATCAGTCTTCTGCAAGTCCAATTTCCTGGGAATGGTCCTTTAGCCCCAATACTGTAACTTTTGTTAATGGTACCGATGCTAATTCACAAAATCCCCAGGTATCATTTAATGCACTTGGATCATACACTGTGACTCTTATTGCTACTAATGAGGTAGGTTCCGATACACAATCAAATACCGATTTTATTCAGGTTAATGTTGCTAATGCAGATTTTATAGCACCGGTTACCACTGTTACTGTTAATAATGCTGTAACAATCAATGACCTGTCTTCTTGTGAAATAACCTCATGGAACTGGAATTTTGGTGAAGGAGCAACTCCCGAAACAGCCACTACTTCAGGACCCCATTACGTTACATATTCAACAACAGGGCCTAAAACTATCACACTTACTGTTAATGATGATATTACCGAAACAAAGACAAATTACATTACAGTAGTTGAACCGTATTTTATCATGAATAATCTTACAATTCAGACTTGTAACGGAACTTTCATGGATCCCGGTAATACCGGCAACTATAGTTCTAACCTTAACTATACTACAACATTCTATCCTTCACAATCAGGTAGCATGATAAGTGTGGACTTTAGCTCATTCCAGCTTGAAACATCTACCAACTGTGTAAATGATTATCTGGCTATATACAATGGTGTGGATGCAAACGCACCTCTTATTGATAAGTATTGCGGAACATCATCACCAGGCGTTGTAACAGCAGAAAATGAATCAGGTGCACTTACATTTGTATTCAAGAGTAATGCAAGCTTTAATGGTTCCGGTTGGGTTGCAGAAGTTTCCTGCGTAACCGGAATTATAAATCCTGCAGCTTTGAATGCAGTTGCATATACCGATACCAGGATTGAGCTCGAGTGGTCATTAAATCCCGAAGCAAACAATGTGATATTGGTCTGGTCACCCGACGGAACATTTGGTATTCCTCAGGATGGAACAACCTATGAAGCAGGTCAGACAATCCCTGGAGGAGGCACAGTTCTTTACGGGGGAAATAACACCCTGTACAGCCACTTAAACTTAACCCCATCAACTACCTATCATTACAAAGTCTATTCAGTAAATAACGAGAACAGCTATTCAAGTGGAGTTTATGCTACAGCAACTACACTGGCTGCTCCGCCAACAATAAATGTAACACCGCTTGTATTGAATGTTGATGCAATAGCAGGCAATAATTCTTTCTCGGTCACTTCTAATACTTTATGGACTGCAACATGCGATGCCGAATGGTGCAACATAACTCCGAATGGTTCAGGAAATGGCTTGATTAATGTTGACTATGATGAAAATGAGATAGCGGCTTCACGAACAGCAACTATAACTGTTTCCGTTTTGTCACTCGATCCGGTTAGTGTAACTCTTGTACAGGCAGGCCCCGCTCCTACCCTGACACTTGATCCTTTATCGATTAATGTTGAAACACCTGCCGGAACTGCTGATGTAATGGTAACATCCAATGCACCATGGACTGTTTCTACAGATTCCGAATGGTGTACTGTAACACCCGAAGGTGTGGGTGATGGAATTATAACCATTCAGTATACCGAAAACATAATGGCTGATGAGCGAACAGCTCTCATTAATGTGGATGTAGAAGGTCTACCTCAGTCAGTAATTACTCTAACCCAGGCAGCTGCAGTTGCAGTATTGGCTATTGAACCTGCTTTAGCAGAAGTACCGGCACAATCAGGATCCACAGATTTTAATGTAACTGCTAATTTTGAGTATACAGCAACTTCTGATGCAGAATGGTTAACAGTTCCTGAATCAGGTACTGGAAGCGGTATATTAGCTGCTGACTACGAAGAAAACCTTACACTAAGTGAGCGCTCTGCAATGATTACTTTACAGGGACATGATCTTTCACAACAGGCAAGTGTAATACAGGCTGCAGGAGAACCAATGGTATTTGTTAGTCCCGAAGAAGTTGAAGTCTCATATCATCCGGGAGCAACAACATTAACAGTAACATCAAATACCGACTGGACTGTCACTGATGATGCTGAATGGTTAACTACTACCGCTGGTGGTTCAGGTAATGGTTCATTAGAGCTTACTTATATCGAAAATACAACTTATGTTGACCGACAGGCAAACATATCCGTTGCTATTGATGGTGCTGACCCGGTTATAGTAAGATTAACACAAACTGCTTCGACAGTGGGAATAGAAGATCTGAATGTAGCAGGATTAAGAATTTATCCAAATCCTGCTGTAAATGAGTTTATCCTAGAAGCCGGTACAGCTGTAAAATCCAGTATTAATGTCAGCCTGTCGGATCCGTCAGGAAGTAACATATTTACACGTGAGTGCAGTGGAAATGAACGATATACATTCGATCTCAGCAACATACCTGCAGGAACCTATATGATTAACATTAAGAGCGATGATATAAATATCAGCCGAAAGCTGGTAATAGTAAGATAGGCTATAAGCTATCTGATATCTGATACCACCTATCAGCTATCAGTCAAAAAAAAGAGGAACAATTTGAAATTGTTCCTCTTTTTTTTTGCTCAAATAACTATTAAACTGGATTTTAAGTTAGAAATAAGTTAATAATTAATTAATATTATCTTACCTTAATGGTATTTATACTGTAAGTTTACCGTAATTTTACCGTAACTGAACCGTATCTGTAATATCACTTTGAATAGGTTAATAAAGATAATTTTCCCAAATTGTCTATCCTGATTGAACCTCTTAATTTCAACATAAATGATTGTGATTCAAGTGAAATTATACATTAGCTGCCATTCCAAAATCTACTATCTTTGTCAAGTGCTATCAGGGGGAGCTAATACACAACTCGTTTAACTATTTTATACTACAATGCTGAATTCAATCCAGGCATGGTTCTCTGTTTTTATGCTTTTTAGTGCTTCACAAGCAGTAACAGGCATATATCTTTTGCTTAAAGAAAAAGTAAAGCCTTATGCCAATAAGATGCTTGCTCTTCTTTTTCTATCTTGGGGCTTTTCATGTTTTTGGTTTTTTGCATTCATTCAGGGGCCTCCATTTTTCAGCAGAGCAGTCACCACCTTTATAGGACCTATGCTATCTTTAACACTATTTCCACCAATCTATCTTTATATTAAGTACCTGTTTTATGAATATGATTCATTTAAAATAAAGGATCACTTCCATTTTCTACCTGTTTACATTTTCATAATTTTCACCTTATACCTGTATAAGGAAGGGGAATTCACAATAGCAGGAATGAGAGCGCACTCGTGGTATCACACACGAACTATAATCTGCTCTTATATTACCATGATTCAAGGCCCATTATATTTTTATGCAACTAACAGAATTCTGAAAATGCGCCATAAAAAGTTGCTGGAAGAATATTCTGATATAGAAAAAAAGAAGTTGCAATGGCTTCAGATTATAAACTACTCTTTTGCTCTAATCTTTATAATTGGTGGTGTATCAACTATATTTCGAACGACTCACATTAATCCCTATTACCTCTATTTAGGTTATCATTTCATAATGGGTGCCAGCCTGTTTTATATTACTTTAAAAATTTTTAGTGTACCTGAATTGTTCTCAATAAAAAATCCAGGTAATGAAGATGAGCATTTTCATGAATACAACCCAGTAACAAAGGAGTCCCTTTCTGATATAAATAATGATGAAAATAAGATCGATGTTATAGCTCGGAAAATATACAATGAATTTGTAATTGAACCCGACTCCGACAATCATATGGTCGAAAATTTGACACCTTCAATAAAAGACGGAGAAATTATTAAGAAACTAGAGAAGGTGATGTTAGAAAAAAAACTCTTTAAAAATCCCAATATCAATTTGCATGATCTGGCAATTTCAATTTCAGAAACCCGAAACTCAGTTTCGACTGTGCTAAATCAACAATTAAAAAAAACTTTCTACGATTACATTAATGAGCTTAGAGTTGAAGAAAGTAAAGTACTATTGTCAGATCCTAAAAAGGCCAACTATACCATTGAAGCTATTGCAGCTGAAGCAGGATTTAAGACCATGTCAGTATTCTACAGGTTTTTTAAAGACATTGTAAAAACAACTCCTACCCAATATAGAAAGCAAATTACCGGAAATTCGCAACTCACTGATTAGCATTACCTTAAAACTTACAAAACTTCTCCCTTAGGGACTAAAAGGAGAAGGTTTTCTTGTCAGGAACTTATTCTGGTGGTTACTTTGCCTCTGCAGATATGCTAATGAATTTTAACACTTAATTCTAACTAAATTATCATCAAACAACATGAGAAAACTCTATTTACTAGTTCTACTCGCCTTTATTACTGTGGCAGGAATGGCTCAAAATGAGGGGGAAGGCAGAGGTTTGTTACAAGCATTTAAAGATGATGTGGAATGGCACACTGACTTTGCAAGAGATAATCTTGAAGGTTGGATTGTAAAAGACCTTGATGGCTTAAACACAGCAGGACCATATTTTAGCTTTCCCGGGAAGGATGGCCCCCTTGGATTTATCCCATACAATATTTTAACTACCAGCCCACCAAATACTATGGAAGCTTACATCCCAAAGTCCGGATCTAAGTTTTTTGCAAGCATTACTTCATATGACGGGCCTAGTAACGACTGGTTGATTTCCAAAGAACTTGCTCCACATCAGGGCGGTAAGTTTTCATTCTGGGCAAAAGCTCCATTTGATTTCTTTGGTGATGAAAATGTAAACGTAGCTTATTCAATGACCGGCACCGAAAGTGCAGATTTCATCTTATTAAACAGCACACCGATGATTCCATCATTGATGTGGCAACTTTATGAATACGATATTCCGGCCGGTGCTAAACATGTTGCTATAAATTGCGTATCTTATGCTTACTTCCTGATGGTAGATGATATTTCATTTAACTATACATTGAATGCACAGGCACCGGGCTCTGTTAGCGACTTTTCATCGGGCATGGAACTTGGCACTCAGATTAAAGCCCATTTAAACTGGACTAATCCGACAGTGGATATAGAAGGTAGTTCTCTTATTGACATTACCGGTGTAAAAATATACAGAGGGACTCATCCAATGAACCTTGAGGAAATTGCCGAAGTTACCGGTTCAGTAGGACAGGCAATGAGTTATACCGATATATTACCTGGTAGTGGATTTTATGTATATCGTATTGAACCTTATAATAATCAGGGACGAGGTAGTTTATATGATTCACCTGTAACTTTTTATGGATATGAAAGCACTCCTGCAGCTCCAACAAATATAACTTTCACCAAAAACTCTTCACAACAAACTGTTATTTCCTGGTTACCGGTAGTAACCGGTTCAATGGGTGGAGAACTTGAAAGCCCTGTCGCAGGATACACTATTTCAAGAAAACTAGGATCTAATTCAGTGGTTCTGGCTACCATGCATCCTTCAACAACATTTACTGAAGAAGAAATTCCGGCTTTAAATATTTATACGTATACTATTACAGCGAACATTAGTGAAACACAGCAAGGTATACCGGCTTCTGTTTCTGCTTATTCGGGATTAAGTGAAGATCAGTTCTCAGTTACAGCAGGAAATACTGAATCAAATCAACCATTTGAACTTAGTCGTGGAAGTATACTCACACAGAGCATTTACACCCCAGATCAATTAGGATCTACCGGTCTCATTACTGAAATTACATGGTTTGGGAATCTGGGTGAAGACCATAACGCTGTTTACAAAATATACATGAGTAACACTGAACGTGAAAGCTTTGGAACAAATAACACTACAGCAATCTGGGAATATTTTGGAAATCAAAAACTTGTGTATGATGGAACTTTTAATTTCCAGACTGGTACAGGTCCTATCTCAATAACTCTCGATCAACCGTATTATTACGATTCAGAATCAGGTGAAAATGTAATTATTACAATTGTAAAGCCTCTTACTACTGAAACCTCAAGTATGTATCCCAAAGCATTCCTGAATACCAGAGTTGATGGTACCAGAACCTATTATGCTATCGGATATGCAACAGACATGAGTCAGATCACAACACAGCCTGCTTCATGGGCAACAGAGGCGGTGACTACTATACCAAGCATTGTAACAACAAAAAAACTACAATTTGCAAGTGTTAATGGCAATACAACCATTGAAGACGGAAGTGCTCCGTTGGCTGATGTTACGGTTGCCATAATTCCTTCTGATACCACAACTTACCAGAGTGAAACTACGCTGACAAATGTTGATGGCAACTATGAAATTCCAGCTTTGTTACCTGGCAATTATACAATTACATTTTCAAAAGAATCATACAATGATTACACTGAAGCAATAACATTAGCTGAGAACCAAACACTTGTTATAAATGCTTCATTAATAGAAGCTATTCCTATTGTGCTAACAGGATTAGTAGAAGATGCCAATGGTAATGGCATTCAGGGTGTTAGCGTATCGCTTAGCGGATTTTCAAGTGCAAGCACTGTCACAGATTCTACAGGTAATTTTGAATTTACCGCTTTTGCAAATAAATCATATACTGTTGTAGCTAATCATCCATTGTTTATTGAGGCATCAACTTCATTCACCAGTGAAGAAAGTGATTTTACCCTTGAAGCAATTGTTTTGCAACTCAATGCTTTAAAACCTCTTAATGTATCAGCTACAAATAACAATGACAATGGTGTAATATCATGGGATAAACCAGAAGGTACATACAACCAGACTACTATAGGTTGGGGATCATTCACAAACACCGGAAACGGTTGGGGTGATGGTGGTGATGAATTCATTGCAGCAATCCGATTTGAATTATCAGATATTGATACAATGATTCCTGAAAATGGTAAGCTAACTCATATAAAAGCCTATATTTCGAACTATGCTGACATAATTCTTGAGGTATATCAAGGTGAGAATGCATCAGAAATGATTTATTCCGAACCTATTTCTATTACTGAAGAAGGATGGTACACATTTGAATTGAAAAGAACAATAACTATTGATCCTACAAAGGAATTATGGATAGCTCTGCATTACCAGCCTGATTATGGTGCATATCCTATAGGAATCGACGAAGGTCCAAATGCTCCACTAAAAAAAGGTAGTATGCTTTATTCCGGGGGTGTTTGGAATCAAATGAGCTTAACCAATAAGAACTGGAATATCTATGGTATTATAAATAACACCATGGAAGCAAATCCAGATGGATATCAGGTATTAAGAAAAAAAACTACAGAATCACAATGGAATGTAATTACAGAGCAAACTTCTGAAAACAGAGAATATACAGATGAAACTCTTTCAGCTGCAGAACCTGGAATTTATCATTATGCTGTAAAAGCCATGTACGGAGAACTGGTCTCAGAAGCAACCATATCAAATGATGTACTGCTACAAATGCTGTTCAATCTTACTATAGATCTCGATCCTGATTATGGAAATGCTGATAATGCTTTTGTTTCATTGTCGAACCTGGATAATTACTATGAATTGACAATTCCGGCTGGTCAAACCGAATTAACAATTCCCAATATATGGAGAGGTGATTATAAAGTATATATTCAGGCTGATAATTATGAAGCAGTTGAAATTGAAAATCTTGTAGTGAGCAACAATGAAACAGTTGAAATTCCAATGACCCTTATAAAGGTTAAGCCTACTAATCTTTCTGCATCTTATGAAGAACAAGGTATTGACCTGACATGGACTTTACACAACACGTTTACCGATAGAGTTGAAACTTATGCCGATTTCGAACGAAACAGCATCAGCAACTACATTCTCAAAGATATAGATGGATTTGAAACTTATACTTATACTAACTTCACATGGCCTGATGCCGGAATCCCAATGTCGTATATGGTATTCAATCCATATTCTACTACTCCTGCCATTGATATGCCTGCATGGTCTGGGCGAAGAATGTTAACAGCTTTTGCCGGCCCTGATGGTGTTAATAACGATTGGCTTATCATACCTGCCGGTGGAGGACAGTTCTCGTTTATGGCCAGTTCAATTTCAACTTCAGGACTTGAAAAATTCAGGGTACTATACTCACAATCTGGAAATGAGACTTCTGATTTCACACAGATCGGCAATATTATCACTTGTCCTGTTGGATGGAATGAGTTCACCTATGAAATTCCTGCTGATGCTAAATATGTTGCAATTAATTATGTAAGTTTCGACACCTACTTCCTGCTTATAGATGATATTACTTTTGAGAAAGAGTATAACCACGCCCAGTCGTATAACGTATATGTTGATGGTTCCTTAACAGCATCAGGACTAACAGAGCAAAACTATACACTTAACAACCTTTCTGCGGGTAACCACCTTGTTGAAGTTGAGGCCGTTTATAACACAGGTGTATCAGAGAGAGCTCAAATCAACATTCTCGGAGTAAACACTGAAGAAATCTCAATGAATGAATTTCAGATTTTTCCTAATCCATCAAATGGAACTTTTAACCTAAACCTTACTAAGGATGCTACAGTAACTATTACGGACCTGGATGGGAAGCAACTTCACTCCAAAAATTACAAAGCTGGTAACTCACTAATTAACCTGGAAATCTCGAATGGAACTTACATTGTTCGAATATTGACAACCGAGGGGGTGAAGACAGCTAAACTAATTGTTCTTTAATTCAATATATTTAGTTTAGCACTGAAAGGGAGGACGAAGTGTCCTCCCTTTTTTCTTTTTACATGGTAGATATATTATTAACTTTGCCGCATTATACTGTATAAACTTTAACCAAAATAAATTCTTTGTGATGAAAAAGGATAAACAGGTGTTCGACCTGATCATGCAGGAGAAAGAGCGTCAGATGCATGGCATTGAACTTATCGCTTCAGAAAACTTTGTAAGCCAGCAGGTTCTTGATGCTATGGGCTCAGTGCTAACTAACAAATATGCTGAAGGTTATCCCGGCAAACGTTATTATGGCGGATGCCAGATTGTTGACCAAACCGAGCAACTTGCAATCGACAGGGCAAAAGCTTTATTTGGTGCCGAATGGGCCAATGTTCAACCACACTCAGGAGCACAGGCTAACATGGCTGTTCTCATGACTGTTCTTAAACCCGGTGACACATTTATGGGATTAAACCTGGCACACGGAGGTCACCTTTCACATGGTTCTCCCGTCAATTCCTCAGGAATTCTTTATAATGTTGTTGCTTATGGTGTTGAAGAAGAGACCGGTACCATCAACTATGATAAGATGGAAACTGTTGCTTTGGAAAACAAACCTAAACTAATCATTGCAGGTGCCAGCGCATACTCAAGAGACTGGGATTTCAAGCGCATGAGAGAGATTGCCGACAAAATTGGTGCAATCCTTATGGCTGATGTTGCTCACCCTGCAGGACTTATTGCCCGTGGTCTTTTAAATGACCCTATTCCCTACTGTCACATTGTTACAACCACTACTCATAAAACTCTCAGAGGACCAAGAGGTGGTATGATTCTTATGGGTAAAGATTTCGAAAATCCATGGGGATTAAAAACTCCTAAAGGTGAAATCAAAATGATGTCGGCACTGCTTGACTCTGCAGTTTTCCCAGGCGTTCAGGGTGGACCTCTTGAACATGTTATTGCTGCTAAAGCTGTTGCTTTCGGAGAAGCTTTGTCGGATGAGTTTATGGAGTATATTATCCAGGTTAAAAAGAATGCTCAGGTTATGTCGCAGGCATTCGTAAACAAAGGTTACCATGTTATCTCAGGCGGTACTGATAATCACCTGATGCTCATCGACCTTCGCTCAAAATTCCCTGATCTGACCGGTAAAGTAGCAGAGAACACACTTGTAAGAGCCGATATTACTATTAATAAGAATATGGTTCCTTTCGACAGCAGATCACCATTCACAACATCGGGTATCCGTGTTGGAACTCCTGCCGTTACAACAAGAGGACTTAAAGAAATCCATATGGAAGCTATTGTCGACATGATTGATGAAGTACTTAGCAACATCGACAATGAAGAAGTAATTGCTTCAGTGAAAACAAAAGTAAACGACATGATGCACGGCTTCCCATTATTTGCATGGTAAGAACTGATTCTATTGCCTTAGCCGGGTAATATACGGCAATGGCGAATCCATTAAAACAATAGCGGCAGAGTTCTTCTGCCGCTATTGTTTTAATTAGAACAGTGAACAAATTTTATTCATACTGACTGAAAATCACTATTGAGACCGGACCAGAGGTCCATGGTGCTCCTGCTTGCCGTTGTGTTCGGTAGCATTCAAGACCTGAGACTATCAAATCGTACTTTGTATAATCCTTTTCCTGAACCTTATTCCCCTCTATTAAAACTTTATCAACCTCGATATCACTTCCGAAACGGGTTGAAACTTTTTCCAAATACTCACTTGACTCCTTATCCATACAATAAATGAGCACTTTATTGATTTTCTTAAACCCATTATCAATAACCAGTGCAACATCACTTTTAACATTCTCAAAGAAATATCTGGCTTTTCCACCGGTTTTATCGCGACCGAGCAAAGGCTTTGAACTACCAACAACCAATAAGTTATATTTGCCTTTGTTTGCAGTCCTGGCAATCTCCTGTGATACAATTTCCGTGGTACGATACTCAGTGCTTACATTTAAATCTTTCTCCCTTGCTATTTCATTTATTCTACTGAAAGCCTGCTCTTCAAACTGAATAGCATTTTCTGTTGAGATACTTGTGCTGGGTGTTAAGTGAAGAGCCGTTATATCAAGCTTATTCTGTTCACCTCTGAAAAGTTCAGATATAAGTGTTAGCAATCGTATTCCACTTTCAGACGGACCAAATGAAATCAATACTTTAAACTGACCTGTAATGCTTGCTATAGATTCCCTTGAACGGTATATGAAGTTAACGAAAGCCATTGCGGGTCCTGTCATAAAAGTTGTTACAAGAGCCATTAACACAAGCATGGTAAATATTTCAGGTGAAAGTATTCCTATGTCATATCCAATATTTAATGCCACCAACTCAATTAAGCCTCTTGTGTTCATTAGGGCACCTATAGTGAGACTGTTTTTCCACGATTGCCCTGTTATCCTTGATGCAAGTGCACTTCCTGCGAATTTTCCTATAACGGCAACTGCAACAACAATGAAAGCCGTTCCGAGTAAGGAACTGTCATTCAATAATCCTATTTCCGTCCTGAGTCCTGTGTAAACGAAGAATAGAGGTAAGAGTAATACTAAACTCACATCCTCGATTTTTTCAGACATAATACTTTTAAACCTAACGTTTTGTGGCATAATAACCCCGGCCATAAATGCCCCGAATAAAGCATGGATACCAATTACTTCGGTTATATACGCCGAGAGTAGCATGATCCCAAATACAGATGCTACAATAGTCTTGCTTACAGTCTCTTTTGCTGAAAAAAGATTGGCTATCTTTTCAAGCAATGGTCTGATTACCATAAGCATTAACACAATAAAGACAAGTGACAGGCCTATAGTCACCAATGCATTTCCAATTGCAGTTGCATTAGCAATAGCCACAACAATTGCCAGGATTCCCCATGCTGTTATATCATTTATTGCAGCACTGGTGATAGTAATCATTCCCAGTTGAGTCTTGGTAATTCCCCTCTCCTGAACAATACGGGCTAAGACAGGGAATGCAGTAATACTCAATGCAATCCCCAGGAAAAGAGAGAAGCTTAAGAAGTCGGCGCCTGTTGGAGCAAAACGATCATAAAGAAAATATGCCAACCCGATACCCATTATAAAAGGCACTATTATGCTGGTATTGCTGATAAACAGCGCATCTTTGGCTCTTTTTCTAACTACACTGAGATCGAGTTCCATGCCTATTATGAACATGAAAAGGATAAGTCCAATCTGACTTAAAATTTCAAGATTCTTAAGTGAATCTATCGGGAATACCCATGCAAACAATTCAGGGAAAAACATTCCCAATAATGAAGGACCAAGCATTATCCCGGCAATGATTTCTCCAATAACAGTAGGTTGATTGATTAAAGACATCACCCAGGCCATAATCCTGGCTATAATGATAATGATTATTATCTGCAGGATTAAAATTGAAAGGGAATGACGGAAATTAACAGCACTTGCGAGGTCAATAAAACCGGTGCCATTAGAAAGTAATGACTTTGCAGCCAATCCTCTGGCCAGTTCCAATTGCTTGCCGGCATGAAAAAGAAAATACAGTATGAGACCAATTATTGCAATTATCAGAACATTCGATATCCACGCTACTTTCTTACTCTTAAATATTGCCATAAGTTCTCCCTGAAAATTTATTTTATTTCCTGCTGTTCACCACTCTCTTTGTCAAAAATCTTTAAGACTTCATTAACCTCTGTTTCTGTTGAATGTAACTTGTCTTTGCAATATTGAAGTAAAAACGCAGCCCTCTTTACTTTTTCGGCTAATTCGTCAACCCCTATTGCCATGTCGTCCATTTCATCAATAATTCCTTCAAGCTCAGTAATTGCAGCTTTATATGTCAGCTTCTCCACGTTTTTATTCATAATCATCTTTTTAATTTCGTTTAACTGCAATCAGGAACCTGCATGTTCATCTTTTTCTGATATCTGACTAATAGTCCCTTTAACAATATACTGATAAGTCTCTACCTCAAGTTCATTCCCTTTTATGGCCATATTACTTTCACTTAGCAACTTACCGTTGACTCTCAGAATAGAATAGCCTCTTTTGAGGACACTTGCAGGATCAATAAGCTGTATATGTTGATCGTGTTCATTTAATTTATTCCTATGCAAAAATAAGTATTGATTTCCTGAACTGCGCAGTCTATTACCTGAATTTTGCAATTCGGTATTCATTGCCAGGATTTTTTTAAATGAGCCGTATGCTATTGACTGCATTAGCCGGTTAAGTGTAATCTCTGTATTTAAAACTCTTTGCCTCACCTGAGGTCTTAATTTTTCTCCTAAAATAAGTACCGATGATTTATACTCTTTAAGCAGCCATTCTGACAACGCCTCAATTTCTGACCGAAAATCAGCAACCCTACGTGAAGATTCCGTTAGTATGTTAGTGGAATAATCTCTCAATGAATTAAAGATATCTAACAGTTGCTTGTCAGCTTCATAAAAACCTGCAAGGATAAAGTGTGCAACATCAGTTGGTGTAATCTTGTTAACACTCGCAACCATCTCAGTGACAGTCTCATTTGTAGAGTGACCTATTCCGGTAATAACAGGCAATGGAAATAAGGCAACTGCACGTGCCAGTTGAATATTATCATAGCACGACAATCCAACATCATCACCTCCACCCCTAACAATAACAACCCCATCAAAAAGATGTGTCTGCCTGCTTATTTCATTCAGTCTTGCGGTCATAGTTTCAACTGCACCTCTACCCTGAAGTACAGCAGGAAACAAGGTAGTGTTCACAACATAACCCTGCGGATTATTGCGGAGAGTAACCATTAAATCATTATAACCTTTACTGGATTCCACTGAAATGATAGCAATGCGCTTGAAGAAAAGTGGTAACTCAAGCTCTCTGTTTCGAATAAACGAGCCATCACTCTTTAGTAATTCAATGGTTTTCATCTTCTCCCTGGCCATTTCGCCTAAGGTGTACAAAGGCTCAATATCCACGATTTGAAGCGACAGACCGTATTGGGATGAAAATTTCACATAAGCTAAAAACATTATTTCGAGACCTTCACGAAATATTTCCCCTGTTACCTGTTCAAATTTTTGAGTGATATAGAAGAGGTCTTCCTTCCAGATAGTGGCTTTTAACTGTGCTTTTACTTTTCCCTCGGATTTCTCCACCATTAATGGAAAACAATGACCACTAACAGGATATAGATTTAGTGCAGAGATTTCCGCTTTGATCCAATACGGTGATTCATAGAACTTTTCAAACATGCGAGCGATGCTCTCTGTTATCTCAGAAAGATTATAAACTCTTTTTGATTTGAATTCAGTTCCGTATTTCATCTGTTTCAAGATCAAAGTTACACAAAAACAGCCTATCTGTTAAAGATATTTTGTGCTAACCTCAACAAGATCATACACATTATTGTTGTTGATTTGTTAAACATATAACAACAATAATTATGAAGACACTCTATCTGATGCGTCATGCAAAAGCCTACCAGGAAAGAGATAAGTACAAAGATTTCGACAGGCCGCTAACCTCCCAGGGCATAGAAGATACTAAAAGAATTGCCGCCCAATTAAAAACGCAAAATGTTGAGATTAAGAATATTGTATGCAGCCCATCGGTAAGAACTAAAGAGACTGCATCAGCCCTGGCTTCAGAGTTGGGCATAGCCAAAAATACTATCTTAATGGATGATTCTCTATATGATTCAGTTGATATTGAGGATTGTGTTTTTAGTTTACCTGACGAATGGGATCATGCTCTGTTGATTGGACATAATCCGTCAATAACTCAGTTCGCATCACAATTAACCACAATTTATGAGTCAATCCCTACTGCCGGAGTAATCGGAGTAGTTATAAATATTGACAAATGGTCTGATTTGTTTTCAGTTACAGCAACACCTAAACTAAACCTGATTCCATAACCACAACCATAAAGGCTCCGGCCACCTGTTCCATTAATCCCGGTTTCTTACCATGCGGATAAATTATCCTATTTTCTGCACCAGATCAGCAAGTCGGTGAGCATAGCCTGATTCGTTATCATACCAGGCAACTATCTTAACCAGGTTTTTATTATCACCTAACACTGAGGTTAAGCCTGCATCAAAAATCGCTGAGTGAGGATTTCCAATAATATCTATAGATACAATCGGATCGCTTGTATATTGTAGAATTCCTTTAAGGTAGCCCTGGGCTGCATCTTTAAAAGCATTGTTAATCTCGTCAATATTGGTTGATTTCCTTACAGTGCAAGTTAAATCGGTTAAGGAGCCATTAGGCACCGGAACCCTGATGCCGGCACCACCCAGATTGTTAGTGAGATGCGGAAAAATTCTGGTAGCTGCCTTTGCTGCTCCGGTAGTAGTTGGGATAATACTGTATGCTGCAGCTCTTGCCCGGCGTAAATCAGCATGGGGAGCATCAATAAGGTTTTGATCTCTGGTATAAGAATGCACTGTGGTTATAAAACCTTCGGCAATGCCCCAGTTATCATCAAGAACCTTAATCATGGGTGCAACGCAGTTTGTGGTACAGGAAGAGTTTGAAAGAATATAATCGGTTGGATCAATGATGTGGTCATTGATTCCCAGTACTATATACTTTACGTCTTGCTGTTCATCCTTAGCCGGTGCTGATATAATAACTTTACGTGCACCTGCATTGATATGTTTTTGCGCTGAAGGTCTGTCTACAAACTTCCCGGTTGACTCAATAACAACATCGATGCCCAGTTCACCCCAGTTAATATCGCCGGGTTGAGGTTTGCAAAAAACTTTAATTGATTTCCCGTTAACAACGAGAGAATCATTCTCAACATGCACTTCACCCTGAAAGATTCCGTGGACTGAGTCGTATTTAAGCAAATGACAAAGAGTTTCGGGTTCTGTCAGATCATTTACTGCAACAACTTCTATGTTCTCTTTTTTTAATAATGCCCTGAAGGTGATTCGGCCAATTCGGCCAAATCCATTGATAGCCACTTTTATAGTACTCATAGTATATTGCCTCTTTTGGCAGCACAAAAGTAGAAATATTAAACGTATAAAGAAACTACTACGGTAATCTGTTTAATGAGTTGAAACCATATTCTATATGTCGTTTCATTGTATAAAATGGTTATTTTAGCAAACTATAACACTAGCTCCAGAGATCTTGATAAAATATAAAATCACATATACATGGAAAAATTATCAGCTTATCTAAATCAAAACAAAGAAAGGTTCCTCGAAGAACTCTTTGGCTTAATCCGCATACCTTCTATCAGCTCTATTTCGGAACATAAACCCGATATGATAAGAGCTGCCGAATATTGGAAAGAAACAATTCTAAAAGCAGGCGCTGATAAAGCAGATGTAATTCCAACTGCCGGAAATCCGGTTGTTTATGGTGAGAAAATCATTGACCCTGCAAAGCCAACAGTATTGGTATATGCACATTACGATGTGATGCCGGTTGACCCGATTGACTTATGGACTTCTCCTCCATTCGAACCGGAGATCAGGGATGAAAAAATATGTGCAAGGGGAGCCGACGATGATAAAGGTCAGGCTTTTATGCATGCTAAAGCATTCGAATCAATGGTTGCAACCGGTGAATTACCCTGTAATGTTAAATTCATGATTGAAGGTGAGGAAGAAATTGGTTCGCCTAATCTCGAAAAGTTCTGTGTTGATCATAAAGACATGCTTAAAGCCGACATAATCCTGGTTTCTGATACAAGTATGATTGGTCAGGATAAACCAAGTATCACTGTTGGATTAAGGGGACTGGCTTACCTTGAAGTAGAAGTAACCGGACCAAACCGCGATCTGCATTCAGGCTTATTCGGTGGTGCTGTAGCTAATCCGATAAATATTCTTTCTAAAAAGATCGCTTCCCTTACTGATGAGCAAAACAGGATAACCATCCCGGGATTCTACGACAAGGTTATAGAACTATCACCGGAAGAACGCGCTGAAATGGCAAAAGCACCATTTAGTCTTGATGACTACAAGAAAGCTCTTGACATAAAAGAAGTTCACGGAGAGGCAGGATATTCAACAATTGAAAGAACCGGTATTCGCCCAACACTTGATGTTTGTGGTATTTGGGGAGGATATACCGGTGAAGGTGCAAAAACTGTGCTTCCATCCAAAGCATATGCAAAAATTTCAATGCGTTTGGTACCAAATCAGGATCATGAAGAAATTTCAGTACTCTTCCAAAAACATTTCGAGAGTATAGCACCTGCATCAGTAAAAGTGAAAGTTACAAATCTTCATGGAGGTCAGGGATATGTATCACCAACAGGCGATAAAGCTTATATTGCAGCAAGTAAGGCCTATGATAAAACCTTTGGGAAGAAACCAATTCCTTTCCGCAGCGGTGGTAGCATCCCAATCATTTCAACCTTTGAAAGAGTGCTTGGAATCAAATCCATTTTAATGGGATTTGGGCTTGAATCTGATGCAATTCATTCACCAAATGAAAACTACCCACTGTTTAATTTCTACAAAGGAATAGAAACAATTCCATGGTTTTACAAGTATTATACTGAGAATGCATAACACAAATTTCCGTATACCCCTTTCTTTTAGGGGTATACGGAGATTTAAATAAAAGCAGTCGACCGATGATAAAAATAGCTACATATAATGTTAATGGCATAAACGGAAGATTGCCCGTTCTATTGAGGTGGTTGAATGAAACATCACCTGACATTGTTTGCCTTCAGGAATTAAAGGCTCCACAGGAAAAATTTCCGCTTAATGATATTATTGATGCAGGATACCATTCCATATGGCATGGACAAAAAAGCTGGAATGGAGTTGCCATCCTTACAAAAGAATCTCCAGCGCAGGAAATACGCCGGGAATTACCCGGAGATCCTGAAGATGAAGCCAGTCGCTATATAGAGGCAACAGTTAATGGAATAACCATAGGTTGCCTGTATCTTCCAAATGGGAATCCGGCACCGGGACCGAAATTTGATTATAAACTAAAGTGGTTCGACCGGCTTATATCTCATGCCAGTGAGTTGATTTCATCAGGGAATCCCGTTATCTTAACCGGCGATTTCAATGTTATGCCTTCTGAAATAGATGTTTACAAGCCTGAAAGATGGACAAAAGATGCATTGTTCCGACCAGAAACCAGAGGTGCTTTCAAATCGCTGATGAGCCAGGGTTGGACAGATGCAATTAGGACACTTTATCCTGACGAGGTAATTTATACATTTTGGGATTATTTCAGAAATAACTTTGAAAGAAACGCGGGTTTAAGAATAGATCACTTTCTGTTAAGTCCTTCAATTTCAGATAAGCTTATAGAGGCAGGAGTAGACAGGAACGTGAGGGGCTGGGAAAAGAGCAGCGATCACGCTCCTGTTTGGATAAAAATAAATGAATAATTTACGATTTGGCTTAGTATTCATTTTCCTTTAAAGGGCAATCAACCATCCAGTTGATTCCGAACTTGTCGGTTGTCATTCCAAACAAAGAGCCCCAAAATGTTTTCTGCAGAGGCATTGAGACTTTTCCTGCAGACGAAATCAAATCGAAAATTTTATTAGCTTCATCTACAGATTTTGCACTATAGGATAAAGTAAAATTTGAGCCTTCTACGATATCCTTTTCCATAGACGAAGGGACATCACTTCCCATAATCATACTACCATCGTCAAGAACAAGAGCAACATGCATGATTTTTTCAGCATCTTCCGGGCCGCTCTGATATTCAGGCGGTGTATCTTTAAAACGTTGTATAAAATTAAACTCACCACCAAAGACTGACTTATAGAAATTAAAAGCTTCTTCACAATTGCCTTTAAAATTCAGATATGGATTGATTTTAACCATGACGATACTTTTTAAATGAAACAATAGTTTTTAAGACAAACAAAATATCATCGGGGTAGTTTCAAAAAAAGTTAACCTTAGCACATTCACTAATTATTCCGTTTCTTAAACTCATCAATTCCACTCTGAAGGAATGCTACAAAGTTGTTAACATCAAGGTCATATGCTTTTGGTGTTACCAGTAGCTCACCATTTGTGTCGAGCAGCACATAATATGGTTGTGCATTGACATTGAACCGGCTGATCTGAAAATCGGCATATTTCTTTCCAATGGTCTTTTTAACTTTTCCATCGTAAGTAGATGTTATCCATTCAGATTCGGGGAGCTGAGTTTTATCATCAACGTATAATGCGATAATTACAAACTCATCCTTTAACATCTTTAAAACATTTGGATCAGACCATACTCTTGCTTCCATTTCACGGCAATTTACACAACCGTGTCCGGTAAAATCAATAAAAACCGGCTTATTTAACTGCTTTGCGCAGGCTAAGCCCTGTTCATAATCAAAATATCCTGAAAGCCCCTGAGGCAAATGAAGAATCTCACCGTGTTTTGGAACATCACAGAGCCTGGATTCAGTAGGCTGAGATGCATTGGCCGTGCCCGCAGAGAATACTTCGACATTTTCGCGGATAATCTTATTAAGGTCGAAGTCGTGTGTTGTCTGTGGTGGAAGGTATCCTGATAATGCTTTGAGAGGCGCTCCAAAGAGTCCGGGTATCATGTAGAGGACAAAAGTGAAAGTAATGATTGCTAACATCATTCTGGGAACACCTATATACTTAACTTCTGAATCATGCGCTGTCTTGATTTTACCTAATAGGTATAATCCCATTAATGTGAAGATAACAATCCAGAATGCGAGATAAATGTCACGGTCAAGAATTCCCCAATGGTAAGTTTGATCAGCAATACTTAAAAATTTAAGTCCAAGCGCCAATTCAAGAAAACCTAAAACCACCTTGACTGAATTCAGCCAACCGCCTGACTTAGGCAGGTTGTTAAGCCATCTGGGGAAGAAGGCGAATAAAGTAAAGGGAAGTGCAAATGCCAATGAAAAACCAAGCATCCCTATGATTGGCATCAGTACTTTACCACCTGCAGAAGCAACAAGAATTGCTCCAACTATAGGACCTGTGCAGGAGAAAGATACTAAGACCAGTGTAAAAGCCATAAAGAATGAACCAATTACTCCACCCCTGTCGGCCTGCGAGTCTGATTTATTAATCATCCAGCTGGGTAATGTGATCTCGAACATACCAAGGAAGGAAGCAGCAAAAAACAGGAAGATCAGGAAGAAAAGTATATTAGGTATCCAATGCGTGCTAAGGAAGTTTGCAAAGTTAGCTCCGAATAGCACTGCAACGAGCGTACCAATCACTGTATAGATTAGAATGATTGAAAAACCGTAAACAAGAGCCTGAGTTTTTGCTCTCACTTTATTTTGTTCTTTCAGGAAAAAAGTTACAGTCATAGGAATCATTGGAAATACACAGGGTGTAAGGATTGCAGCTAACCCGGCAAGGAATGAAATAATAAACAGGCCCAAAAGTGATTCTTCCTTCTTTTCTCCCGCTTTGATTTCCTCAGAGGTTTTTTCATCAGCCAATGTGTCGCTTTGCTTTTCAGAGATAGTGTCGACAGCTTGAGATATTTCACCGGAATCAACGGTCTGACTTACAGCATTATTTGCTTGTTCATTTCCCGCAACAACCTGATTTGCTTCGGGATTCCCTTTGATGTTGAATTCAAATTCAACTTCATTTGGGGGTAAGCATTGTTTATCATCACAACACATGAACTCAACATATCCTTTTATCTTGAAGCCTTCAGGTGATAAAACCTTAATTCTTTGTTTAAAAACAGCCTCATTTGCAAAATATTTAAGGACCATATCGAAGTTGGGATCAAACTCCTCAATTGCCTTTGGTTCTTTTACCTTTCCTACGAGTTGGAATTTACTGCTCTTTTCAATACTAAAACTGGTAGGAACTGGTCCGTTCTCTTTGATATCCTGAGAATAAAGGTGCCAGTTATTGTCAATGGTAGCCTTAAAAACCAGATCAACCTCACCTGAATTTATCTGTTTTGTTGAGAAACTCCATTTTACAGGAGTGAGAATTTGACCAGTAGCATTTGATTGAAAAATAAAAGAGATTATTGAGACGATTAAGAAACCGTAAAAGAACTGCTTTTTCATTCCTGGTGGTTTGTTAAGTTATTAATGCTATCCTTTGGGGGTTAAGAAATATGTTTATTATGATTCCAGTAATTCGATTTTTAAAATTTTATCAGTTTCATTTGTTATTCGACAAGTGTTTGAAATACGATGACCTACCAGCCAAACAATAGAGTTGTTTGAAATCAGAAGCCAGGCATTCTCTTTTTCGACAATTGAAAACTTGTTATCGATGAAGTAATCGCTAAGCTTTTTCTTATTATTCATTCCGTAGGGTATAAATGAGTCGCCTTCTTTCCATTTTCTTAACTTAAGCGGGAATTTGAGTTTAGTTAAGTCAAGAAGGGCAACATTCCCTGTTTTAGGAACTACCAAATCATCGTAATTTTCAATATTTGAAAGCCTTAAATGAATAGGCCTTGTAATTTCGTTCATTGATTCATCAATAATTACTTCATCGGATGATTCTGTAGTGTCATCATCGGCTTCAGTAATAATGAGGTATTCTCTATCCTTAATAACTCTGTGAGTGCCGGAGAAGAATTGCTTTCCGGAAATTTCCCCGAGCGCATCAGCGATTTCAGAGCATACAGAACGGTTAAAATTGAAGTTCTGCAGGATGGCGTATAAATAAAGGTCGACTGGTTTATAACTCAGGAGTCTCTTTATATCGAGTTTAACAATATCGTTTTCCTCTGTCAGTAATTCTCCCGCTAATTGATTGGAATAATTTCTGAGTATTAACTCTGCTTCCCTGACTCTTTCAATGGTAGCGGTAATTGTCTTTCTGAAATCAGGATTAATTTCGCCTAATAAAGGGATTAGGTCATGCCGGATTTTATTCCTGATATATTTTGTTGTTCTGTTAGAGCTGTCCTCCCTATATGTAATTGCTTCTTCAGAAGCAAATTCTTCAATCTGACGACGAAAAGCGAACATCATGGGATGTACAATATTGGCACGATTTGGCAAAATACCATGCATTCCGCTAATTCCCGTTCCCCTCAGTACATTAATGAAAAATGTTTCTATCTGGTCGTCAAGGTGATGAGCTGTGGCTAATGCTTTAAATCCTTCTGTTTGAATAAGTTCTTCGAACCATTCGTAACGCAGTGTACGGGCAGCCATCTGGACAGAAATTTTGTTAAAGCCCGCGTACTCTCGTGTCTTAAAGTGCTTTATATAGAACTTTACTCCTAACGCCTGAGCACAATTTGCAACAAAAGCTTCATCCTGGTTTGATTCTGTACCCCTTAAACCAAAGTTACAGTGTGCTATTGAAAAATTGAATCCGGCTCTATGAAAGAGTTCTGCCATTACCATGGAGTCAACACCTCCACTAACTGCGAGTAATATAGGGTCATTTGGAGTGAACAGTTCATTCTGTTCAACATACTCCTGTAAAAGTTCAAGCATGTGGCAAAGTTAATAATTCAAGTGAAATTATGCAGGTAATTGTATACAAAATGACCACCTGCATATTTAAAGTAACTTACAGTGTTATTAGTAAGTTTAACTCAACAAACAGAGCATATTAGCGTTAATCAGTTAATGCATAAATTATATCATTATGGATATCCGGAGAAATGAAAACGGTAGAGTTGGTAAATTATTTATTGAAGAAGATAATGAAGTTGTTGCCGACATAGGTTACATGATAAATGATGAGAACAACTATGTAATTGACCATACAACCGTGAGTAAAAAAATGAGCGGGAAAGGAATTGGACAGAAACTGGTCGATGCAATGGTAAATTTGGCGCGTGAGAACAATAAAAAGATTATCCCGGGTTGTGAGTTTGCTAAAAAGGTTTTTGAAAGAAATAAGGACAGCTACGCTGATGTTTGGGATAAGAGAGAATGAACTACCAATAAAAAAACCGCTCTTGCTCGGAGCGGTTTTCTTATAGCATCTGTTGACAGATTATTTAATTTCCCATGTGTCACCACTATTGAGTAAATCGTCAACACACTTGATATTGGAATGCTGTTGACCAAATGTTATTTGTTCTTCCACCATATCGTCGTATGTAGGATAATTTGCTGAGCGAATAACACCCATAGCAACAGGATAGTGTGGATAGGCCATTTTAGCAAGCATTAGATGAATTCCGGGATCCTGTTGATACATATCATGTACAAGCAGATCATCTTCAGTAATTCCGTTTTCACCTATAGTAACAACCTCAAGTTGGGTTCCTTTAAGTATAATTCCCTTATTCTTATTTTTGCCGAAGATCATTGGCTCTCCGTTTCTCAGTATAATTTGCCTGTCGTCTCTATACTCTTTGTTTGTAATTATATCGTGAGTCTTATCGGCAAAAATTACACAGTTTTCGAGGATTTCAACAATTGAAGTACCATCATGACGGGCAGCCTCAAACATAATTTCAGTCATGAGTTTTGGGTTTCCATCAGGACAACGGGCAAAAAATGTTCCCTGAGCGCCAAGTACCAATTCACCAACATTGAAAGGATGCTCAATTGTGCCCTGAGGAGATGTTTTTGTAATACTGCCCATTGGAGTAGTAGGTGAATACTGACCCTTGGTTAATCCATAGATCTGATTATTGAAAAGGATGATATTGATGTCAATATTCCTTCTGATGATATGGATAAAGTGATTTCCGCCAATTGCCAGTGAGTCGCCATCACCGGTAGTCATCCACACACTAAGATGTGGGTTTGCGATTTTTACTCCTGATGAGATTGCTGCAGCACGACCATGGATTCCGTGAATACCATAAGTATTAACATAGTAAGGGAACCTTGAGGAGCATCCTATACCGGATACTATCATTACGTTTTCTTTCTTGTATCCTAATTTGGGAAATACATTGGCCACTGAAGAAAGAATGGCATGGGCACCACATCCTGGGCACCATTTTACCATTTGATCGCTTACAAAATCGTCTTTCTTAAGCTCAACAGATGAGCGTTCTATTGTAAAATTCTGAGTGTTTATCATGATTATTTCTCCTCCAGTGTTTTAGTTATAACCTGAGTGAGTTCTGCAACCGTGAAGGGAAGACCCTGCACTTTATTGTATTTGAGATATTGATATTGTGGGTGGGTCATACGGAGATAGTTGACGAATTGTCCGCTATTCAGTTCACACACAATTATTTTCTTAAATCCTGCGAAAACTTCAGCAGTGTTTTTAGGAAGAGGCATTATGTAATTAAAATGGGCATGGCTGACTTTCTGGCCATTTTTCTGAACCTGTTCAACAGCTTCCTGAACTGCACCGAGTGTACCACCCCAACTAACAACTAAAAGGTCGCCTTCTTTCTCACCTATGATTTCTTGTTCGGGAACAAATTCGGCTACTTTTTGAACTTTAGCCTCTCTTAAATCAACCATTTTCTGATGATTTAATGGATCGGAAGAAACAGAACCTTTTCCATCTTCCTTTTCAAGACCACCTATTCTGTGGCGTAAACCTTCGGTTCCGGGAATAGCCCATTTACGTGCAAGAGTCTCAGGATTTCTGCGATATGGCAAATAATCGGGATCATTAGGCTCTGCAATTGGAGGGTGGATTGAAGGAAGGTCAGCAACACGTGGTATTTTGAATAATTGTGACCCATTTCCAAGATACCCGTCAGTAAGAAGAATAACAGGGGTCATATGCTCCATTGCAATTTTAGCTGCCATATAAGCATAGTAGAAACAGTTTGCTGAACTGGATGCTGCAAGTACCACTACAGGGCATTCACCATTACGTCCGAATAGTGCCTGATACAGGTCACTCTGTTCTGATTTGGTTGGCAGACCCGTACTTGGGCCACCACGCTGAACGTTTACAATAACCAGAGGCAATTCTGTCATCACCGCCAATCCAATAGCTTCACTCTTAAGTGATAAGCCCGGGCCTGAAGTTGATGTGATTGCAAGTGAACCGGTATAGCTTGCGCCTATTGCTGAGCAAATTCCGGCAATTTCATCCTCTGCCTGAAATACTTTGGCACCAAGAGATTTATGTTTGGCAAGCTCAATGAGTATATCAGTTGCAGGTGTAATTGGGTAAGAACCAAGGAACAAGGGCCTGCCGGAACGTTCGCTTGCTGCAAGAAATCCCCATGCAGTTGCTATGTTTCCTGTTATGTTGCGATACTTCCCGGGAGGAATTGAAGCCTTATTGACCTGGTAAACAGAACTTAGAGCTTCTACAGTGTCTGCGTAGCTGTATCCTGCTTCCAAAACCTTTCTATTGGCTGCAATAATCTGGGGTTTGTTTTTGAATTTCTTTTCGAAGAATAGATATGTGGCACTAAAGTCCCAGCTAAATAAATGATACATAATACCAAGAGCAAACATATTCTTGCTCTTTTCGGCAGTTTTAGTATCTAGTCCGCTATCTTTAAGTGTTTCACGTGTAAATGAAGAAATCGGAGCTTTAACAAGATTGTATTTGCTAAGTGAGCCGTCTTCCAGTGGGTTTACGCTATAACCTGCTTTTTTAAATGCCGGTTCATCAAATGCATCTGCATCAACAATAATTGTTGCACCCGGTTTTGCCCATTTAAGATTAGATTTCAGAGATGCCGGATTCATAGCAACCAGCACATCGCAATTGTCGCCGGTTGTTTCAATCTTTTTCGCACCAACATGAACCTGAAAACCTGATACGCCTGCGATTGTGTTGTGAGGAGCACGGATTTCAGCGGGGTAATCGGGGAAAGTGGCCAGGTCTAACCCGGCTAAAGCTGCAGTATCAGAAAAGAGCGTCCCTGAAAGTTGCATTCCATCGCCGGAATCACCAACGAACTTGACAACTACCGCTTCTTTTTCAATAACATTACTCTTTGTTTTAACCATGATTTATAGGTAATTGAATTTGACGACAAAGTTACGTCTTTTAATTTGAACCAATTGCTAATAAGCGAGCTAATTTCTTACCTATCAGCCAAATTCAGATTCAGTCTAAACATCGTTTTTAATTGTCCCCGTGCATTTAAAAGTTAACACTTATCAATTTAGCGGTTAGCTATTTAGAACCTGTACAAATTGATTGGAAACTTTTTTTTGTTTGGTTATTCAATATATCTTTGCAGTAATAAACAATTATAAATAAACTTAAATAATCGAGCCATGGCTTATTTAATTTCAGATGACTGCACGGCATGCGGCACTTGCATTGATGAATGTCCAGTTGAAGCGATCTCCGAAGGTGATATTTACAAAATAGATCCAGATATTTGCACAGATTGCGGATCATGTGCTGATGTTTGCCCAGTAGAAGCAATTCATCCTAACTAAGATTTGCTTTAACACACAGAAAAGGAGGGAAATAATGTTTCCCTCCTTTTCTGTTTTTATACCCCTGCCAGGTATCTGTCTGATTAAGTTAACGGAAACATTATCATTTCATCTTTGTTTTAATGGGGACATCAAAAAACCGCGTGTTTTTTGATATTTTTGATAATTGACTTAATTTTTCTGTAATGGATAAGTTTTCTTTTTTCTCGAATGCAGAAACTGAATATATTGATAACCTTTATCAGCTCTATCAACAGAATCCTGAATCTGTTGATGCTTCCTGGCAAAGGTTTTTTGAGGGATATGAATTCAGTCGTGTAAATTATAAATCGGGTGAGACTCAGTCGGGGACTGTTGAGGGGAGTTCTATGCTTCCCAACGAGTTTAAGGTTATTACTCTTATTGAAGATTATCGCAAAAGAGGCCACCTTTTCACTAAAACAAATCCTGTTAGAGCACGACGCTCATATTTACCGACTCTCGATATAGAAAATTACGGGCTGAGCAATAAGGATCTTGATACAGAATTTGAAGCCGGAAATGAATTGGGGATTGGAAAGACAACCCTTAGAAGGATTGTTGAACATCTGGAAACTACTTACTGTCAGTCAATAGGTATCGAATTTGCCCATATCAGAAATGTTGAGATAGAGAAATGGCTGAAGGAGAAAATGGAATCACGCAAAAACACTCCAAAATTCTCGACAGCTACACGCAAAGTTATGCTTGAGAAACTCGGCCAGGCTGTATTCATGGAAAAATTCCTCCATAAAAGATTCCCGGGTCAGAAAAGATTCTCGCTTGAAGGTGTTGAAGCATTGATACCTGCCCTGCATGCTATTATTGAAAAAGGAGCAGCTCTTGGCGCTGATGAGTTTCACATTGGTATGCCTCACAGAGGCAGGTTGAATGTTTTGGCAAATATTCTTGAGAAACCAATGGTTGACATCTTCAATGAGTTCTCAAACAAAGAGTACGATGATGAGACTTTACTGGGAGATGTCAAATATCATCTGGGTTATACTCTTAAACGGCAGACAATGAACGGCAAAGAGGTCATTTTGACTCTTGCACCCAATCCTTCACATCTCGAGACTGTGGGTTCATTGATTCAGGGAATGACAAAAGCTGAAATCGACCTTAATTATAATGGCGATACCGATAAGATAGTTCCTATCATAATTCATGGAGATGCTTCAATTGCCGGACAGGGTATTGTGTATGAACTTGTGCAGATGTCGGCCCTTAGGGGTTATCAGGTTGGTGGTATGATTCACCTTGTAGTTAATAATCAGGTTGGCTTCACAACTAACTACCTTGACGCAAGAAGCAGCACATACTGCACCGACGTGGCTAAAGTAGTACAATCTCCGATTTTTCACGTTAATGCCGATGATATTGAAGCTGTGGTTTATACCATAGAGTTAGCAATGGAATATAGGGAGAAGTTTGATAAAGATGTATTCATAGATCTTCTTGGCTATAGAAAATATGGTCATAATGAAGGTGATGAGCCACGCTTTACTCAACCGGTGCTCTATAAATATATAGAAGCTCATCCTGACCCCTGGGAAATTTATACTGAAAAGCTCATTAGCTCAGGTGTTATTTCTCAATCGGATGCTGAGAAGATTAAAAATGGCATTAATGAGAAATTAGATAAAGACCTGCAAATATCACAGGGTATTGAGAAAACCACTTATAAGACATTTTTAAGCGATATATGGAAGGATGTTAGGTTTGCCACACATGATGATTTCAACCAGTCGCCAGATACAGGTGTTCCTTACGATATCTTAAGAAGTATCGGAGAAAAAATAACGAAACTTCCTGCTGATAAACATTTTAACCGCAAGCTCATTAAGTTGATGGATGAGCGGAACAAGATGATTAAACCCGGTAAAACAGTTGACTGGGCAATGGCCGAATTGCTTGCTTATGGCTCACTTCTGAATGAGGGGATTCCTGTAAGATTATCAGGACAGGATTCAGAAAGAGGCACATTCTCTCATAGGCATGCTGTTTTAACAATTGAAGATTCAGAGGAACGTTATGTGCCATTAAGTAATCTGAATAATGGTAAAGCAAAGTTTTCAATTTATAATTCCCCGTTATCAGAATACGCAGTTATGGGTTTTGAATATGGTTATTCGCTCATCACTCCTCATGCCTTGACCTTATGGGAAGCGCAGTTTGGTGATTTTGCCAACGGTGCTCAGATTATTATTGACCAATATCTCAGCAGTGCCGAAGATAAGTGGCGTGTAATGAGCAATCTTGTTCTCCTGCTACCGCATGGGTATGAAGGTCAGGGACCTGAACATTCAAGCGGAAGAATGGAAAGATTCCTTGTTCTGGCTGCAGATAACAATATGCAGATTTTAAATTGTACGACTCCTGCCAATTTCTTCCATGCCTTGCGCAGACAAATACATACACCTTACAGAAAACCGCTGATTGTATTTACTCCTAAGAGTCTGCTGCGACATCCTGCATGTATCTCACCGATTGAGGATCTGACTAACGGAGGGTTCAAGGAAGTTATTGACGACGAAACAGTTGACTATACAAAAGTTGAGAGAGTTGTCTTCACAACAGGAAAGGTTTATTATGAACTTGTTGAAGAGCGTAAAAAGATAAATGCAGAAAACGTTGCTATTGTGAGATTGGAACAAATATACCCTTATCCACAGCAACAAATAAGAGCAATAGTTGAGAAGTATTCTTCTGCGACAAGGTTTGTATGGGTTCAGGAAGAGCCGGCCAATATGGGCGCATGGCCTTTCATAAAACGACATTATAAGGAGAATAACCTTCTTATGGTTGCCCGCCCTGAAAGTGGAAGTCCCGCAACCGGTTCACCAAAGTTACATCATCTGCGGCAGCGAAAGATCCTTGATAAGGCTTTTGGAGAATGCAATTGCGTTAATTCTGATCGTATCTGCAGAATGTTTTGTGCTCCTAATGAATGGGTAATTCCTGCTGAAACTGAGAAGGTTGATCGTTAAATAAGATTAAGAAATCAAAAATCAATAAATAGAAATGATTATTGAAATAAAAGTCCCTAGTCCGGGCGAATCTATTACAGAAGTGCAATTAGCCTCCTGGCTGGTAAAAAATGAAGAAATAGTTGAGAAAGATGCAGAAATTGCTGAAATCGATTCTGATAAGGCTACATTGACTATTAACGCTCCTGAACGTGGAAAAATAACCATCGAAATTCAGGAAGGAGAAACTATAAATGTTGGTACAGTCATTGCCCGTATTGATACTTCGGTCTCGCAATCAGCAAGCGACAGTTCACAAACTTCTGTAAAGGAATCTGCTCCTGTTGAAAGTGCGGTGGTTGTTAAAGAGCAGGCAAATGTGTCACAGGCAACTGCAAAGAGCGAGAAACAGGCAGGGAAAACACATATTTCACCTCTGGCCAAGAAAGTAATGGAAGCCAGAAACCTCACAGATGAAGAAGTTATTCAGCAAGTTGGCAACAAACGGGTAACTAAAGCAGATGTTGAATCTATTGCTGATAAAACAACCGAACCACCTTTGCAAAATCAACCTGTGGTTGTGAAGAGTGGACCAAGAGATACAGAAAGAAAGAAGCTAAGCACTTTGCGTATGAAGCTATCGCAAAGACTTGTTTCTGTGAAGAATGAAACTGCCATGCTGACTACTTTCAATGAAGTTAACATGAAGCCTATCATGGAAATTAAGAAGAAGTATAACGACCTTTTTAAAGAGAAGTATGGTGTTTCAATTGGCTTCATGTCACTGTTTACAAAAGCGGCAACAATAGCACTTCAGGAGTTTCCGCAAATCAATTCCATATTGGATGGCGAAGAGCTTATATATCACAATTATGTTGATGTTGGAATTGCAGTTAGTTCACCTAAAGGACTTGTTGTTCCTGTAATAAGGAATACCGAGGCAATGAGCATTTCACAAATAGAAACTGCAATTAAGGAACTTACAGGTAAAGCCAGAAATAATAAGATCTCCCTTGAAGAGATGACAGGTGGAACCTTCACAATTTCAAACGGTGGAGTTTTCGGATCTCTTCTTTCTACACCAATTCTTAATCCACCTCAAAGTGCCATTTTAGGAATGCATAATATTGTGGAAAGGCCTATAGCACAAAACGGACAGGTTGTAATAGCACCAATGATGTATCTTGCTCTTTCTTATGACCATAGAGTGGTTGATGGCAGAGAGTCGGTGAGTTTCTTAGTTAAGATAAAGGAGCTACTTGAAAACCCACAGACGATGTTATACAATGGTGCTGATCCCGTTAAGAGCCTTCTAGGTATTTGATAATCAATCTGTTATCCGTTATTCACTGTTAAGAGGATAATATACCGGTATGAAGTAGTAATTTTGCATAACTTATAAAAGACTATCTAAAATGCGAAAGAAAGTTGATTTCCTAGTGATTGGTACCGGAATCGCAGGACTAAGTTATGCGCTTAAGGTTGCAAAGTACGGTAAGGTATGCATTGTCACTAAAAGTGATGCAGAAGAAAGTGCAACTCATTATGCTCAGGGTGGTATAGCCGCGGTTATGTATACGCCCGATACTTACGAAAAACATATTAAGGACACAATGATTGCCGGTGACGATTTGAGTGATCCGGAGATTGTTAGAATAACGATAACTGAATCAACCGAAAGGGTTAAAGAGCTTATCGATTGGGGCGTTGCCTTTGATAAAAATACGAGTGGAGAGTATGATCTGGCTAAAGAAGGCGGGCATTCCGAATTCAGGGTATTGCATCATAAGGACCAGACAGGCGCTGAGATTGAGACTACTTTACTAAACCATGTAAAATCAAACCCGAATATTGAGATTCTCGAAAACCATTTTGCTGTTGAAATCATAACTCAACACCATTTGGGAAGAGATGTCGACGGTGTGAACGAGGCTGTTGATTGCTACGGAGCATATGTATTAAACAAAGCTAACCATCAGATAATTACCATTCTTTCAAAGATTACCATGATTGCCACGGGAGGATCGGGTAATGTGTATGGGACTACAACAAATCCTCCTATTTCAACAGGTGATGGCATTGCGATGATAAAAAGAGCCAATGGGGTTATTGACAGAATGGAATTCATACAGTTTCACCCTACATCATTATATAATCCCAATGAAAAGCCTAATTTCCTTATAACTGAAGCACTGAGAGGTGCCGGTGCAATTCTAAAAACAAGGAAAGAAAAAGAATTCATGCAGAAGTATGATTCGCGTCTTTCACTTGCACCAAGAGACATTGTTGCACGAGCTATTGATAATGAATTGAAGTTAAGCGGAGATGACTATGTTTGTCTTGATGCGCGTCACCTTCCAATGGATGTTATTCTTAACCATTTCCCCACAATTTACGCTAAATGCCTGAGCATTGGTGTTGACATGACCAAGATGATGATTCCGGTTGTTCCGGCAGCTCATTATACCTGTGGTGGCATAAAAGTAGATTCGTATTCCAGAACGACTATTAAACATTGTTTTGCTTCGGGCGAATGTTCCTCAACCGGGCTCCATGGTGCTAACAGATTGGCATCAAATTCTTTACTTGAATCGTTGGTTTTCTCACACAGAGCAGCAATTGCATCGGTCGAAGAAATGAAATCGCTGGCTTATAAAGATGAAATACCCGATTGGGATGATAAGGGCACAGTATTTAACGAAGAGATGATTCTCATTACACAGTCGATTAAAGAGCTCCAGGCAATAATGACAAGTTATGTAGGAATTGTCAGGTCAAATTTAAGGCTAAAAAGGGCTTCAGACAGATTACAAATTCTTGAGCAAGAGACTGAGATGCTTTATGAGAAATCAGTAGTCACAGAAAAGATATGTGAGTTGCGCAATATGATTTCCGTTGCATCCTTAATAATAACAATGGCAAGCAACAGAAAAGAAAGCAGGGGCTTGCATCATTCAATCGATTATCCCAGGTCGTATAAAACCGGCAGGGATAAGTAGTTTAATTTAACATTGATAAAAAAATAAACAGTTATGGCTTTAATAAGATCCGTAAA
Source organism: uncultured Lentimicrobium sp. (assembly GCA_964547915.1). Taxonomy (GTDB): domain Bacteria; phylum Bacteroidota; class Bacteroidia; order Bacteroidales; family Lentimicrobiaceae; genus Lentimicrobium. The sequence goes on from CAZJPP010000001.1 coordinate 231,601, forward strand.
AGATAAGCATCCTAAGATAGGTAAGAACTGCTTTTTTGCCGAAAACGCTACAGTGGTTGGTGAAGTTGAAATGGGTAATAATTGCAGTGTTTGGTTTAATGCCGTTGTAAGAGGCGATGTTCACTACATTAAGATTGGCAATAATGTTAATATTCAGGATGGTGCTATAATACACTGCACTTATCAGAAATCGCCTGTCAATGTTGGCAACAACGTTTCAATAGCTCACAATGCAATTGTACACGGATGTACAATTCATGACAATGTTTTAATTGGAATGGGTGCAATTGTGATGGATGATGTTATTGTGGAGAGCAATAGCATTGTGGCAGCAGGAGCTGTAGTATCACAGGGCACAGTTATTGAATCGGGCAGTGTTTACGCCGGAATTCCTGCAAGAAAAATAAAAACAATTGATAAAGCGTTGTTACAAGGTCAGATTAACAGGATATCGCAAAGTTATACCACATATGCGAGCTGGCATGATGAAAACATAAAGCCGATTGCTGAAAATATTGACAAATTATAATGACTGACAACTTGGCTTATTTGGTATAAATGGCAGAATTTTTGCTATGTTATGCTGGTAAACAATTAGAAATACTATGGGATACCTTTTGATTTTTGCGATTTTTATGATTGCAAGTTGGGCTATAGGCGCACGCCTTAAGTCAAAGTTTCGTGAATACAGCGAGATACCTGTAAATTATGGGATGAGTGGCAAAGAAGTTGCCGAAAAAATGCTTTATGATAATGGAGTAACCGATGTTCAGGTGCTTTCAGTAGATGGAGAATTAACCGATCACTATAATCCTCAAAAGAAAACCGTTAACCTTAGTCATGATGTGTATCATGGGAGGAGCATTGCTACTGCTGCAATTGCAGCCCACGAATGCGGACACGCTGTTCAACATGCACATGCGTATTCATGGTTACAAATGAGATCAGCACTTGTTCCAGTTGTTAGTTTTTCTTCAAGATGGGTTCAATGGATACTTTTGGCAGGTATTTTACTAGTAAACACATTTCCTCAGCTACTACTTGCAGGAATTGTAATGTTCGGACTCACAACGCTTTTTAGCTTTATTACGCTTCCTGTTGAAATTGATGCAAGTCGTCGTGCAACTCTTTGGCTCGATGGAAGTGGAGTTGCTAATACTGCAACTCTGCCGAAAGCAAAAGAAGCTTTAAGACTCGCAGCTTACACTTATGTGGTAGCAGCTCTGGCATCTTTAGCTACGTTAATGTATTACATCATGATATTCTTAAGAAGGGATTGATGATTAACATTCAATCAAAGTCATTAATATTAAAACGAATACATTTCCAGGGTATTCGTTTTTCTTATATTTGCACCCTAATTATTATTCTCTCACCACATATCACTTTACTCTGATGAAATTGTTGCGTCGCACGTATGACTGGGTTCTAGGATGGGCTGATACTTCTTATGGAGCAGCTGCTCTTTTTATTCTGGCTTTCATTGAATCAATCTTTTTCCCGGTACCGCCCGACGTTCTTTTGATTGCATTAGCATTAGGAAAACCATTAAAGGCATTTCGCTTTGCTCTGCTTTGTTCCGTAGGCTCAATTACCGGAGCAGCAATTGGTTATGCATTAGGTCATTATGCCTGGATAGCATCTGATGGTAATTTTACCGCTTTTGCTGATTTCTTTTTCAGAAACATTCCGGGATTTACTGAGGAGTTATACGCTCAAATAAAGGCGTTGTTTGATAAGTGGAATTTCTGGGTAATATTTACAGCCGGTTTTACACCAATTCCTTATAAAGTATTCACTATCACAGCCGGAGTATTTCAAGTGAACATTTTTATGTTCTTCCTTGCTTCTCTTATAAGTCGCTCAGCCCGTTTCTTCCTTATCTCATGGTTAATCTGGAAGTATGGACCGGGGATTAAGAGTTTTATTGACAAATACTTCAATGCACTTGCGTTAGGATTTACCGCCTTGCTAATTTTAGGTTTCGTAGTAATAAAATACATTGTTTGATGGAAGTATCCGGATATATGTGGGCAGGATTTATAGGCCTGGTAATTGTGATGTTGATTCTTGACCTTGGGGTTTTCCACCGCAAGGCTCATGTTGTGAAAGTTAAGGAGGCTCTTATATGGAGTGCAGTCTGGATATCTCTTGCCCTGATATTCAATTATGTTATATACTATTATGCAGGAAGAGAGAAAGGTTTGGAATTCCTCGCCGGATACCTGATTGAGAAATCATTAAGTGTCGACAACCTTTTTGTGTTCATTATGCTTTTCAGCTACTTTAATGTTGATCCTAAATATCAGCATAGAGTTTTGTTCTGGGGCATTATTGGCGCACTTATAATGAGAGCGATATTTATATTTGCCGGAGTTGCTCTTCTCGAAAGATTCCATTGGCTGATATACATATTCGGGGCATTTCTTATTTACTCGGGTGTAGTGATGCTGAAACCACACAAAACCGATATAGATCCTCATAAAAATCCTTTGGTCAGATTATTCACCAGGTTCTTTCCGGTTGCACCAAGTATGCATGGCAGTAAATTTTTTGTGAGAATAAACAAAAGATTGTTTGCCACTCCGTTGATAATCGTTCTTATTATTGTAGAATTTACTGATTTAATTTTTGCAGTCGATTCCATACCTGCAATTCTGGCAGTGACTAAAGACACTTTTATTGTATTTACTTCGAATGTTTTTGCTATTCTGGGTCTTAGAGCTCTATACTTCGCACTAGCAGGTATTACACAGTATTTCTATTACCTTAAATATGGCTTGTCGGCTATTCTCGTTTTTGTTGGAATAAAGATGCTCCTTTCCGCTACTCCGTACAAGATTGAAATTATGACTTCTTTACTGGTCATTCTCGCTATCTTGGTTTTAAGCGTATTGGTTTCAGTTATGTTTCCAAAGAAAGTTATTCCAGAAGAAGATTTAAAGTTACTGGAGAATGAGGAGAGTAATCCTACAGAAAAATAATTATCCGATTCTTTTTGAATTAATTGAAGCTATCCACTTATTATAGTTGCAATTCGGACATACTACTTCATCATTCTCTTTGAAAAGTTGAGTAAATCCACATCTGCCACAAGAATGATATCCATCATGAGGTATTTTTGAAAAGTAATTGCTAAGTGACTCAGGGAGAATAGGTAATCCGGGCTTTACCTCATTGTCGGGATAGAAAAATACACTAATTGTCCCATTTACTTCTAAAAAGGCAGATTTAATCTGCCCCAGATGTTCTATATGATCCTTCCTTAAATAGGCAAAAAACTCATCAAAAGAGATGGCCTGTGAATCGAGGTTTGAGTGTATCATCAGACCATCTGAAAAGAGCTCGACCGGTTTGCCCTCTATTATCTTCTCAGCCTTTTCACTCTTAACTGTAAGTTGTGTAATCCCCCTGTAAAGAATTGCAATAACAATAAAAACCACTAATACCGGAAGTAGTCCGACATACTCATAAAACATAGGATCACCGGCTGCTGATCCCAGACCTATAATTATAGCCAATTCAAAAAGAGAAAGTTCATATATACTGCGCTTTCCCGATAACTTGAAAAATAACAAGAGAATTGCAAACATGATTGTGGTTCGCATAGCTACCTCACCTAGAAATGACCAATCATAGTTTTCGGGAAGAAGCATTCTTCTAAAATCAAAACCCTGTATTTTTTCCTGCATATTTATCGGTTTTATACAGCATTTCGCGTTGCATTGATGTTTCCGAACAAAGAGCGCATTATAAGCTTCTCATAGATTTCGGAATGAGGCTCATCATTTTCCTGAATTTTCATTAACGCATACTGCTGAATTACCAATAAAGGTAATACAATATTTTCTCTGAGTTTAATACTTTTTCGACTTCGGGGATTGTCTTCGAGCATTACAACCATTTTAGCTACCTTAAGAAGCATCTCACGTGTTAACTGAAATTCATCGTAGATTATCTTCCAGAAATCGCCGAACTTCTCATCTTTTTCCATGTATTTGGTTAAAGCGGGATTTGACTTGCTAATGCTTTGCATACTATTTGAGATCAATGCCCTGAAGAAAGATGAACGATTATAAAATTCAATACATTGTTGAAGGTTGCCTTGTTTTTCCTGTTCCTTTAAGGCACTGCCCAATCCAAAAAACCCCGGAACATTCTGTTTAAGCTGACTCCATGCACCAACGAAAGGTATTGCCCTTAGATCTTCAAAAATCAGTTTACCGCTGTCGCCACGCTTAGAAGGGCGACTACTAATGTTGGCCATCCCGTAATATTTCAAGGTAGTGCGTTCTTCAAGGAATGGGACAAATAATGGGTGATTCTTAAAGTCATTGTATTTCCTGAAACCTGCCTCTGACATTTGGTTCATTAATTCTCTGTCAGCGTCTGTGATATCTTTCTCGGTTTGATTGAAGAGATTATTGGCCACGCCAGCTGCGAGAAGGTATCCAAGATTGTGAACGGCAGATTCTCTTAGTCCATAATGTGAACTTATTGTCTGGCCCTGAAGAGTAAGCTGTATTTGTTTGCTTTCGACTTTACTGCCAAGTGCTGAATAGAATAGGTGCGCATTACCACCCCCTCTTGCAGGAGGGCCTCCCCTGCCATCAAAAAAGACGACCTCAATGCCTGCTTGTCGGGAGATAGCAGTTATCTGTTCTTTTGCCAGAAATATTGACCAGTTTGCAGTCAGATACCCTCCATCTTTAGTACCATCAGAGAAACCAAGCATTACAGTTTGCTGCTTTTTTCGGTTAAGAAGATGATTCATGTATCCTTCATTCGAATATAAAAGTCGCATGGAATCACCGGCATTTTCAAGATCATCGATAGTTTCAAACAGTGGGACAATATCCACAGTTGGATTTTCCCAACCCGTCATTCTGAAAATTGAGAGTACTCCCGCCACATCCATAGCGCCTCTGCAGTTACTTATTATATATCTGTTGGAACCTAATTCACCATTTAACGACTGTATCACTCTCATCGCCTTAATGGAGTTTATAGTATCGGTGGTAAGGTCATTTGACCATTCGTCGTCACTTATTCTTATTGAGGTATTAAGGAGTTCATCAACACCATTATTCTCATTTTCAAATTTCTGATCTATAGTAAAAGCAGCTCCGTATCTTTTTAAAATATCATTGACAGCTGTAGTGATTATCCTCGAATCCTGCCTTATATCAAGACTTGCAAAGTGATAACCAAAGAGTGATACCTTTCTTCTTAGTATCTGTACTTTGCTGATAAATAAGCTTTGGTGCTTTTCAATGATAGTTCTTTCAATTTCCATCAACTGATCGACCAGCTCTTTAGTAGGTAATTTAGATCCTGCAGAATTAAGTTCATCTTTGAGATGACCTTCTATACTTTCCAGTTTATCAGATACGCCCACAAAGGTTAGTCGCCTTTTAAGCTTTTTGAGGTCATCGAGGTAACATGTAATAATTGAGGATCTGAGTAATTCAGCGACCTTTAAAGTGGTTTCTGAATCAACAAACGGGTTGCCATCCCTATCACCTCCCGGCCAGAAACCCAAAGAAATAAGCTGCTCATTATGATTTAGATGCTCACTCTGAGATTCATTAACCATCTCAAGCAAATCGCCAACAGCATGGTAAAATATATTCGACAGATACCACTCCAGACGCAGAGCCTCATTGTAGGGTGTAGGTTTTTGCTTTCTGAAAAACGGAGTCTTGCTTAATTGGTGCATCAAATTACGGACATTTGAAGTCTCTTTGGCTGCAATTGCTTTTGTTAGGTCGTAACTGATCGCAAGAATCTGTCCTGGATAAAATTGTGTAGGATGGGCAGTAAGAACAACTCTGATTGCAAAAAATGAAAGGACATGATTTAATTTCCATTGCAAATGATCTTCTTTGACTCTTTGAAGTAATTGTTGCAGAGAATTTGGTCCATCTATCCTATGGATTTTGTTGTATGCAGCATCTTCTAATGCATCTATAAGCAATATTTGTCTTTCAACGTACTGAATGACATGAAAAAGAAAGTCGATTCTTTGTCTCGGACTAAGTTCCGGGCTGTTTTTATCAAGAAATCCTGAAATGATTGAAATAGGGTCTTTACCTTCAGCTAATCCCTTCTCGCATTCATCACGTAATAAGGGCAATAGCCTTCCCGTCTTTATAACTGCATCCATAGGAAGCGTAAGAAACAGGTTGCTATACAAATGGAAATTCAATTCAACCAGTTCGTCAAAAGATTTTACTATAGTATCATTCATTATGAGAGTGCTCTTTAGATGTTCTAATCTTATTGTATAACACTCAAAGCAAAAAAAAGCTGTTCGGTAGGAACAGCTTCTTTTAATATTGTATAATGTAAGTCTTATTTTAAGTTAAGTTTTTTCTTAACAAGAGCCATTATATCGTCTGCCGGTTCTGAGTATAAGAGAAGGCCTTCGGTTGAGTTAAAGATAAATGTATATCCATTTTCTTTTGCAACCTCACTAACGGCAGTACGGGCACGCTCAATAATAGGAGCAGTTAATTCATTTTCTTTTGCCATTAATTCTTCCTGAGCAGTCTGTTGAAACTCCTGGATGCGGCGTTGTATGTCAACTATCTCTTTTTCTTTGGTTTGTTTGATAATGCTTGACATTGTAGCCTGGTTGTTCTGATAATCAGTTAACTTGGTTTCATATTCGGTCTGCATTGTCTGAAACTGTTGTTGAAGTTGCTCCTGGAAAGCAGCAAAAGAAGTTTTGATTGTATCCTGACCGGGCATTTGCTCATAGAGCTGTGCAAAGTTGATATGACCAAGTTTTTGTGCTTTTTGTGCATTAGCCTGGAAAGCAACGCCTGCAATCATTATTACGAGGAAGAATCTGATTAGTTGTTTCATTGTAATCGTTATAAGTTTGATAATTTGTACTGTGCAAAAATAATAATTAATGTGAAATATCAAACGCCTTCAAATTTATTGAGTTAGTCAGGCGAAACTCAATTTTACATTACTTTGAATGTTCTGTATTTGATATTTATTGTCTGGTTTGGTAAGAATATCCCATTTTGTCAAGAACCTCTTCACTAATGTCATAACGAGGATTTGTGTACATCATTGAGACACTACCGGCTTTATCGAATATTACTGCATAATTTTCGGATGCAGCAAGTGATTCAAGTGCGGTTGCGATCTTTTCCTGAATAGGTTTGATGAGTTCTTCACGCTTTTTAACAAGGTCGCCTTCAGTTCCGAATCTTTGTTTCTGAAGATCTTTAGCAGATTTTTCGAGATTGATTATTTCCTGTTCTCTTTTCTGCCTGATATCATCGGGTAAGAGGACTGCTTCGGCAGTAAACTTTTTATATAGCTGGTCGATTTCAGTAAATTTAGTTTCGATTTCTTTTTGCCATTGCATGCTTAATTCATCAACTTCCTTTTTTGCATCAGCATATTCAGGGATGTTTTCAAGAATAAACTCACTGTCGATGTAAGCAAATTTCTGTGCAACACTATACGTTGCAGATGCAATCATTACTGCTAGTACTAATAAAATACGTTTCATGTTTCCTCCGGTTTTTTGAGGTTAATATATCTTCTAATCGATTAACAAAAAACTTGCCACAAAAATATAAGACTAATCAATACTTTGATTAATTGAGAAGTGGAACTGGCCCTTATTTGCAGAAGGTATTCCTGGAATATCATCAAACCCGTATCCCCAATCCAATCCAAGTAATCCAAACATAGGCAAATAAACTCTTACTCCAATACCTGCTGACCTCTTAAGTGCAAATGGATTAAACTCCTTGAATTCTTTCCATGAATTACCGGCTTCAACAAAAGCTAAAGCAAAAATGGTAGCACTTGGATTAAGCGACAACGGGTACCTCAATTCGAGGGTACTCTTATTATAAATGGTACCACCCACATTCCTGTTCTTATAGTAATCGGGTGTAAGGCTTTCATTTGAATAACCACGCATTCCAATGATTTCCCTACCATCGAGATTCATAGTACCTGAAAGACCATCACCGCCTAAAAAGAACCTGTCGAATGGAGTAACTCCTATATCATTATTGTATGAGCCAAGGAATCCGTATCTGACTCTGGTACTCAATACAAGATTACCCACCACCTGGCGATAGAGCGAGAAGTTAAACTTCCATTTATGGTATTCTATCCATTCAAATTTCTCATCGTCAGTCATTTTTGTATAATCCTTATTATTAAAGAGTGAATAAGGTGGAGTAGCATCTACACTGAATGAAACTTCCGATCCTGATCTTTGGAAAATAGGACTATCAATAGAATTACGGGCAAAAGTAATTCCATAGCTAAAATTGCGGAAAGTTCCTGTACCTGAACCAAAAGCAATTATGTTGCGGTAATTCTTAAGCCTATAATTTTTAAACGAAACGTTTTGGAACAGAGCAAAGTAATCATCAGGCCATTCAAGTCTTTTTCCCAACATGAAATTCAAACCATCCATCATGAAGGAATAATAATACTCACTGTCCTTATCAACACCATTTGAAATTAGTGAATGGTAATAACTTACAGTGAATGAATTTGGCTTACGCCCTCCAAGCCATGGTTCTGTAAATGAAGCGCTATATGAAATATATCCTTTACCGTATGAAGAAAGACGAATTGCAAGTTTCTGACCATCACCTGTTGGAATTGGTCTCCATGCTTCCTTTTTAAACAGGTTTTTGGCAGAGAAATTATTAAATGATAGACCAAGGGTACCAACTACACGTCCGTATCCCCATCCGCCTGAGAGTTCAATCTGGTCAGAAGATGTTTCTTCCACTTGGTATTCAATATCTACTGTGCCGTCAGCCGCGTTAGGAATTGGAGTCGGAACAATTTTCTCAGGATCAAAATACCGTAGTTGTGCAAGCTCTCTGGTTGTTCTGATTATGTCTGATCTGCTGAAAAGCTGTCCGGGTCGGGTCCTTAATTCACGCATTACAACATGGTCGTTGGTACGTGTATTTCCTTTTACTGTTACTTTATTAATAGTAGCCTGTTTCCCTTCCCTCATTCTCATCTCCAGATCGATGGTGTCATTAACTACGTTTGTTTCAACAGGTATTACTGAAAAGAACAAATAGCCATCATCAAGATACAGGGTACTTACGTCAACACCATTAGGGTTATAAGTTAAATTAGCCTCAAGCTCTTTTTGATTATATACATCACCTTTCCTGATCTTGAGAACAGCATTAAGTTGCTCGGCTGTATACTTCGTGTTTCCAACCCACAAAATATCACCAAAATAATACTTATTACCTTCATCAACATAAATGTCAAGGTTGACATTCTTATTATCATCTGCCGGGTACAAACTGTCCTTTATAACAATTGCATCTCTGAATCCATCTTCATTAAAACGGTCAACAAGCAGATTAAGATCTTCCTTATACTTATCTCTTAAGAATTTGGAACTCTTAAATATTCTGAACTTAAGGTGATCATTGACAGTATTGGTGGTAAAATTATAGATTGAATCGACATTGAATGTAAGTAATTGCTTGGGAAGGCCAAAAACGAACTTATCGAGTATTTTGAACGGTTGGATAGCGCCCTTCTCTTTAGTGTCTTTCATTGCAGACTTCAGCTGAGTGTCTGTCAATTCATGATTCCCAATAATATTGATTTTGTTTATTCGGACTCTCGATCCCTTATTTATATTAATCACCAGTGAAACATCACTAGCTCTGAGCGAGTCTTTTGTCTGTTGAATATCAACTTTTGTATTTAAGTAACCTTTTCCGGTAAAGTGATTTCTAATAATATTTGAAGTTCTGATAAGAACGTTTTCAGTAACAACATCGTTTCTAACCAGCTTAATTTTTTCCCTTAAATCATCAGCTTCTGATTTGCGAATACCTTTGAAAGAAAACTTTGCAAGACGGGGTCGTTCTTGTAGGTTTATGTTAAGAAAAATCAAATCATCGGAAATCTTAGTAGATGTAATGCTGATGTCTTCAAATAAACCTTGTTTCCAAAGTTTATCGATTGCTTTCCTGATTTTTTCACCCGGAATTTCAATCCTGTCGGCCACCTGAAGTCCCGACAGCATAATTATTACGTTATGATCAAGGCGTTCAGCACCTGTTACGGTAATACCACCTATGATATATTCCTGTGGGGCTGCATAATCGAATTGGTTCAGATCATCGCCCAGTCGTATTTGTGCAGATGCAGTAAATGAAAAAAAGAACAGGAATAATACTAGGAGGCGATGGTTCAATTTCATTTATTGGTAGGTTGGTTTAATTGTTCACTAGTCATCCCGAAGCGTCTTTCACGGTTCTGGAAATTTATTATTGCTTCAAAAAGGTCATTTTCTCTATAGTCGGGCCAAAATACCTGTGTAAAGTATAGTTCAGCATATGCTATTTGCCAAAGCAGAAAATTACTCACTCTGTTTTCGCCGCCGGTTCTTATGAGCAACTCAGGGTCAGGTATACCTGCAGTACTTAAGTTAGCTTCAATGTCTTCACATGTAATATCTTCGGTTGCGATACTCCCGTCTTTCGCAAGTCGGGCAATTTTCTTTGCAGCTTCAACAATCTCCCACTTACCACTATAATTCAGAGCCAGAATAAGGTCCATCCGGTTATTTCCGGATGTTTTGGAAATAGTATCCATTAACTGTTGGTAACATTCAGGTTTCAATCCTGAGAGATCCCCGATAGCTTTCAATCTTACATTGTTTTTCATAAGAGTATCAAGCTCATCACTGAGAGTATGTACTAACAGGTCCATAAGTGCATCAACTTCATACTGAGGTCTTTTCCAGTTTTCAGTTGAAAAGGCATATAAAGTAAGGTAACGTATGCCAATTTCTGCTGCTGCTGTAGTAATACTACGAACAGATTCGACTCCGTGTTGATGCCCCACTACTCTTTCTTCCCCTCTGCTTATTGCCCACCTGCCATTACCATCCATTATTATGGCAATGTGTTGGGGTAATCTCTCCGTGTCTATTTTGCTCTTTAAATCCATCTCTTCAGAATCGGAATAAAATTAGGCAGTTATATTAATTTCACGCTTCTTGTTGCTGTTAATTATTGTTAATGGTACTATAAAAAAGTGTTAAGACACTTTTTATGGCCACCATAGTTGATCTTAATCGAGATACTCAAGCCTGCCATAGAAAACCAGTCATTATTATCGGAATCGCCTCTCTGCATGTTGGGTTCATGCTTTAAAGTCGGATCTGAAACAATAACTTCTACTGGGACTTGCGAATCCGGATCATAAGTACTTCCATTCAAATAATATGTAGTGCTCACATCATCAAGATAGTCGGTGAAAGTTTTATGCATTGCCCAATGCAACGATAAACCCATCCTATCATTAATGCTATATTTAAAGCCTATTCCAAACGGAATATTAAAAGTTGCCTTTCCATACTTCCGGTCAGAGTATTGTGGCAGGTTTTGGCCCTCTGTTCCCAGTGGCCTGAGTTCTACATCCTGTGAAAGACTCTTAGGATTGTAAAGAGCAACACCAGCCCCTGCAAACATGTAGGGGGTGAAATAATGTTTTAAACTGCCGATAAAATATTCAAATAGATTGAACTCAAATTGGGCTGAGATATCGGTAATATTACTCTTAAAATTAAGATTCCTATCAGGATTATACCCTGAAACCGCATCGTCACCCTGAATCATTGCGAGTGATAAAGATCCTTTAATTGCTAGTCTTTCATTAAAATTGTGCCTCACGAAACCACCAAACGCCGGTTGAGTCAACATAAATTGTTTTCCCGGATTCAAATCTCCCAGATAATAAGACCCCCCTCCAAAAATGCCAATTTCGCCGTAACTTTGAGAGAATGCCTGTCCATTGACCATAAGAAATAGTAAAAAAAGTACTTTCACAGTAATGACAGTAATCAATCGGTAAGCTTTACTTGATTTAATGTCCATGCTTCTTAATTATAATCAGTTAGCGGCTGATAAACATTTATTTGAGGATGCAAAAATAGCAAAAAACCGACTACGGTCAACAGTCGATAAATGACATTAAATACGAATATCGCGCCCCCACATAAGTTTCTGCCTGATAGTAGTAAAAAAGTTATCATTCAATCGCTGAACCAGATTAATATTAAAGGACTCTTTCTTAACAATCATTTCTGTTTCAGCATCAATAGTTTCATATCTGCTGTCCAGTCCAATCAGAAATTGAGGAATTCTTCCCTCTACCCTAACCTTAAGGATGCAGTTGTCGGGAATAACGACCGGTCTGACTGTTAAATTGTGTGTAGCAATTGGAGTAATAACAAAATTCTCACTATCAGGTGCAAGGATGGGACCGTTGCAGCTTAGGGAATATGCTGTCGATCCTGTAGGGGTTGCAATTATGACTCCATCACCCCAATACCCGTTCAGCAATATGTTATTCACATATACTGAAACCAATATCATTGAGCCTGAGTCTTTTTTGTTTATTGTGAGTTCATTTAATGCATAGTTATATTCCCCGAATAATTTCTCGGATGTCTCAAGCCGCAGTAAACTTCTTTGGTCAATCTTAATGTTACCTGAGATAAGATCAGTGATTGCATCCTCAACCTCTTCTTTATGGATGCTTGAAAGGAAGCCCATTCTCCCCATGTTAATTCCCATAACAGGAATCCCCGAATCACCTACATAAGTAATAGCATCTAACATTGTGCCATCACCCCCAACTGAAAGCAGGTAATCGGTATTTCCCTTCAGATGCAATTTGTGGCTAAAAATGCTTATGTCGTCGGGTAATTCTGTCTTATCCCTTATAAATTCATAGAACGACTCGGCGATTGTGATTGAGATGTTTTCTGACCGTAATTTATTTATTAACAATTGCAGATAACTAAACCTGTCGTCAATAAATTCCTTGCCGAAGATTGCGACTTGCATAAACCCGGATTTTTTGCTAAATTAACAGTTTATACGATAAGCACTGAATAAATCATTCGCGTTTCAGAACTTTTAAGAACTTTGCGTTTATACTATAAACATATCAAAAATGTCACAACTTCATGTTATCAGGCTGAATAACGATGTTTTAATCCCGGTTGTGGGCTTAGGTGTATATAAGATGGCAGCCTCACAAGAAACTTTGAAAGCTATTGAACATGCTTTAAGAATAGGTTATCGTCACATAGATACTGCCCGAATCTATAATAATGAAGAGATTGTTGGTAAGGCGGTAAGCTCTTTCTTTATACCACGAGAGCAAATTTTTATCACTACTAAGGTGTGGAATTCTGATCAGGGATATGATCAGACAATTAAAGCCTTTAATAAAAGTCTTGAGAGATTAAATCTGAAATACATTGATTTATATCTCATTCACTGGCCTGTTCAAGGTAAAAGAAAAGAAACCTGGAAGGCTCTTGAGACTTTATATGAAGAAGGAAAGGTCAGAGCAATTGGTGTAAGTAATTACCTGTTGCCCCACCTTCAAGAACTAATGAGTTATTGCAAAATTCCTCCTGCAGTCAACCAACTCGAGCTGCATCCATATATTTATGGCAGTCGTATTGACACTATTAACTTTTGCCGACAAAACAAAATAATCCCCATAGCTTACAGTCCACTTACCAAGGGCCAGAAACTTAAGGATCCTGCACTTCTCAAAATCGCATCAAAATACAAGAGATCTACTGCACAGATTTTACTCAGGTGGGCAATTCAGCATAGCTTTGTTGTCATCCCCAAGTCATCAGTACAAAGTCGTATTGCTGAAAATCTACAGATTTTCGATTTTCAGATTTCTGATCAGGATATGGAAGCTCTTGACGGCTTAAACGAAGGCCTTGCCACGGGATGGGATCCAGCCGATACACTTTAATCAAAACTAATAGTTAAATTACTATTTTTACTCCGGAAAATTTATATTTATGACTCAGTTAACAAGTTTCAGTCAGGACAGTATTTCAGAAAGTATAAAACAGATTTCAGAAAGTAATCTTAAGTTCTTCAGCTCTGAAAAAGAAGCTTATAAATTTGCTCTCAGTATCCTGGATCTAACAACTTTAGAAGGAAGCGATAGAGTTAAAACTATTGATGACTTGTGTGCTAAAGCAAAAAGTTACCAATCGATGGGATTATCCAATGTAGCTGCCGTTTGTGTCTATCCAGTCTTTGTTCGACAGGCAAAAACACTCTTAAAGGGTTGCAATATCAAGGTTGCCAGTGTTGCAGGAGCTTTTCCTTCAGGACAATCGCCATTGGAAATTAAAATTGCCGAAATTCAATACGCAGTTGCAGAAGGTGCTGATGAAATTGATATGGTAATTTCCAGGGGAAAGTTTCTTGATGGCAATTACGATGAAGTATCCGGAGAGATAAAATCCATTAAAGAAGCTTGTAAAGATGCACATCTCAAGGTTATTCTTGAAACAGGCGAAATAAAAGATCCGCAAGCAATATACCATGCGTCTCAAATTGCAATGAAATCAGGTGGCGACTTCATTAAAACCTCAACAGGGAAAATACCTGTAGCAGCAACACCAGAAGCTGCTTATGTAATGCTTCATGCAATAGAAGATTTCTATCGTGAAACAGGAAAAAAGATAGGATTTAAACCCGCCGGTGGTATATCAACTCCCGAACACGCATTATTGTATATTAAACTAGTTGAAAACATTCTGGGTAAGGAATGGTTAACACCTGAATATCTCAGAATCGGTGCAAGCCGATTGGCAAATAACTTAGTATCTGAATTAATCCAATAATAGCTATAACCTCAAACCGTCGATGATAAGAATATTCAGAACTTTATTAATAGTTTTCGCAATAACAACAGGCATACTGGCTAAAGCGCAAGTAAGTATTGACACAGCAAAGAATTTCACTGTCAAAGATGTCGCAGGTAATCAACATCACTTATTTGAATATCTGGATGCAGGAAAGATTGTGGTTATCGACTTTTTTACCGTGTCGTGCGGACCTTGTCAGACTTATGCATCTCATGTTAACCATGCTTATGAATATTTTGGTTGTAATGAAGGCAATGTAGTCTTTCTTGGAATAAATTGGGGTGCTGAAAATGAAACAGTAGTCAATTTTGACACATTATATGGAATAACTTTCCCAAGTGTGAGTGGGCTTCAGGGTAATGGCAACATGGTGATTGATAGTTTTGAGGTTAGGTCTTATCCTACAGTTTGCGTAATAAAACCCGACAGAAGTATTTTCAATCCTTATATATGGTTGCCTGCTTATGACAGTATCGTACAAGTGGTGACTGAAGCGGGGGGAACCCCGATGAACTGTACGGTTTCGGTTCAGGAAAATGAAAAAGCGGACAATTACATTGAATTACTTCACGATGGGAATATACTACTTAACATACCCGCATCTATCAAGGATCCCCAGCTACACTTTTACTCAATAGATGGAAGATTGATATCCTCAATCAAGCCTCGGAATGCCGGCACAATCAAACCTCCGAAAATAAACGGCATAGTAATTTTAAGGTTAACATCAGAAAATCGATTACTTGATGTAAGAAAGATTGTAAGTGGTACATAATTTGATTGAATATTCATTACAAGAAACCTGTAATCCAATTCACAAATGAAACCACTCAGAATCCTATTGCTATTTTCACTCTCCATTTTTATGGTGGCTTGTACTCTTGAAGACGACTTAGATCCAATTTCAGGAGATGATAGAGACAAATTTACTGATACCTGGATGTTCTTCGAGAATGAAGTATCACGGGGAGCAAGTTACTCAGTTACCATATCAAACGATCCCGGTAATTCATCTCAGGTTTTACTCAAAAACTTTGGTAATATGGGTCACGCGTACAGTGCATATGGAATAGTAACCACATCAAGAATAGAAGTTCCTTCACAGGAAATTTATAGTGGAATAACAATAGAAGGCTCAGGGCGCTTAGTTTCGTCGGATGAGATGGAATGGACCTACTCAATTACCGGAGGTGGAGAATATGAAGAATTCACAGCAACTGCCTCCCGATAATCACTTCTTTATTTCAAATTTCTCTGGAGTGTTTGCAATGCTATCCTTTTTAATGGTTAGGATACTGGTTTTCTCTTCCAGCATTTCCTTATAGCCATCATGGTTTTCCTGATAATAACGCAAGTTCAGCTTGAATTGGTCTGCAGTTACATTATAATGAAGTAATAAAGAATCATACGATTTCCTGGCAATCATTTGTACGGAGTCAGTGGAAATTTTCCCTTGAAGAACTTTAAGAGCAGCTTCTGTAATTTCAATGTCAGCAAGAAGCCGGATCATTGTCTCCTCTTTAATGAGATCTTCATCCTTAGGACGCTGTGCACTATTGTTTTCACATCCCGATAAACTAATAATCCCGGCATAAGCCAGGATCATAAGTAAGTATTTAAATGTCCTTATCATTTATTCTTTTCAAATTCTTCGTTTAAAAGCTTAAGAACTTCATCGGTAATATTAAGTGAATCATTACCGGTGAGAATACTACCACCACGATTATAAGAAAAAATATAGTCGAAATTCATTTTCTTATTATACCTGCCAAGGAAGTTTTGCATACTGTCGAGCAGAAGTTGGTTCATATCATACTCCTGTTTTGCGAGTTCTGTTGAATACCTCTCACGTAATTGCATAAGCTTCTGTTGTTCTGTCATTAAACTGGCATATACTTCTTGTGCCGAGGCTTCAGAGATACTGCCTTTATTAACCTGCTCCTGCAAATATGCAGCATCCTTTTCAAAAGATTTTTGCAAATTACTCAACTCGTTTTCATAACGAATGGTTTTCTGCTCCAATTCATCACGCATCTGTTTAACCAGGCCATAATGAGTTAATATAGTATCACTATTTATATAAGCAATTGATACTGATCCTGATGAGGCTTTTTGAATTGCTTTTACAGGTATTTCGTTTCCTGGTTTTAATACAATGAAGTAGAGAATAACCAATCCAATAAATAAGGCAATATTGATAATGGTAAGCAAAAGGTTGAAACTACCTTTCTTATTATTAGGGGTACTTGACTCAACCGGCTCCTCATTTTTAATGTTCTCAACAAAAGAACTTTCGCCCAATTCATTGGGAGTATTAATGTTTTCTTCGGCCATAACAGGATAACTTTTTTATTGAATTAGGGTGCTAAGTTAAAAGAATAAAACTGATGAAGTACTAATTTCCTAAGTCTGACATAAATTTTATGCGTACAAGTCTGATTTCTTCTTCTGAAAATTCATCTTCACCCAGATCAATAAGGGCATCCTGAATAGAATCACTTTCAGCTTCTCTGAAGTAGTCGTAGATCTCTTCCTGATGGTAAGGATCAACATATTCATTTACGTAATAGGAAAGGTCGAGCTTTGTACCTGAAGAAACAATTCTCTCAATTTCTGTCAATAGCTCACTAATCGTCATACTTTTGGCGAGAGCAATATCTTCCAGAGAAACTTTTCTGTCAATACTCTGAATGATATACACCTTCAGGCCCGACTTGTTAACTACTGATTTGACAACCATATCCATAGGCCTGATTATTTCGTTTTCTTCAACGTAATTTTTTATAAGCTTAAGGAATGGTTCACCATACTTCAGTGCTTTGCCTGACCCTACGCCGGTTATTTGTTTAAGTTCTTCAACAGATACCGGATACTGTATTGCCATATCTTCGAGCGAAGGATCCTGGAAGATTACGAAAGGAGGCAGGTTTTCTTTTCTGGAAATCTCCTTACGCAAATCTTTAAGCATTGTAAATAGTATCTTATCAGCTGTACTGGTCTTAGCTCCTCCACCAGCGAAAAAGTCCTCTTCATCACTATTCTCATAATCATGATCACGGGTGAGCATGATTGAATGTGGTTCGTCAAGGAACTTATGTCCTTCAGGTGTTACTTTTAAAATGCCGTAATTTTCAATGTCTTTAACAAGCAGACGTTCAATAAGCATTTGTCTGATTACTGCATTCCAGTATTTCTCATCATGTTCAATTCCTTTACCAAAAACTTCAAGTTGATTATGCTTGAACGATTTGTTATTGGCTGAGAGTTTACCGGTAATAACACCAATTATATGTTTAGCCTTAAATTGCTGTTTTACTGCAAGGATTGTTTCAAGAACCAGTTCAACAGCATCCTGTCCTTCAAATTTAGTTTTTGGATGCAAACAATTATCACAACTTCCACAATTGTCCTCCTTAAACACTTCACCAAAATAATGCAGCAATTGTTTACGGCGGCATACTGATGACTCAGCATAAGCTACTGTTTCGAGCAATAACTGACTGGCAATTTCCTGCTCCGCAACCAACTTATTCTTATTAAACTTCTCAAGCTTCTGAATGTCATCATAACTATAGAAAGCAATACAATTACCTTCACCATCGTCTCTTCCTGCACGACCGGTTTCCTGATAATATCCTTCCAGGCTTTTTGGTATATCATGATGTATTACATACCTTACATCGGGTTTATCTATGCCCATTCCGAATGCAATAGTTGCAACAATAACATCAATTTCTTCCATCAGAAACTTATCCTGATTTATTACCCTGGTATGCGAATCCAGTCCAGCATGGTACGGAAGTGCCTTAATCCCGTTAACCTGTAAAGTTTCGGCAAGTTCCTCGACCTTCTTACGGCTTAGACAATAAACAATACCTGATTTGCCGGGTTGGGATTTAATATATTTAATGATATCCTTTATTACATCCTCAGTTTTGGGTCTGACTTCATAATAAAGGTTCGATCTGTTGAATGATGAGATGAAAAGCTTGGCATCCATCATGTTCAGATTCTTCTGTATATCCTGTTGAACTTTGGGAGTAGCTGTTGCAGTTAGAGCAATTATTGGCACTTTCTTACCAATAGATTCAATAATAGGACGCAATCTTCTGTATTCCGGTCTGAAATCATGCCCCCATTCCGATATGCAATGGGCCTCGTCTATTGCAAAAAATGAAATATTTATATCCTTAAAGAACTGTACATTTTCTTCTTTAGTTAATGATTCCGGAGCAACATAGAGTAATTTTGTTCTACCGGATAGAAGATCTTTTCTTACCTCAGCAATTTCATTTTTAGCTAATGATGAATTTAGAACGTGTGCAATTCCATTCTCTGCACCAAAATTTCTGATTGCATCTACCTGGTTTTTCATCAATGCAATAAGAGGAGACACTATGATGGCTGTTCCTTCACTAATGAGAGCAGGCAATTGGTAACACATTGATTTACCGCCACCTGTGGGCATGATAACAAAAGTGTCATTACCATCGAGTAAACTTTCAATTATAGCCTCCTGATTCCCTTTAAATGAATCGAATCCAAATATTTTCTTTAGCAGTTCGTTTAATGAAGTTTTTGCGACTTTCTTGCTCATTTTAGTATTTTATAGCACCCTTATAGCTACCTGAGTGCGCACATTTTTATTTGCTTAAAAAAACGACTTGATTAATAACAAATTTAACTAATCATTTGTCAGAATCCAACGCTTTACCAAAAAATCTTTGAAGCTTTTGGTATAATTTTAATTTCTTTAACACCCTACCATGCTTATTTGTAAACAAAGTAATTTTTTTCCTCATTCAGAGGACGTTATCATTCATTTACAATGTTCTTGGGGTTTCGGAAAACTTAATCCTATAAACTATCCCGGCTTCAACTTTTTAACAAAAGGAGTGCAAATTTCATAAAATTTTCAATGTGAAATGCAATTAAAATTTTTATTTAGCTTGATTATTTGCGACTTGCATATAAAAGCATAACAAAACACGTAAATTTATAGTCGTATATTTGCAGCCTAATCCACCAATTGAATTGAAGACAAAAGAAGATATCAGAGCTATAGCATTAAGAACTATCAAAGAAGAAGCTAATGCTATCGATAATTTAAGTGAATATCTGACTGATGATTTTGAGAAGACTGTAAATCTCATTTTACAATCTCAAGGCAGAGTTATAGTTACAGGAATCGGTAAGAGTGCAAATATAGCTTCGAAGCTCGTTAGTACTTTAAACAGCACAGGTACACCGGCAATCTTTATGCATGCTGCCGATGCAATCCACGGTGATCTTGGTACAATAACGGATGGAGATATTGTAATTTGTTTGTCGAAAAGTGGTGACACGCCCGAGATAAAAGTTTTGGCACCATTAATTAAAACTTTAGGCAACAAGTTGATTGCTTTAGTAGGCAACACCGATTCATACCTTGCACGAAATGCTGATTTAGTTCTCAATACAACCGTTAAACGCGAAGCTTGCCCGAATAATCTTGCCCCAACTGCAAGTACAACAGCACAATTAGTGATGGGAGATGCTCTCGCGGTAGCATTACTTGAATGCAGAGGTTTTACCAGAGAGGATTTTGCCCGGTATCACCCCGGTGGTGCTTTAGGTAAACGCCTGTACCTTCGGGTTTCAGATATCTATAAGGGAAATGAAAAACCCGAAGTACAAATGGATGATGATATGAAATCGGTTATACTTGAAATCTCATCTAAACGCCTCGGTGCAACAGCTGTTCTTGATGGTGACATCTTAAGTGGTATTATCACTGATGGCGACATTAGAAGAATGCTTCATCGTGACACTCCTTTTCAGGATTTAAAAGCCAGGGATATCATGACTCATGCTCCATTAACAATACAATCTGACATACTCGTGGCTGACGCTTTAGATATAATGCGTAAAAATAATATCACCCAAATACTCGTTATGGATGACAAAAAGTATGCTGGTGTAGTTCATCTGCATGACATCTTAAAAGAAGGAATCATCTGATAACTAAAATTACAGACTTATATGGGCATAAAAGCTGATGAGTTCAACAGCTATCGCGACAAAATGAACAAAAGGTTGCTGGGAGCTGAAAACAATAAGATCATTAAAAGAATCTTTAGTGTAGATACCCTTACTTATGAGGATGGTGCATTAGATTCTAAAACAAAAGAAATGCTTGGACTTGTGGCTTCAATGGTTTTAAGGTGTGATGATTGCATAAAATACCATCTGTTAACTTGCCATCAGCTTGGAGTTAAGGAAGATGAACTCATGGAAATAATTGGCATTGCCAATCTTGTTGGCGGAACCATTGTTATTCCCCATACTCGCAGAGCTATAGAGTTTTGGGACGACTTAAATCAAAGATCAGAATGATACTCAGAACTGAAAATCTTGTAAAAAAATACCGTCAACGGACTGTGGTGAATAATGTCTCAGTTCAAGTACAACAGGGCGAAATTGTTGGATTACTAGGACCAAATGGAGCTGGTAAAACCACATCATTCTACATGATAGTCGGACTCATAAAACCGGTCTCAGGGCACGTGTTTCTTGAGGATCTTGATATAACCGACATGCCAATGTACAAAAGAGCGCAGCTAGGTATCGGGTATCTTGCTCAGGAAGCTTCAGTATTCAGACAACTTAGTGTTGAAGATAACATTAAAGCGGTCTTAGAATTTACAAAACTGTCAAAGTCGGAGCAAAAAGACAGGCTTGAAGGCCTGATAGAAGAATTTGGTCTTAATCACGTCAGAAAAAGTAAAGGTATTCAATTATCAGGTGGTGAAAGACGAAGGACTGAAATAGCCAGAGCTCTGGCAGTTAGTCCTAAGTTTATTCTGCTTGATGAACCTTTTGCTGGCGTCGATCCTATTGCTGTCGAAGATATTCAGAATATCGTCTCTAAGCTAAAAGACAAAAACATTGGCATTCTGATAACCGACCACAATGTACACGAAACATTAACAATTACCGACAGAGCCTATTTACTTTTCGAAGGTTCTGTTATGAAGTCGGGTACTGCTGAAGAACTTGCCAGTGATGAAAAAGTAAGAGACGTATACTTAGGCAAGAATTTTGAACTGCGAAAATAGTCAGCACATTTTTATTGGTGAGTAAAGCTGATTATATTAAATACTAATCATCATTTCGCATAACTGCCTGAAGTCCTCAGCCTTTCTGTCTTTCCCAATGGAGTACATAAAGTCGGCAGCTTTCATAAATTTCCGTATATCAGGATGCTGGAACGGGTCATTTTCACTTGCTTCAGTATAGTAATCCATAGCAGATTCAAGGCCCTCTTCTATTAACAGCTTCGAAATCTTTTGGGTTAATGGCAGTGTCTTGTCCTGCGATAAAGCGCCCTCTATGAGCCGCACCAATTCATGATTTGATCCTACACTGGTATTATTCAAAACAATTATAGTACTTCCATCCTCAACAAACCTGTGGAAGTTAGTTCTTGCGCCTTCCCAAATTCCGTTATGATAAACGACCTTAGCACCATTTGATTCTCTCAGTCTGAAACCATGACCATAAGGTATTTCCTTTCCGGCATCTGTTACAGTAGGTTCAAAAGCCTGGGCAAGTAAATCGGTTGACAAAACGGTACCTTTATATAAAGCATTGTCCCATTTCAATAGATCTCCAGTTGTGGAGCAAACACCTTTATCCCCAACAGGGCCATCATGATGACTATCAGCGATTCTTATAAAACCTCTTCGTGTTGCCCTGAAACCATCTACCTGCCTTCTGCCAATAGATGTATCAGTGGTTGAATAAACATAAGTGCTTTCCATTCCAAGAGGCTTAAACAGCCGTCTTTGAAGAAATTCATTCAACGACAAGCCTGAAACTCTTTGTACAACTGTTCCAAGCATGACATATCCGGTATTTGAATAATCATACCTTGAGCCGGGTTTAAAGAACAATGGTAGCTTATATTTTGCCATTAGATCTACTACATCCTCATTATCAGGGTCTCTGTCCTCATTCCAGTATTTATCTATCAAATACATATAATTGGGGAGTCCCGACAAATGATGCAATAAATGACTTATTGTAATTCCCTTATAAGGAAGTTCGGGTATATATTTACTTAAAGAGTCACTGTAATCTATGCGGCCATCTGATTTTAAAAGCATTATTGCAGCAGCTGTGAACTGTTTACTTATTGATGCAAGTTGAAAAATATCAGATTCCAGGACAGGTTCCTTTCTTATAGGATCACCATAGCCAATAGAACGATTATATATGGCATTACCACCCAAAGCAACAAGTACGTTTCCGCTAAATCTCTGTTGGGTAGTGAAAGCATTGACAAGAGAATCTATTTTAAGCACAATATCAGATGCCAGGATTTGAGATAACTGACTATTTTCTTCATCTGAGAGTATCTCATTCTCATTATAATAATTAGCACTGGAAATCTGAGGATCAAAAGGTGAAAAACCAATAATTAAAACAAAAGCAAATATTATTCGAATCAGGAGCTTCATGAGGTTGTAAAGTTGTCTTATGATTTTCGTAAGGTCAGTTAGCAAAAATAATTTTTTTTCTAAACAATTGAATAACGGTGAAAAAAAAACTTAACGATTAAAAATTAAAGACATTAGTATGTACACAATAATAGTTAAGAAAATACCAACCCAACCCAATCCTATTATCAAGGCTGCCGCAATCAACAGAAAAGCATATCTGATCTCATTACCTTTTAGTCCGAAAGTCTTGAATTTCAATGAGAACATTGGAATTTCCGATACAAGTAAGTAGCAGGAAATAAAGACAACTATTACTTGTAAAATAGTATTGGAAAACAGGATTCCAATAGCAGAATCTTTTGAATTAAAGGCCACAATTACAAAAGAAATTAATAGGATGGCATTTGCGGGTGTAGGCAATCCCAAAAATGATAAAGTCTGTCGCGTATCAATATTAAATTTGGCGAGTCTTAAAGCAGAAAATCCCGCTATTGCCAGTGCGATATATGGGATTGCATTGATCAGATTTGATGCATTTTCCCTAACGCTATTCTCCATTAGCAGAAATAAAAACAAGGCAGGCACAAGACCAAAGGAGACAACATCGGCAAGGGAGTCAAGCTCTTTTCCTATAATTGATTTCGCATTTAAAAGTTTGGCAACAAAACCATCAAGGAAATCCAGCACTGCTGCCAGCCCTATAAAAAGTGCAGCTTCTGTAAGGAATCCTCTGAATAGTAATATAACTGCAAAAGAACCACTTATTAGATTAAGAACTGTAATGAAATTGGGGATATGAGATTTAAAATTCATTATGTAGTATTTATCACACCCAAAGATAGACTACAAACACCTTTTATTGCAGTTAAAAAGCATTTTTATTTTAACCATCAATTGTTAATAATAACCACAATGCAAAGCTTAACGCGAATCTTACTGCATAACTTTTACACTATAAGTTTGTTAATGTCTTAGAATTTTGAACCTCACAACAAAAACCGTGAATTATGGAAAGTTTAAAAACTATTGAATCACCAGGCTTTGTCTTGAAGAGAGAAACACTATCACAATTAGCTGCAGAATACAAATTCAATGAATTGATTCTCGAGGACCTTGATCCATACCCTGGCTTTTATGATCATTTTCACATACCGGTTAATGAAGAAGAAAAGAAGCCACGATCAATATTTGCCATTACAAAAGATATGACTTTTGTTCAGATGGACGAATTCATAAGAAACACGGCTGCTTTTAAGAAAGATTTTGGGACAAAATTCGATGCCGTTGTCGGAAGGCTTATGATGCAGAACAACCCGGTTACATGCATAAGAATATATATGGACGATTATACGGCATTACCATTACTTATAGAACGCTATAAACAACATGGAGTAGAATTCCTTCCAAACCGGAGTATAAAACCATACAGTTCACTTATCACAATCAGGAAGTACATGAGGCTTGAGGAAATCATTCCTAACTTTTACCGTGATCTCGAATTGAGTGATACATACTACTTTAAGGTAAATAAATATGTTACATGGCCTAAATTTGAAGCAATAAGCTTAGCCATTCGCAATAACAATAACCATAAGGTTTATGATGCGGCTCAGGCCGGTTATTATAATTACGACGGAATTATAGAACTGGTTAGAATTTATGATCCCAAGGCAACGCTCGATAACCTTATTTTTCTTAAAGAAAAATATGATATCGAGATTGAAAGGGCTCTATATCAAATTGCACAGATTTCATAATCAAATATGACACCTTTGGAATTTTCAGAACTTCCAATTGAGAAGAAAGCCAATATCATCCTGAACGAAGGACGGGAAGTCCTCGAACGAATATTCATGTTCTACATTGTGAAGCTGTATACCTACAATGATTTATATGTCGAAATATGGTATCAGCAAATTGGCAATAAAATTGACAAAGTGCAAGTTGTAGAACTTGATGATGTATTACATCTGTATGAAAACCAGATAAACATCAACGACCTCTTTAAAGAATAAGTACTTTTGCGGACATGTAACTATTATTCTGCATGAACGAACCACTACTTATTCAATCGTATAACTACGAATTACCCGATAATAAAATTGCCCGATTTCCTCTCCAAAAAAGAGATGAGACTAAATTACTTGCTATGATTAATGGCAACCTATCTGATTCAGAGTTTATACGACTTCCTGATCTGATAGCTGATAAGAGTCTCTTTATCTTTAATAATACCAGAGTTATCAATGCAAGGTTAGTATTTCAAAAACCTGGTGGAGCCCGCATTGAAATATTTTGTCTTAATCCTCACGAACACACTCCGCTTCCGGGTAGCGAAAACAAGGCCCTGTGGAAATGCTACATCGGAAATTCAAAAAGATGGAAATCCGGCTCTTTAGAACTCAGCACCCCGGGCATAACATCACTTAAAGCCACACGATTATCTACACAGGATGACACTTCTCTTATCTTA
Source organism: uncultured Lentimicrobium sp. (assembly GCA_964547915.1). GTDB lineage: Bacteria > Bacteroidota > Bacteroidia > Bacteroidales > Lentimicrobiaceae > Lentimicrobium. Next base: position 257,297 of record CAZJPP010000001.1, read on the forward strand.
TTTGAGTGGGATGACCCATCATTAACATTTGAAAAACTTCTCGAACTTTATGGAAAAGTTCCTTTGCCACCATATTTAAACAGAGAGCCCGTAGAAACCGACAAAGAAAGATATCAAACCGTATATGCCATGCACAACGGTTCGGTTGCAGCACCAACTGCAGGTCTTCATTTTACTGATTCCGTTCTGGCAAACCTTGAAAAAAAAGGATGCATCCTCGATTACGTTACCTTACATGTGGGTGCAGGAACATTTAAACCGGTAACAACCTCAAATGCTTTGGAACATAAGATGCATGAGGAAAAAATTATTGTACATAGAGACACAATCTTAAGACTCATTTCTAAAATTAATGACCTTGTAGTTGCTGTTGGTACAACTTCCATGCGGACACTTGAAAGTCTTTACTGGTTAGGCCACCAGATTATTAGCGGCGATGCATCCGAACTTAAGGCAACAGGCCTTTTCAGGATTGGGCAATGGGATCCCTACGAATCAAAGGGCAACATTGCAACTATTGAAGCCTTAACAGCCATCTATGATTACATGAAGAATAACAATCTGAATGAAATATCAGGTTACACAGAGATAATGATCGTGCCCGGATATAATTTCAGAATTTGCAAAGCGTTGGTTACAAACTTCCACCAACCACAAAGTACACTACTCCTCTTAGTGGCCGCGTTTATAGGTGAAAACTGGAAAAAAGCTTACAGTCATGCACTAAACAATAATTACAGGTTCCTAAGTTACGGTGATAGTTGCTTATTCATACCATGAAAGTCACAGGTATCATACTAGCCGGTGGCAAAAGCTCAAGAATGGGAACCGAAAAGGGTTTGATTGAGATTCATGGGAAACCAATGATCCGGATAATTATCGACTTACTGAAGCCTTTATGCGATACAATATTTATTAGTACTTCAAACCAGTCATATTCCTCATTCGGGTATCCGTTAATCACGGATTTACATAAGAACATAGGGCCTATATCCGGCTTATATTCTGCTCTATCAGCAAGTCCAAATCACATAAACTTATTTCTTCCATGTGATGTCCCATACATGAAACAAGAAATCCTTGAGCTGATACTCAACACTGCAAATGAAAATCCTGATAAATGCATCATACCCTATACCGACTACCCCGAGCCGTTAATAGCAGCTTATCCCAAATCGATACTGCCTGTTCTCAGTCAGTTAATAATGGATGGTGAAACCCGGATAAAGGAAATATTCAACCACTTCCCCACCCTATTCATTTCAATGAAAGAAGTGGGTATAAATTACAATGCATTCAAAAACATTAATACACCTGACGATTTAAAAATATAGTAGAAGATTACTTATTTTTACGCACTTATGGCAGAAACAATAACAGGTAAGAAAAGAAAAAACGCACAGTCTACTGCTGAGATGAGTTTTTGGGATCATATAGGTGCGCTCAGAGGACATCTTTTCAGATCTGCCATAGCAATCCTAGCTTTTTCCATAGTTGCTTTTCTTAACCGGAAAATAGTGTTTGAAGGCATTATACTGGCCCCCAAGGAGTCCGATTTTATTACCAATATTCTTCTCTGCAAATTGGGTAATTGGCTTGGTATGAATGGTATGTGTATCGGGGAATACAGCATCGATATCATAAATATTAATGTTTCAGGACAATTCACAACCCATCTGTCAATAAGTTTCTTTGTAGGACTTGTATTGGCTTTCCCATATGTAATATGGGAATTATGGCGCTTCATGAAACCGGCATTGTACGATAATGAGAAAAAATACTCCAAAGGAGCTGTTCTTTCAATGACACTGCTTTTTGCCATTGGTATTCTCTTTGGATACTATGTGATTATACCTCTCACACTCAATTTCTTTGGCACATATCAGGTAAGTGAGTTGGTAGTTAACCAGATCTCCCTTGCTTCTTATATAAGTACATTTATTTCAGTCATTTTATCAATCGGCATAGTTTTCGAATTGCCCGTATTTATTTTCTTCTTAGCTAAGGTCGGAATTGTAACACCCGGTTTCCTGAAGAAAAGCAGACGATACATGATAGTAATTATCCTGACTATTGCCGCTGTTATAACACCGCCCGACATATTTAGTCAGATTCTTGTAAGTCTGCCAATGATAGCACTCTATGAATTAAGCATAGTCCTGGCATCAAGAGTGACAAAAAGACAAGCTATATCCTGATATATGTTTTGTAACCTTTGATGTTTCCAGGCGTCAAAAGGTGTATAAAACAAAAAATCATGGAAAGAACAAGATTATACCGCATCGTTAACGGGAGAGTTATAGGCGGGGTAGCAGGAGGGATTGCCGAGTATTTTAATATAGACCCAACAATTGTACGTATACTATTCGTCTTACTCACTATCTTTGGAGGAGGTGGTGTTCTTATTTACCTCGTAATGTGGATAGCAGTCCCGGAAAAATATTCAATTTATCCTCCATTCACCAATTTCAACAAGACCGAAAGTTCAGGCACTTCTGATTACAGCACTTCAGGTTCAGGGTCTTATGGCAACACTGCCGGCTCAACAGGATCAACAGGCAGAGGCGAAACATATACCGGATATACCCCGGGCAGTGTGCCACCAAAAATGAAGACTGATACCCCTCCCGTGCCAAATAGCGGACTGGATGGAAGTCTTATTGCAGGTATCATACTCATTATTATGGGGGGCTTTTTCCTTGTTGAAAGATTCGTGCCCGCCATTAACTTCTCTGACTTCTGGCCACTACTCATTATTGTAATAGGGCTCTTTCTGATATTTAAAGGATTCCCGGTAATGAAAAAAGAATCAAACCCCACTACTCCGGGTACGACTGACGAATCAAACGATAACAATTCCAACAATATAAACATCTAAGCCATGAGCTATAAAAAATTATTTTGGGGCATCCTGCTGGTGATTATCGGCATCCTCTTTATCTTAAAAAATACAGGACTGATATTTTTTGACTGGTGGACTATATTCCGTTTGTGGCCACTGATTCTTATTCTTTGGGGAATTTCTCTCATTCCGATTAAAGATTCAGTTAAATTGATTCTGACACTCGTCACTATTGCCCTTGCATTCTTACTGATGACGAAGTTTGATAAACGCGAAAGGCCTTTCTGGCAATGGAACAGAGATAGGGATGACTGGAGCTACCAGTATAAGTTTGACGATGATGATGATTCTACCACTTATTCAGAATTTGAAGGCAGCTTCCAGGAATTGTTTCAGGCGTATGATTCTACAATCCAGACAGCTAAACTTTCATTTGATGCAGCAGCCGGTGATTACAAAATATCTGATTCACTACTTACTGATAAGCTTTTGCTCTTCAGAAAAAAAGGTAACATCGGAAACTATAGTATGACAAGTGATGATGAAGCAGGTAGAAGAAATATCAGACTGAAAATAGATGATTCGAGAGTGAGGATTAAAAATCACGGGAACATTGTCCAGATGTACTTAAATCCAAATCCTGTATGGGACTTTGATTTTGATATAGGTGCAGCAAATATAAACTTCGATTTGAGTAAGTTTAAAGTAGCTAAAATTGATCTAGATGGTGGTGCTTCTGCTATTAGTTTGAAACTTGGTGATAAAGCTGTCCGGTCAAATGTAAGTATTGATGCAGGTGCTGCTTCAATAGATATTGAAGTACCCTCATCATCAGGTGTTGAAGTAAAGACTGAAACAGTTCTAAGCAGTAGAAATCTTCCTGGATTTAAGAAAATTTCAAATGGATTATTCAGGTCTGATAACTATGCAACTTCAGCATCAAAGATTTTCATTGAAATTGATGCAGGTGTTTCTTCAGTAAATGTAAAACGCTATTAATCTGCGCACTCCTTACCAAGGAAATCACTAAAAATTTCACATACCTCTTGCGGGGCATCGGCGTGAACCCAATGTCCCGCTTTTTCTATTGTAATAATCTTAGCATTTGGAAAGAATTGCTTTATCTGTGGAATATGATTGTCCTGTATATAGTCCGATAATCCACCCTTTATAAATAATACAGGCTTATCAAAGATACCATTCGACTCAATGCCCGAAAAGATATAATCCATATTATTGTTGATGGCACTGAGGTTTAGCCTCCAGTCAAAAGTATTCTTTGTCTTCCTGTACAGACTTTTCATTATAAACTGCCTGGTGCTGTCTTCACTTATCCGGGACTTGAGTAGGTCATCAACTTCCTGACGCGAATGAATACCATCAAAGTTTATTGACATCATGGCACTTATTATAGTAAAATGCGCATCTCTATCGGGATACTTTACCGGACTTATGTCAACAACAATCAGCTTTGAAACAACATCAGGATTGTCGAGTGTAAACTGCATTGCTACCTTTCCACCCATTGAGTGTCCTATTATTATCGGATTCTCCAACTGATGGTCCTCAATAAATTCACGCAGGTCATCGGCCATTGCATGATAATTAAATGTTGGACTGTGCGGTGATTGACCATGATTTCTAAGATCAGGCAGCCAAACCGATAACTTCTCTGCAAGCCTCTTCCCATGAGTTACCCAATTATCCGATAATCCGAATAACCCATGCAAAATTATTACAGGCTCACCATTGCCAAACTGCCGATAGAAGAGTTTCATAGTACAAGTTCCTTCCGGTACATTTCAATGGTTTTCTTCAAACCATAATAAAGCGCATCAGATATTAGTGCATGACCAATTGAAACTTCAAGCAATCCTTCAATCTTTGAGGCAAAGAAATTAAGATTATCAAGATTAAGGTCATGTCCGGCATTTATGCCTAGTCCGGCCTCCCGGGCAACTTTTGCTGCCTTAACAAATGGAGCAATTGCTGTTTCTCTGTCAGCTAAATATTCCGAAGCATAACTTTCAGTATACAACTCTATCCTGTCGGTACCGGTAAGTGCTGCATTTTCAACCATTGCAGGCACAGGATCAACGAATATGGATGTCCGTATACCATGCTTTTTAAACTCTGATATCGTGTCTGTCAGAAAGCTCTTATAGGTTATAGTATCCCAACCATGGTTGGAGGTAATTGCATCAGGTGCATCAGGAACCAGCGTAACCTGATGAGGTTTAACGGCAAGCACAAGTTCAATGAACTGAGGTAGTGGATTTCCTTCTATATTGAACTCCGTTGATAACTTAGGCTTAAGATCGTAAACATCACGATATCTGATATGTCTTTCATCAGGGCGTGGATGAACAGTAATACCCTGTGCCCCATAAGTTTCACAATCCAGTGCCACCTTTATGACATCCGGTAAATTACCTCCCCGGGCATTCCGCAATGTCGCTATCTTATTAATATTTACACTTAGTTTAGTCATACATCAGCCTTTTAATCATGCAAAATTAAGAAAGTTCAACCACCCAGAGTCATTTTAAAAGGGAACTCAAATAACCATTTTATTATTAATTTTGTTGAAGTTGAGTAACATGCTAATTATTTATGATAGCTAAAGATCTTATTAGTGATACAATAATGCCTCTGCAAACATCCGATACCGGTATGACGGCACTGAACTGGATGGAAGAGTTTAGGGTATCACATTTGCCCATAGTTAATGAATCTGATTTCCTTGGGCTAATATCGGAAAACGACATTTATGAACTCAACAGTTATGAAGAACCGATTGGGAATCATCCATTGTCACTCAACAATCCTTATGTTACCGAAGACCAGCATGTCTACGACATCATACGACAGGTTCATGAACTACAACTAACACTGATACCTGTTGTAGATGATAAAAACCACTATTTGGGTTCTATCACGCTGCAATCCCTTACTAATTACTTTGCACGTCTTGCAGCTGTTGACAATCCCGGTGGTATCATAGTCCTGGAAATGGGAGTAAGAGACTTCGTATTAAGTGAAATCGCCCGAATAGTCGAATCGAATGACGCTATCATACTGAGTCTTTATGTGATGAACCTCCCCGATTCAACTAAAATGCAGGTTACCATTAAAGTAAACAGGATGGACATTGGACCTTTAATTTCAACATTCAACAGATTTAATTACGATATAAAAGCTTCCTTTTTCCAGAAAGAGTATGACCAAACTCTAAATGATCGCTACGATTCGCTGATGAGGTTTCTCGATATATAATAATCATGAAGGTAATCCTCAGGCGTTTTACCCAAATTAATATCTTATTTGCCATTTTCATACAGGTTGTCTCTGTCACCTGTTCCTACGGTCAGCAACCAACAGATACAACTATCTTCACTTATGAGAATCAACCGCTCGTCGACTCAACTATCATTATTGGGGACATTCTGGTTGTTGGCAATAATAAGACCGATAAAACTATAATTCTAAGAGAACTGGCATTCAAAGAAGGAGATGTTTACAAAGCTGATGAACTGCAGAATCTTATAGAGTTATCTACACAAAATTTGAACAAGATATCACTTTTCAATTCTGTCATAATTGACTTTCAGATATTTAAGACGCCACAAGGCAAACAGACTTCACTCTTCATCATTCTGGTTAAGGAAAGATGGTATTGGTGGATATGGCCATTGATTGAGCATCCCGATAGAAATTTCAATGACTGGTGGCAACATCAAAACATAACAAGACTATCAGCAGGGCTTCATTTTCAACATGAAAACTTTTCAGGCAAATCAGAGAAATTAAACATCAAGGCTTTACTGGGATACCGCAATTATTTTGAAGCAAGCTATGAATGGCCTTATCTTAATAAAGCGCAGAATCTGGGCCTTGGAGTATTAGCTTCCTATCATTCACTTAAGGAAATAAACTACGCCACTTTCGACAATAAACTAGAATTTTACAGGAATGATAGTGAATTGATGCAGCAGGGATTTCAAGTCTTAGTCAGCGGTAAATACAGACCAGGATTTCATTTCACCAACATTGTATCAATTCAATATTCAGGTTTCTGTTTCAACGACACAATTCCCGTCCTTAATCCTTCATTCACCGGCGCATCAAAAACTACCGAACCAAAAAGAATAACTCTTAAGCCTCAATATCTTGGAGTGTCATATCTGATTAAGGCAGATTACAGAGATAACCGAAACTATCCGCTAAAAGGATATTATGCAGAATCCGAACTTTCACACTTATCCGGTATTAACCATAAGTTTTCACAGCAAAGCATCAGATTGTCTTTACGAGGATATGTCCCATTTACATCCTGGCTTTTTGGTGCTGCCGAAATAACATCGAAGTTTTCTACTCCCGGTAACCCACCTTACTATTTGTTAACAGCCCTTGGCTATGATAGAGAATTTGTCAGAGGGTATGAATACTACGTCGTTGAAGGACAGCATTATTCTTTATTTAAGTCACACTTAAAGGCTAGATTCGTTCAGACTGTCGTAAGATTACCCTGGCTAAAAATTGAGAAATTCAACAATATACCGCTTAACTTATACGCCGGCCCTCATTTTGATTACGGAATTGCTTACCCTGAATTAATTGATAATACTGGTAATGACTACAGGGGAAAACCATTGATAGGTTTAGGTATGGGAATTGATCTGGTTAGCTACTACGATAAGACTTTCCGGTTTGAATACTCATATAATGTCAGGGAAAGCAAAGCCGGCTTCTTCATACATTTTATAGCTATGATTTAATCTTTTCCGGTTCTTATTCATAGCCAAAGCGTTTCAATTGCTGGGAATCGTCCCTCCAGTCTTTGCTGACCTTAACGCGTAGTTCAAGATATACCCTGGCTTCAATGAACTCTTCTATGTCCTTTCGCGCTGCCATCCCAAGTCCTTTAATTGATTTCCCCTGGTGTCCGATTATTATTGCTTTTTGCGATTCGCGGGCAACATAGATAGTTGAAGTAATATGGGTAATATTTTCCTTTTCCTGATACTCATCAACTGAAACTTCAACGGAATAAGGTATCTCCTGCTTATAATAGAGTAGAATCTTCTCCCTGATAATCTCAGAGACAAAAAATCTCATCGAACGGTCGGTTAATTCATCTTTAGGATAGTACGGTGGTGAAACCGGAAGCTTCTCTATCAGAGTTTCAAATAATCTGTCGAGATTAAACTTGTGAAGAGCAGAAACAGGTATAACAACTGCACCCGGCATCTTCTGTTCCCATTCTTTAACTTGAATAAGAGCTTGTTCCTGTGTCTGAAGGTCCACTTTATTTACTACAACAATTACGGGTTTCCCTGAATCATTAATCTTGGCCAGATATTCATCCTGTAGCTGATCTTCTGACTTTTCGGTAACCAGAAGGAAAATATCTGCATCTTCGAAAGCCGAATGTACAAACTTCATCATCGATTCATGGAGTTTGTAGTGTGGTTTCACAATACCGGGGGTATCGGAATATACAATCTGGAAGTCATCTCCATTGACAATTCCCATAATCCTGTGCCGGGTTGTTTGGGCTTTGGAGGTAATAATCGATAACTTTTCTCCTACCAAAGCATTCATTAATGTAGACTTACCTGCATTAGGCAGGCCGATAATATTGACAAATCCCGACTTGTGTTCCATAAAAATAAAAATAAACTTAAAAAATTTGTCAGCAAAGAAACAAAATATTATCTTTGCACTCTCAAATAAACAAACATAACGCAAAACATACTGCGGGGTGGAGCAGAGGTAGCTCGTTGGGCTCATAACCCAAAGGTCGTAGGTTCGAATCCTGCCCCCGCTACTAAAATTCAAAAGCCTTGATATTCAAGGCTTTTGTTGTTATAAGCAGACCTTGCCTGGATACATACTAAACAGTATCCTATTAGTTATCCGGCTTTTAAGCGTATTTTTGCATAACGCGCTTTTATGCTTTAACTAATAAGGCTTTGAAATATTGAATTACAAAGAAGGAATAATTTATGTCGAATCTGGTAGCCATTGTAGGCAGACCCAATGTTGGTAAGTCCACTTTATTTAACCGCCTAACCGGTCAGAGAAACGCAATTGTTGATCCCACTGCCGGTGTAACCCGCGACCGCCATTATGGTATTTCAGACTGGAATGGTGTTGAATTCTCAATCATCGACACAGGTGGATTGGTAGTTGGCAGTGATGACGTTTTTGAAGACGCCATCCGTCGTCAGGCAGAACTTGCAATTGAAGAAGCTGATGTTATCATTTTAATGGTCGATGGCAAAGAAGGCCTATCGCCTCTCGATGAAGAAGTCGCTAATGTGATCAGGCGTTCCACACGAAAAGTATTTCTTGTTGTCAACAAAGTAGACAATTCCCGAAGAGCTGCCGAAACTTCGGAGTTTTATGCTCTGGGCTTTGAAAAATTTTGGGAGATTTCAGCTATCAATGGAAGTGGCACCGGTGAATTACTTGATGACCTGACTAAAGAATTCGAAAATCCAACTATCGAAGAACTCCCTGATCTGCCTAAAATCGCATTTGTTGGTCGACCAAATGTTGGCAAATCTTCAATGATAAATGCCCTTTTAGGTGGTGAGCGTAATATTGTCACCCCTATTCCGGGTACAACACGTGATACCATCTACACCAGATACAATAGTTTTGGTTTCGATTTCCTGCTTGTAGATACGGCAGGATTAAGAAAAAAAGGAAAAGTGACCGATAATATTGAGTTTTACTCGGTTATGAGGTCAGTCAGGGCAATAGAAAACGCTGACATTTGTGTCCTCATGCTTGATGCTACACAGGGATTGGAAAGTCAGGACCTCAACATCTTCGGGCTTGCACAAAAAAATCATAAGGGAGTTGTTATAGTCGTTAATAAATGGGACCTGGTAGAAAAAGAAACCAATACCCATAAAGAATTCGAAGAACTCATAAGAAAACGCCTCGCTCCGTTTACTGATGTCCCAATCATTTTTACATCAGTAATAAATAAACAAAGAATACACAAGACTCTTGAAATGGCCAACAAGGTATTCAAGAACAGAACAAAAAACATCAGCACATCCAAACTAATGGATTTCATGATGCCTATTATTACTGAGAATCCACCTCCTGCTGTCAAGGGTAAATACATTAAAATCAAGTATATCACTCAGCTTAAACTGGCATATCCCTCTTTTGTATTTTTCTGTAACCTGCCACAATATGTAACAGAACCTTACAAGAGGTTTTTGGAAAATAAGTTGCGACAGGAATTTGATTTCACAGGTGTGCCAATCAATATCTATTTCCGTCAAAAGTAACATCCGGTTTGTTTTAACAACCAAAGGCATCTGTGATGGAAGGTGAAGTTAGAATCGACAAGTGGTTATGGTGTGTAAGACTTTATAAGACCAGAAATCTGGCTATAGATGCATGTAAAGCCGGGAAAGTCAAGATAGATGGTAATTCTGTCAAGCCATCCCGCATCGCTAAAACCGGCGATATCATCCATGTTTCACAAGGGCCTCTCAACCGAATACTCAGGGTAAAAGAACTTCTGCATAACAGAGTCTCCGCAAAACTTGTAAACGATTACCTTGAAGATCTGACTCCTCCTGAAGAGTACGAAAGAGTTCAGTTGATTAAAGAGTATAATGCTGAATATCGTGAAAGAGGTTTAGGTCGCCCCACTAAGAAAGATCGGCGTATAATAGACAGAATTAAAAAAGGGCCAATACGGTTTGACGATCATTAAAATCAGGATACCACTAATACCAACCCTTTTAAGTATTCACCTTCCGGGTGAAATATACTAACCGGATGATCAGCAGAGTGCCCCATGTGATGAATGATCTTCACATCTCTTCCTGCCTCAATTGCTGAGGCCATTACCATTGACGTAAACTGCTCATTACTTATTGCCTGTGAGCAACTAAATGTAAAAAGCAAACCACCCGATTTTATCTTTCTGATTGCAGTTGCATTAATAAATTTATACCCCTGCAGAGCTTTATGCTTATCGGCCTGACGTTTAGCAAATGCCGGTGGATCCAGAACAACAATATCAAAATCTTCATCCATTTGAGGAAGCCAGATTTTAGCATCAGCAACAACAGATTGATGGGTTCCGCCAAAGCCTTTATTTAATTCTAAATTTTGCTCTAAGGTATTAATAGCACGCTGTGATGCATCGAGTGAAGTTACATGAACGGCACCCGAATTAAGAGCATAAATACTGAAACCACCCGTATAGGAGAAAACATTCAGAACTCTCATGCCTTGAGAATACTTTCCAACTAACCTACGGTTATCACGTTGATCAAGAAAGAACCCTGTTTTCTGTCCTTCCTTAAAATCTATTAAAAACCGGTTGCCATTCTCCTTAATTACCGCTTCTCCAACGCTTCCATAAAGAAATGAATCACCTGCAGATGAATATCCTGATTTAGCTAATGTTTCCTTACTTTTATCATAAACCGCTAATAGTTTTGTTCCGTAAAGCTTCTTAAGAGCTTCAGAAATCTGATGCCTCAATAAGAACATTCCTGTACTGTGAGTTTGCACAACAGCAACCCCATTGTAATAATCCACAATAAGTCCGGGTAAACCATCTGCTTCACTAAAGCACAACCGGTACGCGTTACTTTCAGTGTTTGCATCAAATCCAAGTCTTTGTCTTAGTTCCAAAGCCTTTTTCAGCTTAATAAGCAGGAAATCATCCGGTAGACGATCCGGTCCAAACCATATTATCTTAACTGCAATTGACCCCATTCCGGCTAATCCGGTTGCCAGGTAATTACCTTTAAAATCTAACAGTTCAACGAGATCTCCATCAACTATTTTACCGTTAACTTTCTCAATAGCACCTGAGAAAACCCATGGATGAAATCTTTTTACTGAATCTTCACGACCCTTGCTTAAATATATAACCGCTGTTGTTTGCATGCAACAAAAGTAGCACAGATTGATCAGTTTATGTTATTTTTACACATCAAAACTCACATAGAATGAAGCACTCACGTATTCTCATCACTATCTTAAGTTTTATTCTTCTTCTCTCATGCAGTATTGGCGTTTATGCCCAGGTATCCGGTCGTCAGTATATAAGGCATGCAAGATCCGGCAGTAATGTTGAAATTCAGGTTAATGATGGGAAATACATCATCACTCCAATGAATGAGAAAATCATTCATGTAACTTTCCTGCCTCAACAAAAAGAAGTCAGGAACTTTTCGTTTGCTGTTGACATGCAACCTGTCAATTTCCCATTTGATGTGAATGAGACCGATACGGAGTTGACAATTGAAACAAAAGGAATTGATATCATAATACAGAAGAATCCGTTTCACCTGGAATACGCTTATAACGACAAAAAGCTCCTCTCAGAAAACAATGGATATGTCCAGGCTGACAGCAGTTGGCTTATTGATTTCAATATTACACCTCAGGAAGTATTGTATGGTGGGGGAGCCAGGGTTTTGGGAATGAACAGAAGAGGCAACCGACTGCAGATGTATAACAGGGCCCACTATGGTTATGAGAAAAGGTCAGAACTCATGAACTACACAATTCCAATGGTGCTTTCAGATAATGGTTATGCTGTGCTGTTTGACAATGCGGGATTGGGATATATGGATCTCGATTCAAAGAAAAATAACACCATTTCATACGAAACATACAGCGGAACTCCTAATTATCATGTTATAGTCGGCGATGACTGGTTTGACCTTGTGAGACAATACACTCTGCTTACCGGCAGACAACCACTTCCACCACGATGGGTACTTGGGAATTTTAGCAGTCGCTTCGGCTATCACACCCAAAAAGAAACCGAAAAAACCGTCGACTTATTCTTTAAAGAAGACATCCCACTCGATGCTGTTATAATTGATATCTATTGGTTTGGTAAGGGCATCTTCGGTGACATGGGAAACCTTGCCTGGCTATACGACAGTTTTCCTTCTCCCGATAAGATGATTAAAAAGTTTGAGAGCAAGGATGTTAAAACTATTCTTGTTACGGAGCCATTTATACTCACTACTTCCAGGCGCTGGGATGAAGCAGTCAAAAAAGACATTTTAGCCAAAAATAAAGATGGGAAACCTTATACTTACGACTTTTATTTTGGGAACACAGGACTTATCGATATCTTCAAACCGGAAGCAAGAGAGTGGTTCTGGGATATTTACAAGGATTTGGTACTCCAGGGCATTGGAGGATGGTGGGGTGATCTTGGAGAACCCGAAGTACACCCTGCCGATATAGTTCATGTAAACGGCACAGGCAACGAGGTTCATAATGCATATGGACATGAATGGGCAAGAGTTGTATATGAAGGATACAGAAAAGACTTTCCCGATGTAAGGCCATTCATATTGATGCGTGCCGGTTATGCAGGATCACAAAGATTCGGTATGATGCCATGGAGTGGTGATGTCAGCCGAAGTTGGGGCGGTCTTTGGTCACAGCCTGAAATTGCTTTACAAATGAGCATGCAAGGCCTCGCATATATGCATTCTGACCTGGGTGGATTCGCAGGAGGTGACTCCATCGATGATGAACTTTATGTGAGATGGCTGCAGTATGGGGTGTTTCAGCCAGTTTTCAGACCACACGCCCAGGAACATATTCCTGCTGAACCCGTATTTCAGGCATACCGTACAAAACTGCATGCCAAAAATGCTATTGATCTAAGGTACATGATGATGCCTTATAATTATACTCTGGCTTTTCAAAATTCAAGAACAGGGAAACCGCTGATGGCTCCGCTATTCTTCTATGAGCCAGACAATAAAGATCTTTTGACCTACGACTCTGCTTATATGTGGGGAGATGCATTCCTGGTGTCACCGGTTCGTCATCCCGGTGCTGTTTATCAGGAAATTTACCTCCCAAAAGGTAACAACTGGATCGATTTTACTACAAACCAGCTATATCAGGGTGGTAAAACTATTAGTTATGCCCTTTCTATGAATAACATACCTGTATTTGTTAAGGGTGGATCTTTCATACCGATGCTTCCGGAACCGCTTAACGCTTCTGAATACGATATCAATAATCTTGAGATGCATTTCTATGTTGATAATAATGTAAGCAAATCAGAATACTCTCTGTACAATGATGATGGACTAACAGCTGATGCTTTTGAGAAAGGAATGTATGAAATGCTCAACTTCTCAGCATATAATAACCCGGAAACCCTAAACGTTGAGTTGTATAAGGAAACAAGCTCACCAAAGTATCTTAAGACCACATACAACATCAAACTTTGTATACATAGCCTTGAGTACAGACCTAAGTCAGTTTCTATTAATGGCAAGAAGATTAAATCTAAAGAAATCTCGTGGAATCCTGTAACTAATAAATTAATTGTCAATGTAAAATGTGGAACAGAAATAACCACTATTGACATCAGTAAATAGACTAATTTTGCAATAGAAAATCTTCAATCATCAGAGTAAATAGAATCAACACTAACCGCACAATATTATGAAAAAGGCAATTCTATTCATTATTTCAGGCATCCTGCTCTTTGGATGCAACAACAATAAAAAAGAACTTGAAGCCTTGCAGTCAAGTTACGACAGCCTTCTTAGCATAGGCTTTACAAAGGACACTGCTATATTTTCATACATCGAATCATTCAATCAGATTCAGGCAAACCTCGACTCAATCAAAAGAGCTGAGCTTCTTATCTCACAAAGTACCGAAGGTAACGGAGAACTGGAAGTGAGTAAACAGGAGCAAATAAATCGTGATTTGAATACGATTTACGACATGCTCAGAAAGAATAAGCAAACCATCGCCGAGTTACGTGCTAATCTGAAAAGAACGGGGGGGAAAGCTTCTGAACTTGAAAAAATGGTTGAACGCCTGGCACAACAGGTTGAAGATAAAGATGCTCAAATAGGTCAGCTCACTCAGCAACTTGAAGATATGAACATACAGATTGAGATCCTTAACACTGACGTAACAACTCTGAAAGCTGAAGGAGAATCAAAGAGTCAGACTATTCAGGAGCAAACAACTGCTCTTAATAAAGCCTGGTTTGTCGTTGGAACAAAACGTGAACTGCTCGATCAGAATGTTATAACACGTGAAGGTGGGTTCGCCGGAATCGGTGCCAATAAAAAGTTGAAGGACAACTTTAATCGTGATTACTTTACCGCTATCGATATCACAACCTTAAGGTCAATCCCTCTAACAAAGAAAAAAGCAACAATTGTAACATCGCATCCATCGGGTTCATATAAGATTTATGGGACTTCAAAAGCCAGTGATAGTTTGGTAATTACCAATCCCAGAGAATTCTGGTCAGTATCAAAATATCTGGTTGTTCTGGTAGACTAACTGCGATCAGAATATTCGAAATAAAAAAATGCCCTAAACTGATTAGGGCATTTTTTTATGCTGATAAATCAAATGATATTAAAATCTTAGTTGAACAGACCCATATCCGCTGCCAGGGCTTTTATCTGATCTTCCTTTATTTTGTAAACAGATTCAGTCGTTTTTGCAATTCTTTTCATCATAAACTTCTCAAGGAAGTTCATTCTTTCAAATAAAATTTCGCCTCCTGTGAGCTTAGAACTAATTGCATGAGATCTAAGAGATTGAGGGAATGCCATCTCGAATTGAGCATTTGCTTTTTCGTTCTCTTCCATGCAACTTAGAAATAATCCCAAAGGTTTTGAAGTTAGGATCGTTTCATTCTCTTTACAAAACTTCTGAAGCCTGGACTGTACTTTTCCTGCATGAATAGATCCGCCTACAATAATTTTATCGTAACTATTCAGATCTAAGTTCCTGGCTTTTTTTAGGTCAATGACATCGGTCTCTTCCTTTGCCATCCCCTTTAACATAGTTGCCACCTTCTCGGTAGTGCCATGGTGGGAAACATAAATAATGGCTGTTTTCATGGTGTGGTTAAATTGTGAAACATTAAATTTACTGTCAGATAGTGAATTTATCGTGGTATTGTGTCATAATCAGTTTCGGTGGTCAACTCACCTGCATCATTATAAAACCTCCAAACTCCCACTCTCTCTCCATCTTTAAAATTACCTTCATAATAAACCTTGCCGTTCTCATGATATACAGTCCTTTTACCTTCGCTCAATCCATTTCTAAATTCCCCTTCACTCCATAACTGGCCATTTTCAAACCATGAAGCCCAGTATCCTTCTCTCTTATTATCTTTGTAATTACCTTCAATATATTTCTGACCGTTAGGATGATAATGTACTTCCTTAATTAGTTCCTTCTCTCCATCTACCTTCTTATACGTCTTTTCAACTTTAACTTTACCATCCTCGTATTTTTCAATTTCAGTAGTTGTCCGGTTACAGGCTACAAACATTAATAAAGCCCATGAAATAATAAGTAATCGTTTCATCAGTCAAATCAGTTATTGAAGTAATTAGTTATTAAAAAGCAATCGCTGGCCTTTAACCTCTTCATGGAAAACTCCATCTTCCCATGCGAGATGTCCACCTACAAATGTATGTGTAATTCTTGAGTGGAATTCCATACCGATAAAAGGTGACCAGCCACATTTATATAGTATATTTTCATCCGAAACAACCCAGGGTGAATTGGTATCCACCAGAGTCAAATCAGCATGATATCCTTTACGGATATAACCCCTGTTCTTTACATTAAAGACTTTTGCAGGTGAGTGACACATCTTTTCCACTACCAAATCAAGACTGATTTTGCCCTGATGAACAAGCTCCAGCATTGCAGTAAGGGAGTGTTGCACAAGAGGACCACCGGAAGGACAACTGAGGTATCCTTTGGATTTTTCATCTTTTGTATGCGGTGCATGGTCTGTTGCTATTATGTCAATGCGGTTTTCAGCAATAGCTTTTAGCAAGGCTGCCCTGTCGTTCTTTGTCTTGATTGCAGGATTCCACTTTATATGTGACCCCAACCGTTCATAATCCTCATCGCTGAACCATAAATGATGGACACATACTTCAGCAGTGATACGTTTGGATTCATTATAGGGAATTGCATCGAACAAACTCATCTCATCAGCTGTCGACAAATGAAGAACATGAAGTCGTGTATTGTATTTCTTTGCAAGATTTACGGCAAAGGAGGAAGACTTGTAGCAAGCTTCCCTGCTTCTGATAAGATGATGAACACTTACCGGAATTTGGTCACCATATTGTGATTGATAATTTGCCAGGTTTTCACGGATAGTGGGTTCGTCTTCGCAATGAACAGCAATCAAACCCCGGCATCCGGCAAAAAGTCCTTCAATAGTTTGCAGGTTATTGACCAGCATATTACCGGTTGAAGCTCCCAGGAACATCTTAACACCACATACCTTTGAAAAATCTGTCTTTAACACCTCCTCAAGGTTATCATTTGAAACACCCATGTAGAAAGAGTAATTTGCCAAAGACTTCTCAGATGCAACCCGGTACTTATCCTCTAGGAGTTCCTGAGTCAGCGTATTGGGAACAGTATTAGGCATATCCATGAAAGAAGTAACGCCACCCGCAACGGCAGCCCTGCTTTCAGAATAAATATCTCCTTTATGAGTTAATCCGGGATCTCTGAAGTGAACCTGATCGTCGATTACACCGGGCAAAAGCAACTTTTGTTGAGCATCAAAAACAGTAGAATACTGAGGAGCTTCAACATCACCTTCTGAGATATCAGCAATGAGCCCATTTTCAATGAGAATATTGCCAATAAACCTTTCGCCGGCATTAACAATGCAGGCATTTTTTATTAAAGTAACCGGATATTTTTTCACATTATGCACGTTGTGCGTCTTGGCTGACTACACCCTTATTAGGTCTTATTTTCTTAAACCGTAACTGAATAACCCCAAGGATTGCTTCCTTAAATATTCCGCGGCTCATTTTACTTTCGCCTTCGGTGCGATCGGTAAAGATAATAGGGACTTCAATAATCTTAAAGCCTAACTTCCAGGCAGTATACTTCATTTCAATCTGGAAGGCATAGCCGGTAAACTTTATTTTATCGAAGTCAATTGCTTCAAGCAGAGCACGGCGATAACATTTAAACCCTGCTGTAGTGTCCATCACTTTCATTCCTGTAACCGTACGGACATACGAAGAGGCAAAATAGCTCATCAGAACCCTGCCCATTGGCCAGTTAACAACGTTAACTCCTTTGATATACCTTGATCCAATAGCGACATCTGCACCTTGGTTGGCACAGGCGTTATGTAGCCGCATCAGGTCGTCGGGGTTATGGGAGAAATCAGCATCCATTTCAAAAATGTACTGATAATCTCTCTGCAAAGCCCACTTAAAACCATGAATATAGGCAGTGCCGAGACCAAGTTTTCCTTTTCGCTCTTCTATAAAGAGCCTTTCGGGAAATTGAGTCATCAATCTTTTGACTATGGCAGCTGTGCCATCAGGCGAATTATCCTCAACTATGAGAATATCAAATTCCATTTCGAGAGAAAAAACCTTGCGAATGATACGCTCAATATTCTCTTTCTCGTTGAATGTAGGGATTACGACCAGATTTTCCTTCACTGTGACAGGTGTTGAAGTAGCGAAATTATAAAAAAAATCCGCTTAGAAAACTTAAAAAATTAAAAGAAATTAAAAAACTGATATTTGAATTGCACTATTTAATCATTATTCCGATTCATAGCCTTCAATAATCCTATTCTACATTTTCTTTTTTAGAATCAAATAAACCGGGAAATGGTCACTATAACCACCCAAATATGCGCCTCCTGCGAAGGTCCGTAAAGGATAACCTTTGTATTGTCCTTCTTTCTGTATAAGGAATTGCTCATTGAAAATACGGGCTGAATGTAAGCTCCATTTAGTTGGATCCTCATCATCAACCACAACCGGTGATACAACAATCTGATCAAAAAGATTCCAGGCATCTTTGTACGCAAGTGAGCCTATTCCATCCTGAAAAAGTCTGTGATATGGATTATATAGTCCTGATTTTCTCGCATCTTTTATTTTTCCTTTTGCCCCCAGATGAACCATAACGCTTGGATCTGTAGGATCATCATTCAGGTCACCCATTATAAAAATCTTTGCATTAGGATCAATGGCTTTTATTGAATCACTCAACTGCTTTGAAAGCATACCGGCAGCAGCTCTGTATTCAGGACCTGCACCACGGGAAGGCCAGTGATTAACAATTATATGAATCATTTCACCATCAAGCTTACCGCTAACAACCAACTGATCACGGCTAAACCAATCTTTTCTTCCCGGCATAGTGAGTCGGTTTGACGTCGAATTCACAACCTCAAATGCTTCTTTACGATAAAGCAACCCAACATCCACTCCCCTTTTGTCGGGTGAATCGTAATGTACTATCTCATAGCCTGAGTTCTTGAGCTGAGGAGTTTTAATCAAATCTTCAAGTACTGAACGGTTTTCAATTTCTGAAACACCAAGAATTGTAGGCCCACCGGGTATTACATCCGAACCGATCCGACTAATAACAGTAGCCATATTAGAAAGCTTCTCCATATACCTTGGACCCGTCCAACGGTTGGCGCCTCCGGGAAGAAATTCGGCATCATTGGTCCTGGGATCATCTATCGTGTCAAATAGATTTTCGAGATTATAAAAAGATATGATAGCGCCCTTAACCCTATCCTGAGCAGACAAATTAAAATTAAAGAACAAAACAGCAGATAAGGCTGCAAAAATAAAACGGATGTTACGAGATGACATGCTGTTGTATTGGTAAAAATAAATTAATTTAATGCCGCAAATATAGTGCAATAAAAATTACTATAAGCATCTGATTGTAAGCGAAAAATTGTTTCCTTTGCACTCAATTTCGCAAATTTTAAGGGATTTGGGGGTACAAATTACCTGACGCGATTTTTAAAAACTATATTAATATTGTCAAACTCTTAATAACAACCTAATAAACCAGTTCATGATTAAACGATTATTATTAATTCTGCTGGTGCTCGGACCGGTTATGGGAATCTATGCCCAAACCTTTACAGTCACAGGGCGAATAACCGATTCGGAAAAAGAAATTAACCTTCCGGCGGTTCTTGTTCGAATTGGCACTCAGCAAACCGCCAGTCGTGCTGACGGATCATTTGAATTGCAGGGGATTTCCCAGGGTGAAGCTGTTATTGACTTCTCACTTAACGGTTATGAAGATCTCATGAAGCAGATAAATGTCCAGTCAGACACTGATTTGGGCATAGTCGCCCTTAAACCCGAACCGGTTTCAGATCTGAACGCAGGCCTTGCAGAGCTAAGTCTAGCTTCTCTCGATTCCGATGACGATTCCCGTTCACAGAACATCTCAGGACTTCTTAGCTCTTCCAACGATGTTTTTGTATCGGCAGCATCCTACACATTTAGCTCAGCTTATTTCAGAATGAGAGGTTACGATGCCGACTTAAACAGCACTTATTTAAGCAACAGCCCAATTAACGATGCTGAAACAGGTCGCACGCTCTGGGCTCTTTGGGGAGGCCTGAATGATGCTACACGAAATAAAGTTTCGGTTAACGGACTGGCACCTTCCAATTTTTCTTTCGGAAATCTTGGTAGTGTCACAAATATAATCACACGTGCATCACAACACAGAGCGCAAACCAAGTTAACATACAGCAGTACCAACCGTACTTACACTAACCGCCTGATGTTGACTCACTCAACCGGTCTGATGGACAACAATTGGGCATTTACCATCAGCGCTTCCAAAAGATGGGGTAATGGTGGTTATGTTGAAGGCACATATTATGATGCCTATGCATGGTTTATTGGTGTAGAAAAACGGCTCAATCAACATCACAGTCTTGCATTTACTGCTTTGTCCGCTCCCGTAAAGCGTGGTATGCAGGGTGGCTCTGTTCAGGAAGTTTATGATTTGACTGATAATAACTTCTATAATCCTAATTGGGGATACCAGGATGGCGAAGTACGTAATGCAAGAATACGTACTATGAATCAGCCGATTATGGTCCTTAATCATTATTGGAAGCTCAATAACAGTACTCAGATAACCAGCACTGCTTCATACCTTTTCGGTAAAACATCAACCAGTGCTCTTAACTGGTACAATGCTGCAGACCCAAGGCCTGACTATTACAGATATCTCCCTAGCTATTTCCCGACTCCTGATTATGAATCATTCATCGGTGAAACAATAGCTGAAAAATGGAGAAATGATCCTTCAGTAAGGCAGATTAACTGGGATCGCCTTTATCAGGTAAATTACCTTGGCAACCAGATGGGTGAACAAGCTCATTACATTATTGAAGACCGTCATAACGACCAGTCACAAATCAACCTTTCTTCATTTATTAATCATGAATTGAGCAAAGGAAGACTCAGTGGTGGAATTGAATACTCATCATACACCGGTAGTTATTATAAAGTTTTGAACGACCTTCTTGGAGGAAATTTCTGGGTTGACATTGATCAGTTTGCTGAACGTGATTTTCCGGGAAACGATACAACAATTCAAAACGACCTGACTAATCCTAACCGTATTATTAAAGAAGGTGACAGATTTGGTTATGACTACAAACTTCATCAAAACAGTGGTAACATTTGGGGATTGGCACAGTTTTCAACACATAAACTTGACTACTATGCCGGTGCACAGTTATCATATACCACATTCTGGCGGGAAGGATTTATGAAAAATGGCCGTGCTCCCGAAAACTCTCTTGGAAATTCGGAAAAGACAGATTTCTTCGATTATGCACTTAAAGCCGGTGGTACATATAAACTCACAGGGCGCCATTTCTTCGAAGTTAATGGTGCTTATATGACCCGCGCTCCATATATCCGTAACTCTTTCTTATCACCCAGAACCAAAGATGCCCTTACACCTGATATCAAGAGCGAAAAAATACTGAGCGGTGAAATTAGTTACCATATGAGAGCTCCGCTTGCAAAAGTTCGTCTTACTGCATATTATACTACTTTCAGCGATCAGAGTGAAATTACAGGATTCTACCATGATGACTACCGTACTTTCGTTAACTATGTTATGTATGGCATTAACAAGACTCATCAAGGTATTGAAGCAGGTGCTGAAGTTAAATTGCTTCCACAACTTTCTGCAGTTGTCGCCGGTAATCTTGGTAATTACAGATTCACAAACCGACCATTTGCAACAATTTCATTTGAAAACGGATCACGTCCCGACACAACTGCTCTTATCTACCAAAATAACTTTTATGTTTCCGGAACACCGCAAACAGCAGGTTCATTTGGTTTGAAATATGCAGGCCCGGGATACCTCTTTGTTGAAGCTAGTGTTAACTACTACGACAACATTTACCTTGATTTTAACCCTGAGCGTCGTACTTCTCTGGCAATTGAGAACCTGGGTCCCGGTGATCCTATGATTGGTAATATTACCCGTCAGGAAAAACTACCCAATGGTTATACCCTGGATCTTTCAATAGGCAAATCATTCAGAATTCATGGCAAATACTTCCTGCAACTTAACCTGAGTGTGAATAACCTGTTAGACAACAAAGAAATCATCACCGGTGGTTACGAACAAAACCGCTTTGATTTCGAGACAAAGAACATAGGCAAATTCCCGCCAAAATATTATTATGCTTATGGAAGAAACTACTTCCTCAATATTGGATTCCGCTTTTAAATAAAACCTTAACAATCATCAATAAGAAAATGAAAAATATTAGAAACATACTTGCATTACTCCTGATAACCCTTTCAACAGGTTTCATAACAAGTTGTGTAAAAGGAGAATTCGACGAACCACCAATCAATATTCCAACTGTTGATTTTGATGCCAATATAACTATCGCCGATTTAAAGGCTTCATATAATGGTCTTGCCGAAATTACTGAAGATCAAATTATTCAAGGTATTGTTACTGCTAACGATGAAAGCGGCAACCTTTACAAAAAAATGACCATTCAGGATGCAACAGGCGCTATTGAACTTGCAATTGACCAAACTAACCTGGCTACTGAGTATAAAGTCGGACAAAAAGTATTAGTTAAACTGAAAGGCTTATACATAGGTGATTATAATAAGCTCATTCAGATTGGATACATCTACCAGGGTGGTATCGGAAGAATGCCGGCCACTCTTATTGAAGGCCATCTCTATCGTGATAGTCTCCCCGGTCGTGCTCCACAACCTGAAGTAATGGCA
Organism: uncultured Lentimicrobium sp.; assembly: GCA_964547915.1. Taxonomy (GTDB): domain Bacteria; phylum Bacteroidota; class Bacteroidia; order Bacteroidales; family Lentimicrobiaceae; genus Lentimicrobium. Next base: position 280,274 of record CAZJPP010000001.1, read on the forward strand.
ATTTCGGAGTTAGGCACACCTACTGATAAGGACTTACGTGTTAGTCGTCTTGTAACTTTTGAGAATGTTACATTTGCTGAGATTGGGGAAGTATATGCTCCACAAACAGCTGATGCAACCAATCGCACACTTATGGATCAGAGCGGCAAAACACTTGTTGTTCGTACAAGCAAATATTCAAACTTCTCTAATGACACAATCCCTGCAGGATATGGGAACGTTACAGGTATTCTTACTGTTTTTGGAACAACCTGGCAGCTTACTATCCGCGATATAGATGATGTTAAAGACTTCTCAGGTATTGTACCTCCACCTCCTGGAAACGGTGACGGTACATTCGAGGATCCATATGATGTAACGTCTGCAATGGCTCTTACCAGCAGTACACCGGTATGGGTTAAAGGTTATATTGTCGGAGTAGTTGAAACCGGTGGAACCGATTTCGTACCTAACTTCGAAGGACCATTTGCTACCAATAGTAACCTACTGATCGCTTTGAATCCCGAAGAAACAAATCAACTGAATTGTCTAACAGTTCAATTACCGGTTGGTCCAATAAGAGATGCCCTGAATCTTGTAACCACTCCGGGTAATCTGGGTAAGGAAGCAATGGTGCTTGGTACTCTTGAGGCTTATTTCAGCCAACCGGGAGTTAAAAATCTTTCGGGTTACTGGCTCGATGGTAATGGAATCATTCCTGCTTCCGGATTCTTCACTGAGGAATTCAATAGTTCACTGGGTTCTTTCACTCAATATAGTGTTGCAGGTGATCAAGTTTGGGAAGGTCAGACTTATGACGGTGGTTGTGTAACCATGACTGGCTTTGTAAATCCCAACAGAATTCCTAACGAAGACTGGTTAATATCTCCATCTATTTCTCTTGCAGGCAAAACAGGTGTAAAGATGATCTTCAGAGAAGCAATGAACTATGCAGGCAACATCAATGAAGAAGCAAAAGTATTCGTATCAGTCAATTACAGCGGAAGTGGTGATCCAAATGAAGCTGACTGGACCGAACTAACAGGTTTCACCAGATCACCCGGAAACTCATGGGGATTTGTTGATACAGGAGCTATAGATCTTTCAGATTTCGATGGCCAAAACATTAGAGTTGCTTTTAGATATACAAGCACTACAGAAGTAGCCGGGACCTGGGAAATTAGCAGAATGCTTCTCACAAACTCAAAGTAAATACTACTTTATACAGAACACATAACACTTACAGTGTATACAATACAAAAGGAGGGATAAATTCCCTCCTTTTTTTTACTTAATGAGTGCAAGGAACTTTATGCATAACTTTACGTTTAACTTAGCCAACCACACGCACCAATTCATAGAGTATGTCACAGGAAATTGAACGCAAATTCTTAGTCAAAGGTGAATTCAAAACTCTCAGTAATGCATCCTATCGTATTGCACAAGGTTATTTGTCATCAGTGCCGGAACGTACAGTACGCATCAGAATCAAGGATGATAAAGGCTTCATTACCATAAAGGGTTCCTCCTCCCCAACCGGAATAACCCGATATGAATGGGAAAAGGAGATTGTTCTCAATGACGCTGAAGAACTACTGAAATTATGTGAGCCTACAATTATTGACAAGACAAGATTTATTGTTCCCCACGGAAACCTATATTTCGAAGTCGATGTTTTCTATGGTAACAACGAAGGTTTAATTGTGGCAGAGATTGAACTGGAATATGAAAATCAGGTAATAGAGCTCCCTTCATGGGTTGGTCGTGAAGTTACGGGAATAAAAAAATACTATAATGCTGAACTTTCCAAATTTCCTTACAGTTTATGGGATTCAGAATGAATTCTCCTAAACAATTATTTTGCATAGCTGTTAGCAAATGCCACATTTTTGCACTATTTTTATAAGAGTTTATCTATTATGTATTTGACCAATCACTTTTTAACTTAATCAAGTGTATGTTATGAAAAAACATTTACTCATTAATCGAATGCCGGTAAAATTAAAGAGCTTTTTGCTGCTTCTGCTAATTATTGCCGGTACCAATGTTTTTGCTCAGGACAAGAGTATAACAGGTATCGTGACTGATAAATCAACAGGAGAAACCCTACCTGGTGCTTCAGTAGTAGTCAAAGAAACCACCAAAGGATCAACAACCGACATGGATGGTAATTTTAACCTGAAAGTTTCACCTGGCGAAAACATTCTGGTGGTTAGTTATATTGGATATGAAACCATTGAAGTTACTATCGGCAACCAGAGCTCTTTAATGATTTCCATGACACCGACAGCTGCTTCTCTCGAAGGTGTAGTTGTTGTTGGTTATGGTAGTACAAGAGTTAAAGACCTGACTTCGAGTATCACCACATTAAAAACCGAAGATCTGGTTAAAACGCCTTCATCCGATCCACTCCAGGCTTTGCAGGGTAAAGTAGCAGGATTACAGGTTGTTACCAGCGGTGGACCCGGTGATTCACCAACCATAAGAATTCGTGGAATTGGATCATTCCCCGGACGTGGCAGTGAGGCTCCGCTTTATGTTGTTGATGGAATGTTTTTCGATAATATCGACTTCCTTAATCCTTCGGATATTGCGTCTATGTCGGTCATGAAGGATGCTTCTGCTGCAGCTATTTATGGTGTACGAGCTGCAAACGGGGTTGTACTGATTGAAACAAAAAACGGACAATATAATCAGAAGACTCAGGTAACGTATGATGGATATGCAGGTATGCAGGTAGCGCAGAATGTGGTGAAAATGGCAAATTCTCAGCAGTTTACAACAATGGCAAATGAATCCGGCTCTGTACCCGATATGACTTTTATCCAAAATGCAATGCAACGTTACGGGCGTAGTCGTGTTAATCCTAACATCCCTGAGCCAAATACCAACTGGTATGCTGAAATTATTCGTCCGGCACTTATAAGTAATCACAGCCTTGATTTCTCAGGTGGCACTGAAAAGGCTCGTTATTCTTTAGGTTCTAACTACTTCTACCAGGATGGTATAATGGATATGAAAAACCTCTACCAGCGTTTGAATCTCCGCTCCAAGGTTGACATTAAAGCTACCAACTGGCTCACAGTAGGCGGTAATCTTATATTTAGCAATGCTACAAAATATAATGATGCGGGTAATGCATGGAATGAGGCATATTTTGCAGTTCCTATAATGCCTGTTTACGATCCTGAAAATACTGGAGCCTGGCCTGAGAATTACTCAAATGCACAGGATTTAGGTTATAGAGCGGGTCAGAATCCTTTTCCAAGTATGAATTTCAATATCGACAGGATGAAGATAAAGAAGTTGCTCTCTAACTTCTATGCAGAATTTACTTTATTGCCTCAGACCTTAACTTTTAAAACTACCTATAACTATAGTAATACTAATATTGATCAACGTATTGTTAATCTGCCATGGTTTATTGGCGATAGCTATAAGAATCCTGATGCCACTTTAACGAGAACCTTTACCGACTATAATAACCACATCTGGGACAACGTTCTCACTTATAATAAGGAGTTTGGCGATCATAATCTTACACTTATGGCAGGGACTTCCTTTAAAGATGAAGGATACACTAAACTAACCGCTGTTGGTAAAAATTTCCCTACCGATATGGAACAATCATGGTATCTAAATCTTGCTGATATTATCGATCCCATTCTTGTAACCGACGATGGACTCCGCCAGTATGGATTATCATATTTCGGTCGATTGTCATACAATTACAAGGATAGATACCTTCTTTACGGGACATATCGTGCTGACGGCAGCAACAAGTATCAGCAAAAATGGGGTTATTTCCCAACTGTCGGTGTTGGCTGGGTCATCACTGAAGAGAATTTCTTCCCAAAAAACGACATACTTACGTACTTAAAATTCAGAGCAAGCTGGGGTCAATTGGGCAATGACAAAATACCCGCCAGTGACGGTACGTTCTCAACTAGTGTAACCCTCTGGCCTATGGGAGGAGTTGTTTATCCCGGAACCATAGTCTCGAGCTCATATTCCGAACTAAAATGGGAACTTACCGAAGAAACTAACATTGGATTTACAGGTAGAATGATCAACAACAATCTGTCGGTTGAATTTGACTATTTTACACGTGACACTAAAAACGCTGCTATTCCGGTCAGATCTCCCGGTATCGGCGACTCATACCTCAAACCGGTTGGAACTATCAGAAATTCGGGTGTTGAATTAGCACTCGACTGGACAAACCGGGTTAATGAAAGGTTAAGTTACTCTGTTGGTGGAAACTTTTCAACACTTAAAAATGAGGCTATTGACCTTTATGGGCAAGAGTATATTGATGGAGGATCAGCTGAGTTCCGTCAGCGTACTTATGTTGGAGAACCTCTAATGGCATTTTATGGTCTTGAAGTGGCAGGGGTTTACCAAACTCAACAAGAAGTTGAAAATGATCCTGCCGCCGTTGCAAATAACCTTGAACCGGGTGACTTAAGATTCGTTGATCAGAATGGTGATGGAAATATCACTGCTGACGACAGGGTTATCCTGGGTTCTTATTTCCCCAACCTTATGTATGGGGGATATATTAACATCAGGTTCCTTGACTTTGATTTCTCAGCAAACTTTTATGGACAGTCAGGAAATAAAATCCTGAATCGTAAAAGAGGTGAAATAATCTGGACACCCGACTTCAATATGGATGCTGATCTGGCAGAAAACCGCTGGCATGGCCCCGGAACATCAGATGAATATCCTTCATCAAAAGGATTGCGTAAAGGATGGAATCAACAAATGAGCACATTCTTTGTAGAGAATGGTTCATTCTTTAACATTCAGAATGTGCAGATAGGTTATACAATAAAGAACAGCAGACTCCTGGGCAGCAAGTTCCCTGAAACAAGAGTTTCTTTGACAGCCGAGCGTCCATACTCCTTCTTCACATACAACGGTTTCACACCCGAAGTGCCTAATGGAGTTGACACGCAAACATATCCGGTTTCTGCGGTTTACACCCTTAACCTAAACATTAAGTTCTAACCGTTAAAATATTCTTGACATGAAATCATTTAATCCAAAATATAAAATATTACTGGCTGTGGCACTTCTTGTATTTGCCACAGGTTGTGAGAAGTTTCTGGATGAACCTGCTGAAAACAGGAAACTCACTGAAACAACTGACTACACACAAAGTGCCAATATGGTAAAGCCGCTGCTTGGTGCATATGCTGAATTCAATGGCATTGAATGGGAAGACATTCCACTTATCAGTGTAAGAGGAGATGACGTCAATGCCGGTGGATTAGGCGACCAGCAGGACTTTGCTCAAACAGATATTTACCGGTACAATAAAGACTTCTGGATGTACAACTCACTCTTCCAGAATTTCTACCAGAACATTTTTTCAGCGAACTCAGCAATTGAACAAGTTGCACTATACCAACAATATGCACCTAACAAAGCACTGGGCGACCAATATATAGCTGAAGCTAAAGTGTTGAAATCATGGTGGTTGTTTCAATTAACCAGAGTATGGGGAGCATTGCCTATTCCTCCTTCATCAGATCCTGCAGCACTTCTTCCTGCTCCTTTATCATCAAAAGAAGAGATATTGCAAACTATTTCCACCTGGATGGATGAAGCTATTCCCTATTTACCTGCCCTCCGTCCAAACGAAAGAACCGATATACCTGGTGGAGTAACAAAGTACACCGCATACGCGATCAAGGCTCTTGCAAATCTTGAACTGGAAGAATATCAGGTTGTTGCCGATGCTACCGGTGAAATTATCAATTCTAATCGCTTTACCCTTGAACCTGATTTCTATGAACTTTTCAAACTTAAAGGCAAACTGAATAGTGAGAACCTTTTTGAACTCCAATATTCAGACCTTGGACAGGCTTCAGGTGAGAACTATGCACATTTATTTGCATTCTACGGACCCCAAGGGTGGTCTCCTGCTGTTTCAGGCGCTAGTGAAGGTTGGGGATTCTATGAACCAAGCATGAAATGGATTAAGTTTATGCTCGACAGGAATGAAACTGTGAGATTGGAGACAAGCGTTTTGTGGACAAACAGAGGAATAGATTCACTCATGCAGGATCCAAATTACCAGGATCTGCCATCATGGATATCGAACACAACACGCTATGGTGATGTAATCAATGATTTTGCCAGAGCTATCTTTGTAAGTGGCAAGCATTACCTGCCATCTACTCAACTTACACCGGGTCGTACCGATTATGGGACAAATAAGAATTATCCAATCATCCGTTATGCCGAAGTTTTATTAATGTATGCAGAGGCGCTAACCCAGGGAGCGAACGGTAATGCCGGATCAGCTGAAAATGCTGTAAATCTTGTAAGAGAGAGAGCCGGATTAAATCATTTGTCGGGCGTAACACTTGATGATGTAATGAATGAAAAGTTTGCTGAACTGGCTATGGAAACTGGTCAGAGATATTATGACATGGTTAGACTTAACAGATTTAATGAACTAAGCTATGGTGGAAGAACTTTCACTGAAAATGCCATATTTCTGCCTTATCCACAAAATCAGGTCGATCAGATTCCTTCACTTAAACAATAGATTATTAACCAATTGAAATGCAGATTATTATGAAAGCCATAAGACATATATTCGGAATCTTCCTGATAGTATTGCTGGCAGGAGGTTGTGAACAGGAACTGGATCCGATTACATCGGTAAAACCGGGTGCCGACACAGAAGACCCTGCAGTCGAAATTACCTTTCCGGTTGACGGAAAAACAATAAGGGTTAGCCCTGATGTTACTAAAATTACTTTTGTGGCAACAGTCACAGATGATATTGAGATAGGTTCAGTTAAATTCTATCTCGATGAAACTGAGATTGGGAATGTTGAATCCTTCAAAGATTACCGCCGTGCTGTTGTAAATATGGATTACGAAGGACTGGAGGATGGTGAATATGTACTGAAAGTTGTTGCTACCGACCTAACAGGTAAAAGTGACGAAACTTCACGTACATTCAGGAAGACAACTGCAGTCCCTTATACACCGCTTGAAGGTGAAGTTCACTATTTCCCGTTCGAAGGAGACCTTACTGATGCGCTAACCGGTACTTCAGGAACTGAAGTTGGCTCTCCGGGTTTTGCTGCCGGTAAATTAGGCGATGCTTATAAAGGTGCAAAAGATGCCTACTTTACTTATCCCGCCGATAAATTAAAGGAATCCAACGAATTCAGCGTGGCATTCTGGATTAAGGTTAATCCAAATCCAATAAGAGCCGGCTTAATCTCTATCAGCCCTCCGGGTGAAAATCGTAACTCAGGTATCAGAATTTTTAGAGAAGGCAATGAAACTGAGCAGAAACTTGGATTAAACTATGGCATTGGAGACAATGAAGTATGGGTTAACCCATTCTATACATTTGCCCCGGGCGATTGGATACATGTTGCAATTACCATTTCTGAAAGTAGTACTGTTGCATATGTTAATGGTGAAGTTGCATTGGAAAATATCCCTGAGACCCCTTCTCCATTATCCTGGGCAGAAACATCATCAACAATGAGCATAGCCTCCGGTGAACCCGATTTTGGATATTGGGAGCATTTTTCCGAGTTAAGTCTAATCGACGAAATGCACTTCTTCAATAGGGTAATTACACCTGAAGAAGTTCAGGGACTTTACAATATTGATAAATAAAAACTAACAGATTACCTTTATTTACACAGAAAGCCGGTTATAAGCCGGCTTTCTGCTTTTAACCTTATAATATTTCATTATCTGCGCTTTTAGAAACACATAAAAAATTATTACTTTTGCAAACTATTAAAGATCGGGATGTAGCGCAGCCTGGTAGCGCGCTTCGTTCGGGACGAAGAGGCCGCTGGTTCGAATCCAGTCATCCCGACTAAAAGAGCAGCTTGTTAAATGACAAGCTGTTTGCTTTAAGCCACTTTAGCTCAGTCGGTAGAGCAGCGCATTCGTAATGCGCGGGTCGGGGGTTCGAGTCCCCTGAGTGGCTCCAAAAAATGCTTCAGTGCTTTATCCTGAAGTTAAAGCACAGTCACTCCTTCCTCTGTAATTTCTTATCCGGAAAGATCAAGGATAATACAATACTTAAGACAAGTATACCCAAAATAATGTAAAGCGAGTATGCGGTTGTAAAGCCTGCATCTTTAAGTAAATCTGCAAATATCATTTTAAAACCAATGAAGGAGAGCAGCACCGCTAATCCTACCTTCAGGAACCTGAAAATATCAATGATATTAACAAGCATAAAGAACATAGCCCTTAGTCCCAGAATCGCAAACACATTTGAGAAAAAGATGATATAAGGATCACTGGTTATAGCAAAAATGGCAGGTATGGAGTCTACAGCAAAAATTACATCCGAGAATTCTATTACCATTAAAGTGAGAAACAGAGGAGTAATCATCAATTTCCCATTCTTCCTTATTAAGAAATGGTGTCTGACAAATGTTGGATATACAGGCAAATACTTTGAGGCAAACTTAACAACCGGATGATCTTTTGTGCTTATGTGGTGATCACCTTTCTCAAACAGCATCTTGATACCCGTATAAATAAGCAATATGCCAAAGAGATATAATACCCAGTGGAACTGATGGATTATTGCCGAAGCTGTAAAAATGAAAATAAAACGAAAGACAACAGCAGCCAGAATTCCATAAAATAACACTCTTCTGTAATAAAGAGGATTTACTTTGAAAGCATAAAAGATAACTACCATGACGAAGATGTTATCCAGCGAAAGCATCTTCTCAATAACATATCCCGTTATAAATTCAAGCGCCAGGTTTTTATTATAAATTTTGATAGCATCGGAATACTCAAGACCATCAATATTAATGGGATGCCCGTACTTGACAATCAGCTCTTTGATTTCAGCAATTGTACCCTCTGCCCCTATATGAATCCAATTGCCGTGATAAATCAATAATACATAAAACCCAATTGAAACAGAGATCCATAGACATGTGTACAATAATGCTTCCCTGAAAGGTACAACATGGTTTTTCTTATCGAGTACACCAAGGTCCAGCAAAAGGAAACTAACAACAAATACTATAAAAACAGTAAAGAAAATTATTTCAGGTGAATTCATCACAGTTAACTTAAAAGGTCATTTTGGCGCATGTTGCAAAGTTAATTATTACTTTCTGAAAGACTTTCTTAATGAGAAAAACTTTCTACCTTTAACCACTTTTTACCAATAAATAAATGAACCTAAAGTTTTTATAAAGAGTAACAATCATGAAGAATTTTGCAGAAATGAACCCTAACCCACTTGTGCAGTACCTTAATAAACCGGCAAGTGAATTTACTAAAGCTGATCTTGTTAAGTACATCGTTGATCACAATATCGAAATGGTAAACTTCAGATACGTCGGAGGTGATGGTCGTTTAAAAACACTGAATTTTGTTATTAGCTCATTACAACATCTCAATAGCATACTTTCAACCGGTGAAAGAGTTGATGGATCAAGCTTGTTCCCGTTTATTCAGGCAGGATCAAGCGACTTATATGTGGTTCCGCGTTACAGGACTGCCTTTGTAAATCCTTTTTCCGAAATACCGGCTATTGATATCCTTTGTTCCTACTATAATAAGGATGGTGAACCATTGGCAAGCTCACCTGAATATATACTCAGAAAAGCACATCAGGCACTCAAAGATACAACCGGTTACTCTTTTGAGGTAATGGGTGAACTTGAATATTACGTTATCAGTGATGAGGAGGAAATTTATCCTGCTGTTGACCAAAAAGGTTACCATGAATCAGCTCCATTCGCTAAATGGGAGTTTCTCAGGGTAGAAGCTATGGAAGCTATGGCTAAAGCAGGTTGCCTAATTAAATATGGCCACTCAGAAGTTGGTAATTTCACTCAGAATGGTCTCCTTTACGAACAAAATGAAATAGAATTTACTCCAACAACACTTGAAGATGCCGCTGATCAGTTGGTAATAGCCAAATGGATACTTCGTTCAATAGCTTATAAATATGGCGTTACAGTAACTTTTTCACCTAAAATCACTGTCGGAAAAGCAGGAAGTGGTATGCATATTCATACCAGACTCATTAAGGATGGCAAAAATCAGATGATAGAAGATGGAAAGCTGAGTAATATTGCACGTAAAGCTATTGCCGGTTACCTCGACCTGGCACCATCACTTACTGCATTCGGAAATGCTAATCCTACTTCATACTTCCGCCTTGTGCCTCATCAGGAAGCACCAACAAACATATGCTGGGGCGACAGGAACAGAAGTGTTCTGGTAAGAGTTCCACTGGGTTGGGCAGGTAAAAATGACATGATCTTCAACGCCAATCCTAATGAAAAACCTGTTTATGAAGACCATTCTCAACTGCAAACTGTTGAATTCCGTTGTCCTGACGGTTCAGCTGACGTGTATCTGCTACTTGCCGGCTTAACTGTTGCAGCCCGCCATGGTATTGAAATGCAGAATGCACTTGAATTAGCCGAAAAATGGTATGTTGATGTAAATATCTTCGACGACTGCTTCAAGGATCGTCTGGCTCAACTCAATCAGCTACCTGTATCTTGCTGGGATTCAGCCAAGGTACTTGAGAAACAAGCTGAAATATATGAGAAATATGATGTGTTCCCAAAAAGTGTTATAGAAGGCATCGCCAGACAACTAAGAAGCTTTAATGATGAGCATCTTCGCGAAGAAATCAGTGCCGATAATACTAAGATGCTGCAGTTAGTGGAAAAGTATTTCCATTGCGGATAATATCATATAGATAGAAAATTACAAGTGATAACGGCCGGGAGAATTTAAAGCTTAGCTTTAAATAACTTCAGGCCGTTTTCTTTCTGCTTTTAAATTTAATGAGTTTCCTTCCTAGATAAACTCTTCGCAGCCAGAAAGGCAATACAATTGCACCTATTATTAAATATGGATAGTATGTGAGTAACCTCCACGATAAAGCTACCAGTGATGTAAGGTCGTTTTGGGCACCTGCAATAAATTCTCTCAGGAATAATGGAAATAAAAATTCAGCTATTCCGCTACCCCCGGGAGTGGGGCTAATCAACATCACTATCCACATCATAAGTTGTCGCGCAAGAATGAGCATATGATCGGCAATCCCTAACGGATTAGTAAATCCGATTATAAGAAAATTAACAACCAGGAAGCGTGCTAACCATGACATTCCGGTTGAAGCAAATGCTTTGATCCAGAACCCCAAACTCTTTCTCCTGAAATTTGCTGAAGACTCCATAATCTGGTTTCCTGTGTTTTCAGCAGAATCCCTGAAACGTCTTAGCATTCTTATACCGGTGACCCTGAGAAGTATCCATTTTAACCCCTTTGGATTGATAAATACTCCATAGGCAAGAATTGAAGTAATCAGGACTACTATAAAATAACCTATAAGTGTAATCTGGAGAGCTCCAAACTTTATTCCCAGCACCTGAAAAGTTGTACCATCAATTGATAGTCGCTCAACACCTGCTAAAATAAATGCTAAAGGCAGTAATACAATATAAAATAATTCATCCAGTAATGCAGTAACCATTACAACCGCAGTTGCTTTACCTGTACCTAATTTCTCCTTGGTCAGTATAAAAATGGCAACAGCAGCCCCTCCTACCGTTGAAGGAGTAACACTCGATGCAAATTCCCAGAGAAATATTACCTGGAAGGATTTACGCCAGGACAATTCCTTACCTGTTAGGAGCCTTATTCTGTACATATACCCCAAATCTCTTAGCCCTACCATTAAGATGGCCAGGACAAAACACAATATTGATCCCCAGGTTATTCGTACAGAACTAAGATCGCCCTTTGATAAATCGCCAAGCATCATGTATGCGATTACGGCCAGGCCTATTACGACCGGAATAATGATGTTTCTTAAACTAAAAATTTTTAGAATGGTTCTGTGCTGACTTCCCATGATTTAAACTTAACTATAATTAATTGTATTTGAAAGAAAAAGTTAATAAATCAGCCATATTGTCCGCATTTTTTAAATTTTTAATTATTATCGGTCATTTTGTCCGATATTTCTAGCATTTTACCACCAAAAACCTGTTGGCATACAAATTGAAATAATGAAGTAAAACGACAAAAAAAAATAAAGAAAATAAAAAGGAGGATAAAACTATGAATATGGTAAGATTTAATCAACCGACATTAAGCATGCTTGACCAGTTTTTTGGAAATGCTTTACGTGAAACCGAAAGAAGCAGTCATGCAGCTAACATTTACGATACAGATAATTCATTTGTAATTGAAATGGCTGTACCGGGATTCTCAAAAGATGACATCAAAATCAATATTGAGCAGCAGACACTTAATATTTCTGCTGAAGCAAAATCATCAGAAATTGCTGATGAAAAGTGGTTGAGAAGGGAATTCTCATACCGCAATCTTCAAAGAAGCTTCATATTGCCTAAGACAGTTGACATCGACAATATCAGCGCCGATTATCAGAATGGCATGTTGAAAGTTATATTGCCACGCAAGGCTGATGCAGTTATAAAGAAAGAGATTGCAATTAGCTAATACAAACAGAATAAGCTCAGTAAAAGGGAAATCGCAAGGTTTCCCTTTTTTGTTTTTCGGGAGTTAAAGTGCTATCATCTCTACCTCATCTCTCGGTCATCTCTCAGTCATCTCTAAGTCAGCTCTGGGTAGTACCTAGATTTGGTATATTCTTGAATCATGCTTAACTATGACTTAATATCAATCAATTATTGACTTATCATCACTAAACAATGATTTTGCTTTCGCAGAAAATGATCTTTTTCATTATACTGTAACCTTGGATTCGAAATGAAATAATTCTGTATATTTGATTGCCGGTTCTAAAAACACTACACCATAAACAGAAAAGGTTACCATATTGTACTATTCAGTCTAATCTTAACATGCCTGGCTTGCATGATTCCATTGATTACTGTTGCTTTTGGGGGGTACTCTAAAAAGCCGGTTAATCTGGTAAAGGGCTCTTCCCATGCCAGTGATTCTCTTAGAAGAATATTACAAAGCAAATCACCTGATTCAACAATAATCCTTACCCATTATAGATTAGGCCAGGAATTCCTAAGCCATCATAACCATGATTCAGCGTTGTTCTATCTCAATAGAGCCGTTGAACTGTCAGAAAAACAAAACGACAAGATTCTGACAATGAAAGTGTATTCGGGTATGGTTGATTTCTTTTTTAACAACAAAAACTTCAGTCTGGCTCTCGATTACAACTTCAGATCTCTTAAACATTTAGATGAAGCATATCTTGGAAAAAGTCCCGACTCAATCTTCTTCAAAAATCTTTATTCACAATTATACTCCCAAATCGGACTCTGCTACTTTAATATTGAGAATTCCGATAAGGCACTAGTCTATTTTAACAAGGGACTGGCTGCTGCAGAAGAGCGATATAAGGAAGATCCCTCTATGATAAATCTCGAGAGAAAATTCGTCAATCTCGTAAATGTGGGCGGTGTATATACTCAGAAAAAGCAGTTTGATCAGGCAAGGAAGTGTTTTGAAAAGGCTATTGAATTGAATCACACACTCGACAACCTTTCATTTTATGCTGCAGTCTATAATAATCTGGGAATAATTTATAAAGAAGAAAAAAACTTTAAAAAATCGTATGAGTACTACAATCATTCGCTTGAGATCAGGGAACAATTAAAAGACTCAGCAGGAATGGCTCAGGTTCTGAATAACCTGGGAGAGTACTATTATATTAACAAGGATTTCAGGAATGCTATCACATCATTAAATAAATCTATAAATTATTCCAGGCAAACCGGCACGCTACGATCGGAAATGTTCGCATACCAATTCCTTACTGAAACCTATGAGAAAATGGGTGATTATAAGAAGGCACTTGAATCACATAAAACCTTTAAACTCTTATACGACAGTATTACAGGAAGCGACCAGACAGCAAATGCAGCTCGGCTTGAGATAATGTATCAGTATGAAAAGCAAAAAAAAGAAAGTGAACTCAAGCAGGAAATTGAACTGGCAAGAAAAGAAAGGCAGACCTTAATCATCCTGATTATAGCGGCTGTTTTACTGATGCTTTTCGTGATAGCCTTGCTGCTCATGAGAAATCAGAAAATACAGATACGGCAGAATGAGCTTTCACGAAAAAGCCTTGAACTTGAAAGTAAGAACCTTGCACTTGAAAAGCAGAACCTGCTTCTTGAGAATGAGAATCTGGAACTTGAGCTCGACATGAAGAAAAAGGAGCTTACCACTCAGGTAATGTATCTCATGCAGAAAAACGAGTTCATGGCGAGCATACTCAAAGAAATACAGGATCTCAGATCATCGGTTGATCAAAAAAGCTTAGCCCGTCTCCAGTCGATAGTACGTGATATGAAATCGAATATTGACACAAAAGTCTGGGATGAATTTGAGGTGAGATTCCAACAAGTGCATCAGGACTTCTATGACAAGCTTAACGAACTACATCCGGATCTTACGCCAAATGAAGTCAAATTATGTGCGTTCCTAAGACTAAACATGACCACTAAAGACATTTCTGCTATAACATATCAGTCGGCTAAGAGCATTCAGGTAGCGCGTGCCCGTCTGAGAAAAAAGATTGAGATTGAACGCGACGAAAATCTTGTATCCTACCTAAGACAATTATAGTCAATGACTTACCATTGGTTGTAGCAAAATTGTTCCCTTCGTATTATTCACCTGTAGCCCTTTTATTCCTCAATTAATTTGCTTCGGTATCATCTGAAGGTGACTTTTGTGTCCAGATTTTTCAAATGGAGGAAATGACACAAAAAAGGCGATCATGTGGCAAGAAAATAGAAAGTTCCACAGAGGATGAGTTACTCGAGCAAATTGCTTCAGAAAATGAAGCACTTCAAAAACTGCTTGAAATAGTTAATGAGGGATCAGAAGAAAAGAAGTCGAAATCAAATATTAACCAAACTAAAAAAAATGCAAACAATTACTAAGAAAATTGCACTTGCTTTTTGCATGGCAGTGCTCTTATTGAAAGGCTATGCAGGAGAGCCAGTTACACGGCAATTGCAGAATGATAAGCAAGCCCGAATTGCCTCAGAAGTACTTAAGAATACATTAACCGGTAATAGAAACGGCGCTGCTTTCCACGAGCAAATGTATCCATTATCCGGAAATTCTAATATTAGCCATGATTTTACAGATGCTGCGAATGAACCTATGGCAAGTTTTGCAGCCGACGATTTCGTTGTTCCTGATGGTGATTCATGGACAGTTCATTATGTGAACTTCATTGGTGCTTATTTTAGTTATTCGTATGCCGATATCGACACCTATAATATCTTTTTCTATGAAGATAATGATGGGCTACCGGGTGATCTTATTCAGAGCTATGAAAATATCACTCAGTTCAATTCAATATTAATTGATGAGGCCGGACATACAGAACTCATTGAAGCAACGCTTTCTACACCAATTACCTTCACACAGGGTCATTATTGGTTATCAGTTCAGGCCGTATCAGATGGATCAGTGACAGGTTTCTGGGGATGGTCTAATCATCAAAACAACGCAACCCTTGAAAATGAATTTGCATGGAAAAATCCTGGTGACGGATTTCAATACGGATTTATTGACTGGACACCGGGTTCTATGATATCTTTTGGCTCCCTTAATATGGCATTTGGGCTTTACGGAGAGGGGCTAAGCAATGATTTAGCCATGTCATCAGTTATTAATCCTGTTACTGGTGGAAATCTTACTGCAAATGAACAAGTTACAGTAAGAATAAAAAATGAAGGTGCTACTACAGTATCCGGTTTCAATGTTAGCTACAAGGTTGACAACGGGTCGGTTGTGACTGAAAACACTGGTTCATTATCTATTGAACCTAATCAATATGGCCAATACACATTTACACAAACTGCCGATCTTTCATTATCGGGAGAATATGAAATCACAGCCTTTTTAAACAATACTAATGACCCGGTTAATGGGAATGATACTGCTTCAACAACAATAGTTAATTTAGGCGATGTTTACATTATGCCGGCAACCGGAACACAGGAAATTACAACTTGCGGGGCAAGCTGGACTGATTCCGGTGGATTAGATGGTAATATCGGGATGAATGATGATGCAATTACAACTATATATCCCGCTAATGCAGGCGACAGGATTCGTTTATCCTTCCTTGAGTTCGATGCAAGTTATGGTGGATTCCTTATTTATAATGGAACATCAACTGATGCACTTCTAATCGGAGAATATTCAGGGACCTCCGGTCCCGGAACCATTGAAGCTTTAAATGATGACGGAGCTTTAACAATTCACTTCATGGGACCAGGTTGGGAAGAGACTGCTGGTTGGGTCGCCTATATTTCTTGTGTTACTCCTTTAGCTAACGATTTTGCTATGCTCAGCTTCTCAGGCGACCTGCTAACAGTTTTCGAAGGCAACACCTTGCAACTAAAGGCACATGTAAGGAACCTTGGTGGTACAGTTCAGAATCCTAATGTTACTTTTAGTGTAAATGGAACTTCAATTGGATCATTCCCGGTTGGCAATCTTAATCCATATGACACCATCACTCTATCGACTTCCTACACTATTGATACTCCCGGTGAATATCTATTTAGAGCTACTCTTTCTGAAGACCTGGATAATTCAAACAATTCAATCTCATTCAGCAGGACAGCATATGCGTTTGATGCATTCTTTGAAGATTTTGAACTTGGTGAGTTTCCACCAGTCGACTGGTCGAGTGGAGGCCAATGGATGGGAAGTGATTATAGCGCTTACAGTGGAATGTCATGTGCAGAAATTATGATATCTGCCGGTGTTAGTGATACATTGGTTTCAAGTAGAGTTGATATAGATGCAAATGCAAGTTTAGCTTTCTACGCAAGTTCGAGTCTTTGGTGGCCTGGCGCATTGGATATTCTCTTCTTCGATGAAGGCGACAACACATGGCATTTTGTTGAAACACCACTTCTACCTGCAAATACATATGGCAACTTCAATATTGACATGTCGCAATTTGTTGGTAAAACAGGAAGAATTGGATTCCGCGCATATATTTCCGATCCTTTTGCATGGTCAGGTTTGATAGATCTCGATCTCATTATTGGAAATAACATCACAGCTCATTACGACGATTATGACCTCAGCGTAAGGTCAATAACCGGACCATTCTTCTTTTATGCAAACCAACCAACTGAATACTCTTTAAGAGTCGGCAATTTGGGTTTAAATACAATAGCCGAAGGTGTTTACAATGTTCAAATAGTAAAACAAGGAACTGACGAAATACTTGCATCAGTGCCGGGTCAGGCAATAGAACGTGATCAGGAGATAATTTATAATATTCCGGTTAATTATTCCGAAGTAGGCACTTTCAATATTTACGGGAAAATAGACTTTGCCGATTATTATCTGATAAACAACACAACGGCTCCAATGGCAGTAGCAGGCCTGGCCGATAATTCAGAAGTAACAGAGTCTTGTACCGACGAGGTAACTTCATTCCAGCCATTCAATCTCTACTATAATTATAGCCTTATGGAAAGTGTTTTCACACCTGATATTATAGGAGAAACCGGTCCAATATTTGGCATGGCACTGGAATATACTTTAAATAAAAATGCCGAGACTCCTGTAAGAATATGGATAGGCACCACAACCATGACTGAGCTTAGTGAATTTATACCTTCAACTAACATGACACTGGTATATTCAGGAGATCTGCAGTACTTAAAAGGTGCGGGTAATTTAGTATACATACCGTTTAATACACCTTTTAATTACGATGGAACTACCAACGTAGTTATATTATTCGAGAAAGCCGGAGTAGGTATTTTCACCAATGCCAATTTTAAATCCTCAATTATGCAGGTTAATTCCAGTATCGTCTATGAGTCTGACACTCCAACAGATCCCGAGAACCCTGCAGGAGGATTTACTACAAACGTAAATCCATGTCTGAAACTTGTATTTAATGATTATACCGGAACAGCATCTGGAAATATAACTGATCTTAACGGAGCATCATTAGAAGATGTTGCTGTTATGGTTGAGCCTTTGAATATAATCACTTATACCGATGAACAGGGAAGTTACACATTGCCTTACATTCCTGCAGGAAGCTACAGTACAAAAGCTTCAAAATTCGGATACCTTGATGAAGCAAAAACCCTTACTGTTGCCTCATCACAGAACACTGTTCTTGACTTTGAACTAACAATGCTTGGCACTGCAATTGTTAACGGAACGATAGAAGGAAATGACTTGCCTGGAACAGGAATTGAGGGTGCTGAAATCAAACTTACCGGTTATTCAGAATATACTACAACTTCAGGAGCGTCAGGTGAATTTTCAATTCCGGGAGTTTATCTCAACAACGGTTATTTATTGACTATTACTGCCGAAGGTTATGAAGTGTATTCAGAAACAATTGACGTTAATGAAGATTTAAGCCTTGGTACTATAACTCTGACTGAAGCAATGAGCGTTGCCGGGGTAGTTACCGCTACTGAAAACTCAAATAACGACATGGAAGTATCATGGAATACTCCTTCTACTTCTGCATTAGATGTTATTTCTTTTGATGATGGAATTCATTCGGATGGATACGCCGGTGAAGCTACTGAACAGGTTTGGTTGGGTAATTTCTTCCCATTCAATGAACCTGCAACAATTCTGAGTTTTGATGTGAAATTTGTAAGATATGGTATTAGCGAACCATTTACCACCAAACTAGGTATTTTCAGCGGACAGGGAGAACTACTATACGAAAGCGAAAACTTCCAGAGTAATATAAATGGAATGGTAAATGTTGATGTTCCTAACTTTACTTTAGAAGGAAACTACTATGTAATGCTCTACTATAATATTACTACAGTTCAGTCTGATTATCTTGCATTCGATTCTCTTTCGGTTACAACACCAAACTATGCAACTTACCATTATGATGGAGGTGTGTTTGATAAGCTATCGAACCTCACTGGAGTTTCAGGAAGCTTCCTGATTCATGCAAATGTTGTGACAGATACTGACAGGTCGGTGAATACACTTCGTCAGGTACTGAATTATGAAGTAAGGTTTGGAAATCTTACTGACTTACCGAATGCAGGCAACTGGCCATTGCTGGGAACCGTTAATCAGAATTCATATACCGATCAGAACTGGCCTCCTGCAAATATTGGAAAATATTTATACTCGGTGAAAACAAATTATACAACCGGAGAATCTGATTTTTCATTCTCCAACTTATTGAATTTTGATCCGACATCTGCACAGATGAACAAGTTAGCTAATGTGAGAATATATCCGAACCCTTCTTCTGATTATGTAATCATTGAAACAGAGCCCGGTTCAGAGATGTTTATCTTCGACATGAGCGGAAGACTTTTAGATCAAAAACGAATTCTAACGAATAGTTTTAAAGCTGACATGAGTCGTTTTGAGAAAGGTACATTATTGATGGTGATTGAGAATGAGGGATGCATCCACACTGAAAAGGTAACCTTGAAGTAGTTAATTTTAGTGTAAGTAAGCAGGTGGGAGGGAACTTTTTAGTTCCCTTCTGCTTTTTACCTAACTCATAAATTTTAACGGGAAATCTCCTTTCGGGACTATACCGATTGGCAGGATTTTAAAACAAATGTCTGAACGGGATCAATATCCAGCCGAAGAACTTCTCAATGAGAGGTCTTCTGCGGTATGTTTCCGGGTTAAAAGGTTGACAACCTTTAAGACTTTCCTTAAGGTGTTTGTCAATCATATCGACAATTTCAGGCTGCTTACCCGCGATCATAATTTCATGCTGGTATCTGAAACTTCGATAATCGAAATTTGCCGACCCCATGACGAAAGCTTCTTTATCTACCATCAAACACTTAGCGTGAAGATTACCTGACATGTAGAACTGCATATTTATACCGGCTTCGTGCATAATCATCAGGTACTTATCCCTAAGCAAATCAACAAGCCTGACATCTGAATGTCTTGGCATTATTATGGTAACATTAACGCCCCTCTCAGCAGCCTGGTACAAGAATTTACGCAGTTTATATCCGGGCATGAAATAAGGCGTTTCAACTATAACTTCCTTAGAGGCTTTTGAAATAAATTTCTCATAACGTTTCTTAATCATTTGCCTGTAAATAGATGGCAAATCCTGTATAATCTCAAACCCGTTATAGTAGATGGTCTTCTTATAGCTGAATTTGTTGAAAATGTACTTGTCTTTAAGTTTTATACTTTCAAAAAAGGTTTTCTTGAACACAAGTGCAATCGGCCCCTCAATTCGGATGCATAATTCGCGCCATTTTGCCGAATAACCTGTAATATTCATAGAACCTATATAGGAAATCTCATCATCAATGATTAGCAATTTGCGATGGTTTCTCCGATGGTTTTTGGTAAAGAAGTCGACAAAAAACTTAATTTTTCTAAAAAACAGTACCTCGCCCCCATTCCGTATGATAGGATCGAAAAAGGACTTTAGAGGAGGTGTGCCCCAGGAATCGAACATGCAAATTACTTTAACACCCTGGGCTGCTTTTTCAGCCAGAATATCCCTGAACTTCTCTCCTGTAAAATCAAAAGCAATGCGGTAAAATTCCAGATATATACTCTTCTTGGCTTCTGATATATCCTTATACATTGAGCTAAGAATATCAGGTTGGGTATCCATAAGAGTCGTGCGGGGAGTTATTATTTGCTCCTCAACAGTTTCTTTTATGGGAGTAACCTTCTTTGCCATAAGACTTTTAAATGACTATTCCAGGCTAGAAACTGTTAAGTAAAGTCATCAACTCATCACGTTTCCGGTAAGATACGGGCACACTTGTGTTATCAGTCAATAGACAGACAAGCTCGTCTCTCTGGAACCTTCTTACAAAGTTAAGATTTATTATATGAGAGTTATGTACCCTGAAAAAGCTATTCTCTTCAAGTAGTTCATGGTATTCTTTCATAGAACGTGATACCAGGATTTTTTCACCTCCTGTGAGGTGAAAAACGGTATAATTTCTATCAGATTCACACCTGATGATCCGACCTATCTCTATAACATGAATCGTATTTAAAGTTCTGAGGACAATTTTCTTGTGTTGATTTGAACTGTTAACTTTATTAATACTTTCCAGTAAAAGTTTGACGGTGTCTGTTATTGATGACTCCGGCTTTGATAAACTAGCCCGATCAACAGCCTGTTTCAGTTCAATGGGATCAATTGGCTTAGTCACGTAGTCAATAGCATTAAACTTGAATGCCTTTATAGCATACTCCTCATATGCTGTGACAAATATTACTTTAAAGTTGATTTCAGGGAACTTGTTTAATAGGTCAAATCCCGTTCCATCAGGCATTTTAATATCCAAAAACACGAGGTCAGGTTCATTCTTGATTATGCTTGAATAACCCGATTCAACACCATCGCCTTCTCCAACTATTTCAATTGTTGGACATGAGGCATGTAACATTCTTTTAATGCTATCTCTCGAATTTGCTTCATCGTCTACTATAATTGCTCTCATATCCTATATTTGTTTCTATGAATAATCAAAAATAGAAATTTTTCATAGAAGCCATATCAATTTTCAAAACAATTTTATAACAACATAAATATGTGGATGGCCTTTTGCGGATATTAATGTAACTTCGCAACTTATACATGATGCTTTATGATTAAATCAATGACCGGTTTTGGACGGAGCACTGCCGATTTGGGCTCCAAGGTTGTAACCATTGAGATCAGATCGCTTAACAGCAAGCAATTGGATCTAAATATAAAGTTACCGTCAGCTTTTAGAGAAAAAGAACCTGAAATAAGAAATATAATTTCACAGAATCTCGAAAGAGGTAAAGTTGAGGTTACTGCCAATCTTGATTTTACAAACGGTGAATTACCGGCTGTAATTAATCATTCATTAGTGAAGAACTATTATAATGAACTTAAAGGGATCATGACAGAACTTGGAGAATCAGGAACTGACTTGTTATCGGTGGTTATGAAAATCCCTGAAGTACTGAAACCTTCCCGCGATCTACTTACTGAAAATGAATGGGATAGAATAAAAATGTGCATAAAAGAAGCTCTTACATCACTTAACGACTTCAGAGTGCATGAAGGTGGTCAGCTTGAAAATGATTTCAGGTTGCGCATTAATAATATTTCCTCAATGCTTGATGGTTTATTCGAATTCGAAGAAGCCCGTAATATAAACTTCAGGGAGAAATTGAGAGCATCGGTAAGTGAATTCGCAGCAAACAATACACTTGACTCAAACCGCTTCGAACAGGAAATTATATATTATCTTGAAAAACTTGACATAACAGAAGAAAAAGTACGACTTCGTAAACACCTTGATTACTTTAATGAAGCGCTCACTGATAGTTCATCAAATGGTCGGAAATTATCTTTCGTCACACAGGAAATCGGAAGAGAAATAAACACTATCGGATCAAAAGCCAATGATGCCAATATTCAGAGGGTGGTTGTTCAGATGAAGGATGAGCTTGAAAAGATTAAAGAGCAACTGGCCAATATTCTCTAATTTTGCAGTTTTCTGAACCACTTAAAGCATGCCAAGAGAGCCAAAACTTATAATCGTATCAGCACCATCAGGGTCAGGTAAAACAACAATTGTTAAACATCTGCTGAGTAATTTCCCTAATATGGCTTTTTCTATCTCGGCAACAAGCCGCGAAAAACGTAAAGGCGAAACTGATGGAAAAGACTATTACTTCATTTCAGTCGACCAGTTTAAGGATAAAATTAAGTCAAACAATCTGCTCGAGTGGGAAGAAGTATATACCGGCACTTTTTATGGTACACTGAAAAGTGAAATTGACAAGCAATTAAATAATGGCAGGGATGTAATTTTTGATGTGGATGTAGTGGGAGGTTTAAATATTAAGAAGTTTTTCGGTGACAGGGCCTTATCAGTATTTGTTTGTCCTCCATCAATTGAGGAATTAGAGAATAGGTTAAAATGCAGAAACACCGACTCTGACGAAACAATAAAAAAACGGGTAAACAAGGCTGCAGAAGAGTTAGAATATTCCAATAAATTTGACTTCATACTGATTAATGATAATTTAGAAGAAGCAAAAAAGGTAATAGTGGAGAAAGTGGCTGAATTTCTTAACAGATAGCCTTTGAAGGATGGGTGAAATTAATAAATATACCGGCCTGTTTTTCGGATCATTTAATCCAATCCATATTGGGCATATGATGCTTGCCGAATACATGGTAGAGTTTACACAATTAGATGAACTCTGGTTTGTTATATCACCTCACAATCCACTTAAAGAGAAAAGCACTCTGTTAAATGATTACAACAGGTTTGAGATGGTACAGGCTGCCATTGGCAACGACAACAGGTTCCGCGTGTCGGATGTGGAATTCAATTTACCAAGACCTTCATATACAATCGATACTTTAACCTATCTGTCGGAGAAATACCCAGAAAGGTCATTTATACTGATTGGTGGAACTGATAACCTCATATCTTTTCATAAGTGGAAGAATTATCAGGAAATACTAAACCACTACAGATTACTTTTATATCCTCGTCATGGTAGTGAAGACCACCCTCTTACCAAACACCCATCTGTTGAGATAATAGAAGCTCCACGACTTGAGATTTCGTCAAGCTTTATAAGAGGAGCAATCAAAAGTAAAAGATCAGTAAGATATTTCCTCCCCGAGCCCGTTTTTAGATTGATAGACAAATACGGGTATTACCTTTAACGCAATTTTATTACTTTTACACTCGCCGTGGGGCTTCTATAAAACGCTTCGTATTAATGAGATTTGGTGATATTCCGGGACAGCAACCGATAAAGGACAGGCTTCGTAAAACAGTACATGATAACAGGGTCAGTCATGCTCAATTATTTTTTGGCCAGGGTGGCTCAGGAAAACTTGCAATGGCATTGGCTTACGCCCAATACATTAACTGCAGCAACCGAACCGAGGAAGATTCATGCGGAATTTGTCCGTCATGTCTTCAATATAGCAAACAAGCTCACCCCGACCTTCATTTTCTTTATCCCATCGCATCAACAAAAGAATTTGACAAGGACCCGGTAAGTACCATGTTCTTAGGACACTGGCGCAAGATGATCGCCAAACACAATGGTTTCTTTACCTTAAATGAATGGTACGAGCAAATAGGAATGGAAAACAAGCAGGGCCTTATTAATACTGCTGATTGTAATGACCTGGTAAGAAAGCTCAGTTACACTTCCTATGAATCGGAGTACAAAATAATGATTATATGGATGGTTGAGAAAATTCACCATCAGGGGGCCAATAAAATATTAAAGATCCTTGAGGAACCACCCGATAAGACCTTATTTATACTCATTACAGAGCAACAGGAGCTTATATTGCCAACCATACTTTCGAGAACCCAACTTGTAAAGTTTCCCAGATATACCAACGATGACCTGAAAGCTGGATTAATGCAGATAACAGGTTGCAATGCCGAACAGGCAAAAAATGCCACCGGATTAGCAGAAGGGAATCTAACAGAAGCAATAAGAATAGTAGGTGAAGGAGATACAGAAAATGAATTATTTATAATTTTCCGTAACTGGATGCGTCTTTGTTATCGTGATGATATTGTTGGTATTCAAAGAATTGCCGATGAGTTAAAAGACAATGGAAGAGAGTTTACAAAGAGATTTTTTCAATATGCCCTCAAAGTTTGCCGCTATTGTACATTCAATAACTTCAAACTTCCAAACTTAATAAGTGCTGAAGGTGAAGAAGAAGAATTCATTACAAAATTCTCTCCTTTTATAAATCCTTCGAACGTTGAGTTCTTCATCAAAGAGTTTAATGAAGCCATTTACCATACAGAAAGAAATGCCCATATATCATTAATGATAATGGACATTTCTTTAAAATCTATGAAGTGGTTAAAACTGAATTAATCAGCTTCCACTGCCACCTCTGATATTTTAAACTTTCCGTGCAGCTAATTTGGCTGCAAGGAATTCGCGATTCAGTCGGGCAATATTTTCGATAGTAATCAATTTAGGGCATTCAGCTTCGCAAGCACCTGTATTCGTACAATTACCAAATCCCTGGCGATCCATTTCGGCCACCATCTTTTGTACACGCTCATGCGCTTCAATCCTACCCTGTGGTAATAGGGCAAACTTTGAAACAAATGCGCTTACAAATAGCATAGCTGAAGCATTTTTACATGCAGCAACACAAGCACCACAAGAAATACATGCAGCTGCATCCATTGATAATTCAGCATCGACCTTAGGAATTGGAATTGCATTACCGTCGGGCACTCCACCGGTATTAACACTGACATAACCGCCTGCCTGAACTATTTTATCAAAAGCCGTACGGTCAACAATCAGGTCTTTCAGAACCGGAAAAGCCCTTGCGCGCCATGGTTCTATCACGATAGTATCGCCGTCTTTAAACTTACGCATATGTAACTGACAGGTAGTAACACCAGTATCAGGGCCATGAGGACGACCATTTATAAACATGCTGCAGGTTCCGCAAATTCCTTCTCTGCAGTCGTGGTCAAATGCTACAGGCTCGTCACCCTTTGTTACCAATGATTCATTGAGTTCGTCCATCATTTCGAGGAAAGAACTTCCGGGAGAAATGTCTTTTATCTTGTAAGTAACGAACTTACCTTTACTTGAAGCATTTGGCTGACGCCATATTTTGAGTGTAAGATCCATAACGTTCTATTTATAATTCCTTTGTTTTACCTCGATGAATTCATAATTAAGCCCTTCCTTAATAAGATCAGGTTCAGTATTCTCACCCTTATAACCCCAGGCTGCTACATATTTAAACACCTCGTCGTTGCGGAGTGCTTCGCCATCAGGTGTTTGATATTCTTCACGAAAATGTCCACCACATGATTCTTCTCTCATCAGTGCATCTTTAGCTATAAGTTCTCCTAATTCAAGAAAATCTGCTACTCTTCCGGCTTTCTCTAGCTCCATATTTATTGAGAATGCATCACCGGGGATCTTAACATCTTTCCAGAATTCTTCTCTTACCACCTTTATTTCCTCAATTGCATTCCTGAGTCCCTGTTCATTTCGTGCCATACCAACCTGTTCCCACATAATGTGTCCCAGTCTTCTATGAAAAGTATCAACGGTAGTCTTGCCTTTGATGTTCATGAGACGGTTTATCTTATCAACCACCTGCTTTTCTGCTTCAATGAATTCAGGAAGGTCAGGTGAAATGCGGGGAACTGAAATCTGATCAGCCAGATAATTCTGGATTGTATACGGTAATACGAAATAACCATCTGCAAGGCCCTGCATAAGAGCAGAAGCTCCTAAACGGTTAGCTCCATGGTCACTAAAGTTAGCTTCACCGGCTGCAAACAATCCCGGCACTGTAGTCATTAATTCATAGTCAACCCAAAGACCACCCATTGTGTAATGCACGGCAGGATATATCATCATAGGCACCTTGTATGGATTTTCGTCAACAATCTTTTCATACATCTGGAAAAGATTTCCATAGCGTGCTTCAATTACATTATGACCAAGACGATTAATGGCATCAGCAAAGTCGAGGTAAACAGCTCTGCCTGTCTCCCCTACTCCAAACCCTGCATCACATCTTTCTTTTGCAGCTCTCGAAGCAACATCCCTTGGAACGAGGTTACCAAACGCAGGATATCTTCTTTCAAGATAGTAATCCCTGTCCTCTTCTTTAATATCGAGTGGAGATTTCTTTCCTTCCCTTATAAGAGCAGCATCTTCAAGTTTCTTTGGCACCCAAATTCTACCATCATTTCTTAAGCTTTCGCTCATCAGTGTTAATTTTGACTGATGCTCTCCATGTACCGGTATACAGGTAGGATGGATTTGAGTGAAACATGGATTTCCGAAATAAGCGCCTTTCTTGTATGCTTTCCATATTGCCGTCACATTCGAACCCATGGCATTTGTCGAAAGAAAGAATACATTACCATATCCACCGGTTGCAAGAACTACAGCATGGGCTGAATGTCTTTCGATTTTTCCTGAAACAAGGTCTCTTACGATAATACCTCTGGCACGACCATCAACAACCACAACTTCAAGCATCTCGTGGCGTGTGTACATTTCCACGTTTCCTTTATGGATCTGACGGGACAATGCACTGTAAGCTCCCAATAATAACTGCTGTCCGGTTTGTCCTCTGGCATAGAATGTCCTCGAAACCTGTGATCCACCAAATGATCTGTTATCGAGAAGTCCACCGTATTCTCTTGCAAAAGGCACACCCTGTGCAACGCACTGGTCAATAATATTATTACTAACTTCAGCAAGACGATATACATTTGCTTCTCTGGCTCTGTAATCACCTCCCTTTATGGTATCATAAAAAAGTCTTTGAACACTGTCACCATCATTTTGATAGTTTTTGGCGGCATTGATCCCACCCTGGGCAGCAATACTATGCGCTCTACGGGGACTATCCTGGTAACAAAAAGCTTTTACCTTGAAACCCATCTCAGCCAGAGAGGCTGCAGCAGATGCACCTGCTAAACCGGTGCCTACTACAATCACATCAAGCTTTCGTTTATTTGCAGGATTTACAAGTTTTGCCTGTGATTTGTAGGATGTCCACTTCGTTTCCAGTGGTCCCTGCGGTATCTTTGAATTTAACTCTGCCATAGATCTTCAGATTGTATTTTTTTACTTTTTGATTCTTTTTTATTCAAGCCGGTTAAGCAGGTAGTTGACGGTAGAAATAAATGACCACCGGGATAGTGATAAAACCAACTGTTAGAACAATTGCTATAATACGGCTGATAATGAAAACTGCGGGAGTATACTTGTTGTGATTGAACCCCAGAGACTGAAGACCGGAATGGAATGCATGGTCAAGATGGAAACCTAATAGCAGCAGCCATATTATATAAATTATGGAGTGCTGAAGCTGCCTGAACTTTACAAGCACCAACTTTGCCATATCTTCGTATTCGGTACCATTGTATACTACATGATCAATGTTGCCGGTTTTTGCCTGAAAGAAGAAATTATAGAGATGATAGATTAACACAAGAAAAATCAGCATTCCGGTATGAATCATAAATTTTGAGAATGGTGACATCTCTGAATAGGGAGCCACTTTATATCTCTTAGGTCTTGCCATCCAGTTTTGTATCTGCAATACAATACCCATTATTATGTGTAAGATGAACCCACCAAACAAAAATATCTGCATAAATTGAATTATCGGGTTAGTCACCATAAAATGTGCAGCCTTATTGAAGGTTTCGCCATTATCATTAATAAGAACCAGCAGATTTACAGTCATGTGTACAAACAGGAACGCTATCAGAAACAATCCTGCAAGCGACATAATAACCTTCTTTGTGATGGAGGAGTACTTAAGGGCCATAATATATTAGTTATTAAATTAAATATTTTCAATTAACAAATAAACCGGTTAACTTCTTTTAAAGTTAAATTGTTGCTTAAATTTGCGAAACAAGGAAGCCGGCATTTAGTTGTACAAAGATATAGATTTACACTTATCCGCAGGCCAAATTTTAGAATTCAAACTACCTAAAACCCTTATTATGCGATATCAACCGATTGACTCTTCACTCTTTATTAATAACCGTCGCAAGATAGAAAAGAAGCTTAAACCAAACTCACTTGCAATAGTTCATTCATCTGATGAAATGCCACGGAATGGTGACCAAACCTATACATTCCGTCAAAACAGTGATATGTTCTATCTTTCCGGTCTTAATCAGGAGAAAACCATTCTTACCCTTTTTCCAAACCATCCCGACGAGAACCTGAGAGAAATTGCATTCATTGTTGAAACGAATGACCATATGGTTACCTGGTATGGCCATAAATATTCACTGGAACAAGCTTCGGCAATTTCTGGCATTAAGACTATTAAATGGTTGAGTCAGTTTGATAGTATCCTGCGGGACTTTATGACAAGAGCCAATTACATCTATTTAAATATTGAGGAAAATGCAAAATTTGTTCCCGATATTGAGTCGAGGAATCATCGTTTCGCTAAAGAACTCAAGGAGAAATATCCGCTTCATGAATATGAACGATTGGCTCCCTTTATCATTGAAGAGCGGCTCGTAAAAGAACCGGAAGAAATAAAGATTCTGCAAAAAGCATGTGATATTACCAAAGATGCTTTTAACAGAGTATTAAGAGTTGTGAAACCGGGTTTAATGGAATATGAAGTTGAAGCTGAGATAACTCATGAATTTCTGCGACAGGGTGCTTCAGGACATGCCTACCCTCCTATTATTGCATCAGGTGTTAACAACAATATTCTGCATTACAATCAAAATGATCAAATATGCAAAGACGGCGAGTTGTTGCTTCTTGATATTGGTGCTGAGTATGCAAATTATGCCGCAGACCTCTCAAGAACTATTCCTGTAAATGGCAAGTTTACCCCACGCCAGAGGGAAGTTTATGAAGCAGTCCTGAGAATCCTGAAACAGGCTTCGAAAATGCTGGTACCGGGAGTTACTATTGACAGCTTCCATGCAAAGGTTACCAAAATTATGGAAGACGAACTCATAAAACTGGGACTTATAACACAAAGTGATATCGATAACCAATCGGCTGCCGCACCGGCATTCTTTAAATATTATATGCATGGCACTTCCCACTTCATCGGACTCGATGTACATGATGTGGGCAACAAGCAGTTACAACTCCAGAGAGGAATGGTGCTAAGCTGTGAGCCAGGCATTTATATTCCGCAGGAAGGTTTCGGTATCAGACTTGAAAATGATATTTTGGTTGATTATGAGCCTGTTGACTTAATGGCGAATATACCAATTGAGCCTGATGAAATCGAAGCTCTTATGAGTTTACAGGCAGACTAAATTATAAATGCATACAAATTAAAAACAAATACACGATATGTTCACTCCACAAACCTATATGGCAAGGCGCGATGCGCTCAGAAGAGAAATAAAATCAGGAATAATAATTCTCCCGGGAAATAACGAAGCTGCCTTTAATTACCCTGCAAATACATATCATTTCAGACAGGACAGCACTTTTAGTTACTTTTTTGGACTCAACCAGCCTGACCTGGCTGCCATTGTTGACATTGAAGAAGACAAAGATATCTTATTCGGGAACGATGTTGACATGGATGATATTATATGGATGGGGCCGCAACCCTCTATGACAGAAAGAGCCGAAAAGGTTGGTATTATAGAGACTCATACACTTAAAGAGTTCGACGTTTATGTGAAGGAAGCCTTGTCGAAAGGGCGTAAGGTTCATTACCTTCCTCCATACAGAGGTGAAACAAAGATATGGTTGTCAGAAATTACAGGTTTCCCTGTATCGCAGTTAAAAGGCGAAGCTTCAGTTGAGCTTATCAAAGCTGTAGTTAAACTCCGGAGTGTTAAATCGTCTGAAGAAATTGAAATTATAAATAAGATGGTTGACGTTGCAGGACTAATGCACACAACCGCAATGAAAATGGCATTTCCGGGCATTGTTGAACAGGAAATTGCCGGTACAATTGAAGGAATTGCACTTGCTAAGGCAGGCCCTGTTTCTTTTCCTGTAATTCTGAGTATTAACGGACAAACACTGCATAATCATTATCATGGTAATACACTTACCGAGGGAAGAATGCTTGTTGTTGATGCCGGATGTGAATCAGAAGAATATCTGTTAGCAAGTGATATAACCCGCACTTGTCCGGTTGGAGGTAAATTCAATCACAGACAAAAAGATATTTATGAGATAGTGCTGAAGGCAAATATGAATGCTATTGAGGCTATAAAACCGGGCATTCCATATCGTGATGTTCATATGATTGCAGCCAAAACAATAACAGAAGGACTTAAAGCATTGGGATTGATGAAGGGAGATACCGACGAGGCTGTAGCCCAGGGTGCCCATGCAATGTTCCTCCCACACGGACTGGGCCATATGTTAGGCATGGATGTCCATGATCTGGAAGGAGTTGGAGAAAATTATGTAGGATATAACGACGAAATTAAAAGGTCGGAGCAATTTGGCACTGCATTCCTCAGAATGGGCAGGAAACTTGAACCGGGTTTTGTTATTACTGTTGAGCCGGGTATGTATTTCATCCCTGCTCTGATTGATCAGTGGAAAGCTGAAGGATTGCACAAAGATTTTATCAATTATGATATTGTTGAAACTTACAAGGATTTTGGTGGTATCAGAATTGAAGATGATGTTCTTGTTACAGATTCAGGAGTCAGAGTGCTTGGTAAGCCTATTCCAAAGACAGTAAATGAAATAGAAAACCTGATGGCCGGTTAAGAAGGCTAATTATTTTATGGCCTGACCGTTGATGATCAAATTGGTCAGGCCATTTTTATCAACACAAGATATGTTACTACTATGAATGATCAGATAACTTATAACGGACAACCGGTAAATTTTAAAGTGCAAGGATCAGGTCCATGGATTGTTTTGCTGCATGGATTCCTCGAATCTATTGAAGTATGGAATGATATGGCAAACTATCTGGCTGACCGCTTCAGTGTCTTAATGATAGATCTGCCCGGACATGGCAGGAGTGGGCTAACAGGTGAAGAGCAAACCATACAGGATATGGCCGGCACTGTAAGAGCTGTTATGGCACATAATTCAATTGACCGGTTCATTATATGCGGACATTCAATGGGAGGATATGTAAGTCTGGAAGTTGCCCGGGAATTATCTGATAAGGTCGGAGGCCTGATCCTGTTTCATTCACATGCAGCCCCCGATGACGATAAGTCAAAAGAAAACCGCGACCGAACAATAAATGTTGTCAAACTTAACCATTCAAATTTCATCCAAAGCTTTATCCCTGAAATGTTTGCAAAAAGCAATCAGGAAAAATTCAAAAATCAGATTGAGATTTTGAGAAACAGAGCTGCCTCAACCTCCGGTAAAGCTATAATCTCAGCATTATCTGCAATGCGCGACAGGCAAGGATCATTAGACATTCTTATGAGTGCTGCTTATCCCATTCTTTACATAATCGGGAAAGAAGATTCAAGGATGCAATACGATAAGATATTAGCACAGACAATGCTAAGCGAACATTCAGAATGCATTATGCTTAACAAAGTTGGTCATATGGGATTTATAGAAGCCCCTGATAAGATTTTTCCGGTTGTAAAGGACTTCTGTTCACGAAATTTGGCAGTGAGTAAAATTGATTAACTTTGCATCAGCAGATTTGTAATCAATTCAATATATAGCAGTTCGTTAGCGGGCTGTACCATTAAGTTCTCCCATGGAAGATAATACTCAAAATACACCCCCAAATAATCCTGATAATGAACGCAATAAAAAGCGCGGTCAGGACTTCAAGAACAAGAAAGGGTTCTTTAAGAAAAAAAAAGGCAAACCATTCTCCGGTGAAAGAAGGAATGGCGATTTTGTAAAAGAAAACATTAAGCCACAGATTGAGGATTCACCTGATATTTCTGCAGTTGAAAATGAGGAAATATTAGCTGAAGATCAAGCTGCAGGTAACCCTTCATTGGAATACGAAGACAATGAATCTTTATCTTCCGAGGCAACAACTTTTGAATACAAGGGTAGCGGTAAGTTTTTTAAAAGATCGGGGTCAAAACCTTTGTTGATTTTTGATGAGAATAGCTCAGATGAATCTGAAATTCCGGAGGTTCAGGAAATCGTTGATACCGACATTAGTGAATTTCAGCAGACACGGAAGAATACTTCAAAAGAAAATCCTTTTTTGTCGAGAGGATGTTGCAAAATGATGCAGACTGATAAATCGACTTTCAATCACAGCTGTAGCAAGTTAGATACATTCGACTGGTTAAAGAGTTTTCCACTTGGTCCAAATGTCACTCCATTTGACTGTATCGAAGTCAGGTTTAAAAACAGCAGGAAAGATTATTACAGAATAACTTCTGAACATGAGCTTCATGAGGGCGATATTGTTGCTGTTGAAGCCAACCCCGGGCATGATATAGGAATTGTGACACTGACAGGTGATGTTGTCAGATTACAAATGAAAAGAAGGGGTGTTGATCCGCAAAACGAAGAATTAAAGAAAGTATACCGAAAGGCCCGTCCCGGAGATATCGAAAAGTGGATTGGAGCTGTTTTGAAAGAGGATAAGGCTCTGTTCCGGACCAGGGAAATAGCTACCAGGCTTAACCTCAAGATGAAAGTAAACGACGTGGAATATCAGGGCGACGACACTAAAGCCATATTCTATTACACTGCTGATGAAAGAGTTGATTTCAGGGAATTAATAAAAGTACTTGCTGAAGAGTTCAGAATCAGAATAGAAATGAGGCAGATTGGAGCGCGACAGGAAGCTTCACGATTAGGAGGCATCGGGTCGTGCGGACGCGAATTATGTTGTTCTACATGGCTGACCAGTTTCAGTACCGTAAGCACCAATGCAGCCCGTATTCAACAGCTCTCACTCAATCCTCAAAAGCTTGCAGGACAATGCGGTAAACTAAAGTGCTGCCTCAATTACGAATACTCAGCATACGCTGAAGCACTTCAGGGCTTCCCTCCTGATGACACCCTTCTTAATACTTCAAAAGGTGATGCTTTCCCTCAGAAAATTGATGTGTTTGCCGGTTTGATGTACTATTCCTACAAATCCGATCCTAATAATATTCACGCTATTCCTGTTGACAAAGTAAAAGAGATAATGCTTAAAAATAAAAAAGGCACATTGGTGCCTAATCTCGAAGAATATGCAAGGAAAATAGAGAAAAAAGAGGACGAATTTGAAAGTATGATTGACGAAGATGATCTTAATCGTTTCGATAAATAGCATTTAAAGCCCCTATTATGCTTAGAAAATTGTTAACCAACAGTTTCTTTTACTCAATTATTGCTGTTTTATCAATATTAGGTCTGTCATCATGCGACAGAGATAAGTTTTTTGATGAAAGCGTGAGCATTCCGGGCGACAAATGGTCTTCGGATAAAGAGGTAGTATTCAATGTTGATATTGAAGATACAATTTCACCTTATCGCTTCTATATTAATGTAAGAAACAGTAATTCCTATCGTTATAGCAATATTTGGTTCTTTCTAACGACTGAATTTCCATTGGGTGGTATGTCGGTTGATACTATTGAATGCGTACTGTCAAACAATTCTGGGGAATGGCTTGGCAGAGGGACAGGTAAATATCGTGACAACAGGATTTACATAAGAGAGAATATACGTTTTCCTCAAAAAGGGAGTTATGTATTCAGGCTGAATCAAGCAATGAGGGAAGAAGAGTTAACCGGAATCTCAGAAGCAGGTATTCGCCTTGAAAAACAAGAATAGTTTAGCTTCACTAATATAATTTTTACGTTTTCTGCAATGGCAAAGAAAAAGCAAGCTGGTAGTTTCACGATAAAGCAGTGGATTAAAAAATTCTGGATCGTTTACTTTTCAATACTGGGTTTTGTTATTCTGTTCTTTTTAGCATTGTCTGCAGGACTGCTGGGGTTTATGCCTTCATTTGAAGAACTTGAGAATCCAAAGAGTAATCTTGCATCGGAGGTGATTTCCGCTGACCAGGAAATACTGGGGAAATACTATATAGAAAACCGCTCCAACATACATTACTCTGATCTTTCGCCAAATCTTGTCAATGCTATTATTTCAACTGAAGATTCACGATTCCAAAATCACTCAGGTATTGATGTTAAAGCTCTTTTCAGGGTTACCTTCGGAATTTTAACCGGTTCCAATAAAGGTGGAGGTAGTACTATCACCCAACAATTAGCAAAGAACCTGTTTCCCCGAAAGGCAAATCGCATTTTCATTGAGACAGTCTACATCAAGATGAAAGAGTGGATTACAGCCATTAAACTTGAGCGTAATTATACGAAAGAAGAGATTATTGCAATGTATTTTAACACTGTAGACTTTGGCAGCAACTCCTTTGGTATAAAATCAGCAGCCAAGACATACTATAATAAACTGCCATCTGAATTAACTGTGGAGGAATCCGCTATGCTCGTCGGGATGCTTAAGGCTCCTACCTGGTTTAGTCCTGTGAGGAATCCCGAGAGGGCAATGAAGCGAAGAGAAGTTGTTCTTAATCAGATGAGAAAGCATGATCATCTGACAGAAAAAGAGTACGACTCCCTGAGGGTACTATCTTTAAACATGTCACATTTCCGTTTACAGGATCATGCTTCGGGTGAAGCTACCTATTTCAGAGAATATCTGAGAATGATTATGAATGCAAAAGAGCCCAAAAAGAAGAACTATGTCGACATGACGGTGTATAGTCACGATTCTTTACAGTGGGAAACAAATCCTTTGTATGGTTGGGTTGAAAAGAACCCAAAGCCGGATGGAACTAAATATAATCTCTACAAAGACGGTCTGAAAATTTACACTACATTAAACTCTAAGATGCAGATTTATGCCGAACAGGCAGTGTCGGAGCATATAGGGAAAGATTTGCAGCCTGCTTTTTTCAAACACTGGAAAGGACGTGAAGGAGCTCCCTTTGATTTCCCAAAAGATATCGTTAAGGAAGAGGCCAATAAACTGCTCACTGCCAGTATGAAGAGGAGTGACAGGTACATCAGGCTCAGGAATGCCGGAGCAAGCGAGGATTCAATAAAAAGATCCTTTAACACTAAAGTACAGATGAAAATCTTTACCTGGCAAGGTGAAAGAGATACGATAATGACTCCGTGGGATTCCATTCTTTATTGCAAGTTCTTCCTGCAAGCCGGCCTGATGTCGGTTGAACCACAAACCGGTTTTGTAAGAGCATACGTGGGAGGAATAAACTATAAGCATTTTCAGTACGACCATGTAATGCAGGCAAAACGACAGGTTGGTTCCACCTTCAAGCCATTTGTTTACACATTGGCAATGCAGGAAGGAGACTTCTCACCTTGTACAAAAATTGCCAATATTCAATACAGTATTGACTTACCTGATGGCTCAAAATGGGAACCCCGAAATTCAAGTGACTATAAAGAAGGCCAGATGGTTACACTGAAAGAAGCTTTGGCCAACTCGATCAACTGGATCTCGGCATTTCTGATTAAGAGATATTCGCCTATGGCAGTGGCATCTATGGCAAGAAAGATGGGTGTGACAAGCAGGATTGATCCCGTTCCGGCAATAGCTCTTGGAACTCCCGATTTAACTCTCTATGAAATGACGGGTGCAATGAATTCATACGCTGCCAAAGGTGTATATATTGAACCGATGTTTGTTACCCGCATAGAGGACAAAAATGGCAATGTTCTCAGCAGATTTATGCCACGACAGCAGGAAGCAATGAGCGAGGAAACCGCATATCTTATGCTTCAATTGATGAAAGGTGTTGTTGAAAGCGGAACGGGTGTCAGACTTCGTTATAAATATGGCTTGAGTTATCCGATAGCAGGAAAGACGGGCACATCACAAAGTCATTCGGACGGCTGGTTCATGGGAATCACCCCGGAACTTGTTACCGGAGTATGGGTTGGTGGTGAAGACCGTAGTATCAGATTCAGGAGCATTTCTCTGGGACAGGGTGCCAATATGGCTTTACCAATCTGGGGACTCTACATGAAAAAGATATATGAAGACAAGGAACTGAATATTTCTACAAGCGACTTTGAAGCTCCATTGCTTCCTCTGTCTGTAGAGATAGATTGCGGTAAGTACGAAGCTCAGCAGAAAAAGAATGTAAGAGGCTACGATGTTGGTGATTTCTGAGAAATTGCTAATCTCTAATGAATCCGATCATTTTGCCATGCCTCGCTTTACCTGCCATTCTGCATCAATAATAAGCATTGAGTCAACACTGATATCTCTGTCTTTGGCTTTCTGCTCTATTGATTTCATCCAATTTTTATCAGTACGTATATAAGAGATTAGTTCTTTTACTTTTTTACTGAATGAATTTTCAGATGATTTACCATTCTTTATCAGGTCATAAGTGTTTTCAATAAATCCCCATCCCAATCCCGGTAAAGTAGCTTCTGTACTGATTATGATAAATATTTCATGATTATTAATCTCTTCACCAAGGTCTATTTCAGAAACTTCAAGAGGTTTGGTGTAACTATCGGGATAAATCTGACGATTATAGAACCAGAAATGCTGATCGGAAAATGCTCTTGCAGGAATTCCCTCATTGAACATACCCCAGTAAAAACTATCAGAAATTACGATTACTGATGGCTTTGTGTCTCCCTCATTAGAAATGATTTTGTACTGCGGATAAGCTAACTGTTCCTTTTTTGGAGGAAATAACAGATTCATGCCATCTGCTATATCATAATCACTTTTTTTAGCTTCAGACACCTCAACATCATTCCACACAATATCTGCAACTTTAATATTTCTCTCCTTTTCCAGATAACTGAACAATGAATCAACCACCAGACACATTCCATAATGGCTCCAGTGTATGCCATGCTTAGGATATAACGGATAAGGAGAACTCTCTTTATTTGATTTGAAATAAGTGTTGAAATCAATATGGTTTATTCCTTTTTCTTTGGCCAGAGTGAGGTAATTATCAAAATTGGTAACCCGATTTTCTTCTGTTTCCCAGTCATCAGGGAAATACTCAGGATAAAAAGTCCCTTTCCCCGCTGCAAAAACCAATAATAGCGATTTGTTGTTCTTTTCAAGATAATCCTGGATCTCCTTCAGTTTGGCCATTCTGTTTTCTATACTGTCGTACCCTATATAATCCTGGCCTGTATATGCTTTAAGATAGTTCTTTTCGAACAGATAGTTGTCTTTACCAATAATCACATTATTGGCTTTTGCCTTATTAAACAGGGTGTATGCAAGTTGATTATTAAGGCGTACAAAAAAATTGCGTAAGCCGAAGTTATCATTCAAATATTTTTCTTCACCGCCCTGATATTCACCCGAAAACCATCTATTGAAAGAGAAATACGATTCCTCGACCTTTTGAACTGCGCCTTTAAGAGGTGTTTCTTCAAACAAATGAAACTTTTTCTGTAAAATCGGTACCATTAGCAGTAGGATAATGGCAACAGCAACAGCTTTAAGTATCGTGGGGCTTCCTTTCATTACTAAAATCTGAAATAAATAAATGGATTAAAACCAAAGGCTGTTATAGAACTCACCGACAGTAACAACAGGATAACAGAAATACCTGCTATTGCCAGATGTTTTCTCGAAGAATACAATCCGAAATATACCTGATCCTGTATTTGCTTTCCTTTTTGGGAATAAGCAAAAAACGCGAAAATAAAAGCTATTGCAAGGAATGTATAGAATTCAATGTCGAAGCTTACAGCTCTTGTAAAGTCGAAGGCAAACATACGTTTCACGAAAATGAACGCCTGTGACAGATCCTCAATTCTGAAAAATACCCATCCAATTATAACTAAAATGAATGTTATTACAGTACTGATAAATTTGCCCGCCTTTTCATACATTTTCAATAAGAAAGCCCTTTCCAGCACAAGGAATATTCCATGATATGCACCCCAAAAAATGAAATTCCAGGAAGCTCCATGCCACAGACCAGAAGCCAGGAACACTAACCAGAGATTAAAGTACAATCTGGTTTGTGAGACTCTGTTACCGCCGAGGGGAATATAGAGATAATTCTTCATCCATGCCCCCAACGACATATGCCAGCGTCTCCAGAATTCTGTTATGCTTTGGGATATGTATGGATTATTGAAGTTTTCAGGGAACCTGAATCCTATCATTTTTCCAATACCTATAGCCATATCAGAATATCCAGAGAAATCGAAATAAATTTGAAATGTATAAGCAAGGATTCCTATCCAGGCTGTAGCAGTATCAAGATCTGAATAACTTAATGCGAATACAGTATCGGCTTGTAGACCCATTTGATTGGCTATCAGAACTTTCTTGGCCAGTCCGATAATAAATCGGTAAAATCCTATAAGGAAATTATCGAGCGTTTCGTTTTGCGACCTATCGCTTATCTGATCAGCCAGGTCATGATATCTGATAATTGGTCCGGCAATCAGTTTGGGGAATAGGATAATATACAACTGATAATCCCAGAAATTTTTAAGCGGTTCATGTACCCGACGGTACACATCAACAACATATGTTATCGTTTCAAAGGTATAAAACGAAATACCTATAGGTAAAACAAGCTTAGTCCATTGAACATTTGTTGCACCAAAAACCGATAAAACAGCGTTAAAATTCTCGATGAAAAAATTCGAATACTTGAAGTAGAATAATAAACCCAGGTTGATTGAAACTGATAAAGTGAGCATCAATCTTCTGTGAAGTTGGTTTTTGGTCATTGACATCCATTTAACCAGATGAAAGTCAAGAAATGTTGTTCCCAATATCACAAAAATGAATTTAGGCGCACCCCAACTGTAAAAGAAGATACTGAAGGCAAGTATTACTAAATTCTTATACCTCTTATCAATTAAATGATAAGTGATTAGAAATATCGGTAAGAAATAGAGCAGAAAAACAATGCTACTGAATACCATAAATCATAATGGTTCTGATGTGATTTTTGGCCAAATTTATTAATAATTAGTTTCCTTTGCACTTAATTGTACTTGCATTGATATTTTTTCGCTTAAGCTCTATGCCTCACCAATCAATTAGAGTTAACTATAAGCACTTTATCGTTTTTTACCAGCTATTAATTACATTTGCAACAAAATCTGAATATGAACAAATTATCTGTGCTAACTATCATTTTCTGCTCGTTAATAATGATAGCTATTCACGTGGAAAAGGGATTTTATAAATTAAATGATCGCATTATTGAGAGCGACGTTAAGCATTATTATGCGTGGATTCCTTCGGTACTTGTTTATAATGATATCTCATTAAGATTTTTGGATGTTAATCCTGATAATAATAATATTCATTTCATTGCTATTGACAGAACACCTAATGGTAAGCTTTACTTAAAAACTACATATGGGGTTGCTTTGATGCAAGTACCTTTTATTCTACCTGTTCATTATTTCCTTAAATGGACAGGAAATATTGCTGATGGGTTTTCAATGCCTTACAGAATTGCATTAATAATCAGTAGTCTGTTCTATTATATTATGGGTTTACTCATGATTCGGTTTCTGGTATTAAGGAAAATGAAGCTTAAGGACCTTATCGCATCACTGACTATTTTAATAATAGGTTTAGGAACAAACATTGTTATTTATGTAGCCAGAGAACCGGCATTAAGTCATGTTTATAGCTTCTGCTCTATTGGTCTTTTCCTGTTACTAACCGATAAGTTTATCAATAAAGTAAATTGGACAAACGGCCTAATAATGGGTTTTGCATATGGACTAGTGACACTTATCCGTCCAGTTAATGCTATTGTTGGATTAATTCCTATTCTATGGGGTGTGGCAAGTTTTTCAGATCTTAAAGAAAGGGTTTTGCTTTATTTTAAAAATCCTGTCTCCACATCCATGATTATACTAGGGGTAATTTTACTCTGGGCACCTCAATTTATGTACTATCAATACCTGCATGGGAGTTTCTCATTTCCCGGTTATGGAACCGGTGAAAGGTTTTTCTTCAATAATCCTCAATTAATTAATCACTTATTCAGTTATAGAAAAGGTTGGTTCCTTTATACACCAGCCATGTTTTTTGCGATGTTCGGTTTCATTGTTTTGTATCGGGAATATAAAACCATGTTTTGGTCGGTATTAACAATTCTGGTTATCATGGTCTATGTAAATTCAAGTTGGTATTCGTGGTGGTTCGGTGGAAGCTATGGTCAGAGAGCTTATATAGATATTTTTGTATTGCTTGCATTACCGGTTGCTGCATTGATATACAAGGGAATGAGTAAAGGCTTACCTATCAAATTAACTACACTGACTCTTGTCTTTTTACTTGTCTTTCATAATATGTTTCAGGTAATGCAATATCTTAATAGTGCAATCCATTATAGTGGAATGACAAAGGCGGCATACTGGGAAACTTTTGGAAAGTTGCATCCGACAGATAAGTTCCAGGCCTATCTTGAGATGCCTAATATGGAACTGGCAAAGAATGGGATATATCCTAAGCCCAAAAAGCCCATAGAGACTCAGCAAGAGTGGGTGGAATTTATTGAAAACGATTTAAGGAAAAGTAAAGAAAAAATGCAGTTTTTGACTGAAAAAGCTATTAAGAACAATTTGCCTATTGATACGGTAATTAGGCATGATGCTATATACATTTATAAAACCTGTTATGCCAATTAGGAGTAAAATACTCAATCACTTTAGAAGAAAAGAGAGGTTATTCACTTTTGCTTTTATCCTGTCTGTTGTCTTATTTGCCGTTCTGTATGGACTAACCTCATTAGTTCCGCATTCTCTATTCAAGACCCATGCTCTTGATCTTGGAATGTTCAACCATGCTGTTTATTCATACGCTCATCTTAGGCCTAATTACTTTACTCTCGACATTTCAGGTTCAGCTATTCCTTATCTGGGGGATCACTTTTCTCCGATAACAATGTTGTATGCTCCTTTTTATTATTTATTTGGAAGTTATACGCTACTAATTATCCAGATATTATCTATTTTGTTCGGAGGAATCGGCGTTTATCAATATGCTCGTTTCAAAAATTACAATAATTGGATCAGTTTACTTTTTATGATCCATTTCCTCATTCTATGGCCAATCTTCTCTGCTTTGTCTTTTGATTTTCATAATAATGTTGTGGCGGCTATGCTTGTCCCATGGCTTGTGCTTTACTTTGAAAAAGGGAACCTTAAATACACTCTTATCTTTTTCGTGCTTATTTTGATATCAAAAGAGAATATGTCATTTTGGCTCGCATTTATTATTTTAGGGCTTCTCTTACGTGAAAAGAATTATTACACTGGATT
This sequence comes from uncultured Lentimicrobium sp., assembly GCA_964547915.1. Taxonomy (GTDB): domain Bacteria; phylum Bacteroidota; class Bacteroidia; order Bacteroidales; family Lentimicrobiaceae; genus Lentimicrobium. Next base: position 322,039 of record CAZJPP010000001.1, read on the forward strand.
AAGCAGGAAAACTGCAATAATTCTGGCCATAACATCCCTGATTTATTTTGTTGTAATAGTTAATATCATAATGCCTGCCTATTCCAAGGGTTTAGGAACAAATCAATTATACCGCTATGATCACTTGGGTGGATCTTTGGAAAATATAATTATCGGTTTCTACAAAAATCCCAGATACTATTTTACTCTCTTATTTGAAGATACGTTCCAGTCGAATGGAACAGGAATTAAAAGTAACTTCTGGTTCTCATTCCTTATTGCAGGTGGCTTTGCTGTTATATACAAGCCAAGGTATATGATAATGATAGCTCCGGTAATAGCTCAAAAAATGTTTTCTGAAACTCATTCTCTTTGGGGCACCGGTGGTCAATATTCCATTGAAATTGTCCCAATTATAAGTCTTGCTCTGATATCATTGCTATTAACCGCCAAAAAGAATTACATGAAAGCAATTATTCTGGTTGCTTTGATCATATTTGGAAGGCCGATATTCATTGCATTCAGTGCTGAACATTACAAGCCTGATCTGGATATAGTGCAATTAAAAACTGACCTTAAGGTCATTCCTCCGAAGGTAGCCATTTCTGTTAGCTCTGATCTCTCCCCTCATTTATTCAGGAGAGAAAAGATCTATCATTACCCAATTATTAAAGATGCGGAATATATAGCCCTTCTTAAGAACAGAAGTACGTACCCTCTTAGATCAGTAGATTTTGCTAAGAATATAGATAAGCTAAAGAATGATCCTTCATCTACTGTTCTTATTGACAGTCGGGATATGATTATTTTTAAAGTAATTCCCACTAATAGAACCTCATACTACGACCCGGATTACCTTGAACAAATAGATGTTTTTGAAAAGAAGATCAGAGGATCAGAAAAAATGATGAGTCTGATGAAGGAAAAGGCGATCAAACATAATCAACCACTCGACACGGTGATTCGTCGAGATGCCATTTGGTTATATAACAATCAAAAAAGTAAGTAATAGCCATGTATCTAAGTGATAAATCGGGCCTTGTAAGAAAGTTGCTCTTATACATTGCTTTACTGGTAATTCCTGCTTTTCTTATTTTCTCTTCTTTAAGAAGAATCGAACAAAGAGAGGATATCTGGTATGGTGGTGGTTATGACCCTGCATATGCATATCTGTACAACTCCCTGAATATGGCAACATTCAAGCTCTCGGGACATGTGGATCACCCGGGAACGCCAATGCAGGTCATAGGAGGAGTTGTCCTTAGAGTATCATACCTGATTAAGCCTTATGGAGGTGAAACATTAGCTGATGCAGTGATTCAACAACCTGAATATTATCTGAAAATTCTAAACAGGTCGGTTGCATGGTTAAGTGTTTTATTTATCCTTTCGATCGGATTAATCGTCCATCGTTTCACACGAAATATTTGGTATGCTCTTTTAATTCAGTCTACTCCATTACTTTCAGCGCTTTTATTATATAATGGATTCCTGAGAATATCGCAGGAGGTTGTCCTTATGATCGCTTCTATTTCTTTTGGGGTGTTCTGTCTTTATTGGTATTATAATGCAGCAAAACGAAAGACACACTATTATACCGATGGTTTTGGAATAATTTCAGGTTTTGGCATTGCCTCAAAAATTATTTTTCTACCTCTGATGATTATTCCTTTTGTGCTATTCCGCACAAGAGAAAACAGATTCCGGTATATTAAAGCAACAATACTCTCATTTATATTCTTCACAATACCCATTATACCTGCATACCTGTCGATGGGATGGTGGATAATAAGATTATTTACACACTCAGGTATTTACGGAACAGGTGCGGCAACAGTGATTGATACTTCCTCCTATTTCAATGATCTGAAAGCAATGCTTATTGGAGAGCCTTTCCTGATGTATACATTTCTGGCATCTGCTGTATTCATCCTGATACTTTCCATTCTAAGATTTAAGGGCAGGAAGGAAAACGACGGTGCCTTAAGGATACTTATTGCTATTTTTATTACCCAGGCTGCAGGCTTCTTTATCACTGCCAAACACCCTAATGTAAATTACCTTTTACCCTATGTTTGCCTTTCTTCATGCAGTATGGTTATTATGATTACCATTCTGTCAGAGAGAATCAAACTGCATTGGGTGCGACAAGCTACGGTCGCAATAGTTGTAACAGGACTGATATTGATTATGGGATACAGATTCAGGTCACAACTCTCAGGAATGTTTACCATAAACAATAATAAGCACTTTGAGTATGCATGGCAACTGGCTATGAATAAAGATGCAGGAATGAAACATGCAGTTATCGGGGTAAATCCCGGGCCCTCTCCTATTGCAGCACAATTCTTTGCCAATGCATACAGCAGAATGCGATATGCAGATGAATTAGAGAATTTTTATCCTGATTACTACATCTTCGATACTTATAGCGGTCGATTGGTGAACTGGGATAACGAACCTGTTTCATGGAAGGAACTAGCACATCTTTATCAGGGTAACATAAGAATAATTGGGGAAGCAGGCTTTGAATCACAAATTAGCAAACATATTGAGGCGTACTCCAATAACCTTCATATTGAAAGAATTTGGTCGCATAACCATGCTGTTGTGGTATGGGATGTTAAATAGTAAAGCATATGATAGAACAATTAAACAAGATAGCTTCGAAAAGAGACAGATACATTCGCAAAAGCCGGCATTACTATAACGACCTGAAAAGATTCTATCATTTTAATATTCCGGAAGGTTCAAGAGTTCTTGAAGTTGGCTGTGGTACAGGGTTTTTACTCAACTCGGTCAATCCATCATACGGAGTTGGAATTGATATATCATCGGCTATGATTGAAATAGCACAAAAAAACTATCCGCATTTAAGATTTTACGCACATGATGCGGGAGAATTCTCATTTGAAGAAAAGTTTGATTATGTGATTATCTCTGACACACTCGGATATTTAAATGACATTCAGAAGGTTTTCAATACGATAAAACAAGCAGTTAATGCCGATACCAGGATTATAATCAACTACCATAATTTCTTCTGGGAACCATTTCTGGCAATAGCCCAGAAGTTAAAACTCAAGATGCCACACAAGAGGCTGAACTGGCTGGGCAGGTCTGATGTGGTCAATTTACTCGAGATTGAAGGTTTCGATGTCGTTAAAACAGGGAAAAGGTACTTGCTTCCCCTGTATATTCCAATAATCTCCTGGTTTTTTAATAAGTACCTTGCACATTTACCTCTCATTAACAGCTTTTGCCTTATTGGATATATTATTGCACGTTTACCAAAACAATTGCCACACGACAACAAGGAGTTTTCTGTGAGCGTAATTGTGCCGGCACGAAATGAAGAAGGTAATATTGAAGATGCTGTTAAAAGAATACCCGACCTGGGAAAGCACACCGAAATAATCTTTGTTGAGGGAGGTTCTTCGGATAACACACTAAACGAGATTAAAAGGGTTTGTGAAGCCTGGTCGGATAAAAGGGATTTAAAATATTACATTCAAACAGGCAAAGGGAAGGGAGATGCTGTAAGGCTAGGTTTTGAAAAAGCAGAAGGCGATATACTAATGATCCTGGATGCTGACCTTACAGTACCGCCTGAAGACTTAAGCAAATTTTACAATGCTATTGCAACCGGAAAGGGTGAATATATTAATGGATCACGCTTGGTTTACCCTATGGAAGATGAAGCAATGCGAACCCTGAATATATTAGGGAATAAGTTTTTCTCCGTCATGTTCTCGTGGCTTTTAAATCAAAGAATTAAGGATACTCTATGCGGCACAAAGGTAATCTCTAAAAACAATTATAATAAGTTGATTGCCAACCGGTCGTACTTTGGCAACTTTGATCCTTTCGGTGATTTTGACCTGATATTCGGATCAGCTAAACTTAACCTTAAACTTGTGGAGGTACCAATAAGATATAGGGCACGCAAATACGGTGAAACCAATATTTCACGCTTTTCACATGGTTGGTTATTGCTTAAAATGGTTTTTTATGCAATGAATAAGATAAAGTTCGTCTATTAAACATACAGGGCAACCTTAGTAAGCCCTTTCATTTCTACCTTCAATGTAGTTTATAAACGACCTGTTGACTACCTTATTTCCACCCGGAGTAGGATAGTTTCCTGTAAAGTACCAATCGCCTGTGTGCCCTGGAATTGCCTGATGCAGGTCTTCGATTGTCTGGAAAACAATCTTAACTTCAGCATGACAACCCTGAGGTTTGACAAGTTCTGAAATTTTTGCTGAAATCTGATTGGCTGTAAAGGGCTTGTAGATTTCCTTAACATAATTTACAACCTGTTCCTTGGGGTAATCCTCCTGCTCCTTACACTTCTTGTAGACATCATTGATTACATGGTGCTTGTTATTTTCTTTCAGTAACTCGATTGCTGCGTTGAAAGCAATAAAATCACCAAGTTTGGCCATATCAATCCCATAACAATCAGGATACCTTATTTGGGGAGCAGATGAAGCTATCACTATCTTTTTTGGTCCAAGTCGGTCAAGTATCTTAATGATACTCTTGCGTAATGTTGTTCCTCTGACTATTGAGTCATCAACAACCACGAGGTTGTCAACACCGGTATTAATGATTCCGTATGTAACATCGTAAACATGGGCGACAAGATCATCGCGGGCATTGTCCTGAGTTATGAATGTCCTGAGCTTAATATCTTTAACAGCCACTTTTTCCATACGCGGCTTTAAGTTCATTATCTCTTCAACTCTTTCCGGGGTCAGTGTTGCAGCTTCTTTCAGAAGTTGCTCCTTTTTGAGCTTATTGCAGAAATTATTTAATTCTTCAATCAATCCGTAATACGCAACAGCTGCTGTATTGGGAATGTATGAAAATACTGTATTCTTAATATCGTGGTCAACGGCATCAAGTATTGCAGGGGTTAATGCTTTCCCAAGGTGTTTTCTTTCTCTGTATATGTCAACGTCAGTACCACGGCTAAAATAAATACGTTCAAATGAACATGCCTTTTTTTCCTGTGGTTCAAGCACTTGTGCCATCTCAACCGAACCATTTTTCCTGATTATGAGAGCATGTCCTGGATTTATCTCTTTTATCGTGCTAAACGGTACATTGAAAGCTGTCTGAATTACAGGTCTTTCGGAAGCAATTGCCACAACTTCATCATCCTGATAATAGAATGCGGGTCGTATACCTGAAGGATCACGAAATACAAATGCATCTCCGTGACCAAACATTCCTGCTATTGCGTAACCACCATCCCAACTTGCCGAAGCACTGCTGAGTATTCCCTTAATATCAAGATTTGAGGCAATTAAAGGAGTAGCTTCTATTTTACTATAACCTTCTGACTTATACTGTTCATATAGCCTTTCGTTTTCCTCATCAAGGAAATGCCCTATTTTCTCAAGAATGGTAATCGTATCGGAAGTATGTACAGGATACTGGCCAAGGTTTACAAGCCTATTAAAAAGTTCATCAACATTAGTCATATTGAAATTACCGGCCAGCAGAAGATTTCGGGTCATCCAGTTATTTGCACGGTGCACGGGATGGAGGTACTGCACTCCGGTGTTTCCGAAAGTTCCATACCTTAAATGTCCCATAAATAGTTCTCCGGCAAATCCCGTCTTTAATTTCAGATCCTGAAGATCAGGTAACAATCCGGGGTGCCCTTTTTTATATTCATTGATTTCGGAATATGCTGCCATGAAAACATCGCCAATAGGAGTATTAGTGTTTGACCGGTGCCGGCTGATATATTGTTGTCCGGGCACGGGATCAAGTTTAATACATGCTATTCCTGCTCCATCCTGGCCTCTGTTATGTTGCTTTTCCATCAGCAGATGGAGTTTATTAAGTCCCCATGTGTTGGTATTGTATTTACCCTGATAATGCTCCAGGGGCTTTAATAATCTCACCATTGCAATACCACATTCATGCTTAATCTGTTCGCTCATAATGCCCCCGATTTTTGATATTAGAATTTTCTGCTATATTTGCTTGACAATCCTTTTGTGATGCAGCAAAAAATGGAAGTGCAAAAATAAACATTTTCGGGGGATTGCCATTCATATCATTCTTAATATTAATTATCTGATTAACAACATATTGTATGAATATTGTCAGGGTAAGGTATGCAACTATTGATGACGAAGCATTTATTATTGATAGTCAGTTAAAAATGGCTAAGGAGACCGAAAATCTTGATCTTGATAGAGTTACGGTTACATCAGGGGTTAAATCAGTCTTTAGCGATTCCCAAAAAGGATTTTATATTGTAGGCGAAGTAAACGGTGATGTTGTTTCATGTTTAATGATTACACCTGAATGGAGTGACTGGCGAAGCAACTGGGTATGGTGGATTCAGTCAGTTTATGTCACATATGAAATGCGGAAGTCAGGCATATTCACGAAAATGTATACTTTCATTAAAGAGATTGTTAGTAAGAAGTCAGATGTAGCAGGAATAAGACTTTATGTAGATAATACAAATTTGAATGCCCGGAAAGTTTACCGGAAGATTGGAATGACAGACGAGCATTATCGATTATTTGAATGGATGAAATCATAGAAACAAGTCTTAAAAATTTATATAAAAAATTATGAAAGCCCGTTTAACAATACTACTCCTATTCGTCGTGTTCTCCGGATTTGCCCAACCCGGATTTAATAACCGCAATTGCCGGACTGCCATGCCCGATAATTTGTTCCGTCAAAGGCACAAAGCAATAACTGCAGCCAGATCAGAAAGCCAGAAATTTGAGATGGCCAAAATCCTGGCTCTTGATGAGTGTCTTAACACTTTGCAAGTAAAGAGTATTGCCGATATTCTTAAAAATGACTTTGATAAATTGGAGTTTGCCAAGATGTCATACCAAAATACAGTTGATAAAGAAAATTTCTATGATGTGTTCGACTCCTTTATGCACATGTCAACCGCTTTCCTGCTTTATGACTATCTGCAGGAGAAGAATTCACTCTCATACCCTATTGATTATCTTCCTCCAAGTCATGGTGATAACAATTACAATAACCCTATTCATGATAACGAATACCATGATGGTAATTTCAACAATAACGGCCAGGGGATGAATGGTCCATGCCGTATCACCCAAAGAGACTTTGAGAACATGCTTCAAACTATCAGGTATGAAAGCTTTGACGACACTAAGATCACGATAATCAAGAACATATTGAAGCTTAATCCTTGTATAAGAACACAGCAACTTAAAGAAATTATTGCACTGTTATCTTTTGATGCCAACAAACTTGAGATAGCGAAATACGCATATGAATATACTCTTGACCGGGAAAATTACTATTTGATAGCCGATTCGCTCACTTTTAGTTCTTCGAAAGAAGATCTGATGAAATTTATTCAATCCAGGCATTGATTTAATTGTTTCTTTCTGTAACTAAGTTTTACTGTAGAAATTAAATTTAATGAGGACAAGGATGTTCGTTATCTTCTTTAGTATTGTTTTCCTGGTATATTTTCTTGTAAACTACTACATCTATACCCGTGGAATTAAGCTGCTTCCGCAGGAAAGTGAAATAAGGACATGGTTTACTATCGCGTTTTGGTTTATCGTTTCCACATATGTTTTAGGCAGATTCATTGAAAGAGTTCATCTTTCAGTTGTCACTGATGTGCTTACATGGATAGGTTCTTTTTGGCTTGCAGTGATGCTGTATTTATTTCTTATAGTCTTGTTTGTCGATATAATACGACTTGCTAATTACTTTATTCATTTTCTGCCGGTATCTCTCATTTCTCAGAACTTTAAGACTACACTTTTTATTTTAGGTCTTGGCGTTGCGATAGTTACTGTAGCAATCGGTCATATAAATGCTATCAATCCGGCTGTCAGGATGTTAGATCTTAAAATAAACAAACAAGCCAATGGTTTAAAGGAAGTTAAGATAGCATTGGTTTCTGACATTCACATGGGGACAGTAATTGGGCCGAGGCGAATGACGAAGCTTGTAAAGGAGATAGAGAGAATAAATCCCAACCTCGTATTATTGGCCGGCGACATTGTTGATGAAGATCTGCAACCGGTTATACGGCACGATATGGGTGACGTTCTGAAGAAACTAACAGCCCCAATGGGAGTGTATGCCATAACAGGTAACCATGAATACATCGGTGGAGTAGATGAAGCTGTTGATTATCTCGAAAAACATAACATCAGTTTTCTTCGCGACACAAGCGTAAAAATAGCTGATGCCTTTTACATTGTTGGCAGAGAAGACAGATCAAAAACTAATCGTAAGACAATAGACGCCTTATTAAATGGCCGGGATTCCGGTTTGCCAATAATAATGCTCGATCATCAGCCATTTGATCTTGATAGTGTGGTAAAAGCAGATGTTGATGTACAATTTTCCGGACATACCCATCATGGTCAGCTATGGCCTTTGAACTACATAACTGAAGCTATTTTTGAGGTAAGTCGTGGATATTTAAAGAAGGGCGACACACATTTTTATGTTTCAAACGGATTCGGCTCCTGGGGGCCTCCTGTGAGAATAGGAAACCGTTCTGAGATTGTTGAAGTTATATTGCGGTTCAAAGAATAATCCGGGATCTACCAAGAATAAGCCGGTATCTATGTTTTCAATTAGAGCCGGGAAACAAATCCATATACGAGTTGTTAGTTTTGATGGAATTCCAGAAAGGCTGCCGAATGTGCGGCCGGGGATAAACTAGTCTGTTAAACTAATTAAAATTTAAAGAACTTAAAATATGGACACTAACCTTGAGCAGGGGAGATCAGGAATGCCGCGAATTGGTGATATAGCACCCGATTTTGTAGCTAACACAACGCAGGGACATTTAAAGTTCTCAGAATTCGCTAAGGGCAGCTGGGTGGTGATGTTTTCTCATCCTGCAGATTTTACGCCGGTATGCACTACTGAAATGTCGGGATTCGCAGTTAGAGAAGATGAATTTACCGAACTCAACTGCAAGCTTATAGGATTAAGCATTGACAGCGTACATGCACATCTGGCATGGGTGCAGAACGTGCACAAAAACCTCGGAATATTAATGAAGTTCCCAATTATTGCCGACATCGACATGAAGGTTGCCCGGCTTTATGGAATGATACAACCTAATGAGAGTGAGACTTCCGCAGTACGTGCAGTGTTCTTTATTGACACTAACCGCAAGATTAAACTGATTATGTACTATCCACTTAATGTGGGCAGAAATATGGATGAAATACTCAGGGTTCTCAAAGCTATGCAGGTTTCAGAGAAGCACAGCGTTGCACTGCCATTAAACTGGCAACCCGGTGATAAAGTAATTGTCCCTCCTCCACGCACAGTCGGGGAAATGAAAGAAAGAGAAAAAAGTGACTACGAGATGGTTGATTTTTATCTCGCAAAGAAAAACGTCTGACCTACTAAAACCATATTTGATCGGTTTTTACTAAAGCAAAAAGGGCCATTGCGAAAACAATAAGCAATGGCTTTTTTATTAATAGACTTTACCGACCGGATAGACCATATAATTAATATCTGAGTATTTTGACCTGTTGTAAAACCAGTTTAACATAGTCCACTGATTGTTGTATTCAGGGTTATTTTTAACAGTCTCTTCGAATTCTTTCTTTAATTGAGGATCATTGGCAAGCATTTCTCGCGCCATAGGTTCCATAACATAAGTTTCGGAATATTCCTTCTGTTCAAAAACCGCATTGAAGTATCCCCATTCAACCAAAGATCCTGAAGCTGTTGGTTCAAGAAGGAATGCTGCAATCTTTGCGGCTCGCTGATTAACCGGTACTATTTGTGATCCTTTATGATACAGGCGTGATTCCTTCCTTTCTTCAGTGGACACACTAACCATGTGACGGCCTTCATTCGGCTCTTTACTAAACTCTGCATCTTTAAAATGGGTAACAGTAACCAACATCATGCTATCCTTGCCAAGTTCCTGCATACTAACACCATGTAGTTGGAGTTTATCAATCACATCAGTCCATTCAACCGGAACAATATAAAACTGCGGGAGCTTTACTGTCTTTTCAGATTTTACTTTAGCAAAAAAGGGTACTCGCATAGTGACCGGCTTAGTAGGGTCATATTTGAACCATTCGCCCCCGGTAAGGTCACTCTTCTGAGTAGTATATTCAAATCCTTTAAAATCGACCATTATACTATCTGTTCTACTTGTAGTGAAAGAAACTGGCAATGGCTCCTTTCTGAAATTAGCAGATTCAGTTGACTTGTCAGCCATACTGATTAAGGTCTTAATAGTCTCACTCTGATGATTCAAAATTTCAAGAGTTTCAACCACTAAAGCATAAGCTGCCGAAACTCTGGTCTTATAGTCTTTAAGCATGTGAGTTTCCACTAACACTGCAGGTCTGTTCTGTGCTGCAGCATATCCGGTTGATACCAAAGGTGATGCAGCACCTTTACGTAATCCGCTGCGGGGATCATGCCATTTACGGAACTGTATGTATGGAAATATCAGGTAACCATTGTCAAGCATTCCTTTGGTAAGCCTGGTTTCATAAATATCATTTAACCATCTTGATATACCTGAATCAAGATTACCGTATTTCTCAACGTCATAAGTAACATGATACTGATAATCAGCCCCATCAGTTGTATGTATGTCAATAAAGAAATCAGGTAACCATGTATTATACATCTTAAGCCAGTGCTTCATTTCAGGGGCTTCTGCTTTAAGAAAATCTCTGTTTAGATTCAGATTCAGAGCATTAGTACGCCAGCCCATTTCTTCCGGACCATTCTGGTTTATCCTGTTATATGCGCCAAAACGCTCATGTCCATCAACATTAAAAATAGGAATTACCAGCAAGCTTACTTTATCAAGCAAGCCTTTATGCTTTTTGTCGATTATTATATCCCTCAGAAGCATAAGTGAGGCATCCTTTCCATCAGGTTCTCCCGGGTGGATACAAGATTGAATCAATACTACAAGCCGCCCTTTATTCCTTATTAATTCCGGATTCGAAAGGCCATCTTTATCTACAATCAGCATCGGTATTTCTCGTCCTTGCGGACTTATACCAAGGCTTACCATGCTTATATTTGCTGATGCCCTGTCGAGTCGTTCACAATATTCAACAGTTTCATTATATCGCGGGGTTCTGAGATAGTTCGACTTCTCATAAAAAGTCTGCCAGTCCTGACCAAGGACATTCAACGAGCATAAAAGACTAAAAAAGATTAAGGAAGAAGTGATAGACTTTTTCATTTTTATAATAATTATTACACACTGATTTTCAAATAAGTAATTTTTCACCTTCTGATTTAGCAACAACCACGGCTGCGCAAGTGTCCCCATAAACATTTACAGTAGTGCGGAACATATCCAAAAGACGATCAACTGCAAGGATAAGACCAATTCCTTCAAGGGGTAATCCGACAGCTGACAGTATAATTGTCATCATAACAATACCTGCCATCGGGATTCCCGCAGAGCCAATTGCCGCAAGCAATGCTGTTAAGACAACTGTTAACTGCTGTGCGAAACTCAAATCAATACCATAAGCCTGAGAGATGAACATAACAGCAACGCACTCATATAACGCTGTACCATTCATATTGATGGTTGCTCCTAATGGGAGAGTGAAACTTGCAATTTTTGGTGACACACCGTCTTTTTTCTCTACAGCTGCAATTGTTAAAGGAAGAGTAGCGTTTGAAGATGAAGTAGAGAAGGCGGTCAGCAATGGAACCGACATATTTCTGAAGTGCTTTAAAGGATTAACCTTTGCGAGTATATAAACAATGGAATGCAAAGTCACGAATGTGTGAGTTGCAAGAGCCATTATAACACAAATCATATAGAGCCCTAAGCTTGAAGCAATCTTCTGTAATGCTTCCCCATCAGAGGCGTATTTTGAAATAACGGTAGCCATAATTGCAAATACTCCATAAGGAGTAAGCTTAATGATTGCCATAGTTATTTTCATAATTACCTGCATTACAGCATCAAAGAAGTTCACAATTACTTTTCTCGGCTTTTCTTCTACCATATTTGTGAAGAATCCAAAGACCATAGAAAAAAGAATTATTGGGAGCATCTGTCCTTCCGAAAGACTAAAAAAGAAATTTTCGGGGATACTGTTCAATAGCAATTGTCCGATTGACTGATTAGCGACAGGCATAGTCTCAACCTTTTGTGCGAATGAAAAATCCACTCCCACTCCCGGCTGCACCATATTTATTATAAACAGACCTAATAATATAGCAAACAGACTTGTCACCATATAAAACGAAAGAGTTTTCCAGCCAAGTCTGCCTATACCTTCAGCGCTGCCAATGGCGGCTATTCCTGATATTATAGAACTTACAATCAGAGGGATAATTATCATTTTCAGCAGCCTGAGAAACAGATCACCAATCCAGCTAACGTATTGCACCCACTCGGTAGCATAAATACCTGCAAGTATACCTAGCCCTAGAGCAATCAGTATTTGCCAATGCATTTCGATCTTTTTCATTATCAAGTTGTTATATGTCAACCGGGATTATAGAATATGCTTACAGGACATCAATGCCTTAGGGGCAAAAATAGCACAAAAAAAATCAATACATTTGATGATTGCTTTAATCATTAAGATCATGAAATCACTCTCATCATTTCTTCTCTTCCTAATGCCGCTTCTATTGAATGCGCAGCATCCCAATATTGAAATTACCAATTATGATAGTCCGAATGAGCCTTCGATAATGATTGATCCGCGGAATCCTCAAAGAATTGTAGCAGCCAACAATATTTGGTGGTACCATACTTCACTTGATGGTGGTATAACATGGAACAGCAACCAATATCTTGAGAGCAGCGAACTTGGTGTTTGGGGAGATCCATGTATAATAGTAGACACAACAGGTAACTTCTACTTCTTCCATCTCAGTAATCCTCCTCAGGGTGAATGGATTGATCGTATTGTAGTTCAGCGAACCGGTGATATGGGGAACACATGGACCGGTGGAAGCGGTATCGGGCACATTCCCGGCAAGGCACAAGACAAAGAATGGGCAGTGGTAAATCCATACAACAATGAAATTTATGTAACATGGACGCAGTTTGATACCTATGGTTCTTCCAATCCCAATGATTCAAGCATTATACGTTTTTCTAAATCAACTGATTTGGGTGAAACATGGTCGGAAGCCGTCAGGCTGAGTGAGGTTGCGGGTGATTGCATTGATGATGATAACACAACAGAAGGTGCTGTACCTACTGTTGGGCCCGAAGGACAAATTTATGTTTCATGGTCAGGGCCGGCAGGCATTGTTTTCGACAGGTCACTTGATGGAGGAAACACATGGCTCGATGAAGATATATTTGTAGCAGACCATCCCGGAGGTTGGGCAATAGATATACCGGGTATAAGCAGGTGCAACGGAATGCCTGTAACCGATTGTGACAGAAGCAATGGTCCAAACAGAGGTACAATTTATATAAACTATACTGATCAGCGCTTTGGGCCAAACGATACTGATGTTTGGCTGACTAAATCTACTGACGGAGGGACTACATGGAGCACTCCTGTAAGAGTAAATGATGATGAACCCGGGAAACAACAGTTCTTTACATGGATGACTGTTGACCAGACAACCGGTAAACTTTGGTTTGTGTTTTATGACCGGCGCAACCATTCTGACAATGCAACCGATGTGTATATGGCAGTCTCAGAAGATGGTGGAGAAACTTTCACCAACTTTAAAGTCAGTGAAGAGCCTTTTATTCCCACATCCGGTCAATTCTTTGGAGATTATAACAATATTTCAGCAGTAAACGACATAGTAAGACCAATATGGACAAGACTGCATAATGGTCAGATGAAAATAATGACAGCAATTGTTGATCCAACTATTACGGGCGATAATCTGTCGGCAACGGCTCCTTACTCTGAAACAGCGGTAGTACCAAATCCTTTCAATAAAAGTACGTCATTCTCATTCAAGCTTACCAGGAAGTCGCACATCTCATTAAAGGTTAAAGATATAACCGGCAGGACAATAGCCAACTTAATCCAGGCAAAAACTATGATGCCGGGCAAATACTCCAAAACGCTTGAAGCTGAAGGAATTTTCCTTAAGGCAGGTGTTTATTACTTCGTTTTAGAGGCTGACAATAAGGTTACGACAAAGAAGGTAATATACACACCTTGAAGTTTTTTTCTTAAATTCGCGCAATTTTTTACATGATTTATAAATCATTAAACTTTAATGGATAAACACCATATACTGTCGGGAGTTAGAGAACTATCATTAAAACAAGGAATTGGGAATGTAACATTCGAAACTATCTGCAATTTCCTGTCAATAGATCTGGAAGATCTTATGGAGATAGCTCCCGATGAAAATGTACTTGTTGAAAAGGTACTTGAACATGAAAGAGGATCTTTTATGTCGATATTCGAAAAGTACAATTTCGACGATTACAATGCTATTGACATCTTATTAACTGTAAGTAACGAAATCAGTCATAGATTCAACGAGTTATCACCAAGTGTTACACTTGAATTGCAGGAAAGGTATCCTGAAATCTATCAGCAGCACATAGAGGATAGAATAGATTTCATCTTTGAAAAAATAAAAATCAATATACATAAAGGCATTTCCCAGGGGATGTACAGAAAAGACCTGAGTATTGAACTACTTTCAAGGATTTATATCAGCAGGCTTATTGATTTACACAACCCGGTGTTCTTCCCACCTGAAAAGTTTTCATTCAAACTTCTGTTCGAAGTAATGTTTGAGAATTTCATCAGGGGGATTGCGACTGAAGAAGGTTTGAATTATTACACTATCCGGTCTAAAGAAATTCAGAATCAAAACGGAATTTCAGACCATCACAAGAGCTGAAATACGGGTCATCACCCAATCTTATTCGTATTTTATTGACTTAACGGGATCACTGTTTGCTGCCATTAGTGTATGGTAGCTGACTGAAAGTATGCACACAACAACGGCAATCATCATTGAGCCAATGAATGTAAACCACGACAGCGAAATATGATATGCAAAGTTGTCCAGCCATCCTGATATTAAGTACCACGATAGAGGCAAAGCAACCACACAGGCTATAAAAACGAGGATTACAGACTCCTTATAAAGCAAGCCCATTATACCACCTGCTGATGCACCAAGTACTTTTCGGATTCCAATCTCTTTGGTTCTTTGGGTTGTGACGAATGACGACAGGCCAAGCAATCCCAGCAAAGCAATAAATATGGATAAGATTGCAAAGGAAGCGAATACCTGGCCAAGCTTAGCTTCGGCTGCGTATTTACTATCAAAGTTTTCATCAAGGAAGTAGTACTCAAATGGTCGGTTGTTACCAAAACTCTCCCATTTTGATTTAACATAATCGATCGTGTTCTGCGCAGAACCGTCTTTAAGTCTGACTGTCAACAATTGCATTGGGAATCTGGGAATATACAGAACCATAGGTTCCACCTTGTTATGTAGAGATGTAATATGGAAATCCTTAACCACACCGATAACTTTCCTTGGAGTACCACCGGTTCCATCAAGTCCGAAATCCATATTTATCTTCTTACCAATTGCATCATCGCCCCATTCAAGAGCTCTCACAGTAGCTTCATTTACTATAATTGCCAGTGTATCGTCGGTTTTCATATCCCTGCTGAAACTTCTACCTTTTACGAATTCCAGGCCCAATAATTCGGGAAAATCGTGATCGCACGGAATATTTGTAAGTGTAAATTCTTCCATCTTACCTTCCTTTTCTACAAGCATTACCTGAATTCCAAATCCTTCTCCCGGTACTGTAGAAGAAACGGCAGTCTTGAGAACATTGGGATTTTGCTCCAACTCAGCTCTGAAATTATCCAATTTCCTTCTGAAGGTAGTATCCCTGACTTCCATAACCATAATATTCTCCTTGTCAAAACCCAGGTCTGCCTTACGCATATAGCTTAACTGGCTATAGATTATCAGAGTACCTGTAATCATCACTACTGAAATAATCAGTTGAAAAGTTACAAGAGCTTTACGAAGAACACCACTCTGTCTTCCGATTCTGATTTTGCCTTTAAGAACAGTATAAGGTTGGAAATGTGAAAGATAAACTGCCGGATAAATACCCGAAACAAAACCAGTCAATAAAGCAATCCCGATAATGATGAGGTATATTTGAGGATCCTGCAGGAAATCCAGCTTTAGCTGCTTGTCGGCCATTTCATTAAAAAATGGCAGTAATACGCTGATTAAAACGAAGGAAACAGCCAAAGCTACAACCGATAACAGTAAACTTTCGGTTATAAACTGCCAGGCAAGTTGCCTCCTGGTTGCTCCCGACACTTTACGAAGTCCGATTTCCCTTGCTCTGTTAGCAGCCCTTGCGGTTGCCAGATTCATGTAATTAATTGCTGCCAGTAACAGAATCATAAATCCGATTATCCCAAGTATAATCATATAGTTCTTGTTACCTGCAGGAAAATCACCCGTTAACCCTTTGCCCGAATGGTGGACTTTATCGAGTTGAGTGGTCATTAACTCAAATGTCGCATTCAATTGTAATCCAACGTCCTTCATGTACTTTTCATAGAAGGTCTTAGACCTGACTTGCACAATATTGATATCGGATGGCTTAGCCACCTGAATAAAAGTAATTACGCCAACATTCCAGAAACGTCCCGGTTCAAGACTATTAAAATTCTCCCGGCCATACATGGTAGCAAGTGATTCCATTGATATAAGAACATCATATGGCATATGTGTGTTACCCGGAAGATCCTTGAAAATTCCGGTTACTTTATATCCTCTTCCTTCGGCACTCAGTAAGGTTTTGCCATAAGCGGATTCATCTCCGAAATAATTTTTGGCGGTTGATTCCGATATAATTATGGTAAAAGGGTGAGTCAGTGATTTTGCCGCATCACCTTCAACAAATTCAATAGGAAACATAGTAGGAGCGGTAGAATCGGCAAAGTATGCGCGTTTCTGATAGAATTCCTTATCCTCATACTTTAAAAGTATATTACTATTATCCAGAAAACGACAAAAAGCCATCACTTCAGGCATTTCAATCTTGAAAGCAGGACCCAGTGCCATTGAAGTATATGCGAATTTATCATGCTTATTGTTAATGGTAAAGTCGCTTTCTAATCTGAATATAGTCTCATGATTCTTGAAATGTTTATCATACTGTTCCTCTTCGGCAATATACAGCATAATAAAGGCAGCAGCGGTAATTCCCAGCGAAAGCCCCAGTATGTTTATTAAAGAGTAAAACTTGTTTTTTCGAAAATTTCTGACAGCGCTTTGGATATAGTTTTTAAGCATAGCATGAAAAGTTGAAGTATCAACACGTTAGACGGCCTCAATTTATAAAAGTTACGGCAATATATAAAAAACAGGGGATTTTTTTGTTAAGCCTTTGTGGGAGTATTCTGCTATTTTGTCAGTAATTTGAATTATGCATGATTTTTGAACTATCTTTATTAAACATAATAGCTGTAATGAATATTTACGAAACCGAACAATGGCATAATAAAGTACTCGAGCTACTGAGGCAACTTCGCATACATGAAGCCATTGAATTTATGTCGAAAATCTCTGTCGAAAGATTTCAGCCATCTCTCGATGAAGTCAGGTTTACATATAACAACATTCTCGCATACACAGGCAAGGGAGTTGATGATCCCATGGGCAAGAATATATTTAACCATTTGATGGTATCATTGTACGAGGTTGCCGATATGATGAAACTGCATTTCCTGGAACAATCAGGTAGTAAGTTATCTGCCATAAAAGCCGATCTTGAAAAACATGCGCAGAAAGAACAGGAAGACCTCTCACAAAATTTACTCGGGTTATCGTTCGACAATGAACTTCAGGATATATTAAGGAGTGCATCACTTTTTGACGATGAAACAGAAAGTGAAACTGCCAAGAACCACAGACAGGCAATTTCAAGGGTTTTCTTCAACCTCTGGCTCACTGATAAGTTTTCGGAAAACGACGAGCAGATTATGGGAAGAATTTTTAACAGTTCATCCATACCCTGGTTCGAGAAATCCATGATGGTAAGTGCCCTCACTCTAGGGACAGTCAGATGTTTTGATGTAAGAAGAATCAACGTGATGATAAATCTGTATGACCACCCGGATATCCAGATTTCACAAAGAGCATTGTTCGGAATAATCATCAGCATACTATTGCATGATAAAAGAATACAATACTATCAGCCGCTATATAACAGAATTCTGTCTTTAAAAGAAAATCCGACATTTAAAGAAGACGCACTGGGAGTTATTATACAATTTTACCGTTCGAGGGACTCGGAGCGCTATTCGCGCAAGCTAAATGAAGAAATCCTTCCCCAGGTTATAAAGTTGAATGCTGAGTTATACGAGAAACTCGACTTCGATAAATTAATGGAAAAGGGAGATCCAATAGATAAGAATCCTGACTGGGAAAAGTTTTTCGATAGTCAACCGGGTCTTACAAGGAAACTTGAAGAGCTATCTGAAATGCAGATGGAAGGCATTGACGTTTTCCTGAACGCTTTTGCGATGCTCAAATCTTTCCCGTTCTTCAATGAAGTACCAAACTGGTTCATTCCATTCTATTCCACTAATTACGCTGTTCAGCAGGCACTGTCAAAGGAAGATAAATCATTAACCGATATCTTGCTGTCGAGCATTGATCTCCAAACCTACATGTGCAACTCAGATAAATTCTCTTTCATTCTGAATATGCCTTACATGCCCGATGCTCAAAAGCAAATGATAATGCAAATGTTTGAAAGCGAAGCCGAGCAATTACGTGAGCTTAAAGAGGAAGAGCAGTCTGATCCGGCCTTGGGTAAAAAGAGAATCATAATTCAGTACACTCAGGATTTATACAGGTTCTTCAAGCTTCATCCTTTAAAAAATGAAATTGGTGATATATTCCAGAAGCGGCTCGAAGTGCAGGAATCGACAGTCTTTACAACACTCTTCGAGGATCCCGATTTCTACAGGTCAGTTGCGTATTATTTCTTTGATAGCGGCAATTATGACAATGCCCTTCAGGTA
The DNA here is from genome assembly GCA_964547915.1 of uncultured Lentimicrobium sp. Lineage (GTDB taxonomy): Bacteria > Bacteroidota > Bacteroidia > Bacteroidales > Lentimicrobiaceae > Lentimicrobium. Next base: position 341,064 of record CAZJPP010000001.1, read on the forward strand.
TTTAACTACATGATAGAAATTGGAAGCAACTATGCCGAACTCTATGAAAAAGCCGGTTATTGCAAGCAGATGAAAGGACTATACAACGAAGCCATAATACTTTATCAGAGAGCCGACTTATTCGACACCAATCACAAATGGATTTTACGTAAAATAGCTCAGTGCAGTATGGCTACAGGCGATATTGAACAAGCCCTTGATTGTTACCTGGAACTTCACAGCCTGGAGCCGGATAATATCAGAGTTAATGCTTCAATCGGAACATGCTACCTGGAGCTGGATAAACCGGAGCAGGCACTTGAATATTTCTACAGGATAGAATTCTCTGAACCCGGATCTTCATCCGCTATGCGTCCTGTTGCCTGGTGTTTATTTTTGCTTAACAGGATTGAAGAGGCAAACAATTATTACGAGCAATTACTTGAAATGGATCCGAATGGAACCGATCTTATGAATGCAGGGCATGTGGCATTTGCCCTTAAGGATAGGGGTCGGGCTTTAAAACTATACCGGCAAAGCATAGAAGCAAGAAACGACGGGCAGAAATCTTTCATCAAGAGTTACAATAAAGACCGCAGACATCTTATTGCAAATGGCGTCAGTAATAATGATGCTGCCCTTATGCTCGATTACCTCAGATTTGGACAAGCTTTTTAATCAAGGCAGCGTTAATTCTCTAAGTGAGATACAAAATATTAATACCTTTATGCTACTTTTGTTTTCATAATTAGTATTAACCAAACCTTAAAAGCAATGAGTGTCCGAACAGAGAATACCCAACAGCAATCGAACAGTTACAAAGTAGGCATGTCGGTAATTAGTTCGATATTTTTTATCTTCGGATTTGCCACCACTTTTATAATTACTCTAAGCGCAAAAGTAAAAGACATCTTTGCCCTTAGTGAATTTGAAGCACAACTACTCAACTTTGCATTCTTTATTACATATGCTTTTATATCAATCCCTATTGGACTGTATATAAAGAAGATTGGTTATAAACGTACATTAGTAATAGGTTTATTCCTTATGGCTCTGGGGGCTTTCCTATTTTACCCGTCAGCTGCTATTCCGTCATTCCCATTATTCCTGGTATCAACATTTGTGCTTGCAGCAGGAGTAGTATTTCTTCAAACAGCTGCCAATCCTTATGTAACTGCTTTAGGTCCTGAAGAAACAGCATCAAGCCGACTCAACCTGACTCAGGCTCTCAATTCAATAGCCACTATGCTGGCTCCGTGGATTATAGGAGTGTTCATATTTACAGGAGCTTCCGATATGTTGTCTGAAGTTCAGAAAGCCGAGACAGTGCAAATGCCCTTCATTATTATGGCGGTGATAATACTTCTCATTGCATTACTCATTATGGCCATAAGGCTTCCTGAAATTCAAAGCACAAGTACCGAAAGAAAGAGCGTATGGAAATATCCTCACGTACTCCTCGGTGCATTGGCAATATTCTTTTATGTCGGTGCTGAGGCAGGTAACGGTAGCCTTATGATAAATTACTTCGTAAAAACAGCCGGACTGACAGCTACAGAGGCGGCTAAATATGTTGCTATCTACTGGGGAGGTGCCATGGTTGGACGTTTCTTCGGATCATTCATGTTCTCAAAAGCAAGCCTCAATCAAAAACTACTGTATGCATTGCCGGTACTGGTGCTTGCATTCATATCCGGATCATTTGTAACCGATTGGTCATGGAACATAGGACTAATATTCCTGGGTGTTTCAGTAGTCAACTTTTTAATCATGCAGATTGGTTCGGGTAAGGCAGCAAGAACTTTGGCAGTATTTGCACTGATAGCCGCAGCACTTGCCTTATATACCACTTACAGCACAGGATATGTGGCCGTATGGACAGTCGTTTCAATCGGACTGTTTAACTCCATCATGTTCCCCAACATATTTACACTGGCAGTAAAAGATCTTGATGCAGGTGAACTAAGCACTGCCTCGGGAGTTATAAATACGATGATATGCGGTGGTGCCATCCTGCCTCCTATCATGGGAATAATTGCCGACAGTTACGATTATACCTGGGCATTTCTTGTACCTGCAGTAAGTTACCTCTACATATTCTTCTTTGCAGTTAAAGGAAGTAAGATCAGGTAATTAATTAAGTAACAGGAAAATATTCCGGTTTTGAATTAAAGGGTGGCAAATTTATGTCACCCTTATTTGTTTTAATTAAACAAAAAGAACCTAAAGAATGCGTATAACGGCCATACTCCTGTCTATTTTGTGGTTTTTCTTTAATAGTCCCGCTATTAAAGGACAAAGCTACCTGTATTTTCAAGATAGTCCTGATCCTATTATGTATGACTATAGTTGGATGGAAGTGACCTCTCCAAGTGAACTTGAAAGAATGGGATCTGATTTGAGGAAGTTTCCCGTTGAATCTGACATGGAAGCTGCACAGGGACTTAACAGTCTTCGGTTAAAATGGCGTTCTGTGAGTGGTGGCAGTTGGATAGCAATTTCCGCGGGTTTGAATTGGACAGAAAAAGACCTTACTGACACCGATACCCTGCATTTTCTGGTATACTCCAAATTTGGGCTTAATTCAGATCAGTATATTACAATTTTCATGGAGGATGTCCAGAACAGAAAGACTTCTTTCCACTCACTTCAACCCTATTTCGGAGATCTGCCTCCGGGAGTATGGAAACGTATAACTATTCCAATGGAGGTTTTTCTCGAAGCCGGCGATGCTGTAGATTTTACTAAAATCAAAACAGTGGGATTCCGACAGGGAGCTGCTGATGGACAAACACATACACTTTTCATTGATGATATAAGAGTTTTTAAAGGCTCCGGATTTTCTCCATTAACTTCAGTGCCACAGGGAGTGAGGGCTATAGGATATGATAGTCATATTGAGATTCTCTGGAATAAAAATCCCGAAACCAATTTAAACGGATACCAGGTACGGGCATCGAATGATCAGGGTGAAACTTATCAAGTAATTGGTTTGGTACCGGCAAACGACACCGGGTACATTCACTGGGTATGTAACCCTAATTATAGTATCTCTTATCAGGTAGCATCAATTAACCAATCGAATCAAATTTCAGAATACTCTTTCCCGGTAGGGGCTAATACCAGGGAATTTAGTGATGATGAGTTTTTGGATATGGTTCAGGAGTATACTTTCAGATATTTCTGGGACTTCGCACATCCGGTATCAGGACTCGCACGTGAAAGAAATACTTCAGGGGATGTTGTCACCAGTGGAGGCTCAGGATTTGGTATAATGGCTATACCGGTAGGAATAGAACGTGGTTTTATATCCCGCGAAGAAGGAATTGCAAGGATGCTTAAAATTACCGCTTTCCTTGCCCAGGTTGATCGCTTCCATGGAGCATGGCCCCACTGGCTCAATGGTGTGACCGGTAAAACTATTCCTTTCAGTGAATTCGATAATGGAGGTGATTTAGTAGAAACTTCTTTTCTGGCACAAGGTCTGCTTACAGCAAGACAATACTTCAACAGAGAAGAACCGGATGAAACTGAAATCAGAAACCGTATAACACAACTATGGGAAGGAATAGAATGGGACTGGTACAGACGATTCAATTCCAATGCCCTTTACTGGCATTGGTCGCCCAACTTTGGATGGCAAATAAACATGGCCATTACAGGCTGGAACGAAGCAGCTATCGCCTACATTCTCGGGGTTGCCTCCCCTACCCATCCAGTGCCCGGTTCACTATGGAAAACCGGGTGGGCAAAAAATTATGGAACCGGAGGAACTTATTACGGCTACAAGCTTGATATAGGATGGCCATACGGGGGGCCACTATTCTTTGCTCACTATTCCTTTATGGGATTCGACCCCCGAAATCTAAAAGATGATTATACAAACTACTTCAGGTTAAACCGTCACCACGCTCTAATTCACAGAGCATATGCAATTGACAATCCGAAGAACCACCCCGGCTATGGCGAAAATGCATGGGGCTTCACAGCAAGTGATGATCCTTCAGGATATCAGGTGCATGAACCATCAGGTAACAGGGATAATGGGACTATAACACCAACAGCAGCCCTGTCATCCATGCCCTACACACCGGAAGAATCTATAAATGCACTAAAGTACTTCTATCGTGAACTGGGTTACAGAATCTGGGGAAGAATGGGATTCTATGATGCTTATAATCTTAAAGCCAATTGGTTTGCAACCTCTTATCTGGCAATAGATCAGGGACCAATTATCAACATGATTGAAAATCACAGGTCAGGATTGCTATGGAATAATTTCATGAAGAATGAAGAAATAGGGTCTGCTTTAACCGAAATCGGATTTGTAACCGATCCATTCGGAATCAATGAACATGAAAATCCCGGTCAGATATTAACTTATCCCAATCCTGCAAAACAAGACGCTATGGTTAGTTTTGAAGTCAGGGAAGCAGGGATGATTACCATTTCAGCAATACATCCCTCAGGCATCGAAAGTATTCTGACCGAATACATGACAAGCCACTCCGGGGAGCAAAACAAGCTGATAAATATTGCCGTTTTGAAGCCGGGAGTATATTTTCTGAAAATTAAGTGCAACCAAAATACAATAGGTGCATCTAAACTAATAGTGATGGACTGACAACTCACTAAAGACCATGTTCAGGGGTTATACTCTACCCCAAATTGCCTATTCAATTAAAAGAGGAGCCCTACGCTCCTCTTTTCTATTTTAATTCATCTTCCGACTGTTCGGCAATATTTGGGATTACAGGTATCGGTGACCTGAACTTGTGAGAATCATTCTCAAAATACCAGGCTGCTATATCACCGTCACGTAATTTCGATTTAAACTCTTTCGACTTTCTGATTATCGACTTCCTGTTCATCATATATTTGATTGTCCTCTCATTTTTATTAAATCCCACATTAAAGGCAGTGGCATAAAATCTTACCTTATCTTCGGGGGCCTTCCATTTTAGATGAGAGAACCTTTTATCCATTATTTTTATATACAGTATCAAATATCTTACCTGCCACTCGGGAGAGTCTATACGTTTCGCCCTTTCACTTCTGGCTTTAGAATTATTAGATAGATTAAAAGTGTAGTCCTTGATTTTGTATCTTACTAAATTCCTTTCCACCATTTCGGCGAAATATGGTTTAATCTGGAACCTTCCGACTGAATACCTCGAATATTTACGGCCCGATTGGACATATAAAGTCCTCATACCACCGGTCTCCATTATATCCTTAATGGCTGAATATCGTGTAAGCGATGGGAAGACAACAGAGAGTGCCAGATCAGGAGCTATCTGAGCCTTAACCAGAGTATCATAAATCCATTGATTCTTATCGAGATAATCAATTGCATCAAAATACTTGTTGCCCAATGCCTGGGAGATATCTGTATTTTCAAACTTCTTTTGAGCAAAAACCTTATTAACCGTGTTAAAATAAAACACTATCAAGAAAAGAAAAAGGAATCCTCTGCTTCCCGAAAAATACCTGATGCCGTGAATATGAATACACACGGAAAAATGGCGGCAATATTCAAATGAAGCAAGGATTGTCCTAAGCATTATTATAGTAAAGATAGTGATTTACAGTTATTTGAATTCAGGGATAATAAAACAAATAAACTGGCAGAAAGATAGGGCATAATGCCCAAAAAAACTATTTTGTTTTCCTACCTTTGTCAAAAAATTAAATATAATGAATAGAGGACCGATTTCACAATTCATTGAGCATAACTACAGGCACTTCAATTCAGCAACCCTGATTGATGCTGCAAAAGCTTATGAGGCTCATCTGCTTGAAGGCGGAAAAATGATGATTACATTGGCTGGTGCTATGAGCACAGCTGAATTAGGTATTTCACTTGCCGAGATGATCAGGCAGGATAAAGTGCAAATCATCTCATGTACAGGGGCAAATCTTGAAGAAGATATTATGAATCTGGTGGCACACACTCATTATAAAAGAGTGCCACACTATCGTGATCTAACTCCTGAGATGGAGTTTGAATTACTTGAAAATGGGCTGAACCGTGTAACTGACACCTGTATTCCAGAAGAAGAAGCTTTCAGAAAAATACAGCATCATATAGAGAAAATCTGGAAAGATGCCGAATCAAAAGGTGAAAGATATTTCCCACACGAATACATGTATAAACTTTTACTCAGTAGAGTAATGGAATCGGACTATGAAATAGATCCAAAGAATTCGTGGATGATTGCTGCAGCTGAAAAGAACCTTCCTATTGTCGTACCGGGTTGGGAAGACAGTACTATGGGTAACATTTTTTCGTCATACTGTATCAAAGGGGAGCTTAAACCATCTACAATGAAAACCGGAATCGAATATATGATCTGGTTAGCTGATTGGTACCGTAAAAACTCTTCAGGAAAAGGAATAGGATTCTTCCAGATTGGTGGCGGAATCTCAGGTGATTTCCCAATTTGTGTTGTACCTATGATGTACCAAGACCTTGAATGGCATGATGTTCCATTCTGGTCATATTTCTGCCAGATCAGTGATTCCACAACCTCATACGGCAGTTATTCCGGTGCTATTCCAAATGAAAAAATTACATGGGGTAAACTGGACATCCATACGCCCAAATTCATTGTTGAAAGTGATGCAACAATAGTAGCACCATTAATATTTGCCTGGGTATTAGGCCAATAAGTTGATATTCTATAATAAATAAAAAGGAGCAATACATCAGTGTTGCTCCTTTTTGTTTTCTTAAAAATTATAACCCAGTAACAGATACAATCTTTTTGTTGAGGACTCAAGACTCATGGCTTTCGACATTCCATTTCCTTTCTCATATCTTATCTCTAATGAGAATTTATCATACTTAACCCCCGTTCCAATGATATAACACGGTTCAAACATTCTTATTTCATTAACGGCCTTGTCCTCTGTATGCTTAATAGTTCCATAGAATTTTGAATCAATCTCCTGATGGTTTGTTTCATTAGCAGCTAATCCACTCGATATCCCGGCATTTATAAATACAGAGCTGTTGCCAATTGGGTATGTATACCGTATTAAATTATTAATCTTGAGAGTTGTTGAGCCTATTTCAGATATGAAAGACGAATAAAAATCCTCATGGGTATAATCCAGATAAGTGCCTTTAACTTTGTAAGTTGTTAATAATAACTCATTATAGAATGAGAATTTCTTCATATAGTTTGGTAACCTTATTTCCAAATATAAACCTACAGTTGGATTATATGATTTATCAAAGTCTGCTTTAATGAGTTCAGCGAAACCATCACCCTCAAAATTCAGCGATGTCAACGTAACTCCACCTAATGCGCCATACTCTATCTGAACTTTTTCTTCTTTTTTCTGAAACACATTTTCTGAAGAAGTACATTCATTATATAATTGGAAGAGTTTACTCAAACTATTCTCATCGTAAGTAACATTTTCAAGCTTAGACTTTACTTTTTCACAATCATTAAGATATAGTCGTAACTGTCCCAGGTATTTTTTATTCTCAGTAAGAACCCGTTTACCATTTATCATTCTTAAGTATCTTTTATAAACCAGCAGTTCCAATCCGTCTTCCTGCATAATATAATAATTAACCCTACCCTGAGAATTCATATAATAATACAGGCTTTTGGCACCTTGGGATATTGTTAGCAGAAAGACTGTGTCAATTCTTAGGTCTAACTGAGGATTATCAGTCAGTTCACCTAGTTGTACTGAAGTTACTTCAACATCAACTATTCCGCTGATATAGCTTTTTTCACCGGTACTAAATTCAACTATTTCAGTTGGGCTGTAGGAGACCGGTTCGCTCTCCATACTGGTCTTGAAATTTATTCTAACCGGATTAATTACCCGGTTCTTTGATTCAACAAAACCAAATATTGTATCCAGATCATTGTTTATTACATATCCGGGCACATAGTCACCCTGAGAATATGCTAACTGAGTAGCAAAAACTCCTGCAAGTATTAAGCTAAACACTTTTAATCGCTTTATTCTGTTCATAATACCAATTTATTTATAAAAGTAAACTCAGATGTCTTTTTGATTTAGTAGACTCAAATATAAAAAAGAGATAACTGCAAAAAAGTCATTGGATTGAAATATCCTGGCAAAAAACTATTGCAAATTAAAAATTTTTTACTTTGATATTACAATAGGTTTACTTTTATAAGAAATTTTTTAAGCTCCGTTTCCCGGAGCCTTCCAATATTATTAAGATAAACCAATTAAGGAGAGACACAGAAGCGCCAACTCAGCCAGAGCCTGTAAACAGATGGTCAGAAATTCAGTATTATTCTAACTTACTTAACTAATGAAGAAAACTTCTGAGTTAAGAGATGGTATAATAGCTTGGCTGCTAAGAAATTGGGGGCATTATTGTATTTCATTGGACAAAGCTCCACTATATCGAAACCAACAATATTTACCTTTTCATTAACCTTATTAAGGATTTCAAGCATCTGATACCATAGCAATCCACCGGGTTCAGGAGTACCCGTAGAGCCCATTATTGAAGGATCAAACACATCCAGGTCGATTGTAATATACACATTCTTGCCCAACTTGTTCAGAAGGTCGTACATCCAGGTAGTCTTCCCAGCATCCGAGATAAAATCGGCATAGTAAATACGATCAGACTTAATGTCTGCCCGTTCTTCAATGCTCATACTCCGTATTCCGACCTGAATGATTGGTGCAAGTTCAGCTCCGCGTGCCATTACACATGCATGATTGTACTTACTACCCTCGTATTCCTGTCTCATATCAGCATGTGCATCGAACTGCAGAATGCTAAAATCGCTGCCTTTATAGAAATCAGCGAAAGCTTTAAAAGCACCTATACTAACAGAATGTTCGCCGCCAATAACAATAGGGAACTTTTTCTTTTTCAGTAAATAGCTGACTTGCTTTTCGACTTCAACAGCCAATTTTTCGGGTGAACGTCTTTCTCTTACCGGTTCTGCAGTATGAATGCCAATGGAATAAATCTCTTTATCGGCATTAATATCATAAAGCTCCATATTGCACGAAGCCTCAATCAGAGCTTCAGGTCCCTTATCGGCGCCTTTGATCCAGGTGCTTGTTCCATCGTAGGGAACAGGTAGGATTACAACTTTTGAGCTTTCAAATTTGCTGTACTGTTCAGTGAGGCCTCCAAAATTCTTACACTTCATTTTTTTCGGGTTTATGAATTAATTACGAGTACCAACTTCTAATTACTCAAAGTTGATACAGGAGCAATCTGCTAAAATACGGTATAAAATCTCAAAAATCAATAACCAAGAATTCTAAGCATTGATTTATGTGACTGTTCCTTGGCAAATAATTTGGTCGTGTATTCGCCTTCCTCATCCAAATCTATGATAATATGCTTGGGAGCCGGTATCAGGCAATGCTGAATCCCACCATATCCGCCGATAGATTCCTGATATGCACCGGTATGGAACAATCCTATATATAAAGGTTCTTCATTATCTAGTTTAGGAAGGAATATTGCATTTGCATGAGCTTCAGCATTATAATAATCTTCACTATCGCATGTTAAGCCACCAAGGAACACCCTTTCGTATTCGGAATCCCATTTATTTATTCCAAGTAAGATGAATCTCTGGTTTAAAGCCCATGTGTCAGGCAATGTTGTCATGAACGATGAATCAATCATGTTCCATAACTCACGATCGTTCTGTTGCTTCTGGTCGATTATTGAATAAAATGTTGCACCACTTTCACCTACGGTATATGATCCGAACTCAGTAAATATATGCGGTTCTTCCGTGTTATTCCTTTCACATATCATCTTAATCTGTGAAATGATTTCCTCAGCCATATACTCATAATCGTAATCAAATGACAAAGAGTTCTTTATAGGGAAACCACCGCCTATATTCAATGAATCAAGCTCCGGACAAATAGCTTTAAGCTGACAATAAATATTGACGCACTTCGACAATTCGTTCCAGTAGTAAGCTGAGTCCTTAATTCCTGTATTAATAAAGAAATGAAGCATCTTCAGCTGGAACTTCGGATTATTCTTTATCTTCTCCTCGTAGTGGGGAATAATATCATTATATCTGATGCCGAGGCGTGATGTATAAAACTCAAACTTAGGTTCTTCTTCCGAAGCAATTCGCATCCCGACTTTGCACTTACGTGTTATATTTCTGTCTAGTTGATCTATTTCAAACTTGTTATCAAGAATGGGAATAGTATTCTCAAATCCTTCGTTTATAAGGTTTGCAATATTCTCAATGTATTGCGGACGCTTGAAACCATTACAAATAATATAGCTATCCTTTGTAATAAGTCCCTGTTCGTGCAGATTTTCAAGAAGGAATATATCGAAGGCGGATGATGTTTCCAAATGAACATCATTCTTAAGCACTTCCTCCATTACAAAAGAAAAATGTGAACTCTTGGTACAATAACAATAATGATAATCGCCCTGGTAATCAGCCTTGGCAATAGCAACATTAAACATCTTCTTTGCCTTCTGTATTTGCTGGGTAATCTTTGGCAAATAAGTGATTTTTAAGGGAGTACCATACTGCTTTATTATATCCATTAAAGGTATATTGTGAAAATACAGCTCATTGTCTTCTACATGAAATTCATCCTGCGGGAAGTCGAAAGTCTGTTCAATTAAATCAATATACTTGTTCTTCATTTTGCTTCCTTATAATTAAAAAGTTAACGATTTGCAAAAGTAATATGAAAACTAAGTAGTGCAGAGATATTAACAAACTATTTTTCAAGTGAGTTACATTGTCAAATTTTAATCAAAGTAATTAAAGCGGATTTACTAAAAGAAGAATAATCGTACTATTCGTATTTAAGTGCCTCCAAAGGATTAGAGTTAGCAGTACTTCCTGCCTTAAATATAATAGTTATAAACGCAATAACCAATGCAGCGGTCAGAGCAATTACAATATTAATGACACTTATATCAACCCTGTACGGATAGTTATCAAGGAATCTCTGAACGAAGATCGCTGAAACTGGAATAGCAATAATACCGGCCAATCCAACAAGATACAGGTACTCTTTAATAAGGCTGAGAACGATAGAAGAAACCGAACTGCCCAATACCTTTTTAATTCCGATGATTTTTGTTTTCTGCTCTATAAGAAGTGAGGTTAATCCGTATAATCCCAGGCATGAGAGAAACATACTGATAATTGCAAATGCTACAAATAATGTTCGCATCTTGAGATCGCTCTCATAGCTATCGTATAAGTATTTTTCGGAAGTAATTGACTGATATGGTGTTTTTGGGTATATCTCATTCCACTTGGCTTGTATAAAAGCCTCAATCTTTTCCTTCTTTTCCTGTGCTGAATACTTAATTGTAACACCTCTGAAATTCTCCGGAACGTAGAAATATGCAGCAGGTTCAATCAGTGATTTCAAACTATAATAGTGATAATCCCTGATTACACCAATAACTTTGGGATTAACAGTGGTATCAGGTGAAAAAGCATTAACAAGTCGCTTATCCCTGATATCCTTCCATCCCAGTTCTTTAATAGCACTCTCATTTAGTATAACAACACCGCCGTAATCTGACTGTATATCCGGGTCGAAGTTTCTGCCTTCCACCATCTTTATCCCCATTGCATCAAAGAACTCAGGTTCAACAAATCCAAACCTTACGGTAAGTCGGGTCTGAGCAGTGTCATCAACATAAATTGCGCCCTGTGAACCACTTACCCCGTTCATAAATGAAGAACCTGCTACGTTCTTAATTGCAGGATTTTCCATCAATTCCTTTTTCAATACATCAAGCTTCCGGTAGTCATCATCTCCGAAAAACAGGAACAGCGACTGGTCATAATTAATCCCAAGGTCTTTCTGCTTTATATACTTAATCTGGTCGTTTATCATTAAGATTGAAAAAATCAATCCAATGCTGATGGCAAACTGAAAAACGATGAGACTTTTACTCAGAATTCCCGTTTTCCCATGTGTCTTTATACCACCCTTTAGCACACTCACCGGTTGGAAACGTGAAAGATAGAAAGCAGGATATGAGCCGGAAATCAGGCTGATTACAAGGAGCAGCAGGAACAAGCCAAACATAAACGAAGGGTCACTGAAGTCAATCCTGAAATCAGTATTCAGCATCTTATTCAGCTCAGGGAGTATAAATTCCAGTATACCTATTGCAAAAAGAATAGCAAGCAAGGTAATGACAAACGACTCACTTATAAACCGGTAAACAAGGCTCATCCTGTCGGCCCCGAGTACTTTACGCATTCCAACTTCACGCGCCTGCTTCACTGACCGGGCAAGAGAAATATTGATGTAGTTAACACAGGCAATGAGCAGAATCAGAATCGCGATAGTATCAAAAATCAGGAGGACTTTAGCGTCGCCAATACCGCTCACCATTTGAAACTTTATGTGCTGCGACCCAAGATAGATATCATCAAAAGGCTGTAAATACATTTCGAGGAACTGCCAACCCTCGTCCTGGCTGAATATCTTATCTTCGATAAACTTTGGGAATGCCGCTTCAATTATCTCTGCATCACGCGGATTATCTAAAAGCAGGTAGGTAACAAAAGAATTTGAGCCCCAGCGGCGTATCCATTCAAATCCGGGCATATTGTCCATTGAGGACATTGAAATAATTGCTTCAAAATATATATGAGCTTGCTTTGTCTGGTTTTCGAATATTCCATCAATCTTATATCCTTCACCATCAAGCAGAAGGGTATTATTGTAAGCTTTATCGACAGTACCAAAATACTTTTCAGCGAAATCTTCCGAAACCACCAAAGTTTTAGGTTCTTTAAGAACCAGTGATGGATTGCCGCGCAAAAACTTAACCGAAAACATTTCAATAAAATCGGGGTCTGCCACCATCATATTTTCTTCACGCAGCAGTTTGTCACCATATTCCACTGAAGCGACAAAATAAGCCGGCATAACCCTTGTGGCTTTTTTAACTTGCGGGAATGAGTGTTTCAGTTCTTCAGCAAGTGGCCCCATGGTTATTGCCACATGCTGATTTCCAACGCCCGGTTCATTCTGCACCTCCACAACCCTGAACATATTATGGCGGTTAGCAAAATGCTTGTCATGTCCCCTCTCGTGAGTAACATACAACATAATAAGTACGAATGCAGCAATACCCACTGAAAGCCCGGCAAGGTTTATCAGGAGATAGGTCTTTTGCCGGGTTAAACTACGGAAAGAGGATATAACAAAACTTATGAACATAAAACGAAATTAGCCTTGTGTGGGAATTTCGGGTTTTGGTATTCTGATGTTCTCATTAACAATTTGTCCGTCAAACAATCTTATAATCCTTTGGCTATACTCTGCATCATGTTGTGAGTGCGTAACCATTATAATAGTAGTTCCTTGTTGGTTCAGTTGTGCCAGCAAATTCATAACTTCTTCACCATGTGCCGAATCAAGATTACCTGTCGGCTCGTCAGCAAGAATGAGATGAGGATTAGCGACAACCGCTCTGGCAACTGCAACTCTCTGTTGCTGACCACCTGATAATTGAAGAGGAAAATGCTTGCGACGGTGCATAATCTGCATTTGTTCCAGAGTAGCTTCCACCCGTTTCTTTCTATCCGATGAACTCATACCCAGATATATCAGTGGCAATTCCACATTCTCATAAACGTTCAGTTCATCAATAAGATTAAAGTTCTGAAACACGAAGCCAATATTCCGCTTCCTGAGGTTTGCTCTCATCTTTTCGGTAAACTTCGATACTTCCTGATCAAGAAAAAAGTAATCTCCTTCTGACGGATTATCGAGCAATCCAAGGATATTAAGCAAAGTAGATTTACCACATCCCGAAGGTCCCATGATTGCAACGAACTCTCCTGTTTTAATTTGGAATGACACCTTGTTCAGAGCAGTGGTTTCCACTTCATCGGTTCGGAAAATTTTAGTAAGATTGGTTGTTTTAAGCATCGTTGTGTTCATGAGATTAAGTATTTAAGATTTTACCTGAAGATTAACTTCTCTTTCTTTCCGAAAGGCTCATAGGAGGAAATAATAACCTTTTCGCCGGGTTCTAATCCTTCAAGAACCTCGTATGAGTAAATATTCTGCCGGCCTATTCTGATATTTCTTTTAACAGCAGAAGTGCCGTCAGCTTCAACAACATAAATCCAGTTACCGCCGGTTTCCTGATAGAAACTACCTCTTTTAACGGTTACTGCATCGGTTTCACCCGAAAACTTTATTCGTACCTGAAGAGTCTGGCCTCTCTTAATATTTTCGGGCTCTTCCCCATTAAAAACCATATCAACCTGGAATGACCCGTTGGTAACGTTTGTATATATCTTAATGATACTCAGCTGGAAGACTTTTCCCCCCAGATCAAATTCCGCTTCCTGACCTTCGAAAATACGTGCTATATATCTTTCGTCGACATTAGCCCTGACTTTAAAACCACCTGGTATATCAATCTGCCCCAAATGCTGACCGGCAGACTTTGTTTCACCAATTTCTACGTTGAACGAGGAAAGCACACCACTTACGGGCGATTTAATCGTCATATTATCCATATTCTCCTTCAGCAATGACAGGTTATTCTGCATCCTGTCCATTGAAGAATTTATCTGCTGACTTTGTCTGACACCTGAAATGGAATCCAGTCGTTTTAGATTGAGACTAATATTCAGCTGATTCAAAGCATACTTATAATCGCGTTCAGCATCTTCAAATTCCTTTAACGAAATAAGCTTATCCTTATAAAAACCTTCCTTACGGTTGAAATCGGTCTTCAGTTTATCAATCTGATAGTACAATTCAGTAATTTCCTTCTGACGGGTATACTTAAGCTGTTCGAGACTGATGAGAGTGTTAGCCAGGTTATTGATAGCGTCGTACAT
>CAZJPP010000002.1:0-233673 GCA_964547915.1 uncultured Lentimicrobium sp.
TATTACAAGTAATTTTTACCAAAATGAGGCCATATCTGAGATACTGAATCTTATTGATAGGAATTTCATGCAATGCCTGCTATCCACTACCTTTAATGACTGGCAGCTTATTATTAATAAAAAAGGGAATTCAACTCTAATAAAAAACAAACCGGCAACCACCGTAGCTCCTAATCTAAGTCATGATAAGCAAAAGCTGAGGCATATCGAGACAGAATCTGCATCTTATCTGCAAGCTCTTGGAATAACAAATAATGATGGCAAAGTAAAGCCTGACATGCAGGATAAGTTCAGACAGATAAATAAGTATATCGAACTGGTTGCTGCTATTCTCAAAGCAGTGGAACTACCCGAAATAGTTAAGATTGCTGACATGGGTTCAGGCAAAGGATATTTAACATTTGCATTGTACGACTATCTGGTAAATATCAATAAAATGAATGTGGAGATGACAGGTGTGGAAATGCGAAAAGATCTGGTTAACAAATGCAATTCAATTGCGAATAAGGCAGGTTTTAAAGGTTTATCTTTTGTTGAAGGGTCAATTAATTCCATAGAACTTGAAGCTCCTGATATACTTATTGCTCTGCATGCATGTAACACTGCAACAGACGACGCAATTTACCGGGGAATTAAGGCCAATGCTAAAATCATTATGTGCTCACCTTGTTGCCACAAACAAGTCCGGCAAGATATGGAAACTGAGGGAATTCTTTCTGAAATTACTCAATATGGTATCTTGGCAGAAAGACAAGCCGAAATAGTTACCGATACGATCAGATCAATGATTCTAGAAGCATACGGCTACAAGACAAATATCTCAGAATTTATAGCAACAGAGCACACTCCAAAGAACCTTCTGATAACTGCATTAAAAAGAAGGAATTTGCCGGAAGCATTACCTGACATGAAAGTAATTGAACGTATTAACCAACTTAGAAAACTATTTTCTATTAGACAACATTATTTGCAGGAATTACTCACTGCGAAATAATAGCCGTCTACTCTGATACTACTCAATAGTCCATTTTATCCCAATAGTGGGATTGAACTGAATCCCTTCAATCCCTGCAAAGTTATATCCCACCTCCACTTCGCTACCAACCGCAAAGTGTTTACTAATATTGAACCATAATTGAGGTTCAGACATAAAAATGAATTTTCTCTTTTCCATTCTATCCTGATTCACCGGATAGAATGTATCCTCTCTCCAAAAATCAGCAAATCCCGAAAAAGATACTTTACCTTTAAGGAAGTGGTAATACCAGACTCCGGTTAACTGAAATGACGCATCATGCATATCACGGATGTACTTATACATAAGTTGCAGAGTAAGTCCCAGAGTGAAATCTTCGTTATTGTAGTTGTATTCAGGACCTGCTAGAAATGCATCATTATATTGTACTACTCCAACAGTGCCACTGTCTCTCCACTGCATAAAACCTCCATTATATTCACCATGAATTGCTATCCGTGATTTAGCAATGGTGAAACTGCGACCAATTTCCCAGTAAGCTGAAGATACACCTTTTACCTCCCCTACATCATAATCCATATCTACAAACAAGAAAGTACTGCCAAGATTGTCAGCTCTGAAATATTCAAGTGTCGTTGTAAAATATTTACGGTCCTCCCCCAGATCATAATGCAGTTGAAGGTTTTGGCCTTTTGCCCCAAGAAGAAATAATAAGAAAAATAAAATCAGATTCGATCTTTTCACAATTTTCAAAAATTAAGGGCGCAAAGATAAAATTTCTATGAGATTTCCGTTCGGTTAATCGCGTAACTGGCTTAATTCATAATTATAGTCATATCGCAGATCCTCATGCACCTTGGTCAGTTCTGTTTCTATTTGACTAAGACAACGGTCCCAAATCAGATTCAGCCCTTTGAACCGGTATATTGGTATGTTTTTTTTTTAAATATCTTGCAAAAATGAAGCAGCAACTGAACTGCGGTATCGTGATTTCCCGAAATTTTAATTGCTTTCCTGATTAGTCTTAGAACTTTACGTATATGTTTTATCTGTTGCTTTGCGTTGAACCTGTTTACTGATGGCATTGCTTCATCAATTTCAGCTATTGTGGACCTAACAAATCCGGCCTCGTCTTTTGAATCGAACAACAAATAGGTAATCAGTTCCTTGTTTTCCTTTCTGAACTTGACCATTGTAGTGACTATACTAATCAGTTCTTTATGAGAAAGAGTACTTAATTCATCCCGGATAGTCTTTAATGCTGGAAGATTATTCATATACAAATAATGAGAAGTTACTAATATAGCAAATTAAGGAACTAAAAAGAAAATCAGAACCAAAATTCAGTTTAAACTGTAGTTACGAATGTAAACTATGGTATTATATTTGATAGAAGCATCTCATACGTACAAATATAAACCAATACTCTACCCGAAGATGAAGAAAACTCCACTACTCTTATTAGCTGTATTCGCACTATTTACTTTCAGCAGCTGTAGCAAATTTGCGATGGTTACTTTCAATTATCCCCTTTCAAAAGGACATGCCAGCAAGCATCAAAACTGTTGCACTGGCTAGTCGATCACTAACTCCCAAAGAGAATAAAATAGATAAAGTTGTTGAATCCATCATTACAGGTGAAATTGAGGTTTCGGACAGAAAAGCATCAAACGAATGCTTGACAGGAGTAATGGAGCGGCTGTCAGATAATAATGAATTCCGAAGTGTTATTGCATCTGAGAACAAGCTTTACGGAACAGGAACCGGGGAAATCCCTTCACCACTTGACTGGGAAAAAGTTAGTGAGATTTGTCAAACATCGGACAGCGATGCTTTATTGGTTCTTGAGATGTTTGACTCGGACTCGGATATGTTAGCTTTCCCCAAGATATTGATGCCAGAACCTCAGACTCGTGATGAGAGGACATTCAATATTAGAATGTACTGGCGACTGTATGATCCTTCTTTAAGGCAGATAATTGATCAATATGAATGCACCAGGGAAGTTACGTTTGTTGGAAATGGGCGAACCGCAACAGTTCCTCCAAAAGCTTTACACGGAGCGGCCTATTCGGGAGGACTTGAATATATTGAACGGTTTCTCCCAGGCTTGTTAATAGCAGACAGGACTATATACAAGAAAGGGAAAGGGCGTCTTAAGAATAATTTCAAAGCAGCATACAGATTCGTTGAGGTTGATGATTGGGAAAGGGCTGCCGATTATTGGGAAGAGGTCATACAATTAAATGACGAAAACATTGGCAGGGCATATCTAAATATGGCAGTATATTTTGAAAAGGTTGGTAATATTGAAGAAGCTATTAGATTTGCGCAAATTGCTTATTCCGAATATGGAATCAAACAGGCAAGAGATTATGAGTACGCTTTAAGAAATTTAAAAAACAGCCCACTTATTGTGTCATAATGAATTTGCCGCAATTGGTTATAATGAACTATGGGTATTTGTCACAATCTGATCAATTTTCATGAAACCAAAAAAGAGGCTGGCACTTCTGTCAGCCTCTTTAATTCTCAAATTATTGTTGATAATAAAATCCTTCAACCAGTAAAATTCTACTAAATTTGGGTTTAATCTACAATAACACAATGGGTTAAATCCATATGAATTGCGTAATAGTTTGCATCAGGAAGTGTAACTGAAATTGAGCTACCCGTTGCATTATATTTATAATTAAACTTTCCCGGAGCTGGGTTTCCTGATGGTGCAGTGCTATATGTATTAATTTTCAAGCTTTCATTAACATCATTGAAATGCCATCCATTATCCAGATCAATAGTCAGAATCACTTGTCCATTTGATAAGGAAGAAAAGTGAACAGTACCTGCATTGATATTTTGCCCTGCGTAAACAATAGCCGTCTGCTCAATATCATTATATGGAGTATAGGTTGCCCAATTTCCTTTGAGTGTGAAACGAGGACCGGCACTCCAGGCGGTTTCAGATCCAGAGCATTCCCAATTGCACAATTCTCTGAGTTTGTAATCTATACATGCATCATAATAAGGAACACCATAAGGATGTAAACCTCCAACAGTAATTTCAGCAGTAATTACCTGGCACTTCTGGCAATCCTGAGGGAGATCTGTAGTCCAGGAATACTCTGTAACAGGGGTACTGCCAAAAGGAAGAATAACCACTTTGTTAATTCTAAGGAATTTAATAGGTTCACCACCATTAACATACAAGCGATAGTAAATTTTTGTCGCATCCTGTCGTACGTCAAGAAAGATGTTATTTGGATTGGGAACATTATCACTTTGTGGATCAAAGTAAGTAGGACCAAATGTGACCATACTTGCATTCCAATCCTCTAAACATTCTTCACAATCGATAACAACTTGTTTTAAATCTTTAGATTCAGTAGAGCTATTCTGCACCTGAGTTTCATCCTTTTGACATGATGAAAAAATGCCACCAAGTAGAATGGTGGCGACCAAGAAAGGGAATAAGTTAGCTTTCTTCATAGTATTAAATGGTTTTAGATGAGTAAAAAAAACTAACGTTTAAAGTACCTTTTAGTTTAGTTAAAGCCTGTATATGTTTATAGAGTTGATATTCAATATTTTACAAGTTATGAGTTAAGAAAAAGAGAGGCTGTCTCTTGTGATTACAGCCTCTCTTTCATGAATAAGACTAACAGAATTTACATTTTCTTATCAACATACTCGGTAAGTTTGCCAAGCATATTGACATAGCTACCAAACTCATTGTCATACCATCCGAAAATCTTAGCATGACAGACAGGTAGCATAATATCTTGTTTGGCTTCAACTCCAAAGTTTTGTAAAAGCTGAGTATTTATTGCCATAAAACCTGTACGGGTATGAGTTTCAACGCCCTCAATTACAATAGCAGCTCTTCTACCGATCATATCAGCTGAAACATTCTGCTCTTCACTGTATTCAAGGATACCTTTGCCAGGTCCATCGGAGGTATCCTTATATATCTGATTAAGGAACTCACGTGTTACGATAGGTTCACCAATATCATTAAGAGGTGATTGGAAAGTAACATTCAATATTATCAAACTAGCAGTATTAGTAGGGACTCTCACAGAATCAGCCATAAAACCAATTCTTTGCACTTGAGGAATAATTTTTTCAAGTGCTTTTGCAGCTCCGGTTGATGTGATAATTATATTGTTCAAAACCGAACGATTCTTTCTCAAATCCGAACTACCAGTTTTGGGAACAGTGTCAAGAATACTTTGTGTGCTAGTAGATGCATGTATAGTCGACATGCCTGCCGTAAGGATATTGGACGTTTCAGGATGCTCAAGCAAAGGAAGCATCATATGGGCCAATCCCGTTGTAGTACAACTTGCTGCTGAAAGAATGTGATGTTTTCTTGCATCAAAATCCAAATGATTGATACCAAAAACCATCATAGTGGAATCACCAGGCATTTTTTGAGTTGAGTCTTTGATTTTGAATGGTGCACTTGCTATTACTTTATCTGCACCTGCTTCAAGATGACCTCGCAAACTACCCTTAGGATTATCTGCCAGAACTGTTGGGTCAACAAAAGCTCCGGTACAATCAACTACCAATCGCACTTGATTCTCCGACCAGTTGATGTCGCGGGGATTTCTTTGTGTAGTAAGAAATTTAACAGGCATGCCATCAATTTCCACAAGATTCTGATCACTATCGAGAATTCTGATTTCGCATTTTTTCCCTGAGTGACCATAAAGGAAATGACTTAATGATCCGTAAGTTGAATCATTACTTAGGTTGTGAATGAGTGATTCGAGATTCTTTCCTACACCTCGTCCCACATTTACAACTAATCCACCAAAATGCTTATTAAGCAAATGATTCCAGATTGTAAGTTTGCCAATCCTTCCCGCTCCGTTGATACCAAGCAGATTTTTACCATGCAATCGTTCCATTTCTAATAATTATAATTGTTACTATTTGGTTATAAGTTATGCCAGCTCAGCCAGCTTCACTTTGTAATTTCCTGCATAAATATTGCCCAAGTTCCCGTCGATAGCAATTCTATCACCGGGTTTTAATAATACACCATTTATAGTGCACGTTTTGTCCTTCTCGTTAACAATAAGCTGTGTACAATTCACAACACATGTTTTGTCTAACCTCACTGCAGTTACTGCGGCATGAGAAGTTGCGCCACCTCTGGCTGTTATTAATCCGTTACACTCGAATATCATTCCAATGTCATCAGGCACTGTGTCGGGTCTCACTAGTATTTTATTATCGGGCATATCTTTAAACATTGCTAAATCGTCAGTATCAAATGCCAGTATTCCATTCATCACACCCTTTCCTAATCCGATACCCCGACCTAAGAGATTTAAATCGGACGATTTACAATCAAATACATAGCTTAGGTCCGGTTTCCTGATATCCTGATCTCGTGTCTGAAGAATATATAGATCATGAGGGTCCTCGCTCTCGAACGTAAATTCAATCTCCTGATGACTAAATCCATGCTGTTCAGTGAGTTCTTCAGCAATTGATTGCAATTTTTTGTAGATACCCGGAAAAGTACTTTGAAGAGAGAACACACTCTCAGCATACAGCTTTTTCTTTTGTCGCTCGGTCACAGGCATCGGATTTACCAGTCCTGCGACAATATCTTCGCCCTGACTGCAAAGAGTAAAATCGCCATAAAGGTGAATACCAGGTTTCTCGGAATCAGGAGCATGGGTGAACAAAACACCTGTTCCGGAAGTCCTATGAAGATTACCCAGCACCATTTTTTGAACGATAACCGCGGTTCCCCACTGGTCAGCAATCTGAAGATGATCGCGGTAAACCTTTGCCCTTTCGCTGTACCACGACTCAAAAACATTAAAAATAACCTGCTTTAGCTGTTCAAACGGCTCATCTTTGAAGTGAATATTGTAGCTGTGCAGGATGCTTTTATATGCGAACGCAATCTCACGCATCTGCTCGGGCTTAAAGTCGATCTTCTGATTAACGTTGTACTTCAACTTGTAATCAATCATTATCTGGTCGAATTCGTCACGTGAAATGCCGAATGCCATTCCCCAGCTTTGTAGAAATCTCCTATAGCAATCCCATGATGTCCAACCGTAATTATCCTGTTTGCTTAAGGTTTCAACAATCTGATCATTAAGTCCGACATTAAGATAAGTATTCATTGCTCCGGGCATCGATATGGCAGTACCTGACCGTACGGATAATAACAACGGATTATTGGGATTTCCAAATTGCTGACCTGTAATCTTCTCCAAACTAGAGATATGTCGCCTAATCATCAACTCAAACTCTTTCTCCATGAATGGATTCTGAAGAATTGCGCCACGTCGTCTGAATACCTCAGTTGTAAATACGAAACCCGGTGGAATTGGAAAGCCCAACAATAAAAGCTTCTTTAGGAAGTAAGCTTTAGAGCCTAAAAATATCTGGTTATCCATTTCAGGTGTTTCCCTGTAGAGAGGTGAGACTACCATGTCAGTATTATATGACATGATGCTATAAAGCGTCTCTTCAGGGTAACTGTCTACCATTTGACGGAAAGTACCTAATATCTTAACCAGAAAATTATCGAGAGCTTGTACCAGAAAGGCTGATGATAACATTTCCCTATAGAACTCTTCAGATTTTCGGGTAAAGAACTTCTTTGAAGAAGCACTATCTCCCTTCATTTCCTGAGGAAACAACTGAGGAATTACAACCTTAAGCTGGCGATCGAATACGCGCAGAAAATACTTACTTATAATTTCTCTCACACTCGATAGCATGAACTGCAGAATATTAATATACTGGCCTACCGAAAAGCTCGATGAATTAAGACTATACCTGAACATTTTGAGGTTTGAATTGAAACCCTGATCACTTATACCATCAAGTTCAAGGCCCTGCCTGAACAATTCAAACACTACATGTATTTTCCTTAAAGTCTTTGCTGTTATATAGTCGAGGTTGATGCTGTTTATCATCTGTTCCATCAACTGTGAGGCGACTTTTTCGAGCCTGAACGATAATCCCAGAGCTTCAAATTTAGGCTCTCTGTATTTACCGTACATACTCGGGATTCCAATAGCTATATGGCGCTTATGGTAAATATCTTCCCATCCTTCTGTTTTATTAGGATCAGTAATAATATTGTTGAGTCTCCTCATGAAAATATATACCTGGCGTAGAGCCCTGTCGGCATTGCCCTTCTCAAGCATGCTCAACAACAAATCTATCTCACTACCATTGAAGAAATTGAACTTCCTTATTAGCAATCCAAGGTTAACTGTATTAAACGAGTACTTTTCCTTTAATAGCTCAAGTAATCTGAAAATATAATATAATCGCTGCTTATCGATAGAATTGTCAAACGGGAGAGCATTTATTTCCCTTTTGAGCTTTTCGGAAGACAATTCCATTAGCGACCTGGGCATTGTATTCAGATTCTCGCATAATGCCTGAATTAGCATGTTTATATCAGAGAACCAACGTGATTCTTTCGACATTGACTGCTTAACATCTTCGGGTAACAGCTCAAATAGATATGATGTGTCGCCATCATACCAGTAGTGAATTATGCTTCTGGTAAGGGTAATATGTGTGTTATTGCTTTCAGTATGAACCTGCTTTCTAAGGAAATGAATCAATCGGTCATTTCGGTGGGATAACTCATCCATTGCAGTTGTAACCTCTCTGAGTTCCCCTTCTGCCCCTATTTCATTGAAATAAACAGGAAACAGTCGTGACAACTGCTTTATTTGCTTGAAGATGGGTTTAATATCTGAGTTAAGTAAGGCTGTTACATCGCGTTGAAATAAGTCGGTATCTGAAACAAAAACTCCACCAAGTCTAAGATGAATAATCAATGCTGAAAGCAACTCTTGAAAATCTGTAGGCGAATATTCTATCAGCTCCATCCATACCCTTATATTTTTGATATGGAATTCATTAACCTTTAACTGCCAGTCATCACTTACATAAACTATACCAGGCCCAATGAATCCATGCCTTATAAGCATCTTTTCAAAATGGAGAATATGTCCCATATTCTCTGTTCTGAATATTTCCTTTCCAAGAGTTAAAATACTATCGAGGACAGTACCGGCATTAGTGGTTTTCAGATCGCTGAAAAGTTTAAAGATATTATCGAGAAAACCAAATACTTCATCACTTGTAAGTTCATTCTTTATATTGCGCAATAATGAATTAAAGTCGCGCATAAGCATCTCCTTTTGGTTTTGCATTCCCTCGAGATGCAGTAAATAAACCAGATAATAGAACTTTTCATGAAACCGGTTGAAGGAATGATGCAATTGTCTGATGTGAACAGAAACATCACTGAATGCTGGTATGTCGGAAACTTTATCCCATGAATCAGCATCCTGAATCATGGCATTTATGTGGTTGTAGTATTCAACCCCAATGATTGAGAACTTTTCACGACTCGGACCACTAAAAAGCTTACCCCTTTCAGCCAGCCATTGGTCGGTCTTTGTTGTTTCTTTCCAATAATCAGCATTTGCAGATAGGGCTTTACATGCAAATAGCAGAGCATCCTTTTCAATCGCTTCATCGGGCCACTTTGCATTTGAAAAAACCTTTACAAGAAATCCGGTATTGTAAATTACTGATTTAGGGGCCTTATTCAAATAAGTTTTAAGCAGGGAAAGCACATTATGTAAGTTGCTTTTACCAACTTTATCCGACATAATCAACTTTTCATAGAATTCAAGTAAAGTATGCACGGCATCTTCTGCTTTTGCATCGTTGAGTTGTCGGGTAATCAATCCTTCATATAATTCCACTATGACTTCCCATACCAAAGGTGAGTCTTGCTTTTCATAGAACCAAAAGTCTCCCAGGGAAATATTTCGCAATTGTCCGATTATATATGAACTATTAGAGTAGGGGTGGTTAAATTCATTAATGCAATCGATTGCACGATTATGAATAGAATAATATGATTTAGAGACATCGGTGAACTGACGATGTTTCTCGGGTATATTGATCTTGTCAGTCCTTGTTGCCTCAAGATTGGCCGCAAGTGCATCTGAGAGTAAGGTCTTGTTTGGTTCCATGCAGCTAAATTAGTAAATAGTCATGACTTACTTGCCAAACAAATGGCTTATTACAATGTTTATCAGAAATTCTTAAAGTCGCATTGTTAAAGAGCCTATATTAAATAGATGAAAACTAAGTTAAGGTTAAGTAAAATTAAGGTTATCAGACAGCGTGAAATATCACGTGGTGTATTCATTCTTTCGTTTATCAGACCGTGGGATTTCACTGCAGGACAAGTAGTTGGATTAGCCGGAAGTGAAAACGATGAAGCAAGGTTATATTCAATTGCAAGTGGTGAACTTGATGAAGAAGTCGATATACTTTACAATATAAATCCTGATGGAAAACTCACTCCATGGATGTCGCAACTAAATACAGCCGACACATTATGGGTGAGTGAGCCTTTTGGTTCATTTTGCAGTTCGGGTGAACCAGCATGGTGGATTGCTTCAGGAACCGGTATTGCACCGTTTGCTTCCATGTTCAGAACCGGACTTCATAAAAACAAAAAAATACTTCATGGAGGCAGAGATCTCGAGAGCTTTTATTTTCATGAACTCTTTGAGCCTGAACTAAAGGAAAATTACATTCGTTGCTGTTCAAGGGAAGTCAGTCCTGACGTATATCACGGGCGTATTACTCAATATCTGAAAGAACATCATGCATTACCAACCAACGAAAAGTACTATCTTTGCGGCAGCGCCGAAATGGTGGTTGATGCCCGTGACATACTCATTGAAAAGGGCATACCTTTTGATAATATAATCTCTGAAATTTATTTCTGATATTATGCTAGTTCCTAAAGAGGCTCTTTTGGGTAAAACAAAAGAGGAACTTACTCAGATTGCTATTGACCTTGGTCTGCCACAATATACCGGTGGACAGATTGCTTATTGGCTATATAAAACCCAGGTGTCTTCGTTCGATGAGATGACGAACCTTTCGAAAAAAGTACGCTCATTACTGAGTGAGCACTTTGAGATGGGAATTAACCAACCGGTATCTGTTAAGGAATCTGCTGACGGAACAAAAAAGTACCTGTTCAGGACAGGAAAATCAAGTTATATCGAAGCTGCTTATATTCCGGATAATGACAGGCATACACTTTGTGTCTCATCTCAGGCGGGATGTAAGATGGGTTGTTTATTTTGCATGACCGGAAAACAGGGATTTCAATCACACCTTACAACAGGTGAGATTCTCAATCAGTTGAGAAGCATCCCCGAAAGGAAAATCATGACAAACATAGTATTCATGGGGATGGGTGAACCTTTTGATAACACCGAAGCGGTTATGAAGAGTTCATCCATTTTCACTGCAGAGTTCGGTTTCGCAATTAGTTCGAGGAAAATTACTGTCAGTACTATCGGAATTATCCCTTCGATGAAATTATTCCTTGAAAACAGCAAGTGTAATCTGGCTGTTAGCCTCCACTCTCCTTTCGATGAAGAAAGGAGAAAGCTTATGCCAATACAAAACGTTTATCCTATTAAGGACGTTGTTGAAACAGTACAACAATATGATTTGGGCAAATACAGAAGAGTCTCTTTTGAGTACATTATGTTTAAAGGAATTAATGATACCCGACGCCATGTAAACGAACTTGCCCGGCTATTGAATAAAGTAAACTGCAGGATTAATCTAATCAGGTTCCATGCGATTCCAGGAACTCCATTAGAGAGCAGTGATGAAGCCACTATACTCGATTTCCAGCAGGCCTTGATGGCTAAAGGAATTGTAACCACCGTTCGGGCCTCAAGAGGTCAGGATATTGATGCCGCATGCGGCTTACTATCGACCAAGGAATTAGTTAAGAACAAAGAATCCGGTCAAGTTAATGAATAATACAAAATGCAAGATCTGACTGAAGGCAAACCAATTGGATTAATTTTCCGTTTTGCCACACCAATGCTTATTGGAAATGTTTTTCAGCAGATTTACAATGTAACTGACAGCATAATAGTAGGCAAGTTTCTTGGAAAGGAAGCACTTGCTGCAGTAGGTGCGAGTTTCCCACTTATTTTCCTTCTCATTTCTTTTATTATAGGTATTTCCACAGGTAGTACAATTCTTGTGGCACAGTATTTTGGAGCTAAAGATGAGAACAAAGTGAGGCGTACTATCGACACTATGTACATTTTTCTCTTTTTTGCCTCAATATTGGTAATGATTGTGGGTTTCCTATTTACAGAATCAATATTTAGAGCGATCAAACTTCCTGAAGATATTTTACCGGACGCAACCCTATATATGAATCTGTACCTCACCGGATCATTGTTTTTTTTCGGCTTTAATGGTACAAGTGCCGTTTTAAGAGGCTTAGGTGATAGTAAAACACCACTGTATTTCCTAATATTAAGCACAATAGCAAATGTATTCCTTGACCTCCTTTTCATCGTGGTATTTAAATGGGGTATTGCAGGCGCTGCTCTCGCTACTGTCTTAGCACAGACCGGTGCCTCAATCACTTTGGTGTTATATCTGAATCACGCACATCCCATTATAAAGTTGTCGCTTAATAAATTAAAGTGGGACAGAAGTATATTTAATACGAGTGTTAAAATTGGACTTCCTACAGGATTCCAGCAGACTTTTGTATCTATTGGAATGATAGCCCTGCTGAGAATTGTAAATGATTACGGAACCAATGTTATTGCTGCATACAGTGTTGCAGGTAGAATCGATAATATGGCAGGGCTCCCTGCAATGAATTTCGGTGTTGCTTTGTCAACGTATGTTGGACAAAACATAGGGGCAAAAAAAATGCATCGTGTTAAACAAGGACTTACCTCAACCCTGAAAATGTCGGGCTGGACTGCAATAATAACATCAGTATTGATAATAATTTTTAGATACCCGTTGATGAGACTTTTTGTAAGCGACCCGGACGTCATTGCTATTGGTGGAGAATATCTGGTTATAGTTGGCTCCTTTTATTTGATGTTCTCAACAATGTTTGTAATAGGTGGTGTAATGAGAGGTGCAGGTGATACCCTTATCCCGATGTTTATTACACTATTCTCGCTGTGGATAATAAGAATCCCACTGGCTGCTTTACTCTCCAAACAGTATGGAGTGATAGGCATATGGTGGGCAATCCCAATAGCCTGGACAATGGGAACTATCTTATCCTTCTTGTATTACAAAACCGGCAGGTGGAAGAAAAAAGCAAGAATTTAGAGTTTTCCCTTGGAAATTCAAAGAATTTGATTATTTTTGTAATACGTTTTACATTTATTCGCATATATACTCTCAATAATTATTTGCCGGGAAGTTAATAATTATTGAGTTACGGTTTTTCATCAACTTATAATGCCATGAAGGGAATGATTTACAGGGATGGTAAGTTTATCAGTGTTTTAACTGATACTGATACTAACTCGCTTTACGCTGAGTTACCCCGAAACAAGAAACAGAAAGCAAAAGCTACTACTGTAAAAAAGAAAAAGGCACAAGAGTCAAAAAAACAATAAAAGCGCTTTCTGTTACTAATACCTTATTTATCTTATTTATGTAGTTCCTTTGTTCTCTTTGCCGGTCGGAACTACCAGCACAGGTATCTTTGACAATCGGAGAATCGCTTCAGTTACGCTTCCCATCACTATCTTTTCGAGCCACCGGCGACTATGAGATCCAACAACAATTAGATCAGCGTTTAATTCTTCTGCTGTTTCAAGAATGGTATCAGCAAAATTACCTTCTTTTACAATAGTTGAAATGTTAACGTCACCCAGGAAATCCCTTGTCTTTTCAAGATATTCAGCCCCAGCCTCCATCAAGAATTGCGTTTGCTCTCCTTCTATCGGTTCGGTAGGTACAAAACCAGTGAAGCCCATTATTGGTGAATATGCTCTTGAACTGTAGTACACTTCGTTTGCTACAACATGAAGTAGTGTGATCCCCACGTTAGAACCTATGAATAGATTATAAGCAGTTTGCGCTACTTTCTCGGCAGTCGGATCGTAATCGATTCCAATAACAATTCTTTTCATAACTATGGTTATTTTTACACTCGTCTATATTCTTAATGAATCATCCTCTAATGAGCTATTATCATCGCTTCCAAAGCTGTAATAGTTGTTTTCCTCATCTTCATTTCCAATCGCTTCCATTTGATCATCGAGTTCTGCACCTGGGACATCAAGTTCCCCCAACACTAAATCATCAGTGAGCTCGTCAGCTGCCCTCTCAGTAGGCTCTTTACTGTATGGGTTTTCAGGATCAACAGCTTCCTCCATATCCATTCTGCTAAAAATATCATCAGCCGGATCATTAGATTGATATCCCGGGAATTCATTGTCACGTTTGTTAATTTCATCCTGATAGTCTGCCATAGTTTAAAGTATTTGCTAAATTTAGTATTATAGAGATAATTCTCAGGCCATTACTAATGAATAAACAATCCTTCTTAAGAGAATACTGATTCTAATCTTTCACTGTTTTTTAGTTCCCTGCCATAATACAATTCCACCAACAATCATTACTACTATACCTAAATAAGGTGGCCAGTTAACACTTTCCTTCTTATCGGCTGTAACTTCCAATTTTCCTATGTCTAGAACCTTCTCTTTGCGAAAAAACGAAACGGATGTGAAAATGGTTAATAGTAATCCTGCAATCAATAAAACAATTCCGGTAGTTTTCATAACTTTGAATCTGTGTTAGTAACTTTATAGTTATTATATGCTGACTTGATAAAAATAATTAGTCAGGTGGCGTTTCGTATTACATACTCACTACTTAAATTTACATAAAATACCTGAATGTTATGAATGCTGAAGAATTATACAATGACATACATCAATACTGCATAGATCATGCAGATGAGAATCTGGTAAAAAAATACAGCCGCTACTTCAAAGAAGGGGTATACAATGCCTGGGGCTTAACTACTGACATGATTGTAAGCAAACGTAAAGAACTTCTTAAAAATGGCGAACTCACTGTCGACCTTATATTTCAGGCTGCACCATTACTTATGAAGGATGATAAGTATGAAGAAACATCATTTGCTATTACTTTGCTTAACAGTTTACCTAATCAGTTTACAAAGGAAACTTTTAGAAGATTGGAAGAATGGTTTGAATATGGCATAACAAACTGGGCACATGCCGACACACTTGGAATGTTTCTTCTACCGACATTTTTAAAGAAAAAAGTGATAACTGAATATGATTTCATTCCATGGATTACTTCCAAGCACAAATTCCAAAGACGATGTGTTCCTGTAACATTTATTAAATCACTTAAAGAATGTCCTCTTCAAGATCTGTTTGGGATTATTGACCCATTGATGCAGGATTCTGAACGCGAAGTTCATCAGGGTGTTGGATGGTTCCTTAGGGAAGCATGGAAAAAATTCCCTCAACAGACTGAGGAATATATGCTAATCTATAAAGATATTTCTCCGAGGTTGATCTTTCAATACGCTTGTGAAAAAATGACACCGGAGAATAAAGCCCGCTTTAAGAAAGCTCAAATTCATAAAGGTAAATAAGCTTGTAGTGGTGTCCCGGCTGATAAAGTGATGGCTGGATAACTACCTCTGCCTGCAGTTGTCGTCCTTCATTGTCAAATTCTCTTTTTATACTACTTAGCAATTCGTCATTCTGATCTCTTTCTTCCTGAAGTATGTTGTTTCCGGAATCATCATATCCTAGTAAAGTAATCTTTTTACCCCTAACGTTTTCCTCTTCATAATGACTAGGCCTGCCGTTTTCATCGAATTCAATAATCGTTCTTGATACTAGATTCCCCTTGCCATCATATCGCTTTTCAATATTTAATCTACCCTCTTTATCATAAATTAGAACAGTCTTTTCGGGTAATTCATTATGATAAGAAATCTCTGTCATCGACTCAATGTGACCTTCCTCATCATACTCATACTCTCTTTCATAAACCGTTTCACCAAACAGGTCTACTTTCGTTTCCTTTATCAGATTATTATCGCTGTATTCCCAGATCTCTTTTTCACCTTCTTCACCGTCGCTGTCTGTTGTTACCTTATGGATTAATTTCTCTCCTTCATAAGTATAAGTGGTTATGTCACTTCCCCCTTCTTGATAAGTCTTCGTTTCGCTTATGATTCTTCCTTTGTCATCAAATACTCTCTCAACAAATTCTGATACCTCGTCTTCAATTTTCAAGGTTTCTTTTATAGGTAGGCCATTTTCCACATCGATGATTACATGATCTTCTAGTTCACCTTCAGAACTATAATTCAATCTTTCGGTTTCAATACCATTTGAATAATTAACTTCACTAATAACCACTCCCGGAGTGTCATTGCTACTATTTCCAAGTAAGTTATGGCGAACAATAGTTAGTTTCTTTAATGCGGACATAAAACTGATCTTAAAATTCAGTGCAAATTAACAGATAAATTCGATTCCAATGCTCAACAAAGGGCTTGTTGAGTCTTAAACAGAATACAAATTGGATATATCTCCGTATCAAAACCGTTGGTAGCATAGGTTTATGTCCGTATGAAGTACGTAGTTTACAAGGACCAGATACAGAGCATTTGAGGAGTAGATGCGGAAACATATCCAATCTATATCCAGGTAATCTCAATAGTTCAAAAACATTCGTTACAACTTTTTACCGATAAAAAAAGTATAACCATAATACATACTGTACTTTGAATATAGATATCTTTCGTACTTCATGTTGTCAATCAGATCAGAAGCACTCGGATTATTGGGGTATTTTTCCAGAAATTTAAGTTGCACATCATCCTGTGGTTCAAAAAAGTGCTTTGTCCAGCATTCATCAGGCAAGACAAAACAGGCAACAGCTTTGTACCCTGCACTTTGAAGTTGTGCTAACTTGGTAGGTATTGTATCAATTTCCGGATAATCTCTTGTCCAGAACTGATGAATTTCATCGGGTCTTTCTTCGGTAAACCAGGTAGCTTCAGTAATTGCAAGATATCCACCTTTTTTGAGATACCTGCGCCATTCTGATATACCTTTCCTGAAACCAATGTTGTAGATAGCTCCTTCAGACCAGATTAAGTCAAACTCCTCTTCTCTGAATGGAAGTTCTTTCATATCACCAACTACTCCTTTTACCCTGTTTCCCAAACCCAATGTTTTGGCATTGGTGTTAAATTTTTCGATAAAAACCGGGAATAGGTCTATTGCTAATATTTGGGCGGTAGTGTGCTTTGCAAGTGTCATTGTCTGACCACCTGTTCCACAACCAATATCAGCTATTTTTGTGAATGAAGCCAAATTATCAATGAAATCCAAAGCTCTCTTTGTGGACTCAGGGCTTCCCGGGCCTTGCCGCTGTGTATAAGAAAAGTATTCGCAAATTAAACTGAAATCAAATTCGTGTATTGATTTTGTATCGTTACTCATGATGTTCTAATTTTTAAAGATTAATGTGATTGTTGCAATATGTACTTATATTGCAATTATTTCAAGCATATAATGAATTGTAACTCCGATCAGAATAGAACGGGTTAAATAATGACATAACCGAAGGCGAATACTGCCTGGTTATTTAGTTCACACGATCCAAATTAATTCTAAACATCCATTTGTATAAGATATAGCAAAGATATAGATTTATAAGTTAGCCTGACATTTTTTATTATTTTTGGCTGGAAAATTAATGTTTATGAAAAAACCAATTTTAATGGCGTTAACCGGGCTCTTTATGGCAGGACATGCTTTCTCGCAGGAAAAACTTGAATATCCAAAGACTCAAAAAACTGATGTTACAGATACATACTTCGGCAAAACAGTTCCAGATCCATATAGGTGGCTTGAGGATGATAATTCAGAGCAAACAGCAAAATGGGTCCAGTCTCAAAATAAAGTTACACAGGACTATCTATCTAAGATTCCATTCAGAAAACAAATTAAAGAAAGATTAACAAAGCTTTGGAATTACCCCCGTATAGGTGTTCCGTCGCTTGAGGGAAACCATTATTTCTTTTTCAAAAATGATGGCACTCAAAATCAGAGTGTTCTATACATCCAAAATAGTCTGGATGATGAGCCAAGAGTTTTTCTTGATCCTAATAAATTATCAACAGATGGTACGGTTGCATTAGGAGATTACAATGTTTCAAAAGATGGCAAGTATTTCGCTTATGCAGTGTCGAAAGCAGGATCTGACTGGTCTGAAATTTATGTAAAGGAAACCGAATCTGGTACACAACTTAATGACAAGATTGAATGGGTTAAGTTTTCCGGAATCTCATGGAAAGATGATGGTTTTTATTACAGCCGCTATGATGAGCCTGCTGGTGGTGGAAAACTAACATCAAAAAATGAATATCATAAGGTTTATTACCATAAACTCGGCGAACCTCAGAGTAATGATAAGCTAATCTATAAAAACGACAATTATCCTTTAAGGAATTATTACGTCTTTACGACTGAAGATGAGAAATTCCTAATACTAAGTGAATCGGAGTCTACAAGTGGTAACTCTTTATATATTAAAGATCTGAGTTCCCCCGGCAGTGAGTTTATTCTCATTGCGCAAGGATTTGACAATGAGTATAATGTAATTCATAATGTTGGGAAGAATTTCTTTATAATGACAAATTATAATGCTCCACGAAACTGTGTTGTTGAAGTGGACCTTGCTAAACCCGACATGAAAGACTGGAAAGTTATTATACCCGAAAAAGAAGAAGTTCTTCAAAGTGTATATGTAAGCGGTGGTAAATTCATTGCGCAATATATGAAGGATGCAACCAGCAAGGCTATTGTGTTAGACCACACAGGTAAAGTACTTTACGACATGCAGCTCCCGGGTATTGGCACATTGGCAGGTTTTAGCAGTAAAGACAAAGAGACTCAGGCCTTTTTCTCATTTACTTCCTTCACAGCACCGTCAACCATCTATAAATACGACGTAAATAGCAATAAGTCCGAGATTCTCTATGAGTCGCAATTAAATTTCGATAATACTCAATATGAATCTAAACAGGTATTTTACACAAGCAAGGATGGTACAAAAGTCCCTATGTTTATTGTTCACAAGAAAAATATAAAGCTTGATGGTAATAATCCGGTGTATTTATATGGATATGGAGGATTTAATGTTAGTATGACGCCTTCATTCAGCGTTAGTAGACTTGTATTCTTGGAGAATGGGGGTATTTTTGCGATGGCAAACTTAAGAGGCGGTGGCGAATATGGCGAAAAGTGGCATAAAGCCGGCACTAAACTCCAAAAACAAAATGTATTTGACGATTTCATTGCAGCTGCTGAATATCTTATAGACCAGAAATATACGTCAGCCAAAAAGATTGCAATCGCAGGAGGTTCAAATGGCGGCTTACTTGTAGGTGCCTGCATGACTCAGCGTCCCGATTTATTTGGTGTTGCACTTCCTGCAGTTGGAGTAATGGATATGCTGAGGTTCCACAAATTTACAATCGGTTGGGCTTGGACAACTGACTATGGTTCGAGTGAAAATGAAGAAGAATTCCACTATCTGTTAGGATATTCACCTCTTCATAACTTGAGAAAAGGCACCTGTTACCCTCCTACTCTAATTACAACAGCTGATCATGATGACCGAGTAGTACCGGCTCATTCTTTCAAATTTGCGGCAACATTGCAGGAAGCTCAATCGTGCGACAATCCAACTCTTATCAGGATTGAGACAAATGCAGGACATGGCGCAGGTAAACCATTGTCAAAAATGATAGAGGAAACAGCAGATGTATGGTCATTCACTATGTATAATTTAGGAATGATTCCTGCGTTATAGTAATGACGCTAATTAAGAGTTAATGTTTTTTGAATAGAAAAAGCCTCGTAATTTTGCGAGGCTTTTTTATACTGAATCCCATGAATAACAATTCTTTACCTAAGACTATACAACTACTATTAGTTTTCCCATTCATTCTTTTATGTGCTCTTTCGAAGAATGCATTTTCACAGAATATCGGCAATTCTTTCACTGCAGCCGATTCAACGGAAAAGTCCCTAAGGCAAACAATAATTACTGATTCTATAGCCATAAAACGATTACAGGATAGCATAATATCACTAAACGCCACTTTAAATTTTAATGAAACAAAAATTAAGGAGCTTTCTGAAAAGCTTGAGGACAAAAACAGAAATCTCGAAGAACAAATAAAAATTCAAAAAGAAAAGGAAGCACTATTTTTGGAGAAAGAAGCAATTTATAAAGATGCCATGAATAGCACCATCCTGGATAAAGTAAAGCTTGAAGGGCAACTTGCAGCCAGAGATTCGAAAATAGAAGGTAAAGAAAGAGAAATAAGCCTATTACAAAAACACCTTACTGATAAGGATAAAGATATTGTATCACGTGATACACAACTTCAAAAAATTGAATCAGATAAGGAGCTCACAGCGCGTCGACTTGATACGATACGAATGGCCCTTCTTGATGCAGAAAAAATGCTAATTAGAACAACCGAACAACTTAAATACACTGAGCTAAAGGTAAAAGACTGTGAGACGCGATATACTTCAGTAACAAATAAGAAGAAGAAGACAAGAGTTGTGCAGGGATTTGCCATAAAAAATTACAGGACACCCGATTACATTCTTGCACCTAAGGATATCAATAATCCAAACCTATATGTAATTAATAATCGCAATTCAAGTAACGTAGAGTTTGACTATGTCACCGGCGCTTCGTTTATGATCAAAGATCTTACTAAACCTGACGGAGCTCTTACATACGATCTTGGGTTCTTTCTGGGATTTGGTGGTAATAACCTTTTTAAAAATTTCTATATCGGGCCTAATCTGAAGTTATTCGATGTAATACACCTGAACGTTGGTGCTAACATTGCAGAATATGAAGTACTAAAGGACGGATTTAATGTGGGAGATGCATTAGTTGCAGGCACAGCAATTCCTACAAATAAATCATGGAAAATCAATGCTTATCTCGGTTTGACTTTCGATCTGGAATTGATCACTATGATTGGCAAAAAGTAATCAGTATTTTCCTCGCACATCCTCATATGTTTTGCCATCTGGAAATTCTTGAGGTGCAGAAAACCTAGGATTTGTTAAAAACTCTTCATCAGTTAGGCTGTTTAGAAATGCCTTTAGTTGCTGCTTTTCAGATGGTGATAGCTGGTTGCCTCCACTGAGAGCATGATGCATAAGTGGACTTACATAATCAGACATTTGAACCTGATGAGCGTAAAAGTCGATTACTTCATCAAGTGTCCGGAATCTTCCATCATGCATATAAGGACCTGTAACAGCTATATTTCTTAATGTTGTTGCCTTATAGACACCTTTATCCTTTTCCTGTCCTGTAACACTATATCTGTCAAGTAAATCTATGAAATCGACATCCTTCCCGTTATTATAAAAAAGGTTAGTGGTAAATAATGGATTTCCACTGCTCCCATGGCAATGAAAACAGTCAGCGCCCTCCTCGGTTGTAAAAAGAATAAACCCTGCCAGCTCGTCACTGGTTAGTTGAATCTCGCCTCTCATATATTGATCAAATCTGGAATTAGATGAAACCAATGTCCTTATAAACTGTGCAATAGCTTTAGCTATCCGATCAGTGGTAATAGTCCTGCTTCCAAAAGCATCATAAAACAACTCAGGATAACCCGGAGTATTTTGAAATAAATTATTAACAATCGATGTATCACCTGCTAATTCATGCGCATGCATTATGGTTTCTATTACAATACTCTCAAGATTACCTCCATATTTAGTATCGAAATTAGGATGCACTCCCCCATTCCATGAATAGCCATTTGAATTCCATACCAGATTTATTAAAGGTAATGCTGCATGAGCAGTTGGACTCCCGTTGATACCTGAAGGCATACCATTTATAAATGCCGGATTCCCAATGCCCGGTTTAAAATTATACTGCTGAACATGACAACTGCCACATGACATTAAAGAGTCATGTTCCACTCTTCCTGACAGACGACCATCATAAAACAGATACCGACCAAGCTTAACCCCTTCTTCTGTTAGAGGATTATTATCCGGAATGTTCAATTTATCAGGAAAATGCTGTGGAATGTCTAATGCATATGGTGTGGTTTTCCAATTGCTACTTTCCTCTTTTTTTTCGCAAGAAATTAATAAGGCAGAAAGCATAAGCAGCGCTAAAGACAATCTTACAGAATAGTCATTCAGATGTCTCCAAAAGGAAACATTCCATAAGAAGCATCTTAATTGAAAAATCAAGAATTTCATAGGAAGTATGGCCTATTAACAATTGCAGTCAGGCTAAATTAATCCTTTTTGCCATACCATCGGGAATTGATGTAATTTTGCTGTTTTAAATACTCAGAACGATAATTAAAGAAGATGGAATTAAAGGTAGGAGATAAAGTTAGATTCTTAAATGAAAAGGGCGGAGGTATAGTAGCTAAGCTAGTGAGTACCTCAATGGTTCATGTTGCTATAGAGGAAGGGTTCGAAATACCCGTCATGGTGAGTGATTTGGTTAAAATAGAACCGGGAGGTGCAGCCGACCGCTTCTTCGATAGACCGGTAAATGTGTATTTCCCATCAGAAAAAGAGGATACAAAGTCTTCTGATGCAAGAACGTCATATGAGTACATGAATCGTACCAGGGAAGATAAAAAAGTTGAAAAGGAAGAACAACCGGTTGAGGATTTATATACTCAAGAGTCAAAACCATTATATAAGCATAGTGGTGCTGGGTATCCCGAAGCTATTTGGCTATTATGGGAGCCTCATGATCAAAACCATCTCATTTTAGGTAATCTGGACATTATTCTGGTTAATAATACATCCTATGAAGCTATCTTTTCATTAATTCTTGTTGAAGAGAACAATTTCTTAACAGGTGCTCAGTATGATGTAGTAGCACCGTATTCTAAATTTCATATTGAAACTATCAATAGGGATGATTTGGAGCATTGGTCGAAAGGTATTGTGCAGGTATTGTTTCATCCGGCAACTGGGCAGGAACTACTTCAACCTTTACAATCCAAATTTGCGATAAAACCTACGAGATTCTATAAGGAAACCAGCTATCAGGAGTTCAAACTAACTGGTTCGAAAGCATTGGTGCTTAATTTGGGAGATATTGCATCATTAAGATCAATCCCTGAATTGAATGCTGAAAACTCAACAGTTGAACCTGCTGCACGACAAAAGATTGAATATATTGCTCCTGCAGCACTAATAGACAAACATAGAATTGCCTCAAAAGAAGCAGAAGTCGACCTCCATATTTCATCATTAAGAAGTGATTACCCAACGATGCCACAAAACGAAATCCTTCTTTACCAAATAGATTACTTTCAAAGGATGCTGGAAAGCGCAATTGCATTTAACTATGAAAAAGTAATTTTTATACATGGT
Source organism: uncultured Lentimicrobium sp. (assembly GCA_964547915.1). Taxonomy (GTDB): domain Bacteria; phylum Bacteroidota; class Bacteroidia; order Bacteroidales; family Lentimicrobiaceae; genus Lentimicrobium. The sequence goes on from CAZJPP010000002.1 coordinate 23,338, forward strand.
ATTGGGAACGGGGTTTTAAAGAACGCCATTGCCGATAAACTGAAAGATTATGAAAATGTTGAAATGAGAAGAGCATCCTTTGCAAAATACGGATATGGTGCAGTCGAAGTTCACATTCAAAGAAGCAATAGTTAATTGCATTAATAAATTGGCCTGAAATTTGCTTATTTTTGCATAATAAAAGTTCTTTAAAACGGCAAAGCAGTGTGTTCTGTCGCCATAATTTATTTTATGGAGGAAAGTCGGGGCAATAAAGGGCGCCATACTTCCTAACGGGAAGGTTTCGCAACCGGCGAAAACAGCAAGTGCCACAGAAAACAACCGCCTAAGTCATCTTTGTATGACCGGTAAGGGTGAAAACGTAGAGTAAGAGCCTACGATATGGTTTGGTAACAAACCATATGGGTAAACCTTATGGATTGAAAGACCAAATATACCCGGAGATCATTGCGATCGGAAGCTGCCCGCTTTATTCCGGAGGGGTAGGTCGTTTAAGACCGGAGGTGACTTCGGCCTGAGATAAATGACAGAAACCTGAACATTGTTCAGGAACAGAACCCCGCTTATAGCACTGTACGGTACCGTTTTATTCAAAAGGGAAAGCAGAAATAAATTCCGCTTTCCTTTTTTTCTTCCCAATCATTCTTTATATAATTGCTGTTTATATTTGTAATTTTGAGAGGTTAAAACGTAAACCAGATGAAACTTATATCCAGATTCACTCTTATCACAATTATTTTAGTCGGAGCATTGCAATTGTATGCTCAGAATGAAGTTCCAAATGCAGGGTTTGAAGAATGGACTTCGGGTGAACCTAAAGACTGGAGTACCAGTAACCGAAATATTTTCGGCACCGACTTTACATGTGTTACTCCTGAGACTAATGATCCTTACAGCGGTACCAGTAGCATTAAAATACAATCAGTAAAAAAGAATATTTTCCTGGTTGGCGATGTTACATTCCCCGGAATTATTACACTTGGTGAAGTCATAATTGATATTATCAACATGACAGGAACTGTTGAGGGAGGTGTTCCCGTTTCAGGATATCCGGTTAAACTGAGCGGATTTTACAAATACTTACCTCAAAACGGTGATCAATGCATTCTTGGGATTGGTCTAACGAAATGGAATGGAACTTCACGAGACACTGTTGCTTTAAGCTACAAGACAGTAGCGGAGACTGTAAGTGAATGGACTGAATTCTCTCTACCTATTAACTATAATAACTGGGTTTCACCTGACACCATGAATATCATGTTCATCTCGTCGTACATATTTGCAGGTATGCCTGTTGGTGAAAGTGCTCTATACATTGATGACCTGTGGCTTGATTATAGCAGTGTAGGAATACAGAATGCCGGATTTAGCAGGAACATATTCTTAACAGCATCTGATGACGGAAATTCATTGATAGCTTCCAGCAATGACGGGAATATAAAACATGTGGAAATATATTCAATAACCGGACAGACTATAAGTACATCCCGACTTGAAACTAACCAAAAATATTACATAAATATTTCACAACTACCTCGAGGCCTATATATTGCGAGAATTAAAACTTCCTCAGGTAAGGATGAGTCAATAAAATTTGTAAGGCACTAAGTAACTTTGATAATTCATTATTGCGAAAAACGGATTCTAAATCTAGTGGTTACTATACACAAATAGACAAAAGGTTACATATACTAATACCCTCTTCCGGTCGTTACTTCTCTGTGCAATTGGAGAAACTGCACAAGCCACTGTTAGTATTTTGGAATGTTTAAGTACTCTATACGACTTTAAATAAGTTAACTTAGCAACGGAAAAATCTGCGCGCATGAAACTAATCAGCATTGCAATAGGCATAATTATTCTTTCTTTCCTTTGGTCACCATTAAAAGCACAACAAACAGTAAATCAAGATTCTCCAATGCAGTCCGCATACGATTTATATGCAAAGGAGCATTACGCTCCTACTCGTTATGCGTTTACACGGATTGCTAAAGGACCAGACCTGTTGATGGCATTTGATACTGAAAATGATTTTCACATAGCCGTTTCAGCTGCTGAATTACAACATGGAGATGCTGAAATGTTACTTGAGGAATTCCTGAAGACACATCCTCAAAGCTCCAGAAACAACAGAGTATGGCTGCAGCTAGGTCATCTTTACTTTAGAAATAACACTTATAGAAGTGCTTTGGATGCTTATGAAAACGTGTCAACCGCAGATCTCAATAAGGAGGAAATATCAGAATTCACTTTTAAACGGGGCTATTCCAATTTCAGAAGCGGAAATACTGATGAGGCTCTAAATGATTTCTCCAGAATCAAAGATTCTCAAACAAAATATACAGGACCGGCGACTTACTATTATGCTCACATGATGTATGAGAAGGGCAACTATGAGACTGCTCTCCGAGATTTTGAGCGACTACTTAAGGATGAGACATTTAAAACTGTAGCTCCATATTATATTATTCAGATATACTACACTCAGGGACGTTACGATGAAATGCTTGAAATGGCAAATCCATATCTTCAGGGGGCACGAAACAAGAGAACCAATGAAATGCTAAGGCTGGTCGCTGATGTTAACTTCCGAAAAGGAAATTACCAGGAAGCAATTAAACTGATGGAGGAATATAATAGAACCAACAGGAGTAAACTGGAACGCGAAGATCAATATATGTTGGGTTATTCTTATTATGCAACAACTCAATATGAGAAGGCTATACCTGAATTTCAGGCTGCTGCAAACGGTAGTGACAGTCTTGCGCAAAATTCATACTATCATCTTGGCGACAGTTACCTAAAAACTAATCAAAAGCAATTTGCCGCAAATGCATTTTTAAATGCCTGGAAAATTCCATTAAAAACAGAGATTGCAGAGGAATCATTGTTTAATTATGCTAAATTATCAGTAGAGCTGTCAAATAATCCTTATAATGAAGCAATAAAAGCTCTCCAGCAATATTTAAATGAATATCCGAAATCTCCCAGGAGGAATGAAGCATACACCTATCTCGCCAATTTGTACCTTGTTACACGAAACTATGAGGATGCTTTAACCACCCTTGAGTCAGTAGATCAAAGAAATAATGAGCAAAACAAAATCTATCAAAAGATAACTTATTTCAGAGCTATAGAGCTCTTTAACGAGCAGAAATACTACGATGCAATTGGATTGTTCAAGAAATCTCTTGAAAATAAAACAGATTCCGAAGTTGCACAAAATGCATTGTTTTGGCAAGGAGAATCGTATTACCGACTTGAGCAATATGAAGTTGCCCGCAACTACTTCAATGATTTTATTAAAACAGGCAGTGGAAACAAAAATTATTCAAATGCACATTACAATCTGGCATATTGCAATTTTAAACTTAACAATTATAACGAGGCTCAAAAAGCATTCAGCACATTTCTAGCTTCTAATAATACCAATTCCAAACTTCAACAAGATGCAAGACTAAGGATGGCTGACTGCCATTTTATGATGAAACAATATAGTCAGGCAGCAAATATTTATGACCAAGCAGCAAGCAGTCGTACTCCGGAATCAGATTATGCATTATATCAAAAATCAATTTCAACAGGAGTTCTTGGCGATAACAATAATAAAATTAATTCATTACAACAGCTACTTAAAAATTATCCGAAATCACCATATGCCGATGATGCACAGTTTGAAATAGGACAGACCTATATGGGTATGCGCAAGAATGGTGAGGCGCTGAGTTCATTCCAGAAGCTCATTAGCGATTACCCAAAAAGCAGTCTTGTGAGAGAGGCGTTGCTTAACATTGGATTGATATATTATAACACCGATAAAGATCAGTTGTCATTAGAAACACTCAAGAAGATTGTTGAAGACTACCCATCTACTTCAACATCGAGAGAAGCACTAGAACTTATTAAGAATATATATGTTGAACAGAATACAGTTGACGAATATGTAAAATATGCTGAGGATGTACCTTTTGCTAATCTCTCGCGAACAGAGCAGGATTCTCTAATGTTTGTGGCCTCAGAGTCAAGGTATATGAATGGAGATTGTGAAAAAGCACTTCCTGGATTTGTGTCATATTTGCAAAAGTTCCCTGATGGTAGTTTCTCACTAAATGCTCATTACTATAAGGCTGATTGTCAAAGCAGATCAGGAAATTACACAGAGGCATTGGAGAGTTATGAAGTAATACTTAACAGGCCTGTAAACTCATATACAGAAAATGCTGCTTTAAAAGCTTCCTCAATTCTGTATAATTTAAAGGAATACCAGAAAGCCCTTTCAATGTATCAGCAGCTCGAGGAGAATGCTGAAAACAGATCAAATCTTAACGAGGCAATTATTGGTCAGATGCGTTGCAATTATCATGTTGGCAATTTCGGGCAGGCCACTTTATATGCCCAAAGAATACTTGACAACAATCAAATAGGTGGACCCATGATTGCTGAATCTAATCTTATAATAGGACGATCATCATTAGCTTTAGGACGTCAGGAACAAGCAAGGACAGCATTTCAGGAGGTGCTAAAAAATTCATCTACAGAACCGGCTGCAGAAGCTTTATACAATCTTGCGCTGATTTCATTCAATCTGAAAGATTATTCCAAAGCTGAAGAAAACATCTTTAAGATATCGTCGGATTATCCATCATACCAATATTGGCTGGCCAAAGGCTTCATCCTTCTTGCCGATATATATATGATACAAGGCAATACATTTCAGGCTCGCCAAACCTTACAAAGTATTATCGATAACTACGAGGGTGCTGAGTTAAAACAGGTTGCATCAGAAAAACTAATGTCGATCGAAGCATCTGAAAAGAGCAAAAAAGACAGTGGTGGTACAACTGAAGCCGATGAGGAACTAATAATTAAATAAGAATCTGGCCATGATGAGACACAGTAGAGTTCAAATAATTATTTATTCAGCATTAACATTACTTGCATTGCTACCAGTGGCAACTTTAACCCATGGACAAGGTATTCAGGAAGAGGTTACTGTTACTGCCGAATTTCAACCAAGCATACCCAGTATATCAAAAATAGGGCTTGAACCTCCACAGGGAGAAACTGAAATTAAATTGCCTGAAATGTTTTACCAAAATATTGCCAGACCAATTGCAATCACTCTCACTCCTGAAAATATTGCACCAGTAAAGCTTGTTGGAGAGCCTCAAAAAAAGCTTTACAGAAATTACTTAAAAGCGGGGCTTGGTACTTATAAAACCCCACTTCTGGAGTTTTATGCAGGATCTCTGAGATCGAAGGAGTATTCAGTAGGTATTCATCTGAAGCACTTGTCGTCATCCGGTAAAATTGATGATTATCCGATAACTAATAACAGCCTTAATCTTATTGAAATTGACGGACAAAAATTTTTAAACAATCACACTTTATCGGGCGACCTGGGTTACAGACGTAATGTAGTTCACCACTACGGATTTAAGATAGGAGACTTTGATGTACCAGACCTCCCCAACAGCTATTCATTCAATGATGACATGCTAAAGCAGCGATTCACGAGATTTAATGGTAGTATTGGCATAAAATCTAACTATAAGAGTGATGACATGCTTAATCACTTTGCTAGAATTAAAGGACGCTACGTAAAAGATTTGTTCGAAACCAGTGAAGTTGGATTTACTCTGAATGCTGGCGCTGATAAAATGTTTGAACTTTTAGATTTTACTGACAATGAGAGTTTAAGTTTGCCATTAGATATTCAGTATGTTAGATATAATGATTCTCTGATTACTCAAAACAATACTCTTATTACACTAAAACCAAGTATTGGCGCAAGTTTTAATGAATACAGTCTGAGGGTAGGCTTAAATTTAAACTTCAAACTTGACACATTATCTAAAGCTTACCTCTTCCCCTTTGTTGAAGGTCGATTACAGCTAATTGAAAACGCTCTTATTGCTAATATTGGAATTACAGGAGGTATAAGAAGACAAAGCTTTGATGAACTGAGTGATATTAATCCATTTGTTCAATCAATATTACCTTTACAATATACGCGCGACAAGTTTGTTTTCTACGGCGGACTCAAAGGAAGAATTTCATCTTCAGTTGATTTGAATGTTCAAGTTAAGTCCTCCTTTGTTGCAGATGCAATTTTCTTCGTTAATGATTTTTCTTCGGTCCCATACAACCGGTTTACTCTGGTTAATGATGATGGAAACGTAATAGAAATACGTGCTGAAGCACAATATCGTATGGCCGATAAGGTTAATGCCAGAGCTTATGGCGAATATGTTTCATGGAATCTCGACAATCTTAAATATGCTTATCACACACCATCACTAAAGGTTGGTGCAGATATTTCCTATGAGCTACAAAATAAAATTGTAACAAAGTTGAATATTTTATATCGCGGAAAGCAGTATGCCAGAATTGTCAATAGCTCCGACGCTTACGAAGACGTTGAAATAAAAGGATTTGCCGACATGAGCATTAGTCTTGAATACAGGTATACAAAAGTATTATCAGCATTTTTGAACTTCAATAACATAACAAATACAAGGCATTTTATCTACTACAATTACCCTTCATACAGGTTTAATGTTATGGGCGGTGTTACATACTCGTTCTGATAGGGCATAGATTTTTGTAGTTTCTTTCAAATATTAATGTACTTTTGCAAAGTATTGGTCCTTATTATAGGATAATTGGGAATGCCGTGAAAATCGGCAACAGTTCCCGCTGCTGTAAGTTCCTTCAATGGTTTGGTTTCATGTCACTGTCAAATATTCCTGCCCGGGAATGATGGGAAGACGCCAAAACCGGAATAAGTCAGAAGACCTGCCAATGCAATGTGAGGATTTGTAGTTTACGGTGAATGGACTGCACTCCGGTTTCTTTCTATTTGCTCATAGCATAAGGTAGAATCCAATCGTAGCAACAAATCCTATTTTATTTTTAATTAAAGGAGATGCTGCTGACTAAAATCATTACCAGAAAAGGTTGCTTAAGTGGTTATATAAGGTTTCCACAAATTAAGAATGCGTATCGAATACTGATCGGCAGTTCCCATTCTCTTCGACTGCGACTGCTCTTCTGCTTTGCTTTATTAAGATTATCATCCTTTGCCCAGACTGACACAGTAACACTTCAAGAAATTGAAGTTCTTGGGCTTAAATCTGTTCAAAATACGCTTTCAGCTTCCCCTGTTCAACAACTCTCATTACAGAAGATAGAATCGCTTCCTTCAACCAGTGTGGCTGATGCAATTAAGAACTTCTCAGGAGTTGTAATAAAGGATTTTGGTGGTATTGGGGGACTTAAAACTGTAATGATAAGAAGTATGAGTGCAAGTCATACCGGCATCTACATCGATGGTATTCCAAGTAGCGAAATTGCAACAGGGCAGGCTGACTTGGGGAGACTTTCACTTAGGGATATCAGTAAAATTAGTCTTAGTATCGGACAATCGAATGCAGGATTAAAAACAGCCCGGATGTATTCGAGTGCAAGTATAATTGAGATTAATACCTTAACTCCTGATTTCAAAAATAAAAACAATTATTTTCATATTGGAGTTAGAGCAGGTTCTTTCGGAACATTTAATCCGTCTCTTGCCACACACTTTAAAACTAACCGGTTAATTACTTCTTTGAGAGTTGATTATTCACAGGCTACCGGAAAATTCCCCTTTGAATATTGGAATGGCTCAATCCTCCATAGAGAGAAACGAGACAATTCAGATATCAACACAATAGGGACCTCAATAAAATCAAGTTACTCGTTTAAGGATAGTTCTACTCTGGTATTAAATGCTTCTTATACAAATTCTGAAAGAGGTTTACCAGGTGCCATTATTTTTTATAATCCATTTTCAGGACAAAGGCTACAAAATATAGATTTCGTAACTGCATTAACTTTTAGAAATAGTCCTTCCAGAAATCTACGTTTAATGACAAAAGCTGGATATTCAAACAGGAATACTATATATACCGATCCGCATTGGCAAAATCAAACAGGTGTTCTAAAGAACGAATACAGACAAGAGGAATACAATATTTCAGAAGGAATGGGCTTCGCATTGAATAATTATTTAAGTGCTTCTTTTGCAACTGATCTAATTTACAACCGCCTGGAAACAAATGCTTATTCGATTGAAAACCCAGAGAGAATAACCTCTCTTACTGTTGCTTCCCTAAGGTATAGCCGAAACAGAACCGAGATACAGGGCAATGCTTTATTTACTTATGCCTCTGACAGGACTGATAATTCAGATAACGACTTCCTGAGATTGTCGCCTGAAATTTCAATATTATATGCAATAACTCCGAATAAAACACTAAAGGTCAGAGCATTATATAAGGATATATTCAGACTACCTAATTTCAATGAATTGTATTACACTATATCGGGAAATCTGGATCTTAAACCTGAGAATGTTACTATGTATAATTTGGGAATAATTTATGAAAAGCCAATAAATGAGAAGACAGGGATTCATTTGAGGGGGGATACTTTTATCAATCTGGTAACCGATAAGATTGTCACTGTTCCAACTACGAACCTCTTTATCTGGAGAACCCAAAATATTGAAAAAGCAACTATCAAAGGCTTTGAAACATTCATATCATTTTTACGAAAATTGACATACGAATGGTCATTTGAATTATCAGGCACTTACACATTCCAGGACGCACAGGATCTCTCTGACCCATCAAATGAAACATACGGAGATCAATTGGCTTACATCCCTTTTGAAACAGCCGGAGGGCTTATTACTGTTGCCTACAAGAAATTAAATTTTGGGATCAATACGTTGTATAACGGATACAGATACATCTCAAATAATAACACAACCGAGAACCTGTTAAATTCATGGGTAACAACAGATCTTACCGCGAGTACGAAAATTTCCTTAAAGCAAAATGAACTAGTGATTAAAATAGAATTAGCGAACATCTTTGATCAGAAATATGAGGTAATGAAGGGATTCCCCATGATGGGAAGAGCTTTCTTTCTAAATCTCGATCTTAATCTTTAAATACAAGCACTATGAAATTGACTAAAAATTATTCAACTCCAAATTCACACGTAAGCAGATTCTCGGTTTTGAGCCTGGCATTAATGTCTATTAGTTTGTTCAGCGTTTTATTAACAGCATGCAAGAAAGAGCCTGAAGATCAGGGCAAACCTGACCCAGTAACCCCTCCAGAAAGTGTGGCAATATATATTCTTAACCAGGGTTCTTTCAGCGGAAATAATGCATCTGTCACATTATACAATCCAGCAGATTCAACTATTACTGTTGATTACTTTCAATCGCAAAATGATAGAGTTCTTGGTGACACAGGAGCTGATTTATTAGTATATGGAGGCAAAACCTATATCGTTACAAATGTATCTAGTCAGCTTGAGATTGTAGACTCAAAATCTTTTAAGAGCCTGAAACAGATATCATTCATTAAAGAAGGTGTTCCACAACAACCCTCCGCTTTAGCCGGTTTAGGCGATAAAGTCTATGTTGCATCATACGATGGTCTGGTAACGGTCATTGACACTTTGTCATTGGAAATTATAAAGACAATAGAAGTAGGCCTTAATCCAGACGCAATTCTTGCCGCAAATAATGAAATATGGGTATCGAACTCCGGTGGGCTAAACTTCCCTGAATATGATAACACGATATCAATCATTGATCCCGACAAACTAATTGAAACCGACAGGATTGAAGTAGGAACTAATCCTTTCACCATGAAGGCGGATAACTATGGCGACATTTACCTGATTACTCGTGGCAACTATAGTGAAGAAAAAATGCGTTTAAAAGTAATTAAAGCTTCTACACGCCAAATAAAACACATTTTTGAAGACTTTGAAGCTTATAACTTTACTATAAAAGGAGATACTGCTTATGTGTACCACCATGATTTTATGACAGGGGGAGGATCAAAAGTGATGACAATTAATGTCAAAACCGAACAGGTTATATCCCAACAATTTATAACTGATAACACCTCAATTCAAACAATATATGCTATTGCCGCTGACCCATCAAAAGACAACATCTATATTACTGATGCTAAAGACTACATGAGTCCGGGAGTCGTTTATTGCTTTGGAACCGATGGCAAGTTGAAGTTCCGAATTGACGCAGGAGTCAATCCAGTAGCTGTAAGATTCTTAATGGATAAAATATAAAAATTGCATTCAAAATCTGGCAAAAAAACAGGATGAAGAATCCACTTCATCCTGTTTTTATTTTTCTTACCAGTCATCTCATCATAAGATGCTTTCATTTCATTTAACAATTGTCATCTCATCAATCAGATGCTTTGCTCCTGCGAACTTGTCTATAATAAATAAGCAATACCTAATGTCGAGTGAAATATTACGGCATTGATCGGGATCATACATAAGGTCGCTCATGGTTCCTTCCCAGTTTCTATCGAAGTTGACTCCTATGAGATGCCCATCCGCATTTAGAACCGGGCTTCCCGAATTACCCCCTGTTGTGTGATTACTAGCTATGAAAGCTACACGCATAGTCCCGTCAGTAGCGCCATACTGACCGTAGTCTTTCGTTTGATACAGATGTCTAAGGCGAGGATCGACGACATAATCATAAATATCAGGATCCTCCTTCTCCATGATACCTTCAAGTGTTGTAAAGTAGTTGTATTTAACAGCATCACGTGGCGAGAAATCATCTACTTTTCCATATGTAATCCTGAGAGTGGAATTGGCATCAGGGTAAAATCTCCTGTCTGTCTGATACTCCATCAGGCCGGTCATATAAATTCGCTGAAGGCTATCAAGCTTAGTATTGATAATTTCGGTAAAAGGTAAAATGCTCTCTATATATTGATTATAAACAGCACTTGCTAAAATGTAAATTGGGTCATTGGCTATCTTCTTAAAATTCTTCGCCTTATAGTTGACCAACAAATTTCGAACACTAACAGAATCTATTAATGAACTTTTACTGTATACATAGTCGCTCCATTTACTAAAATCTTTGTACTTATTAATTTCCTGAACAAAAATTGATGGCATACTAGCCTGGTCATGATTGTACCAATCTTCCATCAACGTTTCAAAAACTTGTTTATCGATAGGCATATGATAATTTCTGAAATAAGCGGAGACACCTCCCTCAATCTGAGAGACAAGTTTGGAGAGTTCTTCGGGAGAGGTAGACTTATCCTTACTCATTTCAATTAACCTGTTGAATCGGCGAGCAAATGTAAAGGCTTCAACACCGAGCCCACCCTCTATAATATAGGTCTCAGAGACAGTATAAGGAATCAGTTGTTGATATGTTTTGGAAAATTCACCGATTAGGTTACCATACTTAGCATTTCTCTGTTGATCAGACTGTGCCCATTTTACAAAACCTTCTTCAAGTATTTGCTTTTTCTCTATTGCATTCAATCTGTTTATTCCACGATTTTCACCAATCATCTTTTTCCAGAAATTAGCAACACCAGCATGCTTGGCAGAATATTGAATTCTTACAAGATCATTCTGAGACATATAGCTGTCAAATATCTCAAGACGCTTCTCCCTAAGCCTTATTGTAGCAGGATTCTCATGGGCTGTAATCATTTCAATGGCAAAGCTGGGCAAATATTCCTGAGTTCTTCCGGGATATCCGAATACAAATGTAAAATCGCCTTTTTCAACACCCTTTAAAGATATAGGTATGTGTTTCTTTGGTTTATATGGTACATTGTCCGGTGAATAATCAGCTGGTTGATTGTTTTTATCGACATAAATACGGAATAATGAAAAATCACCGGTATGTCGGGGCCACATCCAATTATCAGTATCCCCACCAAATTTACCTATATTTGAAGGTGGTGCTCCTACAAGCCGAATATCTTTAAATGTTTGAGTTACAAATACAAAGTATTGATTACCATAGTAAAATGGTCTAATCCGTGCACTATAATTAGTACCTTTAACAACATCCTCTTCAATTCTTTTGATGTTACTTTGTATCAAATCACTTCTCTCCTTCTCTGTCATGTCACTTCTCACTTTATCAAGAACTCTGGAAGTCACATCTTCCATTCTGACAAGTAACGTGACTGAAAGTCCAGGATTTGGTAATTCCTGCGACTTGTTCATGGCCCAAAAGCCCTCTGTTAGGTAATCATTTTCCAGTGAGCTATGTTGTTGGATTCTACCATACCCACAATGATGGTTTGTAAGAATTAATCCCTGTTCAGATATAATCTCAGCTGTACAACCCCCACCAAATAGGAGAATTGCATCCTTTAGACTTGAATTATTAACACTGTAAATATCTTCAGCTGTTATTCGCATTCCCATACTTACCATTTCAGGTTCGTTCAATTGCTCCAGGAGCATGGGAATCCACATACCTTCACCGGCCGTTGCTACTCTCATAGAGAGTAGTAAGGCCAGTATAGTCACTTTTATCTTCATAAATAAGATTTAAGTTTGGAAGTAGTTTACTTAGCAGCAATTACCTCAATTTCAATTAAAGCTCCAAGAGGAAGTTTAACAACCCCAAAAGCTGCTCTTGCAGGAGGTTCACTCTCAAAGTATTTACCATACACTTCGTTCATTACCCCAAAATTGTTCATGTCAGACAAGAGACATGTACATTTTACAACATCTGAAAAAGTATAGCCGGCGGCTTTTAAGATAGCGCCAATATTCGCCATTACTTGTTCAGTCTGCTCTTTAATTCCTCCTTCTATTACCTTTCCTATTGCAGGATCTATGGGAACCTGTCCTGAGATGTATAGGAAGCCGTTCTTTTCAATTGCCTGACTGTAAGGACCGATAGCTTTTGGAGCAAATTCAGTAGAGATCACTTTTTTCATATCATATATTATTTTAAAATGAGAATCTTCAGGCTCAAAATTACTAAATATGCCCGATTTGGCGCTCTTATTGCCAATCATTTTAAATTCTACAAATACACTATGCTGATATACAGTCCAATAAAATTAACCGGGAAGCATAAAACTGAATGTTGCTCCAACATTTTCCTCAGCTTCAGCCCAAACGCGACCTCCATGCTTGTTCAGAATTCTTTGCACAATTGATAATCCGGCTCCTGTTCCTTGGAAATCCTGTTCTGAATGAAGTCGCTGAAAAGCAATAAATATTTTATCAATGTACTTCATATCGAAACCGGCTCCGTTATCTTTTACAGTATAATATGAGCCATCTTCCTTCTTGTAACCTGATATGTGTATCTCAGGGTATTCTTTTTTTGATGTGAACTTTACAGCATTTGAAAGCAAATTTACCCATACTTGTTGCAATAACGCTGCATCACCTTCAGCCTTGGGTAATTTCTCACAAACAATCTTAACTCTACTAAGTTCTCTCTTCTCTCCAACTTCCGCAAGTGCAATTTTAACCAGAGAGTTCATATCTATTTTAGCTCTCCTTATTTCAGCAGTACTTGCTCTTGAAAAAGATAACAAGTCATCAATAAGGGTACTCATTTTCAAAGTGTTTGCCCTAATTCTGTTGCAAAGTCTTAATCCTTCCTCATCCATCAGATTTGAATAATTCTCAACTAATATCTGAGTCAATCCATTAATTCCTCTCAATGGTGTTCTTAAGTCGTGTGAAACCGAATAGGCAAATGCTTCAAGATCTTTATTAACTGCCGATAGCTCGGCTGTTCTTTCTTTTATTTTTTGCTCGAGTTCTTTGTTGAGATTACTTTTTTCTCGTTCTACCCTTTTCCTATCAGATATATCACGTATAATCAAGCTTGATTTCTGCCTACCCTGAGCATCAATAAAGGTGGCAGATGATAGTTCAGCATCTAAATGACTACTATCTTTGCGTACAAGACAAACTTCTCCAACAGCCTTACCATATTTTTCTCGATTGGTTACAAATTCTTTAAAGCTATCAGAACTCTCATCAATAAAAGTACCAATCTTCAAAGTCTTTAGCTCCTCCTCCGAATACCCCAAAAGTTGGCACATTGAATTGTTTACCTCAAGTATTTCCCCATCACTTGCTAACAATAACATTGCATCAAGACTATATTCGAAAAAAGCCCTGTATCTGTGCTCGCTCTCAATTAAGGCATGCTCGGATTCTTTTCTCTGAGTTATATCCTGAAAAGCACCTCTTATTCTGACAACTTTACCATTTTCAATCACCGGCTTACCTAACGTATGAACCCATTTCTTTGTACCGTCATGTAGAATAATTTCAAGTTCCAGGTCGTAAGGTATCTGTTCTTTTAAAGTTCTTTCAATTGCTTTTGTAACCTTGGCTTTGGATTCTTCAGTATAAAAACTTAGTCCAAATTGTTCACTTGTCTTAGAATTAGGATCAACCCCGTGTATTCTTGCTGTCTCATCTGTCCAGGTTCCGATTCCCGTTTCGGGATTAAACTCCCAGCCTCCGATTTTGGCAAGACTACCCATTTCTTTCAGTAGATATTCCTGATAGCTTATAGCTTCATCAGATTCTTTGCGATTTGAAATATCTCTGACAAATATCAATCCTGACAGTTTGCTTTCATACTCTATCTGTTGCAATGCAATTTCTACCCAAATATCCCTTCCGTCTAGTGTAAGGAAATGCAATTCACCTGAATTATTAAAAGTTTGTACACCCTCATAGACACTTTTCAATCTATTCATTACAGTATTTTCATCTGAAGAATGAACAAATTCAATAATATCCTTTCCAATTAATTCATTAGGTGAGCCAGCATTAAATAAATCCACTGCTGCTTCATTTACATACACAATTTCTCTATTCTGATAAATAATAATGGGATCAGGTGCTCCTTCAACAATTCTTCGAAATCGGTCCTCGCTTATTTCGAGCTCACGTTGAAACTGTCTTTGTTCAGTAACATCAGAAGCCATAACATGCCGGGCTTCCCTACCATTAAAAATGAATGGAAATGAAATGATACTAACGGTTATGAGCTCACCATTCTTCTTAACATGTTTCCAGTCGCCCGCATAGTTTATAACTCCCCGGGTTCGTTGAACATCATCAATCAATGCCTCTACTTCACTTTTGGGCCTTATATCCCTTACGCTCATTGAAAGAAACTCTTCTCTCGTATATCCATAGTGCTTTACTGCTGCGTCGTTAACTTCTAAGAAATTGAACGACTCCAGATCAAATATCCACATAGGAGTGGGATTATACATGAACATGTGCTTATAATTCCCTTCCTTTACAGCATTTTTCTGCTCAGTCATTTTATAGTAATATTCTTACAGCCAACACAGCAAATCACTACATTATCAGCTAAGTTCAACACTCAAAAGTAAAATATGTTTTCTTTGATACCCTTAAATATTATGCAAAATAACCACCTTTTAAAGATAATTTTTGGTACAACAAAGGGTTAGTTTGAATGTTTATGCTAGATTACTAAAAATTCCATCATGTCGAACAGACTAAATAAAGAAACTAGTCCATATTTATTGCAACACGCTGACAATCCGGTTGATTGGCAACCGTATGGAGAAGAAGCCTTGTTCGAAGCTCAAAGACGTAATTGCCCAGTGATAATTAGTATTGGTTATTCTGCATGTCATTGGTGTCATGTAATGGAACATGAGAGCTTTAGCAACGATGAAATTGCTGAGATTATGAATAGTAGGTTCGTTTGCATTAAAGTTGACCGCGAGGAGCGCCCTGATATTGATCAAAATTACCTGAATGCAGTTCAAATTCTGCACGGACAAGGTGGTTGGCCATTAAACTGCTTTGCACTTCCCGATGGCAGACCATTCTGGGGGGGAACTTATTTTAGACCAGACCAATGGAAAGAGATACTAATACAAATCTCGGATCTTTATCAAAACAGTTATGAAGACATACTAGAGCAAGCAACGAGGTTGCATCAAGGATTAAGATCAATGGGAATTATCAAAATCCCTGAAGATTCAAGCCCTTTCAATAAAAATACACTTGAGGATATATTTAAACAAATAGCGACACAATTCGACAAAGTGAATGGAGGATTAAGGGGTGCTCCAAAATTTCCAATGCCAGTAGTCTGGCAGTTTACATTATTTTACTATTACCTGTCACAGTCAGAAGATGCAATCAGTCAACTGAGATTAACACTTGACAAGATGGCAATGGGTGGAATTTTCGATCAGATCGGGGGTGGTTTCTCCCGATACAGCACTGATGCTAATTGGAAGATCCCTCATTTTGAAAAAATGCTTTATGACAACGCACAACTGATTTCTTTATATGCTGATGCTTATAGAATGTCCGGTAATAACAGTTACCTTGAAATACTTATCAAAACTCTACAATTTATTGAAGCAGAATTATTATCATCAGAAGGTGCTTTCTATTCAGCACTTGACGCAGATAGTGAAGGTGAAGAGGGCAAATTCTATGTATGGAGTAAGAGCGAGATAACTGAATTACTTCCGGAATATGCTGAATTATTAGGTCGTTTCTGGGGCATTGACAAACAGGGTTTATGGGAAGACGGAAATAACGTTTTGATAAGGCCATTCTACGACGATCAGTTTGCAAAGTCAGAGCACCTTAGCCAGGAGGAATTGAGACAGTTGGTCAATATGGCTTCTAAACTTATGTTGAGTAAAAGGAACCAGAGAATAAAACCAGGACTTGATGACAAAATAATTTTGTCGT
Source organism: uncultured Lentimicrobium sp. (assembly GCA_964547915.1). Classification (GTDB taxonomy): domain Bacteria; phylum Bacteroidota; class Bacteroidia; order Bacteroidales; family Lentimicrobiaceae; genus Lentimicrobium. The sequence continues at coordinate 39,946 of CAZJPP010000002.1, forward strand.
GGAACTCATTAATAATTTCAGGACTGTCGAAAGCTGCAATGGCGACCTCAAATGAAAAGTATGAAAAAATGGCCATTAGAACTGCAAATTTTATTTGGGATATAATGGCAAAGGGTGGAAAAATACTTAGGTCGTATAAGAATGGTATTTCTAAAATAAATGGATTTCTTGATGATTATGCCTTTACGGCAGAAGCCTTTATATCGTTGTACCAGCTTACATTTGATGAGAAATGGCTTTTAAGATCAAGAGACCTGGTTGAATATGTAATCGAACATTTTAGTCAGGATTCCGCTCCCCTATTCTGGTTCCTTCCTGAAAACAGTGAAGATGCTCATATAACCCATCTGTCGAGAATTCTGGAAACCAGTGATGGTGTAGAACCTTCAGGAAACTCAACTATGGCTTGGGCTTTACTTGTTCTTGGAAACTACTTCGAAGATCAGGATTACATTAAAAGATCATCTGAAATGTGCAATCATTTGAAATCGAATGTTGAACAATACCCGGCATATAACTCAAAATGGGCGACAGTGATGGCCGCTCACGTGCATGGTATAAATATGATAGTAATTGCCGGTGAAGATGCATATCAAAAGGCCGAAATGCTTAAACCGATTTATATGCCGTTATCCCTTATAGCAGCAGCGACAAGAGGAAGTGACTTACCTATTTTTAATAACAAATTTAAAATCGGTAAAACCATGATTTACAAATGTACAAACCTAAATTGCGATGCTCCGGTAGAGAGTCCTGATGATTTGATAATATGATGCACCTTTTGGGTACAATAGAAGGTTAAATATTATCTTTGCAAGTGTAACTTAATGTTATTAACCATTACAGGCAAAGCTCCTCCGCTACTCATGCGAAATTTTATAATCATATTTACTCTTTTGTTAACCACCTTTAACTTGCATGCACAGCAGATGGGGCAACGAAGAGAAGAAGCAGGATCGCCCGATACTGCTACGAATTTTTATACCTCATTGAATCAACGTTTCCCAGGTGAAAATATCAGAGTAATTGTTGACACCTCTCTAACCGGATTTCAATACTTTTTGCCTACAGAATCAGCCACTCAGCTTTATGCGTTAACCGGCAACGCAGGTTTAGCTTATAAATCCTTAGTTTTTGCTATACCAGACTATACCGGATTTAGATATTCCCCTGATGACTTTAGCTTTTATAAGTGGAAGAACAATAACATAAGGTATTTTTTCACCTCAGGACCATATTCACGATTGTTTTATTCAACCGGACCAGAGAAGGAACAACTATTTAAGGTAACTCATGCACAGAATGTAACAGGTGGTTTAAGTATTGGTCTGGATCTAAGCCTCATAAATTCACTTGGGCTTTATGAAAGACAGAAATCTGATAATATAACCTTTGCCGGAACTGCACAATTTATTAGCCGTAACGACCATTATGTTGTACTTGGCAATTACCATCATAGCAAACTCACATGGAGAGAGAACGGTGGAATCTCCAAGGAAGATATGTTTACTCAGAATACTGAAAGTGATAGAAAACGAATTCCCGTTTTTTTGAAAAATGCAGAAAGTTCGAATAAGGAAAACGGTGTTCAGATAAGGCAATTTTACTATCCGGGAAAGTTAAAAGCAGACACAACAAGTTCGGATACTTCAGCAAAAGCAAGAAAGCATCGTTATTATGACCCTTCAAGAAGCAATTTCATCAGACACACATTCACCTACTCTAAAAATAAATACTATTACTTTGACAAGAACCCACTTGCCGGCTTCTACAACAATATTTATAAAGATTCAACAGTAACAAACGATTCGATATTTCAACATGAGATTATAAATGATGTTGCAATAGAGGGGGGTATTGGTAAAGCAAGAGGAAGCTCGAAAGCTATCATACTGAGAGTCGGGATTGAGCATACTTTTGCCAAGTATAATACCGATTCAATAACAAAGTCCTTTCAATATATAACACCTTATGGCTATATATCTGCTAATGCGTTTGGTTATGCAAAAGCAGAAGGAAAAATATGGCTAACTGATGGAGCTCCCTTTAATGGAGATAAAGGGATAGAGGGAACTATGCTGATACCCGGTTATGATAATACTGAAAAATGGGGTAATTTAAGGGTTAACGCTATATTGCGGGTTGAGCAACCTTATTATATATACCAATATCACTATTCAAATCATTTTAGCTGGGATAACTCATTTGGACAACAAACCACCCTTAGTTTATCATCGTCCTATGAGCACAAATTTTTTAAGGCCGGCTTTAACATCCATAACCTGACGGATTATACTTATCTGGACAAAACTGCAATGCCAGTAAAAGCCGGGAGTTCAGTAGCTATAACACAATTATGGGCATACACTAATATTAAGTGGCGCTATATTGAGTCGGAAATTTATGGTGTGTTCCAAAGTTCAAGTAAATCATTCATTCATTTACCGCAATTTGCAGGTAGAGCGTCAATAAATTACACACGTCCGCTCTTTAAGAAGGCCCTGCATTTTCAAGCGGGTGTTGCAGCGATGTACAACACTCCTTATTATGCCGATGCATATATGCCTGCATTAAGAGCATTCTACGTTCAAGATGAGAAAGAAATAGGTGGATACCCATACATTGACGCTTATATAAACATAAGAGTTAAACGTGCCAGGATGTTTGCATTAATGAAACATCTGAACAGCGGATTTATGGATTATAACTATTTCCTTGTTCCTGGATATCCTATGCCCGACGCCGGTTTTAGATTTGGCGTTTCATGGGCATTCTATGATTAACCTTCTACCGCGAATTATAGTTTTATAAAGACTACCTGTATGGCATGTGGGCTAACACCTGTAATCCAGTCTTCAGCTTCCGAACCATTCAGATTAGCTCTAATAATTTTACCATCAGGGTCAGCATTTGATGTCTTATAACTCCAGAATATCTTATTGTGTTTATTGTCAACACCGATTCCCCAGGTAGCTTTGCTCCCATAGTCTCCAATCTTGGTTAGCGAGCTTCCATCAAGATTGCACATATATATACCATCTTCAGGCTCCGGTCCATAGATTGCCATATATATCTTTCCATTGACAAAATCAGCTTCCAGAGCTGTTCCGTCGATATCCAGGATATGCTCAGTTAATGCTGATCCGTCAAGATTCATTGAGAAGAATCCTCCACTATAATCCGTTTTATCATTTACAAGATAGATCTTGTTACTGATAGGATCATACTGCATATCAATTGGGAATTCAGGGGCATTGTTCCCGGTTGCTATCCACTCTTCAGGATTAGTACCATCAAGGTTAGCTCTATTAATTCCACCAACAGTTCCCCAGTATAACTTGTCACCTAAGATAAACAATGCCTCAGGAGAGCCTGTTAGTTCCTGACCGGGAACAGAAGCATCTAAAATCTTCTCAGGATCGGTGCCATCAGCATTGAATCTGTATATTACTCCTTCCGAATAATCGCTAACATACACTTTTTTATTTAAAGTATCAGCAGCAATTCCGTAAGGGCGACTAAATGGTACCGATTCAAAATCCTGCACCACAGGAGCATTATCATCAAGAATTACATAATGTGCTCCTCCACCTTCAGGACTACGTGATGTAAAATACAAAACCTGTGTCTGCCCTGCATTCGGATCTTTAATATTTAGACCAATTGATTTAATCAGAGAATTGTAATGTACATCGTTGTTTGGGACACACGTCAGCTTTACGGTAAATAAACCCGGATCAACAAATTCAATTACGGGATTTGCTTCGTTTGAGGTTATACCATTTCCAAAATCCCATAAATATCCTTTAGCATTTAACGATTTGTTCGTAAAGGTAACCGTGCATGGCGCTTTTCCCCCATTAGTCGCAGTATACGTGAAATCAGATATTGTACTTGCAGCCGGAGAACCCAACTCATACTGTTCACAACCAGAGATTAGAAGAGTAGTCATGACAAATAGCGAATAAATCAAAACTTTGCGTGACTTTTGCTGTGTATATTTTATAATGTTTTCCATTGTATAGTCGTATTTACGATGCATTAATAACCAATATTTTGATTCATTAAATTATTTGTCTGCACTTCAGAAAGTGGGATTGGGAATAAAGTATATTTCTCCTCAATATTTAGAACACTTACGGCTCTTTTTGTTCTTACGAGGTCAATATACCTATGCCCTTCAAATGCAAGTTCATGGTTTCTTTCCAACTCAATCGCCAATTTTAACTGAGGTATACCAGAAACCTGTGTATCTTCCAAACCTGCTCTGAATCTCACTTCGTTGATATCGGCTTTTATTTCTTCTTCCGGTGCATTCCTATAAGCATTAGCTTCTGCCCTAATCAATAAAATATCAGCAAGCCTTAATACATAAACTCTGTCGGTACCTCCAGCCACATCAACATATTTTGCACCGTATGGCAGTAAATCATCATCATATCGTATTGATCCTGAAAGTCGTAAATCGCCTTCTTCAAAACTATCAATAAAACTTTGCTTAGGGGAAATTTCATAACGACCTATTAATGCTCTTGAGAAAAAGTACTGCGCCAAGCGGTTGAAGTTTTGCAGATCATAAACCACCTCAAAAATTGACTCTGTCGAAACAGGTGTTGTGCCGAATAAATTAGAATATTCAGTTTCGAGTATATAACCACCCTCTTCAATAACTCTTGTTGCTTCAGTCACTGCAGCTTCAGCATTTGCGTCATCACTATTTATATGATACAATGTGAGATTTGCTTTAGCAAGTAATCCTGACGCAGCATAAGTGTTTACCCTCCCTGGAGACTTTGAGCTGCCTAATAAATCGCGCGCAATATTAAGATCCTGAATAATCTGTTCCAGCACTTGTACCCTTGAAGAAGGCGCTATGTCAATATTATCAAGATTGGATGTAGGTTCGAGCCTTAATGGTATATTACCAAAATACATGGTGAGATTATAATAAAGTAAGCTCCTGATAAACAATGCTTCTCCTTTGAATTGATTAAATTCAGACTCGGGAATTCCATCTATCCCAGGTAATTTATTTAATATATTATTTGCCCTATTGATTCCATCGTATGCTGAAGCCCACATGCCTTCAACTATAGAATTATCAGCAGGGATAGGTTTGTCCTCAACTTGGCCATAATCCTGACTAGTGCCCGACCATTTTAGGTTATCGGCTGCAAGGTCACCAACTATGGCAAAGTCCATTCCATACATCCCCCCCTGTTGGAGTGCATTGTATGTTCCAGCAAGTGCATGTTCAACACCTGATTTGTCGTTAATAGCCTGGTCATCGGCAATTGAAGCTACCGGATAAACATCAAAAACTTTTGTGCATGATGTTGATATCAGCGCTAATGCAATTATATATAGAAATGTTTTCTTCATTTTACTTAGATTTTTAAATTCCATCAGATAAGAATGCTAAAGTTTTAAAATGTCAGGTTTAATCCAACTGTAATAACCCTCGACTGTGGATAGGTAAAGAAATCAGTACCCATAATTATATTATCATTAGAGTAATAATTAACCTCAGGATCCATACCGGTATACTTAGTGAATAAAAATAGATTTTCACCCGAGACAAAAGCTCTGAGTGATTTCATGCCAATCTTCTTTGACAGGTCTTTTGGTAAGTTATACCCCAGAGTCACATTCTTAATTCTCAGGAAAGAGCCATTTTCAATAAACCTTGATGACTTATATGTATCTCCAACCCTTGGGATATCAGTAATATCACCAGGTTTCTGCCAACGGTCAAGGATATCTACCATTTGATTATCTTCTCCCATTCCCGATTTCAGATAAATCCAGGTACCATTAAAGATATCGTTTCCATAAATACTATGCAGGAAAATTGAAAGGTCGAATCCACGATAACTAAATGTATTGGTTAGTCCGATAGTGAAATCAGGATTTGGGTCACCTATCTTAGTTATGTCATCAGATGTCACCTGACCATCATTATTGATATCATCATAAACCAGATTTCCAGTTGTTGGATCAACACCCAGACAGCGGTATCCATAGAAAACGCCAATAGGTTCACCTTCAATTACCCAGTTACCTCCTCGACCTAAGTCGGCAATAGGCTGACCATTGTACAATTTGAGCACTTCATTTCTGTTGGTTGAGAAATTAAAAGAAGTATTCCATGTGAATTCTCTTTTAATATTCTGAGTATTGAGAACAATTTCAACTCCCTTATTCTCCATTTCTCCAATATTGGCACTAATTGTATAGAATCCTGTTGATGGGGGTAATGGGCGTTCCAGTAGCATATCAAAAGTGCGATTCTTATACAGGTCGAGAGATACCGAAATTCTCTCCTTCAAGATAGATAAATCCATACCAATACCCTGTTGGAATGTGCTTTCCCATTTCAAATCAGGATTAGGGAGTTGTGTTGGAGCGGTACCGGAGATCCCTCCATAATTAAATCCACCACCATATAAACCATAACTTGCGAAATCACTGATACCGTCATTTCCGGTTAAACCAATACTCAAGCGTAGTTTTAAATCGTCAATCCATGTAGTACTTTGCATAAAGTTCTCTTCAGAAACTCTCCACGCTAATGAGGCAGCAGGGAAATAGCCATATCTATTGTTTTCTCCAAACTTAGATGAACCATCGGCTCTTGCGGTCAGTGTAAATATATACTTATAAATGTAATTGTACTTAAACTGCCCGAAGAAGGAATTCATTCCTCTATTAAGTGCTCCTGCTGAAGCAGCTCTTATTGTGCCTGCAGAGGTTATATACTGTAGATCTTCATTAGGAAAGTCTATTGCCTCAATATAAGTATTGCGTCGTGCGTACTTTTCTGCACTGTAACCTAAAAGTGCTTCAAAGTTGTGGTTTTCATTGTATGTACCGACATATTGAAGAACATTACTATTTACCAGATTGCTAACGTATGTAGATCCTTCAATACCCAAACCGTTGTATTTAGCACCTTGAGCCGTAGTTATTGGATCATACTCATGTTCTCTCAATGTGTAGATGTCTGCACTTAAACGAGAAATGAAAGAAAAGCCATTCCAGAATTTGTAATCAAGATAAATATTATTGTTGTTCCTATTGGTATATGCAACATTTTGGGTTTCGTTAATTATGGCAACCGGATTCGCGTATGGACCATCTTCATTATAGCTACCATCAGGATTGTAAACCGGATAAATCGCAGGTATTGAAAGAGCATTTGGCAATGGACCGAATAATGTCTGATCACCTTCAACACGGTTGTTTACTGAGTAACTCATACTAAATCCACCACCTATTGTAAGATTCTTTAATAGAGAGTGGTCAACATTGATTCGTCCTGAATAACGATCAAACGAGGTACTTTTAATTATACCATCTTGTTTATAGTAACTACCAGAAATAAATACCCGTGTCTTATCATTTCCACTACTAACTGATATCTCAGTGTTTGTTGTCGGTGCAACCTGAGTTATTTCTTTCATCCAATCAGTATCAACACCCTGAATATTCGTCTCCTTATAAGCATTCCATTGCTCGGCATTCATTAAATCGGGCATTCGTTCTGCAGGTAAGGTTTGCCATCCATAGGTTGCATTCAGGTTCACTGTTGTCCTTTGCGAATTACCTTTACGAGTAGTAATAAGAATAACACCATTAGAAGCCCTTGCACCATAAATCGCAGTTGCTGAAGCATCCTTTAAAATTGTAAAGGTTTCAATATCATTAGGATTAAGATCTGACATTGCACTTATCTCCTGACCACTATAGCCTATCTGTCCAAAACTTCCAGTAAGCACAGGAACACCGTCTATAACAACAAGTGGTTGATTGCTAGCATTTATTGAGCTACCTCCTCTTAATTTGATCAGATTTTGGCTTCCTGGAGTTCCTGAATTTTGAGTAATACTCACCCCTGCTGCCTTACCTTGCAGAACCCCTTCTATAGTACGAATGGGAGATATTTTTATTTCTTCTTCACCAACAACATCTACTGATCCTGAAATTAACTTTCTGCTTGTTGTGCTATATCCAACAACCACAAGTTCTCCAAGATTGATGTTTTCTTCTTCCATTGTAACATTGATCTTCCGGTTTCCTTCTACAGAAATCTCCTGTCTTTTCATTCCTACAAAAGAGTACACTAAAACAGAATTAGACTCTGCTTCCAGTTGATAAGTTCCATCAAGCTGGGTTATAGTTCCTTTTTGTGTTCCTTTAACCTGAACAGTCACTCCGGGTATTGGATTATTATCAGTTGCAGAAATTACTTTTCCAGAAACCAGAATAGTTTGTGCCCACAAACTGCCCGAAGTTATTATCATCATTAGCAGTAAAAAAAATCTTTTTTGCATAGGTGTTGGTTTTGTTTAGTCAACTGTTTTTATTTGATGGTATTCTATTTTTACAGGCTCTATATCCATCCGCACTCCACTGAATAAATACTTTTCATTTTCATCATCTGTTTGACCTGAATATGCTGAAAAATTAAATTGCCTTGACAGTACTACTTTTAAAGCACTTTCATTATTTATATAGTTTATGTTGTGTATACTTAATAAGTCAGGTCGATTGGTCATTTCAGTTATTATATCGATCAATCCATTGTTGTATGAAGTCATTAAACCACTTTGAATTATTGTATCAGAATTCTTTTCTGAAAATCTCTGATGACCATTCTCTATCTTTAGTAGTAAATCTGATTTATATGATGCAGGTAAAATTGACCCTGTGGTAATGTCAAACATGTCACCTGTTGTAAGATAATGAATAGTGACATTTTCGACCGACATCAATGTATCACTATTTCCAGAGACTATCACAGTATTGTATTTAGCCTGTGAAGCATCAATTATAGTTACGCCCGATGCGCCCACTACTTCAAATTTGTTTGTACCAGAAGTGTAGCACAGAGCAGTGTTTTCATCTACTCCATATCCCATTGTATATCCCGATTTCCAAAGAGCGGTTATAAGCCGGCCTGTTCTAGACCTTTGATTAAAATGTTGATCTACAATTCCCTCTTTAAAAAAACCAAGTCCTTCAGCCATTACTAATTGCTCATCAGAGTCCGACCAGGTTAAAGCTCCCATGCTTGTTCCTGATGCGATCATGGGATTGCTCATCATTGCAGCCCCGGCACTTGTACCCCCAATAACACCTCCTCTATTATATACATCCCAAACCGCCTCTAATACAGGCGTCTTTTCACTATTATTCTTATATAATAGCTGAGTTATCCTTGATTGATCACCTCCTGTAAACCAAACACAAGAACATTTTCTAACATCTTCAGCAAGTTTTATATCATAAGAATTATCCTTCCATTTTGATTCATCAACATTCAAAGTGCTGTCATCATCAACCATAGCTATTGGGATCAGATGGATATTCTTAGGTTCTACACCATATGATAGTAAAGTACTTCTGATAAGCACATAAGATTGCATAGGAACCCCACCGGCAGCCGGTATAATGGCAAAACTGGCTTTTTCAGGACCACCTGCTAAATTAATCAGTTTGACATAAAAGTCGTGATTTTCAGCTTCCATACCTCCTCCTGCTATTACTAGATGTCCCAGAAAAGGTTCGTTTTGATCAATCTGCTCATTTTGGGCACGAGTAGCCACAAAAGACAAGAGTGCTATTGATAAAGTGATAATAAATATTTTATGTGACATAGAAGACGTGCAATACAGAGCAAATATAACTAAATATATGGATGTTCGCTATCCATGAAACCTTTTTTATTGTAACATGACGATTAACTGGATGTACACTTACGGTAAGCTTACGGTAAACTTACGATAAAATTACGGTTAGAATACAATTTTACTAAATGTTATCTATCTTATTTCTATGTTTTTTGTAAGTTTATATCCTCTCTATCACCTTATTTTTTCTTACCAACTTTATTTTATACGATGAATAAAACAATTTAGACTCTCCATGCATTTATGCTTTTATTTACCATCTTTGTATTTAAGAACAATAAATAAACACGAACAAAATGATCACATTATTCAAGAAAGCAAATGTATATTCTCCTGATTTCATAGGTACTATGGATGTTCTAACCGGAGGCAAAACAATACTCGATATAGCTGAAAATATCATTCCCCCAACAGGTGTTGAGGTTGATGTTATCAATTGCGAAGGGTTAGATCTTATGCCTGGATTAATTGACGCACATGTGCATATAACAGGTGGAGGTGGTGAAGGTGGACCTGCATCACGAATGCCCGAACTTGAAATAAGTATGATGGTCGATGGAGGAGTTACAACAGTAATAGGATGTTTGGGAACAGACGGAATAACACGTTCAGTTGATAGCGTTTTGATGAAAGTTAAAACTATCAGGGCCAAAGGCATGTCAGCCTGGATGTATACGGGAGCTTATCAAGTGCCGACTCCAACTATTACTGGTGACATAACCCGTGATATCGCTTTAATTGAAGAAGTGATTGGAGTTGGTGAGATTGCAATATCCGATCATAGGTCCTCAGCTCCTACAATTGCAGAGCTTTCCAAACTAGCTGGTCATGCAAGAGTTGCCGGTATGATTGGTGGAAAGGCCGGCATAATAAACTTCCATATGGGTGATGCCCGAAATCCTTTTAAACCAATTCACGACATCGTTGCAAATACTGAATTAAACTACAGACAATTCGTCCCAACACATATTAACAGGAATGAATATATATTTGAGGATGCTAAAGAGTATGGGAAAAAGGGATATGTTGACATAACGACTAGTTCATATCCGTATTATCAGGACGAAGAAATAAAACCTTCAGTAGCTCTACGAGAACTATTAAACAGTGGTGTACCAATTGAGCATATAACTTTTACATCAGATTCTTGCGGTTCTTTACCTACTTTCGATCATGAGACCGGAGAGTTGATAAGGATTGATATGGGGTATCCTGATTCAGTCCTGCGTGAGATAAAAGAAAGTGTTTTTGATGAGAAAATCCCATTGCAGACTGCACTAAAAGTAGCTACTTCAAATCCTGCCACCATTTTAAAGTTACATAGCAAAGGCTTTATCAAAAAGGGCTTTGATGCCGACATTTTACTGCTTGATAAGAATATGAATATTATATACTTAATGGCCAATGGCAGGATTGTCAAGAGAGAGGTCTCAAAAACAATGGCAGTCTGATGATTACGAGTGAATCCATTACTAAAGGTTATGTTGATTATATGGCACTAATTAAGAAAGTGTTGGTAGTCGCACTTATATTATCTTTTCATAATAGTGCTCTCTCACAACAAAAGCAGGAAATAGCAGGAATCATCCAGTATTTATCTTCACCTTCCCTTGGAGGCCGCGAAATTGGCACTTATGGAGCGAAAATAGCTGGTGAGTATATTGCATCACAGTTTATACAATCTGGGTTAAAACCAATGAACAAGTCAAATGTTGAGTATCCTTCTATCTCAGATTTCTTCCAGAGCTTTACATTAATGCGCTATACAGTAAAAGATTGTGATCTTTCAATCAGCAATACCCAACTTACCCATGGCACTGATTTTATAATTGAGAATGCAGTCAGAAGTATCACTATCAATGATAGACCGGTATGGATAGGATATGGAATAAATGACTCAGCAACTTTAATCAGAAGTTACAATCCTAAGGATGTGGTGGGAAAAGTCGTGATTATAAAAGATGGATTTCCAAACATTAATGAATCTTGGGGAAAGGAATGGTCTAAAATATCGCAAAATAGGGATTCCTCTGACTTCGAACTAGAGAATCGCACTATCTGTTTAGCAAAAGAAGGAGCTGCTTTATTAATCGTAATACCCAAGGATTATTCAGAATCTTTTGTATCCACAGATAAAACAAACAGTATTGGACCTTGTAATAATACTGAATTATATCAGGATGCAATTTATCTTAAAAAAGGAGAAAGTCATGATGAAATTCCTGTAGTGTTTTTATCCATGCATGGCGCAGACAAATTCTATTCAAGCAAGCATGATTCATTTTTAAAAGTAAGCATATTCATTGAACAAGATTCCATTCAAGCTTTAAATGTCGTCAGTTCCCTTCCCGGAAGGGACACTAATGCAACAATAATTATAGGGGCCCATTATGATCATCTTGGTAGTCGCTCTGAAGGAATATATACAGGGGCGGACGATAATGCATCAGGGATAGCGGGCTTACTTGCTCTTGCCCGCCATTTTGCCACTTCTGGAGAAACTCCTGAATGCAATTTAGTGTTTGCAGCATGGACCGGCGAAGAAAAAGGGTTGCTTGGAAGTGAACACTATACATCTATTATAGATACATCCAAGAGAATAAAGTTATACCTCAACATGGATATGATTTCACGTTCGGCACCCGAAGATGTCAGGATGAATATAGTAAGTATTGGCACCCGAAAGATAGATGAGGAACTACGAATTAAAGCTTCTGAGGTTAATAGGGGTCTGAATGATTACTTTCAACTTGATTTATGGGAAGTCGATGGCTATCATGGAAGTGATTATGCTTCATTTACATCGTTAGATATACCGGTGGCTACTTTTTTTAGTGGGTTCCACAATGATTACCACACACCATGCGATAATTTCCAGCGGATAGATATTCACAAAGCAGATCAAATCATAAATTTCATCAGTAAGTTTATAGATACGATTCTCTAAAAATTTACCCTATATGTGGTTTATAAAATTCCCCTGATAGTTCAGCATTGCTTAACTATCAGGGGAATAAATGCAAATAACTAATTTACTGAAACTCTATTTTTTTACAATCTTTCTGGTACAAACAATCTGATCATTCATGTAGAATGAAGCAAAGTATACACCTTTCCTAAGACTGGATACATTAATTGGTTTATTAGCTATAATCTGTCTTTCGAGAATAGATTCACCGAGTAAATTATAAATCACAACATGATTAGCTTTTACATTATCTAAGTATAAATCATTTATAACAGGATTGGGGTAAATTCGGAAATTATCCTGTGTCAAATCGTTGGTTTTGACAATGTCAGCTACATCAATCCGTACACTATCAAGAAGGAGTTTATAATTGTCTGAGCAATCATAATGTCTCCATGCAATGTAAATTTGTTGACCAACAAAACTTGAAATGTCAATCTGGCGCTTATTCCAATAGTAAGCATCAGCTTCAAGTATTTCTTCAAAAACAGAATTAGTAAAGCCATCAACAGTTGGTGTTGTTGTAGAAATGTTAACCTGATACTTTTCAGCCGGCCATTCTTCATCTCCAACTCCAATCGTCCAATAAAGAACCGCAGGAGCTGTAACATTTCTTAAATCAATCTGTGGAGAAACAAGATAATTGTCAGGGGTAAGAGGATCTTCATTCCAGGATTCTGAAACTGCATAGGTCTCAAGGACATCTCCTTCATACCAATCGGCATACCAAACATAGGTATCACCATCTGCGTCAATGTTTGTCCAACCAGCAGGTAATTCAGTCTGACTATCGAAAGGTTCGTTGAAAAGAACTTCCTGAGCGGTAAGGCTGATTGAAACTACCGCCAATAAAGTAAAAAGTAAAAGTTTTTTCATAAGGTTAATGTGTTGGTTAAATAATTTGTTTGAGACAAAGTTAATAAACAAATGGCAGGTATAAAAGTAGATGGCATAACTAAGTATTTATATTTTTTCTTTCATGCTTCATAAATTCGGTAAATTATGTATGTTTGATGGCTCAAAAAAAGACACTTATGGCATTTGGGAAAAAGATTCCACACACCTATGTAATTATTTTCTTTGTAATACTTATAGCTGCTGCATTTACTTGGTTTGTACCCGGCGGAAATTTTCTGAGAGAACCAATAACTACAAATTCAGGTACGCGCGATGTAATTGTACCGAATTCGTTTCAGTATACTGAAAACGTTCCCCAGACATGGCAGGTTTTCTCAGCTTTCTATGAAGGATTTGTAAGATCTCCAAAGATTATTGTATTTATCCTGATTCTTGGTGGAGCTTTTTGGATACTGAATGAAAGTCGAGCCATAGACCTTGGAGTATATTCTTTCTTGAAAAAAAGTGAAAAGCTAAACAAATTCAAATTAATACGTGCCCTTGGAGTTAATAACATTATAATAACAGTTGTAATGTTAATATTCAGCTTTTTCGGTGCCATTTTTGGGATGAGCGAGGAGACAATAGCATTTGTTATAATCTTCGTTCCTATGGCAATCTCTATGGGATATGATTCAATCGTTGGTGTATGTATGTGCTTTCTAGCTGCAGGCTTAGGCTTCGCAGGTTGCTTGATGAATCCATTTACGTTGGGCATAGCACAGGAAATTGCCGGAATTCCACTCTTCTCCGGTCTTGAATACCGTTTTATAATCTGGATAATTTTCAATATCGTGGGTATTGGTTTTGTTCTGTGGTATGCTGCCAGAGTTAAGAAAAATCCCACGCGATCCATTGTCTATAAAGAGGATGCATATTGGAGAGAGCATCAGGAAAAGACCGACTACAATATTTCGGAGAAATCAAAGACTCCAACATGGATAGCATACATTTCCACTCTAGCCGCCATGACAACTGCTGCAATTATTTGGCCAATCAATTCAATTGCATTAGGAGCAGGTTCCTTTCAAATGCCTGCATTGCCAATACTTGCCGTCCTATTTGCTATTTTCGGATGGGTTTCGGTGCGAAAGTCGATACAGGCTTTTGTACTAAATGTACTTATTTTCACCATCCTTTGGCTTGTAATTGGAGTTACCGGCTTTGAATGGGGATTATTGGAACTTGCAGCCCTGTTCTTTGCAATGGCTATAATCTCAGGCATTGCGATGGGAAAGGACGCCAATGAAACTGCCAAATCATTTATTGCCGGTGCTAGAGACATAATGTCGGCCGCATTGGTAGTTGGGCTTGCAGGTGGTATAATTGTAATTCTCGAGAATGGTGTTATCATCGACACAATTCTTTTTGGCATCTCTACTGCAATTGAAGGTGCTGGTAAGATTACTACTCTTGGTTTAATGTACACCTTTACATCCTTGATCAATATGATTATTACATCTGGGACAGCTAAAGCTGCTCTTATAATGCCAATTCTAAAAGATATTTCACAAATGGTTGACCTTTCGTTACAGGCTACCGTTACAGCGTTTCATATCGGAGATGGTTTTACAAATATGATAACACCAACTTCAGGAGTATTAATTGGTGTTCTTGAAGTTGCGAGAATTCCATTCAGCAAATGGTTTGCATGGGCATGGAAACTCATTCTATTATTGGTTATTATTGGGTTTTTGGCGCTTATTCCTACTGTCACAATGCAACTTAACGGTTTTTAATTAATGATTTTATGAAAACATCCAGATTAGCACTAACCCTTTGTTTACTTTTACCGATGTCAATTTTTGCACAACCAAAAGCAATTACCGCATACAACAGGGATTACAAAACACCGACTTCTTACTCTGAATTAAATCAGTATGTTCAGGAGCTCGATCGCTCATCTGATTTGTTGCAAACTAAAGTCATTGGCAACTCTGTTCAAAATCGTCACATTTTCGCGCTTTGCTTTTCCGATGGTCAATTCGGCAGAAATACCTCAAAACTAAAAGTACTGATTTTTGCTCAGCAACATGGCAATGAACAATCTGGAAAAGAAGCAGTGCTTTTACTCGCGAAAGAATTGCTCAAACAGGAAAACAACTATCTATTTGAACGATTGGATATTGCACTCATTCCTCAAATAAACCCTGATGGTGCTGAAGAAAACAAACGGACCAACTCAAATGGTGTTGACCTTAACCGCAACCATCTTTTGTTAGACCAACCTGAAACAAAAGCTTTACACAATTTTTTTAATATCTATCGCTTCGATGCTACAGTTGATGTACATGAGTATTCACCTTATGGAGAATCCTGGGAAAATTGGGGATATAGAAAAAATGCTTCAGTAACACTTGGTGCATTAACGAATCCTAACATTGATGCATCACTAAGAAAATCAACAAATGATGATGCCTTGCCATGGGTTTTACAATTTATTAAGAATCAAGGGTATAGTTCTGCTATTTATACACCGGGTGGTCCTCCTGGTAAAGACTATATCCGACACAGTACTTTTGACATAAATGATGGAAGACAGAGTTTTGGAATACAGAATTCATATTCTTTTATCCAAGAAGGAATGAATGGCTCTGATACATATGTCGACAATCTGTCACATCGTTCGGTATCCCAGTTAACAGGACTCATCGGATTCCTCAATTACTTCCATTCTAATCATAATAAAATTGTCAATTTGGTGAAACAATCACGGCAACAGCTAATCAGTGGTTACTCATCTGCAAAAACATCTATCCAAGCAAATCATGTAACCAATGGTACTAGTTTATTGCTTCCGGTTGTCAAATTTCACTCACAAGAGTACGATAAGCACGATTCAATTATCATCGTGAATGATTACAGACCTGTTGTAAACTCAATTAAAGATGTTGAGACTCCATATGGGTATCTCTTGCCAAAAGATGATAGCAAGCTAATGGATTGGATCAAAGCGCATCAATTTATTACAGAAGATATCATACCACAGAGATCTGTCATAGAAGCATATTCAATTGAGAATATTGACACCGTAGATTTTGAAGGTGATCAAATAGCCATACCTCATGTAAGGACCGAAATTGTTAGCTCAGTTAATCAGGAAAATTACATCATTCTACCTATTTCTCAGCTTAAGGGTAACATGATTGTAATGGCATTAGAACCTGAATCAATGTTAGGCCTTTCCACCTATAAGAACTTTATCTATCTAATTCAAGGAACCAAATATCCGGTATTGAGAATTAAGTAGCTTTAAGGATTCTGCAAACTATCGGAAGGTATATCTAATTGACAATGCGAAACCATCGCCCCACCAGGAATATCCTCCAAAATTTAAGGCTGGCTTCCAGTCAAGGCCAATATTGAAGGGCACCTCAGCAAAAGTATATTCCAATCCTGCAATAAAATCGAGTCCAACGATAGTAAATCCGTCATCATCATATGGGGGATTACCCCACCATCTATTTCCACTGCCCCAAGCTCCAATGTGCCCACCTAATCCCAGAAAATAATCAAGACCAGGAGCATTTTGAACCGGCTTTTGCCACTCATATAATCCTGTTATAATAAATCCATTCCATCGAAAAGAAGCTATGCCTTCAAGCGCATTAGTTTCATTCAGAAAATGTTTTACTGTAACTCCATTAAAATATCCAAGTCGAGCTCCTAGTCCTGTTTTATAACTTTGAGCTTCTGACACAAACGACCACAATACGAGGGTAAAAATTAAAAGAGGAATTTTTGCTTTCATTTATAACTGATTTATTTTTAGATAGTATAACATTGACTATTTAATTTAGTTGCATTCAAATTAGATTATACAAAGCTACAAATTCAGTAAAACCAACGAAAAAAAGCCCGAAAACAATTTCGGGCTTTATATATACCAGCTAAAATTTCAGTGCCTCAAGCGTCAATTCTAGCGTATTTTGCATTTGCTTCAATAAATTCACGACGTGGCGGTACTTCATCACCCATCAGCATAGAAAAGATTCTATCAGCTTCGGTGCCGTTTTCAATTGTAACCTGTCGTAATGTCCTGAACTCGGGATTCATTGTAGTTGTCCATAATTGTTCAGCGTTCATTTCACCAAGACCTTTATACCTCTGAACGTGCACCCCGGTTTCTTTACCATTTGACAACTCAGAAACTAATTTAATACGTTCTTCCTCAGTCCAGCAATATCTTTCAGTATTCCCTCTTTTAACAAGGTACAGCGGTGGAGTTGCGATATAGACATAACCATTTTCAATCAACTCTTTCATATATCTGAAGAAGAAAGTCAGAATTAAAGTTGCGATATGGCTACCATCAACGTCAGCATCAGTCATAATAACCACCTTATGGTATCTGAGTTTAGATAGATTAAGAGCCTTAGTATCTTCCTCAGTACCAATAGAAACACCCAAAGCTGTGAAGATATTTTTTATTTCATCGCTGTCGAAGATCTTATGCTGCATAGCTTTCTCTACATTAAGGATCTTTCCCCTTAATGGTAGAATAGCCTGAAAACGTCTGTCACGTCCTTGTTTAGCAGTACCTCCAGCAGAGTCTCCCTCAACAAGGAAGAGTTCGCACTTTTCAGGATCTTTATCGCTGCAGTCCGCAAGTTTACCAGGTAATCCTGAGCCTGAAAGTACATTTTTACGCTGAACCAATTCACGGGCCTTTCTTGCAGCATGTCGTGCAGTAGCAGCAAGAATTACTTTGTTGACGATAGTTCTGGCTTCTTTTGGGTGCTCCTCAAGATAGTAAGTCAACAACTCTGAAACCAATTGGTCAACTGCACCCATTACCTCATTGTTCCCAAGCTTGGTTTTAGTTTGACCTTCAAATTGTGGCTCCTGAACTTTAACCGAAATAATAGCAGTTAATCCTTCTCTAAAGTCATCACCGTTAATTTCAAACTTAAGGTTCTTAAGCATTCCCGACTTATCCGCATAAGTTTTAAGAGTTCTTGTCAGAGCTCTGCGAAAACCGGCAAGGTGAGTTCCACCTTCATGAGTATTTATATTATTTACGTACGAATGAATGTTTTCGCTGAATGAGGTATTGTATTGCATGGATATCTCAACCGGAATATCATTTTTCTCACCTTCGATGTAAATTGGTTCCGGCATCAGCCTTTCACGCATAGTGTCGAGATACTCTATAAAATCAAGTAATCCACTTTCAGAGTAGAAGGAATAGGTGGTTGATAATCCAGCTTCATCAAGTTCTCTTTCATCTGTTAGAGCTAATTTAATCCCCTTATTAAGAAACGCAAGCTCCCTGAGTCGGGATTTTAAAGTCTCAGTGTCATACGTGGTAACTGCAAAAATTGTATCATCAGGTTTAAAATAAATAATAGTACCTGTTTTGTCAGTTTCACCCACTTCTCGTACAGCGTAAACAGGTTTGCCTCTATGATATTCCTGTTCAAAGATCTTACCCTCGCGATGGATCGTAGCCTTTAGAACACTTGATAATGCATTTACACAAGAAACGCCTACACCATGCAGTCCCCCTGACACTTTGTAAGATCCTTTATCGAACTTACCACCTGCATGCAGAACAGTCATTACAACCTCAAGGGCTGATTTCTTCTCCTTTTCATGATAGCCTGTGGGAATTCCCCTACCATTATCGGTTACAGTAATTGAATTGTCTTTATGAATTGTGACTTGAATGTTATCACAATATCCTGCTAAAGCTTCGTCAATTGAATTGTCAACAACCTCATAAACAAGATGGTGGAGGCCTCTGTCACTGATATCACCAATATACATAGCCGGTCGCTTACGAACGGCTTCAAGACCTTCGAGAACCTGAATATTTTCTGCAGTATAGTTATTGTTACCATTACCATTTACGATACCCGCTTCTTTGGCATCAGCGTTATTGTTTAATTCGCTCATAATCAATGATGTAGTAGTTATTAGTAGAATAGCAAAGTTACTAAATTTATTAATATCTTTTCATTTTGTCATTCTCAAAAACCCATCTTTTTTACAATTAACTTACAATAAAAGAGGGATGCACTTAAAAAAGTACATCCCTCAAAAAAAATATGTTAGTTCTTACTACTTTCTTGAATTAATCATAATCTCCAACATCTTGATAGCTGCCTCCGGTATAACAGTTCCGGGGCCGAAGATTGCCATTGCACCAGCTTCGTAAAGGAAATCATAATCCTGTGGTGGGATAACGCCACCTACAATAACCATAATATCCTCTCTACCTAGTTTCTTAAGCTCTTCTATAACCTGAGGAACTAATGTTTTATGTCCCGCAGCCAGACTCGATACTCCAAGTACATGAACATCGTTTTCAACAGCCTGACGTGCTGCCTCAGCCGGTGTTTGGAATAACGGTCCGATGTCAACATCAAATCCTATATCCGCATATCCTGTTGCAACGACCTTTGCACCTCTATCATGTCCGTCCTGACCCATTTTTGCAATCATAATACGAGGACGACGGCCTTCGAGCTCTGCAAACTTATCGGCTAATTCCACAGCATGCTTAAAGCTGCTGTCATCTTGTGACTCTGAGGAGTATACTCCAGAAATAGAACGTATCACAGCTTTATACCTCCCATATACTTTTTCTAATGCCATTGAAATTTCACCCAATGATGCGCGTTTGCGTGCAGCCTCTATTGATAGTTCCAATAAATTACCACTGCTATTTTCGGCTGCACTTGTAAGTGCATCAAGAGCTTTCTGTACTTCTTCGTTGTTACGATTTGCTTTTAATTGTGCAAGCCGCCTCAATTGTGCTTCTCTAACAGCTGTATTGTCAACTTCGAGTGTATCAATAGGATCTTCTTTAGCAAGTCTATATTTATTAACACCGACTATAGTATCCCGACCAGAATCAATACGTGCTTGCTTGCGGGCAGCAGCTTCTTCAATACGCATTTTAGGAATTCCGGTTTCAATAGCTTTTGCCATTCCACCAAGTTCTTCAACCTCCTGAATTAGCTTCCAGGCTTTATTGGCTATTTCATTTGTTAGAGATTCAATATAATATGAACCTGCCCATGGATCAACAACTTTGGTAATACTGGTTTCTTCTTGCAGATAAATCTGAGTATTACGAGCTATTCGAGCTGAGAAATCGGTTGGTAGTGCAATTGCTTCATCAAGAGCATTGGTATGTAAACTTTGAGTATGACCTAAAGCAGCAGCGAGTGCTTCAACAGTCGTTCTAGCAACGTTGTTGAATGGATCTTGCTCTGTTAAACTCCATCCTGAAGTTTGTGAGTGTGTCCTTAATGCCATTGATTTAGGGTCTTTCGGATTAAATTGCTTAACAATTTTAGCCCAAAGTAATCGTGCGGCTCTCATCTTTGCAATTTCCATGAAGTGGTTCATACCAACTCCCCAGAAGAATGACAACCGAGGTGCAAAAGCATCAACGGGAATACCTGCATGAATTCCGGTTCTTATATACTCCAGTCCATCGGCCAGTGTATATGCGAGTTCAATATCGGCTGTTGCACCGGCTTCCTGCATATGGTAACCACTGATTGATATTGAGTTAAACTTCTTCATATTCTTTGAAGTAAACTCAAATATATCAGCAATAATCCTCATACTAGGTGACGGTGGATAGATATAGGTATTTCGAACCATGAACTCCTTGAGGATATCATTTTGAATCGTACCACTTAATTTTTCCATTGGAACTCCCTGTTCTTCAGCAGCTACAATGTAGAAAGCCAAAATTGGAAGAACAGCTCCGTTCATAGTCATTGATACCGACATTTTATCAAGTGGAATCTGATCGAACAATATCTTCATGTCGAGGATAGAGTCAATAGCCACACCTGCTTTGCCCACATCACCTACTACTCTATCGTGATCTGAATCATATCCACGATGAGTTGCTAGGTCAAAAGCAACCGACAATCCCATTTGTCCGGCAGCGAGATTCCTGCGATAGAATGCATTTGATTCTTCAGCAGTTGAGAATCCTGCGTACTGTCTGATTGTCCATGGTTTCATGACATACATAGTACTATAAGGGCCTCTCAGAAAGGGAGCAATTCCTGCTGCATAGTTAAGATGCTCCATCTGTTTCAGGTCAGCCTCAGTATATATTGGCTTTACAGGTATCTGTTCGGTAGTCATCCATTCTTCACCTTTCGGTGTGCTGTGGTTCGATTCAGTACCGTTTGACCTGATGTTTACATTTTTAAAATCGGGACGCATATCTTTATTTTGAGTACTTACAATTAATAAATAGTTTACAACATCACTCCCAGCTTCTGCTGAAACTTATACATAGTGTCCAAAGCATTGCTTTTTACATGAATAAATTCATCAACACCGGAAGCTTTTAAATTATCAACTATATCTTTAGGGAATCCGGCAACCACAATCTGCTTACCAGCATCAGCTTTCTTTATTCCTGCTGCTATAGACGGTACTAACTCGGCATATTCTTCGTCAGAACTACAAACTACAATAATTTCAGCTTGTGAAGCCAGCGCAGCATCAATACTTTCTTGTGCAGTTGCAAAACCTGGATTATCAATTATTGTATATCCAGCAACACCGAAAAAGCCAGAACTAAAACCCGCACGTGCTTTTCTCATTGCAAGATTTCCAATAGTAAGTAAGAATACTGCCGGGCGCTTGTTACCTTCACTTTCCCATATTTCAGTTGCAAGTCGCAAATCTTCAAACTCATCACTAGCTCTTGATAATTCAAGAGTCTTGAACATGGCATCGTCTTTTGGAGTAAACTCAACGACTTCTTCATCAGATGATTCTTCCTCCATTTGAATTTTACCAAGCATGTTTTCATTAAGATTAGGATGTTGGTTTGTACCCAGGATTAGAGTACGGCGATTCGCAACATCATTTTTCTTTTTCGATGCTTCTTCTATAATCTGAGATTGAACAAAACCACTCTTTATTGCTTGCAGCATACCACCCATTCCTTCCACCTGCATGAATAACTTCCATGCGGCATCAGCTATAGAGGCAGTTAAATTTTCAATGTAGTATGAACCTGCGGAAGGATCAATAACTTTATCGAGGTTTGTCTCTTCTTTTAAAATAATTTGTTGGTTCCTTGCAATTCTGAGAGAAAATTCATCAGGCTCCTGATAGTTCATATCAAAAGGCAAAACAGTTATAACATCAGCCCCGCCTATTGCAGCAGACATAGCTTCGGTTGTTGTGCGAAGCATATTTACGTGTGAATCGTAAATAGTCTTATTCCAATTTGCGGTTGTAGAATGTATAAACATCTTAGCCGAATCGGCCATTGCAGGGTTATGCTGTTCCACAATTTTAGCCCAGAGCATTCTTGCAGCACGCAATTTTGCAATTTCCATGAAATAATTGCCGCCAGTTGCAAAGTTGAAAACTATCTTCTGTGCAACTTCATCTGAGCTCAAGCCATTCGATGTATGCCAAGTAAGATATTCGTTTCCGGATGCGAGTGAGAAGGCCAATTCCTGTACTAAAGTAGAACCAGAATTATGAAAATGCTGTCCGTTGACGCTTAGAACTTTTAATCCATCAAATTCCTTTGCTTTCTTTAAAAGTTCGAATCCTTCTATCATATCCTCGTTTTCGCCTGTATAGAAATGTCCATTGATTAGAAAATAACTTAATGGGTCAAAATCGAAGGATCCCTTAAAATTTTTGCTTTCAACGCCAGTATCTCTTAAAACGGCAGAAAGAACTTTAAATAACTCGCTATAAGAAGGAGCGCTATTAAAGCATAACATTGCACTATTAAGATCAAGGCCTTTGAGCATTTCTTTCAGAGAATCTGCATTCTTAATCTCTGAGGCATTTAAAACTATTGCGTCAGCTCCTCTATCAAGAGCTTCCTTTGCAAATGCATTAGCTTTTGTAGGATTGGAGAACTCAATATCCTGACCTATCAACCAGTCATTTGATTCCGATACTGTTCCTCTTGTAAATGGGAACTCACCGGGAACAGTAGAAAGCATTTCCTTAAAACCTTCGGTATCCTCTGATCTGTAATAAGGCTTTACCTTAAATCCCTCGGAGGTCTTCCAAATCAACTTCTTCTCATAATCTGCCCCTTTCAAGTCTACTTGAATTTTAGCCTCCCATTGTTCGGTTGATACCGGAGGAAATTCTGAAAATAAACCATCGGGCTTGTTATTCTTTTCCATATTGTAATTTGATGATATAAATATAGAGTTTACTGTTTCAACCTGAGTGTGTTATATGAGAAACATACAGCTCAAAAGCTTGTTTCTTGAAATTTTTTGCAAAGGTACAGGTTTTTAAACAAATGATTGGGTTTAAATTTTTTTATATCAAGATGGCTTCCGTAATGAAGACGGGCACTGTTAAGGAGGTATTCTAATTGAAACAAATAAGAGAAAATGCAGCTCAATTATTTATTATTCTGTAATTTGGTAGCCGCAAACTATCTTAAATAAATTCTATTTGTAAACATCTTTTAGCATGAAATTTACTAAAAAACTATTGCTTTTCGCATTGCTTGCGATTGGCACACTGCCTGTAATGGCACTTGAAGACGCTCGTTTGCTGCGTTTTCCCGACATTAATAACAACTTAGTGGCATTTGTTTATGCCGGTGACATCTGGACAGTGGATGCCAATGGTGGTGATGCCAGAAGACTCACTTCGCATGAGGGTTTTGAATTGTTTCCAAAAATCTCTCCTGACGGCAAATGGATAGCATTCTCAGCAGAGTACTCCGGTTCACGTCAGATTTATGTCATTCCTTCCAATGGCGGGACTCCCAGACAATTAACATTTTATAACTCAGTTGGTGTTATGCCCCCAAGGGGCGGTTTTGACAATATTGTACTAGATTGGACACCCGATAGTAAACAGATACTTTTCAGAGGTAACAGGACTTCTTTCGGCGATCGGAATGGTAAGTATTTTCTCGTCAGTATTGATGGAGGTATGGAAACTCCACTTGAAATTGTAAATGGAGGTTTTGCAGCCCTTTCTCCTGATGCTTCCAAGATCTGCTTTACTCCCATCGACAGGGAGTTCCGTACATGGAAACGTTATAAAGGTGGACGGGCAACTGAGCTTTGGATATATGATTTGAAACAACACAGTTCAGATCAGATTACTAGTTTTGCCGGAGCAGATCAGTGGCCAGTTTGGTATGGTAATCACATTTTCTATGCTTCTGATAAAGACCTTAAATTAAACATCTACAAATACGATGTGAACACCCGACAGACTGAACAGATGACCTTTCATAAGGACTTTGATGTTATGTGGCCATCAGGAGAAAATGGGCAACTGGTTTATGAAAACGGTGGTTTCCTCTATAAGTTAAACCTCAACACCGGTGCTAATGAACGAATAGTTGTGAATATCAATTTCGATAATCCCAATCTAATTCCATATTTCAAGAATGTTAAGGAGAATATTACCAATTTCGATATTTCTCCAACCGGGAAAAGGGCATTGTTTGAAGCAAGAGGTGATATTTTCTCAGTCCCTGCAGAACATGGTGAAATAATTAATCTTACCAATAGTCAAGGTATAAGAGATATTTCTCCTTCATGGTCACCTAATGGTAAATATATTAGTTACATATCGGATGCATCAGGCGAATATGAAATATATTTACTGGAAAATAAAAAGGGAGCTGAACCAAAACAACTAACCAAAGGTTCAAAAGCTTGGAAATATTCACCAACCTGGTCACCCGATAGCAAATATCTGGCTTATTCAGACAGAAATATGAAGCTTTTGTTGCTTGATATTAAGACATCTGTTGAAAAAGAAGTTAATACTGCAACAATTAACGAAATCAGAGAATACTCATTTTCTCCCGATTCAAAATGGTTAACATACACAAGAGAGGGAAGCAATGGGTTATCTGCCATTTGGGTCTACAATATTGCCGAAGGCAAAAATTACCAGTTAACTGACAATACTTTCAACGATATGTCTCCCGTCTTTTCACGCGATGGTAATTATATATTCTTCGCATCTGACAGGGATTTCAATCTCGAATTCTCAAGTTTTGAGTTTGATTACTTATATACCAAAGCAACAAAACTCTATGCAATGGTATTAAAAAAGGACGGGCCTCCACTAATGAAGAAGGAAGTTGATGTTGAGCCTGTATCAGAGCCTGACGAAAAAGCAAACATTGTTTCTGATGACAACAAGAAGAAGAATTCCGGTTCAAACAATCAAAAATCAGATGAACCTGGTGTAACTGAAAAGAAGCCTGCAGTAAATGTAAGTATTGATATTGAGGATATTAACAGAAGGATCGTGACGTTACCTGTTAAATCAGGAAGTTATTATAATTTATATGCAGCTGAAGGGGGACTGGCTTATGCATCCGATAACAAGATAATGTTCTATAACCAGGAAGAAGAGAAAACTGTTGAAATATTTGACAAAGCGATGTATTCTGCAGTAAGTGCAAACGGAAAGAGCTTACTGTATACTTCAGGCCAGGATTATGGTATTATCCAGATTAAAGAAGGTCAGAAAGCACCTGCGGGTAAGCTCAATCTTGATAATCTTGAAATGAAAATTGACCCTCGCAAAGAATGGAACCAGATATACACTGATGCATGGAGAATATTCAGAGACTTCTTCTATGTCAATAACCTCCACGGCGTCGATTGGACAGGTATTAAAGATTTGTATAGTCCCCTACTTCCTTCCGTTGCTCACAGAGCCGATCTTGATTATGTTTTGTCAGAGATTGTAGCTGAAACAAACACCGGACATGCTTACGTTGACTGGGGTGATTTTCCAAAAGTAAAAAGAGTAGACGGCGGTTTACTTGGTGCTGAGATTATAGCCGACTCTGAGACAGGATTATATAAGATAGGTAAAATTTACGATAGTGAGAACTGGAACAAGGAAAGAAGATCTCCTTTACGCGATCTTGGCGTGAATGTCAACGAGGGTGACTACATTATAAGTATTAATGGGAAACCATTGACTACAAAGGATAATCCATATGAACTTCTTGAGAATACTGCTAACAAAGACATCGAACTAGAAGTAAATTCAAAAGCTGAAGCTAAAGGGTCAAGAATTGAAATTGTTCGACCTATAAGTAGCGAATTGGAACTCATGTATTATGACTGGGTTAATGAGAGAAGAGCAATGGTTGACAAGCTATCAGGTGGTAAAATTGGTTATATCCATGTCCCAAATACTGCAGTTGAGGGCAACAGAGAACTATACAGAGGCATGTACACATACCATGATAAAGATGCTCTTATTATTGATGACCGCTATAATGGTGGAGGTTTTATTCCCGACAGAATGGCAGATCTGCTTGATCGGAAAACTTTAAGCTACTGGCACAGGAATGGGCTTCAACCCGGAAAAGCACCCGGAGTTGCTCACGATGGCCCAAAAGTTATGCTCATTAACGGTTATTCCTCATCGGGTGGTGATGCTTTTCCATATTATTTCAGAAAATTAGGATTAGGTAAGTTAATCGGAACACGTACATGGGGTGGTCTTGTTGGAATTTCTCGTAATGCAGAACTTGTTGACGGTGGATATATCTCTGTTCCAAGATTTGGTATTTTTGATGAAAACGAACATTGGATAATTGAAGGAATTGGAGTATACCCCGATATTGAAGTAGTTGACAGGCCTGAACAATTATCCAAAGGTATAGACCCTGGTATTGAGAGAGCAGTTAAAGAACTTCTTGAAGAACTCGAAAAAAATCCAGTTAAGAGAGTTAGCCCTCCAGCTCCACCAGATAGAAGCAAGTGGATTGAGTACGATATAAAATAATTCTCGAAAATAACTTGTAATGACCATACGCTGATGTTCGAACTGCCAAAACTCGATAAGGAAAATACTGAGTTCAATTTTGCGCTGGATTTTGTAATTCAGACCACCAGACTTGTGTACCTTACAGGAAAGGCAGGAACAGGTAAAACTACATTCCTGCGTTACCTGCAGTCAGTTTGCACTAAGCGTATGGCCATTCTTGCTCCAACAGGTGTAGCAGCCATCAATGCCGGAGGCCAAACCATTCATTCATTTTTCAATATCAAACCGAGCGTTTATGTTCCGGGTGATAAAAGATTGAGGTATGCTGTACCTAATCGGGATAATGATAAAACAATGATAACTGATCATTTCAGGTATCAAAGAGAAAAACTTGAATTAATCAGGAATCTTGAACTTCTTGTAATTGATGAGATATCAATGGTCAGATGTGACCTGTTAGATGTCATTGATCAGATCCTTAGATTTGTAAGAAAGAGGTACTTCACCCCCTTCGGAGGTGTTCAAGTTCTGCTTATCGGTGATACATTTCAACTGCCACCCATTGCCAATCATGATGACTGGAGCATACTTTCAACTTTTTATGAAAGCCCTCATTTCTTCAGCGCTAAGGTAATGCAGGTTTCTAAACCTGTCTATATTGAGCTTAAGAAGATTTATCGTCAGAAGGATAATCACTTTATTGAATTGCTTAACAGAGTAAGGTTGAATAAACTTCATCCGGATGACCTTAGAATATTAAATAGTAGATATCTGCATGGATTTGACCCTGAAAATGCTGAAGACTATATCATTCTGGCATCACATAACAGAATGGTAATTGATATAAATCAGCGAAGACTCAATGAAATACCTGAACACCCTGTTCTTTTTGAAGCTGAAGTTGAGGGAGTATTTCCCGAAGGAAGTTTTCCTGCCGACAGATTGTTGCAACTAAAAACAGGTGCGCAGGTGATGATGTTAAGAAATGATAGGAACAAAAGGTTTTTTAATGGGAAGATTGGTCATATTGAAAGTATTTCTGACGATAACATCAAAGTAAGATTTGAAGATGGAAATATTGTTGATGTACTAAGGGAGACATGGGACAATATAAGATATAAGTGGGATACCAAAAACAAGAAAGTCGTCGAGGAAAGTATTGGTACATTCGTCCAATTTCCACTTAAACTGGCATGGGCTATTACAGTACACAAAAGTCAGGGATTAACTTTTGATAAAGTTATTGCTGACGTTGGCGAGGCTTTTTCTCACGGACAGGTGTATGTAGCATTGAGTAGATGTACCAGTTTTAATGGCCTGCTATTAAGGTCACCAATGAATAAAAATGCTATTATTACTGATCCTCAGGTTCTTCAATTTGCTTCTACAGAAACCCCTGATACCATTCTATTAAAGGAGTTAGAAAAAAGTAAAAACAATTATTACCTCAAAACTGCAGTAAGATACTGGATTCAATTAGAAAACAATCTTGCTTGTGACAGCTTCATGCTATATCTTGAACAAAAACAAGCAGATCATAAAAGAGCATATGGATTGTGCCATTTTGCTTCAGAACGTTATGTCCGGAAATCTGCCGCTCTGATTACTGTTTGTTCTCTTAAACCTTCTGAAGCCGATACTCTGATTTTAGGGGAGACTGAACTAAAACGCAGAAATAAAGCTCTTGACAATATGCTAAAGACTAGCATATCCCAAGGCAAAGCTTTGAACGAACTTTTCGAAAAACTCCCTGAACATGAATACACAGAAACTCTGCTTGCCAGATACAATTATGAAATTGAAAATATCGTTCAACGACTTTCAGATATATTAAAAGAAAGGAAGTCTGTGGCAAAAAAAATGGTTACGGGAAAGAACAAAAATTAAGTAGGTTACAAATAAAGAAGTCTCAATTCATATAGTGACATCTCATTCGAAGTCGAGGTTTGACTGAACTTTTAGTTCCATACTATTTAATTCCAATCCGATGAGGTTTCCGAATCCAGGCTTATTTGCCATATAGCAACCATTGTCGAGATCAATAAATGGATAGCCGGAAGATTTTATTGTAAGATCAATAAAATCGAGACTTACAGGCACGTGCCCATGGATAAGACGACGGAAGTTTATCTTTTCAGGGACTACCTTGTACTCTCTTATCCATGTCATAGCCTGTTCATCCTCAAATGGATTATCAATTTCAAAATTAAGTCCTGCATGTACTACAAAAAACTTCTCGGTTTCATAGTACAATGGCCTTTTGTTAATCCAATCAATATAATGGCTGGGAATTTCCTCAACATCATTTACTTCAAAACTCTCGAGGGCTTCTTTACCACCGTGTCTCATCCACATCTCAAGCGATCTGTTTGTCTCCTTATAAAACCAAAAATTCTTAAGCTGTTTTTGCGTCTCATATGCTTTGACCAGAAATTCTTCATGATTGCCTTTAAGGGCAATAATTGAGTATCCATTATCTTCAAGCTGCATAACATAATCAAGCACACTTTTAGAGCCTGGCCCTCTGTCAATATAATCTCCTAAAAAAATGAGCTTATCCTCTTTTGAGGGGACTATTTGATTTTCTATTAGAGTACGAAGTGTATGAATACATCCGTGTATATCAGAAATTACCCAGCATTTACTCATTATATTGGCTGTAGCGGCTTTAAATTATTTCTTTTTAGCCTGATTAGCAACTTCCTCCATTAGCTTTTTAATTACTTCAGGATCTCCAAGAAAATAATCGGCTGTTAAGTTAAGCTTATCATCGAATTCAAAAACATAAGGTATTCCCGTGGGGAGATTAAGGTTTACAATATCTTCATCACTAATATTTTTCAGATACTTAATAACTGCCCTCAAGCTATTGCCATGTGCAGCTACAAGTACCTCATTATGTGATTTCAAAGATTCACGAATATCATTTTCCCAATATGGAATCATTCTTGCTACTGTTTCCTTCAATGACTCCGTTAATGGAATTTGCTCTACCTCTTCATTTTTGTAGCGAGGGTCAAGGCGTGGATTTCTTTCATCAGTTTCAGAAAGTGGTGCAGGAGGAACATCATAACTACGTCGCCATATTAACACTTGCTCATCACCATATTTTTCCGCAGTTTCTGCCTTGTTCAGTCCCTGGAGACTTCCATAATGCTTCTCATTCAATCGCCAACTCTTTTTTACAGGTATCCACATTAAGTCCATTCCTTCCAGTACATAATTGAGGGTTTTAATGGCACGCTTTAGATATGATGTATAAGCAATCTCAAAGTTAAATCCTTTTTCTTTTAAAACTTTTCCGGCTTCGATTGCTTCTTTCGCTCCACGTTCCGAAAGGTCAACATCAGTCCAACCGGTAAAACGATTTTCTTTATTCCATGTGCTTTCCCCATGTCGTAATAAAACAAGCTTTTTCATGATGATTATGTTTAATTTATAGATATCTGTTGTTTACGCAAAATTAGTCAATATTGGATCATGATGGACATGACATAGAAATACCTAACTTCGCACGAAATTGGATCGGCACACTTCATACAGTATGAACTACAGACATATCAACAATTGGGCTGGCTGGCTTGTTTTCACTATTTCAGCAGCTGTATATATTATTACATCCGAACCGACTACTAGTTGGTGGGATTGTGGCGAGTACATTGCTACTGCTGCCGGGTTACAGGTTGGTCATCCTCCAGGAGCTCCTCTTTTCCAACTTATTGGAAGGTTTTTCAGCTTGTTTTCATTTGGAAACGACCAACTGATTGCCAGAATGGTGAACACTATGTCGGCTTTGTGCAGCGCCTTTACCATTTTATTCCTGTATTGGACAATTACTCGGTTAACTAAAAAACTCCTCGAACGGAATCCCGGATTAATTTCTCATCCTACTGTAGCAATTATAGGAAGTGGGCTCATTGGCTCTCTGGCTTATGCTTTTACAGATTCATTTTGGTTCTCAGCAGTAGAGGGAGAAGTGTACGCCATGTCGTCATTCTTCACAGCCTTCGTATTCTGGGCCATTTTAAAATGGGAAGAGGAGGTTGATATAAACGATGTCAGATCATTGAGGTGGATCATTCTGATTGCATTTATGATAGGACTGAGTATTGGAGTTCACCTTCTCAATCTTCTTACCATACCAGCAATAACATTAGTGTATTATTTTAAAAAATACAAGCCAACCTTTAAAGGGATTACTCTCACACTAGTTATTTCTGTTATTCTGCTTGCCCTGGTAATGAATTTAATTATTCCGTGGATTGTGAAACTGGCAGGATTGTTTGAATTGTTCTTTGTAAACTCACTGAAGCTTCCTTTTAACACCGGAACGATAATCTATTTCGTTCTATTAATCGGGCTAACAGTATGGGGCTTAGTATATACAAGAAAAAGAAGAAAAGTGATCTGGAATACAATAATACTATCATTTTCTTTCATTCTCATCGGGTATTCCAGCTTCTTTATGATAGTAATCAGATCTAACGCTAATACTCCAATAAACGAAAATGAGCCTACGCATGCAATCAGCTTGCTGGCCTATCTGAACAGAGAACAATATGGTGATTGGCCTTTATTGTATGGCCCATATTATAATGCTCCTGTTGTTGATTATTCTGATGCATCCCCTGTGTATCATAAAAATCGCCAAAAAGGAATTTATGAGATTATAAATGAGAGAAAATCATACGATCCTGTTTATCATGAGGACTTTATGACAATATTTCCTCGTATGTGGAGCGCAACCGAAAACTCTCATAAATATTTCTACCAAAGGTGGGGTGAGGTGAAGGGCAATCCAATAACAATTACGGATACTGATGGCACACAGCAAACAATTAATAAACCCACTTTCGGAGAGAATCTACGGTTTTTCTTTGACTACCAGATCCAGTTCATGTATGTACGATACTTCATGTGGAATTTTGCAGGTCGTCAGAATGACAGGCAGGGATTGGGCGATGACCTGAATGGTAACTGGATTAGCGGAATAAATTTCATTGATGAAGCTCGCATTGGGCCCCAGTCAAATCTGCCAGACAATCTGAATAGCAAAGCCCACAACAAATATTATTTCCTTCCACTTATTCTGGGTCTTATCGGGCTTCTATTCCATATCAGCAAAAATGCAAAGGACTCACTTGTTGTAACTCTACTATTTGTTATGACAGGAATCGCAATTGTTGTATACTTAAACCAATATGCACCTCAGCCAAGAGAGCGCGATTATGCATATGCTGCATCATTCTATGCATTCTCAATATGGATTGGTATTGGTGTTCTTGCCATTGCCCACTACCTTAATAAATTATTCAACTTGAAACAGGCTGGCACTATAGCCACTGCGATCTGTATGGTTGTCCCCGGAATTCTAATAGCTGAGAACTGGAACGATCATGATAGATCGGATCGCTATACAGCAAGAGAAATTGCATATAATTACCTCCAATCATGTGAGAAAAATGCAATCATCTTTACTGTTGGTGATAATGATACTTTTCCCCTTTGGTACGCCCAGGAAGTTGAAGGTATACGAACTGATGTCAGAGTCGTAAATCTGAGTCTTTTAAATAGTCACTGGTATATTGATCAAATGAAAAGGAAGGTCCATGATTCTGAGCCTCTACCCATCAGTTTAAATTTTGATCAGTTCAAAAGTGGGACTTTCGATGTTATGTTTCTGGCACCAAATGAAAGGTTTACAGGATATGTACAACTTCTTGAGTTGTTTGAGGTAATGCACAAACAACCCGATGCGCTCAAAGTAAAGACATCAATAGGTCTGGTTGATGTAATTCCGGCCAATAAGTTCATACTTCCTGTTGATACTAACCTTGTACGATCAAACGGAACTGTTCAACCTGATGAGATGAATCTTGTACTTCCTTCACTTGAATGGACAGTCGATACTAGAGCATTGACTAAAAATCAGATTATTGCACTGGACATTATCGCCCACAATAATTGGGAACGACCAATATATTTCTCTGCAACTGCAGGTTCTGATTCGTATTTAGGGCTTGATTCATACTTAAGAAATGAAGGCTTTGCCCTTCGTTTAGTACCTGTAAAGAAAGAAATGGAAGAAGCATTTGACGGATATATTCACTCTGATGTACTGTATAAAAATCTTATGCAGGTCTATAAATATCGCAACATAGATAATCCTGATGTATATCTCGATGAGACAAGTGTAAGATTGATCAACAATATGAGAACATTGTTCGGTAGACTCGCAAAAAAGCTGGCAGAGGAAGGAAGAGTTGAAGAAGCAATTAAAGTAGCTGATAGGTGTTTGCAGATAGCTCCGAATGAGTCAGTTCCATTTAATTATTATCTATTACAACTGGCCGAAAGTTTACTGGTTTCAGGAGCCGACAAGAAAGCTGATGAACTACTTAAAATTTTATTGAATAACTATACTCAAAATCTTGACTACTATTTTAGCTTTCCTGCTGCTAAACTGAAAATTCTCGAACAGGATATAAGCCAGTCGCTTATGGTTGTTAATGGCATAGCTTCCATGGCTAATGAACATGGGAATCATGCACTTAAAGAAAAAGCTACTCTCATAATGGATAAGTACTTTGAGAAATATGAGGAAGCAGGATTCTAATATTTAACTATGCATATACCTATTGTCCCTTCTATTGTTAGATTTATTTATCCTTCATGTGTGCACTGGAATATGAAAGATAAATTTCACGCTGAGAGTGAAGGTAAAAAGCACATGTATATTACGTTTGATGATGGCCCAGTTCCCGAAATCACTCCATTAGTACTTGATATATTAAGTGAATTTAACGCGAAAGCCACTTTCTTTTGTGTTGGAGATAATGTTAGAAAATATCCAGAACTTTATGAGAGAGTCCTACAGGAGGGACATGCTACCGGAAATCACACTTATAGTCATTTGAATGGTTCCAAAGTCGATGATTCAAACTACATAAATGACATTGAGAGGTGTAACACCTTAATTAATAGCAAACTATTCCGACCGCCATTTGGAAGGATCCGGTTTTCACAGATAAAAGAATTAAGGAAAAGATACGACATAATCCTATGGTCAGTTTTGACTGGCGACTATAACAGAAATCTTTCTAAAGAAAAAGTCCTTGAGTTTGCAATAAATTATTCAGGTAATGGAAGTATAGTGGTATTTCACGACAGCATAAAGGCAGGCGAAAGAATGCTCTATGCATTACCTAAAACACTTGAGCACTTTGGGAAGCTTGGATTCTCTTTCGACAGAATTGAATAAGACTGTGACTGAGACTTAGTTTGCTTTAATAAACTTTGTCTTATAAGAGCAGGTCTCTCCTGTAATATAAACGATATAAGTTCCTGATTTCAAATTTCTTAAAAACAGCCACCCGGAACCATCAAACCAATAAGTTCCTTCATCCACTTTCTTTCCTTCTAGATCATATAATTGGATAGTGCTAAATTTTTCAGGTACACGAAGCTTAATTTTATCACCTGCAGGATTGGGATATACTGTAACCTCCGCAATCGCGTACTGCTCCGGATTCGACAGGATTACATTATTATTTGCTGAAATCAACCATTGGTCTGGATCTATTTTAACAGAATCCACTTGAAAACCGACATCAACTGTGTATTCCTGATAATTATGTGTGTGATTGAGAACGATCAATGTATCGACTTCACTACCAATTAATTTAACTGGAACCTTCATTTCATAAAAGTCAACAGAAGAATGCGAGGTGAACTGTGACAATACAATTTTGTATTGATTATCATTTAGTTTGTTCAAACTTACAACAAATGAAGGATATCCTTCACCATAGATGTAATCATTAAAAAACTCACCTAATAAAGTGTCAGAAGCATCTTCCATATGAGCCTTTAGAATTTCAGTCGTTGCAAATCCATATTGGGCGACCGGATCATTTAAATAGCTTCTGCAGCCTTCATAAAAGGCGCTATCTCCAATAAGCCACCTTAGATTATGTAGCACCAAAGCTGCTTTACTGTATGTTAGACGTGCATCAAACAATCTTTCGATGTTGGTGGTGTCACTCACGTAGACCGACCCATCTGTCATACTTACGACGAAATTCAGGTTATTATTCTTCCATATCGGCCAGAAGTACCCGTCAAATAAATGTTCATAAGAGATCCCCGCCAGGTAGGTTGCGAAACCTTCATTTAACCATATTTCGGGCCATGAGGCTGTCGTAACTTTATTACCGAACCATTGGTGAGCCAATTCATGAGCAATGATCTCATAGTGAAACTCACCTATGAATGACATAGTCTGATGCTCCATTCCCCCACCCCTTCCCATTTGCGCATGGCCATACTTTTCCTCCAGAAATGGGTAGTCTCCAAAAAGATTGCTAAATAAATCTATAAGTGGAATTGTAGCTTTAGTTGCATTTCTTGCCTCTTCAAAATTTTCAGGGTATACATAATTAATAACAGGCACCATCATCTCATTGGAATAAGCCGTGTCAGAATATACTTCATAATTTGTAACTGCAAAAGCTACTAGGTATGATGCAATGGGGTAACGGTGCTTCCAATGGTTTCGTCGGTTTCCGTTTGTTACATAATCTTCAATAAGTAATCCATTTGAAGCCACTCTGTATTGTTCCGGACAAGTAATAACCACATCAATAGAATCAATCTTATCGCGAAGATCATTCTTACCAGGCCACCAATCTCTTGCACCATAAGGCTCCGAAAGAGTCCATATAGATGGTACACCCTCATGAAAATGCTGACCAACAGAACCGAAACCATTATCTGAAGAGGGAATACCTTTATAGTGTATTGTAAACTCAACAACCTCCCCTTGCCTCACAACTTTAGGAAAGTAGATAGTTAATTCCCAAAAATTCTTATGATTGTATGAAAGGTGATTACCCTCATAAACTATGGAATCAATAGTTAAATCGACTGATAGCTCCATATTAATAGAATCCAGATCAACTAATGTCTCAAAGAGTGTCTTTACTGATCCATTTATATATTTGACAGCAGGATCAATGTAATAATCCATTCTGACATGCTTAACGTCATAGGATGAGAAATCAGAACTACCTTTATCCTGAGCAAATACCTTACTTACAATTCCCGTTAGTATTGTGACTTGAAACACAATAAGGGCTAATAACAAATGTTTGTTATTAAATTGTTCTTTCATTTCAACTGTTTATAAAAAAACAACAAAGAAGTAAACGAAGTGGCAATTTAAACAATATAGTCAAACGATGAATAATGAAGCTAACAATAATGCACCCGAACAATAACACACATCAAATTAAGTTCTAAAAAAATTAGCATCTTTGCATTTAAAAGTTATCCGATGTATCCTGACTTAAGGCGAATCACTTTATATTTCTCTGTTTTTATTGTACTGGCGTTCATCGCATGGTCATGTGCTAACCCTGTTGCTCCAACAGGAGGCCCGAAGGACGTAGAACCACCTGTAATTCTCAGATCTGTCCCCCCTGACAGATCGCTAAACTTTAAAGGTGAAAAGATTACTATTTATTTCAACGAATTTGTGACCTTGAAGGAAATGATGCAACAGCTCATTGTATCTCCGCCTCTAAACCAAACTCCCGAGTTTAAAGTAAGAGGTAGAAGCTTAGAGATCTTATTTAAAGAGCCATTGCGTGATGAGACTACATATAGCATGTATATGGGTGATGCTATTGTTGACATTACCGAAGCCAATCCGATAACCGGCTATAAGTTCACATTTTCAACAGGTAACGTACTAGATTCCATGATGATAAATGGAAGGCTCGTTAATGCTTTTGACCTAACACCTGTTAGTGCTGCATATGTTATGCTTTATGATTCCATCTATGATTCAGTTCCATACAAGCAAATACCATATTACATAAGTCGTACGAATGAATCAGGAGAGTTTGAACTGACAAATCTCCGAAACATCCCATACAAAATTTTTGCCCTCTCTGATGCTAATGCTAATTACATTTTTGATATTCCTTCAGAAGGTATTGCTTTTCTTGATTACCTTATAGATCCCTGGTTTGAAACAGCCTCATCAAATGCTTTCATTCTTGGTGCTGATTCAGCTAAAATCGATGTATCCTCTACAAAATCAGAAGTTGATAGTGTGTTGGTAACAATTCAAGCAGACTCAATGTCTTTTAAAAAAATTCAATCCGACACACTTGTTCAAATCCCTGATTCAATAATGCACTCAGAGGATAGGGAAGATTATGTACAGCTATTTCATTTCAAAGAGGTCGACTCTGCACAATCAATTATTAAATCCAACCTTATAAAAGAGAATGTCATAAACATGATATTCAAATACCCTGTTAAAGTTCCTCAATTTCACTCTCTTATTGATAGTACAATTCTAAATCCAGTTGTCGTTACTAACAAAATCCATGACACCTTGTCATTGTGGTTTCCGGGATATTCAGCAGATAGCATTAGAATGGTTGTTAAAGATGCAGGGGCTGTTATAGATACGGTTGAACTAAGTGCCAAACCTCCTGAAAGAATTAACAGGAACAAGGAAACCATAGCAACTCCAAAGATTGGCATCTCAACTAATTTAGTTTCTTCAAAAATTAAACCCAATCAGTCACTCAGATTAACTTTTACAGATCCGTTGATTTCATTAATTACTGACAGCCTTAAGCTAATTGAAGATTCCCTGGCTATCAATAATTTCAGTACAGAATTCGCTGATTCTGCTAAGAAACAACTAATAATAAAGCACTCTTGGAAACCTGGGTATAATTATACTTTTATCATACCAGATAGCATTAGTGAAGGTGTAATGGGATTTACAAATGACAGCACTGCTTTCAAGTTTACTGCATATACAGAAGAAGAAACATCAAAGATTTCTTTAAATGTAGTTTTGGAAACACCTCAACCTTATATTATTCAACTTCTTGATCCCAAAGAGAAACTCATAGAACAGTATTTCATCTCTGAATCCACCCATTTAGAATTCAATTATCTAAATCCCGGCAAATACAAGGTAAAAGCAATTGTGGATGCTAACGCCAACGGATATTGGGACACCGGTAAATACCTAATAAACAGATATCCTGAAAAAGTACTTTATTATAATAAGGAGTTTGAGTTAAGGGCAAACTGGGCCGTAGAAGAAGAATGGCTAATACGGTAAACTCCCAAACCCGGGTAGAGTTATCTACCGGGTCTGATTGTTTACATACTTTTGTTTAAAGGAATTTAAAAGAAAACGGTAAACTATTATCCGTTACACTTATCAATACACTGAACGATTTCAGTCAGTGCTGATGCCTTAACAGAGTAATGAATTTGCTTACCTTCTCTTTTTGAAAGGAGAACTCCTTTACTTTTGAGAATATTAAGGTGATGAGAAGCAGCAGCTTGCTCTATCTTAAGATATTCATAAATTTCAGTAACACTGAGTTTTTTCTTTTCATTTAGTAAGTCAATGATTGCAATCCTCATCGGATGTGCAATTGCACGAAGCTTACTTGCAGCAGCTTCAAGCTTCACAATGTCTAGAACAATCTCTTTTGCCATGGTGCTTAGGGTTTTAGTTTGATGCAAAGTTACAAAATTAATATATGTAACATCACTGTTTTAGTAATTATCGAATAATTTAGTAAATTCAAAATTTTCACTATCAAAAATTCCCCTGTCACTTAACTTCAACTCAGGAATTACCAACAGTGACATAAAAGAAAGTGTCATAAAAGGAGCATCAAGGTCGCAACCCAATTCCTTCACTGTATTGCTAATCATCTGGTATTTTTGGGCTACGGTGTCCCCTTTTTCATCTGACATCAATCCGGCTATGGGCAAAGATAAAGAATAATTTTTATCATTCGCATATAAAGAGATTCCTCCCTTATTTTTATGCAAAATGTCTATAGCTTTTATAATTGAATAGTCGTCAGAACCAACTGCAATTATATTATGGCTATCATGTGCAACAGTCGATGCTATGGCTCCATTTTTTATATTAAAACCATTCACAAATGCAATCGCCGGTGGCTGAGGTTCATATCTGTTTAAAACCACAATCTTAAGAACATCATTGTCTGTATCACTAACTACATTACCTTCCTCAATTTGGGGATCAGCAAGGAATGAAGATGTAATCAACTGGTCATTATATGCTCTCATGACCTTAAGTTTTCCCATACCAGATTTAACTTTTATATCATCTGGCGTCAGGATCATAGGATTAAATACATTAACATGATCGACATCAACTTTCTCTATGAATGAAACCCCTTCTTTTGCTATTAGTCTTCCATCCACATAGGTTGATAAAACTCTGAAATCCTTTGCGTTATCGACTGTAATAAAGTCAGCTTTATCACCTGGTCGTAACAGGCCGGAATCCAATTTATAGTGCATTACCGGATTTAAAGTACACGCTCTGATTACATCCATAAAGTTGTACCCTTTATCTATTGCTCTCTTGACTAGCAAATTAATGTGACCAATCAGTAGATCGTCAGGGTGTTTATCATCCGAGCAAAACATTATCATGTGAGGGAATTCAGCAAGTAGTGGTATTAGTTCATTAAAGTTTTTAGCCGCACTCCCTTCTCTTATTAAAATTTTAATTCCATTTTTGATCTTATCGATTGCTTCTTCTTTCGAAAAACACTCATGATCTGTAGTGATACCGGCACTTGCATATAATTCAACATCTCTACCCTTCAATCCCGGTGCATGACCGTCAATTGGTTTATTTGCATTTAACGATTTGGCAATTTTTGCAAGTACGTCCTTGTCGCCATACAATACTCCCGGATAATTCATCATCTCCGACAAGTACTTTATTTCAGGCCATGATAGTAATTCACCCACTTCTTCGGGTCCTAGATGTGCTCCGGATGATTCAAAACTTGTAGCAGGTACGCATGATGGAGCCCCGAAATAAAAATTAAAAGGAACACATTTCCCATTTTCTATCATAAACTCCACTCCTTCCATACCCATTACATTGGCTATTTCATGAGGATCGGATACAACTGAAGTGGTACCATGTATTGCAGCAATTCTGGCAAACTCCGAAGGAACCAACATTGAGCTCTCAATATGTATATGTGCATCAATTAATCCTGGTAGAATCAATGGACCAATTACACCCGGATCCTCGACCACAGATTTAATAAAACCGTTTTCAGTTGTTATCGTACCCGGATAAACTCTGCCCGAAACTACATCAACAATCTGACCGCTTAAAATTGTGTCTTGCATAGGTTGACTGATAATTAGTGGTTTAGCTTTTCTCCCACTTAAAAATATGAACGTACAAACATAAACATTGTTTTCACAATTTTATGTTTCTAATAGAATTTGTGTAACTATGAAGGTAACGTAGGAAAAAATAGCTGCTAATATCGAGTATTTCAACTACAAGTTTGACAGACTTCTATATACAGGAATAATGTCTATGTCATGCTTTCTGAGATCACGCTTTGCCTTCTCAAAATCTTCTGTAAATCCAAGAAGGAAACCGCCACCGCCTGATCCGCAAAGTTTGAGATAGTATGATTGAGACTCTAATCCTTGACGCCACACCTTCCTAAAAGCTTCCGGAATCATCGGCTCAAGGTTCTCATACAAAAAAGCTGAAAGTGAGAAAAGTGTGTTGAAGAATCTTTTTGTTTCACCCTTTATTAAACTTCTAATGCACTGGTCGTTAAGCGGAATCATCTCTTCTTTTACACGCGACATGTATGAATCAATCTTGCATCGGTCGAGAAACGTGTTGACTAAGCCGCTTGTCTTTCCTGGCTTTCCTGTATTTATGAGGAAAATTGCTCCTTTTTGACTATGCTTATATCTGGGGATTCCAACCATGCTGATATCTTTCTTGCTTTCAATCAGCAGTGGATGTTTAAGATAACAATTCAGAGGGTCCATACCCGAACTTGTCCCATGAAAATATGATTCAAGCTGGGCTAGCTGATCTTTCAAATCCAGCATCTCTTGTTTTAAAAGCTTTTGTCCACGTGGAAAAGCATCGGAAACATATTTTTCGAACAAAGCTGCTACAAGTGCACCTGAACTTCCAACCCCATAACCTTGAGGAATGCTCGACTCAAAATATAAACTCTTTTCGATGTCAGATTCAAAAGCATCAATGTCAAAATCACATTTCAGTGCTCCTGACTCCTTCAATGTTCTTATGTACTTTGAATACTCTTTCAGCAGCCTGTTAGAGCTTTGGGCAAAATCAAGATCTGTATATTTATCTTCATTTATAAAACTCAGTTCACCTTTAAAATGTGTATAGGGAATTGTAAGGCCCATTGAGTCACACAAAATGCTGTATTCTCCAAATAAAAGTATTTTAGCATAAAATATGCCGGCTCTTTTTTTCATGATTATCTGCAATGCTTATTTTCAGGCCCTTTTCCTATCATATCATCCAAAATTTTGCCTTCATCGCAATATTTCTTCAGTTCAATTAACGCGCTTTTAACCTTTTCAGTCTCCTCTTCAGGATATAATATGTGGAGGTTTGGGCCAGCGTCCAGCGTAAAACACATTTCTATTTTGTTTTGTTTACGGATTTCATTAAAATGTTCAACAATATTTAATGTATTCGGATGCATTAAGATAAATCCAGGGATTGAAGACATCATCATAGCATGGAGTGACAATGCTTCGTTCTCAACAACCTCTGTGAAAGTATTCCAGTCGTTCTC
Source organism: uncultured Lentimicrobium sp. (assembly GCA_964547915.1). Classification (GTDB taxonomy): domain Bacteria; phylum Bacteroidota; class Bacteroidia; order Bacteroidales; family Lentimicrobiaceae; genus Lentimicrobium. The sequence continues at coordinate 81,933 of CAZJPP010000002.1, forward strand.
AATCATCCCTTGTTTAATTCTTTTTAGATTGCTAACTGCTTGAATGTACCGTGCTTCTGCATATGGGTGACCATTCATCATTTGATGGCCTACTCTACTGGATATTTTTTTGGGTGCCTGATTAACAATAAGAATTGAATCCCTAATACTTCGAAATTTCTCACCTGGCACAAAGTCAACCGGAACAGCATATTCATCTGAAGATCGATTAAAATCTTCACTTTTTCCCCATATAGAGTAACCGCCATACACGGAACGACATGCACTCCCCGATCCGAGTCTGGCAATATATGATGCCTTTTGTAGCATATCGTCAGAATTCAGTTTATCGGCTAAAAGTTGTTGTTCAATGCATACCAAACCCATAGCAAGAGAACTCATTGACGACGCCGAAGAAGCTATACCGGCAGAATGAGGAAAATTGTTACCACTTTCTATTGACAAATTAACATATGGAAGGTAAAAAAGATACTTCTTGAGACTAGAAAGGAATTCTTCGATTTTAGATGCGAAGACTGGATTGCGTTCTCCTTCAAAAAAGAAAGAAACTTCAGGACCATCTCCCGCTGCATTATAGGTAGCTTTTATTCTTGTTATAGTATATGCTTCTGATAAGGAGAAACTTAAAGAAGGATTTGCAGGTAATTGAAAGCCTTTCTTTCCCCAGTATTTTATGAGAGCTATATTTGAGGGACTTTGCCAACAAGTGCTAACACTTTGTGTCAGGATTTCTTTAAAATCTGATACTAATTTCGTCATTGATTGTGGCTTTTTGCTTTAACACCAGGTCATCATAAGGATAAATAACTCTTATTCCTTTTCCCTCAAAATAATCTTTAACGTATGCCTTGTTGCTTGTAGTTCCAGCTAGAACGAAGTCACCCCCCCAGGCGCCTAAAGACTTTATGAAACCTTTAAAGTCGTTAAATAACTTCTCTTTGATAGTCTTTGTTTGCAAAACAGCAGACAAAATTTGTTCATGCCGTTCAATTAATGATGCAAATGTAGCTATTTCTTTAACCTCTGATATCTTATTTGTGATTTCAGTAACTTCCTGAATTCGTTTTTGCAATTCATGCTTATTCAACTCCCTGTATCTGCTTATTTCACGGTTTGTATCCTGTTTATTTCCCAGATAAATAAAATATAGAGAATGGGAAAACTCTGGATTAAATGGTGCTGGAGAATAAACCGCATTTACCTTATCCGTCCTCCTGAAAAATATAGGATACGACACTCCGGCACAAGCAATATCATACCCTGAACCTTTTGAAACTTTTGAATGCAATTTATACTTGTCAATTCCATACAGTGATGCAACCAGTGCGATGATTGTTGAGCTGCTTCCAAGACCCAGGAATCTGTCGAAATCCAGTAGTGTGATAATTGTCGCTCCTGAAAGAAAAGGATTCTCATTGCCTAGTTCTATGGCAGCTTTCAAAAGGTTTTGAATAAAGAAAGCAGCACTTTCATTCGAGGATGTTAATATTTCTATGTCATCAGATCTAAATTCAGCTTCAAACCATAGCCCATTTACATCCATCGCTTTCCATGATATTACTCCGTCATCATTTCTTTTACAAGACAGATTTTGTCCCAAAGCAGTTGGTATGGCCAGAGCTTTGGCACCATCTATTACAAGATATTCACCTGTAATAAGAAGTTTACCGTTTGCTCTGAAATCTAAGCTAGAAGCCATGTTATTAGGCATTGTGTCGAATTGAGTTCAGGAAAGCCTGTACAGCACTATGTGACACCTTGTTCTTTTTGAAATACTCAACTGCCAGATCCTTTTCTGAATCAGTTGCATTAAATACATTTAGTATATTAAAAAGGTGCATCTTCATATGACCCACCTGAATACCTTTTGTAGTAAGAGATTTTAATGCTCCAAAGTTATTAGCCAGTCCAATGGTAGATGCAATTTCCATCAATTCCCTTGCATTAGGATTTCCAAGTATAGCAAGCGATAGTTTAGCCATTGGATGAAGTGAAGTAAGCCCACCTACAGTTCCTAGTGAAATTGGGAGGGTTAATGAATATTTGAATCGTTGATTATCCAATTCAATTGAAGTGAGACTTCTATATTTCCCCGTTCGTGAAGCATAAGCATGCCCACAGGCCTCAACAGCGCGAAAATCATTGCCTGTGGCAAGTACAACTGCATCTATACCGTTAAAGATTCCCTTATTATGAGTAGTGGCTCTATACACATCAATGGTGGCTATGTCAACAGCCATTTTAAATTTCTTTGCGAATTCCTCGCCCGACATGCTTTCATCAATTGTATCAAATGCAGAAATATCACATTCAACCCAGGTTTTAACCAGGCATTCAGGAGTAAAATTTGAAAGAATTGACATTACAATCTGCAAATCCTTTTCTTCAAAGAGGCCACTCTCATTTACGAATTCTCTTAAAACTGCCGCATACTCTTCAAGGCAACTGTTTATAAAATTTGCCCCCATCGAGTCAACTGTTTCAAACCGCACTTCCAGCTGATAGTAATTTGCCAGGTCAGATGTTTTGTCAATCAGTTCCATCGAAATTACACCTCCACCACGCTTTTCCATATTAGCAGTAATTGAAGATGATCTCTCAAGCATTATTTGTTTCAATAAGGTAAAATGTTCATTTAGTTTATCCAAATGACCACTCCAAACAAAATGAACCTGTCCAACCTTTGTTGTAGAAACTACTTCACTATGAAAACCTCCGTTTAAAGCCCAGAATTTAGCACTTTTTGAGGCCGCTGCAATAACAGAACTTTCCTCGATAACCATTGGCACCATGAACATCTTTTCGTTGATGATTACATTGGGTGCAATACCATATGGAAAAAAGTAGTTGGTTATAGTATTCTCACTAAACTCATCTAAAGCTTGTTGTATTTTCTTATCTGAATGCCAAAACGATTTTATTAGTGTTTTAATCTCATCGGGGTCCGAAAAATATGACACTATTGTATCAATTTTTTGTTCCTTGGAGAATTTTGAAAATCCTTTAATCACTCGCCTTTGATTAACTGCATTATGATTGTGTGACATGGCTCAGAAAGTTTACCCTAATTACGATATTACAAAATTAAGAAATTACGCACCTCACGCAGGTTTTTGTCTCATATTTCTTAAAATATGCGTAATATTGACAACTGAAAGCAACTATATTATGTAACATAATTAAACTATTTATACCTCTTCATACATCTCTGTATTATGACCATTTTTATCAATAATGAACCGTATGAAATATTCGAAGGTGCTCGTGTAGTGGATGCCATTAATCTCTACTTTAATTCAAATCCTTTGCTTAAGAATCACGTAGCTACGGAAGTGACTGATGCTTATGGTAATAGGCTAATGGATAATGGACGGCTATTGTCAGGTGCAGAAATAATAATTGATTCAGAATTAGCTTAATGATTATGAAAAGAAACATTTTTATTCTTTTTTTCTTGAGCATTTGGTCCATAACATATGCCCAAACAGCTGCGAATCAGAACGATACTATTAAACTTGTCGTTCTGGCAGTAAACGATCAACATGCCAAAATCGACAATTATGGTCAACTTAAAGCAGCCGTTGATCAAATAAGGAGTAAGTATAACAATGTACTCCTTTTATCGGGAGGAGACAATTTTACGGGAAATCCTGTGGTTGATCAATATTCCGACAAGGGATACCCAATTATTGACCTAATGAACATTGTAGGTTTCAATGCTTCTGCTGTCGGCAATCATGAATTTGATTACGGGCAGGAAACCCTTGCTAAAAGAATGGAACAGGCTAAATTTCCTTTTCTTAGTGCTAATATCAAGAATCATGATGGGACCAAAAACGCATTCAAACCCTATCATGATTTTGAGCTTAATGGCATTAAAGTAACTGTTATAGGGGCTATACAGCTAGGAAACGCGGGGTTACCTGATTCTCACCCATCTAATCTGAAGGGATTATCATTTAATGATGGAGTTGATGAGCTTCTAAATTTCAAACATCTCAAGGAAAGCTGCAATGTATTTATCGCTTTAACTCATATCGGCTTTGAAGAAGATATACGACTTGCAGAACTTATGCCTGAACTAGATCTTATCATGGGGGGACATACTCATACTCTTACAAAGCCATCACATAATGTTAACGGAGTATACATAATGCAGTCTGGCTCTAATGTTAGGAATCTTTCTAAAGCCATTATCTCACTTGTTAATGGTAAGGTTGTCAAAATCAATACTGAAATGTTGAATCTTGCTGATTTTAAACCTAATGATCGCATTATTGAAGAAAAATTAGCATATTACAATGACAATAAAGAACTTAATCAAATAATCGGCACATCTCTTTTACCAATAAAGGGATCAGACGAACTTGGATCATTAATGACGGATGCTGTAACATCTCTATCTGAAGTAGATGTTGCTTTTCAAAACAACGGTGGTATCAGAATCGATGTTCTTGCAAAAGGACCCATTACAGTAAAAGACATTTATAAACTAGATCCATTTGGCAATGAGATCATCCTTTTCAGAATGACACCAAAAGAAATAAAGTCATTGATTTTTAACGCATATAAAGATGCTGGAGACGAAATCGATCTTCAGGTATCAGGTTTGACTTATACAATTAACTCACATAAAGGATATTCACTCAATTCAGTTGAGCTTAAATGGCCTAATGGTAAGAAGATAAAGCAATGTAAAAAAATTAATGTAGGATTGAACAGCTACATTGCAAGCAGTTACAAGTTTGACCATAAAGATTCAGGCAGATCATTATTTGTTACGACAGCCGAAACTTTAATAAATTACATTAAAGACAAACCAGAAATAGAATACAATAACGTAAAGAGAGCTTTCAAAAAATAAGAATTAAAAGGAAGTTACGCTCACCACTTTTCTTCAGGTTTCTCGGTTTTAGGTTCCATTCCTGTTTTTAAACTGGCAATAATCTCCTTAACTTTTGCATCAACCTGTTGTATGTAATTGTCCCACAATGGCGAATACATCTGATCTTCTTTATTCATCCATCGTTCAACAGGGAATCTGGAAGCTTGGCGCAAAGTGAGATTCGTAATTGTATATCTGTATCTTCCAGGTTTAAACTCAATTTTCAAATCATAATTTACAATGCCGGCACCAACTTTTGTACCTTCTGCCTGATTTTCAATTTCAATACGGTGCATAAGTTCAATAACTCCACTTTCCCTGTTCCTGACTCTTGAAACGTCTGCAGGATTTTTGTAATAACTATTCAGCCATTCAATACCTCGTATGTACAACTCGTCCTGTGTTCCTGTTTGCTGTACGACATCCTGGTAGGTTACCAACTTTGAGTCCTGATCAACAGGAAAAACATCACTATTTTGAGAAAATAGTGAGAAAGGGAAAAGAAGCGCAACTATTAGAAAATTGAATCTATTCATTTCGTGTACTTTAAGTGACAAAAATAACAAAAGTGGTTTATTTAAACAAAGTAATAGCAAAAATGATGCCTATAATAAATCATCTTCCCTAAAACAAGTAAAACTCTAACTGAGGATAATAAACAAAAAAGGTTGAGTAAATTACCCAACCTTTCTTTATATATATAGAATCGATTAGTACATTCCACCCATTCCGCCCATTCCTGGGTTTGGCATTGGAGTTTCCTTTTCCTCTTTGATGTCGGCTAAAACACATTCAGTAGTCAACAGCATACCTGCGATAGAAGCAGCATTTTCTAAAGCTACTCTGGCTACCTTAGTAGGATCAATAACTCCAGCCTGGAATAAATTCTCATAAACTTCGGTACGAGCATTAAATCCGAAATCATCTTTACCCTCGCGAACTTTCTGTACTATTACTGAACCTTCAAGGCCTGCATTGGCAACAATTTGACGGAGAGGTTCTTCCAAAGCACGTTTAACAATGGCGATACCAGTGTTCTCATCTTCATTATCACCTTCAAGATTATCAAGTGCTGTGATTGCCCTTATGTAAGCAACACCACCGCCAGGGATAATGCCTTCCTCAATAGCAGCACGGGTTGCATGAAGAGCATCGTCAAAGCGATCCTTTTTCTCCTTCATTTCAACTTCGCTTGCGGCACCAACATATATTACAGCTACACCACCTGCCAGCTTAGCCAATCTCTCTTGTAACTTCTCACGATCATAGTCAGACGTTGTGGTTTCAATCTGGGCCTTGATCATATTAACTCTTGAAGCAATAGCATCGGTCGTGCCGCGACCACTAACAATAGTAGTATTTTCTTTATCGACAGTGATTTTCTCTGCTTGTCCAAGGTACGATAGATCTGCATCTTCCAAACGGTAACCTTTTTCTTCTGAGATTACAGTTCCACCGGTAAGAATAGCAATATCTTCCAGCATCTCTTTACGACGGTCGCCAAAACCTGGAGCCTTTACAGCAACAATTTTCAGAGAACCACGAATCTTATTAACCACGAGTGTAGCAAGCGCTTCACCATCAACATCCTCAGCAATAATTACTAATGGACGGCCGGTTTGAACGGTTTTCTCAAGAATTGGAAGAAAATCCTTCATTACAGAGATCTTCTTATCGTATATCAGGATGAAAGGATTCTCATAAACAGCTTCCATCTTCTCGGTGTCGGTTATGAAGTATGGAGAAATGTAACCCCTGTCAAACTGCATACCTTCTACCACTTTAACGGTAGTTTCAATTCCCTTAGCTTCCTCTATTGTAATAACACCTTCTTTCTTTACTTTATTCATTGCTTCGGCAATCTTCTCACCAATAAAAATGTCATTATTGGCAGAAATTGTAGCAACCTGAGTAATTTTTTCACTGCCTTCCTGAACGATTTCCGACATCTTTTTCAATGAATCAATCACTTTCACAACAGCTTTATCCATTCCTCTCTTAAGATCCATTGGATTAGCCCCTGCGGTTACGTTCTTCATACCGGTTGTAACAATTGCCTGTGCTAAAACGGTTGCTGTAGTTGTACCATCTCCTGCTATGTCAGCTGTTTTAGATGCAACTTCTTTAACCATCTGAGCGCCCATATTCTGAACACCATCTTTTAATTCAACTTCTTTTGCTACAGTTACACCATCCTTTGTTACTATAGGTGCACCATAAGTCTTGTCAATAATAACATTACGTCCTTTGGGACCTAGAGTTACTTTAACTGCATTCGCTAAAGCGTCAACCCCTTTTTTTAATTCTTCGCGGGCTTCAGTATTATAAATAATTTGCTTTGCCATTTTCGTGTTTCTTTTAGTTCTTTAATTAAATGATAGCAACAATGTCAGATTCTCTCATTATAAGATAGTCGGAACCTTCAATGCTTATCTCTGTACCTGAATATTTACCGTATAAAACAGTGTCACCTACTTTAACAGTCATTGGTTCGTCCTTTTTCCCATTTCCTACTGCTACAACAGTTCCTCTCTGTGGCTTTTCTTTAGCTGTGTCAGGAATAATAATTCCCCCAGCAGTCTTGTTTTCAGCTGCAGCCGGCTCCACTAAAACCCGATCAGCTAATGGCTTAATATTCACTTTTGTCATTGCTATATTTTTTAAAGTTTTACAATATAATATTTGCATTAGCCATTGTCACATTCTGTGCCAAATATGCCAGTTAAAGTTCTATTTTATTTTCCATGAATCTAACCCGCTTGATACTCAGGACGTTTGGAAATTTCTTATAGGTTCTTTTACTTTTCTTGCATTTACTGTAGTCCAAAAAAAAATGTCAGATTCTATGACAATCTGACATTTTCTTTGTGGTATTTTCAATTTCTTATTCCTGAGGAGGTGCCTGGAAGTCCTCAACTGGTGCAGCCTGATCATTGATCATTTGGCGAAGTTCGGTATCTGCCTGATTGGTTGAAACTACATTTCTTGGTATAACAAATATAGAGGCTAAACTGAGTACAAGAAGCACAACAGCTAAGGTCCAGGTTGCTTTCTCAAGAAAATCGGCAGTTTTTCTAACACCCATAAACTGATTTGAAGATGAAAAGTTGGAAGCTAGTCCACCACCTTTAGAATTTTGTACTAAAACAACCAGGGCTAATAAAACACAGGTGATAAGTATCAACACTGAAACAAATACGTAGGCTCCCATTTCTTTTTATTTTAAAATTAGTTCTGTTCTTCTATATTTTTAATTTGGGTTGCAAAGTAAACTCTTTTTTCCGGATATAGCAAAATTAATTTTTCATAAATTTTGATTGCCTTATCAATATTACCTTGCTGCATTTGGACTCTTGCCAAAGTCTCACTAACTAGTTCATCATGATCTATACTACTTTGACGAGCTTTATCGACCGGATTAAAAAATTCCCTTTTCGGACTCGAAATCTTAGGCTCAAGCTTAATAAACCTGTCAATGAGTTCTTGTTTGCTCAGCAGTTCAGAATTCTCCTGCTCCTGTGAAGTTCCCGAGGCCATTTCTTCAGAAGGCATTGATTCGTTATCAGGTAAATCATCAAGAACATCTTCACATTGCATCTCTGTAACCTGAATCATGTTATCAGATTCACTCTTTACCTCCTCAAACTCATCCTGACTTATAATAACCTTTAAATGTTTGGAAATAATAGAACGCAACTCTTCAAATGCTCCGTCATCAATGCTACTTTCCAATTCATTATTTGTCTCGTCACCATCCTTAGCTACCTGCAAATCTCTCATTTCGTCAATAGGGCCAGCAACCATTTTATTATCAGATTCCACCACTGTCATTTCAGTAGTTTCTGACACTTCGGATGTATCTGTTTTAACTACTTCCTCAGTAAGAACTACGTTTCCATAAATAGGGACTTCTGATTGACCTTCGAGAAGATATTTAAGTTTTAACCTGCTACCTGAGTATGCAACTGCTTTCTTAAACTGATCATTATAAAGGATATCATCAACAAATTTTTGATTCAGTGCTAAAAGCGCTTGTGAAATTTGACAATATGGCACATATTGCGTCAACTGTTTCAATGACGACAATGATTCTGTCGACAGCCTCTCCGGCTGACGTATATATAACAGAAATTGTTGTGCATTCATATCGCCACTTCTTTTACCAATTAACAACCGACTTGTTAAAGATATCTTCAACTAACTCATTGGTGATTTCATCAATCAAACCATCTTCAACCTGCCTCAAATCCTGAGAACTCGAATAATCCTTATATCTTGAGAAAGAGGACTCATAATTGCTCTTGGGATCATATTTATTAACAAATCTAGCAGTCACACTCACCTTCAGCCTAATGTATCCTGCAGTCTGACCGGCTTGAATGGCTATTGGCTCAGTGCTGTATCCTGTAATCTCTCCTTCTATATGCAGATCACCATTTCTTGGCACAAGGCTTAAACTGGTCTGAGATGTAAATCTGTCTCTCAGTTTTTCTGAAAGCACTTGACTTAATGAAGGCTGCACCAGTTCTGCCTTGTTTGGGAACGTAAGTATAGATATTGTTTTTGCTTCAGGAGGTATAGAAGCACCTGAAAAGGAATAAATTCCACAAGAACTGAATGACACTGCAAATACTATTGTTAAAAATATTGCAGATAAAAACCTCTTAATATTAATCGGGGTAAATACCATATTCTTTGATTTTTCTATACAAGGTTCTTTCTGAAATTCCAAGTTCTTTAGCTGCAGTTTTACGTTTGCCCTTGTGTTTTTCAATTGCTTTTTTAATGAGATCTATTTCCTTTTTTTGAATTGAAAGAGAATCGTCAATTTCTTCAGGAGTCAGAAAACCTTCAATTGGATTCTGTTCACCAGTATTGTCATAGTCATATACTGGTTGTCGGTTATTCTCAACATCCTTATAAAGTTGCTGAATTATTGGATATTGTTGAATATCATTTGAAACATCGCCATTCTTTATTATATCTAACACCAGTTTCTTTAAATCGTTAATATCCCTTTTCATGTCAAAGAGAACCTTGTACAATATTTCTCTTTCGGAGAATTCAATACTGGAGTTTTCTTTCTTGTATATGATAGGAAGGTCTCTGTGTTCATCAGGCAAATAATTTATCAGAATGTTGCTTGTTACAAGACGTTCCTTTTCAATAATTGAAATCTGCTCTGTAATATTCTTTAGTTGTCTGACATTTCCCAACCAACGAAAATTCATAAGCATCTGCCTGGCATTCTCATCAAGGTCAATAGGAGGCATCCGGTACTTTTCAGCAAAGTCATTTGCAAATTTCTTGAAAAGAAGGACTATATCATCTCGCCTTTCCCGTAATGGAGGTATGTGAATAGGCACAGAATTCAACCTGTAATATAAGTCTTGCCTAAACTTACCCTTATTGATTGCATCAGGGATATCAACATTTGTAGCAGCGACTATACGTACGTCAGTCTTAATAACCTTTGAAGATCCAACTCTGATAAATTCGCCACTTTCCAAAACCCTGAGAAGCCTTACCTGGGTTGACAAAGGTAATTCTGCAACTTCATCCAGAAATATTGTTCCACTACTGGCTACTTCAAAATACCCTTTTCTTGAATCAATTGCTCCCGTAAATGCACCTTTCTCATGGCCAAAAAGCTCAGAGTCAATTGTTCCTTCAGGAATTGCACCACAGTTAACTGCTATGTATGGCCCATGTTTCCTTGCACTCAACTGATGTATTATCTGTGGAAAGACCTCTTTACCAACTCCACTTTCGCCAGTAATTAAAACGGTTATATCGGTACCTGCAACCTGACTGGCAACATCAATTGCCCGTTCAAGTTGTGGCGAATGACCAATAATTCCAAATCTCTGTTTTATAGCTTGTATAGCTTGTATGTCCATAACAGTTATAACCTCACATATTTATGCAAAGTTACGAAATAAGCGGTCTATTTAAATGGGCTTTTTGTTAATAACTGCCAAAATGGCACATTTATTACACCAATACGATCATTTCCTGATTCGTACTCCCAATTCTTCTTCCAGAGATTTCGACAACTTATTCATAAAATTGTCTATCTCCTTGTCAGTAAGCGTTTTGCTCTCGTCCTGAAGAATGAAACTTACAGCATAAGACTTCTTGCCCTGTTCAATTTTATCACCTTCGTATACATCAAACAAGTTTACGCTTTTCAGAAGATGCTTATTAACCTTCATCGCAATCCTTTCGATTGCCTTGTACTCAACATTTCTTTCTAGAACCAAAGCGAGATCTCTTCTCACTTCAGGGAATTTTGGCACCTCCTTATATCTTACTTCAAGATTACGAACAAGTTCAACAAGATAACTCCATTCTATAATTGCAGACAACACCTCCTGATTCACTCCGGTTTTAGCAATTAAATCATGATCAAGAGAACCTACACTATACAAGTGACGATTATTGTAACCGAAAGACACTCCCTTTGAAAATATGTTTTCTGATTCTGATGCCACAAGATTTTCGGCATTGATGCCCAACATCCGCAATATATTCAGCACATGCCCTTGAATAAAATAGAAATCAGTCTTCTTGTCTTTATACTGCCAATGCTCACTATGTTCATTTCCGGTTACAAATAAAATCAATTGTTTCTTTTGATGATATCTATCTGTAACTTCAGCAGTTTTTGCGTTTGTATTTACTTTGTGTACATTTCCAAATTCAAAAAACTTAAGATTATTCTGCTTGCGATTGATGTTATAAGCTATCGATTCAAGTCCCCCGAAAAGTAACGATTGGCGCATCACATTCAGTTCCTTGCTCAACGGATTTAGTATTGGAACTGATTCAGCAGCATTAAAGTACTTATTGTCATTATAATAAAGCTCACTGCTAAGTGAATTTGTAAGAATCTCATTGAAGTTATTGCTAACCAGATAATCGGCTATTTTATTGTACAAAAGTTCCTGATCAGGCTTTTCTTTGTAAGAAATGCTTGTGCGCAAATTATGATCACTTTGTATCTTGTTATAGCTGTATATTCTAAGAACCTCTTCAACAATATCCGCCAGGTTCTTTACATCAACTCTGAAAGGAGGAATTGAAACCGACAAATTATCATCAGTAACTTTGTTAACCTTTATGGATAGTAATTCAAGTATATCTACTACAGTTTTATTAGGAATCTTATTTCCAGCAAGTTTATTGATTTCAGAAAATGTTAAATCCAATTCGGTATTCTTTACCTTATTGGGGTATACATCAACAATATCTGAGGAAATTTCTCCGCCGGCAAGACTTTTAATCAACATCGCAGCCCTTTTTAGCGCCACAACTGTAATATTAGGATCAGTCCCCCTCTCATATCTAAATGAAGCATCAGTCTTAAGAGTATGATGTTTTGAGGTTTTTCTGATTGTAACGGGATTAAAGTAAGCACTTTCAATAAAAATATTTGTCGTGTTTGCACTTACTCCAGAATCCGCTCCTCCAAAAACCCCTGCAATACACATAGGATCTTCAACATCACAAATCATAAGGTCAGTATCAAGCAAATTTCTTTCAACATTATCAAGTGTAACAAATTTACTTCCCTCATAAGCCCGTCGAACAACAACTTTCCCGCCCTTTATTTTATCGGCATCAAAAGTGTGCAACGGTTGACCATATTCCATTAATATATAGTTTGATATATCAACAATATTGTTAATAGGTCGTAAGCCAACAGCCTTAAGACGATTCTGAAGCCAATCAGGTGAAGGGCCAACTTTAACACCTTTAACAGTGACCCCCGAATAACGTGGACAATCTTCAGGGTTCCTTACCTCAATCTCAATAGGAAAATCATTGTTATCAACCACAAAATCTGAGATGTCAGGAAACTGAATATTTGCTTCACCCATACCCCTTACCTTAATTGCGGCATGCAAATCACGAGCAGCTCCAATATGAGAGAGAGCATCAGCATGATTAGGTGTTATTCCTATTTCGAAAACCGTATCTCTGGTAATATTGAAATACTCTGATGCAGGAAGTCCAACCTTAGTATCATTAGGAAGTACGAGTATGCCATCATGAGAATCACCTACACCAAGTTCATCTTCAGCACATATCATTCCCTGAGAAACTTCACCCCTGATCTTGGACTTGGAAATTTTAAATGATTCATTCCCTTTGTAAACAATTGCTCCTTCCAGGGCAACTATAACTTTCTGTCCAGCAGCAACATTTGGAGCACCACATACTATATTAAGCAATTCCGGCTGACCAACATTAACAGTTGTAATAGATAGTTTATCAGCATTCGGATGACGTTGGCAAGTTATTACCTCCCCGGTAATAAACTTATCCATACCACCTTTAACTGATTCGAAATATTCTATACCTTCTACTTCAAGACCAATATCGGTTAGAAGTAATGAAATACTATTTTGATCAACAGGACTCTTAAGGTACTCTGTAAGCCAGTTATATGATATTTTCATTTTGTTAAATTGAAGGGCAAAATTAAGGAATTAACGTCTTAAATGAATAATCTGACCACGATAATAATTATTCAACCTTACGATATATTGCCCCATTGCTTATTTTGTGATTGAATGTATGACACCATCCTCTTGTTTTCTGGCAGTTCTAGCTCAGGATCATCTTTAACAATACGGGCAGCTGTAGCTCTGGCTTTTTTAAGTATAGGTTCATCTCTAACAATGTCTGCCATCCGTAGGCCAATCAATCCGCTTTGTCGCGTGCCCTGAATATCTCCCGGTCCTCTTAGATGAAGATCGACCTCGGCTATTTCGAATCCATCATTACTTTTAACCATTGTTTCCAGACGTGTTTTGCCTTCTGAAGTTAGCTTATAAGAAGTCATCAGTATGCAGTATGATTGGGAAGCACCTCTACCAACCCGCCCTCTTAACTGATGTAATTGCGACAACCCGAATCGCTCAGCATTCTCAATAATCATCACAGATGCATTAGGGACATCAACACCCACTTCTATAACTGTAGTTGCAACCATGATGTTTGTAATGCCTTTGGCAAATCGCATCATTTCGCTTTCCTTTTCAGCGGGTTTCAACTTTCCGTGTACAATACTAATCTGGTATTCTGGTAGTGGAAAATATCTCGACAAAGTATCAAAGCCATCCATTAAGTCTTGCAAATCCTGATTTTCCGATTCATTAATCAGCGGAAAAACAACATAAATCTGGCGCCCTTCTTTTATTTGTTGCTTCATAAAATGAAACACCCTAAGCCTTTCATTATCGAAGAAATGAAAGGTTTTAATAGGTTTCCGCCCGGGAGGCAATTCATCTATCACAGAAACTTCAAGGTCTCCATATACTGTCATTGCAAGCGTGCGAGGTATGGGTGTAGCGGTCATTACCAAAATATGTGGCGGTATGTCGCTTTTTTGCCATAGTTTAGCTCTTTGTTCTACCCCAAATCTATGCTGCTCATCAATTACTACCAGACCTAAATCATTAAACACAACTTTTTCTTCAATTAAAGCATGAGTGCCAATAAGAATATGAAGTTCTCCATTCTTCAATGATTCGTAAATTATCCCACGGTCAGACTTTTTTGTTGATCCCGTAAGGAGTTTAACATTTACAGACATCTTATTAAGGAACTTCAGAATATTTCTGTAATGCTGAATGGCGAGAATTTCAGTTGGTGCCATAATACAAGCCTGGCAGTTATTGTCCAGGGCTATAAGCATTGTCATTAGAGCAACTAAGGTTTTTCCGCTCCCAACATCTCCTTGAAGCAACCTGTTCATTTGCTTACCGGTACTAAGGTCTTTTCTAATTTCCTTTATAACCTTCTTCTGAGCGCCTGTTAATTCAAATGGCAAATTTTCATTATAAAAAGTTAAAAAGTTTCTCCCGATTTTTGAAAATAGTCTACCGACCGACTTTTCATTTCTAATGTACTTTTGTCTGAATAATTCCAGTTGAATGAAGAAAAATTCTTCAAATTTAATTCGGTATTTTGCTCTTTCAAGCAGTTCATAATTGCGGGGAAAATGGATATTTAAAACCACTTGTTGCCTGGACAGGAAATTGTTATAAGCTACAATCTGTTGACTCAGATTCTCCTGGATATAATTTTGGCTCAATGCCCATGCGCTTCTCACAATCTTACCAAAACTCTTACCGGTTATACCTCTTCGATTAAGCTTCTCTGTAGTAGAGTAATATGGCTGAAGAGGCTCATTCTGAACCAGTGCTTCTTCTTCAACTGAATCCATATCTGGGTGTGGAATATTGTATCTGCCATTAAATAAAGAAGGCTTACCAAAAACAATATACTCTTCATTCAACTTCAACCTGGCTTTCCACCAATTCACTCCCTGAAACCAAACAAGTTCAATTTGCCCTGTTCCATCATCAAGAATTCCACTCAGACGTGTAGCTTTACCGGTCCCCAGTTCCTTCAGGTTTAACAGTTTTCCTCTCAACTGAATATGAGCTACATCAGAACGTATGTCTTTAATAGTAAAAACCTTACTTCTGTCAATATACCTAAAGGGGTAATGTTGAAGAATATCCGCTACAGTTCTTATATTAAGTTCCTTTTTAAGCAATTCTGCTTTAACAGGGCCAACTCCTTTTAGGTACTCAACAGGGGTGTCTATTGGATTCAAAACTTATAGCTATTCAGGGATTCAACTAAAGATAATAATAGCAAAGATAACAAACCGATGATTTAAAAGAAAGTTAATAATCTGCTCAAGGTGTATCCGGCACTACTTCATGCCTTGCCTGTAAAGAAAAAGCCCGGCAATACCGGGCTATTTTATCAAAGTTAAGAACACTTATCTTTTAGAATTCCCAAAGATTATGCTCAAACATAAATAGTTCATTTTTTATTCTATCAGCCTCCATTAATGCATCAACACCCGTTGCATAATCTGATATTCGGCGGTCAAACACATTATCTTCTTTGTAGATGTAGCTACTGAACATCCGTTTCCAAAAAATATCGTCGTATGTTTTTCTGGCTGCACTGTTATATCTGTTAAACACTTCAGCCTTTGCCAATATGGGTCGTGCTTCAGGGAAGTTAATCCAGAATAAAGGATCATAAGCCCTGAAAACTCCATTCTCATCCAGATTATCTCTTACCGGACATATCCCAAGAATTCTTGATTCCATTACAGACCTTTGTTTATCAAAAAACCAGTCTTCTTTTATCCTGAAACGTTTAACATCAGATGGGTTGAATTTAACTGAAATGATGGTATCATACCAATCGTATGGTGGATAGGGCCTCTGCATAGGAACTGAGTCAGTACGTTCAAGTCTGTTCATTATTTCCTGATAAGTAAGAGGCACTACAAACTCATCGGATGGATTAGATGCATCATAGGCGGTTATAGAACCTTCTTTAAGAGCATCCATCAGCACCTGCATCAGACTTCTGAGGTCATTATTAGGAACTTCAGGATAATAGAAAGCCTGATTCATTTTTTCTCTAACGTCAATCACACGCCAGATTCGCTTTCTCCAAACTACATCAGCTTCTCTAACCCAAGGATATGTAATAGGTCTCTTTTCTATAGTAGTTTTCTTATCATAAACACCATCACGTGGAGGACTGTCGAGAACCTGAGCGCTACCTGTTTTACAAAAACCGGTGGTAAATAACACCAAAGCCAGGATACCAAATACTTTTTTCATCCGTTAACGTTTTTATTTTTTCTTGTGGTTAACAAACCACCATCCATCAATTATTGAACTATTATACTAATATTGCCAAGTTTACGATTTCCACCAGGGCCTTTAGCCATAATGTTCTCGATCCAAATTCTCTGACCTCTTTTACTGTTTTCAATAAAGTTTATCATTTCCTGTGTTAACCTGCCACTATTAGAACTATAATCAGTCACATCACCTCCCCTGATAACCAGGAATTTAAAGGATGTAATCTCAAAATTGTAATCAAATTCAAAATCTTCAGGCATTCTTGGGATAATAGCCCTGGATGCAAGAAGCATACTCTTAGCAATTGGGCCCCCATCTGAGTTTGCAATATATGCAGTTGGTGTAGGAACCCTCTTTACTCTAAATTCAGCACGACCCATATTTCTGGCTTGTCCACCATCATTATGTGTAACAGTAATAACAGCATTGTTAACCCCGGTTGGTACTTTTACAACCCACTCTTTACCTACTTTTCTTATTGTACCAACATTAATACTAGCGTGTAATTGTGATTCAGGAATACCAGATGCAGAAATAGATACGGGATTGTCGACATCAGCATAGAAAACATTCATCTTTGTAGGAGCAACAGTTAGTGAAGGAGTCATAACAAAATATGATTCCTCAAACGGGTACTCATCAGTTTCACCAGTTGGGCCAACAACTTTAATTGAACCTCTGTATGTCTGAAGTCCGGTTGCTGAAGCATTTACAGTATATTTAGCAACACCACTTTCAGTTGGTATCAATCTGCCATTAACAGTCACCTCGGGATTCTGTTTTGTATCAATAGCTGCAACCATTATTTCAGCTTCATAGGTATCGCCTGAGAAAACCAAACGGGAACTTGGAACAACTTTCGCAGCCAGAAGATCAAACTTATAGTCTTCAGCAGTAATTGAGTTGAACAAAGAACTTACTACATCGCTTTCAAGGTTTCTTACGTCAGCAATGAGTTTGTTGAGGAACGTAACATTAGCAGCCAGTATTGTGTGATAAAAGTTATGCATTTCCCAATTTTGCTTATTGCCAGTCGCATCCTTGTATTTTCCGTCTGTCTCCAAACCTGATTTAATCTTTGACTGAGCTTGTGGGTCGAGACCTTTAACAATATTAGCTTTAAATAGGTTAATTTTATCTTTAAGTTCACGAGCCTTTCCCTTAGAACCATCTTGTGAATCACCAATGAAATAGTTTGTTGATTCATCGTATTTATCCTTTGCCTCAATATCAGCCAGAGGAGTAGTCCGAGCCTGATCAACAGTTATTCTCTCAGTTCTTGCTATTATCTCCCATTTTAGTCCTTCAATATAGGCAACCATTTCGTCCGAAAGTTTGCGAACTTCTTGTGCTTTACTCCAATAGGGGCCTACCTTTGCTTCATTGAGCAGGTTTTGTTGTTCAAATCTTGCATATGTTTCATCGATCTTTTCTTTCAGATTTGTATTAGTGCCCTCAATACTGTTGTTAACTACAACAAAGGCCTGAATGATTTCAACCGATACATTTAAAGCAAGCAGAGCAGTCAACACCAGGTACATCATCGCGATCATTTTTTGCCGTGGTGTTTCCTTGTATCCAGCCATAATTTCTTTTACTTATATTATTTACAAATTAGAGTCTTATCCGGTTATTTAACATTCACATTCATAGCAGCCAGCATGTTGCCATAAACCTGATTTAGAGCAGTTACCTTCTTTGTCAGATTGTCCATTTCCTGACGATAAGAATGCATATCCTGAGCAGATTCACTTATGCTTGTCAAATACTGGTTCAGTGTAGTATGCAATTTAGAGGTATCCTCTACATGTGCAGTTGAATTCTTCAATTGAAGTTCATATGCACTATTCAGAGCTGTAAGGTTGTTAGCAAGCTTTTGTAACTGGTCTGCGTAAGCCTTATTATCTATGCCCGATAGGTCGAGTTTATCAATAGTTCTTGCAAGTGCCTGAGCACCTTCTTGATAGGTACCTGCAAACTGGTTAGTTGTCTCAGCAGCTTTTGCAATATTTGATGAAAGGTCATTGACTGACTTGCTGGCATTAGAAAGGTTGCGTGTATAATCATTAGTAGCAACAGCAGCGCTACTCAGATCAGACATTTTACTAGCATTTTCACTCAGGGACCTCAGGCCATTCCCGAGACTTTGTATTAGTTCAGGTCCTATTTTAGCTTTCTCCAACATATTATCGAGTTCCTGAGTTGGTGTTTTACCAGCAGCACTCTTGGCAGCAACTTTTCCGTTACCATGGTACAAACCGGCTAATTCAGGATACACCAAACTCCAATCGGGTTCAACATGCGGTGGTTCAAAAGCTGAAAAGAAAAATATAATTGCTTCGGTACCAAGACCAATAATCAGCATTGTATTTGCTCCTTGATAGTGGTTAATTTTGAATAAGGCTCCAAGAATAACAACTGCAGCTCCCCAGCCATACAGTTTTGCCATGAAGTTTTTGAACCCTCTTCCTCTGACTAAATTGTTCAATCCCATGATTGTCTGTTATTTGATAATTATTGATGAATGATTATAATACGCTATTTCGAATTCTAGTTATAAATTTTTGATGCTCTTGCAGGATTATCGTCTTTCTGGCGTCCCATATAATTTTGAACCAGTCTGAATCCTATGTAACTCTTTGCAGTATCCTGATATTCATAAGTTCTGGCATTTACCTGCAGATAATAGGAAATATCCTTCCATGAACCTCCGCGAACAACTTTCCTCTTCAATGCAGGTGGATCACTATCCTTAGCATTGTAACTATATGCCGGATTCATATCCCAGGTAAAATTGTATGCTGATTCATCAAACGCATCATTTGTCCACTCTGCAACGTTTCCCGACATATCATAAAGTCCAAAGTCGTTAGCAGGGTAATGAGCAACTATAACAGGAGTTAATCCTCCATCGTCAACATAATTACCTCTCAACGGTTTAAAGTTAGCCAGGAAACAACCTTTCTCATTACGTGTGTAAGGACCACCCCATGGATAAGGGCTGAATGAATTTCCACCTCTTGCAGCCCATTCCCATTCAGCTTCGGTTGGCATTCTAAATTCATTAACTACAGCATTACCTCTACCAGTGAGATAAGCTCTCAGCAATTCGGTACGCCATATTCCAAAAGCTTTTGCCTGCTTCCAGTTTACACCAACAACTGGATAATTGTCGTAGGCCGGATGCCAGAAATATCGTTCAGTCATTGGATCATTATACGAATAGGCATAATCGTGAATCCATGCAAGTGTATCGGGGTAAACATTTATAATTTCCTTTCTAACATAGAGTGATCTATCTTTCAATCCTTGCGGACGGTTTGCAAGACCAGCATTTACAGGATCTCCTGCAGAATAATCTTTACTTGATGCTGCGCGGTAATCGACCCAAAAATATTCATAGAAAAGCTTACGTGTATCAATTTCTTTCTTGCGGAAATATCTTTCATGTTCAGGTAAGAACATATCTTCAAGAGCACTACGCTCTTCTTCACCATTCCAATCAATTTCAGTCTTCCAATTAAGGAAAGGAGGGTCATAAACCTCACCCGTTTTCTTGTTCTCTTCAACCAAAAAGTCTTCAGGATTAACATCACCAAGTTTACGACGAGCAATAGAATCTCTAACCCAAAAAACAAACTGGCGGTATTCGTTATTGGTAATCTCGGTTTCATCCATATAGAATGCACTAACAGAAACAGTCCTCGGATCATTTATATGCGCATAAGGCACATCCTGATCTCCTACACCCATTGTGAAGCTTCCCATTGGAATATAGGCCATACCATAGGGATCGGGCTGATAAAATTTTTCGCGTTTAGTAACACCTACCAGTTCACCATTGCCTGAATTCCCACAGCTACTCAATATTAGGGCAGCAATAATGTAGTTGAAGAGTTTTTTCATGTTTATTAACTGATTTTAATGCAAATAACGGCAATTCTAATAAATTATTATTAGTTATTCTCCGAATTTCTAACCCACAAAAATACCAATATATCGAAACAAAACAAGTATCTGTGCTATAAGAATCGTGTATTTCGGAAACTTTTTTGTGTTTTTTCAAATTCCAACTTAAAGCAATATCGCAGCATTACCTCGTGACTTCCCGCACCTCCAATTTTCGATAGTGGTATATCATACGCATAACCGAAGCTTAAGTCCTTAAAATTCATCCCTATCATTACTGCTGCTGTTTCTTGCAACCTATAAGTCAATCCACCAAATATCTTTCTGTTATATTCAATCATACCACTCAGATCAACCTGTGCGGTTGTGCCATCATATTTCACGAATACGCTTGGTATAAATGTAAAGGCAGGATTTCTCATTGATGTAAGTTCATATCCTACAGTGCCATAATAATGTCTCTTTAAATCATATTCCAGGCCTCCTTTACCAAGAGGTCGAGCTCCCTCAAGAAGCTGGGATGCAGAAATCCCCATATATAAACCACCTGGTTGTACATAGAAAACTCCGAAGCCCATATCGGTAAACATAATGCTTTCGGAAGCTCCATTTAATAATGGGTCCTGCTCAACAGGCTTAAGCTTAGTAAAATCCAGAGATTTGTTGAGAAATCCAACGTTTATACCAATTCCCAGTTCGCCACTTGCCAAACTCCTATTATATGAATAGCCCAGTTTAACATAAACATCTTTAAAGTACCCAATCTTGTCCTGCATAACCACTGCTGAAACTCCACCACGCAACAGTCGTACAGGTGCATCAGCACTCACCACGAAAGTTTCGGGTGCTACATGATTACCCTCTTCATCATTCATACCAATCCATTGCTGTCTTACAATTCCTGTAACACATATAGCATCTCTTAAACCGGCATAACCCGGATTAACAGTAGTATGATTGAACTGGTTTAAAGTAAATTGTGGTTCCTGTTGTCCTTTGCTAATCAATGGCAATAAAAATACAATCACAACCAGAGTACCTGATAGACTATATGACTTAAACCTATCCTGAATGCTTTTCATTTTAGCAATACTCAATGAGTGTATGGGCAACAGTTTAATTATTGTTTAGTTAAATACAACTTGTCACAAACGGGTCTTAAAATCCCTTCGACTTCTCTATTTATTTAAAATAATCACAAAAGTAATACATTCTCATTATAAACAACAAGCCCGAAAAAAAAGTTCCTTATATATTCCACTGCTCAGTTTACTAATATTATAAGACACAACGAAGTTTATTGATAGTTATACCTAACGAGAACATTTTTACTTTATCATTGATTTTTCTAAAGTAAAAGCATTAACGAGGAAGTCTCTCGGTTATTGTCGTAAATTTGCACCTTTAAAATAATATCGTACCCAACAATGGCATATCTTCAAAATGAAAAGCTGTTTTCGGCAAAATGGTTCAAATCATACTCCCTTATAGTCTTAGGCTCATTGATACTTGCAGCAGGGTTTGTATTTTTTATTAACCCTTATAATATTGTTCCTGGAGGTGTTTATGGTATAGGCATCGTGGTTCATCACCTTACTGCCGGGATGTTCTCATTTTGGCCAACCGGAATACCTGTGGGACTTTTTGGGCTCGCTCTTAATGTTCCGCTCACTTTAGTCGGCATAAAAATCCTGGGACCCCGATTCGGTATAAAGACAGTGGTAGGCTTTGTGCTTACATCCATCTTTATGGACCTACTAACTATGGTGTTTGGTGAAAATGACCCATTGGGACTTTCGAATGAAATCCTCATGGCATGTGTATTTGGAGGCGTTTTAATAGGATTTGGGCTGGGTTTGATCTTTAAATCAAAAGCTACATCGGGAGGGTCTGATATCATTGCTATGATTATTGCAAAATACACGCGACATCCACTGGGTCAATTAATGATTTACGTTGATTCAATCATTGTTCTTTTTGGACTTGCAGTATTTCAGGATTGGAGGATTCCTTTATATTCATGGATAGTAATTTTCATAACAGGTAAGGTAATTGATATTACCATGCAGGGTATAAGTTATGACAAGATGGTATTAATCATTTCTGAAAACTTTGAAGAGATTCGCGAGAAGATTATAAATGACCTGCATCGGGGCGGGACATACATCCCGGGAAAAGGCATGTATAATAATGGAGATAAGACTATTATTTTCACAGTTCTGAATCGACGTGAAGTTGCGATGGTGCAGGAATATGTTCATCAAATTGATCCTCAGGCTTTCCTCACTGTCGTTGATGCCAATGAAATTTTAGGTGAAGGTTTTCGTTCTCTGAGCGAAAAAGTTTCTGTTCTGTAATCCCTCATTTATATTATATGTCATTCCTTCAGAAAGATAAACTATTTACAAAAAAATGGTTTTTATCGTATGCTTTTATTGTCTTTGGAACTTTCTTGATTTCAGCAGGTTATGTTTATTTCATTACGCCTTACAAAATTGTACCCGGAGGTATATATGGTATTTCCATAGTCCTGCACCATTTGTTTAATACACCTGTAGGATTAACGGCACTTCTCTTCAATATCCCTCTTACAATCATTGGAACAAAAATTTTAGGTCCAAGATTTGGTACTAAAACGGTAGTGGGTTTTGTTCTCACATCAGCATATGTTGACATACTTTCATATTTCTCAGAATATAAACCACTAGCACCTGATGATCCGTTTCTTTCGGCAGTTTTTGGCGGCGTCCTTGTAGGAGTAGGCGTTGGATTCATCTTTAAATCGAAAGCTACTTCGGGAGGTACTGACGTAATTGCAATGATATTGGCCAAATACACACGACTCCCTCTTGGGCAGTTAATGATGGTAGTTGATTCAGTAATTGTATTGGTAGGTTTTGTAGCCTTTGGTGACTGGCGGATTCCATTATATTCCTGGATTACAATCTTTGTAATGGGTAAAACTATCGACACCGTTCTCTCAGGTGTGAACTACGAAAAAACAATATTCATTATTTCAGATAAGTACGAGGAAATCCGGGATAAAATCATAAAAGATCTAAACAGAGGTGGCACTTTCCTACATGGTGAGGGGATGTATAACGGACATCAAAAGAGAGTTATTTTCACTGTTGTTAACCGACGAGAGTTGGCCATGCTTGAGGAGTTTATCAATAAGGTAGATCCGAAAGCTTTCCTTACAATTATGGATGCCCATGAAATTCTTGGACAAGGTTTCAAATCACTTCATGATAAGTTAGAAGACTAGTATTACTCTATGCTGGTATTAAAGTAATGCTAAAGTGGATATTGAAAGTCCCTTGAGACGCCCTTTAGACGGCATATCTTCGCATTTTAAGTAGATCGTCCCCCTATCAAGGCCCTGCAAAGAGCTGCTTAAATCTAGATCATGATCCTCTTTAGCATTACTTTAATACCACTTTTGGATTTCCTGTTTCAATACTAAACTCAGCTGAGCTTTTTATGTAAAACAACAAGTCTGATAAAAAGGAAATTCTAGTTAAAAAGTCTCATTACATCGTTGATATTGGCAAGGATTAACAAGCCAAATAACAGAATCATTCCAACCACCTGAGCATATTCCAGGAACTTGTCAGATGGTTTGCGACCTGTTATTATCTCATAGAGGAGGAACAGCACATGCCCACCATCAAGAGCAGGTATAGGTAAGACATTCAGAATTCCCAGCATAATTGAAAGGAATGCTGTCAATGCCCAAAACGATTGCCAGTCCCATACTGAGGGGAAAAGATTGCCAATAGAAATGAAACTACCCACAGATTCGTATGCTTTTACCTCAGGATTCACCAAAAGCTTCAATTGCTTCCAGTAGCTACCTATCTGTGCAAATGCTCTGTTAAAACCAGCAGGTATTGCAGATACAAACGAGTATTCATGTCGTTTGATTTTGAATAAACTTGACGGATCTCTTAGTGCAGCACCTATTCGGGCATTCTCATCGAGTGTAACATCAATATTGACAGTATCAGCACCCCTAAGAGCCGTAATCTTAACTTGTTCACCAGCATGGTTTTCAAGGGCACCTTTGAACTGATCAAAAAACAGTAAAAGTGAGTCATTAATTCCAATTATTCTGTCGTCTTCCAACAGACCTGCTTCTTTACCGGGTGAATCGTTTGTGAATCCACCTATGTAAAATGGAAGACGGGGCATGATGAAGTCAGCCGACTGATGTTTTAACAATTTTCCAATATAACCCTGTGGTATTTGTATCTCATATGGTTGGTCATCTCTTATAACCTGAATTGTCTTAGCGTCATCGAGAATTATTTTAGCCGGTATTTTATAGAAATCTTCAACATGCTCATTATCAACAGTTAATATTCGGTCTCCATCTCTTAATCCCATTTGCTCAGCCATCGAGTCGGCAACAATACCATATTTTACCTCGGAAGTCGGCAAATACTGCTCACCCCAGTACCATAACATTGTGATATAGATACCAATAGCTAAAATTATATTGACTGTGACTCCGCCAAGCATAATAATTAGTCTCTGCCATGAAGGTTTGGATCTGAATTCATAAGGTTGTGGTGGTTGACTCAAATGTTCTTTATCCATCGATTCGTCAATCATACCGGAAATTTTTACATATCCACCTAATGGAAGCCAACCCATTCCGTATTCGGTCTCACCTTTCTTGAATTTGAAAATAGAAAACCATGGATCAAAGAATAAGTAGAATTTTTCGACCCTTGTCTTAAATATTTTGGCAGTAATAAAGTGACCGAATTCGTGGAATATTACAAGTATTGAAAGGCTTAAAATGAGTTGTGCAGCTTTGATAAGAATTTCCATATGGAGTTTTTGAAATATTAATTTTGGATAACAAAGATAGTTAGTTAAGGTTTAATTGAAAGAGTAGTGATGAATTCATCAGCCTTTTTTCTGGTTTCATTATTAGTTTCACATAACATCTGAGTATCTAAAGACGAGCTGAAACCTGTTGTATCCATAGATCTTTCGATAATAGCAGGAATGTCGGTTAATTTAATTCTGCCGTTAATGAATGCAGCAACCGCTACTTCGTTTGAAGCATTCATGATGCAAGGCATATTGCCTCCCTTATCAATTGCCCGATAGGCAAGATTTAAGCAAGGGAATGTCTCATAGTCAGGAGCTTCAAAAGTCAGGTTCTGCAAATTAGCAAGACTAAGTCTGCCGAAGTCACCATCCAACCTATAGGGATAGGTCAGAGCAAATTGTATGGGCAAGCGCATATCTTGCGGTCCTAACTGGGCTTTTATTGAACCGTCTCTAAACTGTACCATACTATGGATAACTGATTGAGGGTGAACAAGTACCTCAATTTGCCGGGCATTCAATGAGAACAGCCATTTGGCCTCAATAACCTCTAAGCCTTTATTCATTAAGGTTGCGGAATCAATGGTTACCTTATTACCCATTTCCCATCGGGGATGATGAAGGGCTTGATCTACTGTAACCTTTTCAAGTTCAGACCATTTCATTCCTCTGAATGGACCGCCTGAAGCAGTTAGATAGATCTTTTCAGGAGCACTCAATTCTCCCATAAGGCACTGAAAAATAGCCGAATGCTCTGAATCCACAGGAATTATCGGTACATTTTTTTCTATTGCAAGTTTCGTAATAATTTCCCCGGCAGCAACTAAAATCTCTTTATTAGCAATTGCGAGAGCTTTACCTGCGTTTATTGCATTCCATGCAGGCTTCAATCCCGAAAAACCAACTATAGCTGTTAAAACCAAATCTATTGGTTCCATTTCAACAACCTGACAGACAGAATTATGACCTGTGTAGACTTTGATACCTAATGGACTAAGGGCAGACTGGACTATGTTATAATGCACAGGATTTGCAATTACCACTGTATCCGGCTGAAACTTGACCGCTTGCTCTATCAGCAGCTCATAATTATCATTAGCTGTAAGAACAACGACTTCAAATAAGTTGCTGTTTTTTGAAATAACATCAAGTGTTTGACGTCCAATTGAACCGGTTGAGCCTAAAATTGCAATCTTCCTTTTCATCCAATAATTAGAGTATAATATACTTTTCCGGGTCAACTGGTTTTCCTCCAATCCATAATTCGAAATGAAGATGAGGGCCAGTTGACAATTCACCCGATTCTCCTATTATCGCTATAGATTCGCCAGCCTTTACAATAGATCCCTGCTTTTTAAGAATGACAGAATTATGTTTGTAAACCGTAATGACATTATTTATATGCTGAAGAGCTATAACATGGCCTGTGGATGAGCTCCATTCAGAAAAAATCACTGTTCCATCATAGGCCGCCTTTATTGCTTCATTTTTAGGAGCTACAATATCGACACCATAGTGTTTGGACTGAGCATTAAACTTATTGGTAATTAAGCCCTTTACTGGTGGAAAAAACTTATCAATTATTGAAACCGGGTGTTGGGAAGCCTCAGTATTCTCAGGCATCAGGGCATATTTATTGCTTTTTTCATACTCTATTCGAAGCAAGGAGTCAGCCTTTGATCTTTTGATTTTAATGTTCTCGTATTTTTTATAGGAAAAAGTATCATTTGGAGGTGGAGCCTCAACTGATTGTTCAGTATCACCCTCCATTATCTTTCGCATGTTATTTATAAAGATGTCTTTGCTCTTAAATGCCTTTTCAAGCGAATCAGCTTTCAATTGCAATTCATACAATTCTTCCTGGACTCCTGTACTGCTATACCCAGGGATGTACTCTTTTAATGGTGTAAAAGCTATAATGTATGTTGTGAGAAAAATGAAAATGATAGCCAACATTCCAATTACAACAAAAACATTCAATCGAGAAAGCCTAAACGATAATTTTTCTTCAAATGTGTCCTCATTCAGTATGATAAGGCGATACTTGTCGCGAAGCTTTTTGTACCAAGGCGTCTTTTTATCAGCTGATTCACTATTATTCTTACTCGATGACATCGTAACTACATGAAGAAAATGAGCTGACAAATATAGACATTAATGCTTTACCATTCTTTTAAAGAGTTTGTAGATTTCATTGAGTATCAATGGGGCCAATCCAAACAAAACTGCGATTAACCAACCACGTGCATCCAACATATTAAGTCCGAAAGCTTTCTGCATAAAAGGAACGGCAACAACCAATAATTGAAGGACAATTCCCACCACAATCGAACCAACCAGGTATTTATTAGAAAAAACGCCTATCTGGAATATTGACTTTATTCGATTTCTGACTGCGAGTGAATAAAACATCTGGCTTGCAACAAGCACCATAAATGCCATTGTTCGGGCATTCGTTAGAACTTCCTCAGGTGCTTCTTTATCGAAAGGACTATAACCTAATTCATAGTAGCCGAACCAAAATCCAAATATTGTAAGAAGCCCAATTATAAGTCCACCCAATGCGGCATGAAATCCTGCTCCCCCTGCGAAGAAACTCTCCTTGGAATTCCGTGGCTTTTCCTTCATGACATCAGGATCTCCCTTATCCATTCCTAGAGCAATAGCTGGCAGAGAGTCGGTGAGGAGATTTATCCAAAGTAGCTGTACAGCCAATAAAGGCACCTGCCAACCAATTAGCAGAGGTATTACCATTGCAACAACCTCACCCAAATTACAGGTAAGCAGAAATATTACTGATTTTTTAATGTTATTATAAATGTTACGCCCTTGCTCTATTGCTGTGATAATAGTTGAAAAATTATCATCAGTAAGTATCATATCTGAAGCTCCTTTGGCAACATCTGTTCCTGTAATACCCATCGCAACTCCAATATCAGCGGCATTAAGTGATGGAGCATCATTCACTCCATCACCTGTCATTGAGACAACATTTCCATTTGCTTTCAGAGCTTTAACAATTTTAACTTTATGTTCAGGAGACACCCTGGCATATACCCGAAAATTATTAACCTGATCATTGAATTGCGACTGAGTCAAGCGATCAAGCTCCTGCCCTGTAATAACCTGATCTTTATTTTCGGCTATTTCGAGCTCATACGCAATAGCGAATGCGGTATTCCTATGGTCGCCTGTAATCATTACCGTAGTTATTCCCGCGGTTTTTGCCTGTTGGATAGATGTCTTCACCTCATCTCTTGGTGGATCTATCATCCCCACGACTCCGATGAGTATAAGATCTTTCTCCATTTCTTCAGGTGGGATCTTTCCATCAACTTCTTTAAATGCTGCCCCCAGGGTTCTCAAGGCTTCATCTGACATTTCCTCGGTTGCCCGGTGGAATAGCTCCTTATGTGAATCATTGATAGGCAGGATTTTACCGTTATCTACTACCCTGTTACATATCTTCAGCAAATTATCAATAGCACCTTTAGTGTAGACAATATGCTTGCCATTTTCATTATTCAGAGTCGACATCAGTTTTCTGTCGGAGTCGAAAGCAAATTCGTCAACTCTCTTTATTTCATGCTTAATTGATGCTCTGCCTACCTGTAAATCATCAGCAAACGCAAGTAGAGCAATTTCAGTAGGGTCTCCCGTTGCTTCACCATCTTCTAATGTTGCATCTGAACATAAAACCATTGCTTTTGCCAGTAATAATGCATCTTCATTTGATAGGTTCTCCTTCTCTCTTTCAACATTTCTGATTTCACTAATCGTTGCATACTTCACTACAGTCATCTTATTCTGAGTGAGCGTTCCAGTTTTATCAGAACACACAATATTAACTGAGCCAAGTGTTTCAACAGCCGGCAATCGCTTTATGATAGCATTTTTACGAGACATTGTAGTAACCCCGATTGAAAGAACTACTGCAACAATTGCAGCAAGTCCTTCAGGTATAGAAGCAACAGCCAGAGAAACGGCAGTAAGGAACATTTCACTGAGATTTCTGTCCTGAAATACCGAAAGGATGAAAATGAAAGCACATATTCCAATTGCAATCTTGCCTAATATTTTACCCAATTCATCAAGTCGTATTTCAAGAGGTGTCTTATCTTCGGAATCATCATCAAGAAAACCTGCGATTTTACCAACTTCAGTGTCCATACCGGTTGCAATCACAACACCCTCTCCCCTGCCATAAGTAACAAGGTTAGTCATAAAACCAAGGTTCTCTCTATCACCAAGAGGTGTATCGGCATCATAAACTATATCGTCATACTTTTCTGAAGGTACTGACTCACCTGTAAGAGCAGATTCCTCAATTTTCAGATTAGCCGATTCAATTATTCTTATATCTGCTGCAACATATCGCCCTGCATCTAAAATAACAATGTCTCCCGGAACCAATTGATCAGAGTTGATTTCAGAAATATGTGAATTGCGACGAACAATAGCTTTTGGAGAAGACAATTTCTGAAGCGCTTCAATAGCCTTACCCGCTTTAACCTGTTGAACGACGCCTAATACGGCATTTAAAATTATGACCATTAAGATAATTGCGGCGTCAATATATTCGCCCATTAATACAGTAATAATAACTGCTGCCAGAAGAACGTATATAAGCCAATCGCGCAGCTGGCTAAAAAACAGAGAAATTATACTTCTTTTCTCTTTTGCCTTTAGGCTGTTAGGTCCATATTGTTCTCTACGTTTGGCAACCTCTTCATCCGATAAACCGGTATGAGGATCAACGTTTAATTCTATTAGAACCTCTTCTTTTGTCTTAGTGTACCACATTTTTAGATGAGTGTTTAATTGCCAATGGTGATTATAGAATATTGCTCAAAGATAAAACAGTTGCGATATAGGATGTTCTGACTTTGCACTAAATTATTTATTCAGGCTGAATATTATATAGAAGCATGAAACTCATTAATTTGTAACTTTACGCCTTCCTTTTCGGAAAAATAAAATATTTTTGCAAATTAACAGTTATAAGGTAGAAATTGTAAAAAATACGAAAATCCATTGGCTGCAAATTTCCGTTTAAATCGTAATATATTAATTCTGACACTGATAGTGTTACTCGCAGGTGCATGTTCTACTAAAAAAAACACATTTACCCGCAGGGCTTATCATAATTTGAGTGCACACTACAATGCATGGTGGAATGGCAACGAAAGCCTCAAAGAAGGAGTATATCAAATTGGCAAATCAGCAAAAGATAACTACATTTCTGTACTCCCGGTTTATAATTATGGATCTCAAACTGTAGCTCAATCTATTAATCCAAATATGGACAGGGCGATAGAGAAAGCCTCCAAGGTCATACAGAAACACTCCATGTTCTTTAACAATAAGGAGTATGTTAAGTGGGTGATGAACAGCTATCTGATGATAGGGAAAGCCAACTTTTATAAGCAGGATTATGGTGCTGCAAAGCGAGCATTTGAATTTGTAACTACCAAATATTCCTATGATCCCATCAGGTACGAATCTCAGCTGTGGATTGCCAAAACGCTACAAAAGCAGAAACAATACGAAGCTGCATTAAATGTTTTAAACGAACTCACAGCAGAGTCTGAAACGATACTACTACCTTGGAAAGTCAGAAAGGCTCTACCAATGACTTATGCTGACATATATATAGCACAAGGAAAACTAGCTCTGGCACGTGAACAGATTGAAACCGGTTTGCCTCTTCAGTCAGGATCAAAATTCAAGACAAGATTAAACTTCATACTAGGGCAAATATATCAACAAGAGGGAAAGAATAGTCAGGCTACTGAATATTACACTTTAGCGATAAAAGGAACTCCCAGTTTCGAGATGGCTTTTAACGCCCGTATTAATATGGCCAGAGTTTACGATGCAGGCAGGAGCGATCACCGTCTTATTGTCAGGGAACTCGAAAAAATGTTGAAAGATGCGAAAAACCGCGATTTTCAGGACCAGATATATTTTGCTTTAGCTGATATAGCACTCAAAGAAAAAAATGACACTTTAGGAATCAGTCATTTGCGTAAATCAGTGGCAACCAGTCTTGATAATGATTTCCAAAAGTCAACATCAGCCCTGAAATTGGCCGATTTGTATTTCAACCGTCAACAATACACATTTGCCGGTCTGTATTACGATACAGCAGTTAACTACCTTCCCAAGGAATTCCCTGACTATGAAAATATCAGCAAAAAGACTGAAATAATTGGCCGTCTGGTAAAAAACCTGGAGATTATTCAAGTGCAGGATAGTTTGCAGGAACTGGCAGGAATGCCTCAGGCTGAAAGATTTGCTATTATTGATAAGGCCATTGCCCGATATATTGAACGTGAAGAAGAGATTGCACGTAAAGCTGAAGAAGAGAAAATGGCATTGGAGGCAGGAATTGCTTTAGGTGGCAGAAGAGTAACAGATATGGAAGGGCAAACAACAGTTGGTGGTGGTGGATGGTACTTCTACAATCCATCAGCCATTGGAATGGGTTACAGTGAATTTACCCGGAAATGGGGACGCCGCCGTTTAGAAGATAACTGGCGTTTGAGCAATAAAAGAGTCGTCGACTTTGATATGATAGCTGAAAACGGAGAAATTGCTGATTCGCTGGATGTGGAGGGTGGTGAGAAAGCAAGTGCTACTGATTTAAGGTCACGCGAAGCATATCTGGTTAACCTACCTCTAACACCTGAAAAAATTGATGCAAGTAATATACAGATTGGACAGGCATTGTTTAATGCAGGGCTAATATACCTTGAAGAACTAAATAATGCTATTGAAGCAGAGAAAACACTTAATACACTGCTTACCAGATTCCCATCCGACACAAACGCATTACAAGCGCATTATCACCTGTACAGAATTAATCGCGACCAGGGTGATAATGAGGAAATGATGGCTCATCAAAATCTGATAATTCAGAACTATCCTGACAGCGATTATGCAAGGATTCTTATTGATCCGGGTTATAAAGCTGAACTTGAAGAAGCAAAGAACAGGGTAAGGACATTGTATGAGGAAACGTATGAAGCATTTAGTGCAGGTCTGTACAGAATGGTAATTCTTTACAGTAACGAAGCAATCAGCATGTATAATGGCAATGATTTGATTCCCCAGTTTACCTATCTGAGAGCATTAGCTTTGGGTAAGACAGTAGACCAGGATACAATGAAGGTTGAATTAGCACAACTGGTGAAAGATTTTCCTTCATCGACAGTGATTCCATATGCCAATATCTTATTAGGTGAACAAAAAACAGGAGCCGGAGGAATGATTCTTGATCCGGTAAGCGGTGATAGTATTGCAACAAACCTTGATGTTTCAATGTATACATATAATCCAGCAACATCACATTTCTATGTTATGATAGTCGATGGCAACCTTGTTAATGTATACGGGACTAAGGTTAGAATAAGCGATTTCAATTCGCGTAATTATGGCATGCAAAATCTTCAGGTTAATAGTGTCATTCTGGAAGGTAATAAGCAGATGATCTCTGTAAGTACATTCGCAAACAGTGAAGATGCTATGAGATTTTTTAATCATATATCTACTGATGGCTACGTGTTCTCAGGAATCCCTGATGGATCGTATGATCAGTTCATAATTTCGTCTAACAACTACCCGGTATTCTTTAAAGAAAAAAAGACAGCTCCTTATTTGTTGTTCTTCAGAAATAATTACCAACAACCATAAACCATCATTATTAGAAATGGCCAAAAATAATATTCCGGAACCTCCCCCATCAGCAAATTTGATCCAGTCAGGAACGCTGATTACGGGCGACATTGAGTCAAATGGTAACATACGAATTGACGGCACATTAACAGGCACAGTAAATGCCGGTGGTAAAGTCATCTTAGGATCTACAGGTACGGTAGAAGGAGAGATTCATTGTATTAACGCTGATATTGAAGGTCGGGTAAATGGCTTAATAAAAGCAAAAGAACTTCTTTCATTAAAGGCTACTGCTGTTGTTACAGGTGATATCCATATAAATAAACTGGCGATTGAGCCGGGTGCTCGATTTACTGGTACCTGCAAAATGGATTCGGTAATGACTGAGCCTGCCATCTATGCCGAAGAAGAATTCAAGGGACAATAATCCACTTAATCCCTATGTGAAATACTCGGGAATGACCGCACAAATGGTTTTCATTATTGCGGGAGGAAGTTTTGGTGCATATAAACTAGATAAATGGGTTGATGTAACATTTCCGTATCTCACAGTCATTATTTCACTTGCCTCCGTATTTCTGGCAATTTGGTTATTTATCAGAGAATTTAATAAAACAAACGGAAAATGAGAAATGAAGTAAGGCTTTTTCTTAAACAAAATATAATATTGACCCTGGGCCTGGGGGTAGTTGTTGCAATATTAATGGTTACGATGCCACCAGCAAGAATAACCGTTACACTGCCATTTATTCTGATCTTTCACGCAGCAATCACTTTCCTTTCATTTGCTCTGATAGTTAAAAAGACAGAATCGGCACCCAAGAAATTCGTAAGCGTATACCTCGGAAATACAACAATTAAACTTTTGTTGTTTATGGCTATTCTCTTCATTTATGCTTTGTCATACATTCATGATGCTGTTAATTTCATAATCAGTTTCTTCATCATCTATATCATTTACACAATTTTTGAAGTGGTTCATCTTGTTAAATGGAATAATAGATCAGCAAGATAAACAACTACTTTGATTATCTTTGTGGGGTAATAAAATTCTAATTCTATGATCTATATTACCCGGCACGAACATTTCAACGCAGCTCATCGTTTATATAGTCCCTCATTTACTGACGAACAGAACCTTGAGGTTTATGGCAAATGTTCAAATCCAAATTGGCATGGACATAACTACTCGTTATTTGTTACCATAAAGGGTGATGTTAATCCTGATACTGGATTTCTAATGAACCTTAAAACTTTAAGCTCAATCATCAACGACCTTATAATTGAAAAGCTTGATCACAAGAATATCAATCTTGAGGTAGATTTTATGGAAGGAATTTTGCCTTCAGCAGAGAATATTGCTATACAGGTATGGAATCAGCTCGAAGGCAAAATTGCTGAAAATGGAGCAACTCTGCATTGCATAAAGCTCTATGAAACTGAAAAAAATTATGTTGAGTACTATGGATCATAAAGATAAAATCAAAGGAATGAAAAAAGAGGATGTCAATGATGGAATAAATGAGATGGCTGTTGAAAATATAATGGACGACTATTCTCTGGAAGTCGGATTTCGCCGTAAGGACACTTATAATAATCGCACTTTAGCCAAGTTGAGTAATCATTATAAAGACATTATAAAGCTAATTGGTGAAGATCCTGAAAGAGAAGGACTGCTTAAAACTCCTGAAAGAGTAGCGAAAGCAATGCAATTCCTAACACATGGTTACGATTTAAATCCTGAAGAAATCCTGAAGTCCGCAATGTTTCAGGAAGACTATAAGCAGATGGTAATAGTAAAAGATATTGAGATCTATTCTTTATGTGAACATCACATGATACCATTTTTTGGCAAAGCTCATGTTGCTTATATACCAAACGGATATATAGTAGGCTTAAGTAAAATACCCAGAGTTGTTGATGCCTTTGCACGCCGACTTCAGGTTCAGGAAAGACTTACAACCCAGATAAAAGAAGCGATTCATAACACACTTAAGCCTTTAGGTGTGGCTGTTGTTATTGAAGCTCAACATATGTGTATGAGCATGAGGGGTATTCAGAAACAAAATTCAGTAACCACAACTTCCGATTTTACCGGTGCATTCCTGGTGGATAAGACACGGGCCGAATTTATACACCTTATCGGATCTAAGCTTCATTAATAAAATGATTATTAGCTCCTTCAAACTCGAACGTTATTTCGCAAAATACGAATTCAATGCAAAATACCTTTTGTCGAGTTCTGATTGTGATGGTTTTAGCCTCAACTATGTTCTTTCATCTGCTGAACATGGTGAACTTGAATTATGGAATTCACTAACACTTGGTTATACTGAATCAGAAGGTCACTTCCTTTTACGCGAAGCAATTTCACGGCATTACAATTCGATTAAACCTGATGATGTTTTTGTATTGTCTCCCGGTGAAGCAAATTATATTTTGATGCAAACTCAACTAAATCCTGGCGATCATTTAGTTTGCATGCGACCTTCTTATCAGTCATTATATCAGATTGCAAAAGACAAAGGTTGTACTATGCACTTTTGGGAACCGGATGATAAAGGATTATTTAATCCCGATGACCTTGCTAGACTGGTAGATGAAAAAACGAAGTTGATTGTTGTTAACTTTCCTCACAATCCTACCGGGTATTATCCGACGAGAGAGGAGCTCAACAGGGTGATTGAAATTGCATCACGCCATAATACTTTGCTTTTTTCTGATGAGATGTATCATAAACTTGTACACAATGCCGCACTGTTAAATGATTCGCTTTGTGATCTATATGATAATGCAGTTAGCTTATGGGGAATGGCCAAATCGTTTGGTCTTGCCGGTTTAAGAATCGGATGGGTGACCTCTCATAATAAAAAGCTACTCGGAACGATGAAACATTTCAAGGATTATCTCACCATATGTAATAGTGCGACTTCTGAAGTACTCTCAATGATAGCATTAAATAATAGTGAAAGATTTATTGAAGTAAACCTTCAGAAGATAAGAGCTAATAAACAAATATTTAAGGCATTTGTAGAAAAGCATCCTGAGTTGTTTGAGTATTATTTTGAACCGGGAGCCGGGTCTACTGCTATGGTTAAGGTTAGATTACAGGAACCTGCATTAATCTATGCTGAAAGAATTGTAAAGGAATCAGGAGTAATGCTTGTACCATCAGAAATATTTGAATATGGTGATCAACATTTCAGAATAGGATTTGGAAGATCAAGTATGAGGGATGCACTTGCAGCTTGGGAAGCAGTTATTTGATATTATTGTATCTTTGCCGCTCATTTAAATCAATATCTTTTTATGAAAGCATATGTATTCCCGGGACAAGGTGCCCAGTTTGTTGGTATGGGTAAAAACTTGTACGATACCAATGACCTGGCAAAAGAAATGTTTGAGAAAGCAAACGAAATTCTTGGATTCAGAATTACAGATTTAATGTTTGAAGGTACTGATGAAGACCTTAGACAGACTAGAGTTACACAACCAGCTATATTCTTACATTCAGTTATACTTGCTAAAACATTGGGCGAACAATTTCAGCCTGACATGACAGCAGGACACTCGTTAGGAGAATTTTCAGCACTAGTTGCAGCTGGAGCATTATCATTTGATGATGGTCTCAGATTAGTATATGCACGTGCCATGGCTATGCAAAAAGCTTGTGAAGCTGAACCCGGCACAATGGCCGCAATACTTGGATTGGATGATGACAAGACCGAACAAGTGTTGAGTGAAATACAAGAAGTTGTTGTTCCGGCAAATTACAATAGTCCAGGACAACTTGTAATTTCAGGATCAATCAAAGGTGTTGAGATAGCTTGCGAGAATTTAAAAGCAGCAGGAGCCAAAAGAGCTCTACCACTAAAAGTAGGTGGAGCATTCCATTCACCTTTAATGGAACCTGCAGGAATTGAATTGGCACGTGCTATTAATAATACTCATTTCAATACCCCTGTTTGCCCGGTATACCAGAACGTTAATGCTCAGGCTGTTACCGATCCACAAATAATAAAAGAAAACCTTATTAAACAACTCACTTCACCGGTCAGATGGACACAGACTGTGCAAAACATGGTTAATAGTGGAGCTACTACTTTCATTGAAGTTGGCCCTGGAACTGTTTTGCAGGGCTTGGTAAAAAAAATCGCCCCTCAATCTGAAACTTTGAGTGCTCAATAAATAAAGAAAGACCCCGTTTTCACTTAGGACAACGGGGTTTTTCTTTTAAGAAGACACTATACCTGTAACAGGCACTGGTTTATAAAAACGGTTATTGGAAATTACCGTTTTATGACTAATCAACCATATTGTTGTTCATAGTATTTCTGATATTCTCCTGATGTAACAGTATTGAGCCATTCCTCATTGGTAAGGTACCAGTCAACAGTTTCCTCAAAACCTTCAGTAAACTTTACAGTGGGTTCCCAGCCTAACTCTCTTTTTATTTTACGTGCGTCGATTGCATATCGCAAATCATGACCCGCTCTATCTTTCACAAATGTTATAAGTTGTGCTGATTCTCCGGGATTTCGTCCCAGTCTATTGTCCATTATTTCACACAACTTGTGAATAAGGTCAATATTACGCCATTCGTTATTCCCGCCAATATTATACGTTTCACCTGATTTCCCCTTATGGTATAGCAGATCAATTGCTTTAGCATGATCTTCAACATAAAGCCAATCTCGAATATTCTCACCTTTACCATAAACAGGCAGTGGCTTTTTGTTACGGATGTTGTGAATGAATAACGGTATAAGTTTTTCAGGGAACTGATAAGGCCCATAATTGTTTGAGCAATTCGATACAATAGCAGGCAATCCAAAGGTGTGATTATAAGCCCTTACCAAATGATCACTGCTTGCTTTACTAGCTGAATATGGACTTTTAGGATCATATGGAGTAGTCTCAGTGAACATCCCATCCATTCCTAAGGAACCAAAAACCTCATCGGTAGAAATATGGTAAAAGAGCTTTCCTGTAAAATCGTTCTTCCATTTTGCAAGTGAGGCATTCAGTAGGTTTACTGTTCCCACAATATTTGTCATGATGAACTCCATGGGATTTGAAATAGACCGGTCAACATGAGACTCAGCAGCCAAATGAATTACTCCGTCAAAATTATAATCCTGAAATAGTTGCTGAATAAAGTCACCATTTGTTATGTCGCCTTTAATAAAAGTATAATTTGGGGAGCTCTCAATATCTTTAAGATTAGAAAGGTTACCGGCGTATGTAAGTTTATCAAGATTGACAATTCTGTAATTACTATACTTATTGACAAAAAGGCGTACAACATGAGAACCAATAAAACCTGCCCCCCCGGTTATGAGAATGTTTTTCATGCTAATTGAAGTATTAGATCGCTACTATTGTTGTTTTTTAATTCCATTTCCCAATTCCATGCAGAACTCATCATCTCATCAATGCCCCTTTGTGCTTTCCATCCAAGTACCTCGTTTGCATATGATGTATCTGCCCAAACCTTTTCAATATCACCAGGTCTTCTATCTACAATTTCATAATTTAGTTTCTGACCAGTGGATTTCTCGAATGATCTTATGACTTCAAGAACACTGAATCCATTACCTGTGCCAAGATTGAAAACTTCAAATGGCTTTGTAGACATTTTGCGTGTCATACGGTCTACTGCTACTACATGAGCCTGTGCCAGATCAACAACATGGATATAGTCTCTAATTGCCGTTCCATCCGGTGTGCTATAATCTGATCCAAACACTTTAAGCTTTTCACGTTTTCCAATGGCTGTTTGGGTAATAAATGGAACAAGATTATTGGGGATACCTATAGGCAGTTCTCCAATTAATGCAGAACTGTGAGCACCAATTGGATTAAAATACCTTAATGAAATGCTTTTAAGGTGATGCGCTTCAACAGCAAACCTAATGATTTGCTCTGACATTTGTTTTGTATTACCGTAAGGCGACCAGGCTTCTTTAATGGGAGACGTTTCTTTAACCGGTAATTCATCGGGTTGACCGTATACAGTGCATGATGAAGAGAATACAAGATTTTCTATTGAATTCTCTTTCATCCCTTCGAGGATATTAATCAGTGACTGCAGATTATTTCGGTAATAAAGTAATGGTTTCGCCATTGATTCACCCACCGCTTTGGAAGCAGCAAAATGGATGATCCCTGAAAGATCGCTATTCTCTTTAAAGAAAGCGCGGGTCTTAGACTCATCTACAAGGTCGAACTTATGAAAAGTTGGTCGTTTCCCGGTAATCTTTTCAATCTGGTCAACTACATACTCGTATGAATTAGAAAGATTATCTACAATAATAACTTCATAGCCTTTATTCTGCAGTTCAACAACAGTATGCGAACCAATATATCCTGTTCCACCTGTAACCAGAATTTTCATAAAACAAATTTTACTTATTTACTTTGTATACTCTACCATCAACTAGTTTATAGAATTCACCGCTTTCCTCGCATTTAGCCATTCCCTGATTGTCGAATTTCAATCTATGTCCATATTCACTCATCCACCCGGTTTGACGTGCAGGGTTACCTACAACCAATGCATATGGGAGAACTTCTTTCGTGACTACTGCTCCTGCGCCTATGAAAGCATATTCACCAATATCATGACCACAGACTATAGTTGCGTTAGCACCTATTGAGGCTCCTTTTTTAACAGTTGTTTTAATGTAATTACCTCTGCGGTTAACTGCACTTCTGGGATTAATTACATTGGTAAAAACCATTGAAGGCCCCAAAAAGACGTCATCCTCACAGGTTACACCTGTATATATTGACACATTATTCTGAACTTTGACATTTTTACCCAGAATAACTCCCGGCGACACCACTACATTTTGTCCGATATTGCAATTTTCACCAATAACGCAATTTTCCATTATGTGACTGAAATGCCATATTTTAACACCTCTTTCAATCTTGCATCCAGGATCAATAATTGCAGTTTCATGAACAAAATATCCTTCGTTTTGTACCATTTTTTTAAAAATGTGAGTTAGCAGGTTACATAAGTAACCAAAAATTAACCATGTAGTTTAAAGACGATTGCTTTATATTTCCTACTTCTTATTTAATAAACTCAAGTAACGTTGTTGTAATATATGAAAGCTGCTCTTCGTCAAGTTCAGTATGCATTGGTAATGAGATTACCGTCTGACATAAATGTTCTGTAACCGGGAAATCGCCCTTTTTGTATCTCGGATCAAGATAGGCTTTTTGCATATGCAATGGTACCGGATAATAAATCATTACCGGAATACCCTTTGCAGCCATGTGTTCAACTAGTGAATTTCTATCAACGTCTGATGTGACAATAGTATATTGATGATAAACGTGCGTAGTATTTTCTGCTTTTGCAGGTGTTTTTAACTTTGGATTTCCGGCGAAAGCGTTGTTATAATACTGAGCAGCTTTTCCTCTGGCTGCATTGTATTCATCAAGGTATTTAAGCTTAACATCTAAGATGGCAGCCTGAATGCTATCAAGCCGGCTATTGACGCCAATAAAATCATGATAATATCTAACGGTCATGCCATGGTTTGCCATAACACGAAGTTGCTTTGCTATTTCATCGTCATTTGTGAACATTGCGCCACCATCACCATAACATCCTAAGTTTTTACTTGGGAAGAATGATGTACAACCAATATGTCCGATTGTTCCGGATTTCTTTCTGCTGCCATCTTTAAAAATATAATCAGCACCTATTGACTGACAAGCATCCTCGATTACATATAGATTATGTTTTTCTGCTATTTCGAGAATAGCCTCCATATTTGCACATTGGCCAAACAAGTGCACAGGTACAATGGCTTTTGTTTTGGGTGTAATCGCTTTCTTAATAGCCTCTGGATCAATGTTGAAAGTATCTGGGTCCACATCTACAACAACAGGTGTTAATCCGAGGAGTGCAATAATTTCAGCTGTAGCAATAAAAGTAAACGAAGTTGTAATTACTTCATCTCCTCTTTGAAGGTTAAGCGCCATCATAGAAATCTGCAATGCGTCAGTACCATTTGCACAGGGAATCACATGCTTTACACCAAGATAATTCTCAAGGTTCTCCTGAAACCTCTTAACTGCAGGACCGTTAATAAAAGCAGTAGAATCAATGACTTCTGAAATTGAGTTGTCGATCTGGCTTTTAATTTTCTGATATTGACCTTTAAGGTCAACCATTGATATTTTATTCATTTAGATGAGTTTTACATAAAAAGGCAAATATACGACTATTACGCTGTTACGAAAAAGTTCATAGTCGTTTTAACAATGTTGGATTTTGGCTCATTTGCTTATCTTTGTAAACGAATAAACTTATCAAATCTGATGCTTAAGCCTAACTTTTTTCTACAAAATTTACTGATCGCCTCCCTTCTAATACTGGTTACATCGGTTAATGAAGTGTCGGCGCAACAAAACGTAAAAGACTCAACCATTTCAATGCATCTTATTACTGCGCATTTTGCATATCAAATTCCTTCAGGAGATATGGCAGATCGTTTTGGTTCTAATGCTATGGTTGGTCCGGCATATTTTTACAAGTCTTCAAAAAACTGGCTTATCGGCATGGAAGCAGGTTTTATGTT
Source organism: uncultured Lentimicrobium sp. (assembly GCA_964547915.1). Classification (GTDB taxonomy): domain Bacteria; phylum Bacteroidota; class Bacteroidia; order Bacteroidales; family Lentimicrobiaceae; genus Lentimicrobium. The sequence goes on from CAZJPP010000002.1 coordinate 123,545, forward strand.
TGGGAACACAATAAAAAACAAGGAAAATATTTTAAGCAGTATTGAAACGGAGGATGGTAATATTGTTGATGTTGACGGCATTTACTCAACATATCACTTTTACGAACGGGGCTATTCATTTCTGGCTAAATTAGGAAAAGTAATTCCTGTTGGAAAATCAAATCCAAACTCAGGAATAATGACCGGAATTGGCGGCGGACTGATTCAACACAAGGTTTTTATAGATCATCGTGATCAAACTGCGCCTCAGATTACAGGTGATTATTTGAAAGGGTATGATGAACTGAAAAGAGGGCCTGCCGCAAGTATCTTTGCGGGTTATTTCTTTACAGGAGAAAATAAAGTTATTAACTTCTATGCAAATGTTGACTTAACAGTTGCCTTTACCGAAGACATAAGACCATATTCTTTTGCAAGAAGAGAGTATCTAAATGGGAAATACACTGATCTTTTAATCTCATTAAAGGTTGGATGGATGATTCCTGTGTATAAAAGATCTCCTAAAGATTTTTATTATTATTAAAAATGTCCACCTAACTTTGTAATCAACAAAATAATCAATCATGCGACAAATCTATAGCTTCATAATCACATTATACGGACTGTCGCTATGGATATCTTCACTCTTCTATCAGAAAGCACGTGACTGGTTTTATGGTCGTCGCGAAATATTCACAAAACTCGAGGAAGTATTTTCAAATCATTACCATTCAGAAAATCCTTCACCTGTTGTTTGGATTCATTGTGCTTCATTAGGTGAATATGAGCAGGCACGACCGGTTATTGAAGAGATTAAAAGTCAACATCCGCATATTTCAATCATTCTCACTTTCTTTTCCCCCTCTGGATTCAACAACAAAGCCAGCAATTCAGGTGCTGATTTTGTTTTTTACTTACCACTCGATACCAGAAAAAATGCAAGAAAGTTCCTGCGGATTGTTTCACCTTCAATTGCCATTTTTGTAAAGTATGAATACTGGTATAATTATCTGCATGAACTGAAAGAAAAGAATATTCCAACATATATGATTTCAGCAATCTTCCGTCCTTCACAGCACTTCTTTAAGTGGTATGGCGGTTGGTTCAGGACACACCTGAGAAATCTCAGTAAAATATTCGTGCAAGAGGAAGTATCTGCTGAACTGCTTAGTATGATTGATGTAAATAATGTTATAATCAGTGGCGACACTAGATTTGACAGAGTGGCAGGCATAGGCAACCAGATAGTTAGCATACCTTATCTGGACGAGTTTTCAAAAGATAGCTTTACACTAGTCGCTGGAAGCACCTGGCCTCCCGATGAAGCAATACTTCAAAAGCTTTTTGAATTGTCTTATGATTCTTTAAAGCTTATAATTGCACCTCATGAAATTAACAGGAAGCACTTGGATGACTTGTCACTAAAGTTTTCAGGCAATTGTGAATTCTATAGTAAAATCAAGGAATCGAATCTTAGTGCTGAAGAGTATTTTAAGATAAATAAACCTCGTGTGATTATTATTGATTCAATCGGATTACTTTCAAAATTATACCGTTATGGCAAGATAGCATATATTGGTGGTGGATTCGGAGTAGGAATACACAATACACTCGAAGCCGCTGTATATGGAATGCCGGTTATTTTTGGCCCAAACTTTCACAAGTTTAAAGAAGCTCAACAATTAATCGAGGTAAACGCTGGAGTAAGTGTTAAAGATGAACAGGAACTGATTCAAATTGTAAATATCTATTACAGTCTTCCTGACAAGCTGAAAGATGCTTCTGAGCAAGCAGCAAAATATGTTAAATACAGAACAGGAGCCACAAACTTGATTATGTGCGAGTTAGAATCTGCCTTTGGCAGTCTGAAGGTTCGTCAATCTTAAAGATTACAATTGCCAGCCCCTCCCCATCCCATGCTGCTGAAAAAGAATGAGTTCTACCAATAACATCATGCCACGCATTTGCTAAGCGCGATGATTCGTGTGCATGTCCGTGAAGGGTAACATAAGGTTGCTTTTCTGAAATCAAATCAGCAATAGCTCTGCTTCCAATATTCTTATTGTCTGGAATCTTATCCAAACTGCTATTATAAGGTGGACTGTGAAAAAGAAAAATGGCCTTAGTCATATCAGAATTTTCAGTCAACTGTGCGAGATCCCTGCTTATTAATGAATTATCGTATATATCACCATTGCTTCTAAAACCATCATTTGGTGAGATTGAGCCATCCAATGTTGTAGAATCAACATCATATTTCTCCCAGTCTTTTATTCTGAAGGGAGTGGGAGGTACATAAGAATAGCCATAGATGGTGTAAGGGCCAAATTTCACCCTTTCTGAATTTAGGTACTTCCATAGCCCTTTTTTATGGCCTTCAATGAATCCGTGAACATCAGTTTTGTAGTCATCATTACCAGCAATTAAATAGACTTCAGGGTAATTGCAACCCAATTGTTTCTGAATTCTGACAAACAATGGGATGATGTAATCATTAATAAAAGGATTGACTGAATTATCACGTGATTTGTCAGAAACCCTAACATGAGGCAAAAGATCACCACCCAAAAACAGAAAAGAGGGCTTTCGTTTTATAACCTCCTGTGCCAGAAGCTCATACTTATTCGTATCTCCATGCAAGTCGCTAACAAAATAACACGTTGTCATTGCTTTTATTTTTATGTTTAATAATTGCAGTCTGCTAAAATAGTTAAATCTTATCTTTGCCTCAAACAATTATGTTATGATGAAAATTGCTGAAAACGAGATGAAGCCAATAATAGGGATTTCAACAGGTGACTTGAACGGCATTGGTTATGAAATAATTCTGAAGGCTTTATCGGATAACCGAATCAACGAAATTTTAATACCGGTTGTTTATGGTTTAGCTAAAGTGGTTTCATTCAATAAAAAGGTACTAAACCTATCAGAACTCAATTTTAATATAATTAAAAGGGTTGATAGCCTCAACCCTAAGAAAGCCAATCTCGTTAATCTGCATGACAATGAGATAAAGATTGAGTTTGGGAAGCCTGATACAGTTGCAGGAGAACAGGCTTTTTACTCATTGGAAGCTGCTGTTGCCGACTTACAGAAAGGCAATATTAATGCTTTGGTCACTGCTCCAATAAATAAAAAAACTATTCAGTCGGCCAATTTCCATTTTCCTGGACATACAGAATATCTGAGTGAAAAGTTTGGTGTGAATAATAGCTTAATGCTAATGGTTAGTAACAGCCTTAGGATTGGAGTTATTACAGGGCATATACCCGTAAATGAAATTTCGAGTACAATTACAAGTGAACTGGTATTTCAAAAAATTGAAATTTTGAGTAAATCTCTAACAGTTGACTTTGGAATCCGCGCGCCACGAATAGCATTACTTGGCTTAAATCCACATGCCGGTGACGATGGTCTTATTGGATCAGAAGAAAAAAGTATCATAATACCTGCTATTGAAAGAGCTAAAAAACAAGGACATCTTGTTTTCGGGCCATATCCTGCCGATGGGTTCTTTGGTTCGTCAACATTCAATAGGTTTGATGGTATTTTAGCCATGTATCATGATCAGGGTATGTTACCATTTAAAACCCTTTCATTTGAATCTGGAGTCAACTATACAGCAGGGCTTCCGTTTATAAGAACATCTCCTGCTCATGGTACTGCTTTTGAGATTGCCGGTAAGGATATGGCTTCACCTGAATCGTTCAGGGCTGCCATGTATCTTGCTTGCGATATATGGAAAAACAGGAGAGAACATGAAGCGATCTCTAGCAATCCACTAAAGACTGTTAGGCATGACACCGAGTCATAATATCGATATTTAAAAACACTTCTAAAAAAATCACAACCTTGGTTGGGTATTCAATTTACGAAATTGCAGAAGCTGTCAACGGGAAATTATTGCTTCATTCTGACAAGCATAAAATTACCAACTTGCTTATAGACAGCAGGAAAGTTAATTCTCCGGCAAGTTCAATCTTTTTCGCCCTGACTACCAAAAGGAATGATGGGCATAAATTTATTGAAGAACTGATAACAGCAGGAGTAATGAGCTTCTGTGTGAGTCATATCCCTCATCATCTCCAACAAAAAGCTAATTTCATTGAAGTTGACGACACCTTGGTAGCATTACAACAGCTAGCTGCGTTCCATAGACAAAAATTCAATATACCTGTAATTGGAATAACAGGAAGTAATGGTAAAACAATAGTTAAAGAATGGCTTTGGCAGTTGCTTTCGGAAGAGAAAACAATTATCAGAAGTCCACAGAGCTACAATTCACAGGTTGGTGTGCCTCTCTCTGTATGGCAGATTGAGTCGATTCATCAGTTAGGGATTTTTGAAGCAGGCATATCTGAACCTGGTGAAATGGGTAGACTCCAACCAATAATTAATCCTGAAATAGGTATTATTACTAATATAGGACAGGCACACGATCAGTTTTTTGAATCAAAAGAACAAAAGGCTGAAGAAAAGATGAAACTTTTTGCAACTTCAAATTCATTAATCTACTGCCGCGATTATGAAGTTATACACAAGTATGCACCAAACTCAGCTACAAAATTAACCTGGGGCAATCACGCCGAATCCAATCTGCGAATTCTTGATATATTCAGGACTAAAAAAGAAACGACTATAAGAGCGGTTTATACGGAAAAGGAACAGCAAATTTCTATTCCTTTCACTGATGAAGCTTCGTTTGAAAATGCAATGCATTGCTGGACTACAATGCTTCTTCTTGGATATGGGCCTGAAGTAATAAAAAGCAGGATGCTGAAATTGCAACCTGTCGCAATGAGGTTGGAAATGAAAGAAGGCATAAATGGTTGCCTCATTATTAATGACACCTACAGCTCAGATCTTGAATCATTGGCAAATGCACTTGACTTTTTGGTTCAACAAACAAGGCACGACAAGCGCACAGTGATACTAAGTGACATACTGCAAAGCTCAGGTGAAGAAGAGAGCCTTTATAGGTCAATAGCAGCTTTACTGGAAGTAAGACAAATTTCACGACTTGTTGGCATAGGCGATGGAATCTCCCGTCATAGCCACTTGTTTATGATGCAGAAACAGTTCTTCAATAGTACCGATCAGTTTATTGAACAATATAATTTTACTCCTTTCAGAAATGAGAGCATCTTAATTAAAGGAGCAAGGGTATTTGCTTTTGAGAAAATAATAGATCTTCTGCAGCAAAAATCACATGAAACGGTACTTGACGTTAATCTGTCAGCCTTAATACATAATCTCAACTATTTCAGGTCATTACTCAAGCCAGAAACTAAAGTTATGGTTATGGTTAAGGCTTTTTCGTATGGTAGCGGAAGCTTTGAGATTGCCAACACTTTACAGTTTCACCATGCTGACTATCTGGCAGTAGCATATGCCGATGAAGGAGTAGAGCTAAGAAAAGCCGGTATAAGTTTACCAATTCTTGTTATGAATCCCGAAGTGACAGGAATGGAATCGATGATCAGGTACAACCTGGAACCTGAGGTATATAGCTTCAGAACATTACAGCTATTTAGGTCAACAATTGAAAACTATGGGTCATCCAACAATAATGTTTACAAAATTCATATAAAATTGGATACCGGAATGCACAGGCTGGGTTTTATGGAGGACGAGCTAGGAGAACTAGTAGAAAGGTTACAACAGTATAGGAACATTACAGTTTCTTCGGTCTTTACACACCTTGCTGCAAGCGAAAGCAAGGAGTTTGACTGGTTTACAAAGCTCCAGATTCAGAATTTTGAGCGAATGACGTGGTTTCTCAATGATAACCTTGGTTATTCGTTTATGCGCCATATCCTGAATTCTGCCGGTATAATACGACACACATATGCCCAGTTTGATATGGTTCGTCTCGGTATTTCTCTTTATGGTATATCTTCTCTGCCTTTAGTTCAAAAGAAACTTGAAACCGTAAGCAGCCTTAAAAGTGTTATTTCACAAATTAAAGAGATCCCGGAAGGTGAATCTGTAGGTTATAATTGTCGATGGGTAGCAAGCCGAAAAACTACAATTGCAATAATTCCCATAGGTTATGCAGATGGTCTTAGCAGAAAACTAGGTAATGAAGTAGGTTGTATGTTCCTTAAAAACAAAATTGTTCCCATAATCGGTAATATCAATATGGATATGACTATGGTCGATATCACAGGAATTGATGCAGAAGAAGGTGATGAGGTTATAGTTTTTGGGAAAGAGCTCTCTATAAATAAAATAGCGGAATTGATGGATACAATTCCATATGAAGTTCTTACCGGCATTTCACGACGGGTTAAACGTATCTATTATCAGGAATAATCAATTTTATGAAATTAATACCTCTATTTCATTCAGCTCTTCCCTGCTAAAGGTCAGGTTTTCAAGGCATTTTAGGTTATCTTCTATTTGCAGAGTACTGCTTGCACCAACAAGCACTGAAGTAACACGAGGATCTTTCAATACCCATGCAAGTGACATTTGAGCCAAGGTTTGTCCTCTCCTACCTGCCACTTCATTTAATTGCTTAATCTTCTGAAGCTTCTCAGGTGTAATACTCTCGGGTTTTAGGAAATGAGCTCTTGCGGCTCTGGAATTTGCAGGTATACCATTCAAATATTTATCAGTTAACAGGCCTTGAGACAATGGTGAATATACAATACATCCCACGCCTACCTCCTCAAGTACATCCAACAGACCATCTTCAATCCAGCGATCAAATAATGAATATCTTGGTTGGTGTATCAGGCATTTTACTCCACCTTTAGCTAATAGATCTACGGCTTTAACAGTAGCATCCTCGCCATAATTTGAGAGGCCAACATACAATGCTTTTCCTTGCTTTACAATATCAATGAGCGCACTCGTCGTTTCTTCAATAGGTGTGTTAACATCATGCCTATGGGAGTAAAATATATCTACATAATCAAGGCGCATTCGTCTAAGACTCTGATCAAGACTCGAAATAAGATATTTTCTTGAGCTTCCATCACCGTATGGACCGGGCCACATTAAATAGCCAGCTTTTGTAGAGATGATCATTTCATCTCTGTAAGGCTTGAAATCAGTGCTCATTACTCTGCCAAAGGTTTCTTCGGCACTTCCTTCCGGAGGTCCATAATTATTTGCCAGATCAAAATGTGTTATCCCTTTGTTGAAAGCATGTCTAAGTATCTTCCGACTGTTTTCATAAACATCAATACCACCGAAATTATGCCACAAACCAAGAGATACGGGTGGAAGATATAAGCCACTTTTCCCAGTTTTGTTATATCTAATGTCGTTGTATCTTTCAGTGGATGCTCTGTACAAATCTTCTTTCATGAGCTTATTATGATGTTTGGAACAAATTATACTTCTAACAAGAAATAACTATTTAATGTTGAGCAGAAAATTATTTGTCTTCCTTTTTGAATTTCCTCATCCAGTTTTTCAACTTTAGAGCATCATCCTTAATAATTGAAAGCTTAACCGGTTTATATAACCAGAACATCCAACCCACAATACCCCCGCAAAGGAAGAATGCAATGAACTGCAGGAGAGAGAATACTATTGCCGATTCAGGACTCAAACTATAGAATCCGAAAAGGAAAATCATACTCGCTTCCCTCGTACCAAAGCCAGCCAGAGTAATTGGTATAAGAGTAACCAAACTCATAATGCTAAGCATAAAACCCACTTCAATTAGCGAAATCTTAGAGCCAAGAGCCAATAATATCATCCAATTGGCAATATAATATATTAGGTAGGAAGTGATAGTAAGAATCCATGGAATTACCATCTTAATGTCAAACATCTCGGTCCACGATTCTTTTACAAAGACAAAAAGAGTCTTTTCCGATTTTACGACTTTCAACAATACAGTACCCGCAATCCAAAAAATTAATAGAACGCTTCCTGAAATGATGAGGTATATAAATGATTGAAATTCACCGAATGCTTTATAGAAAAAAAGTAGTCCGGCAGAACCGAACCAAAAAAGAAGGGCAAAATCAAAAATCCTGTCAGTTACTATCGTCTTGAAAGACTTAAAGACACTCATACCCTTTTCTTCCCTTACATAGTATAATCGCGCTATTTCGCCAATTCTCCCCGGTGTTAACAATCCAATGGTATATGAAGCCATGTAGGCCCCAAACGCCGATAAGAAAGAGTAATTACAGCCTTCCGATTTCAGCAATAAGTTCCACCTAATACTTTTTAGCCAGAGTACCAGAACTACCCCTGTAAGAGATAGCAAATACCATAATAGATTAAGCTGCTTAAATACAGTATTGAACTTTTGGGTATCCCAATCGATTTGAGAAATTAGAAAAATAAGTATGACAGAACTGCCGAAGATTTTAATGAGAAGCGATTTGCTATTCTTATTCATTCTTTTTGGAATTAGTTTAAGCCGCTTAGGTTTTCTCTTTTGATGCTATAAGTAGCTTTCTTCCATATTTTTCTAGACTTTTCAAATATCCTCCCAATAACAGCAGGTGGGAATTGTTCAACAAGCCACCGTGAGAAACGTGTTCCTAGAATAATAAAGAGTGTATTAATTGCAACCTCCATCATGTACCTGGTAAAAGGGAAACCTTTTATCTCGTAACCGTAATCGGGATTTGTCAATCCCATGAGTTTTCTAAACCTAATACGAATAAAAGTACCACGCTTCTTAAGGTCATAACCATGAGAGTGCATTGTTATTGCCTCATCAATTGAAATCTTGTCAAGCGACAGATGACCAGCCGCTTTCATATCATCAAGTATCTGATGTCCTGCTTTTGACCTGGCAATTACCATTGAAAATCCCTTACCTCTTTCTTCGTAAACAGGAGCCCAGGCATCACCTCCTGAAATGTCTGTAAATTCATTACTTAAATCGGTACACAATAAAGAGTTAGTGAGGATATGGAAAGGTATCAGGTAATTAGCATGAAACTTAGGCAATTGTACTACCCTACCATCGTTCATTTCAATTCGCATATTACCTGGCCACTCGCCATAGCGGAAATACAATTTATGGATGTTTCTGTAATCCCTAATCTTATATGACTTTAAGAAACTCCTTACAGAACTGAAGTGTAAAGTATTGCCATAGAAAGGGCCAAATATATACTTAATATTTTTTACTGAAACATCATTAATCTCCTGTAGCTTTCTGATGCTTTGAACCTGAGGTGGTAAGCCAACATATGCCAAGGGTCCATCGAAAGCTTCTATTTCTGGCAATATCTCATTTACCGAAGTTATAATGTATTTACTCTGAGCAGCTTCCAATATTTCCTCTCTGGTAGTTGCTATAAATGGTTCTGTTAACCATGGCGTCTTTTTTGACATACCAGTTACAACTGCACCCTTTATTTTGCCATTTTCAAGCAACCAAATTAGTATTGCAGAAATGATACCTCCACTAGCACCTTGGCTCCGGATTTCGGGATCCTTACTATAAGCTATATAAATGGATTCAACTGGCCCAGTATATAAATGAAAATCAAGAGGATTTTTATAAAAAAGCCCTCTGTAGTGAGGGAAATTAAACTCTTTGCCCGGACAAGCATGGTACAATCTTGCGGCTTCAATTTCCTCTGGTTCATTTATAACAACAGGTCTGTATTCTCCTTCCTTATCTTTAAAAACGATCTTACCTTTTGATAATCCAACGCAACTGCCACATCTGGTGCACAGATCTGACTTCATTACAGATTGTAATTTATCAATACTTTTATGTGCCATAAATAATGCTGGTTCTCCCTTCTTCTTCAGGTATTAATTAAGGCTTTTTTGCACATACATAAAACTGGCGAATTCCTAATTCAGAAATAAACGTATTCTGATACTTATCTATAATCTTCTCTGCAAAATTTTGAATTTTCAATGGGCCAACCGGAAAAAGGATAGTTCCTTTATGAAAAAGCAACTCCCAGCCGGTTTCATTGAATAATCTCTTTACTTCTTTTGATTTAAGAAAACGATGAGGCCCTTCACCATGTCCACCAAATAACGCTGTAAATATTTTATAAGGCAATTCACTTGTAGCTGGTGGACAACTTAATACTAAACGCGCTTCTCGGGTTGAAATCCGATTCAACTCAGTCAGAAAAGCAATTGGATCTGCCACATGCTCAAGAGTTTCAAGGCTTAATACACGGTCAAACTCGTTGTCGGCAAAAGGAAGTTGAGAATAGGACTCTAATTTAACCTGGCGGATATAAGGTCTTAATTCACTAGCCACTTCCATCAGACCAGCAGAAATTTCAGCATTCACAACTACAGATGATGGCTCATGGCCATTTATATAATCATTCGCCTCAGCATCTCTGGAGGTTATGTTAATTACTTTACAACCTTCAAAGAGATTTAGATGACGTATCGATTCTTTAAAACGCTGATCATGCGCTTCCTTCACCTTATTATTTTCTTTTACGTAGATATGAGCTACGCGATCCCAGTGGCTCTCCACCTCTTTATCAGTCCATCTGTTCTTATGATGGTCTAATCCTTTCATGATTTTTTCCTGTTAAGAAGGGCAATTTGATCAGCCAGTAATCCGAAGAAGAATAAAAACATCCCCATCGTAGCTAAAATGATTGCTGAATTAGGAACCCTATAATACAAGATGTATCCTGCTACCCCCCAGATCAATCCCAATATTGTTACTAGTAAGCTTGCAGGGAAAAATACTTTAAGGGGATTAAACAACATTATTATTCTAAATAAAAGAAGGATAGTTTTAGAACCATCCTTTAAAAATTTAACGTTACTGTTTCTTCCAATCCTTTCAGCGACATAAATAGGAAAAGTTCCAATAGTGTATCCTTCCTTCAGGAATGCGAGAGTAGACGTAGTAGAAAAACTGAATCCATTAGGCATAATATGAAGAAAATTAATAATAAGCTCCCTCCTAAAGCCCCTTAGTCCAGAATTAAAGTCTGGGAGTGGTTGATCAACAAGGAATTCGCCGGTCTTCCTAATCAGCAATTTTCCACTTTTACGATTTGAGACCTGAAAGGATTCCCTATTTCTTTCACCGATAACCATTTCGGCGTCATCCAGCATCTTTGTAATAGTATCGAGATAAACAGGATCATGTTGACCATCAGAGTCAAGCATCATTACTTTATCACAGGTAGCTCTTCTTATCCCCGTCTTCAATGATGCACCATATCCCTTATTCACACCATGCTTAACAAGTTTAACCGGATATCCTGATACAATATTAGCTGTATTGTCAGTTGAACCGTCATCTATTACTATTACTTCATATCTTTCAAGCAACCCCTCATTTAGCATTTTTTCTAGTAGAGGTCCAATACCAGTTTCCTCATTATATGCAGGAATAATTACAGATCCTTCTTTAGTCATTTGTAGTGTACCTTTCAGCAATACTCTTTGCTATTTCCTCAAATTTCTCCTTTGGAAGTGATAACTTCTCCTTCTTAAAGTCAATGTCGTAAATACTATTGATTGGAACCAGATGAATATGTGCATGGGCTACCTCTAATCCAATGACAGCTACTCCAATCTTCTCACAAGGAATAATTGATTTAATAGCTTTTGCAACTTTTTGGGCAAATAGCCATAAGCCGGCATACTGATTTCCATCCATATCAAAGATATAATCGACTTCTGCTTTTGGTATTACTAATGTATGGCCTTCTGCGAGAGGGTTAATATCCAGAAAAGCTAGGAATTTATCCGATTCCGCCACCTTGTAGGATGGAATATCACCGCTGACAATCTTTGAAAAAATAGTAGGCATATTTTACAATATTTTAAGGTAAACAACAGGATTTCGAGGTGAGTATAAAACTACCTCATTATTTCTAAAATTTCTAAAGTAATAACTCCTGCAGGAATTTTTATTTCAGCAGTATCATTAATAGATTTTCCCAGTAAGCCCTGAGCTATGGGAGAGCCCACTGAAATTTTCCCCTCTTTCAGATTTGCTTCGTTTTCAGGCACAAGAGTATATGTCATTACAGCATTATTCTTTGTATTACGCACCTTAACTTTTGACAGAATCAAGACTTTTGATGCATCCATCTTACTCTCATCAATTACCTTGGCATTTCTAATTGTTTCCTGTAATTTGGAGATCTTCAATTCCAACATACCCTGGGCATTTTTGGCTGCATCATATTCAGCATTCTCAGAAAGATCGCCCTTATCTCTGGCTTCGGCAATCTGTTGAGAAATTGAAGGTCTTTCAACATTAATAAGTTGTTCAAGCTCAGCCTTTAACTTGTCTAATCCCTCTTGTGTAAAATACATAATGATTCAGTGTTACGTTTATGCTTTATTCAATAAGAGAAAAGACCCTATATCTCAAGGGTCCTTTCTTATAATAAACAGGCAATAACCTGAATTAACAATTACAAGTTAATTCGTGCCCCTATACTGTGAGTTCCGTTGAACGGATCAGTTGCGCGATATGAGTAGTCGATAGCAAGTGTTGATCCTTTTTCTTTATTAAAAGGAACCTGTACAGTAAATCCAGCACTTGGACCCGTAAAAGCAGTTGTGCGCTCAGCGTCGTCTGTTATTCCATCTTCATATGCATAACCACCTCTTAACATGAGATATGACTTTAGTTCGTATTCAGCACCAAATATGAATTGATCATTTGTGAATGAGTTTGAAATAAAATTACCGGCTAATGTTAATCTGTGTAATTCACCAAAATGAAAATCATATGCTGCGCCTAATGCAAGTTGTGTAGGTAATTCAAAGTCTGCAGATCTCTGTTCCAGGGTAAAATAACTTTCCTGACCTGGCAGCAAACTTCTAATTGATAAACCGTCGCCACTGAAAGACATTGTTGGTCCAACATTACGGAGAGTAATACCAAATCTGATATTCTCCTTCGGCCCTGTTACATATTGAATACCTGCATCAATACCAACACCTTGTGCACTAACGTCGGAGATAACCTCTGAAATAATTTTTATATTGATACCTCCATAAATAGAAGAAGAGAAAGCCTTAGCATAGGAGATATTGATATTCATATAACTAGGAGAAAAGTTACCAATACCACCTTCAGGTAAAGCTTCTGTGGTAATAGGGATATCACCAAAATTCATTGACATTATACCTAGCCCAATAACTCCGGTTTCACCAACCTTTTGAGTAAGACCAAAAGTATTTATATCAATCTCACTCCCTTTTAGCCATTGTGTGTGAGAGAAAATAATTTCTGTAGCTCTTGTATGAGCAGTTCCGGCAACATTGCCATATAATCCCTCCAGTCCTTTAACATGTGCGACGTTCGCCCCACCCCACCCTGAGCTTCTGGCCCAGGGGTTGATTAGCAATTCTGAAGCACCTGCCTGGCCAGTCCTATCTTTATTACCGGCTTTAAGTTGATGACATGGCACAAGCATTGATCCAATCATCATTGTGGCAACTATGTATTTAGAGATCTTATTCATAAGCAAATTTTTGTTGTGTTAAAATTCCATATTTCATTACCAATGTACATTAGAATGCATTCAAGTCAATAGGTCTGAGAGAGCCAAACCATTTAACTACCTTTTCTCCAACGCCATCAGCTTTTATGTGAAGTATATATACTCCACCTGATATTGGAATACCTGCATAATTCTTCAAATCCCATTCAATGGCTGTACTCATATCATCTTTAGTAAATTGTCGTACCATTGAACCATTTGTTGAATATATAGTAACCGTGCATCTGCGTGGAAGGTTAGTAATCTTAACCCTATTATCCAACTGATTTGTTTCATAAGTCGAATAAGCATAATACGGATTAGGAACAACATTGATTAAATCTAGATCAGACTTAGCTTTGGCGATATTATTATCGGTTGTTGCAATGTTCTTTGTGCTGAAGGTATACATTGGATAGTTATTGTTATCCAAATCACCTGAAGGTGCGTCTATACCAGGATGAGGAGTACTATAATACCTTCTGTACGGTTTTGAAATACGCAATTTAACTGTAGCATCTGTTGACAGCCATTCTGATTCAGGGCTGGCTAATGGGATATTAACCCACATAGCACTTGAAAAAGTCAGAGCCTGGAAGATTGCTTGAGGAACCATAAGACTGGTTCTTAATTTTGCACCGGCATCATATGCAGGAATGTCTCCAACAGGATCAGCTTTGCCACTTGTATGAGCGAAAATATATAAGTAATGCATTCCACCCATTACTAACTCACCACTAGGAGTGAAGATATTAGCAGAAGGATTGAACATCATATCTCGTCCATTTTCACCAACAAACCATGAGTTCTCACCATATACAATATTGAGGCGTTCGCCGGTTTCAAGGTTAATTGCATAACCAGGGAACCAACCCATTCCTGTCTCACTAATATAATTTGAATTCAACATAGGATCGCTGCTTTCAACACCTGTTTCACCATTAACGTTTACTGAAGCTCCGGCACGAATACGGTACTTTTCAACGTTACCTTCAGTAAGAGTTTTATCTGAGCCCATTTCAATTACAGGACATCTTGTCCATTTGGTTTTGTCAGATGTAAAAACAACATCAACACTGGCCAAATCAGAGAATTGCGACTGTGTTTTTGAAATATTAGTTAGCGCAGGACCATAAACAGCATCCTGATCTTTAGATGCAACCATAATGTATGGAGCCCATGTTCCTGAAATGACCTTTTCATATGCGCCATTAGGATCGTATGGTTTATTCGGCATATTCCAGTCACTATTTGTAATATCATTCTGGTCAGATACAACACCCGATCTTATCCAGTTTAAGCTTGGATAACCATCCACATCAGCAACACTTTCTAACCAACGTTTAGTGCTATCAGCAAAAGTAAGATTTGATTCAAGTACTCCATTATTTTCCAACATAATACCATATATTGGGCTTGGTTCAGCTTCAGCAGTACTACCAACTTTGTATGGACCCGGATCAAGAGGTTCATAGACTGTTATAGCAATACCAAGTTCAGGGAATAATTGCTCCTTCTTGTAAGAAATAGTCGTATCAGAATGATATACCTTATTATTAGTAACATCAATTAGTCTCCAATGTGCTTTAAAGTTTGGAGCAGTAACGTCAACTGTTTCGCTTCCATCTGCTTCAGAACCCACCACCATTTCATAAGGAACTAAAGAATCCATGGCGAAAATAAAGTCAGCACTCTTAACATTTAATGGATCAATAACTCTAATGTCAATAGGACCTCTTCCCTGTTTATAGGTTGGATTATAAGCTATAGGATAATCTGGGCTTCCAAGCTGATTTGTTGAATCAACTGGTTTTTTGGAAAGAATCTCAGCAATAGTTGCATCTGTAAAGTCTAGTATATTTCCCCCATTACCCTGTCCTTGAATACGTGTGATTTCAACACCATCTCCAAAATCAGAGTTGGCAGAGATTGTACCTACATTCTTGTGAGGTATTGCTGTGTATACTTTGATATTCTTTCTACCAGCAAGATAAACTTTCTTCTGACCGCCAATACCGATCTGTGGCTCCTGTTGTGATCCAGGATCAGCACTGTATTTCATGTATTCATTATAACCATATGCAAGAGCCAGGTAATAATATTGTTTGTGATTAACAAGAGGCTGTCCGGTAAACGCATCAATATTGAGAGTGAATGTGTTACGAATTCCAAGGTCAGAACCGCTAACTTCTTCAACAGGAACGTTTGAATTTAACGATTGATCAAAGTTATGATTTACTAATTGAGTAATACCATTTTTAACATCTGTTTGGAAAACAATACGAGCCAATTTCTGATCGTGAATATCAGCAACGGAAACGGTAGCATCCTTAAGTTGGAATACCTGGTAACCTTCAAAACGATAATAAGGATCAAAATCGTATCCAGTACTATTAGCTACAGCCTGAATCGCAGGATCTAATTCAATATAACTTTCGTTAAAGTTGTTCCCTGCATCATTAGTTTTACGATTGCTGATAAAGAAAATCAATCCTTCGTCCAATTCACGTATGGTAAGGTCAGGAGCATTCGGACCACTTACAACAGCGAAGCAGTTATCAAATAAGATCTGACATTTATCATCAACAACCTGTAACAACTTAACAGAAGCCCAAGGACCGCCTGAAGCAGCACGAGCCCATGGAATACCAACGGTAATATAGTTAACCGCACCCGGCTCAAGAACAAAAGGACCAGCTGACTGCATGAAACGACGGTCATTAGGTGGATTAGGAACAGCTTCTTCAGTCCAGTATTTTGGACCATTTGGAGGAAGTCCACCTGTACCCCAGTTACATTCATCTGTGTCGCCAGGAAACATGAAATCACATGCAGGGCCATAGGCACCAGTGGAGACGTGACCATTTCCACCATAAAGCATCTTGGTGTTATCTAGCCATATACCTTTAAGATAATTGTAATATTGAGGAGCATACTTTGGATCTAACTGATATGGGAAAGCTCCATTTGTCGAATTATTGTGGTAAACGAATCGGCGCATACCAAAACGTTCATCATCTACTATACCATTTCCAAAATTAACTCCATTGATAGCCTCAGACCTTACAATAAAGTTACCATTTTGTGGTTCCGATTCGGTTCCATAATCCATATTCAAGTTAGAACCTGATAAACCAACAAGGCTGCAATCTCCAAAGAATGAAGGTCCTAATATACCATCACCTTTAAAAGATGGGTTGTCAGATCCATCCGGGTCCATGTAAGGTCCCTGGAAAAAGTCAACACCAATTGCAGGAGGCTGATCGCCATATGCCCAGAATTGACCATCACCATCTTTTGCATTTCCATTGTAGGAATAACCAAGACCTCTATTAACATCACAACCAACAAAGTCATCAGTAGCAAATCCAAGGTCAGTATCAACCCATTGGCTAAAATATGTACCGGTTAAGCGATAAGTAGAGCGGTTAATAATTTCATAACTGTAAAAAGTCATGTTATTAATTTCGTCATTGGTAGCAAATCCAAAAGCTTGAGCTCGAATTTCGAGTCCAATAGGAGTACCTTTTGTTTCAGTGTGAATATTACCTTTATCATTAAATACCCACCATAGTGTAGCATCACCTTTAATAACCTGGTCAGCTAAAAGTCCACCAACAACAGTACCGTCATTGGTTTCCTGAGTGGCAGTATTTGAGTGACATAGCTCATTAGATAAATCATAGTATGGATAGTCACCTCCTTCAGCAGGATTGTAGTGGCCACTACCATCTTTATCATAGAATGGAGCAAGATACCAACTTTGCTTTTTTGACAAATCACCATGAGCAGGCCAATCAAGAATTGAAGCCGGTATTTGGTAGTTTGGAAAAGCAGCCGGATTTTCCTGCCATGCAAGGAATTCATCAACCTCATGTCTGGTAATCGAAAACAGTTTATCGTATTCAGCACAAGTTGTTTCATCAATAGCAGCAGTTCCATCAACTGTTAATGGACCTGGCCAGAAATCATTACCGGCTCCAACAGTATATCCATCACTTTGACGATAACGAAGAGCTGCCAACTTCAACTGATCGTTTACGTCGATACCTCCAATCCATAATGCTGCTGAAAACATTGAAGTTTTACGTGAACCTTTAGGGACTTCATACTGAGCGACCTCAAAGTCCCACCACATATCACCACCAGTGTTGATACGGGTTCTAACGTTATTTACTTCAAGATATTTAAATCCTGCACCTGGTAAACACCCCGCTGCAGTTGACTTAATGACCGAACCGGAAGATTTGGTGCCTGGCTTTTTAAAAGGCTCGGCAAAACCCGGTACTGTAAGGATTCCTAACAGTATGACGGCAATTGTTATTCTGAGTAAATGTTTCATAGTAAATAGTATATTTTAATCTTTTCAGTTACGGATGGTTAAAAGTTAAAAATAATACCCAGGCGAATCTGACGAGGTGAACTATAGTTATAAGGGCTGTCAACTCTGATACTATAGAGATCGCGGAATGCAATTGGGTCTAACTGGTCGTTTATCTGATTCTGATATTCTGCTGCAGCAAGATATCCGTCATCATCTGGATTTCCAGTAGCACCATATACGCTTAGAATATTCTTAGAATCAAAGATGTTAAGAACTTGCAGGTAAACATTTAGATAAGATGAGCGCTTAGAATTCCAATCAATATTGATGTCCTTATCTATACGACCGTCAATTCTGAATTGCCATGGTAAACGAGATCCATGTATTGAACCATCGATAATACCTGACTGACCAAGAGCAACAATCTTACTTGAGCGAGTATAAGGAGTACCTGAACCTCCGAATATTGTAAAGTTAACACCGGTGTTCTTGAATAATTGAGTTGATTTTACAACTTCCTTACCTGTAGCATCAGTCTTAGTTCTTCTGATAACTGGTCCATTGTATTCTTGACCTTCGCCATAACGATAGTCAAGCATCAAATTGATAGCATGACGACGGTCGAATGCTAATGGGAACAGAGTACGTAAGTTAGGCTGACCTGTTTGGATAAGACCTTTGGCAAAATCAGGATCGGAACCCGTACCTGAAGCAAACTGGAGTGTATAACTAGCTCTTACTCTGGTATTTGTTGTCCTACGCATATCATAAGTCACTGTTAATCCTTTTACCGTCGAGAAGTCAATATTATTGTATGAATAATAAGTCTTGGGATAAGCAGCTGTATAACGATAAGCTTGAATCTGATCACGGATTTCACGGTAATAACCTGAAATAGTCAATGAAGAACTTCCTGATAAACGTTGCTGGAATCCAAGTTCGTAGTCGATTGTCTTTTCAGGTTTTAGATTTGGATTAGAAATATCAGGACTACCTGTAGTCGGTAAGAAATAGTAAGAAAGTGGATTCATTCTCAGATATGCTGTTGGACGCTGAGTCAGAACATCATAATGAGCAAAGAATAATGCCTCATCAGAAATTGGGAATGAGAATGAAATACGTGGCATCACACTAACTTGAGGCTCATAATCACTAAAAGCTTTTGATGTAACTGATATATTGTCGCGATCAACAAGATAAGGTATAACACCATTTCCAGCATCTAATGCTATAGTTGGGTCAGTTACTACAAGACCCTCAGCATTATACCATGTGTTTTCACTACGATACCCCATGATGTTTGTGGGATTACGAAGATTATCAACGTAAACAACAAAATCCTCTCCCATATTTGCAGGATGTGGTCCAAGATCGGAGACTTCACTAACTGTCTTGGCTGGATATAACAAATAAGGATCAGATAATACTTTTTGGTTTGCATCAAATCTATCAACACGAACCCCAATATTAAAGATAAGGTCATCAAAAGCAAATTTATCCTGAATATAACCTGCCATATAAATAGGTGTAAATGGAGCTATTTCACGAGTATACATGCCATTCTCATCTTGTTTAGTGAAGAAGTCGTCAAAGCTTGGGCTATCAGCAAGTTTAACTTTTTTACCATCATATGTGTATCCTGAGTAATTTGCCATGTAATTACCATTGTCAAAAAGTTCATCAGGACTAAACATATCAATATTCAACGCTTCATCCAAAGCCTTAGTTACCATTTTTCCATTTTCATCAAAGTAATTAATGGTTAATGTATTAGGATCGTAAGAATCTATATCAATCCAATCGGTTCCATCAACAGGTAAGCCTAACTTACTACGCAAATTAATATCAAAGTTACGTTGAGAATTCTGGTCATATTTTCTGTCATAATAGATTGTGTCCATAAAGACATTATCACGGTATACTAAGTGCGGATTAGCCAAATCAAGCTGTTCAATATGTGAATTGGTAAGACCACGCATAAGAGTCCATAATCCCCTTGGTGCATACAGGTAATATCTGTCAATTCTCTGTTCATAGATAAATCCAAATTGGAGAGCATGATTTCCTATATCAGCAGAAGCATTAGCATTTAATGCATATTGTTCATTATCTATATTCTGATAACCAGATTGGTTTTCACCTGGAGCTGTCCAATAACTATAAGCACCTGTAGCCCCGAAACCATTTAACAACCCCCCTCCTGAAATAATATCATTTAAATTTGAATGGTAGATTACTGAAGGATAAAGCTCATAATATTGACGAGTGTAATTAGCTGTAACAGGATTAAAATCTCCAGGTGTAAAGTCAACATTAGTATCAACGAAACCATTGTGCAGGAATGCTGTCTTTCCGCTAACAGTATCTAGCAATTGTTCAAACGAGTAAGACCTCTGTTTGTAAGTTTCAAACTTACCAAGGTATCCATAATTGAACAGATTGTCTTTATGATCAGGATCCTGATAAATAGTTTTTGCTTTTGTATAGTCAGCCTGAATTGTATAAAATACATTCTTAATAAAGGACTTGCTCTCAGGATCAGTTGGGAATCTTTGAGTAAATCGGCCAAAAACCCTCCAAGTATTGTCAATCTTTTGAGTGTTTTTATCATAATTGAACATCACGTTGGAGAAATCAAACTCATTTCCGTCGCTGTAATTAATAGAACCGCCTAAAGATAGGTTAATATTTGGACCTGTTTTTATATCAAGTTTACCTGAAGCATTAATATCCAGGGTTTGGGCATTAGGATTAGTTTTTGTATGCTCCAGATGCTCCTTTCTAATAAAGTTGGTATTATAATAAGTCCCGAATCCACTACCAGTTAAGCGAAGAGGATTCCTTTCAAGCTCTGCAAGAACATCATCCTTTGCTACGTAGACACCAGTTGCAGTAGGACGATTATCACGATTATATGTAACTTCTCCTGCAATAAAGTAACCTAACAATGCACTTTCCTTCTCGCCTGCTTCGTTACGTTTCCAGATTAACGGCCCTTGCATATTTAAACCGGCTCTATTATAACCAAATGCGTCCAGGTATTCAGAAGTTTGTAATTCCAGTCCAACACCAAATTCTCTGCTAGGGCCTTTGGTAGTAACGTTGATGATACCTCCGGTCGCATCACCGTATTGTGCTGGAACTCCAGAAAGGATAACAGATACCTGTTCAATTGCGGATTCAGGAAGTGATGAAGAACCACGCACTCTGATACCATCGATATACATTACTGTACCATCAGATCTCTGACCACGGACACTACCACGTTCACCGTCGGCAGAGAATACACCTCCGACTGTTGTTGCGATTGCGTTGGCTGAACGGTTAGGCATCTTGGCAATTTCTTCAGAAGTTACGGTAGCTCCAACAGATGTCTTATCCTTATCAATCAATGGAACTTTATAGTCGACAACTTCAAACTCAGTAAGTTCAACCATTGTTGATTCCATGCTAATGTCCTGGAAAGTAATTTGGTCGGATTTAATTTGAACACCCTGAATCATAACAGGTTTAAAGCCCACGAAAGTAGCTTTGATGTTATATTTACCAGGGGTAATCGGTTTGATAGTATAATTACCATCAAAATCAGAGGTTGTACCTCCAGCCTGAGTTCCACCAAGCTCAACGATAATATTCACGAAAGGAATAGGCTCTTTCGTATCCTTATCGACGACTTTACCTCTCAGAGTCCCCGATTGGGAAAATACTAAAAGATTAGCTGTCAGTACCAACCAAAAAGTTAGTAGAAGATTTCTGATCATACCAATGAATTTTATGTTAGAATAAACGTGTTTGTGTGCGTAGTAAAAGCGGGTAAAGGTAGTAATAAAATAATTTAAGCTCCAAAAAAAATAACTTTAAGTGAACAAATTTAACATTGCCCGCTAATGTATGGTGCTCTAAGTATTTCACTATAGATTACTGCCTTCGACAAGTTAAACTTTTCTGTCAATTCCTCAATTTCTTTCTCCTCCTCCTTTATTTTTGATGTATTATGAAAATTCTCATTAACAGTCTTATAGCCACTTTCATACCTTTTCGTGAAATAATCGACAGGAACTTCATCCTTTATTACCTCTAGTGATTCTGCTTCATTGTATGCATTCTCAGCCAGTTTCCTCTTTATTATGTCTTCATCAACTTCCGGTATATAAATTTCCTCCTGGGCTTCTGCATATTCACTTGAAATTTCACCAAACAATTCTTCCAGTACACTCTTTCTGGGAATTTCATCTGATTGACTAGGCTGATATTCTTGCAATTCCTGCCGCTCTCTCAATTCTTTGGCCTTATCTGCCCTCCTTTTATCCACTTTCTGCTTATTGGCATATAATGAATACGCAAGCCAGGCAATACCTAATATAATATAAAGTATATCGTCCATAAGTTCGATTGTCACATTATGAATATAAAAATATCCTAGCCTCTGCTTAGATAGCCACGGATACGCAAATATTTTTAATTTCCTTGAAGGATTGTGGGTAAAGATAGAGATATTCTGAAAATCAAGTAAAAAAGTAAAGGTTTTTTTACCGATTATTTTAATTAATATTTTGACCTCTTTGGATTATTCAGTTTATCTGATTTCCTTCTTGTTTTCTTAATCATTTTCTTCGTCTCCTGATGCTGCCTTTTGTAATGTGCCTTTTTTAAACCTTCCAGCTCTTTATCGGCACCCTTCATCTGACTTTCCATTTTCTTCTCTGCCTTTGCCGCATCAGATCTTTGCAGGATAGAACAACTATTAAAAGTGAGAATTATTACTATTCCAATTATTGGAAGGAACCTGTGTATTTGCATCATTATCAACAACACCTTAAAAATAAGCGGATTTATCAGAAGATAATCTTATATCAAATATTAAATCTCCAAAAATATTACCTTTACAAAATCGTTTAATCATTAACGAAAAAAAATGAATTGCAGTGTACAATTCTTTTAAACTCTTTATTAATTCTTAATATTCTGTATGCTAAAGAACGATCCACATAAATTCCACTTATCTCGATTTATTTTTCCTTTTTTTTTCAGTCTCTTAATTTTTTCCGCTTTTTCATGTGGAAAAGAAGAGACTAGAGATCAGATTCCATACGTGTATGTAAATTTTCCCTTATACGTTAATACACTCGATTATGTAGCTGAAGGTCAGTACATTTATGTATCTGGAGGTTACAAAGGAATTATCATCTATCGGCCTATGAGAGATGAATTCATGGCTTATGAACGGGCTTGTCCTCATGATCCTCTTAAGGAGGGCGCAAGAGTTAAAGTAGATGAGTCGGGTTTAATAGCTGTTGATTCCCTTTGTGGATCAAAATATATACTAACCGATGGCTCCCCAATTGAAGGGCCCGCTGGAATATCATTAAAACAATATCGCACTCATTATGATGGACATGTTTTGATGGTTTATAATTAGTATCTGTAATGCTCGGGTTTGAAAGGGCCTTCTTTTGAAACCCCAATATATGCAGCCTGTTCGTTTGTTAACTTTGTAAGTTTAACTCCTAATTGCTCGAGGTGAAGTCTCGCAACTTCTTCATCGAGTTTCTTTGGCAGACGGTAAACACCAACTTCATAATGATTCTTCCAGAGGTCAATTTGCGCAAGTGTTTGGTTTGAAAAAGAATTACTCATTACAAATGAAGGGTGACCGGTAGCACAGCCAAGATTGACCAAGCGACCTTCGGCTAGAAGGAAAATAGCATGCCCATCGGGGAATACATATTTATCAACCTGAGGCTTAATATTAACTCTTTTTATCGAAGGATCGTTAAGTTTTTCAACTTGAATTTCATTATCGAAATGACCAATATTGCATACGATACTTTGGTCTTTCATTTTTGCCATATGATCTATAGTAATGACATTCTTGTTACCGGTTGTTGTTACATAAATATTTCCCTCTGGTAAAGCATTCTCAATAGTATTAACCTCAAAACCTTCCATAGCAGCCTGAAGTGCACATATAGGATCTATTTCGGTAATAATTACTCTTGCTCCGTATGATCTCATTGATCTGGCACAACCTTTACCTACATCACCAAAGCCAAGCACAACAACAACTTTGCCTGCAATCATAACATCAGTTGCACGTTTTATACCATCAGCAAGCGATTCATGGCAACCATACAGATTATCAAACTTTGATTTAGTAACAGAATCATTCACATTGATTGCAGGAATTAGTAAATGGCCATTTTCAAACATTTGGTAAAGCCTGTGAACTCCTGTTGTTGTTTCTTCTGAAACTCCTTTAAGGTGTTTAACTACTTTGTGCCAACGATTGCTATCCTCTGCATAAGCATCATTCAGTGTTTTATAAACACTTGCTTCTTCAGTATTTGCAGGTATTGATTTTAACAGGTCAGGATTCTTCTCTGCAGCATATCCTTTGTGAACCAGAAGAGTAGCGTCGCCACCATCATCAACAATTAGTTGTGGGCCCAAACCTCCTGGGAATGATAAAGCTTGTAGGGTACACCACCAATACTCGTCGAGAGTTTCGCCTTTCCAGGCAAACACTGGAACCCCCGTTGCGGCTATAGCAGCAGCTGCATGATCCTGAGTAGAAAAAATATTACAACTTGCCCACCTTACGTTTGCTCCCAGGGCAACAAGAGTCTCAATAAGCACGGCAGTTTGAATGGTCATGTGCAGAGATCCTGAGATTCTGACATCTCTAAGCGGTTTTTCATCAGAGTATTTTCTGCGAATTGCCATTAAACCGGGCATTTCCTTTTCGGCTATTTCAATTTCTTTTCTGCCAAAGGCTGCAAGATTGATGTCTTTAACTTTATATGGGAGAGAATCTATTTCAATTGCTTTCATTACTAAATAATTGTTTCTGTTTTTATTTGGCTTGCAAAATTACTATTAAAATTGATTGCTTCTGCATTCAAAATGAACTATTACTTTCCATAGGTTCAACCTAATAACTCACCTCTTGGTATTGTCCACGGAAAATTCTTACTTTCGTATCCTTAATAATACAATTCACAAAAATGACAGTTTTAGATTCAATTATATCTGCTAATAAACTGAACAATAAGCAATTGGCAGTCTTAATTGATCCCGATAAGACTGATGAGATCAAATTGCGAAGTATTTCAACTTTAGCAGTCGAGAATAAGATTGATTACTTTTTTGTCGGCGGTAGTTTATTGGTTAACAATTATATTGACAACTGCATCAAAAACCTAAAGGACTTGACCGGCATTCCTGTAGTTCTTTTTCCGGGCAATACAATGCAACTCAGTCGTTATGCTGATGCAATTTTATTCTTATCACTAATTTCAGGTAGAAATGCCGAGATGCTTATAGGTAGGCATGTAATAGCAGCGCCTTATCTGAGACAAACCTCATTAGAAGTTATAGGTACCGGATATATGCTTATAGAAAGTGGCAAACCAACAGCAGTTTCTTATATGAGCCATTCTGTTCCAATACCTTCCGACAAGGACGATATTGCAATGTGCACTGCTATAGCAGGTGAAATGTTAGGCCTCAAACTAATATACATGGATGCTGGTAGCGGTGCTGAAAATACCATCAATGCTTCAATGATTGAACAGGTAAGGAATAGTATCAGCATCCCAATAATTGCAGGTGGAGGAATCAACACCCCTGAAAAGGCAATGACTGTTGCCCAGGCAGGTGCTGATGTCATTGTGATAGGCAATATTATAGAGAAAGAGCCTGCAATGCTCAAAGAAATTGCCAGTTCAATAAGGTTTCAAAAAACTGAATAACTTAATTTAAATTTACTATTAAATGCACAAAATCTTTATTTCATCTCTATTACTTCTACATGTACTTTTTGTTTCGGGTCAAGGAAAGATATTGGTACCTGAAGAAATAATGTCTGATAGATCCTTGTATCCTTCAGGTTTAAACAATATACAGTGGCAAGGCAACAGCGATTACTTCACGTGGCAGGATGGACAGGTAATTTTAAGAGGCCATGTAAAGAAAGATTTAACAGATACACTTTACAATCTCAAAAGTTTCAACCAGTTATTCACAGCAACCGGTAAAGAGGATTTAAAACGTATGCCATTTATCAGCTGGAAAGATGAAAACACTATGGAGTTCAGGATAGGTAGTAATTTTTACGAACTCAGAGATGGTCGCATTTCTGTAATGCACAACCTTCCTCAAGAAGCGGAAAATATTGAGGTAGCTCCCAAAACAGGATATCTGGCTTTTACGATTCAGAATAATCTGTTCATTTCAAATGGTGGGCAAATCCTTACTGTAACTGATGATTCAGATAAAGGAATTGTAAACGGGCAGTCGGTTCACAGAAATGAATTCGGTATTGAAAAGGGTATTTTTTGGTCACCGGAAGGCAGTAAACTTGCATTTTACCATATGGATGAGACAATGGTTACCGAATATCCCCTTGTTGATATAACAGCCCGGGTAGCCGAAGCTAATAATATTAGATACCCTATGGCAGGTATGACGAGTCACCAGGTTAATGTTGGAGTTTACGATGTTAATACAGGTAAAACCATATTCTTGAAAACAGGTGAACCTAAGGAACAATACCTTACAAACATTGCATGGAGTCCTGATCAAAGCTCAATCTATATTGCTGTAATTAACCGCGATCAGAATCACATGAAGCTTAATCAGTATAACGCCATTACAGGTGAATACATAAAGACACTGTTTGAAGAAAAGAACGATCGTTATGTTGAGCCTCAGAATCCTATAGTCTTTCTTCCAAAGAAGCCCGATCACTTTATATGGCAAAGCCAGCGTGACGGTTTCAATCACCTATACTTATATAATGTAAGTGGAAAACTTGTAAGCCAACTTACTTCAGGTGCATGGGTTGTAACCGGATTCCATGGATTTGATGCAAGCGGAAATGGTGTATTTTTTACCTCAAATGAGCCATCCCCGGTAGGGAACTATCTGTATTACCTCGACTTAAGAACAAGTAAACGTGGACTACTAACTAGTGAAAAAGGAACACACAATATTACGATTAAACCCGATGGTTATTACTTTATAACATCTTACAGCAATATATCTACTCCTCGTGTAGTAAAAATTCAGGAATCACGAGGGAAGTATTCAAGAGAATTAAAGAGAGTTGAAAATCCACTCTCTGATTATGAGTTAGGAGAAACCGATATTTTTACAATTAAAGCTGCCGATGACAAAACTGATCTGTATTGCAGGCTTATAAAGCCTGCTAATTTCAATCCTCAAAAAAAATATCCTGTGTTTATTTATGTTTATGGAGGGCCACATGCTCAGTTGGTAACAGATACATGGATGAGTGGGGGTTTGTTTCTTCAATATATGGCACAAAAAGGATACATTGTGTTCACACTTGACAACAGAGGCTCAGCTAACAGAGGTTTTGAATTTGAAAGCATAATACATAGACATGTGGGTGAAGTTGAGATGGCTGACCAGATGAAAGGTGTAGAGTATCTAAAATCATTGCCATATGTTGATGTTGAAAGAATAGGAGTTGACGGATGGAGTTATGGAGGATTTATGTCAGTAAATCTGAAGCTTACACATCCGGAAGTCTTCAAAGTAGCAACAGCAGGTGGACCAGTAACCGACTGGAAATATTATGAAGTAATGTATGGTGAGAGATACATGGATACACCTGAACAAAATCCTGATGGTTATAAAAATTCAAGTCTGATTAACAAAGCGGGTAATCTTGATGGCAAGCTTTTGATAATTCATGGTGGGATGGATCCAACAGTTGTTTGGCAGCAAAGCCTTGACTTCGTGAAAGCTTGTATCGATAACAAAAAACAGTTGGATTATTTTGTTTATCCAACTCACGAGCATAATGTGGGAGGAATTGACAGGGCACACCTTTTCCGGAAGATAGCTTCATATTTCGATGAAAATTTGGTCAACTAAAAGGTTTTCTGAAGTAAAACTCAGAATATGGAGCAAGTGCGAGGTAAATTGACAGATAGGATAAAAGCATTTAACTGTAGCCTGCACTTTGATGGATTCTTGCCTGAAGGTATTAGGATAATGAATCCATTCAAAGAAAATCCTGAAGCTTTAAGAGCATCAGGGCACTTTTATGATAAGTTCTATAATGACAACATGCCTCGCTATTTATTATTAGGTATTAATCCTGGCAGATTTGGTGCCGGAAATACAGGAGTCCCCTTTACGGATCCCAAGCATCTAATTTCTCACTGTGATATAGATTATAATGGTAAAATCACTCACGAACCGTCATCTGTATTCATTTATAACATGATTGACACATTTGGTGGGGTATATAAATTCTACAAGTATTTTTATATAGGGGCAGTTAGTCCCCTTGGTTTCACAAAACTCAAAGAAGGGAATAAAGAGGTCAATTACAACTATTATGACACACCTCAGCTCACTAGTCGAGTGCGGGGTTTTATTGTTGACAATCTTTATCGCCAGATACAACTTGGCATTCACACAAATATAGTTTTCTGCATGGGAACTGGAAAAAACTTTAAGTTTTTAACTGACCTGAACGCAGAATATAAATTCTTTGGCAGGATCATTCCTCTTGAACATCCTCGATATATAATGCAATACAGACATCAAAAAATTCAAGAGTACACTATTAAATACATCGAAGCATTTAACAATAGCATCATTTAATATCTTCATTAGATGAATCATCCATCAATTGCTTTGAAAAAAATTGTAACTTTAATGCTAATTTGGTAGTTAATTTCCTGAGATGATTCTCAGAACAAATTGAGATAAACCTAACTGATTGTTTTATTGTTGATTACTTAAACCCGATACAACAGAAGCAAATCAATACCTCAATTTGATCACATCACTTAATACAATAAGGATGTATAAACCACCTATAGTACTACCCACACCACCAAAGGGATCTACAATTCAACCGAAACTGGATTTATCAGGGCTGAAAACACCTCCACCTCCAGTACCAAAAGAGCAGTATTAAGAACCAAAACCTGAGAAAGAACCATCAGAGATAGATGGAGCATTCTAATTAAAATGTGAACATTTCGTAACATTTATTCAACATTATGTAAAGTTTTGTGTTTTTATTTAATAACACTTTTCGCCAAAAGGCTGAAAACCATAAACTTACATAAATGAACTCAATAGGACTAATAACAGGCTTTCTCTCAGTATCCTTCGCAAGCTCGGGTAGCATTATTCATATTATACATAACACTACCGATGGGTCATTACAATCTATCATTGTTGATGATGGTGATGAAATAAATGAGTATAGTTATAATCGCAGGACAAGACCAGTAACAGTAGCTAATCATCCACTAAAATGGGGCTTAAATGCCTAAGCTATTCCGAAAAGTACTTTTCTAGCAATAATTGCGCAGCTTGATAAGGGCTGTGGGTTTTTTCTCGCAGCATCCGTTCAGTATCGCGCAAAAGAATCTTAATTGCAGGATCATTATAGAAGCTATCATGTAACCTACTGTTAATATAATCAAACATTATATGCTGATTCTGTTGAGAACGTTTTTGTTCAAAATATCTGTTCTGAGTTGTAAACTCCTTATAGTTCATTAAAATATCCCATATTTCATGAATCCCTTCATTTGAAATTGCCGAGCATGTAACAGTTTCAGGTCCCCATGAAGAATCAGGTTTTGGAAAGAAATGTAATGCATTCTTGATCTGGGTTCTTGCGATTTCTGCTTTGACTTTATTGTCACCATCAGCTTTATTTACCGCAACGGCATCGGCCATTTCCATGATACCACGCTTAATCCCCTGAAGTTCATCACCTGCTCCAGCAATCATTAACAAAAGGAAGAAATCGACCATTGAGTGAACAGCGGTTTCTGATTGACCCACTCCCACCGTTTCAACAAAGATTACATCAAATCCTGCAGCTTCGCAAAGAATAATGATTTCCCTTGTTTTACGCGCTACACCTCCTAACGAACCGGCAGAAGGACTTGGGCGAATAAATGCATTTGGATTAACAGACAACTCCTCCATTCTGGTTTTATCACCTAAAATGCTACCCTTTGATCGCGTACTACTAGGGTCAATTGCCAAAACTGCAAGCTTATGATTTAAAGAAGTAACATGAAGTCCTAAAGCCTCAATAAATGTACTTTTTCCTGCGCCGGGAACGCCGGTAATTCCCAGTCTGAAAGACTTCCCCGAGTGAGGTAAACATCTTGCTACTAATTCCTGGGCAATTTTCTGGTGTTCAGGTAAGGAGCTCTCAAGCAGAGTTATAGCCTGACTAAATACAGTTCTGTTGAAATTAATGATACCCTCATAATATTCATCAGATGTAAGCACAACTTTTCTTCTTCCCTTAAATGCTCTCACGGCTGATTCGTTAATCGATGATGGTTGAGGAATACCCTCCCTCTCAGTCAATGCCGAGGGTAATTGATTGTGTTTATCCCAGTTTAATTTACTTACCTGATTACTAGCCTCTTTCTGCGGTCTCTTCATGAATTAATGTTTAATACAAAGATAGCACAATCTCCTACTAATATACCCATGATTTCGCCACCGGTATTGACTAATTCATTTTTGGATCGATGTAATTGTTAATCTGGCTTATGGCAACCCTAGGCTCAAGTCCTGCAAAAAGCACAGCCATAATTCCAGGAAAATATCTATCCATTGTATATAAAGCATTAAATAAGTGCTGCTTGAACTCATATTCTTCTCCCTCTTCATTTTCATAAATGAATGAAGACTTATATCTAAGTTCGCCATCGTCCATATCCATCTCAAAGCCTCCGAGAATCAGGCCATAATTAGCCATTGTCAGGAATTCAGACACACGCTTTCTTCCCGATTCAGGAGCACTAACAGGCGAGATTATAAATACGGCAACTATTTTATCTGGAATCCTTACATCAATAATACAATCTGTTTTAGCATGCTCTAGGGCAATAGCCATTCTGAATACAGTAATGGCAGGATCATCGACTAAAATCTGATAGTCATACCCCAAATTTTCAATTACAGTGCTAATTGTATTTACCATATGGTGTGGGGTTTTGTTTATTTAAGCCTTTATCAGGAAGTTTATTTAATGTAATTCCTTCAGTCAGGCGTTTACGGAGGTTTTTAAAGATTTCGTCAACCATTGATGAAAGGAAGCCAAGCTTTTCAGCAATTTTACGGGCTTCTATCTCCTCTCTTTCAGTTAGTTTACTATCAACCGCTATCAAATCTAAAATGTCGTCAAAAAGGATAAACCTTTCTACTTCGCTTTTAGGCAACTCTGGTTCCCAATTTGGTTTAGATTCTATAATTTCATCTATTTCAGGATCTTCAAGACCTATTCTGATACCGACCTGTCTAATAAAATCAATTTCAATTTCATCAGGGTCATTGTCAGCCTGTGCAAAATATACTAGTATTTGCAGGTATTGTTTCTTATTCATGGTAAATTAACAAAGTTAGCAAAATATTGTCACAATGTGGACCGAACTATCTGTTAACTGATTTCATAAAATGGTGCCTCCATTTAGAAAAATATATTTACTTTTACGCGTTAAAAAAAAATGTGACTTACCTTTATGACAATAGGAATACTCAAAGAAATTGAAGGCGAAAACAGAGTAGCCATGTTACCCGAAGGGGTTGCAGCACTAATAAAACTGAAGACAGAAGTGTTGGTTGAATCCGGTGCAGGTACTAGATCATTTGCTTCCGACAAAGAATATGAAGAAGCAGGTGCAAAAATAGCCAGTCGTACCAATATTATAAATGGATCTGATGTTCTTATTCAGATACAACCACCAAGCAGTAATGACATTGACACATTCAGATCGGGACAGATTATTCTTTCTGTGTTGAACCCGTATTTCAACGCATCACTAGTTAAGCTTCTGGCTGATAAAAATATTACTGCATTCAGCATGGATATTGTGCCACGTACAACACGT
The DNA here is from genome assembly GCA_964547915.1 of uncultured Lentimicrobium sp. Taxonomy (GTDB): domain Bacteria; phylum Bacteroidota; class Bacteroidia; order Bacteroidales; family Lentimicrobiaceae; genus Lentimicrobium. Next base: position 155,191 of record CAZJPP010000002.1, read on the forward strand.
GCGCAGGCAATGGATATCTTATCGTCAATGGCTACAGTGGCAGGATATAAAGCAGTATTGACAGCTGCCAATACACTACCAAAGTTCTTCCCAATGTTTATGACTGCAGCAGGAACAATAAAGCCTGCCAACATGCTCATTCTAGGGGCCGGTGTGGCCGGACTTCAGTCAATAGCCACAGCGCGTAAACTTGGGGCAGTAGTTTATGTTTTCGATGTACGGGCTGCTGTTAAAGAAGAAGTTATAGGTCTAGGAGGCAAATTTGTAGAAGTTGAAGGAGCAATTGATGATAAATCCGCCGGAGGTTATGCCGTTGAGCAAACAGAAGAATTCAAAGCCCGGCAGGCTAAAGCAATACATGACCAAGCCGTTAAGTCCGACGTAATTATCTGTACTGCCCAAATCCCTGGAAAACATGCACCTCTTTTGATAAGAAAAGAAACAGTTGAATCCATGAAACCAGGTTCTGTAATAATCGATCTTGCAGCTTCAACCGGTGGTAACTGTGAGCTTACAAAAGATAATGATACTGTGGTCCATAATGACATCAAAATCATCGGCAATTCACAGCTTCCAACTGATATGCCGACAGATGCAAGCAGAATGCTTGGCAAGAATATTATTAACTTCCTTAAACTCATAATCACGAAAGAGGGTACTCTTCATCTGAACTGGGAGGATGATTTGGTTAAAGGAACAGCTGTGGCTCATAACCATCAAATAGTAAACGAGAGGGTTAAACTCTCAATTCAATTATAATTTCTTAAAGAGACAAGCTTCTGCTTGTCTCTTTTTATATAAAAATATACAATTAAGCTATATGACAGATGTAATGCAATTTTTCTGGGATAACAAGGATTTGATATTCATTATCATCCTTTCAGTTTACCTGGGTATAGAAGTAATCTCACATGTACCCGCAGTTCTTCATACGCCCCTTATGTCGGGTAGTAACGCCATACATGGAGTTGTAATTATTGGAGCGATTATAGTAATGGGGCATGCCGAAGATAATGTTCTAGCTCTCGTACTTGGCTTCCTCGCTGTAATTCTCGGCACCCTGAATGTAGTAGGAGGTTTTGTTGTCACCAACAGAATGCTCGAAATGTTTAAGAAAAAGAAAAAGTAGGAGAACACAATGGAAGTAGTTTATTCGATACAGAATTCAATCTTGGAGCTATCATACATAGTAGCTTCAGTATTGTTCATTTTAGGACTAAAGAAATTAAGCCATCCTGATACAGCAAGGGCTGGGAATCTGTGGGCAGCGGCAGGAATGGCAGCTGCTATACTATTTACTATCCTTTTTCACAAAATGGATGGGAAACCAATTGGAAATATTGGCTGGATACTTACTGCACTTGCAATCGGATCTTTTATAGGTTGGTATGCATCGGTAAAAGTTAAAATGACTGCCATGCCCCAAATGGTATCAATTTTCAATGGAATGGGAGGTGCCTGCGCTGCTCTTATTTCACTCATGGAGTTCCCCCATCTGCAGGATAGTCTTGTTGGCGAGGCGCATATGTTTAACGGACCTGCAATTGCCATATTGCTTGGACTTATGATTGGTAGCGTTTCATTTGCAGGTAGTTTGATTGCATTCCTGAAATTAGATGGAAGACTTGGAGATGTGAAGAACCCCACATTAAGGGTTATAAACCTCACCTTTCTCATTCTCCTGGTAGTAGCACTTGTATTAATTATGCTTATGGAACCGGTCGCAGGGCGAAATTGGCCAATCTACCTCTTTACACTTGCTGCATTAATATATGGAGTTACTTTCGTAATGCCGATAGGCGGAGCCGATATGCCCGTCGTTATCTCACTTCTGAACTCCTTCACTGGTGTTGCAGCAGCGATGGGCGGTTTCCTATACAACAACCAAGCAATGCTAACCGGAGGTATCCTTGTCGGTTCTGCTGGAACCATACTCACCATCCTCATGTGTAAAGCAATGAATAGATCTCTTCTTAATGTAATAATAGGTGCATTTGGCGGGCATGAAGGTGTTGGTGCAGAAGCAACTGATAAAACTGTTAAAGAGATATCCCTCAGTGATGCAGCAGTACTATTAAGCTACTCACAAAAAGTATATATAGTCCCTGGATACGGGCTTGCAGTAGCACAGGCACAACATTTATGTCATGAGCTTGATACATTACTCAATGGCAAAGGAGTTGAAGTAAAGTATGCAATTCATCCAGTTGCAGGTCGTATGCCGGGTCACATGAATGTTCTGCTAGCTGAAGCTGATGTACCTTATGATAAACTAGTTGAAATGGAAGACGCCAACAACGAGATGTCGAATACCGATGTGGTTATTGTAATAGGTGCAAATGACGTAGTTAATCCTGCCGCCGAAGATGATCCATCAAGTCCAATATTTGGTATGCCGATTATAAAAGCCCAGGATGCTAGAAACATAATTGTGATGAAAAGAAGTATGGCTGCAGGTTATGCTGCCATTCCAAATAACCTTTTCTATCACCCAAAAAACAGAATGCTATTTGGGGATGCTAAAGCTACATTACAAAAGTTAGTGGCAGAAATTAAAAGCTTATAGAAAATTTGATGAAAAAATGGCTGTAAGGAATAATTTTTGTACCTTTGCAGCCGCTAAAAAGATCTCTCCGTAGCTCAGCTGGTAGAGCAATTGACTCTTAATCAATGGGTCACAGGTTCGAGCCCTGTCGGGGAGACAACCAAAAAACCGTTCACTGTAACCGTGAACGCCCACCAAACGGCAAAAAGGTCGAAAGGCAACAAAAGCCAAATAAAGACATAAAGTCTGTTAGTCAGTAGATTAGCAGACTTTTTTGTTTTCCACAAAAGACACGAGAGGACGGAAAAAGACACGAAAAGACAACTAGTCCGTGGACAAATCGTGGACAAAAACGATAGTCTGATTTTGTCCACGATTTAGCAGATTAAGCGGTTAGTATCAATGTCTTAGAGTGTCTGTTTTTGGCGCAATTTGAGAGGCTCAATCTTTTAACGATAAGCAATAATTTTGTAAAATCTAAAAGAAAGAGCAATGAAAACTACTTATCGTATTCTTTTCCTACTTAGGAAAAATAGACAAGACAAAGACGGATTATCTAAAGTAGCCGTCCGTATTACCATTGGTGGTGAAGCTGTTGAGTTTAATACTTATCTATCTGTAGCATCTCAATTATGGAATCCAATAGGCAGATTAAACGGAAAAACCAAAGAAGCCATAAAGGCGAATGATGCTCTATTCAAGATTCGGGCAGAGCTAGACAAACATTATACAGTCATCTTTGAGAAGCATGGCTACGTTACTCCTGAAAAACTTCGGGATGCTTATCTCGGAATTGAAATCCAACGAAACACGCTTATATCATTATATGATGTAAAAGTGGAGCAGAAAACAAATCTTGTCGGGAAAACAATCCGTGATACCACTCTCGCAAAATATCTCGCCACTCACAAACGAGTTTCCGATTATATCCAATATCAATATAATAAGGAAGACTTGCCGGTAAAGGATGTCGATTTTCAATTCGTTACCGATTACGAAGTTTATCTTCGTTCCGTATGTTGCTGCGGTCATAACTCTTGTGTGAAACATTTGCGATACCTGAAACAAATCATTTCCATTGCTCTAAAGAACAGGTATATCACAAATGATCCTTTTGATGGTTATAAACTCGGATACAAACCAGTCAACAAAGAATTTCTGATTGAACCTGAAATCAAGAAGTTGATGAATAAGAAATTTTCTGTCAAGCGATTGGAAGAAGTAAGAGATGTCTTTTTGTTTCAGATATTTACGGGTGTAGCCTACATAGATGCTGCTAATCTGACAAAAGAAAATATCTTTGAAGATGGCTTAGGTCAGAAGTGGTTACGGTTGACTAGACAGAAATCTTCCGTTCAGGCAAATATTCCTTTGTTAGATGTGCCTTTGTCTATTCTGAAAAAATATAGTGGATTGGAAAGTGGAAAGCTTCTACCTATTCATACGAATCAGAAAATGAACGAATATTTAAAAGAAATTGCCGCACTGTGTGGGATAAATAAGCGTCTCACAACACATTGCGGAAGGCACAGCTTCTCTACCCTTATGCTGACCAAAGGCATATCTATCGAAAGCGTCTCTAAAATGCTTGGTCATACTAACATCACGACTACCCAGATTTATGCAAAGGTTTTGAATCAGAAAATCTTTACGGAAGTCAATAAAGTCCGAGAGGAATTTGATGATATGATGAAGTATTATAAGCAGAAGAAGTAACGACATAGTTCTAATATATTGTGATTTCAATGCTTTTCCGTACTTTTGCATTAATAATACAAGTGTTTTTAAAGGAGACGTCCATAATAGGATAAACGAATATGGATGTACACAGAGGCAATTAAACGTTTATAAAACAATGCCTTATATTAATTATATATCAAAATCCGATATTTTTTTCTCTTGTACAGAGAAAGATCATCGAGGAAATGAGAATGCTGTTGCAGAACATTCCCTTGTTCACATTTACTCGGGAAGTATGACTGTTACAGATATCAATGGGGCATATACTATAAATGAAGGTGAAACTGTATTATTTTATCGGAATATGCTGGCCAAGTTTATTAAGCATCCTTCCGATACTACAGAATTCAAGTCTATTTCTATTGTATTTTCACAGCCTTTTCTTCAAAAATATTATTCTTTAAATAAACCCGGTAAAAATATTATTCCTAAATGGGAAGTAGAAAGAGTAGATACGCATCCTTTACTTAGTAGTTTGTTTGATTCGATCTTGCCATATTATGAATTACATGGTAATCAACTGCCGGAACATCTAACAAAAATAAAATTAGAAGAAGCCGTTACCATTCTAAGGGAAGTAAATATTAGCGTAGATAATATACTTGCAAACTTTTCAGAACAGGGAAAAATTGACCTTGCTGATTTTATGCAAAAAAGCTATTCATTCAATATTCCCCTTGAACGTTTTGCCTACCTGACAGGCAGAAGTTTGGCAACATTTAAAAGAGACTTTCAGAAGGTATTCAACACATCTCCACAGAAATGGTTGCTTCAAACCAGATTGAGACAAGCTTATTTCCTCATTTCTGAAAAAGGGAAAAAACCATCCGATGTGTATTTGGAAGTCGGTTTCGAAAACCTATCTCATTTTTCCAACGCATTCAAACAACAATTCGGCTATCCTCCTTCAAAAGTTATGAGCTATTGAGCAAAGTAACTATGAGCTATTGACAAAAACGAAAGACATTTTTTCATTGCACTTTTGCATTGTGATTTTTAATATCAATATAAAAAGCAATGAAAAAAATAAACGTCTTTATCGTGACCATAACGATGATATTTTTTCTCGCAAGTTGTGCGAGGTCTTTACATGTTCAGAAGGGACAAGCCAACACAATCAGCCAACAAGCGTATGATACTCTGAAAACGCTTAAATATATTCGTGTTCCGATAATCAAAATTTCCAACAAAACCATAATAAAAGCCCGGCAGCAGTTTGCAAATATGGAAAAAGGGCAATTCGAGGAAATGAAACGGAAATTTAATCCTGCAATCTCAGACACGACTATTAATGGAGTCCATGTATTTGTGATTACTCCACAGAACATCAAGCCCGAAAATAAGGATAAAATTATCATCTATATACATGGAGGCGGATTTACAATGGGATCTGCAACAGACCGTACTGGTATGTTAATGGCCAATGAATTAGGTTATAAAACTTATGCCATTGATTATCAATTAGCGCCTGAAGCTAAATTCCCTGTTGCTATGAACGAATGTCTGGAGGTTTATAAATTCCTGATTACAAAATATAATCCCGATAATATTGTAGGAATAAGTACATCTGCGGGTTGTACCCATATGTTAGCTATGCTGTTAAAAGCCAAAGAGTTGAATTTATCTATGATTAATTCAATTTCATTATTATCACCAGCAGTCGATTTAGCAGATAATGGAGATTCAAACTCTTTCAATGACGGAAGAGATTTACTTGCATATAGAAATATGGGAGACAAAATGATGATAAAACCATTTGTTGGGAATGCATCTCTATCCGACCCTTTGGTTTCGCCGATTAATGCCACCTATAGTAATGATTTTCCATCCACTTCCATTGTTACGGGAACCCGAGATTTGTTTTTAAGTGGTTCTTCCCGACTATATTGGAAATTAAAAGATGCTGGTGTGAGTGTAGAATTGCTTTGTTCGGAAGGGATGTGGCATGCTTTTACTAATTTCACAGATATCCCCGAAGCAATACAGGCACGCAAAGCGACACAACAATTTTTGACAAACGAGTTGTCTAAAAACGAAATGGAACAAAAAAATAAATTCGATGAGTCAATTAATAATCAGGAAATTGTACTTCGATTTATAAATCAAGTAATCAACAAAAAACGTTTTGAGCTGATTGATGAATTATGGGCTGAAAATATGATTTGGCACGGTGGAAGTTCTGGCAATGTTTATGGAATTGATAATTATAAAAAAATGCTTACGTCATCAGCCGGAAACTCTTTCAGTAATATGTTCTTGCAAGTAAAAGATATTATTTCAAAAGATGATAAGGTAGTATTGTATTTTTCAAACAGCGGTTTAAATGTGGGCGATTTTATGGGTTATAAAGCAAGTAACAAAAAGGCTATTTGGGATGGAATGGGTATCTATAGAGTAGAAAACGGAAAAATTGCAGAAGCTTGGTTTGCAGAAGATATATTGGGTATGTTTCAACAACTTGGATTTGTTAAATAATTATTAGCCTTGTTTTTCAGACAAATAAATCAAAAGACATCAATAAAATAAAAGATAGAAAAATGAAAAAGGTAGTATTAATAACTGGAGCTTCTTCCGGAATGGGAAAAGAAATAGCAAAGCTATTAGCACAAAACGGATATACAGTTTATGCAGCGGCAAGGCGATTAGACAAAATGAAAGACCTTGAACCATTGGGGATAAAAATCCTTTTGATGGATGTTACAGATGAGGCATCAATGTTTCAAGGTGTACAGCAAATATTGGAGGAAGAAAGACGAATAGATATATTAATAAACAATGCCGGTTTTGGTGCTTATGGTACGATAGAAGATGTATCTATTGAAAACGCTAAATATCAATTAGAAGTAAACGTATTTGGTGCAATGCGATTAACACAATTAGTGTTGCCGAAAATGCGGGAAAACAAATTTGGTAAAATCGTAAATATATCATCCATAGGTGGAAAATTTGCCTTGCCTTATGGCGGTTGGTATCATGCAAGTAAGTTTGCTTTAGAGGCGTTGAGCGATTCACTTCGTAATGAAGTAAAGCAATTCGGTATTGATGTGATTGTGATAGAACCGGGAGGCGTAAAATCAGAATGGGCAAATATTGCTTACAATAACCTTGTCAAAAACTCTACTCAATCAGCCTATAAAGGAACCATAGATAAATTGGCTGACTTTATGAAAAAAGCAACTGCGAAAAATGCAGAACCCGAAGTGATAACCAAGCTCATTTTGAAAAGCATTGAAACTAAAAATCCTAAGTTGCGCTATGTAGGCGGTTATATGGCAAAACAAGCCGTTATTGCAAGAAAATTACTGTCAGACAAATTGTTTGATAAAATGATAATGGGGCAAATGAAATAGCTATGGACTTTACGGAACACATCATTACATATTACAGTACTGAAAGCAAACATGGTTTTTCAGGAGGTTTGGCATTAGGAATAGTTTTACTTATTGCAGCCGTTCTCTTTTGGTGGTTTTCCAATCCGTCATCAATTTCTAAAGGACTTTCTATTACTCTTCTTGTAGGAGCTCTTATTTTTGGATTAGGCGGTTTTTATGCCGGCTATACAGCTAAAAACATACTACCAGAGAAAACTGTATCTTATCTGCATAATCAGAAACAATTTATAGAAAAGGAGCATATAAAGATAGAGAATATTCATAAATCATGGTGGATTATACGAGTCTTTTGGACTTTATTTATACTGGTTGGCTTAATTATTATTTTCACCACAACCCGACATTTCTACTTAGGCATAGCCATAGGTTTTTTAGTCGTTGGGACTATAGGACATATTGAGGAAATAATTTCATATCAGCATAATGAGAACTATAGATGTGAAGTATTGAAAGTAAAATCTTCACTATAGTATTTTTCAAAAATCATTCAACAGACAAGGATTATGCCTTGATATATAATCCCAGTTACTAAAAAAATAAAGATTATGCTTATGAATGATTTAAAAGAATTGAGACTATTCGCATTATTATGTGAAACCTCACAGGAGATTCCAAATGAAGTAATGAAAAGTGCCTATGAGAATTTTGTAGAACAAATTGTTCCGAATCAATCCGAAACAGAGTATCCCGTAGTCTTTCGGAGGTTAAATCTTACTCGTATAGAGCTTAAGACATTACAAACAGAGATTTTATGCGAGCAGGGGGAAAAATGCGCTTAAAAATCGATATATCCAAAAGACTATCTGGTATCTTGAATCTGAAATAGAACTACTGAAACTTACATATCTACAGACTAACCGGTTTTCTAATAATCCTCAATCCAACTATTCCAAAGTCTATTTTATCCCAAAGTCAGATGGCTTGGGGATTGATAGTATGGGAGAATTTGCTAGTTCCTTTGAATTATCCAAGCAATTTGTTAATGAAAAAGGGAATCCTGCCCCATTTATCCATATCGCTAAAACGTTGGAAAGTGCTTTCAACTTTACTTTTGGAGATGCGTATAAATCCAAAGGCAGAATATTTAGCCGGAAACCTTATAACCTGACAAAAGCATTGGATTATCTGAAAAATCTTATCGTACGTGAAAGTCGAAAAAACAAGATGAAAAAAGATAAATTTGTAAGTGGCTGAATTTTAGAATTCTGAAAGATAATTTTAGGGGAGTCCATAGGGATTCCCCTATTTTGTTTTCTTCAATCTTCCGTCCTTTGCTTCATAAATCGATTGAAAACAAGAATGTTTAATTTGAAAAATGAAGTAATATGTATATCAATAACGACGATTTTGAAACATGGATGCAAAAGCTATCCAAAAAGTTAACGGAAATAGGTCAAGACTTAAAATCCCTGATTAACACCAACGAGGTATTTGACCCTGATGAAAAACTACTTGACAATCAGGATTTAGCCTTTCTGCTAAAAGTATCCTATCGGACACTTCAAAGATACCGGACAAGTAAAAAACTCCCTTTCTTTATGGTAGGTCATAAGACCTATTACCGTACTTCGGATGTGCGGGAATTTGTGCGTTCGCACATGGATTTTCAAACCTATAAGGATTTTGAAAAGAAACACCCGATAGCAAAAGACAAGGATAAAACCGAGGAAAGCGAGGTATGATTTGGCTTTTTACGATTTAAGCAGAACAGAGCAAATGAAGGAGGCTTGTTTGTAGTTTACGCCTCCTGTTAATGGCTCCGCATTCAGCAGAAACAGCATCGCCTACCGGCTCTGTTTGTTTCGCTGAATTAAGCAAGAGGGAACTGGACTTCGTCCTGTTCTCCCTCTTGCCCTGCGGGGCAAAGCCTTCGGCTTTAGCGTGTTATAAAAACACGCTGTAATTAGTTCGATAATTAGCCTTTTCCATTTATAGCTAATTATCAGGTGTTTAATTATTCAAAAATCGATTAAAAAGTAATTACTTATGCAAAATAAAGGTCAGAAGATAGTATATACCACCGTTTCCATAGACAAGCAAACGGGTGATTTGGTAGAGAAAATCGGAAAACGCTATTCGCTGAAAAAAAGTGAAGTTGTGAAGTTGGCATTTGGTTATATAGACAAAGCCCACATCAACCCCGCCGATGCTCCCGAATCGGTAAAGTTGGAACTTGCCAAGATTAACAAACGGCAGGACGATATAATCCGTTTCATTCGGAACTACGAAGAAAAAGAGCTTAACCCGATAATACGGGCGACCAATTCGATAGCCGTTCGCTTCGATGGAATAGTGAAGGCTTTGGAAACGCTTGTTCTTTCACAGTTGGAGAAGAACCAAGAGAAATACAATGCCGTACTTCAAAGGTTAAGCGACAAATTTACCGAACATGCTAATGTGATAAACGGTCAGGGTAAACAAATCGGCACGCTATCCCAAGTGCAGAAAAGAGATAATGCCAAACTTTTGAAGTTGATTAGCCTTTATGCAGATTTGGCAAGTTGTGGAGTAATGGACGGCAAGCGCAAAGAGAACTTGAAAGCGGAAATAATGACCCTCATAAACAAGTAGCAAGCATGAATATAGATTTTCCGCCACCATCCAATGGCACATATAACAATGCCGGCAGTAGCCGGCAGTTAGCCAATTATTTAGAACATGAGGATTTGCAACGGATAGAACAGGGAATCTATACCGAAGGTTTTTTCAACCTTACGGATGATAATGTCTATAAATCCCAAGTTGTAAAAGACATTGACGCGAATATTGGGCAACTCTTAAAGACCGATGCCAAGTTTTATACCGTTCACGTCAGCCCATCGAAAAAGGAATTGCAAGCGATGGGAAGCACCGAGCAGGAGCAAGCCGAGGCCATGAAACGGTATATCCGTGAAGTATTCATTCCCGAATACGCCCGAAACTTTAATAAGGGATTATCAGCCGAAGATATCAAGTTTTACGGCAAAATCCATTTTAGTCGCGACCGTTCCGACAACCGCCTGAACATGCACTGCCATTTGATTGTGAGCCGTAAAGACCAATCGAACAAAGTCAAGATAAGCCCGCTAACCAACCACCGCAACACCAAGAAAGGTGTAATAACAGGCGGTTTTGATCGTACAACTTTATTCGAGAATGTAGAAAAAGGTTTTGATAAATTGTTCGGCTATAATCGGCAACTATCTGAAACGTTCGAGTATTGCAATACCATGAAGAACGGTAGCATGACGAATAAACTACGGATGCAAGAACGGGAACTGAAAGCTCCTGAACAAGATTTTGCTGGTGAAAAGAAAAAAGAGACGGAAGATGTGCAAATCGTCAGATATGCAGATATGATTGAAATCAAGTTTGCAAATAAACAAGATTCCAATTCACCCGATTTAAGGTTATCCTCTGTTTTCGGGGTGCTTACACCTGATACTAATAACCGAGAGGAAGAACAACTTCCCGTGAAAAAGAAAAAAAAGAAGCCAAAGAGGGGATTCAGGCAGTAGTAGGGGTAGTCCCGAAGTTATTTCCCGCGCAACTTCGGTTATTTCCCGCTCATGGCTTCTCAGCCGTTTGGAGAGGCGGAAGCCCGCAAGAATAACCGATGCACGAGAATAACTTCTACCGTCTGCGATAAGGGCAACAAACTAAAATCCAAGAAAAACAGGAATTAGAGCATTGATATTTCATATTTCCCTACATGGGAAATATGTTTAACAGATAAAAAAGGGAAAAAATATGCTTTGGATTGGTTGGTTGTTGGCTAACTTGGTTAGATAGAACCTTTTTTAGTCACAATTCTGGCTGTTTATCAAATATTTGCTAATTTTGCAAGCGAAAAGGGAGTCATTTTATGTATTGCATGGTGCGCCAATATACAAATTGGCTACAATGTGGATGACAGTAGTCGGACAGTTTTTGTGGACTAAAAAATAATTATTTTAGTTTATGGACAAAATAGAAATAATGCAACAATTGTTACAACTCGAAAATAGAGATGTTGTACAAAAATGGTTTCATAAAATTCATAATCGAAAATTGAATTCAATAAGGACCAAAGAAATTAATTCTGCAGCTAAACAATCAAGTGAATTTTTTAAAAATGCAGCATTAGCAAATTATACTGTTCGTCCCTTACTGACATTTTATGGAATAAGTACATTAAGTAGAGCATTGATATTATTACTAAAACCCAATAGCGGAGAAAGTAGTTTAATAGCAGGACACGGATTACAAACAATAAATTGGTCAAATGCTCTTTTGGGAAGTGAAATAAGCAAAAGTCTTAAAAACATTGGGCAATTGGAGGTGAAAACCTGTAAAGGCTTATTTTCAGAGTTAATAAATGAAACTCAAAATAGAATTTCTATTCACGTAAATTCGGGTGGTGTAGATTGGCGATTAGGGTATAATATTCCAAATATAGGTTTTGGCTTTACGCTTAATGACCTAATTTCAAGAATACCTGACTTAAATGCAGACCTAAAGAATCTTGGAGTTGAGGAGAAGTATTGTTCTGTAAATGAAATGTCATTTTATAGCGAATCGGGGTTCCGCTGTAAAGTCAATTCACAATTTGAATTGATAAAACATACATTTGAGGAGTTTGGATACACCGTTATAAATTCAAACCAAACCTATGAATTGAGTTGCAGTAGTGAAATATTTGCTAAACATTTACCATTATTTCTTCATAAATATGTAAACAAAATGTTTGGAGCAATACCTGTTTTACATATAGTTCAGCCATTTGATGATAAAAACTATTATTCAGAAATTGCACTAACATTTTTACTTTCATATTATTTAGGCATGTTAGTACGGTATTTCCCAACACATTGGAATTCATTAGTTCAGGGTGAAAATGGTGATATTTATTGGACGGTATTAAACAGAGCACAAAATTATGTAGAAACAGTATATCCAGAATTGGTTATAGAACTCATAAATGATATATTGAAAGAAAAAGATACGTAAAAAAATAATACGTTGTTTGATGACAAGCTGAGTTTATACAGAGCATCTGCCTGATTAACTATACAACATCCGATAATTATCCTTAACCCTTTTGGAGAGTAGTTGCATATCCTCTTTGATTCTCGTGCCCGTCATTTCCACGTAAATTTTGCAGTTTTTATATTACAGAGTCCCAGCATTTGGATAAAGATTACAAATTCATTTTTATTATATGGATATAGGAAAATTTTATATATTTGCATTGAGTTATTTGAGGAAATGCAGCGCAAAATGCAGAAATAGGCATAGTTGCCAAATCGTTACCTCTATCGCTGGAAATCCTTGCTTAAAGCCTTTTGTTCAAAAGGTTATCTTCTAAAGATGATTTTATAAAATATAGTTTTGCTCTTATTATTTCTTAACTTTGTAACGTAAGCATAATATTGCAAAACAATGGGAAAAACTATAGAGCAAGAAATCATAGAATGGATTGGAACATTGGCATATTGGGAAAAATATGTTGCGTCGTTTATTTTAAACAATGTAGAAATAACAGACGAAACCCTGAAAACAACTTATACTTTTTTCAAGGAAGATAATGATCTTGTCGAAAAGGCAGGTGAGCGTCCAAACATAAAATTGAATGAAACAGTCACAAATAAAGAAGACTCAAATTTCACATTAAAAGAAATACATAGTATAAAGAATGTGAATGCATTGAAAAATGATCAAATTATACCTATAGGGAAGAATTTGACTTTGATTTATGGTGAAAATGGTGTTGGAAAGTCAGGATATATTAGGTTACTAAACAAAGTGTTCAAATCTAGAGGAGATAAGAATATCATCCCGAATATATATGCGACAGAAGCAGTAAACCCTCCCACTTGTGTATTTAAATTTGTTAAAGATACAACAGAATATGAAATACCATATCCAGAACAGGCAGATGATTCGGTGTTCAATATGTTTTCTGTCTTTGATTCTTCATGTGCTCAAGCGCATCTAAATCAGGAAGATGAATTAAGATTTACGCCAAACTCACTTTCATTTTTTGATAAATTTATTAATGTTTTAGAATCGATTGGGAGTATGTTGTTTACTGAAATATCAAATAAGCGAACAGTAAATCCCTTTAATCTTTACTTTGATAGAGAAACATCAACTAAGATTGTGATCGGTAATCTCTCAGCAAACTCAAAGATCTCAGAACTTAAGAAAATTGCTGATATTTCGGATAAAGAAAAGGAGCAAAATGGTAAAGATGTAAGAGAGTTAAATATATTAAAGACTACAGATGTACAAAAGAAAGCGGATGAAATACGAAAAATAAAATTATTGCTTAGTGGATTAAATGAGAAAATAAATAAAATTAATCCACTGTTTACTACAGAGAATCTTGAGAGTTTAAAATTAAGAATTTCCAACCATAAACAGAATATACAATTATCTAAAGCAGACGGGATTGAGCAATTCAAATCAGACAATCTAAAATCTATAGGAAGTGATGAATGGAAAAATTTTATAAAATCGGCAGAAGCGTATTCTAAGTTACAAAATGTAAATGACAGTATTTACCCAAACGAAAAGGATATATGCATATTATGTCAGCAACCTTTAGATAAAGAGTCTATAAAATTAATACACTCTTATTGGACCTTTTTGTCTGGAAAAGCAGAAAATGAACTTAAAATTAGTAATAGAGATATTGCTAACTTAACTGATCAATACAAGCAAATAGATTTTGAACTTGTTAAAAGAGACTCCATTCTAGGTGGATGGTTGAAAGATAATCATGAAGATATACTGTTAGGTATTGAATCCACTCTATTGTCGCAAAAAGAGCTCTGTAGTCTAATCATTTCTTCTTTGGAAAATTTAGAATGGAATCCTACAATTAAATCTGCCAGAATAGATGACTCATTTGTCCAAAAGTTAGACAATATTCTTTCTGAAAATCTATCAAGGCTTAATGAAGGAAAAATTAAAGAGAGAAAAGAGTTACTTGAAAAATCAAATAATGAGTATCTTGATAGATGTAAGCTTTCTCCTTTATTGGGTCAAATGGAGGAGTATATAAATACTTTAAAGTGGATAAAAAAAGCAGAGAGCAAACAGTTTACAACTAGGAAAGTCACTTCTAAGCAGAAAGATATTTTTACCAAATATGTTACTGATGATTATATAAATACATTTAACAAAGAATGTAAAACCCTGAATGCCAACTTCAAGGTTGAAATTCAACAGAGAGGAAGTAAAGGTACTACATTAAAGAAGCTTTCTTTAAAAGGACGGACTCCTACAAAAGTTTTAAGTGAGGGAGAACAAAGAGCTATAGCACTCGCAGACTTTCTTTCAGAGGCTCAAATTGGCGATTATGTTAAAGGTATATTTTTTGATGATCCTGTTAATTCTTTAGACCACAAAAGAAGATATGTGATTGCTAAACGTATTGTTGAGGAGTCTGAGGAACGACAAATCATTGTTTTCACTCATGATATTTCGTTTTTTATGTCTTTGCAAACTATTGCTCTTGAAAATAAAATTGATTGTATATATACGACAATAAGGAAAGTGCAAAATATCCCTGGAATCATTATTTCCGAATTACCATGGCCTGCAATGAACGTCAAAGAGCGTATTTCTAAATTAAAACAAAAACTGCAATCACTCAACCCCATAGAAAAATCGGGAAATATAGATGAATATTATTACCAAGCAAAAGCTTGGTGTGGATTATTAAGGGAAAGTTGGGAAAGATGTGTTGAAGAAAAGCTTTTTAATGATGCCATTCAACGATTTAACCCTGCTATTCAGACTCAAAGGCTAAAAAAAGCTCCTTTTACTATAGATTTGTATGAAGAAATAGAAAAAGGAATGGGAGATTGTTCTGATTGGGTTCATGATCAAGCAAGAGCTATAAATCAGGATGCTCCAAATACAACAGAACTTAATGTATTTTTAAGTAGTTTCGATGCTTTTGTAAAACAATTCAAATGAGTGGAAAATTTTCTTCAGGATGCATATTGCTTGTTTTGTAACATTAAAAATAGTAACGCCTCTATTTGTCCGAAAAATATCGTATATTTCGGACAAAATCGTGTCTTATGGATATCAATAAGAAAATTGCCCAAATAGTCAAAGAACGTATAGAAGCAGGAAAACAAGGGACCATCTACTTTGTGAATAGCTTTTCTGACTTGCAAAATGATCAAACTGTAACTAAAGCTCTTCAGAGATTATCAGAAGAAGGATTTTTAACTCGTTTGTCAAAAGGAATTTATCTCTATCCTGAAACAACCCGTTTTGGAGTAATAACTCCTTCTATCGATGAGATTGTGAAATCTATCGCAGAAAGAGATAATGTTTCCATTTTACCAACGGGGAGCACTGCATTAAATAAATTGGGATTTTCAACACAAGTACCTATGAATGCAGTTTTTCTAACCACAGGTTCTACAAGAACGATAAAAATTGGGAATCGAAAAATATTACTAAAACATAGTGCTCCTCGAAATTTTGCATACAAAGGAATGCTTATGCCTTTAGTTGTCGAATCTCTAAAAGAACTGGGAGAAAACAATATAGGCAATGAAGTGTCTAAAAAGTTAGAAAAGATTATTTCTAATTTATCTGATACAGATATTGTTACTTTTACCGAAGATTTACAATATGCTCCACAATGGATACGTACTGTTATTCAGAAAGCAATAAAAGAGAATAGGGTATGAGCAGTTGGCAAAGACTTGAACTTAAAGAACGCTTAGCAATTTTAACAAGCGTATCAGAAAAAACGGGAATACCTGTAGAAAATGCAATAGAAAAAGATTGGTGGGTTAGCATTGTTTTAAAAGCTTTATTTCAAACAACTTGTGCTACACATCTCTCGTTTAAAGGAGGAACATCATTAAGCAAAGGTTGGAATTTAATTCAACGCTTTTCAGAAGATATTGATTTGGCTTTATATTATCCCTTTTTTGGAGATGAGCCACAAAATAATAATCAAAGGAAAACTTTAAGAAAAAAATCGCATAGATACATTAATGAAATTCTAATTACTGAATTGGACGAAAAATTAAAAGAACTGGGAGTCGAAAGTTATACAGTAACCCCGGAAGAAGATGCTGATTCAGACAAAGACCCAACTGTTATATTCGTTAACTACACAAGCATACTGGCAGACCAAAAGGAGTATGTCGCCCCTGTCGTTAAGATAGAAATAAGTTGTTTATCTATGTCAGAACCGTGTGAGTTGCGAAACATCTCATCTCTCATTTTTGAGCATTTTCCAGAGGAAGATAGTGTAAGTACATGTAATATACCAACTGTTTTACCTACACGAACATTTTTAGAAAAGGTATTCCTTCTAAGCGAAGAGTTTAGCAAAGATAATCCTCGACACATAAGGATGTCTAGACATTTATATGATTTAGAGAAACTAATGGATACGGAATATGGTAAGGATGCATTAGAAGATATTGACTTGTACTCAAAAATTGTAAATCATAGAAAAACCAATTATCATCTTGGATATGTGGACTATAGCAAACACCACCCATCAGAGATAGTATTTATACCCTCCGCCGAGAATCAGGAAAGATGGGCTAATGACTATAAAGATATGATAGCGAGCTTTATATATGGAGATAGCTTATCTTTTGAAGAATTGATGAAGAGGCTAGAAGAACTAACAACACAATTTCGGCAAATAAAAATTGAGAACTTAACAATAAAAAATGAATAGCTTGTCCGATTTTTCTCTTATTTTTCGGACAAATAAATAAAAAGTGAAATATAATCACTATCTTTACCCCATCGTTAAAACGATTGTAAACTCTTCTTTTTGTACCCGAAATTCTCGTGGACAGATCGTGGACAACGACAAAAAAGGATAAGTTAAAATACTGACAATACAGTGGGTTAAAGGAACAGGTCTGTTCCGTCAACGGTTTTTTTTTCAATATCTTTAGCCCATGAATCATGCAGCAGAGAGAAAGGAAGCCTGGCTTAAAGCTTCTGTCATCGGGACCACCTGGGCGGCTTCTGAAATAATTCTTGGAAGCTTCCTTCACAATCTACACATTCCGTTTAAAGGTAATATTCTCACCGCTATCGGTGTTATACTACTTATTTCTGCCAGTTATAAGTGGAAAGACAGAGGGCTATTTTGGAGGAGCGGAGTTGTATGTGCCATAATGAAAACTATGTCACCAAGTGCAGTCATTTTTGGCCCCATGGTTGCTATCCTGATGGAATCATTACTTTTCCAATTCTCTGTTAGGGTATTTGGCCGCAATATCACTGGCTATATTTTCGGTTCCATCCTTGCCATGTCGTGGGTGTTTTTTCAAAAAATTGCAAATCTCCTAATTTATTATGGTAACAACATCGTCGATATATACAAAGGTCTGCTATATTTCATCCAAAAAGAACTTAACATCACCACTCCCCTTTTTTGGGAGCCGCTAATCGCTCTACTTTCTCTTTATGTAATATTTGGGACTATTACTGCAATTTTTGGAATAAGAACCGGGAGAACTCTCAGTACAAGAACTGATGGCAGCCACAAAACATACTATAAATTTAAGGACAATCTAAGCCCTAATACTCATATTTCTCAATCATTTCAGTATTCAATTGTCTGGCTGGCATTCTCTCTGATTACAATGATAGTATTATTATACATTAATAGCAGCTATAATATATTAGTGTGGCTTCCAATATCTATTGTCGTTATTATTATCTGGGTCTTAAGATATAAACGTGCAATGAGACAAATTTCAAGACCCCGCTTTTGGATCTCTTTCATGACTATCACCATCCTTGCTACTATTACAATCAGTTACCTGAATGGTGGCAAGAGTGATCTTATCTCAGGACTAATTACAGGTGTTAAAATGAATGTTCGGGCTGCAGTTGTATTTATAGGTTTCTCGGTTTTGGGTACCGAACTTTACAATCCAGCTATAAGAGATAAGATCAGAAATAGCTGGCTGAAAAATGCGGGGCAAGCCTTAGAAATAGCCTTTGAATCATTGCCGCAACTAATTAAAAATCTTCCAGATGCAAGCATTTTCATAAGAAGACCAAGTGAAGTTATAAGACTGCTATTTGCCATTGCCGATAGCCGTATAACCTCCACCCTAAGAAACAATACTCAACATGTAGCTGAAGTTTTCATCATTACTGGTACTATTGAAGAAGGAAAGACAACCTTGCTCAATAAAATCGCCGATGAATTACGATTAAATAACATCAGTATTGATGGATTCACAAGTCCCAGGGTTTTTGAGGACAAGAAAACTATAGGTTATAATATTAGGCCATTGAATACAGGGAGAGAAATAGCATTTCTCAGAATAGGTGAATTACATGCTCCGGATATGCAAGTTGGAAGGTTCATTATTCAATCTGAAGGTTTAGAGAAAGGCACCAGGATTCTAAAAAATTGTCCGACAGCAGAAGTGGTCATTATTGATGAAGTTGGTCGCCTTGAGATTGAGGGTCGCGGATGGAATTACGGAATTAAAAAAATACTGCATGAGAATTCAGTCGTAATCATGGGAGTCAGAGACAAATTTGTTGATGATATCACAACATACTACAATCTAAGAAATTACAATGTTGTAAAATTACCGGTTTCCGCTGAGGAATTCAGAAATATTATAAAAAGAATCACTCTACATATACATTTAATATCGCATAATCAGTCAGAATAAAACTAAATGAGTTATCTGACTCTTAATTCTAGTGGATAACTTCATTCATGACATAAATTGGGTCATCTTCATTTTTATCGTCTGCATATTCCCAACCTTCTTCATTTCAATCATCCTCATAAGTGCTGCTTAGTCAGTCTGCTTGTTGTACCTCCTTATTTCCATAATTGATATAAATAATTTGCATAATCAAATCTAATCAGTCTCAAATCTAAGATAATGTCAAAGATAAAAGTGATAAAGTTCAAGAGTTTATGATCTTTAGTTGTATTTAGACATTTATAATTGGTTTTCAATTGCGCAAATTCCATTCTCAATTTGTACTCATTTCAACGAATTGTTTATTTATTGTTCTATTTTATTACAACTTGCTTTTTAAGTTCGAAATAATGACACCCATAGATACTGATTTAATGGTTGTTACGCAATTTGATTGAAAGTAATTAATTAAAATCATTCTATTTTAGGTATACATGTACCTAAACTCTTGTATAATCAATTTTAACTTTATACTTTTGCTCCGAAATTCAACAACTAATTTAAAACGTAACATTATTATGAGTCTATTTTGTTATCAGTGTCAGGAAGCAGCCAAAGGAACAGGATGCTCCGCCAATCGTGGTGTTTGTGGTATTGATGAGCCAACCATCAATTTCCAGGACTTAAATGTTCATCTGCTTAAAGGTATGTCATTCTTTGCAACTAGGGCAGCCGCAAAGAATTTACCGGTTAACCCTGCAGCCCATATGGCCATCAGAGTATTATTTTCCACAATTACAAATGCAAATTTCGACAAAGACTTCTTTTATGGACAAATAAAAGAAACCATTAGGATGCGTGATGAATTACGCGCTAGTCTGGCAAATGAAGGTGTTGTATTTAATGATGCTGATCTGAAATTCGCTTGTAAATGGTCATCTAAAGATGACTCTGTAATCGAATCAACCGCCTATACAATTAATCCGCGTATTGATGCCCCGACTGAAGATACCCGCTCATTGCGTGCACTTGCACTGTACGGACTCAAAGGTATGGCAGCTTATGCAGAACATGCTCTTAACCTAGGCTTTGAGAATGAAGCTGTAAACCTTCACATTTTAAAAACACTCGATTACCTGCTAACGGATGACGACGATCTGAATACTCATATTAACCTTGTAATGGAAACAGGTAAATTTGGTGTTGAAGTTATGGCACTTCTCGACAAGGCAAATACCACAACATACGGCAACCCGGAAATTACACAAGTAAACATTGGTGTAAGAAACAACCCAGGAATCCTTGTTAGTGGTCACGATCTAAAAGACCTTGAAGAATTACTCGAGCAAACTAAGAATACAGGTGTTGACGTTTATACGCATAGCGAGATGCTTCCTGCGCATTACTATCCAGCATTCCGCAAATATTCCAATTTTGTAGGAAACTATGGCAATGCATGGTGGAAGCAAAAAGAAGAGTTCCAGACTTTCAATGGCCCTATCCTATTTACTACTAACTGTCTGGTTCCACCTTCATCAACCAGTAATTACTCAGATAAAGTATACACAACCGGTGCAGTGGGATTCCCAGGATTCAAATACATCGCAGAACGCAAGCCTGGTCAGCAGAAAGATTTCACTGAAATAATTGAGCACGCCAAAAGATGTCAGCCACCATTCGAAATTGAAAATGGGTTTATAACAGGAGGATTTGCTCATAATCAAGTAATGGCTCTGGCAGACAAAGTTGTTGAAGCAGTAAAATCAGGAGCCATAAGGAAATTCTTTGTAATGGCTGGTTGCGATGGACGTCACAAAGAACGCAGTTATTATTCAGACTTCGCTCAACAGCTTCCAAAAGATACAGTAATTCTTACTGCAGGATGTGCTAAATATCGTTATAACAAGCTAGCACTTGGAGACATAGGAGGAATTCCACGTGTCCTAGACGCAGGACAATGTAATGACAGCTATTCTCTAGCAATAATCGCTCTCAAACTGAAAGAAGTATTCGGACTCGATGATATCAATGATCTGCCAATTGTTTACAATATTGCATGGTATGAGCAGAAAGCTGTAATTGTATTATTAGCTCTTTTACACCTGGGGGTTAAGAATATCCACCTCGGACCTACGCTACCAGCTTTTCTTTCTCCCAATGTTGCAAAGATTCTTGTTGATACATTTGGAATTGGAACAATCAGCACAGTAGAAGAAGATATCTACAATATGGCAACCTTATAATATTCAGAATAATGTTTGTTTTAATATCAGAAAAACCCCGTTTTTTTACGGGGTTTTTTATTCCATGGAAATTTATAGGACTTTTGTTTAATTTTGACCGTCACAATGTTATTTTTATTCAGTGATAAACTACAGGTTACTGATTATTTCAATAATGCTATTTGCTGGGATGCAACTATCAGTTGCACAGATCAAACCTGTTGTTCATTTCATAGAAGATGATGGTCTGGCCAATAACATTGTATGGGATTTAGTTTTAGACGCCCACAACATCCTCTGGATTGCAACCAATAATGGGCTTTCAAAGTTCGATGGAACCTCATTTACTAATTTCTATAAAAAGAACGGATTACCGTCTAACAAAATAGGGGCATTATGTTTAGGTGAGCATAATAAACTATATGCAGGCTGCTCTTATGGAGGATTGGTTACGATTGTGGATGATGAAATCAAAAATGAATTGAGAGGTGGCACTGACAATACCAAACAAATATACAGAACGCTTCACTACAGCAAAAAGTACAACCAATTGTTCGTGGGCACTGAAAATGGTCTTTATATGCTTATTGATAGCACTTTAGTTGAAATTGATTATCATAAAGACGTATCGGTCCGGTCGATAGTACTTTCATTTACTGAAACTCCGACAGGGATCTTTTTTAGTGTATTGAAAGGAAAATCAGCTGGTTTCTATCAGCTTGATTATAACCAATATAATCCGCTAATTACAAAATGCCATCGAATAGATCCAATCCGTAAATTTTCCTTAATCTGGCACAATGGGAAGTTATATGGCAGTGAGGGTTCAACACTTCAGGAATTTACAATAACTAGTTCAGGTTTAAACAAAGTTGAATCGATCCCGGATAGCAGCTTTTTTATCTGGAGAATGGCTCCATTTAAAAATGGATTAATCTGGTTGGGTGGGCTTCAAGATGGACGATTTCCAGGCGGAATCCGGCTATATGATTCTAAACAAAGAGAGTTTATTCCTTTTGACATACCTAACAATACATATTCAGTTAATAAAATTCTATATGATACAAAATCTGGTGTAACATGGTTTGGAAGTTCAAATGGGCTTATAGCCTATAAAGAATCACTATTAGATTATATTAGTCTGAGGGGAGAAAAAATTATTGACAAGGCATTCCTTGGTGACAGTCTGATAATCCTAACAAGAGAACGAGTTATTTATCGCAATAATGAAAACAATGAAACATTGTTGACTAAAAATCAGATCAAAACATATATTGAATCAAAATACAGAAAGATAGAGAAAAAATATTCTTTAAAAGAGAGGAGATTGTTTGATTTGAGTCTGAGTCTTGAGTTCACTTCCTTGTGGAAGTATAAAAATCAACTTTACATACAAACTAGTTGGGGTGGAGCTTCCATCCCTGAATTAAACAGGTTTATTCCTTGTGGCAATGGTCCTGTTTTCCTAAAAGAAAATGAAATTACTGGACAAACTGGGATGTATACTGCCATTAATTACACACCAATTTCGTATCTACCAGATATAAATAAACCGAATGAGATTATAGAACTTGAAAGAACTCCCAATATTGATTATAAAATTACTAAAGTGCTTGAATACAACAATGTACTTTATTTCGCCTCACAATTCAACGGATTACTTATGATTAATGAAGAGAAGATCTCAAGACTCAATTCAGAAAACTCTTCAATTGATAATAGTATTACTGGAATGGATATCGGCCTAGGTGGTGAGATTGTTTGCCTTACCAGTAATAACCACATATATAGAGTAGAGTACATAAAGGAACCCAGAGTAATTAATGAACTTGATATTAGTAAGATGAGAGTTGTCGGCGACATAATTAAATGGTTAAAATTCTCAGGACAAAAACTTTATATCGGCACCAATGCAGGTTTAAATATAATTGAACCTGATGGCAGACAATACCGCAAAGAAAATTGTACTGATGCAGACACTTGGTACAAGCATGCGAATGTGACTAAGTTTTACAATGCCAATAATGGGTATAGTTTTATATCAGCAGGATATCCAATTCTTGATCCCTACGGCAACTTGCTCGTTCATACAAACGATGAAATTATTAGAATCAAAGCTGAAACAATAGCAAATGCAGAGCTACCAATAAATATATATAATCTCAATATAAATGACCAAAAGCATAATATTTCAGACATTGTCGGGAAGATGATGCCATTTTCAACACATCAGATATCATTTAATTTCAGAGGAATAAGGTATCCCTCAGCCAGAAACTTAAAATATCAGTACAACATTAATAACAAAGGTTGGATTCAAGGTAATCAAATCATCCTTCAATCATTGAGGCCAGGAGACTACTCTATCATTCTTGAGATGTCCGACCTTGAGAATAACAAACTTATTCAAAGAAATTTTTCTTTTTCAATTGCAGCACCCTTTTGGAACACATGGTGGTTTGGATTAGTGACATTAACTATTGCTATTATTTTAGCATATGGGCTCTTCAGATTAAGGTATAACCGACTCCGTGAAAGAGAAATGGAAAAATCAAGACTTGTAATGGAAAACTCAGAGTTACAGTTAAGGTCACTTCAGTTTCAAATGAATCCTCACTTTCTTTTCAATGCGTTAACTTCTTTACAGTCGTCTATATTAAGAGGGAATATTAATGAATCACTCGAATACCTGAATAACGTATCGTCCATAATACGTACAAACCTCTCTAATGCCGGGAAGGATTATGTGTTGGTTGCTGAAGAGATAGAATTTCTACAGAAGTATATAAAAATGGAACTTGTGAGATTTGAAGGGAAACTGAAGATTGAACTTAAAAATGAATCAAATGTTTGTCATCTCCTTATGCCTCCAATGATCATTCAACCTTTAATTGAAAATTCAATAAAACATTCTATTAATCCGCAGCTTGGCACAGGGCAGATATGGGTTGAATTCAAAAGGATAAATGAAACACTTCAAATAACTGTTAAGGATAACGGAATTGGAAGAGCAGCTTCTCAATCACAAAACATTAGCAAACATGAGCACTTTGGTCTGTCAACCATAGGGAAAAGGCTTGAATTACTTAACAGTCTGGATCAAACAGGATTGAATACGATTAAAATCACTGACCTGAATGAATCTAACAATGACACAAATGATAATAACCGCCCTGCTGCGACCGGAACAGTTGTAACTATAAACCTTTCACTCAAGTGGAGATAATTGGATTTATATTGGATTTATTTCCGTATCATCCAGGGATTTTAACCGTGTATTGACCGTTCTTTAGCGAAGAACTGCCTAAAATACCCTTTCTTGATACGAGAAGATATGGAAACAAATGCACTTTATGAATACTGAAATATTACTACTGATTTGATCCAGGAACCACTATCTATAGGAAGTTGGGAAAGTGTGTCCGATTGCTGAATATTAACATTCATCTCGAAATCATTTCTTCTAACGGAATAAGAGCCTGGATTGCACCGGAGACATTGGTAACATCCCTATATGTTAAACTAAGTTTATCATTTACTTCTTTCATTCTAACTGTTTTATGATAAACCTGAATAAATTGAAGAACGCTTGTAAAGATTTCACTTTGATAGAATGGTGATTCCTTATCCGTTACAAATGTAGCAGTCATAACACTATTTTTAAGTGTAATCTTCTCGAATCCAAGGCTCCGTGCGGCCCGTCTTAGACGGATTGTATTAATCAAATCCTGAGCTTGAGATGGAATTGGTCCAAACCGATCAATCAACCTTTCCTGATAAGCGTTTAGATCATCTTCAACCTCGAGACTATCAAGTTCTTTATACAAGCTAAGTCTCTCAGTAATGTTTGAAACATACCAGTCGGGAAGCATAATTTCAAGATCAGTTTCAATAAGACACTCTCGTACATACTCCTTCTTTGCCGGCTCTTCATAAAGCCCTTTGAAATCACTATTCCGAAGTTCCATTACAGCCTCATCAAGTATCTTTTGGTACATTTCAAACCCTATTTCAGAAATGAAACCACTCTGTTCAGCACCAAGAATATTGCCGGCTCCTCTTATATCGAGATCTCGCATAGCGATATTAAATCCACTTCCCAAAGCTGAAAATTCCTCAATAGCTTTTAAACGTTTACGTGCTTCATCTGTAAGAGCCGAGACAGGAGGAGCCAATAAGTAACAGAATGCCTTTTTATTGGTTCGTCCCACTCTACCTCTTAACTGATGAAGGTCACTAAGACCATGATTGTGGGCATCATTTATTATAATTGTATTGACATTTGGTATATCGAGGCCCGATTCAATAATGGTAGTTGCTATAAGCACATCATAGTTACCTTCAATGAAGTCAAGCATTACTTTTTCAAGCTTATGCCCTTCCATTTGACCATGTCCAATAGCTATTCGGGCATCAGGCGCAAGTCTTTGTATCATTCCCGCCACTTCAATGATATTCTTGACTCTGTTGTTGACGAAGAAGACCTGACCTCCACGTGAAAGCTCATAATGAATTGCATCCCTAATGATCTCTTCATTAAATGGATGCAACTCTGTCTGTACCGGATATCGGTTAGCAGGTGGGGTATTCAAAATGCTAAGGTCTCTGGCTCCCATTAGAGAAAACTGTAAAGTCCGAGGTATTGGTGTTGCAGTGAGTGTTAGCGTATCAACATTAACTTTCATCTGTTTCAATTTTTCTTTAGTAGCAACACCAAACTTCTGCTCTTCATCTATAATCATCAATCCGAGGTCGCGGAACTTTATATCCTTACTAACAATACGATGTGTTCCAATGAGTATATCGATTTTTCCTTCTTCGAGTTTCTTGATAGTATCTTTTTGCTGTTTAGCATTCTTGAATCTGTTTAGGTAATCAATAGTTACAGGGAATTCTTTCAATCTGTCCTGGAAAGTCTGATAATGTTGCAATGCCAATATTGTTGTTGGAACCAAAACAGCCACCTGTTTACTATCGCTCACAGCTTTAAAGGCTGCCCTTATAGCAATTTCAGTCTTACCGAATCCCACATCTCCACATACGAGTCTGTCCATTGGATAGGTCTTCTCCATATCCCTTTTTACATCGGCAGTTGCTTTTACCTGATCGGGTGTATCCTCATAAATGAAAGATGCTTCAAGCTCATGCTGCATATAATTGTCAGGAGGATAGCAATGTCCTTCAGAAGATTTTCGCTCTGCATATAATTTAATCAGGTCTTTGGCAATATCTTTAACTCTTTGCTTGGTTTTGCTTTTGAGCTTATTCCAAGCATTGGAGCCAAGCTTGTTAAGTGAAGGGGCTGTTCCTTCTTTACCAACATACTTCGAAATTCTGTGTAATGAATGGATGCTGACATATAGGATGTCGTTATTTTGATAAACAAGCCTTATTGCCTCCTGCTGCTTACCGTTATTATCTATTTTTTCGAGACCATCAAACCTTCCTATTCCATGATCTATGTGAGTTACAAAATCTCCTGGCTGAAGATCGTAAATCTCCTTAAGGGTAACTGCTTCTTTACCCGCAAAACCATCCC
Organism: uncultured Lentimicrobium sp.; assembly: GCA_964547915.1. Classification (GTDB taxonomy): domain Bacteria; phylum Bacteroidota; class Bacteroidia; order Bacteroidales; family Lentimicrobiaceae; genus Lentimicrobium. Next base: position 182,274 of record CAZJPP010000002.1, read on the forward strand.
TGATTCGGAATTTGTGGTATCTTTCAAATATCTGATGATCAGTATAACAAGCAAGTCTTGCATTGAAATCAACAAAACCTTCATGTAATGACAAGTCAATGATATTGATATCTAGTTGAGAGATATTACGACTGGTTTTCAGGTCTTTAAGGATCGTTTGAATTCGCTCTGTTTGTTTTGAATTATCCGATACAATCAGATTCTTTATTCCTGATTTACTGTTTTCGTTAACATTCTGTAACAGAAGGTCGAAATTCTTGTTAAATGAAGGTTGAGGCTGAGTGTTGAATACGAAATCCCTATTCCCTTTAAATAATACCTGTGAGCCGAATTCAATGATATTATGGTTTATTATCTCTTTTTTAAGATCAGCAGAATTTATGAATAACACCTTAGGCTCAAGGTGTTTTAGATCGCCAGTAAGTTCATTAAACGCTTTTTCTGCTTTTTCATATTCTTTATTGATCCTATCGAGAGAAAAAGAGAAATCCTTTATCCAGATTGTTGCACTACCATCGATATATTTCAAAAAAGACTGTCGGGTTTCCAATAGAGTTCTGTCCTGGATATTAGGGGTAATTGTTATGTGGGTTAGTTTGTCAATTGACAGTTGTGTAGCAGGATCGAATGTTCTGATTGATTCAATATCGTCTCCAAAAAACTCAATTCGATACGGACGATCGTTTGTAAAAGAAAACACATCCACAATACCACCTCTAATGGAGAATTGCCCTGGCTCAACAACAAATTGCACATTTGTGAAACCATACTCCTGTAAGACATCAGTCAGGAAATCAACAGATAGGTTGTCGCTTATGCTCAACCTAAGAGTGTTCTTCTTTAGGAATCCCTTGCTAACAACTTTTTCCGCTAGAGCTTCAGGGTACGTGACTACAATAGTCCCAGTTTCTTTTGCACTCAGCCGCTTCATTACCTCAGTACGAGATAACACATTAGTATTGTCTGTCTTTTCTAATTCATAAGGGCGTCTATAGGTTGTGGGGAAAAATAGTACACTCTTCTTATGATATGGAGTGTCTCGTTCACAAAGCAGATTCTCTAAATCATTGAAAAAATAGGCAGCTTCTTCCTTATCAGTTAAAATTATTAGAAAATTGGCAGATGACTTAATAAAGACAGATGATGCAATAATGGATGAAGATGAGCCAGTTAGACCTTTCAAGTGAATGCGTACAGATTCATTCTGATTTAATAACGCAACAATTTCAGCGACAATAGGATTATCGCTGTAATAATCAAGCACTGGAGAGTATTTCACTAAAACATTCCGTTAGTTAAGACAGAACGCAAAATTACGATTTATTGTTTTATGAGATGCAGACTTTACAGAGTTCCAAAGTCTCAAGATTCAATTGCTTTAAGGTTTCAAATATCAAACTAAGAATAAAAATATAGAACAGGTAACTTTCTAGCTGTCATTCATATTTCAAATTATCAATAGGATTTAAATGTATGATTCTTGATGATTGCACCCATACAGTAATTACTGAAATCAATAACACAATAGCTATTGGTATCACATACAATCCCAAGTGAGGTTGAATACCTGATGCAAAATTTGATAGCCAATCATTGAATTTAATGAAAAAGATTGGAAGAGCAAAGAATGAAGCGATCAGGCACAACCAGATATAATCCTTAAACATAAGTAAGAATAACCAGATGGGTGAAGCACCAAGAGTTTTGCGTATCCCGATTTCCTTTTTTCTCTGCTCAGCAGTGTAAGCTGCAAGTCCGACTAATCCTAATATTGTTATAAAAACAACCAATAACGAGAACAATATAAAAACAACACTATACTGCTTCTCCTGTTCAAACTGAAGATTATAATAGTTCTTCAGCATATATGCGTTAAAAGGGTTGTTAGGGAATACTATGCTATAGATTTCCCCAACTTCTTTCAATGTGCTTTCAGGATTTCGTTTCCCACTATTGATTGAAAAATGTCCCTGAAATCTTTGAGGATACCTAAAAATCTGAGGTTCTATAGATTCCTTAGCTGAACGCTGATAGAAATCAATTACTACACCACTAACAATGTAAGGCCTTCCTTCCATTATTATTTTTTGGTTAACAGCATCTTCAGGCTTACTAAATCCCAGATTCATAGCAGCGTTTGCGTTTACTACTACTCTGTTTTTATCAATTTCCGGATTTGAAGTAAAATCTTCACCTGCCACAAAATGTATATTATATGCTTTGAAGAAATCAGCAGAAGTTTCAGTAACCCTGTAATTTCGTGAGTCATTACCATCGCTTCCATAGCGATAGATCCCTCCCCTGTTAAACATATTTGATTGTCCGGGAATGACAGATGAAAATGCACAAGCTTGCACACCTGTTAAGTGATCAACCGCTTCAGTAAAAACGCGGTATTTACTTACTAATGTTGAATCGCCTACAACAGGAGCATCAACAACTAGAATATTATCCAACCTAAAGCCTGGGTCGCTATTACTTAGGAACCTATACTGCATACTTACACCCATTGTTGCAGCAATAAGTGCAATACCGATAACAAATTGTAATGTCACAAGGCCCTTTTTCATAATAGATCCACCCTTATAATTAGTTTTAGCCCCCTTAAGAATATTTACAATATCCCCCGAGAAAACACCTGTCATTGAATATGCACCGGCCGAAAACGTTCCTATAATGAATGCAATTAGAACAGTTAAAGGAAACCATACCCCTTTCCAAACATCAGAGTTCTCAGGAATTCCGGTAAATCTACAGAAAATAGGTTCTGTGAGCTCAAAGAATCCTAGTGCTATAACAACAGCAAAAATGTTAATAAATCCAGACCATACAAACATCTGAGAAATTAAATGTCGTTTGGACGCACCGTTGGTCTTTCTTATTGCTATCTCCTTTTGTTTGCGGACGGTTGCTATAGTTGTAAGATTAAAGAAATTAACCCAAGCAATTATGAGAATAAACCAGCCCACGATTTCCAATACATCAACTGAATTACTATTTCCATTAGCTTCCAGTTCATGCATAAAATGAGAATTCAGATGAATTTCACTTAGTGGTTGCAGTTTAAATGACATCCCCATTTTATATTCCTTTAGGTCTTTACCGAATTCTCTCTCAATGTAGTCAGCAATTCCCCGATTAATCTTTTCAGGATCAGTACCCTTAATAAATTTGACGTATGTGAAAAAACCGCTATAAAACCAACCGTTTGTAAAAACATCAGGATTCTTTTGTTTCCAATCATTTAGTGATATAAAAAATCAGCCTTCATATGCATATTTTCCGGCAAGTCTTTGAATACCGATGTAACTGTTAAGTTTTTTTGTTTGTTAAGATTAAGGTTTTTACCAATTGGATTATCATTACCAAAATATTTTCTGGCAGTTTCTTCTGAGATAGCTATGGTATTAGGGCCTTCAAGGCAGGTGATTCTATCACCATTTATGACAGGAATGCCAAGAACTTCAAAAATGGAAGATTCGGACATGAAAACCTTGTCTTCCTTAAAAAACTTATCATTGCTAAAGAATACCCCTTCAGTCTTAAAAGCTCTGGCAAAAGAAAGTGCTTCGGGAAAATTCTCTTTAATAACGGGTCCTATCGTTGGAGAGGCACTAGCAAATTCTACAAGGTCCTCATTTTCGCCCCACCGACTGTATTGAATACGATATGTATCCTGATAGTTTGGTGATTGCATATCGTAACTACGATGGAATCTTACATATCCTGCAATCAACAGACAAGCAGCAACTCCAATGGAAAGGCTAAGAATGTTTGTAATAAAAAAACCAGGCTGTCTTCTGAAGTCTCTTATTGTCATTAATATGTAACTTCTTAGCATGATAGGGCATATATACGTTGTTGTTGCAAACGCTCAAATACGATGCCATTCGTTATACAGCTATATATCAACAATTTACAATGTGTCGATCATATCTGTATTGTACGGATATGCACAATCGCTGTACGGAACAGTACGATTAGCTACGCTTTGGAGTAAGGAATTTATTGTACAAGATTAATCCTATTATCGTCATAACTCCAATCATACTGAAAACAAGCCAAAGAACCTCTGGCTGATTAAGTTCGTCGACAAAATAAACATAAAGAAGTGCTCCTAAAATACCGCCTATGCCACTTCCAATTACTCCATAAAGAAATGAATATCCAAGATAAAGTGCTTTCTTGTCATCCGGTGCTATTAGTCCTATATAAGAAATGAATTTTGGGTGAGCAGTCATTTCACCAATTGAAAAGATGACCATACCAAGTATAAAGATCCACGCATATGAAGATATCGCTAGAATACCCATTCCGATAGTACCTAAAGCTATACCTGCAACCATAGTTTTCAATGCTGAGAATTTCTTTACAAACGATGATATAAATAACTGAAGTGAGATAATAGCTCCTGCATTTATGACAGTAACATGTTCAGAATCAAACTGCCATGAGGGACTGTCGACAAATAGAGCAAGGAATCTGTTAACAACATTGTTTACAGGTGCCATGTCAACATAATCCTTCAGGTACCATAGCACAGTGTCGAACATCTGAAAATAGAGAATCCAAAATCCTGAATATATAACAATCATCAAGACAAAGCGATAATCTTTCAGTACTAACAGTATGTCCTTAAATACCTGAGACAACGGCTTAGACGTTTCATTTCGGGGAGGCTCTTTAAATACGAAAATATTAAGAAACAACATAGCACCAGTGCCCGTGGCTGCCATGATAAAAATGTAACTCCATGATATATTCTTTAAAACAGGAACCAGTAATAGAGGGAATAAAAAAGCACCTAGGTTAATAGACCAATAATAAACTCCAAAACCAAGAGAAGAATTGCTTTCGTCAGTCACTCGTGCGATTGTACCTGAAATTATTGGTTTAAATAAACCGGCACCGACAGCCATAACCAGAAGGCTCAGGAAGACTATTGAATAAGAGGTTGACATACTGGTAAACAAATAACCGGCACTCATTAATGTGAATGCATACATAAGTACTCGGCGATAACCAAATCGGTCAGCTATTGCTCCTGCGAGTATTGGTAATAAATATAGTAAAGGAGTTATTGTACTTTTAATAATGCCGACATTTTCCTTTGAGAATCCCAATCCTCCATCCTGTGGTGATAGAATTAGATAAACTGATAGAACTGACATAACACCATAATAAGAACCTCTCTCAAAAAATTCCATTACGATTACTGTCCAGAAATTCTGGGGAAAAGATCTGAAACCTTGTTTATCTGAATTCTTCTTAGGTGAGTTGAGCATCATTAATTTCCTATTACTAATTGAACAGTAGTTCTACTCTTTTGCTCGAGATAGACTTCTCTACCATGAGTGATTTCGTCAATAATTTGTTGGTTGTAATATCGTATTGTATAGAGTTGAAGGCCCATATTATATCTTACATCATACTCATCATCAAGAATTTTAAACAACTTTTCAATTTTCTTTTTATTTTCATCAACCACAATTGAGAAGCTTATGGCAGATAGTTGCATCAAATTAATATGAATACCCAAAGCGGATAATTGTCCAAAAATATAATGAAGATTACCTTCGGCTATAAAAGAAAAATCCTTTGGGGATATTGAAATAAGTAGCTGATCAGCCTTTGTTATATAACATGGAATTGAATCTTCCACTTCTGCATAATTGACAATGTCGGCAATTATTGTCCCGTCATCATCAGGATTATAAAATGATTTAACCTCAAGAGGTATGTTCTTGCTTTTTAACGGTTGAATAGTTTTTGGATGAATAACTGATGCTCCATAGTAGGCGAGTTCAATAGCATCACGATACGACATGCTATTGAGCTTAATAGTATTTGAGAAATACCTTGGGTCTGCACTTAACACACCCGGAACATCTTTCCATATAACAACCTCATTTGAGTCAATAGCCCAAGCTAAGATAGCTGCACTAAAATCCGAGCCCTCCCTACCAAGAGTAACAGGATTTCCATCCAGAGAACTGCCAATAAATCCTTGTGTTATAAACACTTTATAATCTTTATGTCCTTTAAGTTCAGCTTTAATGCGAGCCTGTGTTTCCTGCCAGTCGATATTCGCATTTCGATGAGTATTGTCGGTCTTAATCAAACTCCGACAATCGAGTAAACAGTGATCAAATCCTTGCTTGGTAAGATATTGGCTAATTAGATCAGTTGATAATAATTCTCCGAAAGAAACGATGCGGTCATATGCTTGATCATAAAAATGGGGTGGTTCTTCTCTCAGTACACCCTCAAGTTGTTTCATGACAGGAGTAATTCTAAAACATTCAAGGCCCAGATCGCCTGCGACTTTCAGATGGAAGCTGAAAACATTATCTTGTAATTCTTTAACAGATGGATTTTTATTGTACCAGGCATCGGCAACCTTTTCAAGGGCGTTAGTAGTTTTACCCATTGCAGAAAAAACAACAATCAAATCTTTATCTGAATATTTTATTAAGATTCTGAAAACATTTCTTACAGCCTCAGCATCCTTTACAGATGCACCACCAAATTTGAAAACTTTCATCAGCAAGCGTTGTTTGTCATGCAAAAATAATATATTTGACAGAATGAAGACCCTGATAGAATTTATCAACGATAAGCAAGCAGATTACACATATGCCACCGGCGAATTTACTCATTTACTAAATGATATTACCATTGCGGCAAAGATTGTCAATCGTGAAATTAAGATTGCTGGACTTGCGGATATCAATGGTTATTTCGGTGAGACGAATGTTCAAGGGGAACAACAAAAGAAACTTGATGTTTTTGCCAACAATCACTTCATTTCTGCATTGAAGCACGGGGGTATGGTGTGTGCAATTGCCTCGGAAGAAAATGAGGGTTTAATTAGGTATGACAATGCTTTTTCTCAAAAAGGAAAATATGTTGTCGCCATTGATCCTCTCGATGGATCTTCGAATATTGAAGTTAATGTACCAATAGGAACTATATTCTCTATTTACAAGAGAATCTCAGAATCAGGACCTGGAATACTTGAAGATGTTTTACAAAAAGGAGTTAAGCAAGTAGCGGCAGGTTATGTTATTTATGGATCATCTACAATGCTTGTTTACACAACAGGAAATGGGGTAAATGGTTTTACTTATGACCCGTCTGTTGGGCTCTTTATGCTATCTCATCCTGATATGAGAATTCCTGAAAACGGAACAATTTATTCAGTTAATGAATCTAACTATATTTACTTTCCACGAGGTATAAAAGAATATATAAAATACTGCCAGCGTGATGATCCTTCAACAGACAGACCATATACTTCCCGTTACATTGGGTCTTTAGTTTCAGACTTCCACCGTAACCTATTAAGAGGTGGAATATATATTTATCCAGGGACTCTTAAGAATCCAAATGGCAAGCTAAGAATACTCTATGAATGTAACCCCATTGCATTTATTGCCGAACAGGCAGGTGGAAAAGCTTCTACCGGATATGAAAGAATTCTTGAAATTCAGCCTGAACACCTTCACCAAAGAGTACCTTTCATCACAGGATCAAAAAAAATGGTAGAGACTGCTGAAGAGTATATGAAAATGCATATGCGCCAAGAAACAAATTCTTAAGCTCAGATTTCTGGTTAAAACTTTCCTATTTTTGTGCTTGCTTATTAAGCAATCCAAAAATTAAAGCAAATTATCAAGATGAAAGGTTCTATTGTAATATTAGCTGGTGGTGGTCCTGCACCCGGCATTAATTCTGTTATTGCATCTGTTGCTAAAATATTTCTCAAAGACGGATACCGGGTAATCGGATTACACGAAGGATACAAGACATTGTTTAGCTCTACTCCAAATTTCATTGATATCAACTTTGGAATGGCCGACAAAATTCATAATCTCGGCGGGTCAATTCTTAGTATGAGCCGTTATAAGCCAAAGGATTCAGAATTCAGCACCAGTTTCTTTGTAGAAAACGACATTAAACTTCTGGTAACAATTGGAGGTGATGATACTGCATCCACAGCCAATAGAATATCAAAGTATCTTGCCTCTAATAATATTATTTTACAAAATATCCATGTACCGAAAACAATTGACAATGACTTGCCATTGCCTGATGGAATTTCAACTTTTGGGTATCAAAGTGCAAAACAAGAAGGAGTGCGGCTGGCAACCACAGTTTATGAAGACGCCAGAACAAGCGGAAATTGGTTCGTAGTTTCGGCTATGGGAAGAGAAGCAGGGCATCTAGCATTTGGTATTGGTGCTTCTTGTCATTATCCCATGATCATAATTCCCGAGATGTTTAATAAGGTTGAGGTTACTTTCGACAGAATATTAAAGTTGATTGTGTCTTCTATGGTAAAAAGGATACTTCTTGGGATTAACTATGGAGTTGTTATTATAAGTGAAGGAGTATTTCACTTTATGACCGATGAAGAAATTATAAAATCAGGTATACAGTTCACATACGACGAACATGGTCATCCAGAATTGGGCAATGTAAGCAAAGCTCACATCTTTAACTTACTCCTTCAGGAAAAACTGAAACAACTAAAAATAAACATTAAAAGCCGACCGGTTGAACTTGGATACGAACTACGTTGTGTACAGCCCATTGCTTTTGATATGCTCTACTGTGCACTATTAGGAATGGGTGTAAAGAAACTGTTTGATGAAGGCTTAACCAGTTGCATGGTTGTTAGTGGCCCTAACGGTGATATATTCCCAATTTTCCTTAAAGATGTTGAAGATGAGAATGGAAAAGTTAAACCACGACTTGTGAACATGCACAGTCAAAAAACCGACATGGTCTTCAAAGACGGACTTCAATATTTAACTGAGAACGATATTGAAACGGCTTCAGCCTACCTTCAGAATCCTACGGAATATGTCATGAAAAGAATCCTTAACTGGTAAGGTTATTAATCAACTTAATATGTAAACTTGTCTTATTTTTTCTGCCAAAACTTTTGAAAGTTTGTAATGAGATTCATGAGTCCATCCCGCAATATGAGGTGAAAGGATAACTCTGTCTGATTTAAATAACCTTTGAAAATATTCTGGCAATGAAGAAGTTTCAATATTCTCGAAAGAAAGATTTTCGCACTCTAAAACGTCAAGAGCTGCACCTTTAACAATACCATTATCTATGGCATCTATCAGATGAGCGGTATTAACACAACTACCTCTAGAAGTATTGATGAGCCATATGGGCTTACTAAACTTACCTAGAAAACTTTCATTGATTAGATGGAAAGTCTCATCCGTCAAAGGTATGTGAAGGCTCAAGATATCAGATTCAGTGAATATCTGATGCATTGAAGCTTCTCTAACATTGTCATCCGAGAATCCTGTTTTATATTTATCATGGGCGATCACTGAAGCTCCGAATCCTTTCAATCTTCGTGCAAATTCACTTCCTGTATTACCATACCCAATTATTCCAACAGTTTTACCCTTAATCTCATTGCCACGGTTTCCTGCACGAATCCATACTCCTGTGCGTACCTCAATATTTACCTTGCACAAGTGATTTAGCAATGAAAGAATCATGCCTATTGCATGTTCAGCAACAGCATCACGATTACCCTCGGGAGCGTTAAGACATATAATACCTTTTGACTCAGCATATATGCTATCTATATTTTCCATTCCTGCTCCCACCCTAGCAATAAACTTGAGTTTAGTACAATGATCAATCGCCTCCTTGTCTAGCTTTATTTTACTTCTTATAATTACGCCCTCATAAAGATGCAGTTGTTCAAGAATCTCAGAACGTGAAAGTCCGGTATAATCATAACACTGAAATCCAAATTGTTCGAGTTCTTCTCTTAGAACATCATGAGCAGTATCAATAAATAAAACTTTGCCTGGCTTCATTTTATTTTCTTTTAGTCTGCAAAGTTAATCATAAAGACCAGCATAATATTTAGGTGCTTCACGTAAGTCTATCTCTCAATAAAATCGTAACTTCGCCCACTTACAATTTTATTAAAAGTTTACACGAAATTATGTGGAATATTCTGGTTAGATTGATGTTACGAAATCGCCCTGGTATAATCGCCGTTATAGCAATACTCACTATTTTAATGGGATGGCAGGGTTTAAGTGTTCAGCTTTCGTATAACAATCAAAACATTCTCCCGCAATCTGATTCTAGTGTTATTATCTATAAAGCATTCAAGGAGAAATTTGGTGAGGATGGAAGCGTTTTAGTTATAGGAGTTACCAATAAAAATATGTTTCAGCTTGAAGAAATTAACGCCTGGAACAATCTTACTAATGATATTAATAGCATTGACGGAGTTGAGGGTGTAACTTCAGTAACCAAAGCAGTTGTAATGGTGAAAAATGACACCACACGGGCTTTCGAGTTTAAACCTGTTCTATCAGGTACTATTTCTTCACAAAGTCAAGCTGACTCATTAAGAGAGTTAATTCATTCACTCCCTATTTACGACGGATTGCTATTCAATCCTACTACCGATACTTATCTTATGGCTATTACACTTGACAAAGAGAAGCTAAATGATAAGCGAAGAATGACAGTTACTGACAATATCGTTTCGCATGCAAAAGCCTATGAAAAGGAAACAGGAAACAAACTTCATTACTCTGGCATGCCTTATATCAGATCAGCTATGATGAAGCAGACCAAGTCAGAGCTTTTTATGTTTATTTTCCTCTCAGTTGGTGTCGCTGCTATAATCCTGTTTCTTTTCTTCAGATCTATAAGAGTGGTATTGAGCTCACTTATAGTTGTAGCCGTAAGTATAATATTTACTCTCGGAGTCATAAATTTGCTAGGGTATAAGATCAGTATACTTACAGGTGTCATTCCATCACTTATAGTTGTCATAGCGATTGAGAACTGTATATATATCCTTAATAAATACCACTGGGAATATCGATCGCACGGCAATAAGATAAAGGCTTTATCAAGGGTCATTCAGCGAATCGGACCGGCATCGCTAATGGTTAATACTGCCACTGCAGCAGGATTTGCTGCTTTTATCATGGTTTCAAATAAAATGTTGTTTGAATTCGGAATTGTAGCAGCTATAAGCATATTTTTAGAGTATGCACTCTGCATACTGCTACTTCCCATAATATTTAGCTACATGGAACCACCAAGTGAAAAACACCTTTCACATCTAAACAGCAAGTTTTTCAGATCCCTGATTGATAAAACAATCTTCCTGATTGAACACAGACGTCCGGCCATTTTTGTTATTGCCGGATCTCTGACTATAGCTGGGATACTCGGTATGTTCAGCCTAAAGATTTCAGGAAAAGTAGTTGATGATATTAAAAAGAGTCACCCATTAGCCCAAGATCTGAGATATTTTGAGCGGAATTTTGGAGGTGTAATGCCATTTGAAATATGGATAGACACAAAAAAACCCAAAGGTGCATTAAGACTGACCACAATTGAGAAAATTGATGAAATGCAGAATGAAATTTTAAAACATGATAAATTTTCAAGACCGCTTTCACTTGCCGAATTATCTAAATTCGCACGTCAGGCTTATTTTAATGGAAACAAAGAAATGTACTCCGTTCCTAACTCACAGGAGCGAAACTTTGTATTTTCCTATTTACCTAAAGAAGCAGGGAAACAAGCAGGCTTACTGAATTCGTTTATCGATAGTACTCAACAACATACAAGGGTTAGCTTCCAAATGGCAGACCTACCAACAAAGGAGATGAATCATGTATTGTCTGATATAAAGCCAAAAGTTGACGAAATTTTTCCTCCTGATAGATACAATGTTCAGATTACTGGTAATAGTGTCGTTTCAGCTAGGGGCACAGAATTCCTTATTAAGCATCTTTTTCAGAGTGTCTTAATTGCAATCGGTTTTATTTCATTACTTATGATGATGATGTTTTCGAGCATCAGGATGATAGTTATTTCAATGTTGCCTAACGTGATTCCTCTTATCATAACAGCGGCAATTATGGGCATTGCTGGGGTGCCAGTAAAACCATCCACTATTATTATATTTGGTGTTGCGTTGGGAATATCAGTTGATAATGCAATTCAGTATCTTTCGAGATATCGGCATGAACTAATAGCTACCAACAACAATATAAAATTATCGGCAATAAACGCATTAAGAGAGGCTGGTTTTAGTATGATATACACATCAATAGTATTAGTACTTGGATTCAGTGTGTTTATTGTTTCGGATTTTGGAGGAACACAAGCTTTAGGTTTGTTGGTTTCCACAACACTATTTGTTGCCATGTTTTTCAATATGATGGTTCTACCATCACTACTGATGGTCCTTGATAAATTTGCAGTAACAAAAGCATTCTCATCCGAACCACTTATTGAAGTGTATGATGGTGATGATGAGAATGGTGACATGAAATAATTTATAATACTAACAGCGTAATGAAAGGAATAATACTTGCCGGTGGATCAGGTACCCGACTTCATCCCCTCACTCTGGCAGTCAGTAAGCAATTAATGCCTATCTACGATAAGCCTATGGTTTATTATCCTCTTTCTGTCTTGATGATGGCTGGTATCAATGAGATCTTAATAATATCTACACCACATGATTTGCCAAATTTTGAGAAATTGTTGGGTGATGGAAGAAGTCTAGGGTGTAGGTTCAGTTATGCTGTTCAGGAAATCCCGAATGGTCTTGCACAGGCCTTTGTTATTGGAGAATCATTTATCGGAAATGATGATTCAGCCCTTATTCTTGGAGATAATATATTCTATAGCACCGGATTACCAAAACTGTTGGCAGAATGTAAAAGGCCTTCAGGTGGGATCGTATTTGCGTATCACGTTGCGGATCCTGAAAGGTATGGAGTGGTTGAGTTTGATGAGAACAACCATGCAATTTCCATCGAAGAGAAACCCAAAAATCCAAAATCCAATTATGCTGTTCCTGGCCTTTACTTCTACGATCATTCAATAGTTGATGTGGCAAAGAGTATAAAGCCAAGTGCCAGAGGCGAGTATGAAATAACCGATGTTAATCGATACTTTCTTGAAAAAGGGAGTCTAGCTGTTAAGGTTATGAGTCGTGGTACAGCATGGCTAGACACTGGAACATTCTCATCATTACTACAGGCATCACAATTCGTTGAAGTACTTGAAAATCGACAGGGGCTGAAAGTAGGATGCATTGAAGAGGTTGCTTATCGGATGAACTTTATTAACAGAGAACAGCTGATTAAACTTGCTCAACCTTTACTGAAAAGCGGATATGGTGATTATTTATTAAAAATCAGTGAAACACAATACCTTTAGTATGTATACACAAGATCAATTGCATGAGAAAATTTCAAATGCACTAAATGCTCTTCCAATACATGGTGAACCTATCGGTCTATATGAGCCAATTTCTTATACTCTTAATCAGAGTGGCAAAAGAATCCGACCTTTATTTGTTCTTGTAGCAAATCAAATTTTTGGTGGTGATCCAGATGAGGCATTACCCGCAGCAACTGCCATTGAGATCTTTCATAATTTTACATTGCTGCATGATGATATAATTGACCAGGCTCCATTAAGACGAGGGTATGAGACGGTTTATAGAAAATGGAATACGAATGTAGCCATTCTCTCAGGTGATACGATGTTCGCTATTGCATATGGAGAGCTTTCAAAAAGCAAACCAGAACTTCTCCCCAGATTAATGCAATTGTTCTCAAAAACTGCTATTGAAGTTTGTGAAGGACAGCAGTATGATATTGATTACGAGCTTCAACAAAATGTTGGATTGAAGGAATATATCAATATGATCAGATTAAAAACTGCTGTATTGCTTGCTGCGAGCCTTAAGATTGGTGCAATGACGGCTGGTGCATCTGAAGAAAATTCTGAGAAAATATATAAGTTTGGAATTGCAATGGGGATTGCATTTCAACTTCAGGACGACTTGCTTGACTCCTACGGTGATCCTACAATTTTTGGCAAAAAGACAGGAGGTGACATTGCAATAAATAAGAAAACCGTATTGTTTATCAAGGCGCTTGAGAAAGCCAACGACATAATTAGATTAAAGCTTGAGGATTTATATTCAGTTAATAATCTACAGGTTGACGAAAAAGTATCTAAGGTAAAGTCGATATTTGACGCACTTGGTGTAAAAGAAAGCACGGAAGAGCTAATTCAAAGCTACTTCAATGAAGCCTGTCAAATACTTGATTCAATAAACATTCCAAATGAGATGAGAGCTATGCTGAAAGATATAGCCAGTAATATGATTAAAAGGGTAAGGTAAGTCCTATTCCTGCTTCATCTTCTCAACCTCCTCATGAAGTGTTTCCCAATTGTTCATGAGTTGATTCAAATGAGATCTGAGATTTTCGTAAGTTCGATAAAATTCAGGATCGTTCATGAATTTCACATATTGTTCAGGTATTGAAAGTTTGGTATCCATTGAAGTTATTTTTATTTCGGTTTCCTGAATTTCCAACTCAACCTTCTCAATTTTATTTTGGAGTTTACGAAGTTCTTTTTCGAATAGTTTTCGTTTTTCATATTGCTGCTTGTTATCAGAAAACACTTCAGTTTCCCTCAGTTTGGAATTCTTGGCCACCTGCGATGAAAGCTGGTCGAGATTCTGAAGCTTTCTTTTTTCCAGGAAGTCATAAACATCACCTATGTGCTGATAAACTCTCATATCCCTAAATTCAAAGACTTTTTGAGTAAGTCCCTGAAGGAAATCACGATCATGCGAAACTATAATCAGAGTGCCGTCGAACATCAATAGAGCGTTTTTTAAAATATCCTTCGACATCATGTCGAGGTGGTTGGTTGGTTCATCCAAAATAAGGAGATTCACAGGCGAAAGTAAAAGCTGCGCTAGAGCAAGCCGTGATTTCTCGCCTCCACTCAGAACTTTTACTTTCTTTTCTGTATCTTCACCTGAGAATAAAAAGCTCCCAAGAATATTTCTCACCTTTGGACGGATATCTCCTACAGCAATATCATCAATAGTCTCAAATACAGTCTTTTCAGGATCGAGCATTTCTGATTGATTCTGTGCATAATATCCAATCTTGACATTATACCCTATCTTACAATCACCGGTATGTTGCAAATTTTCTGTAATTATCTTAGCCATAGTGGTTTTACCTTCACCGTTTTTGCCTACAAATGCAACAAAATCACCTTTCTCAATGGCAAAATCGATATTACTAAAAATGCATTTTTCACCATAGTACTTAGTAAGGCCAATAGCTTCGATAACAATTCGACCTGAGGGAGGAGCAGGAGGAAATTTGAAATGAATAGACGTTTTATCAATTTTTTCAACTTCAATACGCTCTACCTTCTCTAGCATTTTAACCCTCGACTGCACTTGCTTTGCCTTATTTGCTTTATAACGGAATCTCTCAATAAACTTTTCTATATCGGCTAATTGTTTTTGCTGATTGGCAAATGCAGCCTGTTGTTGCTCGTGAAGGTCTGCTCTTTGAACAACATATTCAGAGTATGAGCACTTGTAATCGTAGATTTTCCCAAGAGTGATTTCAACAGTCCGAGATGTCACATTGTCGAGGAATGCTCTGTCGTGAGATACCAGGATTACAGCTCCCTGAAAAACTTGCAGGTATTCTTCAAGCCACTGAATTGACTCAATATCAAGGTGGTTAGTAGGCTCGTCAAGAAGTAAAATATTGGGTTTTTTCAAGAGTAATTTAGCTAATTCAACTCTCATCTTCCATCCGCCACTAAATTCTGTTATCCTTCGAGAAAAGTCCGATTGCCTGAAACCCAAACCTAATAAAACTTTTTCTGTATCACCCTCCATTGAATTTCCACCAAGGAGGCTAAAATGCTCATTATAATCATTAAAGCGCGTTATAAGTGAAAGGTACTCTTTTGAATCATAATCCTCCCTTTCGGCCAGTTGATTGCCTATCGCTTCACTTTCTCTTTTTAAATCAATAACATGCTCAAAAGCCTTTAGAGCCTCATTAAAAACAGTATCTGTTCCCGTACTGGTTATATCCTGAGGGAGATAACCTATTGTAAGATCAGGCTTCTTGCTTATTATGCCAGTTTCCGGTATCTGTTCACCATATATTATGCGCAACAAAGTTGTCTTTCCTGCACCATTTTTACCTACAAGTCCAATCCTGTCACGCTCATTAATAAGAAATGTAACACTATCGAATAAGTATTTACCGGTAAAATAAACAGAAAGATTATTAACAGACAGCATATTAAACATTTTATTTAGAAGGCAAAATTAACATTAATGCCTGAATATAAAGGCCGTTTGGACGAAAGCCATCTAAACTTCCTCATTATTTGCAATTTACTTAATATCAAATCTATTAAATTCAACTGTCTAGCAGAAATAGGTCATTTGATTAAAAAATATTTTACCTTATCTAATTCCTATTTAATTGATTTTTAGGCTTTTGTGCAATCCGGGAAATGATTTTTACAAAAAATCTCAAATTTTTTTACACATCTCCTAGTTACTTCACCTCAAAATTGGCATTAACAATTACATCTTCTTTACCTGATGAAGATGAGTTCTTTCGATAAGGCAAAATACAAGCGTATGAGAACCAGTAATACAATTTTCGGGGGGAAATTAATGAGATGGTTAACTCTGACAATCATCGTATTTATATTCGCTCAACAACAAGCGCTGCCATGCAGTGATCTGACGATAAGTGGAAGTACAACAATCTGTGAAGGTAGTACAACCCACATATATTTTTCAATAAACCAGGATGACGGTTTACCGCCATGGCGCCTTATATATGCCATTGACGGAATTGAGCAACCGGAGATAACCGATATCACTAACACATCCTTTAGTATAATTACCTCTACTCCCGGAGAATATACAGGCGTATCCATCTACGATGCGAATGATTGTTTGGGATCAATTTTTGGATCAGCAACATTAACTCAGGATCCATTACCGGAAAATCCCGGAACAATTACAGGTTTATCAATCGTTTGTCAGGGTCAGACTGGTGTAACTTACACAATACCGGCTATTCAATTCGCAAATTCATACGAATGGCAGGTTCCAACAGGTGCTTCAATATCGAATCAGGTAGGAAATTCAATTACAGTTAATTATAGTACGCTTGCATTCTCTGGAAATATCAGGGTTAGAGGAATTAATAATTGCGGAGAAGGTGACTGGTCAGGCAACTATGCTGTTACAGTTAACAATTTACCAGGACAAGCCGGTAGCATAACCGGGCCATCTAACGTCTGTCAGGGGCAAGTAAATGTTATATACACAGTACCATCTATTGCATATGCTTCTGGATATAACTGGACTTTACCCGCAGGTGCAGCCATCACAGCTTATAATAATAATTCAATAACCGTTAGTTACACTGATGTTGCACAATCTGGTACACTTACAGTAACAGGAACTAATTCATGTGGTAATGGACTTTCTTCATCATACCCAATTAATGTTGCACAACTTCCTGGTAATGCAGGTTCCATAACTGGACCAGCAACAATTTGTAGAGGAGAAACAGGAATTGTTTTCAGTGTACCATCAATCAGTGATGCAACAACCTACATATGGAGTCTTCCAACAGGATTTGATATAGTTTCAGGAAATAATACCAACAGTATAACGGTAAACATTTCTCCGGGTGCTTCTTCTGGCCAGATAACGGCTAGAGGAAGTAATAACTGTGGATTGGGAGGTATATCTCCTTCACTTTCAATAATAGTAAATGATGTGCCTGCCTCTCCGGCGGGCATAAGTGGTTTAAGCACTGTATGTCAGGGAGTATCCGGCGTAATTTATTCAGTTACTGCTATAACTGGAGCAACTTCGTATGAATGGCAGTTACCTTCGGGAATAACATTCTCAGGCGGATCGACAAATCAGATATCAGCAAATTTCAGCCTAACTGCTGTTAGTGGAACCATTCAGGTACGAGGTATAAATAGTTGCGGTGAAGGACCCTGGTCACAACCTTATAATGTTACTGTCAATACGCTACCCCAGGCTGCAGGAACAATTAGCGGTAATAACCAAATTTGTGCTCCTTCAAATGGTTTGATATTCACCGTTGCCAATATTACTGGAGCTTCATCATATGAGTGGGAAATCCCATCCGGATTCACGGTTACCGGTTCTGACCAACAAAATTCTATAGCTCTGAATGCATTATCCAATGCTAATTCAGGCGGAATTAGGGTTAGAGGTATAAACGACTGTGGCACAGGCTCTTTCTCACCAATATTTAATATTTCTGTTTCATCACCGGCAACCGCTTTTGCAGGCAATAATTCATCGATATGTGAAGGAAGCACTTTCGATCTCAATCAGGCAACTGCGACCAATTATAGTTCAATACAATGGATTACTTTGGGGGATGGCAGCTTTAGTAATTCCAATATACTGAGGCCGCAATACACTCCAGGAAATAATGATATTCAGAACGGAAGTGTTAACCTTACTTTAGTTGCTACGGGCAATGGAGTATGTGCAAATGCTACAAGTTCTTTAACTCTTTCAATTTCAAAGATTCCGGTTGTATATGCCGGTAGCGATATTTCTACATGTGAGCAGAGTGGTCAACTGTCATTAAGCGGTACATCAAGTAACTGCCAAAGCATTGTTTGGTCAACTTCAGGAGATGGCTCATTTGGTAATGCCAGTTCATTGACATCTTACTATTTACCAGGTCCGGCTGATATAATCAACGGTAGTGTAAACTTGACTCTTACAGGTAGTGGTTCAGGCGCCTGTAGCTCTCAGGTAAGTGATGTTTTAACAATTTCCATTACACGCCGTCCGGTGGTTGAAGCAGGGAATAATATACAGAGTTGCCAGGATGCCCCTGTAAATCTTACGGGAAGTGCACAATATTACCAATCAATACAATGGTCTTCCTCAGGATCAGGAAGTTTCTCCTCAACAAATACACTGAATACTACTTATACCCCTAGTACCGCTGACATCAATGACGGTAATGTTAATATTCGTCTGAGTGCACAGCCAATTAGCCCCTGTTCCAATCCAGTCATTGATAATCTTACACTTAGTATTTCTTCAACTCCAACAGTTAATGCTGGAGCAGATATTGAAATATGCGCTGTAAGCGGAGCGGTACAATTGTCAGGGACGGCATCCAACTGTGGAACATTGGTTTGGAGTAGTGATGGTAACGGCACATTCAGTAACCCGGGTTCTCTAACAACTATGTATTTGCCCGGGACATCAGACATTGCAAATGGTTCAAGTATACTTACACTAAGCGGCACTGGCAATGGTGCTTGCAATAGTAAAGTCCAAGACAATCTTACCCTTCAGATAATTCCTGCACCGCAAGCAAATGCAGGTGCAAACATTCAGTCGTGTGGAGATGAACCCATAAATTTAAATGGGACCGCCAGTGACTATTTTTCAGTTATGTGGACTACTAGTGGCAATGGCACTTTCCTTGACCGAAATAATCTTGAAACTGTCTATTATCCAAGTAACGATGATGTGGCCGCGGGCACATTCACTTTACGCCTTACAGCCAATCCCATTAATCCATGTACAAGCGATTTCATTGATGACCTGACTGTAACCATTAATGAAGAACCTATTGTTTTTGCAGGACCTGATATTACAAGTTGTGGCACCCAAGGATTCACAATTACCGGAAGTCAAGCACAAAATTACTCGTCTTTGACCTGGAGTACTTCTGGTTCAGGTACTTTCGATAATCAAAATGGATTACGTCCGACATACTACCCAACCTCAGCTGATGTAACTGCAGGTTCTGTCATATTAACTCTTTCAGCTCAGGGAACAGGAGACTGCTCAGGAATCTCAGTTTCTGATGACATGATATTAAATTTAAATGCTGAACCCACTGTTAATGCAGGTCCTCCAGCAACTGTTTGTCAGGGTACTCAATTGGAAATTACTGATGCCACTGCAAGTAATTATCAGGTATTGACATGGTTAACTTCAGGAAGCGGGACCTTTATAAATAACGGGACATTAAATCCCACCTATCTGCCAAGTGCTGCTGATATAATTCAGGGTATGATTACACTCACACTCAGAGTGACTCCGCTGGCACCATGTTCGACACCCGTTTCAAGCAGCAAAATCATTAATTTTTCAATTAATCCGACTGCCTATGCCGGGATTGATGCAACAATATGTGATAATTCTTCTTACACTATATCAGATGCATTAGCAACAAATTATGGATCACTTTCCTGGTTAACCAATGGCACAGGATCATTCTCAAGCACAAATAGTTTAAATACCACCTATACACCAAGTAATTCAGATGTCCTTAATGGCTTAGTGACCTTGACCTTAACGGCATATGGTAATGCATCCTGCAATCAGAATGCAATTGATCAGCTGGAAATTACTATCACTCAATCTCCGGTTGCAGATGCCGGTTCAGGTGGAGTAATTTGTGAAAATTCATCATTTACAGTTACAACAGCAACCGCTTCACCAAATACTATTATACAATGGTCAAGTAGTGGAACCGGAACTCTTGTAAACGAAGGTTCATTAACACCAACCTATACACCTTCAGCTCAAGACGCTCTTAATGGAACAGTAGTCTTGACAATGACCGTTACAGGAAATCCTCCTTGCAACACATCAATTCAGGATAATATTACCATTGCAATAATACCGGAACCTATACCAGACGCAGGTGCAAATTTCTCAGTTTGTGGATTGACACCTTTCACAATCACCAACGCTTCAGCAACAAACTATACTTCAATAAACTGGACCACAAATGGTACCGGCAGTTTGTCGAATACTAACAGAATAGATCCAACCTATATACCAAGTGCAGCCGATCTTGCTAACGGAAATGTCACTCTAACAATGAGTTTAACCGGCAACTTCCCATGCAATCAGGTGATAAGCGATCAGGTGCTAGTTACACTCAATCAGGTACCCGTTATTAATGCAGGTCCTGATATAACAATTTGTGAAGGACCTCATAACATAACCGGAGCAACTGCAATCAATTACAGCACTTTACAATGGAGCACTATAAATGGTGATGGTGTTTTAAATAATGGAAGTGCATTAAATGCAATTTATACACCTGGTACTGCTGATTTACTCGGGGGATATGTTACTCTCACCCTTACAGCTGTCGCTCTACCTCCATGTACTGATGTAATTTCAGACAATGTGATTTACACAATAAAAGCTGAGCCTACTGCTTATGCAGGACCTGATGCAATTATTTGTGAAGGCAGCAATTATCTGCTGCAGCATGCTACTGCTCAGGATTACACTAGCATTATCTGGACTACAAGTGGTTCGGGCTACTTTAATAATGCAAACACAACAAATCCACTATACTATCCAAGTCTGGCTGACATAGCCAATGGTTCAGTTATACTTACCATGACACTGGAAAACTCTCCATGTCTCCCGGTATATGATGAAATGACACTGGTAATTAATCATAATCCAACCGCAAATGCAGGTAGTGATGCAACAATTTGCGAAGGTGATTCTTATATGATTACTGATGCAAGTGCTCTTAATTGTTCCACCTATCTTTGGACAACAACCGGTAGTGGTGCATTACAGAATCCGACAACTCTTACTCCTACTTATATCCCTTCTGCAGCTGATATTATGGCTGGTTCAGTGCAACTAATGTTGACTGTTGATGCTCAGGCACCTTGTGTAGCAAATAATTACGATTTAATGACTATTTACATCACACGCCAGCCGATCGTTCAGGCTGGTAGTGATGTTACTATATGTGAAAATCAAACCCATTCTATAACTGATGCTACCGCTTCATATTATTCATCTGTGCTTTGGTCTTCAACTGGGGATGGTGTAATAACCGGTTCTAATACCTTATTCCCAACCTATACGCCAGGATTAATTGATGCAACTCTTGGATATGTCACTCTAATCCTGACGGCATATGGTAACAGTCCCTGTATCCAGCCTGTTACCGATGAGATTTACATTACTATAGAAAACACACCTGACATTTATGCAGGAAGCGATATAACCATTTGTAGTGGTTCAAATATTGCTTTAACCGAAGCAATTGCTGACCATTATACTACTTTGAGGTGGAGCACTTCAGGAAACGGAAGTTTTTCTGATCCTACCATGTTACATCCGGTTTATACTCCAAGTCCACAAGATATTTCAAACGGAACAATTATCCTCACCCTGACGGGTTCACCAGTATCACCTTGCTCAGATTACACAATAGATGCCCTGGTGCTTAATATTAGTCAACCTCCTCAGGTTAATGCAGGAAGCGATGGAACCATTTGTGAAACCAGCCAGTATTATATTTTTGATGCTTCAGCATCTGATTACTCAGTTATTACATGGACAACCATGGGAGATGGTTTCTTCTCCAATCAGAATTCAATTAATCCTACCTACACACCAGGTCCAAACGACAGAGCAGCAGGCTCAGTTCTTCTTTATCTTAATGCCACCAGTCTACTACCTTGTACCGGTGATGTAAGCGATGCTATGGAGTTGGTAATTTTACCATTACCAAATATTACAGCCGGGCCAGATGCTTCAGTTTGTGAGAATAATACCTATTTACTTTCAGGAGCTACAGCCTTAAAT
Organism: uncultured Lentimicrobium sp.; assembly: GCA_964547915.1. Lineage (GTDB taxonomy): Bacteria > Bacteroidota > Bacteroidia > Bacteroidales > Lentimicrobiaceae > Lentimicrobium. The sequence continues at coordinate 204,832 of CAZJPP010000002.1, forward strand.
TATGGTTCCTTACAATGGACAACTTCAGGATCAGGATGGTTTTCAAACGCCTCGGTATTAAACCCTATATACACACCAAGCAGTGAAGATATTCTGAATGGTTCTGTAACTTTAACTCTTACTGCTCAGGGAATTTTGCCTTGTACAGATCAGGTTGATGATCAGATGATACTTAATATTGAAGCTGCTCCTATAGCAAATGCCGGTCCTGATCAGGAAATCTGTGTTAGTAACTATACCATTACAACAGCTACTGCCCAGAACTACCATCATATACAATGGACGTCAAGTGGAAGTTCAGGTACGTTAGTGAATGCAAACACAATTACGCCAACATATATCCCCAGCACCCTTGATATTGCAAATGGTTCAGTAGTACTTACATTGACAGCCAGTGCGAATTTCCCTTGTAGTGTTGATGCTGTTGACCAGATGACAATCATTATCCGGGAGACAACAGTAGTGTCTGCAGGTCAGGATGTTACTATATGCGAAGGGTCTGTTTTTACTCCAAGTGATGCTTCAGCCACGAATTATGCATCAATACAATGGACTACTTCTGGAACAGGATCATTCATAAATGCAAATACAATTAATCCAACATACACACCAAGTCCTGCCGATATTGCATTAGGTTGGGTAAATCTGACACTCACTGCAACCAGTAATGCACCTTGCACCCAAGTTGTTAGCGATGCTATGAGATTGACATTTGTCAGACAACCAATCGTTGATGCTGGTCCCAATGTTACAATTTGTGAAGGTCAGAATTTCAGCACGAATAACGCCTCGGTCAATAACCACACTTCTCTGGTATGGACAACTACCGGTGACGGTGTATTTCTGGATCCCTCACAATTATCAACCACTTATACACCCGGTGTTGTAGATATTGCCAATGGTAGTGCTGTACTCAGGTTAACTGCAACTGGTAATGCGCCATGCAACACTCCTGCAACCGATTTCATGATACTTACTATTCAAGGGTTACCTTCAGTGGATGTTGGTCCAAATGCTTCGATTTGTGAGAATGAAACTTTTGTTATCACCAATGCCTCGGCAGACAATTACTCAAGCCTGCTATGGACAACCAGTGGAAATGGAACTTTTATTGATCCAACTTCCATAAATCCTGAATATATTCCTGGTACTGCTGATATCCTGTCAGGTACAGTTACCATCACTTTAACAGTAATTGGAGACAGTCCTTGCTCTTCGACAACCAGTGATTCATTTATCTTAACCATTAATCAAATAGCAGAGGTTAATGCTGGAGAACATGGCTCCGTTTGCGAAAACGGCAGCTTTATTATTTCGGATGCTACTGGAACCCATTACTCATCAATTAATTGGTCGACCAATGGAAGTGGAAGCTTCATTAATGGATCATCGCTTAATGCGACCTACTTACCAAGTGCTGAAGATGCAATAGCTGGGCAGGTTACTCTTACATTAACTGCAACCAGTATTGCACCATGCAGTGAGATAGTTACTGACACAAAAGCAATTACTGTTATTGCAATGCCAGTAGTTGAAGCAGGTCCTGATGGAGAAGTTTGTAGTGATACATATTATAACATTACCGGTGCCTCTGCAACCGGATATGCAAGTCTTTCATGGCAAACTTCAGGAACGGGACAATTCTCAAACAATACTCAACTGAATCCTACTTACACACCAAGTGTTGAGGATATTAACTATGGAAGTGTAGTTCTCACATTAAATGCAATAAGCAATTCACCTTGTACATCAAATCCTTCTGATTCATTTACGCTAACAATAAACAGGACTCCTGATGGAACAGCAGGTGCAGATGATGTTGTTTGTGAAAATAATAGTTATACTGTAACTGATGCAAGTGCATCAGCTTATGTGTCAATTAACTGGACTACAAATGGAAGTGGAATCCTTACAGGTGCTAATACACTGAACCCTGTTTACACTCCTTCAATTGCTGATGCGTTGGCAGGATCAGTAACAATGACAATGACACTCTCAGGTAATGGATCTTGTGGCACTTTTACCGATCAAAAAGTTATTTCAATACAGCAGATTGCTGAAGTATATGCCGGACCTGATGCTTCAATCTGCATTGGGGCTGTTTATACACTTTCCAATGCCGTTACCTCAAATTATCAATCGGTGCTATGGACTACCAATGGAAGTGGTAGTTTTACAAATCCCAACCTCGTAAATACTGCTTATATACCATCTGTAGCAGATTATGCAGCAGGACAAGTATTATTAACTATTACAGCTGAATCGGTTTATCCATGTTCAGAATCAGTATCCGATTTAATGGTACTCCACTTTAATGACTCTCCGATAGCAAATGCAGGACCTGATGATTCAATTTGTGAAGGCTCAGTTTATAATGTAATTTCTGCTTCAGCGATTAATTATTCAACTGTTGTCTGGACGACCTCAGGAACTGGTCATTTTAGTGCAGGAAACACTCTTACACCTACCTATACTCCGGGTACGGATGATTTGGTTACAGGATTTGTAACTCTCACTCTACATGCAATAGGCACACCTCCATGTGCTGAAGATACTGATGACCTGCTTCTAAGATTTATTAAAGCACCTATGGCAGATGCCGGATCAGATGCTTTAGTATGCGAAGGAACAATTTATACAGTTTTTGATGCCTCTGCTTCTAACTATTCAACTATCAACTGGACTACATCGGGAAGTGGAACTTTAACAGGGACCAATACTCTTAATCCGACTTACCTTCCGAGCTTGACCGATTTGGATTTAGGATATGCTACACTCACAATGACTGTTAATGCGGAACTTCCATGTATTGGACAAGCTGTCTCATCAAAAACATTGACATTTACAAGACTCCCTATTGTTAGTGCTGGTTCAGACGGCATTTTATGCGCGGGAGATTCATATACAATCACTGAAGCAACCTCACAAAACACTTCATCTATTTGGTGGACAACATCGGGAAGTGGGTCATTCGCTGATAATGGAACTCTAACACCCACCTATACACCGAGTGAAGCGGACTTTGCTTCAGGATCTGTGATACTGACAATAACTGGTCAGCCAGGTGCAGGTTGCAGTGTTGAAGTTTCGGATGCAATGACACTTACACTTGTTCCTTTTGCAACCGCCAATGCGGGACTAGATGCCTATATCTGTGAAGAAGACTCTTACACTGTTTACACTGCATCTGCTACACTCTACTCTTCAGTTCTATGGACAACAACGGGCTCTGGCTCATTAATAAATGCAGCAAGCTTAACCCCAACTTATAATCCAAGTCAGGAAGACATTAATAATGGTTCAGTTACGCTAGCCCTGACTGTAATCTCTGCTTCTCCTTGTTTAGACGAGGTTACCGATCAAATGATCATTTACATAGATCAATCCCCTGAGGCAAATGCCGGCTCAGATGCCACAATTTGTGAGGGTAACAATTATACTATTAATGATGCATCTGTAACAGTAGGATATACATACAGCTGGAGCACTTCAGGAACAGGAAACTTTCTTCAGCCTAATACTTTGACTCCGACTTATATACCCAGTATTGCAGACATAAATGCAGGTAATGTTACGATCAGTCTATCTGTAGAGGGATCGACCAGCTGTCCTGAAATTGTGACTGACCAAATGGTTTTGACGATAAATAGAATGGTGGTTGTTAATGCCGGAACTGATGATGTTGTTTGCGAAGGAATTAACTATACCCTCGGGAATGCAACTGCAGTGAATTTTTCATCAGTGATGTGGTCAACTTCAGGTACCGGTTCATTTATTAACCCTGCTGAGGTTAATGCCACATATGTTCAAAGCTCGGCCGATGTTCTTAATGGATCAGTAGTATTGACCATAACAGGTACAGCCTCAGGAGTATGTACTGGTAATAATACTGATATGATGACCCTGACATTTGAAACCTTACCTATCGTAAATGCAGGATCTGATATAAATGTTTGCGAAAGCAGCATAACCATCAACGGAGCTTCGGCTTCAAATTATAACTCATTACTCTGGACAACTTCAGGCACTGGCACTGTTTCAAACAGCAATACTCTCACACCAACCTATACTCCTAGTCCACTTGACTTGGCAACAGGTTTTGTTGATCTCACTCTTACTGCTCAAAGCTTAACACCATGTACTGGTAGTGTAAGCGATGTGGTGAGAATTAACTTCAACAAGTTGCCTATTGTTTCAGCAGGAATTGATGGTTCCATATGTGAAAATTCAACTTTTACAATTAATGGTGCCACTGCACAAAACACTTCCCTGATCACTTGGAGTACTTCAGGATTAGGAACATTCAATGACATTCATAGCTTAAATGCTACATATACACCAAGCATAGCTGATATACAGAATGGATCTGTTGTATTAACCTTAACGGGAGATGCAATTGCGCCATGTTCAGCATCAGTAACTGATCAGCTTACAGTCACTATCTCAAAGTCAGCTCTTGTTAATGCAGGACTTGACGGAACGACTTGTGATGACACTTATCTTATTTCAGGTGCTTCGGCCTCAAACTACAGTTCGCTAATCTGGACAACCAGTGGAACAGGTACCTTCATTAATGGCTCAACTCTTACACCTGTATATACTCCTTCAGCACAGGACAAGCTAAATGGGTCAGTTATCCTTACGCTGACCGGTCAAAGCAATGCTCCATGTACAAATGAATCTGTCGATTTCATGATTCTTACTTTACCGGCTGGCGCATCTGCATATGCAGGTTTGGATGCATCAGTTTGCGAGGGTTCTACTTTCCTTGTTGGCACCGCTTCCGCAACCGGTTATAGTAGCTTAAACTGGACCTCTTCCGGAACAGGTACTTTCTCAGGCCAGAACACTTTAAATCCAAGCTATAATCCAAGCGCCACTGATATTGCAAATGGTTCTGTCACACTAACACTTACAGCTAATGCCCAGGCTCCTTGTCTAAATTCCGCAACTGATGAAATGCTTTTGGTTATTGACAGGAATCCTATTGCTATAGCAGGACAGGATGTTTCGATTTGTGGCGCTACTATCGTAAATCTTTCAGGAACAGTATCTAATTCAACTCTGTTTTCATGGAGCACTAATAGTGATGGCAGTTTCACAAATCCAGCAACCCTTACACCTTCATATACACCCGGAACAGGTGATATTAACTCAGGGTCAGTTACTATTACGCTAACAGCACAACCTACCGGTGCCTGTACTCTACCCGCGGTTGATCAGCTTATTATCACTATCGGTTCTGAACCAGTAGTTAATGCTGGATTGGATGCAACTATCTGCAGTGACACTTATACACTTGAAGCCACAGCTTCCAATTATAGTGTCCTTTCATGGAGTACTACCGGAACCGGTATATTTATAAATAGTGATGCAACAAATGCAACGTATGTAGCAAGTATTGCTGATGTTAATTCAGGTAGTGTAACACTGACTCTAAATGCTACAGGAACTTCTCCGTGCACAACAGTGGTGTCAGACGCAATGGTTCTTACATTTACTCCAGAACCAGTGGCTAATGCAGGTCAGGATGCTTCAGTCTGCGGTAACGCAAGTTATAACATTATTAGTGCTACTGCGTTGAACTATTCCCAGATTACATGGTCAACAAGTGGCTCCGGTACTTTTTCTGATGCCAGCATTATCAATCCTGCTTATTATCCATCAACCACTGATGTATCAGCCGGCACAGTAACGCTAACACTTTCAGTGACAGGTGTTAACCTTTGCAACCTTATTGATATTGACCAAATGGTATTGACGTTCAGCGAAAGCCCTTCTGCTAACGCTGGCATTGATATGTCATCATGTGGAAATGCTCAGGTACAAATTGTTGGCGCCAATGCAACAAATTACAGTTCCCTTCTTTGGACACACAGCGGTACGGGAACAATTCAAGGAACGACAGGTCTGACGCCTGTTTACACTCCTTCTCAAAATGATATTACAGCCGGACAGGTAACCCTTACCTTGCACGCCTATGCCATAGCACCATGCATTGGAGAAGCAACAGATTTTATAGTAATCAGCCTAAGTCCTGGCCCAATTGTCAATGCCGGTGCTGATATTACGATATGTGAAAACCAGAATCTGGTTATTTCAGGAGCATCAGGAATAAATTACTCTTCCTTAAGCTGGTCGACAAATGGTTCAGGGACTTTTAGTAATAATACCACACTCAACCCTGTTTATTACCCATCTGCAGGAGATATTGTAGCAGGGACTATCACCCTTACGCTCACTGGCTATGGTTCAGCTCCTTGTACCGGAGTTTCGACTGATATGATGGTTCTTACTATAAATAAACTTCCTATTGCCAATGCCGGTCCGGATGAAGTTGCATGTGCGAATTCATTCCTTGTCGAAAATGCATCAGCTGTTAACCACAGCTCAATTAACTGGACAACCTCGGGCACCGGGTCGTTTAATAATGCCAGTCTCGAGAATCCTGTTTATACCCCTTCAGCTTCTGACAGGATTGCAGGTTCTGTTATTTTAACAATGACTGTAAATGGTCAGGCACCATGTAACAATCAGGTTGCTGATCAAATGAGGCTAACCATTGGACAGGGTGCAGTTGCCAATGCCGGACTCGATGCTTCTACCTGCGGAAATAGTCCATTTACAGTCACCACTGCATCTGCCAGTTCAAACAGTACTATAATCTGGAGTACTTCAGGAAGTGGAACATTTGCAAACCAGAATACCATTAATCCAACTTACACCCCAAGTGCCGGGGATATATCTTTGGGTTCAGTAACTCTTACTTTGCAGGTTCAGGGTAGTGCACCTTGTTTCAATAATGCTCAGGATGCTATGGTATTAACCATTTCTGCCCCTGCTACTGCTTATGCTGGCCCTGACAATTCAGTATGTAACGGAACAAACTACACAGTAACCGGAGCATCGGCAAGCAACAGTGCAGCTATTATGTGGTCAACAACCGGCTCAGGAATATTTGTTAGTGGTAATACTCTTTCACCAACATACATTCCAAGTTTTGAAGATTACCAGAACGGAAATGTTATTTTAATTCTGACAGCTATTCCACAAAGCCCATGTTCAGGTAGTGTATCAGATGAAATGTTGCTTACTTTCATGAATGGAGCTGTTGCTAATGCTGGTCCTGATGCTGAAATCTGCTTTGGTGCGAATTTCACTTTAACCGGAGCCAATGCTTTGGGTGCAGCAACCATAAGTTGGTCATCATCAGGCAGTGGAACTTTAATCAATGGCAATACAATCAGTCCTACGTACATCCCATCGAATGGAGATCGTACAGCAGGTAGTGTTATACTTACCATGACTGTAACCGGCACACCTCCATGTTTAGGAACTTCCACCGATAATATGGCACTGCTGATTAGTTCAATGCCGGTTGATCTTACCTCAATAAGTGGTCCACAGACCGTTTGTGCAGGGCAATCAGGTGTAAATTATTCCGCTATTCCAGTACAGTTCGCTACACAGTACAACTGGATGGTTCCTTCTGGAGTAACTATTATTTCAGGTGCAGGCACACCTAATATTGTTGTTGATTTTAGCACTTCAGCTATCTCAGGAAATATTTATGTCACCCCGGCTAGTGCTTGTGGCAGTGGTACGATGGCAAGTTATGCCGTCACAGTTGATCCTGCTCCGTTAACTCCAGGCTCAATTAGCGGACCTGCCCAGGTTTGCAGTAATACAGATAATGTTAATTACTCAGTAGCCCCTGTAACCGGTGTTACAGGATATCAGTGGACACTTCCTGCCGGAGTGAACCTCGTTACCGGTGCCGGAACCAATAGCATAACTGTTAATTTCACAACCTCAGCAATTTCAGGAGATATAATTGTTACAACCCTTAATGGATGTGGTGCAAGTGCTCCTTCCACATTGGCAGTTGAAGTATTCCCAATACCTGTAACTCCAATCGTCGTTGCCAACGGCCCAGTTGAATTCTGCGAAGGAAACACTGTAGTTCTTTCAACAACTAATGCATACGACAGCTATCTATGGTCTACAGGTGAAACTACACCTCAGATCACAGTCGCTGCCTCTGGAACATATTCAGTAATTGTGGAAGATTTAAACGGTTGCAGCAGTCTGGTTTCAAATGAAATTGTTGTTAATGTTCATACTTTAGGCATCCCAATAATCACTTTAAGCGGATCTCCTGAGTTTTGTCAGGGCGAGAATGTAGTTCTCACAGCTGAGGCTGGTTTCGTATCCTATTTATGGAATACCGGAGCAACTACTCAAAGTATAACGGTTTCTGTCACAGGTGATTATTATGTAATAGTGAATGATGCCCTTGGCTGCTCAAGTCCTACTTCTGATACCATAGCAGTAGTGGTTCATCCGGTTCCGGCAACGCCAGCTATTTCTGCTAACGGACCATTAACCTTCTGTCAGGGAGATTCGGTAGTCCTTTCGGCAACTCCTGGCTTTAACTTCTATAATTGGTCAACGGGTGATACAACACAAAGCATAACAGTCACAGCAACTGGGTCATATACTGTTTCAGTAGGCATTGTGGCAGCATGTATGAGCCTGCCTTCTGCTCCTGTCAGCACAATAGTCACTCCTGCACCTGCAGCTCCTATTGTATCAGCAAATGGACCAACCAGTTTCTGTGATGGAGGCAATGTTACCCTAACAGCATCCAGTGCCTACATTTCATACCTCTGGTCAAATGGTGCTACAACACAAAGTATTGTGGTGACTGAGACCGGATCTTATTCGGTTACAGGTATTGATGCAACAGGATGTGAAAGTAATCCTTCAATTCCTGTTGATGTAAATGTAATCGCACCTATTACACCGGTTATTACAGCCAATGGTCCTGTAAACTTCTGTTATGGGAACAGTGTCGAACTTACAGCCCCTGCCGGATTTGTTGGCTATATGTGGTCTGATGGTTCCAGCACGCAGGTGATTACCGTGACAACCAGTGGTGATTATTATGTTGTCGTTTCAGATGCAACAGGTTGTATCAGCGATCCTTCCAACATAATCACAGTGACTGTTGGACCTCCTCTGGCTTCTCCAATAATCACTGCAAATGGCCCAACGACATTATGCCAGGGCGAAACAGTGACTATTTCTGCTCCCGCAGGATATGCTGAATACCTGTGGTCAAACGGTGAAATAACCCAGAATATTATTGTAGGAACAGCCGGAGATTATTACGTAGTGGTTGAGGATCTGAATGGATGCGCATCTTTAGCATCTAATACAATTACTGTTGATGTACAACCTCTTCCCATAATCGATGCTGGCCTTGATGCTCAAATTTGTGAGGGTTCTCAATTTACATTGGGTGATGCTACTGCATCTAATTGCTTAGGTTTATTCTGGAGCACCAGTGGAACAGGATCTTTCAACAATCCTGTTGCATTAAATCCTGTTTATAACCCTTCATTAGCCGATATTTCTCAAGGAAGTGTAGTATTGACTCTTACAGGTTATGGATGTAGTGATGTATCTGATTTCATGGTTCTCGACATTATTTCAGGACCAACTGCCAATGCCGGAAATCCGCAGGAAGTCTGTTTTGGCCCCACTCCAGTATTGGGTGCTTCTGCTTCAGACTATTCAACAATAGTGTGGAGTGTAGTCTTCGGTTCCGGAAGTCTGGTAAATGAAAACAGTCTCATTCCGACATATATCCCCGGAGCAGCTGATCTTACTGCCGGATACGTGATATTATCTCTTAACGCTAACCCTGTTACTCCATGTCTTAATCCGGTAAGTGTCACTAAAACACTTAACATTAAAGAAGCAGCAGTAGTTGATGCAGGTCAGGATGAAGTCATTTGCTTAGGTTCTGTCTTTAATATTACCACTGCCACTCAAACAGGTTGTGAATCCATTCAATGGAGTAGCACAGGGACAGGCACCTGGTTAAACGCTAATACCATTAATCCAACATACTATCCTTCAGTTTCTGACATTGCTACCGGAACTATACATCTATCAGTAACCGGTACAAGTGCCGGATGTCCGGATGCTACTGATACCATGATTCTGACTATTCAACCAGAAGTAACAGTACATGCAGGCTCTGATGGATATACTTGCGAAGGAAATAACTTTACTCTTTCTGGAGCAACCGTTCAGCAATTCAGTTCAGTAACCTGGACAACCAGTGGATCAGGAACTTTTAATAATCCAAATCTTATTAATCCGGTTTACTCCCCGAGTCTGGCTGATATAGCAGCGGGTAGTGTACAACTCACTATCACATGCATGTCAGCTGCTCCATGTTCTGGCTCAGCTTCTGACAATATGACGTTATTTATCAGACAAGAGCCTCTGGCATATGCAGGAGACGATGGGACGATTTGTCAGGGTGAACAATATGTGATTACAGACGCATCAGCTGCAAATGCTGCAAGTATTATATGGACAACTTCAGGATCTGGATACTTCCTTAATGGAAATACAACTACTCCAACTTATATACCTGGTCAATACGACATATCTGTCGGTAGTGTTGTGCTTACCATGATTGTATCCAACCAACCGTGTGCTGATATTTCTGATTCACAAACACTTACAATTATTCCTGAAGCTGTAGTAAATGCAGGACCGGATGTAACCATATGCCGCGAATGCATGCATACTGTTTCCGGAGCTTTCATTAACAATGCAGTAAACTATCTGTGGACAACAACAGGAACAGGCATTTTAACAGGTGAGTCAACTCTCACTCCTACCTATGAGCCCAGTATTGCTGATATAGCCAATGGTTCAGTAACTCTGATTCTGACTGCCGAAAGTTTTAATAACTGCGGTACAGTCAGCGACCAGATGGTGATTTATATAAATCAGAATCCTGATATTGATTTTACCTGGAGTGGAGTTTGCGAAGGCCAGCCAACTAGCTTTATCGCAGACACTACCCTTGCTGCTTTCGGCAGTATTGCTGTATGGCACTGGAACTTTGGCGATGGATTCTACTCCAATGTAATGAATCCTGACCATACATTTGCCGCAACCGGAGAGTATGTTGTAACTCTAACTGTTACAGATACAGCAGGTAACCAGTCGATAGTATCGCATATTATTGAAATTGTTACAACTCCAATAGCCTTCTTCAGTTATGATACGCCGAATTGCTTTGGCAGTGATACACAATTTATAAATCTGTCTTCAACAGAAAACGGATATATTACTCAGTGGATCTGGAATTTCGGAGACGGTTCAGAGCCTGACACTGTATTATTCCCAGAAGATCCAAACGTTTCTCATCTATATGCAGCACAAGGCATTTATGAAATAACTCTAACTGTCATCAGCTCAAACGGATGCGATAACACATATTCAACTGAGCTAACGGTATCACCTCAACCAATTGCTAATTTCCACTATTCTTCATCCTGCGAGGATATGATTGTTGACTTCTTTGATGCTTCATTCCCTAATGGTGCAGGAAATATCGTGAGCTGGTCGTGGAACTTTGATGACCCTGGCTCAGGAGTTTTCAACTATTCTAACCTAGAAGATCCTCAGCATTTGTTCGGCACTCCTGGAATTTATAATGTTACATTGATTGTAGTTAACTTTAATAATTGCAGTGATACTATTACCAAACAAGTTAATGCAGGTGCTGCTCCTCCGGTAGAGTTTATCTGGGATGCTGCATGCGCAAATAACCTGACTAGTTTCTTTGCAGATACTACAGTAATCAATATCCCAACTATTGCAGGATATGATTGGACTTTTGGTGATGGTGGAACCTCAATTCTTCAGAATCCACAGCATTTATATGCTGCCGAAGGAAATTACATAGTTACATTGACAATAACCGACACCTCAGGATGCGTAAACTCAATTTCACATCTCGTTACAATAGGTGCTTCACCTAATGCGTATTTCAGCTTCACTGACCCGACATGTTTGGGTGAGACAGTCCAGTTCACTGACCTTTCATCTTCTGAAGCTGGTTACATAACTACATGGGCATGGGATTTTGGGGATGGAAATACTGCTACCGTTGTTTTCCCTTCAAGCCCCAATGTAAATCACACCTATGCAAGTGCAGGAGTATTCACTGTTAAACTGCATATTACGTCATCACTTGGTTGTACCGATTCTATAAGTCGTACTGTAACCATAGTACCAGCACCAGTTGCCAATTTCACAAATTCTAACGCATGTATGAGTGAGCCGGTAATCTTCACCGACTTGTCACAAACTAATGGTGGAGGGATTATCACAAACTGGTCGTGGAACTTCGGAGATCCGGGTTCAGGTACAGGAAATACATCATCTCTTCAAAATCCTCAACATGTATTTACAGTTGCAGGAACTTATGATGTAACCCTGTCTATCATTACATCCAACAGCTGTGCTGCAACTGTTACCATACCGGTAACAATTAATCCGGCACCTTTCGTTGATTTTAGCTCAACAACCGGTTGTGCCAATGATACAGTTGCTTTCAATAGTTCTGCAATGGTTGATATGACTAACACTGTTAGCTGGTTATGGAATTTCGGAGATGGAACAACATCCGGTGATATTGACCCTATCCATGTTTACGCAGTCAGTGGACTATATAATGTAACATTGACAATTACTGATAATTCAGGTTGTTCAGCCTCAGAAACACATGCAGTAAGTGTAACCGATGGCCCTATAGCACTATTCAGCAACAATGCACCTGCATGTTCAGGAGCTGAAGTTGAGTTTACCAATCTATCATCAGGTAATGGAAGCCCGATTACAATCTATAAGTGGTATTTCGGAGATGGATCAGATACAACCATTTATGCTCCTGCAAATCCAAATGTATCTCATGAATATGCTGGGCCAGGTACATATACAGTTACACTGGAGATAACCACAGCAGCAGGATGTAATGCTTCGGTGTCCAACCAGGTATCTATAATTCAGGGACCTACAGCTGACTTTATCTTTGAATCAGCATGTGTAGGTTCACCGGCAACTTTCACTGATCTTTCTTCAGCAAATGGAGGCTCACCAATAGTACAATGGAATTGGGAATTCGGAGATCCGGGTTCAGGAACATCTAATACTTCCACACTGCAGAACCCTACGCATATCTTCAGTGTTGCTGGTGACTTTAATGTTACACTCACAACTATAACAACCTCCGGTTGCGAAAATTCTGTTACCCAAACTGTTACCATTACCACACCACCTACGGTTGCCTTCACATTCTCAGGCAGCTGTGCTAATCAACCTATGTCGTTTGCTATTGATGCTACTATTGTTGATATACCATCAATCGCAACCTTCTTCTGGGATTTTGGCGATGGAGCTAATTCTACTCTTCAGAACCCTGATCATATGTATGCTGCAGCTGGAACATATTTGGTAACTTTAACTGTTACCGATACTACAGGATGTTCAGGTTCTGTCAGTAACTATATATTGGTTAGTCCTGAACCTCTTGCCTATTTCAGCTATACAGAACCTACCTGTTTACAAAGTGAAGTTCAATTTACCGATCTCTCATCCAGTGCTCAGGGGTATATCACGAATTGGGTATGGAACTTTGGAGATGGTAATGTTGTTACAATTAACTTCCCTGATAATCCCAATGTTTCACACACTTACATAGCATCAGGAATGTATGATGTCACTCTGAGTGTTTCTACTTCATTAGGATGCGAATCATCTGTCTCCAGAATGGTGACTGTTCAGCCTAATCCTGTCGCTAATTTTACATTTAATGAAACTTGTCTAGGAGAATCGGTACAATTCACCGATCTGTCACAAACTAATGGTGGAGGACAAATTACTAACTGGGAATGGAATTTTGGTGATCCTTTATCAGGAATAGCTAACACATCAGTCTTGCAGCATCCATCACATACATATACCCTACCTGGAACTTATACAATATTACTTACAGTTACAACTTCAAATAGTTGCATTGACACAACAAGTCGTGTTATTACAATTACACCTGCACCTATTATTGACTTTACCTTCAATGAAGGTTGTGCTAATGATACCATAAACTTTGTAAGTTCCACTTACATAGATATGACAACAACTGTAAACTGGAATTGGGATTTTGGTGACGGTACAACATCTTCTGTAGCAGATCCTGATCATATCTACCTAACTACCGGAATATTCAACGTAAGCCTTACCATAACAGATATTACAGGCTGCACAGCTACAATCAGCCACCCTGTATCGATATCAGAAGGGCCACTTGCTTTATTCTCATACACAGCACCTGCCTGTTCAGGTAACGAGGTACAATTTACTAATATGTCAAGTGCTATCGGAAGTGCTATCATTAAATGGGTATGGGACTTTGGTGATGGAAATCAGGTTACTATTAACGCACCTGGGAATCCCGATGTAACTCATGTTTATGCAACTTCAGGCAATTACCTTGTAACATTAACTGTTACAAATGTCGCCGGATGCGATGCAAGTGTTTCGAACAACATAGTTATTATAACCGGACCTCAGGCTGACTTTGAATATGAGACAGGATGCTTGGGAAGTGCAATTCAATTCACAGACATTTCTTCACCAAATGGAGGTTCTCCTATAATCCAGTGGGCATGGGACTTTGGAGATCCTGCATCAGGAATTCAGAATGTTTCAAATCTTCAAAATCCAGTTCACACATTTTCCACTACAGGAAGTTACAATGTTCTTTTAACTATTACGAGCGTTTCAGGATGTTCTGATTCCATATCACATTCAATTACAGTTACATCTCCACCTGCAATAGCATTCAATTATTCATCAGCATGCGCAGGTCAGGCAATAACATTTGAACCTGACACTACAGTTATGAATATCGACTCTATTGCTTCATGGACATGGAACTTTGGAGATGGAACGGGCACTTCATCATTAATGTCACCAGAGCATATATATGCCATATATGGAACTTTCAATGTAACACTTACAGTAACCGACCTCACCGGCTGCCAAAATAATCTTGTACAAACTGTTACTGTCTCAGCCCTACCGGTTGCAACTTTTACAATAAATAGTTCGTGTACTGGGAATTTAACGACTTTTACTGACTATTCTTACAGTGTTACTGGTGAATCTATTGTAGCATGGCAGTGGGTATTTGGCGACCCCAATGCCACAGCGGGATCAGATACATCAAGTGTCCAGAATCCTGTATATCAGTATAGTCAGCCTGGAGTCTATTCAGTAACTCTTACTGTAACAACTTCTGCTGGATGCAGTAATACGGTTGTAATGCCGGTTGAGATATTCCCTGCACCTCAGTCACAATTCGATTACACAACAAATGCTTGTCTCAATGGAACAGTTTCATTCCGCGATGAATCTACTGCATACATGGGTAATATTATAAGTTGGCAGTGGGAATTTGAACCTTACTACTATTCTGATTTACAGAACCCACACCATACATTCAAATACACCGACAGTTGCTACATGGTACAACTCGTAGTTACTGATACAAGAGGTTGTGTAGATACTGCAATTCAGGAAGTTTGTGTTCCTGCCGGCCTGGAAGTCGAAATTGATAATAATATTACCTGCCTTGGTGATTCAACTTACTTCAATCCGATACTCCTTGCACCTACAGGAGATTCGTTAGTAGCGTTTGTGTGGAATTTCGATGATGTACAATCTGGAATTCATAATACTTCAACGTTGCAAAATCCTGTTCACTATTTTGAAAATACTGGTACATACCTGATTTCCCTGACTGCAACCGATAAAAACAACTGTAAAACCACAGTATATAAATCAGTTGTTGTTGAACCATTGCCAATATCAATGTTTACTGTAGTGGCAGGTTCATGTGATAGCACTTTGTACTTCACTGACCTATCATCAGGAAATGGAAATGATATAGTTACCTGGATATGGAATTATGGTGACGGCACTATTGATACTCTATATGCTTCGCCAGCCGACACATCTCACTACTATTCAATTACAGGAAGCGTTGACGTATCTTTAACCACAATAACCGAATCGGGTTGTAGCAGTACATACACTATGACCATTGATAAGATGCCATGTATTTTGGCTGATTATACAGTAACAGACACCTTAATCTGTGAGCATCATAGTTTAACATTCGAAGACCATTCAATTTGCGGAAATCCAATAGAGGAATGGAATTGGGACTTTGGAGATGGGTCTATACTAACATATAACACTTTCCAGCCTGAGATTAATCACATTTATACTGAGGAAGGCACTTATACCGTAACATTGATAGTTACAACTTCTGTCTCGAATGTTTCAGTATCTGACACTATTTCAGGAATAATCAGTGTTGCTATATCACCTGAAGCGGATTATACCGCAAATGATGTGTGCTTGAATAATATTACATTGTTTAATGATCAATCCCAGTGGTCTCAATCACGAATTATCGATTGGCAATGGGATTTCAATGATCCGCTGTCAACGAGTGATACCGCTTCAATTAAAAACACGTCGTATTTATATACTAATGCTGGCATTTTCAGACCGCTGTTAACCGTTACCAATGAGTTAGGTTGTACTGATACGATCTCAAAACAGGTTAAAGTGCATCATTTACCTGTTGCTGAATTTAGTTATTCATTGTCTTGTCAGAACAATCATACTTTCTTTACCGACATTAGCGATAGTGCTGATGCAGCAATTGATCAATGGTGGTGGAGATTCAGTGATTCGTTGACGATGCTTGGATTAGCCGGTGTTCAAAATCCAAATTTCATCTTCAAAGAAATCGGTGATTATAATGTTGAGTTAACTATCATAAATGGCAATGGTTGCGCAGATACTACCTCTCAAACCATTACAGTACATCCTAAACCTACAAGTGCATTTAGTTTAACTGAAAATTATGAGAATACACAGGGAAGGGTTCTATTTACAAATGGAACCATAGGAGCAACAGCGTACGAATGGGATTTTGAGACTGGAATTGCTTCTTTTGAAATTGATCCAATTGTCGACTTTACGGAAGATGGAGATTATACAATTACTCTTATATCAGTAAATGAATTTGGATGTCCTGACACCCTTTCTGTCGATTATACAATGCTATTCAAAGGGTTATGGGTTCCTAATGCATTCTCGCCGAACAATCCAAATCCTGAAGTAAGACTCTTTAAACCAGTAGGTATCAACCTTGAAAGGTACGTCATAGAGGTCTACGACACCTGGGGCAACCTTTTATGGACCTCTAATAAACTTGACGAAAATGGGTCACCTGCAGAAGGATGGAATGGGACATTTAACGGGAATATGCTACACATCGACACTTACATGTGGAAAATATCTGCAGTATTTAAAGATGGAACAATTTGGGATGGACAGAGCATTGGAAAGAGTGACAAAATTCCAGGTAAGACTTATGGAACAGTTCATTTAATAAGATAAAGGATTAAAAACATTATAAACCATTAGAAATGAAAACTATAAAAATAGCAACCTTCATAATTGGATTATTAACACTCAGCCCAGCATTAATGGCTCAGGATCCTTTATATTCTCAGTTCTATAATGTTCCCGGATATTATAATCCCGCTCAGGTAGGGCTCTCTCCCGGATTAAGAGCAAGATTCTCCATTCGAGATCAGTGGCCTCAACTTCCAGGTGAACTTAGAAACTATAACTTCAGTCTGGACTTTGCAGAAAGAAATATTCCAGGGTCTGGTGGACTTGGTTTACTAGTCATGACTGACAATGCTGGAACCGGATACCTCAAAAATTCTACTATTGGGCTCTCAACTGCTGTAAGAATACCCCTTCAAGAAAATATGGTCACCCAAGTTGGTATTATGACTTCTTTCGTTCAGAAAACTATTAATTGGGATAATCTTGTATTCACTGACCAGTTAGATCCAATATACGGCAATATCTATGAAACAAATTTTCAGGCGCCAGAAAATGGTAATATCTTTTATCCTGATTTCGCAGCGGGAGGTGTATTTAGATTTACTGAAAGTAATAGCACATTCAGCGGTATAATGGGTACTTTCGGTCTCGCTGTACATCATCTTTTTCGTCCAAATGAGTCATTTCTTTCACTAACAGCTCCACTCCCTCGCAAGTTATCAATTACTGGAGATTTGGTTTTAGAAATGGATGGAAATTCAAGCGGACCTTACTTCAAGAGAAATGACAGAACAAATACATTCAAATTCAATCCTGGATTCATTTATGAATCGCAGGCAGATTTTAAAACCTACTCAATTGGTCTCAATATACTTAAATCCGCCATCTACACAGGTGTGTGGTTCCGGAACAGAACAACTGAGTTGACTAAATCTAATGATTTAATATTTCTGCTAGGATTAAATGCACCATTGTCGAACGAAACAAGGATTAAAATCAATTACTCATATGATTTTGTACTCACTGAAATAAGGCCCGGAACTGGATGCTCACATGAAATTTCAATTGTTTTCGAACTTGATAATTTTAATGTTTTCGGTGGTATGAGAAGTTCCGGATTCGGATCTTCCCCTCGTGGCAACAGATCCAGAGACGAATTAGATTGTACCCCTTTCTAAAGATAAAAATGCGATCCCCCCGACCATAATTTTTGTGGTTTTCGCGCAAAGGCTATCCTTAATTGGGTAGCCTTTTTAATGATCGGACAGTATCTATAGTCACATCTACACCACCTGATTTGGCTGATATGCCTATATTTATAGATCTAATTGTTCGATTTGGTTTATAAGAAACTTATTCAAATTGATATATCACTCAGCCTTCAATCTACTAGTTCTTAACTAATTCTGTCATGGTTGCATGCTCGCAATGACTTCAATCCGGACTATTCCTATTAATTCTTCATGCTCCATGATTTAGTGTTAACATTAAATCGAAAGCAATAGGTGTATATAAAAAAAGGCTCCCTGGGGAGCCTTTATAACTATATCGATTTAACGATTATTTAGTGACAGCAATTTTCTTTGCGAATGATTCACCTGTATTGGTGATGAATCTTACAAGATATGCACCTGCTTCATAGTTGCGTACATCAACCTCAATACTCTTATCCTTGTTTATAGCACGCTCATGTACCAACTGACCGGCATAGTTGTAAATCAATACTTGTTTTACATCGTTTGTCAGTTCAATAGTTACTGAACTATTTGAAGGATTAGGATAGATTCTGAGTGACGAAAGACTGATGTCAGATGCGCTGGTTAAAATTACGCAATCTTCATTTGAATGTTCAGTCTCACCGCAATATTCATACAATGCTGTAACTGTATAGCAATACTCACCAGCTACACCTGGGGTATCGAGGTAAGTATTCTCCAGTACGGGTTCTTCGTTAACTACAACACCATCCCTATATACATTGTAACCTAGGAATGCACGGTCTGCTACACGGCCTACATCTGATCTCTCAGTGTTAACTGAAGGAGCACTTGCCAGTGTAGCTGTAGATGAGTAACCTGTTACTGTGCTTACAACAGCTAAATTAGTACGAACGGCATCACCCGGTTGTGAAACGAAAGCTTCTATTAACCATGAGTATGAAAGATAGTTACTTAGGTTATCCCATGCACCATCCAACATTACGAGGTCACTGTTAAGATCGCCTGTAAAATTCTGAGCACCTGCAGGATATGCATCATAGCCAGTAACTGTGTATCCGATTCTGTATGATTTAGTAGCATCAATTATAACCGGGTTGGTATATTCAACGGTATTCCATGATTCACCAACAATCGTTGAACTTACGGTCTGCTCCATTACAAGAGTTGTCCCTTCCCATATTTGAGCATTTACTGTTCCAATGCTGCCTGTACCATAATAGAATCTCATCTTACTGAATTCTTTTCCGTCATACTCTGCCAAATCAGCAGGATCAAACTGGATAGCTACAGTAACTGGTGAGAAATCGGTAAGTCCTATAGCATCTGCATAAATCAGATCACCGTATGATAACCAAAGTCCGGCAAAGTTGTTCCAAACAAGTAATGCTGTGCCGGTTTCTGAGCCATTAACCTCGGCTGTGAGACCCTGAGGTACTGCACAATCTTCGAGAATCAGAACGTCCTCAACACAGTTTGTCATACATGACATAGCATTGTTTTCATAAACAAAAACTACACAGTAATCATAATATCCGGGCTCTACGTTGTCGTCAGTATAGGTTTCTTCCATTATACCTTCAGCAATCAGTTCGCTGTTGCGATATACACTTGCACCAAGGAATTCTCCCGGATCAAATGTACTACTTCCACCGCCACCACCACTGGTTGATGATGTTCCATGAAGTGCAAAATCTAATGTTGAGTAAGCAACTCCTATTGATGATAAGGTATTCCAACCATCATTACCCATTCCAAAAACGTCAGCAAAGTCGTTTAACATTGCAGGATTTTCCGGAGTAGTTGATGGATTCCACATGTACTGGTTCCATCTTCCCTGGGCTGTTTCCGTTGCGGTTGCATAGTAAGCATAGATTCCAATCCAGTATTTACCGGCTGTTAAAGTAATAGGTGTCGCAAGATTAATCTCAACATTCCCAACGTCAAAACTTCCTGTAACATTTGCTTCAGTTACAAGAGTTCCGGGTTCGCCGTTATTGTCGAGATAGATACTATAACCAAAACCTTCAGGTTGTGGTACGCCTGCTGATAGGAAGCCACGGGCCATTATCGTTTCAATGTCCCATTCTTCACCGGTAGGAACTGTGAAATCATCAGCTGATACAGTCGGCTCACCAAGACCTCCGAAGAAGGTGCTAATGATACCATTTGTTGAAGCTTGTGGATCTTCCCAGTTTGCTCCCCATAATAAATCACTGGTCTTTGAACCTCTTACCGTGCTCTCTGATTTATATGAATCAGTCAAAGCATTTGCAAGTTCTTGCTTAGCCTGACGATAATTCAAATCACGTTCAGCGGGAACACCATTGATATTAGAAGGAACAACAGCTGCAAAAGCAGTTGGAGGTCCTACATAGATGTTATCAAGGAATATTGCTGAACCATCATTGTAGTTATCAGCTATATTTTCTCTGAATGCAATATATACCGGAGTCCCTGCAGGTACGAAATCTGTCAGTTCATATGTATAAAGTATCCATTCAGTACTTGTAGCACTATTTAAACTAATAGATGCAACATTAACATCAAATGCTGATGTTGAAGTCTGACTTGTTGTTGAAATCTTAACATCTACATTATCAATGTAAGTATTCGGGTCGTACCTCATATGGAATGCAAGAATGCTTCCAGCTTCAATTGTAATCTGAGGAGTAACTATCCATTGGTCGTTGCTTGTTGCTCCACCGGTTTGCCATGTAGCAAAAGCCATCATTGCACCACCTTCAGGAGCTCCGGTAGCTGTACCAGCTGTCCATCCAGGAACAGGAGTTGTACCTGCAGCAAGAGCTACCCAACCTGTACCACCATCAGGATTGATTTTTGCCCATCCCGTTGGAGGGAATGTACCTTCGAAACCTTCAAAGAACTCTTCGCCACCCGGAGGAGGAGGAGTAGTACCACCCCAGTTAAGAACAACGTCATTATTATCAACAATTTCATACTCAAGTCCATCAGGCCCAGGGAAACTGTCACATGGGAAATAGGTCCAGGTGTAATTCATCTTTGGTGACATGCCATTAGTATACATGGCTGCAACCTCTGAGAAGTATTCCTGTCCGGGTACTAATGTTGAAGGATCATACTGATACCATGTATCAGGAGTGTCAACAACAAATATACCATCTAACCATACTTTATAATATTCAAGAGCTTCTGGTGCTTCATTGGCAATTGTTACATTATCAATGGCAGCGTACCAATCGTAAGATCCAAAATAAATGAAACGTACCTGGAAGTTCTCATTTGCATATTCTGTAGCATCGATTGTCTTGTGTGCAGTTGGGCCCCATGGATACGCTCCTGTATCTTCCATGTTTTTGAGTACTTCAACCCAAGCTGATCCGTCATATACCTCAACGCTAACATAGTCATCACTTATCCACTGATGTACCAGATCGAAAGTGATGTAGAGTTCCTCTACTCCACCTGCGTTCATTACAGGAGAGATAAGCATTTCATTCATGGTTACACCGCTTCCGGCTGCATCTGAATCACACATCATAAATGGTGTTCCGTCAAGTGAATTACCGTCATATGATGCAACATGCATCCATGTGTCAACACTGTTACCACCATCTTCTATTGTCCAGCCTTCAGGTAATCCGGCGTCGAAGTTCTCAATCAATGGCTCAAACGGAGATACATTACCTGCTTTCCATGTTGCATAGCCTGTCGGGCTTACATGCAGATCAGAAACAGGATTTAACATTTCACCTAAGATCCAGTTGAATGCTTCAGGACCATCAATTACATAACCTTCAATTGAAATTGGGGCAAAACCGTCTAACTCAACTAAGATGTCGTAAGTTCCTTTGCGGAATTCGTCCCACATAATGTAACCTGTACCATCAAGTTCAGCTTCATAGGTCAATTCAAGACCAGGCTCTGAAATATTGGTAAACAATACATCAGTTCCTTCAGGGCTATCCTGACTGTCAGTTATAACAGTTACAGAAACTTCTGTAATCATGTCTTTATCAAGACAATTTGAGAATACAACTTCTGATTCGTTTTCGTCATAAACTGCAACAACACCCCACTTGTAAACACCTGATGCAGCTGCACCCCATGTATTATCAGTGAAAGTTTCGTCGAGTGTGAGACCTAAAAATTCTAATTCACCGGTTGCACAGGTAGTACGGTATACTTCATATCCTGTAAGAACGCGGTTTGAACTAGCCTGAGCATACTCGGCAGCTTTTGTCTGAATCATTTCCTGAGTCATTCCGGAAGTTCTGAATGGCATAGCTGTTGATACACCTGCAGTTACAGGAGCTGTATATGCAGCGCGTGTTGCTGTGGCAGTTACAGTTACGTCGTCAATCTTGAGGAAGTACATATCGGTAACGTCAGCATGAACGAAAGCGATATAGATAGTTTCACCTGCAAAGTCAGAAAGATCAACTACTTGTTCAGCCCAGTCAGCTGTTGCGGTTGCTGTAAGAACTGTTTCTGTAAAGTCGGCTACTGCTGTTCCGGTTGTTGAAATACGTACATAGTACTGTTCAGCCGGATAATTTGGATCCTGACCGTCAACCCAGAAACGAAGTTCTGAATTAGCTGTGATATTCATGGCAGGAGTAATTAACCAGTTGTTTGGTGTAAGGGCTCCTATGTCATTTCTGTAGCTTGCGCTTGTCATAACGTATAGTCCGGTATGGGCATCAAATATATCAAACTCAATTGCTGAGTTGTCCCATTTGAAACCATCACCATCCTGGTCTATTGATAACCAATCTGTTGGTAATGTACCAGCTTCGAATCCTTCGAAGAAATCTTCAGTTGATCCTCCGCCTTCACCCCAATTGAGGAGTACAGAGTTTTCATTTACTTCTGTAGCAACAACGTGGCTAACTGCATATGGGAATTCTAATAATAAGAAGTCTCTTGTTACAGTTGCTGTCTGAGCAATAACTACCTCATTTAAAGTAGCAGTAACATAACCTTCAGCTACAACTGCATAGTCGTATGTACCTGCAACAACTTCTCCGGTGTAATTTCCGGCAGCATTTGTTGTAAATGTGAAAGTATTGTCTTCATTGCTTATAACTACCAATGCACCTTCGATGTTAGCACCACCTAAATAAGCAGCTTGTTTTACATTACCGTTTACAAAACCACCGCCAATAACTTCAACGTCATCACAAATGGTAGCAGGACATGTTTCAGCACCACTTTCATAAACAAATGTAATACAGTACTCATAGTCACCAAATGCCATATCTTCATCAAGATATGAAGCTGTGGTAACTTCTGCAATGATATCACCATCACGGTAGATGCGTGCAAAATCAATCTGATCATCACCGGTTACAGTTGGAACTATCCATGTTAAGTTAACATCAACAGTACCTAATACCTGAATAGCTGCAAAAGCACCAGGAGCAGGATAATTATCACATGCTATATAATCAAAAGTAAATGATGTCCTTGCACTCTGGCCTGTGCTGTAAGCAGCAGCAACCTCAACAAAATATGTCTGACCATCAACAAGAGTTTCGCCATTGGTTCCTAATTGATACCTTGTATCGGTTACGTCAGCTACAAGTACGCCATCGAGGAATACCTTATAGTCAACGAAAGCACGGGTATCAGTTTCAACTGCTTCCCAAGCAGCTAAACCGGTAGGAGTAACATAAAGATTGGTTGGAGCATCAAGATCTTCAAGGAGTAACCACTCAAATGAAGTTTCATCATAGATGTTAACATCATTTACAGCGATAGTTGAATATCCCGGCTTTTCAACAGTGATATTATATGTACCCTTGCGGAAAGAAGCCCATGTATAAGCACCTGTTGAGGTAAGGTTCTGAGTATAAACCAAATTCAAAGCAGGTTCTGATATATTGGTAAAGGTTACTTTCGTTCCGGCTGGAGTGTCATTTGAATTCAGGGTAACTGTTACATCAACCTCTGTATTCATATCCATGTCTAAAGTGTTTGAATAAGCTAATGCAGAACCCTGATTGGTATAAACTGCCTGTACAGCCCATCTGTAAACACCCCATGTCTGCTCATCCCAATCGAAATCAACAAACTGAGTTTGTGAAGTAGTTCCGATAAGTTCTAATGAACCCGGGAGTAATACTCTTTCACGATAAATGTTGAATTCAACAAGTTCTCTGGCATCAAATCCCCATGAAAGATTGACGTTACCACCATCTAAAGTAGCTGTAACAAAATCAACAGTGTATGGGAACTCAAGTAATGAGAAGTTATTCGTAACTGTTGCACCATGAGCAACTGTACTGTTGTCAACACTCTGAGAGGTATATCCATTAGCAGCAACCTCCACTTTATAAGTTCCGGCATATGCCAGACTTGTGTAAGTACCATTGATTGCTGTATTAGCAGTATAGTTACCTTCTGGTCCTGTGATGTCAATACGTGCATTTGCTACAGGACTGTTGGTCAAGAAGTCAGTTACTGTACCATTGAAGGTACCAACACCTTTTATAGTTGCTGTAGCAGTATTCGACATTTCTGATTCTCCCTCATCATAAACAGCAGCTACTCTATATGAGTAAGTAGCATTTCTTGCAACGCTATTATCGGTGTAGGCCGATTCAGTTATAAGAGCAGAATTCAATTTTACACCATTCTTGTATACATTGTACCCAAGGATAGCACGGTCAGTTTCGCCAATCCAGTCAAGATTGACTGTTACAGTTGGGAATGATACGCCTCCATCAACTACAGTTGCAGTAAGTGTCTGTGGAACATTTAATATTGTCGTGAAACCCCATACATCACCATTTGTAGTACTATTTGAGTTTCTAACATTAACTTGCCAGAAATACTGCATATTATTCTGTAAACCAGTTAATTTATAGTTATTTGAAAGGTCGCCTGTCCATGGAACAACAACAGTTGTTGGTGGATAAGTAGTTCCAAGAATTACTTGATACTCATCAGTATAACTATCAAAATTCCATCTAAGAAATTGGTTGTTTGAAACACCAACAGTGCCATCTATAGGCTCTGTATAAATTGCAGCAAGAGGAGCTGGCATATCAGTGATAGATAAATTACTCTGTGACATGTCATCACCACTACCCACAATATAATATGTTCCCGCAAACAAAGGATAATTTACAATTGCTGAAGATGATTGATATAGAGCATTGTGAGCCATTGGACCACCTTCACCATTGAAATTCTCATTATATATAGCAACGTTAACGGTGCCAGAAATTGGAGTGATATTTAGTATTGCATCATTTGTAAGTACAACTTTTGATACATAATCATAAACATCAGGAGTAGTCAGATCATTGGGTAAGATGTAATTTTTGAATAATGAAGGGAACCTTCCGGTATTCGCAATTGAATAATCGCCTCCATTAAGTTCGATTACGTCAGCTGTCTCCCATACATCACCTTCAACTGGAATATAAGCATAACCAGTATAATCAACAGTAGCCATAATGCGACTATTGTTATACATAACAGCCATTGTTCCATTGAAGTTACCCTCATTAACATCGGTATTGTTTGTAGTGATACCAAATTCGGTGGTAGTTTCACCAATTCTCAATTCATATGGCAAAGCAGGAGTAACTACTCTTAATAAACCATCATAATTGTTATTGATGTCAGCACCAGTAATAACAGCATCACCATCACCAGGATTATTAGTGATACTCAACCTGGCTGGCTCCATCCATGCTCCAATGGGTCTGAAACCCATCTCAAGAACTGGAGTATTAATTGTTACTCCCGGATCTGGTTTTAGATCAGCCGACCTTGATCCATCCAATGCCTGCGCATTGCCAGACCACCAGAAAGCTACCAGCATAAAGCTGAATAACCATCTAAAAAAAATAGAATTTTTGTTCATGAAATAATTGTTTAGTTTTTAGAATAATCTTAGTTAATTGTTGTTTTCCAAGATTTAAATTGCGATATGTGTTTCTTCTACTTTGATTGGCTTCCTCCTTTCTTTTTTCTTAGGTTAATATATTAGTCTTTATAATGCATCTTTAAGATACACTATAGAATACAGTCCTCCATGAATGCCAAGTCCTTACAAGTAACCCTAAGTCTAAAGAAATTCTTTTGAGATTTATTCTGGCAACATTAAATCGAATAACTTCTTCCCTTCTAAACCTGTAGTCCTTCTTAGTTGTAAATAGCTTATTTTATGAGCTTAAGTTCCCTATTAATCATATGACAATCTGAACTATTGCCTACCCCTACCCGGTTAATAAAAAAAGGCTCCCGAAGGAGCCTTTTTATTAATATCGATTTGACGATTACTTAGTAACAGCAATTGTTCTTGTATAGGTTTCACCAGTATTACTGATAAATCTTACAAGATAAGCTCCTGCTTCGTAATTGTTAACATCAATTTGGATCAAACTTCTGTTAGTAACATTTTGCTGATAAACTATCTGTCCGGCAAAATTATATACCATAAGATTACTTACCTTGTTGTTCAGTTCAATGTTAACCAAACTGTTAGATGGATTTGGATAAACTCTGATCTGTGAAAGGGCGTTATCCTGTGTGCCTAATAAACATACCTGATTAGATGGCTCAGACTCTCCGCACATGCTATAAACAGCAGTTACAATATAACAAAGCCTTTCAATCGGGAAGTCAGTATCGGTGTAATTTGTCTCAAGTACCAGTTCATCATTAATTTGATCACCATTTCTGTATACATTATATCCAAGTAATGCACGATCAATATTGCGACCAACATCAGATCTGTTAAGACTTACCTTTGGAGCATCAGCTAAATTGGAGGCTGCAGCACTGTACTCTATTGAACTAACAACCGGTGAGTTAACTGCTCCTGCTGGTGCACTTCCAATGAATGTTTCTATCATCCATGAGTATGACAGATAATTGCTCAGATGATCCCAAGCTCCATCTAAATATACCCAATCGCTGTTAGGATCTCCTGTGTAATTTTGAGCACCTGCCGGATATGCATCGTAATCACTTACTGTGTATCCAAGCCTATAAGACTTAGTGGCATCGATTATAACAGGATCATTATACTCAATCTCATTCCAGGATTCGCCAACTATCGGAGTTGTTACCAGCTCTTCAAGAACTAGTGTTGTTCCTTCCCAAATCTGAACATTTACGGTACCAATTGAACCTGTACCATAATAGAATTTGAATTTAGTAAAGGCTCTGCCATCATACTCTGATAGATCTTCAGGGTCCCATTGAATTGCCACCGTAACAGGTGAGTAGTCAGTCAATCCAATAGCATCAGCATAAACCAGATCACCATAACTCATCCACAAACCTGCAAATGCGTTCCATTCTAGATAGATCTCAGTTTCGTCTTCATTAATTTCACCTGTCAGATCCATTGGTGGAACACAAGCTTCCATTACTGTTACTTCAAGACAATTAGCATCCATACATGACATTGCACCACTCTCATAAACATAAGTTATGCAATAGTTGTAAATTGCTGGTTCAACTGATTCATCCAGATAAGTAGTATCTGTTAGCATTTCTGCAATCAATACACCATCTCTGTAAATATTGGCACCTACGAACGGGTCAATAGCTCTTGAAGCTGTCTGACGAAGGGTCGTACTTCCGCTCAGGAAGTTTGTATTACCATTCTTAGAAACAGCAACAGGTGCTTTTGTAAGTTCAAATGATACCGGAGTAGCTCTAACCTGACCATAAGCTGTAAGGATATATGCTTCCATAAGGAAGTTACCAATACCTGATGAACCTATTGAGTTCACATCACTTAATGGTCCATATATAGAGCCTTGTGGATCAGCAGCATCATCGGATGACAGATTAGGATATGCATCACCTGATACGCCACTCAATGGTTCTAACAATAATGCAACCGTTTGAGCTCCACCTGTAGGAATATCTCCCAGCAGAACTCCCATTTCCCAGATATCATCTCCGGTTGTTTGTAATGGTCCAACAGTACCAAGGAGTGTTTTAGTATCCCAATTGTAAACATGGATGTTATAACTCCATATGCCAAATAAGCCCCAGGGAGCATGATGAAAGTCGAGGCTATTGATTAGGGCATCAGGATATGCGCTCAAATCATAAGCTACACCATAACCATAATCAAATTGTTCATAATATGCATTTGAAGGAGCCCCTGGGTTCTGGGTAATCTGAATTAGCTGCATTGGCTCAACATTTGACCATGTAAGCAATACATCTTCATTATCGATTACTTCAGCTTCAAACACTTCAGGACCTGCATAATCTTCACATGGAATGTATGTCCAGGTATAATTCATCT
The DNA here is from genome assembly GCA_964547915.1 of uncultured Lentimicrobium sp. Lineage (GTDB taxonomy): Bacteria > Bacteroidota > Bacteroidia > Bacteroidales > Lentimicrobiaceae > Lentimicrobium. Next base: position 233,629 of record CAZJPP010000002.1, read on the forward strand.
TAGCCGACATACCATTGGTGTACATTGCTGCAACTTCCGAGAAAT
>CAZJPP010000003.1:0-184208 GCA_964547915.1 uncultured Lentimicrobium sp.
GAAATAAATGAAATAATCCCGGGTCTTGTTGGTGCTGATTTGAAAGCTCTTCTTCCGTTCCAATTCTATAAGCTATTTACTGCGGTACTATCAAACGATGAAAATGTGGTAAATAAGGATGTACATTTGGGTGACCGACTGCTTAATGTTTCTGTGTTCTCAATAAAAAAAGGTAAAATAGCTGGAGCAGTGCTTCGTGATATGTACCTTCCCGAAGTAAGGAAAGAAGAAGTTATACACAGAGTCACTGAAGTGATAGATGAGAATCTGGGACTAGTGCAAAAAATTGCTTTTCTATTAGGAGAAGGTGCTGCAAAGACAGAAAGAATGCTCAATTCAATTATTGAATCTCACAAAGAAGGTAAAAAATAATCTTGGATAACAGGTTTTACATAGAGGTTAACGCTGAGTTAAAATTTCATCATGAATCACGCATTTGTGGTGACGTTTTTATATCCAGACGGTTAAATGATGAAAACCGCATAATTGCAGTTCTTAGCGATGGAATGGGCCATGGTGTGAAAGCAAACATGCTTGCCACACTAACAGCCACTATGGCTTTAAATTTCACACTTGAACATCGTGAAATAAACCGAATTGCTGAAATCATAATGAATACACTGCCAGTTTGCAGTGAACGTAAGATGAGCTATGCTACTTTCACTATTATTGATATTGAATTTGACGGAAATGTGAGAATACTCGAGTACGATAATCCACAGACTGTAATAATGCGCGGTAATAAAGTCATTGAACCACAATGGACTTGTGTTATACTTGAGAGTGAAAAGAATAATGGTAAAGAAATAAAGAGTTGCGAGTTTACACCGGAGAAGGAAGATAGAATAGTATTTTTCAGCGATGGCGTAGCCCAGTCGGGATTAGGGGGTGGAAAATATCCTTTTGGCTGGGGTAGGGACAATGTAGTAAACTATATCACAGAACTCATTTCAAATGAACGTGATATGGCAGCACCCGACCTTGCCCACAAGGTTGTAAATATGGCAAACGTTAACGATGGCTATTTATCCAAAGATGACACTTCCTGTGGGGTTATTTATTTCAGGGAACCACGCAAGCTTTTAATATGCTCCGGGCCTCCTTTTGAAGATTACAACGATCCGGTTCTTGCCGAAAAAGTAAACAATTTTAGTGGAAAAAAAATAATATGCGGTGCTACAACAGCCGACATTTTAGCCCGTGAATTAAATCGTCAGATTGTAGATACATTTGATTTTGAAGACCCCGACCTACCACCTGTTTCATATATGGATGGAGTTGATCTTATAACCGAAGGCATCCTCACTCTCGGTAAAGTAACTGAGATTTTAAAAATTTATAACAGCAGCTACAGACTAACTAAAGGACCTGCTGATAGAATAGTAAAAATGCTGATAGAGAGTGATGAAATTCATTTTATAATAGGAACTAGAATTAACATCGCCCATCAAGATCCTAGTTTACCCGTTGAACTAGAAATAAGAAGAACTGTTATAAAGAGGATTGCAAACTTATTACAGGAGAAATTCCTGAAAGAAGTAAGTCTGACATTCATTTAAGATTATAAATAACAGTAAAATCATGAAAATTTATTTTGAAGGCAACAAGAAAGTAGTTGCCGACTACAAAGGATTTAAAATTCTTACCGACCAACCTTTAAGAGCCGGTGGAGATGGCACAGCCCCTGCTCCCTTCGATTTGTTTCTTGCCTCACTAGGTACATGTGCGGGCATTTATGTTAAATCTTTTTGCGATCAAAGAGATATACCAACTGATGGAATCAGTCTCACACAAGAGACAATCCACAATCCTGATACAATGTTGGTCAGTGATATAACAATCACTATCCACCTACCAGCCGATTTTCCAGCCAAGTATAAGGATGCCGTTATTAATGCAGCTAATCTGTGTGCAGTGAAGAGACATCTTCATAATCCGCCTAAAATGGCAGTTAAAGCTGAAATGGCTTAACAAGTTTCACAGTAAAGAAAAAGGCTGCCATGAAAGCAGCCTTTTTTCTTTTAGTTCAATTTGGCAACTTCGTTTCGGCAATTACCTTTTCCACCGCTCTCACATGAGCAACCCAATCTTTGGCCTGTAAGTGGATCTACGCTACTGCACTGTTTCTTAAATTCGCCACCCTTTTTAACGAACATTTTTATAGCAATTGCTGCAAGCGAGAAGCCTACCACAATTATCGACAGCAATAAAAGCTTTAAAACCATTTCCTATTACTTTAATCAGTTATTATTTGCAAATTTAAACAACCTCTCTTAAACAACTGACAAAACTTATTGTTTTGGAAATTGACGTCTGAATTCAAAACAAACAATTGCAGTTGCCACTGAGGCGTTAAGTGATTCGGATTTTGATGACAGTGCATCAGGGATTGTAATTTTACGATTTATGTATCTTTTAACAGCTTCTGAAATTCCATGTGACTCATTCCCTATTATTATAATACCTTCAGGTGACAGAGTTGTACTACCCAAAATCTCTCCATCGAAAAGTGTACCATAAACAGGCATAAGGTTTGATAGTTTCTCAAGAGTTGTTAATATTGGCAATTTGTTTAGCTTCATCCTGAAAATGGACCCCATGCTTGCCTGAACAACCTTACTGTTATAAAAATCAACTGAATCTTGCGATGCAATAATCCTATCAATCCCAAACCATTCAGCTGTCCTGATTATTGTGCCCATATTTCCCGGATCGCTGATTCTGTCAAGAAGTAGTATCAATTCCTGGCTTACATCATCCGCGAAATGATTAATAGATTCAGGAATTTCAGCAAGAGCCAACACCTTATTGGGTGTTGTCAATGAACTCATTTTTTCAAGTTCCCAATCTTGTATTAAAATAATATCACCTGAGTAATCGTCAGGCTGCTTCCAATTAGCAGTAGCAAAAACTCTTTCCACATTATGTGAAGAGTGGATAAGTTCTTCAACCATTTTAACGCCCTCAACAACATACAAACCTTCTCTCTCGCGATCAGATGAGTTTCGAAGTGATTGTACAAGTTTTATTTGAGCTTTGGTAATCATCTGAGGATGCTGAACTATTTATCAGGAACTTTTAAAATGATAATGCAAAAATAAAAAATCCCGGAACTTATACAGTCCGGGATTCTTTGAATATCGGGTTAAAATTATTCGGCTACAACTTCGAAGTCAACATTAACTGTAACTCCTTTGTGTAACATAACAGTTGCTTTGTATTCGCCAACTTCTTTAATTTTATCTCCTTCAATGTGGATTTTCTTACGGTCAACATCGTAGTTAAATTGATCTTTAAGAGCCTCAGCAATCTGAAGAGCATTAACAGCTCCGAAGATTTTGCCGGTAGAAGCAACTTTTGCGCCAATTCTAACTTTAACGTTTTCAAGAAGTTTCGCCATAGCTTCAGCTTCATTCCTGATTTTATCTTCTTTGAAGGCTTTCTGCTTAAGAGTTTCAGCATTCATTTTCTTATTAGACTCAGTAGCTAACACTGCAAGGCCTTGAGGAATAAGATAATTGCGTGCAAAACCGTCGCGAACTTTAATAACATCAGTAGCGAACCCCAGGTTGGGAATATCTTTTTTAAGAATTACTTCCATTTTCTTTCCTCCTTATTTTAAAAGATCAGCCACGTAAGGCATCAGGGCAATATGACGGGCCCTTTTAACCGCCTGAGCAACTTTTCTTTGAAACTTAGTTGAAGTACCGGTAATGCGACGTGGTAATATCTTACCCTGCTCATTAACGAATTTCATCAGAAAGTCGGCATCCTTATAGTCTATATATTTAATACCACTCTTTTTAAAACGGCAGTATTTTTTCTTCTTAACATCAACCGCTATCGGGGTTAAGTATTTTATTTCTGAATTTGCCTGATTAGCCATTGTTTTCGGGATTAAGAGTTAATAGCATCCGGTTCACTTGCAGTTACTTCATTTGCAGTACTTGCAGCAGCAGCTTTGTTTAAACGTTTCTTCTCATTGTATGCAACTGCATGCTTGTCGAGTGAAACGGTAAGGAATCGAAGAATACGTTCATCACGCTTAAATGCCACTTCCAGGTCGTTGATCAGGCTGCCTTCTGATTTGAATTCAATCAGATGATAGAAACCCGAAGTCTTCTTTTGGATGGGATAGGCCAACTTACGCAAGCCCCAATGATCTTCGTGTATAATTTCAGCCCCCTTTTCTTTCAGAATTTTCTGAAATTTTCCAACCGCTTCCTTCATCTGTTCATCAGACAAAACGGGAGTCATAATGAAAACGGTCTCATAATTTTTCAACATCTGTTCTTAAGTTTGTTACTATTGTCTAATAGGTTTTTTAAACGGACTGCAAAAGTACAATTTATTTTCTAATTCCAACTATACCAGCACAAAAACTTTCACATCTTTTATGCCTGATTTGAGCATGACAGTATTTGTCTGCAAATAAACTCTGCTGCTTTACCGTCACCAAAAACCTGTTTATAGTCAATAACAGGCTTTGAAAGAAAGTACTCGGCCGATTCCAGAATTCTTTCCTTGTCAGCATCACAGACTCTGCCAGCTCCTGCTTCTATAATTTCAATCCACTCTGTCTCTGGCCGGGCTATAACACAAGGCTTCCTGAAGAAATATGCTTCTTTCTGGACTCCTCCCGAATCGGTAATTATAAGCTCAGCATTCTTTTCGAGCAGAATCATATCGAGAAATGACACAGGTTGTATTACCTTTAATAAGTTGTTGCTTTTAACCTTGTTATACAAATCAGGATCCAGATTTACCGATAACAATCCTGAAGTTCTTGGATGCAATGGTACAACTATGCTCAGACTATTTCTTCTACTCAACTCATTGAGAGCACTAAATATTGAATTTAATCTTTCAGGATTGTCTGTATTGTTGTCTCGATGGATGGTTGCAAGTATAAATGGTTCTCCTGTAATACCAATCTGGTTAAGTATTAATGATCTCTCATCTGCTATTTGAGAAAAGAATAATGAGTTGTCATACATTATATCACCACAGTGGTATATATGAGGATTGTCAATTGAAGCAGCCAGCTTTATATTATTTACAAATCCTTCTTTCATCAGATTATTCAGTCCTGTTAAAGTAGGTGTAAAAAGTAACGTTGATACATGATCACATAAGATTCTGTTGATTTCCTCGGGCATACTTTTGTTGAACGACCTCAGCCCTGCTTCAACATGAACAATAGGAACATGAACCTTAGAGGCAGCAATACCTCCAGCCAGTGTTGAATTTGTATCGCCATATACCAGCAGAAAATCGGGATTTTCGCTTCTGATGATTTTTTCAATACCTTCTATCATCAGCGCAGTCTGTCGCCCATGTGGACCACTTCCAACTGCCAGATTGTAATTAGGTTGGGGAACTGCAAGCTCTTCAATAAAAACCTGCGACATGTTGGTATCATAGTGCTGACCGGTATGGATTATTACTTCAGTTATCTTATCGGCAAAATGGTTTCTAATGGCACGGCTAACAGCTGCGGCTTTTATTATTTGAGGTCTTGCACCAATAATAGTGAGTATCTTAATCATAAAATCAAATATCAGCTAATGAACAGGCAAATAAATAACTATACTAATTACAACTTCCCTTCATCGGCAAAGCTATAATATTTTTCATCGCCAACAATCAGATGGTCAAGTACCTTTATGTCGAGGAATTCGCCCGATTTTTTAATTTTCTCAGTTATCCTGATATCGCTATCGCTGGGGAATAACCGTCCTGAAGGATGATTATGACAAAGGATAATATTTGCAGCATTTTCTTCCAATGCTATTTTATATACACGTTTTGGATCAACTACAGTACTGTCAAGACCACCCTCGCTAACACAATGAACAGAAATACGTCGGTTGGCTTTATTGAGATAAAGTACCCAAAACTGCTCATAAGGACAATCAGCCGTCTGAGGATAAAGAAGTTCAAAAGCATCCTGGCTACTTCTTATATCTTTATTAACAGGGATCTCATGTGCTCGCTTTCGCATTCCCAATTCAAGTGCAGCAATTATTGTCAGTGCTTTAGTTTCTCCAATGCCCGGGAATTTTGTCAGATCAGCAACCGTCATCCTTGCCAATACACTCAGATTATTATCAGCAGCGAAGAGTAAGTCTCGTGCAACATCCACAGCTGTATAAGACTTTGTACCCGACCTGAGCAGGATTGCAAGTATTTCCGTATTACTAAGTGCAGCTTTACCTTTACTTAGTAGTTTTTCACGAGGTTTATCTTCATCAGACCAGCCTTTAATCCCTTTTTCCATTACCTTATTGATAGACATTAAGCAATTATTTAATATGAATTTTTGTCCAAAATTAAGGATTGTGCTATAATATCAAAATAATGAAATAAAAAAAGCCGCTTAAACAGCGGCCTATATATATATTTAGTATTTAAAGACTATCCAAGTTTATTCACATAACGAGTAAGCTTTGACTTTAGGTTTCCGGCTTTATTTTTGTGAATTATAGTTTTTTTAGCTAGCTTATCTATCATCGAAATGAGCTTAGGTAATTTTTCTGAAGCTTCAGTTTTATTCTCTAAAGTACGGAATTTACGAACAGCATTACGCATGGTTTTGCTATAATATCTGTTACGCAGACGTCTCTCTTCTGTTGATCTGATTCTCTTAATCGAGGATTTATGATTTGCCATTTCTTTAAATCGTTTATGTAGTCCGTAGGGGAATCGAACCCCTATTACCAGGATGAAAACCTGGCGTCCTAACCGTTAGACGAACGGACCGTATTGTTTAGGGACTGCAAATGTACAACTAATTTCGAAACCACCAAACACCGAAGTAATTTTTTTTCATTTTCCGGTAAAATTACTCAAACACCAGGTTATACAATGATTTTCAATATGGTAAGTACTGAAATGCATAAAAAATGGTAAGGAAAAGATCAAATTTTTTGCTTCAGTTCAGCAACTTTTTGCTCCTTTATCTCAACATGGTCTGCTTGAAACCTAAAACCAAGCCTTTTTCCAGTGACTAACTTTATATCGGATTCCGCTTGCATATCACCAACCCGCACTAGTTTCACTTCGTCGTATGGCGGTGTTAGTAAATCAAAATTAACTGTGTATTGTATTGCTGATTTAATAATATCTGTGATTGAGCTGTTGTCGAGCACTGATGTCTCAAAATTATTGTAAAGCTGCCCTATCTCTCTTTTCCCCTCGATAAAATAATGTATATCCTTATTGATAAATACTCTGCCAATCAGATAACCCAGGTCGTTATAACGGTTAAACCTGAAAGAATCGGCCAGGAAGTTGTATATGTTAATCACTCCACAATAGCTTCGCTGTGAATCCTCGCTAATATATCTGGTTTTCATTACCTCATGCAATCTGGGGAACTGAAATATATTAGTATGCAGCATAAATATCAATACATCCCCTCCAAAGTGTAGTTGAATTCTGAAATCATCACCATCGCTCATCTCAAAATCAACCTTCTCTTTTCCTATGTATTCATTGTCATAGGAATCAACAAGATTGCGAATGATGTTTCTGAATGTTTCGAATGATTGTTGGGTTTTGCGATAAACGTCCTGCTTAAGCAACGACTTTTCACGTAGCGATTCATAAAGATCCGTTTGCATTGTCTGTGGTTTTTGACAATCAAAGGTAGTAAAATTTCTACTTTATAGATTGTGCAACAAGTACTCCATCAATAGCACTGGATACTATTCCACCGGCATAACCGGCACCCTCCCCACAGGGATAAAGACCAGAAATTTGCACATGTTGCAATGTCACCTCATCACGTGGTATTCTTATGGGTGAAGACGTCCGAGACTCTACTCCTGTTAAAACAGCTTCATTGGTTAAATACCCCCTCATTTTTTTGTCGAAATCTATGAAGGCTTTTTTTAAGCGTTCAGACAGGAAAGGCGGCAAGACTTCTTTAAGATCCACGCTCACCATACCCGGATTATACGATGAAACAGGAAGGCTATCAGACACCTTATCTTCAATAAAATCAACCATTCTTTGAGCAGGAGCCTTAAAGCCCTTGCCGGCTACCAACCAGGCATTGTGTTCAATTGAACGCTGAAAAGCCAATGCAGCAAAGTCGCCATATGAATCAAACTCTTTCCAGTCTTCAGGTTCAATAGCCACAGCTATACCTGAATTTGCATACGGAGAGTTTCTTCGGGAGTTCGACATACCATTTACCACAATTTCTGCGCCTCCGGTAACTGCCGGAACAATTGTTCCACCCGGACACATACAAAAGCTAAACACACCTCTACCCTCAACCTGGGTGACAAGGTTATAAGATGCAGCAGGTAAGTATATCCCTCTCACCGGCATTCTGTATTGTATACTGTCAATTAAGCTCTGAGGATGCTCAATTCTTATTCCTAATGCAAAGGGTTTTGACTGAAGTAAAATACCCCTGCTCTGCAATAAAGAGTATATATCGCGTGCCGAATGACCGGTTGCAAGAATTACATCATTACTTACGTATTCATTACCTGTATGGTCAATAACGCCTCTGATCTTATTATTTTTAATAATCAGATCGGTAATCCGCTTATTAAAAAAGACTTCACCACCTGATTCAAGTATCGTCCTCCTCATATTTGCTATGATATTGGGCAACTTATCAGTTCCAATATGAGGATGAGCATCATAGAGTATCTCTTCAGGAGCACCATGCTCCGCGAAAATTCTTAAAATATCTCCTACATTACCTCTTTTCGTCGATCGGGTATAAAGCTTACCATCAGAGAAAGTTCCGGCACCACCTTCACCAAAGCAGTAGTTTGAATCGTCGTTTAATACTTCACCTCTGTTAAGTCCCGATATATCGAACTTGCGGGCTTTAACATCCTTTCCCCTTTCTATGATCACGGGCTTCAGTCCGTTTTTAATAAGAGTAAGTGCTGCAAAAAGTCCCGCAGGACCGGCACCAACTATTATAACAGGACGCTTATTCCCAACAAAAGGCAATACCGGAGGTCTGATTTTCCCTGAATCAGGCATATGTTCACCAATAAAAGCCTCAAGCTTAAGACGGTATGCAATATTACCACGGGCATCAATAGATCTCTTAATTGGTCTGATGTGATAGATTCTACCTTGCGGAACACTTAGTATCCGTGATACAATCTGCTTCCACCTTGCAGGGTCGTTTGCCTCTGAAGGATTAAGTTTAATTTCAATTATTTTCCTCATTGAGAATTTTAACAGCCACTAACAGTTCCGGGTCATTATTCAAATGTGAACGACAACAGGAATATCTTTGAGTGAAACTTATCAATACCTTTTGTATAGATAGTCTCATTTCGGCGAAGAACATCGAGTAGACCATATGCCATCTTGGCTTCAACCCCAAACTTGAAGAATGTTGTGTAGAAGTCAACACCTGCGCCTAACTCGGCATACAGGTCATTTTTCTGTAACACCACGCTCACGTCGTTATTTTGTCTGTTAACCTTTGAATCACTAGCCAGATCGAGTGAATAGCGGGCTCCAACCAACCAATACGGACGTGTATTATTATATCTTGTGCCTTTGTATTTAAGATTTAAAGGAAATTCAACAAAAGTCGACTGTATTTTTCTGGTCACTAACATTGGTTCTGCATCTTCAACACTATTGAACCATGTCTTCATATTATAATAAATATCCCGTTCACCAAACGACAATGAAGGCACGAACCTCAAATCAAGATTATCGCTAATTCTTAAATTGGAAACAATACCTATTGTAAATCCAAAATTAGGATTGTGCCCAACTCCATATAAAAAACCTGAATCAGCATATACATCAGGAATTTGATTTGATGTCGAATAGTATTTGGTATCCTGGAATCCGGGAAATGGCTTTATTGTAAAGAGCATGTGGTTCATACCAAGGATAAAACCAAAATGATAAGGTGCATCATCATACCCCGGCAGGTTCCTTACTTTCCTGTGCTGTGCATTTACCTGAATTTGGAAGCACATTGTCAAAATAGCCAGGATGGCAATTTTAAGAGATAAAAACTTAGTAATACTTGATCGCACTGAGCTGAATTTTTCTTTCATTAACGCTTTATCAACTTTATTATTTTGAGATTCGGTCATTTTAGCAGTTCAATAGCCTCCTTTAACAGTTGTTCACCGATAATTGGCACTACACCGACATATTCGCAAACCATTCCGCCTGCTATATTAGCAAGTGCTGTTGTTAACTGCGAATCAATATTTAATGCACGGCATAATGAAGCCACGCTAATGACAGTGTCACCTGCACCTGATACATCAGCAATTTTTCTAACATGAGCAGGCAAGTGTATTTTGCTTGTGATCCCATTGTTCTGCTCACTTAAGAATATCCCATTTTCAGAGAGTGTAACCATCATGGATTTTATCGACTGACGTTCCTGCCATTCTGCTGTTGCTGATTCCAATGAAGATATTTTATCTGCGTCAATATCCCTCTTCAGACCTTCTCTAAGTTCTTTTAAATTCGGTTTAAAAAGATCAATATTCCGGTAGGAATCAAAATTCTTCTTTTTAGGATCAACAACTACAGGTATTCCTTCACTGTTTGTAGCATTGATTACATGCTCAATAACTGAAGGTGTGAGCACCCCCTTGTTGTAGTCCTGAATGATTACTACATCAACCTTCTTAGAAGTCAGATATTCATCTATTTCCTTTAAAAATGCCAACTCTTCTGTTTCATTAAGATCAGTATCAGTTTCATCATCCACTCTGAGTAGCTGAACCTTATTACCTATTATTCTGAACTTAGTGGTGGTTAATCTGTCGTTGCTAACATAAATACCATTACTTGATATCTTGTCGTGATGAAGCAGGTTTATGAACGCTTTTCCATGAGAATCATTTCCTACAACAGAACAGAGTATTGGTTCTGCGCCAAGTGACTTTATATTTAAAGCCACATTTGCAGCACCACCAAGCATATTCGAACGCTTATTAACGAGTACGACCGGTACTGGGGCTTCCGGTGATATTCTGTCAACTTTCCCCCAAATATAAGAGTCGATCATAACATCACCTATGATAAGCACTCTCACGTTCTTAAAACTCTCAAAAAGCGATTCCAACCGCTCGCGCATCATCATTGCAAATTATATTTTTGTTAGCAAAATTAGTGTAATTCAGTTTTTGAAAAACATGTCATTAAAGTTAACCAGATACAGTTCCTGTGTTGACCTGGTTACTGCAGTATAGAGCCACCTTACAAATGATGAGTCAATCATCTCTTCTTTAATATACCCTGCATCAATAAAAACAGCATCCCACTGCCCCCCTTGTGTTTTGTGACAAGTGAGAGCGTAAGAGAATTTTGCTTGTATTGCTTTATAATAAGCATCCTGATTTACTTTTGCCAACTTATCCTTTCGGGATGGCAATTCTGTGTAGTCAAGCATTATCTCTTCCTGCAATTTTTGCATTTCTTCGTAAGGCAGTGATGGAGCATCAATTGTAACAGCTTCAAGAAGCATTCTAACCTCCACAACCTCCATGTCAGGGTAATCAATCAGCTGCACTATAAGATCAGCGAAATGAAATCCATACATTTCCCATTTTCGTACTATTCTTCGTACCTCTATAAGGTCACCATTGGCAATAAAACCAGCCTTACTTGAAATGGGAATCCAAAAATAGTTGTTTCGGGTCACCATCATAATATCGCCGGCTGAGATTTCTGTTTCCCTAAAAAGAATTCTTGATCGTATTTCTCTGTTGAACAGATTTGCCCTCTTATTTGATCTTGTTATTATTATGGTATTTTCAATACCAAACCGGTCGTAACACGAGTTGAGCGCATCTTCAAATTCCGTTCCGTCTATTGCATTGATATCTGCAAAGCCCTTTAGGTTAAAGAAAGGAGTTATCGGCTTCTCAAAATGCAGTTGTTCACGTAATAGCGTCGCATTATATAATATTCCGCTGTTTAGTGATTGGCGAACGACTTCGTTCAATTCATAAAAAATCACATCAAGCCTGTATGTTTTCTGCAGAACTTCAGATTCAAGAGCAGGGCTACCCTCTGAACCCACAGGAGGCAGCTGTGCAGTGTCGCCAATGAGTAGCAACTTACAGCCTTCATTAGCATAAACGTAGTCTGTGAGGTCTTCAAGCAGATCACGGTGAGAATAAATTCCAGGCTCAATAGCTGCATCTGCCCCCTGAATCATTGAAGCTTCATCAACAATAAACAAAGTATCTTTATGTGGATTAGCTGCAGGCATCATTCTTAACCGACCATCATCCCCTGTAACTGCTCTGTATATTTTTCTGTGTATAGTATTAGCCTGTTTCCCTGAGTATCCTGCAAGTACTTTAGCAGCTCTTCCTGTTGGTGCCAACAAAACAGATTGCATTCCCACAAGGTGAAGAACCCGAACCATAGCACTCACCAGAGTAGTCTTACCGGTACCTGCATAACCCTTAAGAACAAAAGCGGGCCGGTGGTTCTCACTATTATTGTTTGTAAGAAAATCCGACAAGAGGCCTATAACTTCTGTTTGACCTTGGGTAGGCTCATGCCCCAGTTCTTTTTGTATCCATTCCGACATCTGCCGGCTATTCATTTCAATCATTGTGTAATAACTACTTGACTTTTATTCTCTCAATTAAAACGGGTAACCGATTCCGAAATTCCAGTTTATGTCCTTTAGCTGAAAAGCCTTAGGAACAAATCGTCTGTTGCCTTCAGGCATACCCGGGTCATATAATCGCAATCCACCATCTATCCTGAATACAAACAAACTGAAATCGAACCTTATACCCAAACCGGTATTCAATGCAACAGAATTAAAAAGTCGGTCAACATTAAACTTACCCCCCGGGAAATCACTATTCTCGTTCAATAGCCAAATATTGCCGGCATCGACAAACAAAGCTCCATGCAAGAAGCTGTATATTGGAAATCGGTATTCAACGTTAGCTTCAGTCCAGAGATCTCCAACGTTTTCAAGGACATTTTCATCATCTGAATAGTATTCACCCGGGCCCAATGATCTAACAGACCACCCTCTCATTCCATTTGCACCTCCGGCAAAGAATCCTTTTTCAAAAGGCAATGAAATTGAATTCCCATAAGGTACGCCTATCCCAAATGCAAGGCGATAAACTACTCGTTGTTGCTGGGTGATGGTTCTGTAATGCCTTAAATCCCAGTCTACTCTAAAATACTGAGCATATTTCAAACCGAATAAAGTAAACCGGCCTTCCTCATCCTTATGTGCATTGATAACATTGCTAACAAGTTGAAACATGTTACCCGCAGGTTCCAGATTTATTCTAAAGTAAAAGAAGCTATTTCTGTCACGTAACATCTGATTGTTAAAAACGTAAGAATACTTCATCGCGAGTATCAGATGGTTCGTGTATTGATTAAAAAACCTGGGATCCTTTAAATTGCGTAAAATATCAGTAAAAGCGGGATCTCTATTAATGCTTATACTACTTAAGTCAACAGGAGAAAAGAAATGCCTTGATACATCCGAAGCATTCCACTCATAACTTAAGGTAAACTTAGCCAGATTCCTCTCATAAAGCCCCGAGCGTGATTCATAATTATAACCAAGAGCAAGTGTTGTCTTAGGACGGGCATTCTGAAATAGATTTTTAATCGGCACCGGGCTTAACAGTGTTGGGAAATCTATTCCTGTTTCAATGCCACCAGCAAGAGAATTAAAAATACCCAGATGAGCATCCTGATCTTCGACACCTAATCGTGGCTTGATTTCAACCGCTCCAAAAGTTTTAATCCTGAAAGTTTCAGCTCCAACGAAAATATTTCTGTTTCGATAGTTGATACTACTTCCCAACCCCATTAATCCGTCGGCATTCGTACCTTCAGCTTCAATTGTAAAACCATTTACAGGAGCCCGAACCATTCTAACCTCCATATCGAGCTGTGGATAGTATGGTTCATCATTTAATGCATTGACAGGTCGAACATTTACCGATACGTAATTACTCAGCCCAAGATTTTGAACTCTGTTGTATGTAAGGTTTACATTTCTCTGACTATAGTATTCTCCCGGTTTTACGAAAACAGCACGGGCCAATGCTTCAGGGCGTAACCTAACTGACTCCCGGTATATCTGAAAGAAAGCCGGCTCCTTAGTGACGATATTACTGCGGTAAAATGCAAGAGTATCAAAATCTGTTATAGTATCCCCAATACCAGGGAAATCAGTGTTTATGTGAATATTTCTGATAGTATACCTTTGATGACGGTTAGACTTACTAACCATATTTGTATCACTTTTCAGATCTGCCAGCGTTTCATTCATACCGGCATTCAGAACAACCAGTTTAACATCAGCAGTTTTAATTTTCTTTGTCGTATCAATTTCAAAATAAATGTAGTCGCTGGTAAAACCGTAATAACCGTTATTTCTTAATAATTGTGTAATCCTGTCACGTTCAGCAGTCATCTGGTATGCATCATACTGATTCCCGGATTTAATTAGAGAGAATTTATTTTCCCGATCCAGAATCTGGACTATAGTATCATCTTCTATTTGTCGGGTTATTTCTCCGAGTGTCCAGGGTTCGGGTGTAATGGTTGAGTATGTAACAACAGCTTTTCCTCTTGTAATTGAGACAGAACTTGTCAATTGGGCTCCAAAATAGCCCTTATTTGAAAGATATTGTCTCATCGGGATAAGAGAATTATTAACCAGGTTAGTATCAAGTAACACTGGTTGTTCAGCAAAATTCCTTACCATCCATCGACTGAATCGCCCCTTGTGAGTCTGCCCGAATGCATCCCAAATCCAAACTCTCGAACGGAAAAGTCCTAGAAACTTTTTGTTAGGTTTAGGTTGTGCGAAATTAAGTAGATCTGATTGGGATATTCCCGGCCTGTCAGTCCTGACTACGTTTCGTGTAACAATATAACCTCCTCTTCTCTCTATTTTTCCCGACACGCTACAAGAGGTCATTACTGACACTAACAGAATAAATATCAGGAGTTTAAACTTTTGTCTTGAGGATATTGGCATAGGCAGGAATAATCAGCAAACTTAATAAAAAATAGCATTAAACAGTAAGGTAATTATGGTTGTTTATATACAAATCGCAGACTGAACAGAGCTATATAGAAATTTGACTTATCTTTGTTTTCCGATCTTAGGTTACAAATACCTTCCGGGAATAAGGTATTAACATCTGAACCTACTTAAACAAACTAAAATAACTGTCTTACACAAAATTTTCATTATGAGAAAAATCATTACTTTAATGACACTTTTATTTGCTTTTACCTTTATGGGAAAAGCTCAGTACACTACTCCAGGCACCGGTGTTAACTGGGGATTACAGGAACTGATTACCAACTCAGCCGGAGCTATTGTACAGGATGGAAGTGACTATCGTTTTACAGCAGGGCTTTTAATTTCAGCCGGTGACACGATTTCCATTCTTTCATCAGCTAACATTATTATGAACGATGCCACATTTATTGAATGTTCCGGTGCATTCATTATTGATCCGGTTACCGATTCAGTAAAATTTACCGCTGATGTTCCGGAGACAACACGGTGGCGTGGTTTCCGCCTGGCCGATTTTTATCATGCTTACTTCAAGCATATGGTTATGGAATATGGTGGAGGAATGAGAGCACTTTCAGATGGAGCTCTTCATGTTGAAGAATGCTCATTCAGATATAATTATTATGAATCAGGATCAACCGGCTCATATGGCAGTTCGGTAATAGATATATCTGGACATGCAGATATAATTGGCAATGTCTTCATTGCTAATCAAAGAGGTGGAATTTCTTCACCGGCAAATGCCAATGCATCTGCTAACATTATAAGCAATTTGTTTTTTGGTAATGTAACTGAGAATAGTAACCGGCCTCAGATTAACATGGGGCCTTCGGGTGAAAATGACACTACTTATATCATTGGAAACACCGTGATAGGTAACGGATTTGACCAATCAGGAGGCATAGCATTCTCTTCACTTGTAGGTGTTGCAGGAAATGCCGTGATTGAAAACAACTTTATTGATCAGAACAGATATGGGATCACCCTTACAGGCAGCCCTATCAATGCCATCGTTCGGAATAACAATATTACGAACAATAACATACAAAATAACCCTGCTTTAGGCGGCAGTGGTATAAACTTTACCGCATCAACTGCTTCATCCGTGCAGAATGTTGTTGTTACAGGTAACATAATATCTGGCAATCTTTGGGGTATCACAATAATTGGATATCCTCAGGTAAATATGGGTGATACTGCAGTTGCAAACTACAATCCGGGTAATAACGTTTTTAGCAATAACGGTAATGGAGGCTTGTTGTATGACCTATACAACAATGGACCGGTTGACCAAATGGCAATGGGAAACTGTTGGGGTGTTGAAACGCAAGACTCTGCGAGCATTGAAACAGTTGTTTCTCATGTTGTTGATGATCCTTCATTAGGTAGAGTTTACTTTATGCCTGCGGGTTGCGATGTTACAGAAGAATATACAGTTACCTTCAACGTTACAGATGGTGCATTACCTGTGGAAGGCGCATCAATAAGCATTAACGACGTTATCATTACAACAAATGAAATGGGTTCAGCCTCTATTGAGGTTGAAAATGGAACATATCCTTATGAAATAACAAAAGCAGGTTATATAACTGCTACCGGGATTGTAGTTGTTCAAGATGAAGATGTGACTGAAAATGTTATATTAACTATGATTGTTGAAGAATACACGGTTACTTTCAGAGTTAATTATAATGATGCACCATTTGAAGGTGCTGAGATAAAAATTGCTGCCGAAACATTAGTAACCAACAACCTGGGCATTGCTTCTATCATTCTGTCAAACGGAACCTACGACTATCTTGTGACTGCAGAAGGCTACGACTCAATAAACGGTACTGTAACTGTTGAAGGAGCTGATATTGAGATTATCATTGGACTCACTACCGGAGTATCGGATAAGACTTTATCTGATAGGGTATCGGTTTATCCAAATCCTGCAACTGATTATATTATCATCGAAGGTATTAATACCATGAAATTTAACAGGGCAGAACTATTCAATCTTAATGGATTAAAAATTAGCACATGGGAAGTAATCCAGGATAATAAACTTATTCTTGACAAATCAGCAAGATTAACCCCGGGTATGTATTTACTGAATATTTATGTAGAAGGCAGTGCATCCCCAGCTGTTAAGCGAATTATGATAAAGTAACATATTCCCTAACATGGAAAAGGCTGTTTCGCAAGGGACAGCCTTTTTTATGCTCTATGATAATCCCACAAAAGAGAGAAGCAAATAAAAAAAGCCACTTGTTTAAAGTGGCTTTTTTTTGTGGGAGCAACAGGATTCGAACCTGTGACCCCCTGCTTGTAAGGCAGGTGCTCTGAACCAGCTGAGCTATGCTCCCATTAGTGAATCACTGAATGAGGCTGCAAATTTACAACCTTATTTGAGATGTGCAATAGTTTGCAAAAAAAAACTTAAAAATATTTTTACTCATTTTTGGTCGGCATTCACATTGGATATAAAGTAATGCTAAAGAGGATATTAATCTACCATTAGCAGGGGGTTGACAGGGGGCGAGGAAGGGGTTGATCTGCTTCCATAGCGGCTCAACCCCCTCTCAACCCCCTCTCAAGGCCCTTTCGGTATCCTCTTTATATTCAATCAATCATCAGTTTAAATAATGGTTACGAACGTGTATAAGCTTACTTTTAATCGTCTATCCTCATAAATGTCCCATCCATCTTAAATTCAAGGTCCATACCATTGTTCAAAGATATTTGCTGATGCTTATCTTCGAGTTCCCAACCTTTAATGAAGTTATCAGGGAATTGATTATTGATATAGTTTATAATTACTCCTGGAACAACTGAAGATGGCAATTCAGTATTACTATCAATATCCTGAATATCAAATTTGCGATTAAATTCCAACCTTGTCATATCACTTAAAATAACAGTATATTCCGATGTGAGAAAGTCTTTCTCTTTGGTTGTTTGTATTATTGATGCATCAGAAAAATGAGTTTTAACATATGCTTGAATTTCCGAGGGATAGTTTTCATAGGTGAGCACCTTATCCTTCTCGCAGCTTGTGAGTATTAAAGCAATTATAAAAATTGCAGCAATCTTATAGATTTTCATTTTCGTTTTTCTTTGATGGTTAATGTTTAATTACTTGTTTTACTTAATTATCGTTATTTGCTTTTTAGCTTCGAATTCAACTCCTTCCAGCAAATCATAATCAACTTCACCGATGATTCTTACTAAATTTTTCTCATTGAATGGCTGAGTTGGTAACTGATATTGCTCTATGTTAACCTTAATTTTTCCGGTGGAATCCTCAAACCAATATGTTTCATTGTCAATCTGACTTAGAATGTGGCCCTTGATTTCAATTGTCAAATCCTTTTGGTCGAACTTAGCAGCTTTGCTTTTAATCTCACTAACAGTCATATTGGAAGGCTTAACCGTCTCTACGGTATATTGTGCAAAAGAAGACGTTACAGAAAGTAAAATAAGACCTGTGAAGATGATAAATTTTTTCATAGCTATTTATGTAGTTAAATTATTCTACAAAAATGAGCATTGATTTTGGAGAAAATTTGGAGAAAACTACAAATTATTAAAAATGATAGCTATTTTGTGAATTCCTTCGGGTGATATTTTGTATTTAAGCGTAAACTTATACATATCGCAAATCTGACTGACAATTGAAAGTCCAATTCCCATATTGCCATTGCTTCCCTTTTCAAATCGATCAATCAACCGGCTTGTGTTTCCATGGTAAGGTACACCACTATTTTCAACAGTGAACTCCTTATCACTTAAACGAATGCTGATAAAGCCGCCTTCGATATTATGTTTTACTGCATTCTTAATAAGATTGTTAAACATGACTTCGGCAAGACCTTCATCCATAAATACGATACAATCTTGCATAGAATTAGTAAGCGAGATCCCTCTAATCTGAAATGCTTCCTTATAATAGTCAATAGTCTTTAAGAGCATTGGCTTAACATCAATATCTGAAGCATCCCTAAACTCACCGTTGGTTATTTGACTCAACAGAAATAGCGATTTCTGAGCATGGCCTAGTTTGAGTGCTGCTGAATGTATTTTATTCAATGAAATAGCATTTTGCTCATTAAGCGTATCGCTGTTAAGTAGTTTTTCTGTATTTGCTCTAATAATAGCAAGGTGGGTCTGAAGTTCGTGAGAAACATTTTCGCTAAACTCTTTCTTATTGCGATAATCATCCAGAATCTTCTTAAGCAAAGCTCTTAGGGTTAAGTTCAGAGTCTTGAATTCGTCAATCTGCGAGTTCCCAAATTCCGGGACAGGTTTATTGATCTCCAGTCGGTTAAGGATACCCAGAGTCCTGTAGAAAGGTTTCCAGATTCTTCTATTGGTAAAATTGACTATTAAAAAAAGGAGGATTGCAATTAATAGTAAAATTCCGCCAACAATAATAAGAGTTCCCTGTATCACATCGTCTCGTCCAAGCATAAGATGTCGCAATACAATAGTAAATTCACGACCTTTGTGGTTTATGGAGAACTTTAATGTTCTATACGGCACCATTTCATTATCACCTTCTTCAAGTATCAGGGTATCGGAAAAAACCGGTGTATTGGTCTTAGTGTCAGGTATCAATTGCATACCCTGATGGTTCTCAGGAAGCATTTCATTTATCGCATAGTACTTCTTTATACGCTCCATTTCATAACTGAGAAACTCATCTATTTCCTCATAAGCAATGTATTCTATAATTATAAAACTGAAAACACTTCCCAACAACAGAACTGGAAGTAACCAAATGTATGTGAGTAAATAAGTTTTCTTAATCAGCTTCATCAATTCTATTTTGCATATCAAATTTGTACCCAATCCCGTAAACTGCTTTAATAGGTGATGGGTAATCATGAGTGGCTATCTTCTTGCGCAAGTTCTTGATATGTGAGTATATGAAGTCAAAGGAATTAAGCAGATCGAGATTGTCACCGTAAATGTGCTCAGCAATGCTCTCTTTTGTAAGAACCCTTCCATTGCTTGATATAAAGAACATCAGTATGTCATACTCGCTTTTAGTTAATTCTATATGTTCACCGTTCAAATTTACTTCACGTGAGGTAGTATCTATTGTAAGGGGACCAACAGTTAACTTTTGATTTCCTCCAAAAACCCGTCTCCTGATTATGGAATTAATACGTGCCAAGAGTTCAGCCATATCAAATGGTTTAGTGAGATAGTCATCAGCACCAAGCTCGAGGCCTTCAATCTTATTATACAATGAATCTCTTGCACTTATAATAATAATACCTGTGTTCGGGCGACTATGCTTCATCTCTTTAATCAAATCAAGTCCTGATCCATCGGGTAGATTGATATCCACAACCATTATATCATAAAGATATACAGCTATTTTTTCAGAAGCAATTATATAGTTTTCTGCTGTTTCGCAAAGAAAACCAGCATCTTGAAGAGTATCGCCGATTGCTTCCATGAGCTTGACATTATCTTCAACGATTAGCAACTTCATAAATACTCCATTTGATGAAAAAGGGAAATCCCATTTCAAATGTAAAAATAAGTAATTAAAAATTCCAATCAGAATTCTTAGAGGCTTAATCCGAACCTTAATGAAAACGCCAAACTGTTATCCAGATGATGATCAAACCCTCCGGGATTTATTATATATTGAAAATCAGGCTGAATATAGATACTATGCGTAACTGGGAAGTGATAAGTAAGTTCTATAGTGGTTTCATTACCTGCATAACTGTCAATCCGGGCATATGCTACCCCCAATCCTAATGCATCCTCTCCATTATCTTTAAATAACCCAAAATAATTCATTCCAATACCAACATAATGACTATTGAAGTTAAATGGCTTAGGTGTAAGTCCTAATTGAAGGAATGCTCCGATTCTTTTATTACTACTGTCACTCTGCCAGATGGTTTGATCGGCTATATAATAGAAGCCATGGTTATTCTGATAAACACTATCAGCTCCATTTTCATCAACAACCAAATGACTGTTATGCAGGAAGAATCCAAGTTTATGAGTGGATGGAAGCTTACCTTCGGGTGAGGATAATTGCATTTCAGTGATAGCAAGGACACCATCAGCTGAGTTGAATCTCCAACTCAGGTTATATGGATTCTGATCCTCGAAATCAGTTGGACAACCATCGAATACAGCCCCAAGCCATGCTATTCTTTCAGAAATCTTCCATTTTACTGATGCACCAAGTGTTGTTAATGGGAAAATGGGTGCTGGAATATTCACAGAAATAGTGGGTATAATACCAAACGAGCTGTTGTTAAAATAACTTCCATATTCGCTGGTAACAAAGTCAACGTTCATATCTTGCAGACCGGCCGTTATCTCAAATACTCCAAAAGAATGTTTATACCATAACTCCTGAAGAAATGTGTAATTACCTGCTTCAATATTCGAAGCAACCTGAAAATCACCTGTTAACTCACCTGAAGGAGTAGCACCATGAGTGTTTGCTGCACTAGCAAAAAAGTTTCCACCTTTCCACAAGCGGGCTTTTTCTGTATCAAACCCAATTGATACATTAATCATTCCCAAATAGCTGGAACCTCTCTTAATACCACCAGTAAGATTGTTGAAGTTCTCACCTATATATGATGCTTCAAAATCGATTGGTTTTCTGTGGGAAATACTATCCTGCGCGCTTAAGCCATTGACCGAAATCAGAAGAATTAATGTGACTATGGTAGATTTGAACATGCCAATTATTATTAATTTTTACTGATTCAAAATTATTGGAGTTAACTTAAACGTGAAATACCTATTTTAAATGATATTTGAGTTATTTAGTCATCAAATATGGTTATCTTAATTAATGCAAATTCTCCAGTCTTATTAGCTTTTTTACTACTGCATATATAGTAAGGCCCTGGGCTGATTTTATGCCCGTTTTTTGTGTGATATTTTTCCGATGGGTTATAACAGTATTGGCACTTATGCTCAGCTTATCGGCTATTTCCTTATTTGTGAGCCCTGCAGCCAGTAGTTTCAGAACGTCAACCTCTCTGTCACTTAAACTATCACCTTTAACACCAGCATCATAGTTGGCTCCAGAAGTTGATACCTGTTCAATAATAGAAATTATCTTCTCGGGCGAATCAGTTAAGTTAATTGATGCATCAAATTGACTAGTCAAGTCAGGATCAAACCAGTTATATATAAGAGCTATCCATTTTGAATTGGGATACTCGTTTTTAAGTTCAGAAAATTGCTTCTGTCGGTTTTGAATAAACGAAGGACTGCTTATAATTGTATAAGGCCTATAGGCAAACATATACTTTACTGTTTCATCAATAGTTATGGCCCTGATGATACGCGATGGAATGCCTGAATTATTGATAATTGCCGACAAACCTTCAAATATTAGCGGTGATGTTTCAGTAATGATTATGTCAATTGGCCTGTTCACTTATCTTCTTTAATTGGTTTTCCATGTTCTCTACCAAAGGTATCAGAACCACTTCTTCAATAATAGCATGAATTGTGAGGTCATGCTCAAGCTCATGCAGACTAAGGTATAATTTTCGTCTCGCCTTTTGATCATTGCCACGGGGTAAATATTTAATAAGTAGATTTTTTAAATCAGCCAGCTTCTCTTCTATATCGTCATGATGATCTTTATAGTCATTTACCGAATAGGCAGAGGCCTGCTTATAAGGGCTTTGATTCTCAATTTGTTCGTACAACTTCATCATATATGGGAAAGCCACCTTATCCTCATATTCGAGATGCTCAACCACTTCATCAAAGTAGTCATTAAAGAATTTTTCAACAAGAGAAATTTCCTCATTCTTGCTTACCGCATACATCTGTTCTATGATCTCACTTATTTCAGGATAAATTTCAGAAATATAGTAGTGATGGCTTCTTTTTAAAAAGCTAATAATTGAAAGCACCTGATCATAATTAAACAGAACGGTTGGTGTGAATGTCGCATCCTTGTATAAGTTTGCGAAGGTTAAAAACAGGTCTGTATCTATATTATTTTCTGTGCAGATTTCGTACACAGTTTTTTCATCCAGAGGAATATTAATATTGAAGTGTTCCAGCATTAAAAACATTCTTGGATTTTCCAGAACTATATCCGAGATGTTTAGCTGTGGATTTAGATATGTGTTTGAGGATTTGAACATAACTTAAGCTTCTTTGCTTTCTTTGCCAGTCTTTAAGGATTTGTATAACTTAAATGCCTGCTTAAGAGGGAAAGGAAATTTATTAATCGTTACTGAAGGGTATTCTATCCTTTGTGCTCCAAAACTCCTATAGAACCGGGCAAGCTGCGGATTGTTTGATCCTTCAAAATCAAGAGTAAGATGATTACCGGCTGCTGAAAAGACAAACTGGCTTATAAGCATGGACATAGCCCCACTTACTCTGGCTTCATCATTAGTTGCCGAAAAGAGAAAAGTAGCTTTGTGGTGACTTATAAAAATAATCATTCCGGCGCAAAGAGTATTTGTATTGGTATATGCTCCATAACTGAAAGCTATCTGCTTATGAATACCATGATAAATTAGTTGAGTAAGTCGCTTGTAATCGCTATCCTTTAGTTTTTGTAATAAAGCACCACGGTTTTCCCTGAAAAGTTTTATTGTCTCTTCCGGGTTGACTGTATCGGAAACTCTTATTAACTTTTGCTCCGCTTTGACAACATTTCTCTTAATATTTGTCGAGAAGCCCTTATATAATGAGTCAAAAGGTTCTATAAGATCCAATTCATAATTTGCGTTATTAAACACATTCCACTTACCCGGGTCGGGTTTATTTAGTGTGTTAAGGTTAATTTCTGCGAATACGAACTTTGAAGGAATTGCATTCAGAAACTCATTAATCAACCCCGGTGTAATCTTGTTAATAGAAAAGATACCTAATTGCTGAGTAAAAAAAGGTTGATGAAGATAATGTATTCCCATTTTTTTTCTGAAGGTTAACGGGAATACGGTCTCGTATGTGTCCTCCCCTATTATCAGTGCATCCCAATTATCCGACATTATGTCAAGGTACCACGAATAAGCATATACCCTTCCATTAACCGCTTGCCTGATGCATTGGTCCCACTTTGTTTTGTTAATAAACTCATTTGTCACGTACCTTATACTCATTTTGACACTTTAAGTTAAGAACTATTTCCCATCATATAACAAAGCAACGGCCCAAACAGCTATTCCTTCACCCCGACCGGTAAATCCTAAATGCTCGGTTGTGGTAGCTTTTATGCTAATATCTTCCTCTGCTTTATCCAAAATTCGGGCAATTACCTTTTTCATTTCAGGGATATAACCTGCGATTTTTGGCTCCTGAAGTGCAACTGTACAATCTATATTACCCACCTCATAACCTTTAGCTTTTACCATTACTGAGGCCTTAAATAACAGTTCGGCACTACTGATATCTTTGTATTTATTGTCATTGTCGGGAAAGTGCGAGCCAATGTCACCCATTGAAGCAGCACCCAACAGTGCATCACAGATTGCATGCAATAAAGTATCGGCATCAGAGTGACCAATTGCACCATTATGCCATGGAATATTCACTCCTCCAAGCATAAACTTTCTTCCTTCAACAAGTTTATGCACATCAAATCCATGTCCTATTCTATACATGCTGTTTTATACTAATACTGATAATAGCTCATTCTCATTGATTTTAACAAAATACTCACTGATATCAAATTCTGAAATACAGTTTCGAATCTCATCGTAATTATGAATTTTACCAACAAGAGCAGTCTCAATTTCAACAGGGTCCTGCAAATGAAAGTAGTCACCGAAAATTCTTACATGTTTGATAACTCCCTGCTCGATTACCATTGCCACATGCAAATTTCCTCCTTCTGTTTTTACTTTCTTTGTGAAATTGTAATCCGGTGAAACACCATAATTCCATTCGTGGGTTGAATACTTTTCATCTTTCAGCTTCAAAATAGCCCTCCTGTCATTTTCGGTGAATGAGTATTCCCTGCTCCCGGGTGTAGCTTCAATAATATGTTGCATGATCAAGTCTCTAAATTCCAGAACAGTTAAAGGTTGCTGCAAATGCTCACTTATGTTAGTCACCCTGCTTTGGACTGATTTAACAGCTTTGCCTGCAAATTTTGAAGGATCAACCCTTAAAGCATTTACCAGATCGGACATAATGGAGGAAAACAGAAGAGTTCCATGATGGAGTATCCTGTTTTTGTAAACATGCTCTGCATTACCAGAGAATTTCCTTCCATCAATTACTAAATCATTACGTCCTGAAAACTCAGCATTGATATTTAACTTTCTCAAAACATCAATGATTGGAAGAGTAAACTTATGAAAATCAACCATATTATCGCCGGGTTGACGATTGGCAACAAATGTGAAGTTAAGATTCCCAAGATCATGGAACACTGCCCCACCCCCAGTTAACCTTCTCACTACTTTGATACCTCTTTCGGCTACATACTCAGGGTTAATTTCGGCAAGTGTGTTTTGATGCTTACCAACTATTATGCATGGTTCATCTCTCCATAGCATAAAACAATCGTCACTAAAATTCTTCAAGACATATTCCTCGGCCGCAATATTGAAGTGCGGATCAGTTTCATGGCGAACAAAACAAAGCATATATAGTAATATTTATTTAGGACATAAAGATGTGAAAGTCTCTCAATCAATAGCTAAACAGGCAAAATTAAAGCATTTTGACGGTGAGTGCAAATATACGCTATGATAGCTATACAGACTTAAATATCAGATGTTTAAATACTTAATTTAAGGATATTTTAACACTCAGTTGTACAAACATTAGAAGGCTGCTTTCGTTTGATTAATATTCACAATCTACAAACATACTTTAACAATTTCATACAACTAACCTATAACTACATGAAAATCACTACTTTAGCTTTATGGTTCCTAATCATAGGTGCTTTGTTTGCAAAAGCACAAAACCTTCATAATTCTTCAAACGCCGCTTCTATCGAAAATGAAAGCTTTACTACAACCGGTTGGAGTGGCACGGCCACCATACTGGCAGATTCTTCAACTTCATACCATGGCACCTATTCATTACGTTTCATGGTAAATGGTTCAGGTCGTGAGGCAAGGTATTCTTTTTCGGCAATACCCGGCAACGTATACAACATTAGCATCCGTGCAAGAAGGTCAAATAATAGTTCAAATCCTGCATTTGCTAACTGGACGGGTATGAGTGGAGTTGAAACCGTCGTAATAAATAGCTTAACATGGATGGAATATGCTTTTACTGCAACTGCCATTTCAACAAACCCAATAATAAGAGTATTTGCAGGGCCAATTGGTGCACCTACCGGAAGAGAAGTATTTATTGACGCTGTGTCAATTTTACCACAATTACCTTCAGATACAGAGCCACCTACTGCTCCATCTGAACTGTTTGCAACTGATGTCACATCCACTTCACTTTTATTAAGCTGGAATGCTTCTACCGACAATGAGGGTGTTACACACTACGAAATTCGACAAAATGATGCTGTAATTGCAAATATCAATCATCCTGACACAAGCCTTATTATTACTGATTTGTATCCAAATACTCTCTACAATTACCAGGTAACTTCTTTTGATGCTGCGAATAATATTTCATCGCCCACCTATTTATCTATAACTACTTCGCCTGACACAATTGCGCCAACTTCACCTGAAGGCTTAACTGCAGACTACATTACAACAAACTCCTTTAAATTGGAATGGAATGAAGCAAATGATAATGTCGCTGTTGCCGGTTATGCAATATACCTTGATTCCATTTTCGTTGACTCAATAGAATCAAGCATGACTTTCTACTATTTCACCGGTCTGATGCCTGATACATCATATACCACAGGTATAATTGCGTTTGATGCCTCAGGAAATGTATCTATGCCGGCTACTCTGATAGTTACGACACTACAAGACTCAGAGGTAATAAATTACACTTCAGAGAATGCAAACCGGACAGATACAGATTGGAAGACCAGAAATCTTTTTGTTAGTCAAACAATGGGAATCGGCACCTCACCTAACAATGAGTATGCTTTATCGGTGAATGGCTCAATAAGATCTAAGGAAATTATAGTTGAATCCGGGTGGAGTGATTTTGTGTTTGAGCAAGATTACAACCTGGCCACTCTGGAAGAAGTCGAAAATTACATAATTGAGCACGGACATTTAAAAGACATACCATCAGCATCTGAAGTACAGACCAAAGGAATAGGACTTGCAAAGATGAATACCTTACTTCTAATGAAAATTGAAGAGATTACACTTTACCTTATTGAGGCAAATAAGAGAATTAAACAACTTGAAAACCAACTCAATATCTCCACAGATATTTATTGAAAGGCTTGTTTAAGTAAGTCGGCAGACGTGCGATATTAAAGTTATATATATTGCATATTTCTTTCTATGAAAATTTTTTCCAAAAGATTGAACTTTATAAGTATCAGGTCGTTAGGTTACTGATTATTAGATAGTTGATTGCATATAATGTTCAGCAAACTAATCTTAAATAATCAAAAATACAACTCACTCATTCTACACACTTACTATAATTGACCTAAAATGTATTGGTATGAATAAAAGAAATCTACTCTTTGGAACAGTACTACTAATATCAATTGGACTTCAGGCTCAAAATCTCTATACAGCTCAGAACGCTGCCTCACCAATTAATGAAGTTAACAGTACCGCCGGAATAACAGGGGCAGCCAACATCTCATCAGTAACAACCAATCCCCAGAATGGTAACTGGGTTATTAGAATTGTTTCAAACGGGAACAATCGAGATGCCCGTGCAACTTTTCAGGCAACTGTGGGGACCGTATACGAAATTTCAATATGGGCAAGACGAGGCACTCCCAGTAACAATCCCGCATTCGCCAACTGGACAGGATTCCAGGGCTTTCAGACCAGGGTTATAAATGGAAATACCTGGGCACAATATAACTTTACGCTTACAGCTACTAATGCCAATCCGGTTATGATTGTATATGCAGCACCAATAGGAGCATCATCAGGACAAGAAGTATTCATTGACAATATTGTGATTGTTGTCCAGGGTGGAGGTGGAAATGACACGCAACCACCATCAGCACCTACAAATTTATCAGCATCTAATACAACTACAAATTCCACAACATTAACATGGAACGCATCAAATGACAATGTTGGGGTAACACAGTATCAAATAAGACAGAATAATCAGAATATAGGAACTGTAGGAGGAAATACAACCACTTACAATGCAACAAGTTTAACACCATCTACTAATTACAGTTTCAATATTGTTGCAGTGGATGCAGCCGGCAATATATCGCAGCCAAGTAATACAGTACAAGTTACAACTACAGCCGGAGGTGGTGGTGACAATCAACCTCCTTCCGCACCTGCAAACCTTTCTGCATCGAATACTACATCCAACTCTACGACACTTAACTGGAATGCTTCAAATGACAATGTTGGGGTAACTCAATATCAAATAAGGAGGAATAATCAGAATATTGGAAATGTGGGGGGCAATACAACCACATATGACGCAACCGGATTAAATGCCTCAACCACTTACATTTTCAATGTTGTCGCGTTAGATGCAGCTGGCAATGTTTCGCAGCCCAGCAATACATTGCAGGTTACAACTGCCGACGGTGGTGGAAATGCAGTTCCATATACATCATTAAATGCAAATCTTCCCAGTATAGATTGGCAGACTAGAAATTTATATTCTTCAGGTGTTGTGGGCATAGGAACCGCTCCTAACAACAATTTTCAACTCTCAGTAAATGGTGATATCAGAGCAAAAGAAGTAATAGTAGAATCCGGTTGGTCAGATTTTGTTTTTGAAGATGACTATTATCTGGCTACACTTGATGAAGTAGAGCAGTTCATAATAAATAATGGGCATTTGAAGGACATACCACCAGCAAAAGAGATACAATTGAATGGAATAGGTCTTGCTGAAATAAATACCCTGTTATTGCAAAAAATTGAAGAGCTAACTCTATATCTGATTGATATGAATAAGAAGATCAAGCATTTGGAGACAGAGATATCAACTGAAAAAGTAAAAAGCCACTGAGATCAATCTAATTTAAGATAAGCTAAATGACATTTTTATGAAAAAACTATTATTGGTGATAATCACATTATATATCATTCCGTTGGCATTTTCACAAGGAATAAGAAAAAGCTATGACGAAATGACTACCCTGGAAAGGATTAATCTGGTAAATGCATTCTACCAATTACGAAATGGACCGGACCTTATTAATGAACTGGCCGTGTATCACGGAGAATTCTTTAATTTCGATGACACTGATGATCCTACTCGTTTGGATATCCACTTTAACTTACCTGATGAGCCTGAGAGAGAAGTATTTTTTGCCTGGCACCGCCAGTCACTTATCGAATTAGAGAGGGCAATGCAAAACATAAATCCTTTTATAACAATACCATACTGGAATTCTTCACTCGATCAAGCTATAAACTCCCCTTTGTGGGACAATGACTTTATGGGTCAATTCAATACCGACTGGACGCTTAACCGCAATTTGGGAGGAAATGACCAATTGCCAATGCCATCAGAAGTGAACCAGGTTCAATCTTTAACAGATTTCTTTTTGTATTCTGACCTTATGGAAAGAGGTCCGGTACATCATGGTGCTCACCGGTGGGTTGGAGGAGCAATGTCATCAACTGCTTCGCCTCGTGATCCTATTTTCTTCCTGCACCATGCATACATCGATAAATTATGGCAGGAGTGGCAGGACATGAGAGGCGGCTCATCATATCTTAGAAACAGTATGCTCCGATATGATGGTACATACATTTTTGCCGGGCAAACACTACCGCTTGTTGATCCTAATAACATAGTTGATGGCAGAGCTTATGGAACTTTCTACGCTGAAGATCAACTTGCTGAGCTTGATAGCTATTCCGTTACTAATGCTGCACGTAATCCTGAGGTGTTTTTCTATCAGTTTAATATAGACGCAGGAAATAATTTCATAATTCCTGCTAATCGGTCAGCAAGAATAGAATCAATGAATGAAATCCGACTCTTACCAGGATTCAGGTCAATAGAGGGGTCAAGTTTCATAGCTAGCATTGGAAATGGTTCTGAGTTGAAAGAATACCCTGCAATTGTTCGTAATCAGAGGCCATGGGATAATCGAGGAATTCCAATCAATTGGGATGCCTATTTACCACAGGATGAAAGGGTGAAAGCTATTGGAAATATTAGAATCTATCCAAATCCATTTACTGATCGTATTACACTGATGTCAAAAGAGTACTTTGACAACTGGGTGGTAGAAATTTACGACCTGCAGGGAAGGCGACTGGTACAGACCATATTTGGAAGCAGTGCAAGTATTACTCTTAATAAAGAAATTTCCACTTTATCTCCCGGGACTTACCACATAAAGGTCTTAGGGAACGGCAGTAGTGTTACAAGCTCAACAATTATAAAGCAATAAAAGGCGATTCAGATTAGTTGCTGTATTCTTGAATCAAAAAGCCCGGTAAATATTTACCGGGCTTTTCATTTCATTAACATTAAGCAGAATATCTTTTCTTATTTAGCTTCTTGATTTCTGAAGGCATCAAAATCAAAGTGAAGAGTAAAGCGAAGAGTATTGCCCAATGGATTTAATTGTTCTGTTGGTACAAGGAAGCTTACATCCAGTCCAAATACGTTATAGCGTAAACCGGCTCCAAACGTGAAGAATTTACGATTACCCTTAGTAGCATGTTCATGGAAATAACCAGCCCTTAGAGCAAAAACATTGTCGTACCAATATTCAATACCGGCAGCGATAATAACTTCATGAAGCTCCTCCTTAAATCCACCTGGAGCATCATAGAATGATTGGAACATTCCAACTGGTACAGATACATTAGGATTTCTTCCTTTAAATATAACCGGGTCGCCGTTGTTATCTGTTATAACCTGACCACTTGAATCTGTTTGATAAACCGGAGGTGTAGGTATAAGTAACTTGTTAAGGTCGACCATAAATGATATCTTGTTATAATCATCTATATCGAGTGCCAGGTTTGTTCCAATGCGAAGATTTGTAGGTATAAAATCTCTTTGGGTGTTGTCATCAGAATACGAAATTTTGGCTCCGATGTTGCTAATGTTGATACCCCAGTTGAATGATGCACCTTCAATATTATTCATTTCAAAGGGATGTTCGGAGTAGATTGCAATATCTGCTGCAACAGAATTACCCGGTTTGGTTGATGTGCCTGCTACTTCCTGTCCTTGTGTAAGGTTTGAGTGGATGAATCTTGCAGAAACGGCACCCGATAAACGATTTGTGAGCATTCGTGAATAAGCGCCACTAATTGCAAATTCACTCGGCCGATAATTCCCAACAACATCACCTGTTACATTGGTAAATACGATATCACCTAATGAGAAATAAAGAAGAGAACCGGCAATTGCCTGATCATCTCCTAATTTCTTATACCCCGTTAAATATGCAAGATTTATGTCATTTACAAGGGCTCTCAACCATGGACTATATGATAAGGCAAAGCCCATGTCGTTTTTGAGATAAGAATATTTTGCCGGATTCCAGTGAAGTGAGTTTGCATCGGGAGCACTAGCTCCTCCGACTTCGCCCATACCACCCGAACGGGCATCCGGACCAATCTGCAAGAATGGAACCGCTGTAGTAATTGTGTTAAGTTCCTGACCAATAACGGTTGACTGTTGAGCAAAAATTTTACTTCCTGAAACCAGTAACAATCCTAAAAATAGGCCTAATGATAGAACGAGCTTAAAGCGCATAAGGTAATTTTTGAAATGAAAAGTGCAAATTTATTTATTATTTCTTAATAATGACGAACAAACGCCATTTAAGGATTAGAACAAATAACTCTACTAATTGTCTTTTATTGCCTGTCTAGGCAAAAAAAGATATTCGACCACATATTTAATTAATTGACAAGATTCCATTGTGACACCGATTGGTTTCCAACTCCATCACTAACTGTTACTGTTAATGTGATGTTACCAGATTGGGCTACAGCATCCTTTTTATAAGTTAATAACCTGTTTTTGGCATCGTAATCCATGAGAATCCATTTGCCGTTAATCTCACCTCTATACGAACTAATTCCACTCAAATTATCGCTAATTTTTACTTTTATCTCAGAGAGCTTTGAAATATTAGAATTCTCTTTGAAGTTAACAGCAGATATAAGAGGCGCCAATGTATCAGCAATAACAGTATATCGTCCAAAATCTCTGAGCTTTACTTTCATAAAGCCATTATCAATTTTTCCACCTACAGATGAGGGCTTGTTTTCATTGTTTAATCGCACAACTATTAGTTTCGAAGAATCGGCTAAAGTTTTACCCCGAACCCTTATTGACAGGTCGTAATGACTTTGCAGCGGAACCTGGGGTGTGTGAATTGAATGTACTGCTGAATATGATCCTGCAATTGATGGCAGCTCTTTATATACAAATCTTATACTGTCATAAAGACAGTTTCCCGGCATACTAATTCTCATATCCGGAGTTGCATAATTATTCAGATTACTGACAGTAAAAAGTATGCCTTTCTTTACCAAATCATCTGACTTAAGCTTAACTGTTGATGGACTTTTACCATTAATAAAAAATTGGAGTATGGATTCATTCCCATTTGAGTCCTTTAGAACAACTTTCATAAGATGGGATCTACCTGGAATAGCATGAAAAATCCCATTATCAGGGCTATACGAATACATACCTAACCGGTTTCCCGGATCTATGCGTGTACGCATAAACCGCTGATTGTTTAAATAATAATATGAGTAATCAATGAAGCTATTGATGTATCGGGTTTCTGAAAAACTAAACTTAATTGCTTTCCACTCAAACACTTTCAGTGAGTCAATATAAACAGTATATTCTACAATCCCATTCCGGTTGCTTGTTTCATTCATTAGGTCGGTTGAACTTACACCTAATGAGAAGTCTCCGCTGAGATTTATTGTATCTGATATTTTTAATCGATAAAATGGGCCCCATCCTGCAAGTACAAATGTCCCAGGTTCCGGATTATTGTTTACCAATGAATTCTTACCTTCAGGGTATAC
The DNA here is from genome assembly GCA_964547915.1 of uncultured Lentimicrobium sp. Classification (GTDB taxonomy): domain Bacteria; phylum Bacteroidota; class Bacteroidia; order Bacteroidales; family Lentimicrobiaceae; genus Lentimicrobium. The sequence continues at coordinate 33,151 of CAZJPP010000003.1, forward strand.
TCTTAAGCCGTGAATTGTTGGTCTGATGAAATCCTTGATTGATAAACCGAAGAGGATAGGGTTGACCGGCATTTCAGTTTGTGTTTCCCTTATCTCGTAGTGGAGGTGCGGCCCTTCTGACCCTCCTGAGTTTCCCGAAAGGGCAATTATTTCACCCTTTGATACTTTTAGCACACCTTTTGGAGGAAATAAATCCACAGCAAACGATTCTTTTTCATATTGTCGTCCACGTGTCCAATCATTTATCTTCTCGTTAAACTTCTGCAGATGAGCGTAAACAGTTGTATACCCATTAGGATGATTAATGTACAATGCTTTACCAAAACCACCGGGCTCCACTTTTATTCTCACAACATAACCATCAGCTGCAGCAAATACTGGAAGTCCTTCCTTCCCTCCTGTTCTTATATCAATTCCCGAATGAAAGTGGTTTCCTCTAAGTTCTGCAAAGGTCCCCGACAATTGAATGACTCCATTTACCGGATGCTGGAAATAGTTTTGTGGATAATTTTGTGCTCTCAATCCTAAAACCAGGTTGAGTGTTAGCATAACAAGGAGTGAAACGTATTTAATCATACCACAAAATTAGCCAATTTGATTAAACTTCCAGCCTTTTGACGACGACTCGCTTTGCCGAGGACCCTGTCATCTACTAACCCTTTTCTTTAAACAGGCCTTCGTACAGGTTCTGGAAAACCAACGGCATCTTAGTCCCGATCCCTGATTGGAGGCTACTTCAACAGTTTCGCTGTGTAGTGAAATTATGTTCATTTATTTGAGTGTAGCCTTGAACAGGTAGGCACTTTAAGTGTTAGGCTTTACACCGAACTTGTTCAGAACAAATAAGTTAGTTGGTGAAAAATACAATTATTCGCGCATAAACTTCTGAGAGCTATGAAATTGCACACTTATTCCAAATATGGCTTAATAACGTTATTATGTGCTTTGGTTTCATGTCCTTTCCCAAAATCCTTTGCACAATGGCAGCAGACTAATGGCCCTTTTGGAGGTGGATATATTTCATGTATGGCAATTGATCAAACCGGCACTCTTTATACTAATGCCAGAGGAGCAGGATTATTCAGATCAATTAATAATGGTGATAGTTGGGAATTGGTTTCCGAGGATATTGGTCCTGATCTGATCGTATCACCATCAGGTGTTTTATATACCAATAGTTTAGGTGTATCAAGATCTTACGATCAGGGAGAAACGTGGGAACCAGCGAATAGTGGTTTATTGAACGATTGGGGAGAAATAGTACCTGTAATTTCAATTGCCTGTGACCAGGAAGGTCTGTTATATGCCGGCACCATCCATGGAACGGAAAGTGAAGCAGGAGTTTACGTCTCTCAGGATGGAGGAGATTCATGGGTATTTCACGATATTTCCCCAACAAACTATATGGAATTCTGCGAACTGGAGGTGAATGACGATGGACATGTTTATCTGGGATCAAATGATATGCTTAAAATGTCAACTGACAATGGAGAATCATGGGAAGATCTTAATGCTATACCAGCTCCAAGTGGGGTAAACTGTATTACTTTCGACACAAGCGGAATTTTGTATGCTGCTCCCAGATGGGATATTGGAGTTTACCGGTCAACTGACAACACTCAAACCTGGGAGCTCATAATAGAAGATGAAGTGTCATCAATTGGTGTTAATGATGTTAACCAGTTATTTATTGGTACAGAGTTCGGGGGAATGAAACGATCAAGTGATGGAGGATCTTCCTGGGAAATAATAAATAATGGTCTTCCACTTCAACAGTTAAGCTTTATACTATCAAATGACAACACAATATTTGCTGCCGGTTTCAGTCCATACCGATCTACTAACAATGGAGATGAATGGGAGGAAAAAGCAGAAGGTTTAATCATTAGTAATATTTCTTCTATTACAGTTGATACCGAAGGTTCCATATATGCTCTAACAGATAAAATATGGCGATCAAATGACAAAGGCTCAAGTTGGATTGATATATCCGACACCGTAACCTGGGATTATACGAAAATCTTAGCTCATGATAATGACATATACCTGTCAGTAAATTCCTTTGTCTCAGGTCGTCTGCTAAAAAGTTCCAACAATGGAGCAACATGGGAACAGTTAAGCATCATCGATGGTAAGATTACTGATTTTGAATTTAACTCAAATGGTAAAATATTCGCGATTGCATCTCTCTCCGGAATTTACAAATCATTAGATGGTGGTTATACCTGGGCAATTACCAACTTTCCACAAACTGATTATACTGACATTTCCATAAGCACTAATGGCACAATACTTGCCAGTCAAAGCTATTCTCCTTTCTATGTCTATAGATCAGACGATGAAGGAGTTTCATCGACTCAAACATATACGGAATCACCATGGAACGCAGTTAGGAGGATTGTAGCAGGTAAAGAAGATACTTTTTTCATTGAATCGAACGGTAAACTTTTCCGCAGCGAGGATAACGGTTTCACTTGGTCAAATGTTACTGAATTATTCCCGGGAAATCCATTTTTAAGGATAATTGAAACCGATTATAAAGGCGTTCTTTATGCTGGAGATTATTATGATTTTTACCGTTCAGACGATTTTGGATTATCATGGTCAACATTTAATTCCGGCAACCCTGAATTGCCTGGTGTTCAAAGCTTTACATCCTGTGAAAAGAAAGGAATACTTTATGCAGGGACAGTTTCCAAAGGTGTTTGGTCAAACGGAATTTATGTTGATGTTCAGAATCATAATTTTACGAGCAGCATTTCTGCTTATCCAAATCCGGCCAGTGAATTCATTACAATCGACTATCCATCATTTAAACCAGGCATTCCGGCAATAGCAAGCGTATATAGCATACAAGGAAGTTTGCTTCGTACAATCCAATTGCAGGGAGTGAATAATAGAATAAGCCTTCAAGGGTTGAATTCAGGTCTTTACCTTATATCAGTCAATGATCACAATGCAATAAAGGTGATGATAAAATGATACGAGTATTCCATTCCTATTATAGGTTGTAGATTCCTGCTTTATATTTCAACAGATTTCGTTCATTCCTGAACCAATTAATTGTTTCAGTAAGACCATCCTCAAGACTATAAACAGATTGCCAGCCTGTTAATGATTTGATCAGACGGTTATCACCCAACAAACGGAATACTTCGGAATTCGCAGGACGTAAACGTTGTTGATCCGTAATAAATTCCACATCACTATTCATTAACTCTGCTATAAGCTTTAGAGTATCGGCCATTGATATTTCAGTACCTGAAGCGATGTTCACTTCTTTACCAATTGTAGAGTCAGCCTCAGCTATTGCAAGAAAACCAGCCACTGTATCCTTAACATAATTGAAATCACGCGTAGGCGTCAAATCGCCAAGCAGTATCTGTTTCTTTCCTCCGGCTATCTGAGAGATAATCGTTGGTATAATAGCTCGTGCTGACTGTCGCGGACCATAAGTATTAAAAGGACGAGCAATTGTAACAGGCAAGTTAAAAGCATTATAAAAGCTCAGGGCGATAGCGTCAGCTCCAATTTTTGTTGCTGAATAAGGTGATTGAGGCTGCCTGGGATGCTTTTCATCAATAGGGACATATTGAGCGGTCCCATAAACCTCAGATGTCGATGTTGAAATAACCCTGATATTACCGGCCTCTCGTGCTGCCTGTACAATATTGAGAGTTCCTTTTATATTAGTATCAACATAACTATCAGGTGCATGGTAAGAATATGGAATAGCAATAAGTGCAGCTAAATGAAAAATTATATCCACACCTCTGGTTGAATCCTTTACGAAATTAGGATCTCTTATATCGCCTGTTACTATTTCAAGACGTTCATGCGTAGGTATATCCTCAAGCCACCCCCAGTAATTAAAAGAATTGTACTGAGCTAATGCCCGAACTGAATATCCTTCTTTGAGAAGAAGCTCTGACAAATGCGAGCCAATAAAACCATCGGCACCGGTTACTAAAGCTTTCATGGTATTCCTGTTTATCCGGCAAAGTTAATTAAAAGATAAATCCTTCCCATAACACAATTTCCTGACCTATAAAAACCATAGGTCAGGATAGGTGTATGGTTTCATTTATCAAACGTATGGTTTGAATTACCAAATGGTAGTAATGGTTGCAAAAAATAGTTTTACTTTTGGAAGCAGCTATTCACTAAATTTTATATGTATAGTAGCATTTTTCATATCTTGATAATTAAAAATAGTCGGACTACCTAACAAAAATGAAAATAATTCTTAAAGGGTGTATTGAGAATTCAAAGCATTTGGAAAATCTAAAATCCAGAGCACTTCATTTAATTTCAATGCTCGAAATTCTTAACTTACCGAAAGCTTCAATCAACGGATACGGCAATGTGGAAGAAACTCTAAGGATTTTTATGCTGAATAAAAGCCGAAAATACGTCATAGCTTTACTAAGGCACTTTATTGAAAATGGAGATTTCGATTACTCTGTTGAAAAGATTGACACAGCATACAACCTCGACAATTTCAAGGAATTAAAGGAGATGCTTGTAACAGTATTTCTGGTTGAGAAAACTACTCAATAATAGCAGGTGAAAACTTAATAATTTCACTAATATTCCAGGCTAAAATAAAAACACAGGATTACTCGAGAGCGCAATGAATCAACTAAGAAAATACATTTTATTAAGATCGTCATTTATAATACCTTGTTGGGCAATTCTTATCAAAGATATTATAATTGTTCTCTTTTCACTGGCGTCTGCATATACCCTAAGAAATAACTTCCAGCTCACAAATGAAGAATTACATGGAATGTATTCGCAGATGGCACCTGTTGGCATTCTATCCTTTATCATCTTCAGAATAATGGGAATACATAAAGGAATCATACGGCATACAGGATTGAACGATGTTATCAGAATATTGAAAGCTATCCTATTTCTGGGCGGACTTATGGTGCTGATTAACGCATCTGTCTTAAGTAATATCATTCCTAAGGTTTACTACATTCCATTTTCAGTTATCATAATTTTTTCTTTACTGTCAAGTATGATCATAATAATGATACGCAGCAGTATAAGAGTTTTTTATTATTGGCTGAAAGAAAGTGGCGATACATACAATGTCTTAATATTTGGAGCAGGCAACGCGGGTTTAATTACAAAAAATGTACTACATGCAGATCAAAGCCGAAAAATAAGGGTGACAGGTTTTGTCGACAACAATCCTGGTAAAATCGGAAAATCAATAGAGGGTATTCAGGTTTTTTCAACCGGAGTATTTAATCCTAAGTTTCTTAAGCAGAATAGTATCAAGGAGATAATTTTTGCGATAAATAACATAAGCATCGACCGTAAAAGAGACCTATTACAAGAATTGCTCACAATACCAGGAGTCTCTGTAAAAGAAATCCCTCCTGTTGACTCTTGGATAAATGGCGAGTTGTCTACTAAGCAAATCAAGAGAATTGAAATTACTGATCTGCTTTATCGTAATGAAATTAAACTATCCGATTCGAATGTAAGAGAATACATTAATGGAAAGCGAGTGATGGTTACAGGTGCTGCCGGCAGCATTGGCAGTGAACTAGTTAGGCAGCTATGTACATTCAGTCCCGATTTACTGGTCATGGTTGATCAGGCCGAAACACCAATGTTCGACCTTGAAAATGAGATTGTTTCTACATTAGTGAACAAGGGATTTGGAACTGAGGTGTTTTCGCTTTCAGACATGCATTTTATAATAGCTAACATTGCTGATCAGTGCATGATGAATAAAGTGTTTGAAGAATACAAACCTCAGATAATTTTCCACGCTGCAGCATATAAGCATGTTCCAATGATGGAAAAAAATCCATTTGAAGCAGTAAGGGTAAACATACTTGGCTCCAAAAATATAGCCGATCTTGCTACAAAGTATAATGCAGATAAGTTTGTAATGATATCAACTGATAAGGCTGTTAATCCTACAAATGTAATGGGCGCAAGTAAAAGAGCTGCTGAAATTTATATACAAAGCCTCAATAACCATCTAAGTAATTCTAACACCGAACATACAAGGTTTATTACAACCCGTTTTGGGAATGTTCTTGGAAGTAATGGATCTGTTATTCCCCTGTTTGAAAAGCAGATTGCTAAAGGTGGCCCAGTAACAGTTACGCATCCTGAGGTAACAAGGTATTTTATGACAATTCCGGAAGCCTGCAGATTAGTTCTTGAAGCAGGAGTGATGGGAGCAGGTGGTGAAATAATGATGTTTGACATGGGTAACCCTATAAAAATAGTCGACCTTGCTCATAATATGATAAAACTAAGTGGGTTTGAACCGGATAAGGATATTAAGATAGTATTCACAGGACTTCGCCCTGGTGAGAAGCTTTTTGAAGAATTACTCTACAGTAAGGAACTAGGAATCAAGACTTATCATCCAAAAATTTCCATCGCGAAAGTCAGGGCTCTATCGTATTCCGAAATCTCGGTCCATTTCGATTACTTTACTAAAGTTGTTAATAACTCACTAAATAGTAAAAATGGAGTTAATAATCCCGATGACAACATGGCCCTTGTTGCACGAATTAAAGAGTTAATACCAGAATATAAAAGCGACAACTCAATTTATCAGAAACTTGATAGGAATATTGGTATGAGTGCTTAAATCACGGATCTTTGTATTTTAGCAGTTGTATATATCAATTCAACCTTTCAATTTCTTATATGATAGACTCGGGAACACTGTCTAATATAGGGACAACCAATATAATCAAATACACAGTTATCTCGGCTGTTCTTTGTTTAATTTCATTCCTTTTAATAAGAATCCTCGACACATCGATATTGGCAATATTTGCATGGATCAATAACATAACTTTTAACTACTCACCTTTTCAGGTTACATTTCCTGCATACGGACAACAAGGATGGAGTGAAGGAAAAGTTCTTTTAATCTATACTTTACCCTATTTGATATTCGGTTTACTTGGTATGTTCTTGCCTGAAACTATATCACGAAATTGGGATTGGAAGGTTAGACTTATTATTACCTGGGTATCGTTTCAAATGATATTATTAGTTTCAGCATCCCTAATTGCGGGCATTTTTGAATTTAAACAAATCGGTGTAGCCCTCAAATGGTTATTGCCTTATATATGGCTGCGAATTCTATTAGTGTTGATTACAATCGTTTTTCTGTTATTCGGAATCAGAAGATATACATGGTATTTCCTGAGATCAGTTCCTACCAGAAGGTTACTCAAAGGAATTAATGAGATGAAGTCATGGATAGTATTTGGAGTATTGATTCCGATTCTGTTAAGTAATCTCATTATTATACCAATCGGACTTCAAAGCAAAAATCTTAATTTTGGCGTTTCTTTAATTATTGCCCTATTATTTTCAATTATTATATACAACACAGTTCCATTGGTTAAATATCTTACCCTAAAAAAAAGAAGGTATTATTTTTAATTACTTTTCTGGTTTTCACCGATTAATTATTAGTGGAACATTTCTTGTTGCAATGCGTTATATTCATATAATTTAAAGAAATTAACTTCAAATAGAATACTTTTGTATTCTTTATAGTTCTTAAAGGCTGTGATCTTAAATTATAAAAATTTATTTAAGAGGTTCTTCCTCATTCAGTCAAAATGGTTCATGCCAAGATGGCTGATATTAATTAAGGACTTATTCATAGTATCCTTTTCATTTACTGCAGCTTATACACTTCGGTTTAATTTTCAGTTGACTAATGAAGTTAGGTATGAGATGTTCAACCAGTTGGTATTTGTATTATTCATTTCTGTAGTTGTTTTTAATCTTATCGGAATCAATAAGAGCATAATACGACACACCGGGACCCGGGATGTTACATTGGTTCTCAAAGCAATGGCGTTGATTACAGCTATTATCCTTGTTATTCAGATTGCTGATAGATATTTAGGGATAGGAGTTTTATATTACATACCCATTTCAGTTCTCACAATTTTCTTTGTTCTTTCCTTCTTTATAATCACTGTAACAAGAGTCTCTGTCAGGCTGTTCTACTACTGGATAAAGTCTGCACCCGATCGGATAAATGTGATGATATATGGTGCAGGCTCCGCAGGAATTATAACTAAAAATGTTTTAATCGCGGAGCAAGACAATAGAATAAAAATAGTTGGTTTCATTGACCAGCATCCGGGAAAAATTGGTAAGACTATTGAAGGTACTTATGTTCATTCTCCACAAATATTAAATACAGAGTTCATAGAAAAGAATCACATAAAGGAAATTATTTTCGCCATTCAAAATATTGATAAAGAGCTTAAACGGAAATTAATTGAAGAGGTTCTTTCAACCACGAATCTTAAGTTAAAGGAGATACCCCCTGTGAATCAATGGATTGACGGGCAACTTTCAGTCAAGCAGATTAACACAATAAAGATTGAAGATTTATTGCAGCGATCAGAAATAAACCTTGATGGTGAAAAAATGACGCAGCAACTACGTGGCAAAAACATAATGGTTACAGGTGCTGCGGGAAGTATTGGTAGTGAAATTGCCAGGCAGTTGTGTAAACTTGATATATCCAGATTAATTCTTGTTGATCAGGCGGAAACTCCAATGTATAATCTTGAGATGGAGTTGACTGAGAAATGCAAATCCAAGGCTCATCTATTCAATTTTCTCATCGCTAATGTGGGTGAGGAAAACATGATGAAAAGGATTTTTGAAATTCATCAGCCCCAAATAGTATTTCATGCTGCTGCGTATAAACATGTTCCACTTATGGAGCTGAATCCCTTTGAAGCTGTGAGGGTAAATGTTTTAGGAACCCGAAATATAGCTAACCTCGCTTCAAAATACAGAGTTGAACGTTTTGTAATGATCTCAACTGATAAGGCTGTTAATCCAACGAACGTAATGGGCGCATCAAAACGTGCTGCAGAAATATATATTCAAAGTCTTAACCACGAGATTTCCAATCACACACGTTTCATTACAACTCGATTTGGTAATGTTTTGGGAAGCAATGGTTCTGTTATTCCTCTTTTCGAGAAACAAATAGCTGCCGGCGGACCTGTAACAGTAACCCATCCTGATATTACGCGCTACTTTATGACCATCCCGGAAGCATGCCGGTTAGTGCTCGAAGCAGGTGCGATGGGAAACGGAGGCGAAATTTTTATGTTCGATATGGGTCGCGCTGTCAAGATTTCCGATCTGGCTTATAATATGATTCGTCTTAGTGGACTGGAACCCGAAAAAGACATCAAGATAGTTTATACGGGTCTTAGACCTGGTGAAAAGCTCTATGAAGAACTGCTTTATGATATGGAGAAAGGACAACCTACTCACCATCCTAAGATATCAATTGCCAAAGTGAGATATAACCGTTTTACCGACGTTAAAATACAACTGGATGCCTTGGAAATTTCAATGGAAAGTAGTGACAGGTTTGTTGTTGTAAGACAACTTAAACGTTTAGTTCCCGAATTTAAAAGCAACAATTCTGTATTTGAGTCACTTGATGATGAAATCGACAAAACTAATATTATACAGGAAGGCAGTTCATTTGAAGCATGATTAAAAAATTAGTTCTTATCTCATCATTGGTTATACTGATTAATGATCTTTTTGCTCAGTCAGTAACGCTCCCTTTTGAGAAAATACAACGAATTGAGCAAGAAAGAAATCTTCTGTTACAAGATCAGCAATGGCATCCAATTTATCCACTTACAACCAATTCATTAAACCAAACAATATTTCCCGACATACAACAGAATTCGCCTTCTAAGGAAAGAGGATTTGTTAACTGGTTAAACAGAAAATTATTTCATGAATCCTTAATTAACCTGGATACAGCCGGGCTCAAGCTTACTATTGATCCTCTGGTTTCATTTGAAATTGGAAGAATGATTGATGAAAAGCAAAACACTTGGGTAAATACAAGAGGTATAAAAGCCGACGGAATGATTGGCAAAAAAGTATTCTTCCATACTGCATTCTACGAAAGTCAGGCTGTTTTTCCTAAATGGACCGACATTCAGGCAAATACGCTTATGGTTGTTCCTGGTCAGGCTATGTTCAAAAGATTCAAGGAAACAGGATTTGACTATGCTTTTGCGGAAGGACATGTAACTTACTCTCCTTCAAAGTACTTTGATCTAAAACTGGGACATGGTAAAAACTTCATAGGTGATGGATACAGGTCTGTATTTTTATCAGATGCCGCCTTCAACTATCCATACTTCATTATCAATACAAAAGTATGGAACATTGAATATGTCAATATATATAGTCAGCTAATGGACATTAGTCAGCCCAAAGGCTCGTGGGATCCATGGCCAAAGAAATACACGACAACACATTATTTAAGCTGGAACATTACAAAATGGTTAAATATTGGATTATTTGAATCGATAGTTTGGGATGCTGGAGACTCAACCGGAAAAAGAGGTTTTGAGTTACAGTACTTAAACCCGGTTATCTTTTACCGCCCTGTTGAATTCTCACTTGGCTCTCCCGACAATGCTCTTTTAGGAGGAAGTATACGATTCAGGATTTTAAAAAGTAATTTCATTTATTTCCAGCTACTACTTGATGAATTTAAACTTGAGCACGTACTCAAAGGTGACGGATGGTGGGCTAATAAGCATGGATTTCAGTGGGGAATTAAAAGCTTCGACCCTTTTGGGATAAAAAACCTTTACATTCAGGCAGAATATAATCACGTAAGGCCATACACTTATGCCCATTCAACAACATTGCAGAACTATGGGCATTATAATCAACCGCTTGCACATCCACAGGGTGCTAATTTCAGGGAAGTGATTCTCATTCTTGAACAACGCATTAAGAGATGGCAGATGAGCTATCAATTGGTAAGAAGCACATACGGTGAAGATTCTACAGGAACAAATTTTGGACACAATATCTTCTTCCCATACAAAACTTATGTTACAGAATACGGCAACAAGATTGGACAGGGAATAAAAACAAAGCTGTTTTACCATGAACTAAAGCTTGGTTATATTGTAAATCCTGCTACTAATTTAAGCTTAACGGCAGGTTTGACTATCTTTAATCGAAAATCAGACATTGCTGAAATAAAAGATTTGCATTTCTGGATTGGATTGAGATCAGCAATGTTTAACAGGTATTACGATTTTTAATCTATATTTGTAGAAATTCTAACTCCTGCCCCATGATCAAGAACATTGGTTCCCAGACATCTATTTTCAATCAATTTCTTTCAGAAATACGTGATCAGAGCATACAAACCGATTCACTTAGATTTCGCACCAACATGGAACGTCTGGCAACCATAATGGGTTATGAAATTAGTAAAACCATGGAGTATGTAATTAAAGAGGTAACCACTCCCCTTGGTGTTGCCGAGGTCCCGGTATTAAAGGAATTCCCTGTACTTGCTACAATTCTGAGAGCCGGACTCCCTATGCATCGTGGGCTACTTTCAATATTTGACCAATCGGAAAATGCCTTTGTTTCAGCATATAGAAAACATAACAAAGATGGCAGCTTTGACGTTCAGGTTGAATATGTTTCTTCTCCGAAAATAACAGGGCGCATGGTGATACTGTCAGATCCTATGCTTGCAACTGGATCATCATTGGTTCTTAGTTATAACGCACTTCTTACCAAAGGTCGTCCAAAACATACTCATATTGTAACACTAATAGCCAGTACAGAAGGGCTCGATTACATAAGGAAATACTTACCCACAGACGAGGTTACAATTTGGGTAGGTGCAGTTGATGATGAACTTACTGCTCAGTCTTATATAGTGCCAGGGCTGGGAGATGCAGGAGATCTGGCATTTGGTAGCAAACTCTGAAATTAATCCGATAACAGCATGACGACGCTGGTTAAAGAAAATATCAGAATATCAATCGATTCTATAAGGGCACACATGACAAGAAGTGTGCTTACTATTCTCATCATTGCATTCGGAATAATGGCACTAGTTGGCATCCTCACATCTATAGATGCCATCAGATATTATCTCGATAAGAACTTTACGATGATGGGTGCTAATACATTTTCAATTACAAGCAGGCAATCAAGAATTGAGGGAGCATCGCGTAAATCGCTCGCAAAATATTATCGAGTCATCAACTGGCAGGATGCATCAGCTTTTAAAGCCCAATACAATTTTCCTGCAATTGTATCAATTTCAATGCAGGCCACCGGCATCGCAACACTGAAATATGCATCACAGAAAACACATCCTAATATCCAGGTAATTGGCACTGATGAAAGCTATATTTTAACCTCTGGCTATGAAATTGAAAAAGGTCGCAATTTTACACCACATGAAGTTTTTTATGGAAACTACTCAACAATTCTAAGTTCTGAAGTCGCCAATAAACTATTTCCTAACAAAGCCGACCCATTGGATAAAGTTGTTACAATAGGATCAGCGAAATACAAAGTTATCGGCGTTTTGAAATCGAAAGGTGCTAGCCTGATGGGTTCTGACAATCTTTGTCTCCTACCAGTAACAAATGCACGTCATACTTATTCACGTCCGAGTGAATCATTCACTATTAATGTTCTGGCTCGAGATCCTCTCCAGCTTGATGCCGCCATCGGTGAAGCACATGGGCTAATGCGGGCAATTAGAGATGCACGTACAACCGAAGAAGACCCTTTTGAAATAACAAAAAGCGATAACCTGGCCAATATGCTTTATGACAACATAAAATATCTGAGGTTAGCTGCAACAATTATCGGTATTATAACCCTTGTGGGAGCTGCAATAGGACTTATGAATATTATGTTGGTAAGTGTAACTGAGAGAACAAATGAGATTGGTGTTAGAAAAGCTTTAGGCGCTAATAAATCAACAATTAGGAATCAATTCCTAATGGAAGCAATTGTAATTGGACAGCTTGGAGGGATGGCTGGAATTGTTCTTGGTATTTTAATTGGTAATATACTAGCTATTATAATCGGAGCGGGATTTATTGTACCGTGGGCATGGATCTTCCTTGGGGTTACATTATGCTTCCTTGTTGCAGTAATTTCCGGACTAATACCGGCACTTAAAGCAGCAGAGCTCGATCCGGTTGAATCACTAAGGTATGAATAGTATTCTTCTTTACTCCGAAGGAATCTCACCACGATTAAAGTATATTGCAAATCTGGTGCTACATGATTTACTTGGTCTTGATGTCAGGATTACTGCTGATCAGGAAGAATTTATTGGATCCATTGAGCCAAAAATATGCTACAACACCCGACCATTATCAACAAAAGAGTGTCTTATCATTCCGGCTGGTCTGATCAACGAAAGAGGTGTTAATGTCCATCAAATAAACATTATAAATTTTGCCGATACTAAAGCACTTTTCCCGGTTTACATTAAAGAAAGTTGCCTGCCATTCGATATTTTTTCCGCCTCTTTTTTTATGGTTAGCCGATACGAGGAGTATCTGCCGTACATAAGAGATAATCACAACAGATTTTCAGCATTTTCATCATTAGCTCACCAAAAGGATTTTCTTCAAAAGCCCGTGGTAAATATCTGGGCGTTGGAATTTGGCAAGATATTGAAAAACCAATACCCACAGCTCAACATTAAGCAGAATATATTTCAATTTATACCCACAATAGATATTGATGCAGCCTGGGCATTCAAACATAAAGGATTCTATCGTAGTGTTGGAGGTTTCCTTAAAGATTTGAGGATACTTGATCGTGAAGGAATAAGACGAAGATTTCGATCACTAATGAACATCGAGGAAGACCCATTCGACACATATCAGTACATGCATAATATCCATATGAAGTATGGACTCGAACCGCTATTCTTCATATTATATGCAGGTTATGACACATTCGACAAAAACACTCCAATAAACAATCCCTGGTTCAGGCAACTTATTAAGTCGCTTGAAGATGAAGGAGAAGTTGGCATCCACCCTTCATATGCATCAAACACGACTGAGGGTTTACTGAAAAAGGAGGTTCATAGTTTGTCGGAGGTCATTCACAAAGAAATAACATCATCACGACAGCACTTTCTAAGATTACATTTACCTGACACATACCGAAACCTTATAGCTAGTGATATTACTGATGATTACACTATGGGCTTTGCTGCTAAAACAGGTTTTAGAGCTGGTATTTGTACCTCCTTCTATTGGTATGATATAGAAATGGAAAGGGCAACCACTCTCAGAGTTCATCCTTTCGCAGTTATGGATGGCACTTTGCGTGATTACTTGAATCTTAACACAGAAGAAGCCTTATCAACTATAAAAGATCTTATCGACTCAGTGAAGACAGTTGGTGGCACTTTCATCAGTCTGTTTCATAATGAATCGTTCTCAGAATGGCGAAGATGGGAAGGATGGAGAAATGTGTACGAGCAAATGCTCAACTATGCATTTAACCATAGATGACTCGTGATTAAATAGCAGGGGCAATCATATTCTTATCAATTGTAAACAGAACTCCTTGCCCTATCTCGGTAAGACGTACAAGAACTTTGTGATTTCCCTGATGCCTGACTAATTCACCAAGAACCCCAATAAGAGCTCCCCCAGTAATCTGAATTTTTTCACCAGGTATAATACTTGAAGGAACAACCTCAATATCCTCCGCATTAATTGCTATAAGCTTGATGGTCTCAATCTGATTCTCAGGAATTGATACCGGCTTACCACCAAAAGTTATAAATCCAACCAACTCTCCTTCAATTCGGGTTTTATTGAACTCATGCTCTTCAATATTGACAAAAATATATGAAGTAAACAATGGAACTGTTATTGTTTTAAGTCTGTCAGACCACCTTCGGCGTTCCTTTCTTAATGGTAGATAACAGATGATACCTGCCCTGTTTAGACGTAGCTGCGTAGCTTTCTCTGCCCTGGGTTTTGTGTAACAGGCATACCATTTCTTCATTCAGCAAAATTAAAACAATTTGGAGAATGTTGACAGCACAACAGACCAGCCTAAGACTGACAGTGTAAGCCATGCCACTTTCCATCTTCTATATGAATAGTACCTTACCACCAGGAATGTTCCTAAGGGTATTGACAATAGGACAGGAGTTAAAATTATTAGTCCAGGGAAGCCAAACCTGACTATTATTTTAACAATTATTCTGTTTCGACGTGTGAATACTTTTTTCCCGGACATGTCAGGTTGTAACGATCCAATACTATTAACGGGCAACCCTATGATTTTACGATAGAAAGTTTTCACTCCCCTGCGCCAAAATGCGAAATGAGAAAAAATGTAACGGCCCAAATAGTAGAACACTATAACACCAAGCCATCCACCGATTGAAGTGTTAATTATAGTATGAAGATATGAGAATCCCAAAAGAGAAGAAGCAGGAGCTGCTACTATGAATTTTACTGCACTTACTAATAAAATACCAAGTTGTTTTATCAAAAATCCTTCCATCAGAATAGTAAATTAAGCTCTTTGTAGTTTTATTTGGATTAATAATAGTTAATTGTCTGATTTGTAAAAAGTAACGTCTCAGCTTAAATAAAATTTCAGATGTGAAGATTTTGAAACAAAAAAACAAAAACACATAAAATAAAATTGAGCAAATACCTGATTATTATGTTAATACAAATGAATGTGACTCGCACATCTAAGATTGCTCGAACTGCTAAAAACATTATGATGAATAATTTTAAGCCTGACTTATAGTCGGGCTTAAAATTTAATATTTCTTACCAATCCGGACATGGCATACCTCTTGAATTTTTAGTATAAGCGGGTGGTATCAATATATATACTATACCTATTGAAATAAAGGAATACATATCATTAGGACCATTGTCAGATGGTGTTGCATCAATCATATCACTGTCAGTTGCCCGTAATCCACCATACAGATCAACTTTCCAGTTCAAATTAATATCGTATTTTGCACCTAAACCTGCAGTTATAAACGCAGCTGATTCACTTACAGCGATCTCGTCAACTATATCATCTGGTATTCTATCGCGGTAAGAATCGACCTGCAAGAATCCGCCACCTATATTTATGTATGGGTTCAAGCGACCATTGTACCGAGGTTTAAAGATTTTGATTAAACTTAGATCGGCAAAAAGACCTATTTCATCAAGATTGTTAGTAAATCTATAAGCAAGGTTATTGTTAATGCCCTTCATTTTACCATTCAGATAAACAGCTTTAAGTGAAAACGTCCGGGTAACCATTTTACCAAACATATAGCTCATACCGAATTCACTGTCTTCACTAAAACTCTGAGACAAGCTTTCAGAATTCTTATAGCTACTTATTGTCCCGAAATATGTTAGGGTTCCTGCATTAATTCCTACCATCCATCCCTCCCCAAAATTAAGCGGCTGAGCTTCAACAGGTCTTATTGCTAACTGAAAGAATAAAATCGTTAGGTAAAAGAGGTTAGTGGCTTTTTTCATAGTAGTTTTAGTTTTTGTAGAATAAGGTCGAACAAAGAGGTAGTAAATTAGACGGCCAGAAGTGTTAAATGCTTCTATTTAGGTCAGAGTATAGTATAACTCTCTATGGTTGGTATAGGCTTCACATTCTGATAATTAACAAACCGACTAAATCAAAATTTAATGATTATGCCCATTATTTTCGCCATCGTATGCGTGGTCATCGGGATCCTCACCATTGTAAGCTAATACCATGGTAAAATTCTTTGATTGAATACGTTTAGGGTATCCTGCATCATTGTATTCAATATGATACTCAATTATTCGTGTAGCATCGTTTGATCTCTCAACAAATTCAATTGGGTTATTCCGGGTATTATAACGCCATAAGAGTTCATCGTAATAAAACAACGGATATTTTCCGTAGAAATGAGTTAACTCCTGAGCAAAAAGATACTCTCTTGGAAAGTTAATTGCTCCCGTGTATGAAGGTCTATCATCATATCTGAACTCCCTTTGGTATATATAATTTTCAAATGGATATCCGGATTTTGTAGTGATCTTTACAAGATTTCCATCTTGCCACTCATAGTATAATGAGTCTAATTTCACTGATGAAGTATCAATGCGGTGGATGAACTTCGTAAGTATGTTGTTATCAGAATCAAAAGTCATTTCAACTATTATTCCTTCGTGGCTTGAAGTAGCATATTTCAGTACTTCACCCTCATAAAACAACCTGGTTGTATCAATATACTTTCCACCATCATAATAACCGGTGGAAGTAAAGATTGACGACAACTTTCCGTTAGCGTATGCATAATGGACAGAATCCATACCTTCAACCGTGGCAATCAACTTTCCATTAGAATTGTATATAAACTCCATATTATTCCAGTGATGTACTTTCTTCAACTCATCATGATGGCATACATACATGTCAGTATGTATATAAGGATCAGAAGCATGTCCATCATGATCATCACCGTGATCGACGCCAATTTCCCAATGAATAATCTGAGTTGTAAGTAACATGTCTCCATGGTAATGCGAGGCGTCTTCATTTTCATGTGTACAAGACACCAGCGCAAATAATACTATAGCAGCAGTTATAATCTGTGTAGTTGTGTGTGAATTCATAGGAGTGCACTTGAGTTTTAAACCAAATTTAAAACACGCAAATGCTCGGTAATGTTCTAACTAAAACCTAATCAATAGGTTGCGAAACTAATTCAGGGGTGGTAATGTATTTTTCAAACAGAATATTAAGCTCCTGGCGATTTATAGGCTTACTAATATAATCTGTGCAACCTGCATCCTGCGACATTTCTTTGTCACCAGGCAATGCATACGCTGTTTGAGCAATGATTGGAACACTTCTATTGAATTTTCTAATTAATCTGGTAGCTTCCAGGCCATCAAGGTCTGGCATTTTAATATCCATAAACACCAACCTGGTTTGAGGATTTTCCCTTAGAATTTTCACTGCTTCCAATCCTGTAGTTGCTCTAATTAGATTGACGTTCTTTGGATGAAGCAATTTCTCAAGATACCTGAAGCTTATATCATCGTCCTCAGCTATTACTATTGTGCAAGACCTGTCAATACATCTGGCTTTTTCAATAACTACCGATTCATTCTTATTCTTAATTTTGGAATACCCGTTGATAGTAATTGTGTATGGGATACAAAATTTAAAAGTACTGCCTTTATAGGGCTCTGATTCAACAGATATAAAACCGCCAAGTGTTTCAACATAGGCTTTCGCAATTGCCAGCCCGAGACCTGAGCCCTCATAATTCCGAGCAAGATGCTCCTCTGCCTGCACAAATCGTTCAAAGATAGTATTCAACTTATCGGGTGCGATTCCCCTACCTGTATCTTTTACAAAAAAGTGCAACATTCCATCTTCAACATAATTGCCAAATTCAACACTACCCTCTTTAGTAAACTTTATTGCGTTTTTAATTAAATTCGTAAGGATGCCATCTAACTTAAACTTATCAGTTACTATCACAGCTGCATCTCCAATAACCTTCTGGTTCATTCTAAACTGCAGATTGCGTGAATCAGCTTCCTGCCTGAAGAATGTATTCATATAGTTCATAACATCCTCAAGGTTTATCTTTTCAAGCTTCAGATCCCGTTCACCACTTTCTATTTTCGAGATTTCAATAATATCGTTGATTGTATTAAGCAGACGCTGGCCACTAATATTTACTAGTTGAATATATTCCTGTCGGCATTCCTCTTCCAGAGACGAGTCTTTAAGTAACTCCATAAATCCCAGAATGCCATTCATTGGAGTCCTTATTTCATGACTCATATTAGCAAGAAAAGACATTTTTAAGCGATCACTTTCTTCAGCCTTCTCTTTGGCAACCAATAGACTGTCGTATAGTTCCTTCTGAAGAGCTTCCTGTTGTTTTTGCTTTTTCTGCAATTCCTTTCGTGTAGTAATATCACGTGCTATGATGAGACCAGATTGTCTACCTTTAAATATCACAACATTGATAAACAACTCTACGGGGATTTCATATCCATCTTTCCCGACAAAAATCGATTCAATTATTCTTAATTCGTTTTCAGGAAGGTCAGATAAAAAGGCTTTCAATCCGGCTTCTGTCAAATTATCTGTAAATCTATCTATACCAATCTGCCTTAGTTCTGGTAAATCATATTTAAGGGCATTCTTGACCGAATCATTTACATCAATCAGTCCACCATCCATATTCAGCACAAATATCATCTCGTTCATCCCATTTATGAGATGCCGGTAATCCTCAAACCTCGCTTGCAACTCTATTAGTGATAATCTTAGGTTAGTATCAGTATTGAGGAACTTGTTAAATAATCTGACGCCTTGTTTACCAACATAAATAAGAGCAATAACAGAAAAGATAATAGGAGGCCAGATAGTATAATTCTCGTGTAGTCCATAGCTGAAATACAGAAAAACTAAAATGGGTAATGAAACTAAAATGATAAATACTGTTGTAGCCCCAAAGATAAATTGTTGTTTAAGCCCGAGTTTCATTTATATTATTTTTCAGTCCGCCAGGAATTTACTTCGCAACCAAAAGTAAATAAAAATAGCAAACCAACAATCCGTATATATTATTTTTTTCCTAATAAAATACTTAAGCAAAACTAAGTAAGTTCACTATAATTGCACCCTTCGGAGAAGGCAATTGCAGCACCAACCGCAGTAGCAAATTCGGCACTCCCCGGTATAATAAATCTAATATTGAACAGCAATCCTAATCTACGAAAAATATCAGATGCTTGGGGAACATTTGTTAGATTACCTGTAAGCACAACATCAGCCGTTCCATCTATCCTAGATGAAAAAACTGCAATCATACCAATAGTCTGGAATACGAGATTAATAATACCAAGTGCTACATCATCTCGTGAAGCAAGGTCACTCAGGTTACCAAAATTTGATGCGGTAGAATCAGGAGGTAAGCCTACTACTGTATCGGTGGTAATATCACCAATAGTAAGGTCTATATGTGACAAACTGCCACCAGTTGCCATTTCAATCAAGTCATTAAATCCTCTCACATTCAACATACGGTTCGAAAGACCTAACAGAGTACCGCCTCCTACCCCACTTCCACCAAGATGACGCACCCCTTTTGAATCAGCCTTGATAAAAGCAGTACCTGTACCCATACTGACAATTATAGCGTTATCAAGCGCACTTAGGAATAAACCTCCACGACCAATTGCCATAAACTCATCGACTTTTCCCGTTGCAATTCCGTGTAATGGAGCTTTAATGAATGATGAACCTACACCAGTTATCATTATCCGCTCAATATCATAGAGCTTTAGGTTATTAGCACTAAGGAACTTCCCGAATGCACCATAGACTGATGCTACAGGATCGTTAGCCTTAACAAGCATCGGACTAAATATGGTATTATTGTCAAGACCTACTATTTTGGTAGTACTGCCTCCAATGTCAATCCCAATAATTTTGCCCATATCATGTAAAGTATATACTTTACAAAGTTACAAAGAATGCCTTACCTGAACTAAGTCCGATACACTAATTTCGAGCACCAGGGCAATTTCAGCAAGAGTATCTATTGTGAAATTAAGTTCACCATTAAGTAATTTTCGGGTCTCATTTAGGTCTTTCCCAACCCTCAGAGCAAATTGATGTAGGTTCCACCCCTTCTTATTCAGTTGTTCAAGAATATTCCCAGCTATGAACATCCTGTTACCTCTTTGAATTATAGTCAGGGGATTGTTTTCCCTAAGTAGTTCATCAAGATTGATGGCTGTAAACGGATTTAACGGGGCTGAATTTTTCATTGTCTGTTTTCTTCTGTTCATAGCAGTGAATTAGAGCCAATTTCTGGTAGTCCACGTTCCTATATACTTTTAAACAATTTTCTATTAAAATAGGCAATTAATAAATGAATTTTCTTCTTTCCTTGTCGTGATGTACTTTCCTGGTTATTAATATGCACATTGCATGGTTTTTGCTTAATATGAATGTGCACACACCACGTGCAATTAATTAACAAAGACGAAAACTTAACAACGATAAGGCATTTATGGTAGACTATCACAAACTGGTTAACGACTTTTTAATGAAAAGCTTCGTTGAAGACTATGCATATAATAAACGTTTTGTGGAAAAATTCAACAATGATCTGCAAAAACTTGGAGTTGATTACAAGTATACGTATGACGAATTTTGCATCGAATTACTTGATCGCACACTATTTGTAATCGACGAAGTAAGAAATTCCCTTACCGTAAAAAAACTCAAGGTGGCATTTTATGAAATCATCGACCGAATAGTCGATGAAATGAAATCCTGCAAGGTTACCGGTGACACCTCATATATTTCATTAATTGAGGAACATAAAGCAGCCGCTCTGTATCGTCAGGCTGAACTAAGCTAGTATCATCCAAACTGCTCATCATTGGAATATTTCCGGATCACTTCCACTAGCTTCTCTTTCTTAACAGGTTTAGACAGATAGACATCACAACCTGCTTCAAGCGACTTTTCCCTATCATCAGACAAGGCATAGGCAGTCAAAGCTACTATTGGTATCTGTGGCTTTATTTCCTTAATCATTCTGGTTGCTTCATACCCATCCATATTTGGCATTTTAATATCCATGAATATGAGTGAAATCTCATCACTATTTGTGACAATGTTGACGGCCTCTAAACCATCAATAGCCCTTACTATTTCGATATTGAGGTTCTGAAGGCTGAACCACATAAACTGATAATTAATATCATCATCTTCGGCAACCAGAATTTTCATAGAAGGAATCCCCATATTGATATTAATATTTGAATCGTTTAGCTCTTTAGTTGAGCTGGCCATGATATAAGGAACTGTAAAACTAAAAATTGAACCTTTTCCGAGCCTGGATTCTAAAGATATTTCACCACCAAGCATTTCAACGTAAGCTTTACTTATGGAAAGTCCCAACCCCGATCCCTCATGATTTCGTGAATGGTCGTAATCAGCTTGAACAAAACGATCGAAAACACTATCGATTGAATGGGCAGGGATTCCCTTTCCAGTATCAATAACTCTAAAAAACATATTATGACCTTGCAACTGAACGCCAAATGTAACATCACCTCTAGCTGTAAATTTCAAAGCATTCTTAATCAAATTGGATAATATGGCTTCTATTTTATTTCCATCAGTTTTTGCATATCTTCTATCATAAGGTAGTAGGGATTCTATAATTAAGCCCAAACCTTTCTTTTCAGCTTCTGGCTTAAACAAATTTAGCTGACTGATTAGTACATTATTAATGTCAACAATATTTTCATTAACAATGCTTGCACCTGATTCAATGCGGCTTATATCGATAATATCATTTATAGTGTCCATGAGTCTCTGACCACTAATTCTTACGAATTCAATATATTCATCTCGCTCATCACCTGTCAGGTCAGGATTTTGCAATAGACCCATAAAGCCAAGAATGCCATTCATGGGAGTGCGTATTTCATGGCTCATATTGGCAAGAAATGCAGTCTTCAATCTATCACTTTCTTCTGCTTTTCTCTTTGCTTCTAACAATTCCTTCTCAGCTTTAGTTTTATCTGATATATCAATCACAATAGAATGGAAAAACAAATCTCCTCCAATGGATATTGTGCTTGAAAACACTTCTACATCGGTAATTGGTGCATTCTTCCGGCGATGTTTAAAAAAGAAATGATGACTTTTCGATTCTCTAACACTTTCCAGCTGTATTTCAAGTTCTTCGGGAGGCAATACATTAAGATAACTAATATTCATCTTTAGGAGATCTTCACGCGACCATCCATAGAACTTTACTCCTGCTTCATTTATATCAACAATCTTACCGTTATTACTAAGCAGAATTTTGATAGCTGAATGATTATGGAACAGACTTCTAAACTTTTCTTCACTTGCAACAAGAGCATCCTGAGTCTTTTTCATCTCAGTTATGTCTGTAACCATAACGTGCTTCCAGGTATCACCCTTATATTTAAAAATATGTGAAATAATTTTAACAAAAATGATTTCACCTTTTTTTCGGCAATGCCTCCAAATTCCAGCATTAATTCTTCTGTTCGGTGATTTTATATGACTAAGAAATCTCTCCCTTTCATCTTCAGGACGAATATCCAGAACGCTAAGATTTACAAACTCTTCATATGAGTAATCGTAAAGATCCAGAGCAGCCTCATTGGCATCAGTTATCCGCAAAGTTTCGATGTTATAAAAAAACATTGGCTGCGGATTATTTTTAAACAGAAGATTATTTATATCTGCTTGGTTATTGGCTGAACTATCTTCACGATGCTGCATTTGAATACTATAGTGAGTAACGAGTAGTCAAAGATAAAAAAAACCGCTAAAACCATAAAAGGTTAAAGCGGCTACGGCAAAAAAAACCTTTAACTTTATGCAAGTCTGGCATTTAGCTCAATAGTTGAGTTAATTGTTAATGAAATTGGGCAAGTTTCTTTGGCAACATTTGCTAATTCCAGGAATTTGGCTTCATCAATCCCTTGGATTTTAGCAGTTAGATCAAGCAAAATGTGTGATATTTTACCATCTTCAAAGGTAACCTTTGCTGATGTTTCGAGTGAATCGGCTGTAAAACCTGCGTCTCCCAATACAAATGCCAATTTCATTGTAAAACAACCCGCATGTGCAGCACCTATCAATTCCTCGGGATTTGTTCCCTTCTCTTCACCAAATCTGCGGCTGAAAGAATAAGGGGTATTCTCCAAAACACCGCTTTGAGTTGTTAATGAACCTGTTCCTGTTTGTCCGGCACCTTGCCAGGCAGCTTTTGCATTTCTCGAAAATTTCATGATTTGATTTCTTTAGTTAATTGACAGCAATAACCCTGCAAATTACAATTTGTTTAAGGATCTCTAAAATTAATATCACAAACATTCGTTAATATCCTATTATAAGTCAAGTTAAGCAACTTAATGCAACCAATTAAGCCAGCTAACGTCTAATACGCAGTAAACCATCGAAGCAATTCGGTCAACATAAATAATAATGGAATCATTATACGAAGAATATAGGCAACGAGCCGAGCAAAATTTCATCAC
Source organism: uncultured Lentimicrobium sp. (assembly GCA_964547915.1). Lineage (GTDB taxonomy): Bacteria > Bacteroidota > Bacteroidia > Bacteroidales > Lentimicrobiaceae > Lentimicrobium. The sequence continues at coordinate 57,117 of CAZJPP010000003.1, forward strand.
ACTTAACCTCACTGAAGCAGTAGATATATATACCGAAGCTATTGGTTTATGGCCAAATGACGTTGATCTCTACTGGCAGAGAGGACACTTACAATACTTTCTGGGCAATTATACTCAGGCCCTTGATGATTTTACTAAAATTACCGAGTATTTACCAACATGTGTCGATGGATACCAATGTCGAATAATGGTTAACCATACATTAAAAAATTATAGTGGAATGCTTAGCGACCACAATGAAATAATAAAGCTCAAGCCTCGTAAAGTTGAATCATGGAGAAGCAGAGGTGAAACAAAATTTGAGGCAGGCGACTTCATTGGAGCACTGGCTGATTTCGATGCTGCACTCAAACTGAATCCGGGAGATATGCGAACACACCAGTTGAGAATTGATACAAAACGCAGCGTACTTTACCCTAATATTTCTTACATAGCCACTGCCTCTTGATTAACAGGTAGTGAAAAATAAAAAGTACTACCGATTCCCGGCTCAGAATCCACCCAAACCTCACCATCCTGAGCTTCAACATAAGCTTTCACAATCGACAGCCCTATACCAGAGCCCTCATAATTACGGTTTATATTAGTCTCGGCCTGTACGAACCTTTTAAAGACATCTTCAATTTTCTCTTTAGGTAAGCCCTTACCTGTATCCTTTACAAAGAAAATGATCTTATCTCCCAATCGGTAATTACCTAGTTCAATGCTACCTTTTGATGTAAATTTAATAGAGTTTTTTATAAGATTTGTTAGGATGCTGTCGAGCTTACTTCTGTCAGTGTTTATATCCGATTCCACTCCTCTGAGATAATCGGTCATTATTAGTTCCAAACCTTTTTGATGTGCCTGAACAACAAAAAAGTCGTAATAGAAATTCATTATATCCTCAGTATTGACTCTTTCGGGTCTCAAAACTACCTCACCCGATTCAATTTTTGAAATCTCAATAATATCATTTATGGTTGTAAGCAACCTATGACCGCTGGTTTTAACAAGGTCCAAATACTCAGAACGGTTGCCTTCATTTATATCAGGGTCCTGTAATAAATCAATAAAGCCAAGTATACCGTTCATTGGTGTGCGAATCTCATGACTCATATTAGCTAAGAAGGCCATCTTAAGCCGGTCGCTCTCCTCTGCTTTTTGCTTTGCTTTCAACAATACCCTTTCGGTTTCAATTCGCTTATCAATCTCCAATTCCAGATCGTTCATCTTCTGCGAAAGTGTATTAGTAGCCATCCTCAGTGCGGTGATATCCTCAATATAACCTTCTAAAAACTCAACAGTACCAGACTTACCAAAAATAGGGAGACCTCTCTCGTACACCCATTTAACCTCACCACTCTTTGTTGTTACTCGGTAATTATGCTCGAAGTATGACTTCTCATTAACAACCCTATCCCACATGGCATAAATCTCATCGCGATACTCAGGGAGAATCACATCATTATATGAGACTACACGATTATTGAGAAACTCATCAGGAGAGTGACCGGTAATATCTATGCACCTGTCGCTTATATACTTCATTGTCCATTCCTTATCGTATCTACACCTATAAATAAACCCTGGTAGATTAGAAATCATTGTAGTTAACCTTCGTTCATGTTCTTTTGAGTTATGACGTAAAGCCAGGATAACCAAAACAACAATAATAGCTAGAAGTATGGTAACCAAGTAAATAACCATTTGCACAAAAAGTGAATACACACAAATGTACATCATTTACAAACAAAAATCATACTTTTGTAGTTCAAATCGATTATTACATGAAACCGAAAATATACCTATCGTCTCCGCACATGGGTGGCAACGAAATAAATTACATAAACGAAGCATTTACCACCAATTGGATAGCTCCGCTTGGACCAAATGTCAATGAATTCGAAAAAGAGCTATCAGTGTACACTGGTTCGGCACATGTGGCTGCACTTAGCGCTGGAACAGCCGCGATACATCTTGCACTAATTCTGCTCGATGTAAAACCTGGCGATATAGTACTATGCCAGAGTTTTACCTTTTCGGCAACTGCCAATCCTATAATATATCAAGGAGCAATACCAGTATTTATCGATAGTGAGCCTGAAACCTGGAATATGGATCCAGAGGCCCTGGAAGAAGCAATAAAAGCATGCCTTAGAGGTGAAGTTACAGGAAGCAAGAAACTTCCCCGGGTAATAATGCCTGTTCATCTTTACGGTATGCCTGCCAAAATGGATGAAATTATGGCAATTGCAGACAAATATGACATCCCGGTGGTTGAAGATGCTGCTGAAGCATTAGGATCCCGCTATAAAGGCAAAAAGTGTGGAACTTTTGGCAAATTTGGTATATTAAGTTTCAATGGAAATAAAATCATTACGACGAGTGGTGGTGGTGCATTACTCTCAGATGACGAAGAAATGATAATAAAGGCAAGATTTCTTGCCACACAAGCACGCGATAAGGCCCCGCATTATCAGCATAGTCAGATTGGATATAATTACAGAATGAGCAACATTGTAGCAGGCATTGGCCGGGGACAGTTGCAAGTTCTTGAAGAGCACATGAAAGTCAGGAGGGTAAATTACAATAATTACTTGCAATATTTTCAGGGAATAAATCATAGAGGATATCAGGTTGAAATGCTACCTGAACCTGAAGGACATTATTCAAACAGATGGCTGTCAACAATAATCATTGACCCAGAAAAGAATGGAGGAATAACACGTGAGCATATCAGAATGGCGATGGAAGAAGAAAATATTGAAACCAGACCATTATGGAAGCCCATGCATTTGCAGCCAGTATTCGATGGGACAAAGCATTATGGCAAGCCTGTCAGTGAGCAACTCTTCAACAAGGGATTATGTTTACCGAGTGGATCAAACCTGACAACCGAAGAAACAAAACGAATAATTGATGTGCTCGACGGAGTATTCGCGTAAAAGCTAACGAATTGCTCCGCCGTGCATACTCAAAATTTTGATTATTTCTTTTTAAGTTTACGGAAATCGTAATTGAACTCGGCCTTTTCCTTGTTTATAGGTTTCTTAACCTTTTGACGTTTAGCCAGATAAGCAGCAACGATTTCTCTTGTTTCATCGGTCAGAACAAACTCTGTGTCATCCTTTTTCATCATCCCTTGTTTATTTTTTTGGCAAATATAAAAAATATACCAAACATGTTACTATATATCAATATTTCATGTCCCCATATATTTCATCTATATTCCACAAAACCAGACAATAAGATATTAAATATACGACAAAAAAGTCAGAAATCAAAAAAAAACCATAAATTGATCAAGAGTTTAATAAATCGCATCGATCGTAAAAAATATAATACTAGTCTTCACTAAGAAGTGTTCAGTTTTCGTTTTGCCAAGGCAAAAACTTGAGAATTAAATTGAAAAACAGACCAATGCTAAATCAATCGTAGCCAGCTGTAGTTGATGCTTTAATGACAGGTATCTTCTTTCATAAACGGATATCTGAAATCAGTGGGTGGTCGTAGAGTTTCCTTTGTAACTCTAGGACTTGTCCACCTTAGCAGGTTCAAGTAGCTACCTGCCTTGTCATTGGTTCCAGACTGTCTGGCTCCTCCAAAAGGCTGTTGCCCTACTACTGCACCTGTAGGTTTATCATTATAATAAAGGTTCCCGGCAGCAAATTTTAATGCGCGGCTTGTTTTATCCAATACATGTCTATCATGTGCAAAGATTGAGCCCGTAAGTCCATAGGGTGAGGTTTCATCAACAAGCTTCACGGTCTCATAATACTGGTCATCTTTGTAAACATATATAGTTAGCACCGGACCAAATATTTCTTCTTCCATGGTAACATAGTGCGGATTAGTAGTAAGAATAACAGTTGGCTGGATGTAGTACCCTTTAGTTTTGTCACCCTTACCCCCAAATACAATTTCAGCTTCTGCACTTTTTTTTGCCGACTCAATATAGTTCATTATCCTATCATATGCGCTTTCCTCTATTACGGCGTTTACAAAATTGCTAAAGTCGCGAACATCTCCCATTTTTATTTGCGAAAGCATATCACCCATTCTTTCTTTTATTTTAGGCCATAAGCTTGAAGGTAGATAAGCACGTGATGATGCTGAGCATTTTTGTCCCTGATATTCGAATGATCCCCTTACAAGTGCTGTTGCCACCTCATCTACACTCGATGAAGGATGCACTAATACAAAGTCTTTACCACCGGTTTCACCTACAATGCGGGGATATGATTTATAATTTGCCAGGTTTTTACCTGTTAGCTGCCATAACTGGTTGAAAGTATTATTCGACCCTGTAAAATGTAATCCACCAAAGTCGCGATGAGCAAATGCAGTCCCTCCTACTACAGATCCCGGTCCTGGTATGAAATTAATTATTCCATCAGGTAGTCCTGCTTCTTTAAAGATTTCCATCAGTATGTAGTTTGACAAGATAGCTGTTGTAGCAGGCTTCCAAAGCGTTACATTACCCATGAGTACAGGTGATAAATTAAGATTGCTTGCTATTGCAGTAAAGTTAAAAGGAGTTATTGACAATACGAATCCTTCGAGAGGACGATATTCAATACGGTTGATTACTCCTGGGTCAGAGTGCGGCTGTTCGTTATATATGTCGGAAATATAATGTGCATTAAAACGTAAGAAGTCGATCGTTTCGCATGCGCTATCTATCTCGGCTTGATAAGCGTTCTTGCTTTGCCCCAACATAGTGGCTGCATTTAGTCGAGCTCTGTATTTTGTTGATATGAGTTCAGCAATTTTTAGAGTTACTGATAATCTTTCCACCCATGATACTGATTCCCATTCCTTATGTGCTTTCATTGCTGCATCTATGGCCATCTGAACCTCGACAGGTGAAGCCTTGTGGTAATGGGCCAGAATATGGCTATGATCATGAGGCATAACAACTTTTTCAATGTTACCTGTGCGCACTTCCTTACCACCTATTATCAATGGTATATCGATAACACTGTTGGAAAAGTTGTCAAGTTCAACATGGAGTGACTTGCGTTCATTTGTACCAGGTGAATAAGTTTTTACCGGTTCGTTTTTCGGATACTCGAAATTGAATACTGCGTTGTTCATTTGGAGCTAAATATACTTGGGTTAATTTTAGCCTTAAAACAGGATGCCATACTATTTGTTCATATATTTAAGATGTGTATTTTTAGATCGTTTTTAATCCAAACAGCATGAAATATTTCATTATCACAGGCACAAGTTCAGGATTAGGTGAGTCTCTGGCAAAGGTTGCTATTGAAGAGAAAAATAAAGTGTTTTGCATTTCGCGAAGCATGAATAACGATCTAAATGAACTTTCTAAAAAATTAAAGTCTGAATTTTGGTACTTCGGTAATGATCTTACTTTTGTTGAAAAGATTCCAGCTTTGGTTAAGGAGATTTTTTCGTATGTTGACATGAATGCTTCTCATGATCTTATACTTATTAATAATGCAGGTACAGGAGATCCGGTAAAGCCCCTCGCTAAATGTGAGGCTGATGAGATAAGCAATCAAATTCAGCTTAATTTGGTTGCCCCGCTTGTGCTTTCAGCAGAGTTCCTCAGAAATGCCAAATATTATAAGGGCAGAAAATTCATCATAAATATCACCAGCGGTGCGGCAGTTAATCCGTACTACGGTTGGTCGTTGTATTGTTCTTCAAAAGCTGGGCTGGATATGATGACTCGTGTAGTTGCACTAGAGCAGGTTGACGTACTAAATCCTGCTGTGGTTTTTTCGGTTGCACCAGGAGTACTGAATACTCCAATGCAGTCTAAGTTGCGGACCGTTGATCCGGCTGACTTCCCTCTTAAATCGAAGTTTTTGAAACTACATGAAGACAACATGCTTACGCCTCCAAGTGAAGCTGCTGAGAAAATTTTGCAATTGACTGATCAGGGAGCAGTGACTTCAGGTAGCATCATAGACCTTCGCAAGCTATGATTCTTACTACCGTTTATACTACATTTGTAAATGATATTGTAATTAGGCAACATTATGGAAATCTTTAACAACTTGAAGCTAAACTATAAGATCTGGTTTAGCAATGAAGCTAATGAAGGTATAATGGGTGATGGCAAATGGCAAATACTAAAAGCTATAAATGAGGCCGGTTCGCTTACCAAAGCATGTGAAAATATGGGAATTACTTACAGGAGAACCTGGAATGACCTTAAAAAGATTGAAAAGACATTTGGATTTCAGCTGCTTGAAAGCACACGAGGTGGTGCAGATGGAGGTGGTATGAAACTCACTCCCGAAGGAGAAAGGCTTGTAATGGCTTTTGATAATTTCCATAAATCAGTCGACACATTGATGCAGAAGCACTTTATTTCAATGCTCGATGAATTAAAAAACTCAAACAAATGAAATTACTATTTTGGATACCAGCATATTTTATGGTAACAATATTGTTACTTTCAGGATGCGCAAATGAAAGCTCACACAACAGTGAAGGTTCTGTTACTGGTAAACTTATCATTTTTCATGCCGGGAGTTTGAGTGTGCCAATGAGAGTGCTAGCTGATTCATTTAACGTAATTTATCCTGATGTAATTATTCAACCAGAATCGGCAGGTAGTCTTACTTCTATTAGGAAAATTACCGACCTTAAAAGGGAATGCGACATCCTGGCTTCTGCCGATGCTTCTATGATTGACAAACTGATGATTCCTGAATATGCCGATTGGAACCTTCGCTTTGCAGTTAATGAAATGGCTTTAGTTTATCATCCTGGCTCTAAGATGTCTGATGAAATTAATAGTTCAAATTGGTTGGACATAATAGGACGAAAGGATATCTTTATCGGAAGAGCAGATCCTTCAACTGACCCTTGCGGTTATCGTACAGTGCTTACTATGCGCCTCGCTGAAAAGATGTTGAGGCAAGATGGACTAGCAAACAGGATTTTAGCTAAGGACCAAAAATATATACGACCAAAAGAAGTTGACCTATTAGCATTACTTGAGACCAATACTGTCGATTATATATTTCTGTATAAATCTGTTGCCATGCAGCATAATCTACCTTTTATACAATTGAACGACAGTATCAACTTAAAGAATCCTGATTTAAACGAATGGTACAGTACTGTTTCAGTAGAAGTTCCGGGAAATAATCCTGATGAAAGGATTGTACAGAAGGGTGAAGCTATGGTATATGGTATTACCATTCCCAAGAATTCGCCTAATAAATCCGCTGCTGAAGCATTCATAAAGTTCCTTAAGGAGGAAGGTGCCCCAATAATTAAAGCTTGCCACCAGACGCCAATATAGACCTACTTTTCTCTTTTTACGAATTCAATGAGCATTTACTGATTGCTCAAACATAAGTTGTTCTTTATTGTTATGAGGGGAAAAATATCTCGATGGAAATAACAATAAAGAAACCTTTAATTAATGAAATCCTGCAAAACCTTGGGATTGAGGAAATAAACAAGGGTGCCTGCACAGGTACTCAATGGCTGAACACCAAAGGTAGTATCATTGAAAGTTTTTCACCTGCTGATGGAAGACTTGCTGGTTCTGTGCGCCAGGCTATGCCAGAAGATTATGAGTATGTTATGAAGAAAGCAACTGCCGCTTTTCAGGAATGGAGTATAGTACCCGCTCCTAAAAGGGGTGAGATTGTTAGGCAAATAGGAATGCGTCTTCGCGAATATAAGGAATCACTTGGTGCTTTAGTGTCATATGAGATGGGAAAAGTATATCAGGAAGGCTTGGGGGAAGTTCAGGAAATGATTGATATTGCCGATTATGCAGTTGGATTGTCGCGTCAGCTTTATGGTTTCACTATGCATTCTGAAAGGGAACAACATAGGATGTATGAGCAGTATCATCCATTGGGCGTAGTTGGTGTTGTCACCGCATTCAATTTTCCTGTAGCTGTGTGGGCGTGGAATGCCATGTTAGCTTTAGTTTGTGGTGATGTGGTAGTATGGAAACCAAGTTCAAAAGTAATGCTAAGTGCCATAGCCGTTCATAAGATTATTGAAAAGACTCTGGCAGAAAATGATGTACCTGAGGGTGTTCTTAACCTCATTGCAGGTGGTTCGGCCGGTGTTGGTGATTTGATGCTCAATGACCGTCGAATACCTCTGGTTTCAGTAACAGGTTCTACAAGAGTTGGTAAACACGTAAATAAAGTAGTTGGTGAACGTCTGGGCAAAACTATACTCGAACTTGGAGGTAATAATGCTATCATCATTTCTCAGCATGCAAACCTGGAACTTGCACTTATGGGAAGTCTGTTTGGTGCTGTAGCTACGGCTGGTCAAAGATGCACTACAACACGGAGGCTAATTATTCACGAATCAGTTTATGAAGTGTTTAAGGAAAGACTTATTAACGCTTATAAACAGCTCCGTATAGGAAATCCATTGCAGGAAGGTGCAATTATAGGTCCACTTATTGATAAAGAAGCTGTAAACACTTTCATTCAAGCACAGGAGAAGATAAAAGAAGAAGGTGGAACCATTGCTTTTGGAGGCGCTGTGTTAAAGGGCGAAGGCTATGAATCTGGCTGCTATGTTCAACCCTGTATTGCTGAAGTAAAGAATGAATATGAGATTGTACAGGAAGAGACTTTTGCTCCTATAGTTTATCTTATAAAGTACAAAACGATAGAAGAGGCAGTTAACATTAACAACGCCGTCCCTCAAGGATTATCATCATCAATTTTCTCGAATCATGTAATGGAAACTGAGTATTTCCTTTCTCATCGAGGCTCCGATTGTGGAATTGCCAATGTGAATATTGCAACAAATGGCGCTGAAATTGGCGGTGCCTTTGGTGGAGAGAAGGATACAGGTGGAGGTCGTGAATCAGGTTCTGATTCATGGAAAGCCTATATGAGGAGACAGACAAACACTATTAATTTCTCAGCAAGTCTACCTCTGGCTCAGGGAATCTCTTTCAACATTTAAACACTTTGGCTATCGGTATAAGTTACGCTTTGCCGATAGCCCAATTTATGGTAAATGGTTCTATGCCATTAACCTTGGATCCTTTCTGTAATCGAGCCCTCTTGGAAAATCATGCGGCAATTCAATACTGATAGCCAGTTCGGGATATTTCAGGTTAATAGACCTTACAATGTTGTCTATCTCCGATAAAACCTTTTCGTCTGCTCTTAGTACACGATTACGATGTATGTGATCAATTTCTGCCTTATTCATAAACTGTTGCTTTTATTTGCGTTTCTGACTGTTACAAATTTGGTTATCTTTATTAGTTTTCACTTTACATGATGCTGTGAATGTTTTATATTATTCCAACTAGCTAGTTTCATTTGCTTCAGAATTTCTTTTTAACACTTTGAACATTAAATCAAATTTTCTCTTTTTAATGAAGTGAAAATCATTCCTTGGATATGAGTAAAAGACTGCTCATAATTTTTATTACGCTTACGGGACTTGAATTCTTTAATTTCATGTTTCTGGGAGAAAGTTTTATTAAGCTTTTTCAGGTAGTTGGTGTTGGTTTGTTGTGTGGTATAATATTGATTCAGATTCTATATAAAGAAGAGGACTATTTCCCAAAGTATTTTTCATGGCCAGTATTACTAATTTTTATAGGCTTATTCCTAAGTATGTTCATGGCAGAAATAGGGCATGGTCAGCCGCTTCAAATTACACTAATATCACAACGGTTCATGTATTACTATCTGGCTTACCTGGCTTTGCATTCCTTAAAACCATCAATTGAAGACATTGAAAAACTGGTACTTGCTTTAGGTCTGACTTTCGCAATATTATATCTTATACAGTTTGCAGTATATCCTACTATTCTTTATGACGTGCGAATAGTTGAAGACCGTGGTACAGTAAGAATTTTTATGGCAGGCTTTCACTTTCTTATACTTGCATACTTTATGACCCTGAGCAAAATTTTCAGCAATTTTTCTCCTATCAGACTTATCTATCTTTTATTGTTTGCCAGTATTTTCATTCTAATGGGCACTAGACAGATTATTTTTTCTATGATGCTTTTAACAATTCTTTTCGTACTGTTTAGCGATGTTGTTAAGTCACGAGTACTAGTATTTGTGTTGATGATAATTGCCTTTATCCCTGTCTTTGTGCTTTTTCAGGAGATTTTTATAAGTTTGGTCGATTTGTCGAAAAGCCAGTCAGAAAGCTTTAGCGAAAATGTGCGAATCAGAGCCGCACTTTTCTTTATGACTGATTTCTTCCCGAATAAAGCGGCATATATTACTGGTAATGGTGCCGATAGCGCGAACTCTCATTTCGGGTACCTTGTGCAAATGTACAAAGATGTTTACGGATTTTATCAGTCGGATATAGGACTTATAGGTGATTATTCAAAGTTTGGCGCAGTTTTTATAATTGGGGTTTTCTTCATTCTTGCTAAAATTATTTTTGGCAAAATGAGTTCCCAATACGCTTATATTAAATATTTCTTTTTCAGCATAATTCTTACAATTTTTACTGGTGGTGGTCCTTTTGCCCAATCCGATGCCATTATGGTTATATGCATGATAATGTACCTACTTGATGTAGATAGGTATGACCGTCAGGTTGAAGAGCATGAGGAATTGCAGACCACTTTTGAAGAGGAGAAACAGATTGCTATTTCAACAACTCACAATTTATGATGACCAGAATTGCAATTATAATACCTGTATTTAACGCTATAAATCATACCATTAAGTGTCTTGATTCATTGGACAGACTTATCAAAGAATCAGGACTTGAGCAGACTTTCAGTATTGTGGTAATAGATGATGGTTCCTCAGATGGAACTTCAGCTTGGATTAATAATAACTATCCCGAAATAGTTGTTCTTCACGGAGATGGTAATTTATGGTGGAGTGGAGGTATAAATAAAGGTACAAAGTATGCAATTAGTGAGCTAAGAGCTGATTATATATTATGGTGGAACAATGATGTAATTCCTGAAGAACAATATTTTCAAAAACTTAAGTCAATCGTTGATACGAGTAATGTGATGATTGGTGGTTCAAAGGTATATTTTGCGCACAATCCAAATATCGTTTGGTCAATGGGCGGGATATTTGATACAAACAATGGCCGTAAATATATGATAGGAATGGGTGAACCCGATCATCAATCATTAATGGAAAAGAAAAGCGTTGACTGGCTCCCGGGAATGGGAACTTTTATCCATAATAGTGTGTTTGCAAAAATTGGATTTGTTGATGAAATCAATTTTCCCCAGTATCATGGTGACAGCGATTTTACATTTAGAGCTAAACTTGCAGGTTATGAGATAATTGTATACCCTGATCTTAAACTATGGAATGATAAAAGTAACTCAGGAATGATGCATCAAAATAGTTTCGCTCAGCTAATAAAAACACTTAATGATAATAAATCAAACTATCATCTGGGAAAAGATCTGCAGTTTTATAAGAAATACGCCACTTCTAACCGCGCATATCAAACCTTGGCACATAAATATTGTTATTATATCGGCGGATTCTTAAAATGGAAAATTCTCAGTCTACTAGGTTTCCCCAAAAAAGAATCATTATAAGGTTCTCTGCTTTATCCTGCCACTTTAAGTTCTCATTTGTTAATTATGAAACCTTATTATGTTTAATCATACTATGAAGGTTACGATATGTAATGGCGGTGGTCAAGCCGACTACCTTTATGGTTTAGTATCGGGATTGCACGAAACTTCAATCAGCCATATTGATGTGCTTGATATTGACAGGTCAAAAGAAATATTCGATAATTTCCAAAAAGTAAAGTTTCACAGCGTTTACAGATATCAGAATAAAGGATCCTCGTTTATAAAAAAAGGAAGCAATACTATTAGGTACTATTGTTTACAGATAAAACACTTTTTGGGAGCTAAACCACGTGTTGTTCATTTTCAATGGTTAAACAGGTTCTATATTGCCGACAGAATCATTATTCCTCTAATTGCCCGCCTAAAAGGGCACAAGGTCGTTTTAACTGTACATAATGTTAATGCAGGTAAGAGAGACAATAACGACACCTGGTATAATCGAGTTACTTTAAAGGTTTTATATGGGCTTTGTAATCATTTGATTGTACACACGCCTGGTAGCCGGGATGAGTTAATAAGAGATTTCCATATAAAAAAATCTAAGATCTCGGTTGTTAAGCACGGTATGAATAATAAAGTAACTGTTACCGGGATAAGCGAGATAAAAGCAAGAGAGAGGCTTAATATTGCAACTGATAGAAAGGTGATCTTGTTCTTTGGGAATATTGATCATTATAAAGGATTGGATATTCTTATTGAAAGTCTTCCCTTGCTTTCAGATGAGATTAAGGATAAAATTACAGTAATAATTGCCGGCAATATTAAATCTCAGGAATACAATAAAAAAATCACTGGTCTAATTTTTAAATCACCTCTTAAGGATAGGATAATTAAATTTACCAGATACATAAGTGACGAAGAAATTGAGCCCCTCTTTGAGGCATCTGATTGCATAGCATTGCCTTATAGAGATATTTATCAGTCGGGCGTCCTGTTTATGGCATACAATTTTGGAATACCTCCTGTTGTTACAAGGGTCGGAAACTTTGGGAACGACATACAGCATGGCAAAACAGGTCTGATCTCAGATGAGATATCTGCAGGAAGTCTTGCAGATTCACTGGAGTATTTCTTTTCATCTCCCTTATACTCTAATAAAGATGAAACCCGCAAATATATCAAGAACTGGGCACAGAAGAACTATTCATGGAATTCAATAGGACAAGTTACTTTAGGTATTTATGAAAAACTATTACAGAATGAGGAATAGCAAACCACATATTTTTCTCAGGAATGATGATGTAAGAGGGAAACTTGATCCCCAACTGATTAGCCTCACTGAACTATGTATAGAACTGGACGTTCCACTTAGTCATGCTGTGGAACCTGCAAATGTATCATTAGAGGTTGCAGATTGGTTACTTGATATTAAAAACAAACATCCTATGCTCATTGAGATTATCCAGCATGGATTTGACCATAATTATAAAAATCCCAGGGTAAAAATGGAGTTTGGCGGCACAAGAAATTACGACGACCAGCTTATTTCCATTAAAGAAGGTAAAAATATAATGGACGACTTATTTGGAGATAAGTGGTCCCCCGTGTTTACTTTTCCATATGGCTCATATAACTATCACACCCTTAAAGCTGTGAATGATGCTGGCTATAAAGCTATTTCGTCTAAAATAAATTTCTCAACAAAACATAGAATTAAAAATACTATTGGGCGTGCAATTGGTGCAGACTTCATTTTCGACAAAAAGATCAGCTACCATGACAACAAAAGGCCACATTTTAACTTTCTTGAATTATCAGTTTCCGCTAACGTGATTAAAAAATACACTGGAACCAATACCGCACAACATTATAATAAGGAAGAAATTTTAAATCAAATTTATACAGCATCAAAATACACAAAGAATATTGGATTGCTCTTCCATCATAGATTCCACTCAAATGAACTTGGCATGTTCAGAGAACTTATTATTCAATTAAAACAAAAAGGTTATTTCTTTTCAACTATAATGAACCTTATGCGTTAGTTTGGAAACACTACACTATGAATGAATTTTTTCATCAGACCTTGGTTGACTCTTATATCAACTCGAGACTCCCGGGATATTTTTTGGCAGAAAAAGGTGAAAGCACACTGGAAACAAACCGAATAATTGAAGAGGGAATGAACCGTTTCTTTGGCGGTTTTGGTAACAAAGCAATGGTTTATGACACTCCCAAACACAGTATCGTTTTAATTGTGCCTGAAGATTTGTCAGTATTCAGTTGTATGAGCTTTTACCGCCAAGATGATAACTTTGCTTTTATTGAAGGCACTTTTAACGATTACGATCTATTAAGACGAAATAGAACAAAAACATTGTCTTCAGATCTAGCAAATGAAGTCCTTCAAATATGCATAAAAGAAGAGTATACAAAGTTAAAGGAATATAATGGCAGGTACTCGGGGTTCGTCTACGTAAAAAAACACGATAAGCTTATAGTTATTACCGATAGTTACGGCGCAAATAGGGTCTTTTCTTACGATGATAGCAAACATTTTATAGTGAGTAATAATTTATTTGCAATCTCTACAAATCCAGCTTTAAGTCTTACCGTGAATGAGGAGTCAATTGCACAGATCATCCATTATGAATATCCTGCTCATAGAAACTCTGAGTTTAATGAGATTTCACTTGTATTGCCATCAGATATTCTTGTACGAAAAAACAGGAAGATCACCTTCTTGAAATCATTTCAGAAAGTTAACCGGACAAGGGAGAAAAAAGATAGAGAATACATTAACGAACTCAGAGAAACTGTTGATCAGTATTTTAAAGACACGTACAGATATATGAAGGAGCCAATGGGAATATACCTCTCTAAGGGAAAAGATAGCAGGTATTTTCTACCCTTCCTCGAACGTAACATGATTCCTTATATCCCTTTTGTTTTTAAAGAAGATACTGGCATTTTCGATTACCATGAAGTAAAAAAAATCGCCGAACTTCTTGACAAGGATTTGCATGTTATGGAACAGCATTCAATTGACCGCACTTTATCTTACCTTCTCTCAATGAGCACTACTGCAACCTCACCATGGGTAGCGTTAGGCAAAATCGCTGGCAATTATGTTTCAAATGCACTAATGGGTCTCTATGGCGAGAGCAGTTCGGGCAAGCTTTGCGCTCACCGGTCATATGGGATTAACAACTTTGAATCGTCAGTTAAGGCTACTATCCTGGGGAATTCAAGAGGTATATCAAGTGAGGATGCAAAAAGAAATGTCCCCTATTTTAGTAAATACGATACTGAAGCTGCTTATAGAAATATTTATAAAGACCACCCTCCTGTTCAGATTTTATATGATCACGATACCTATCAGGATATAGACCACCGGTCGTTTAGGAATGCCGTCGTAATATTACTTAAAACACAACATTTTATTACCCCATTGACGCCTTTTATGGATAAGCACGTAGCAGCTGTTTACCATAAACTACCTGAGAGTCTCCTTAGAACTCAACTTGCACACACAATTATTGCTGGTGAAGAGACGAAAAGTAATAGAGTAAAATCAACCGCATTCCCTGTTTCACTGAAAAACGAAAAGTATGTACGCTCACTGCTTGTGAATATAGTAAAGTTCAACAGCAAGTATAAGGATATACTAATGGCCAGAAAGAAAAAGAAGTATAAACCATTTATAAACAAGGACTCTTTTGTACCACGATCTGATTATTTCAAAAACATTTACAGAGAACCTGTTGAAATTCCAAACCGGAGAATACTAACCAGGATGTATAATGTAGATGAATATCTTGCAATCACAATGCATGACAATCTGGACTCATATTTCAAACCGGCAGATTTGATCTATTCCGAAATTGAGAATTTCGGATCAAACTCAAAATTTAACACAATATACCTTGGCAAAGATGAAACAATGGGTGGTATGCACTGGGCCTGATTGGTTCAGACCATCGGTTACCAGTACCAGACAGATTATTTTTCGCTTTGTAAATGAGGGTCATCACGTACTATGGGTTAATCCGGTCGCTTTTAAATCCCCTGCTGTCAATTCCGACAACAAGAGATCAATGAAGAAAAAGGTTGTTAATAAATTAAAGACTCATCTGAAAATCTTCAAAAAATCTGGTAATAGAATTTACATACTTATACCCGTTTATATTCCGGTGTTCAATCCGACTTTTGATAAAATTAATGAAACACTGGTTACTTTGCAGGTTAGAATTGCTTCCCTTCTGCTAGGTATAAAATGGGAAGACAGTATCTTATGGATATCTGGCAATTTTACCTTATCTGCCTTGCTTAAGTATAATTTTAGAAGAAAAATATATCAGGCCGCCGATTTAATCTCTGATTTCCGCACAAACGACAAAGAATTGCTCAAAAGGCTACGAGAAAAAGAGGTGTACCTTAGCAGAAATGTTGATCATCTTTTTGCAAGTTCCCCCAATATCCGACAAAAGCTCGAAGCTCTATCCCAAAGAAAGGTAGGATTGCTAACACACGGGGTTGATCTCAAGCATTTCACATCAAATCACAGTTTAGATCCTCATATTATAGAAATCCGAGAAAAAGGATTACCAATTGCCGGGTACTTCGGTACTCTTTCGGATGCGAATGATAAGGAAGTATTCATACATCTGGCTAAAAATGGCTTCTCAGTAGTGATTATTGGCAAAGTATTGGGTGATTACTCTATGCTTGAGGGTGTTAAAAATATATACTTCATGGGTCCGGTGGAATTTAGCCGGCTTCCATCATTCGCCCAGGGATTTGATGTTTGCTTACTTAACTGGGTTATGGCTGATTGGATAAAGAACTCTTTCCCGGTCAAATTTCTCGAATACCTCGCAATGGGTAAACCTGTGGTTAGCTGCAGAATACCAGTTATTGAGGATATGTTCAGTGACTTTGCCTATTTTGCCGACACACCTGCTGACTTCCTAAGCGAATCAAAAAGAGCAATTGCTGAAAACAATATTAATAAGGAAAAAATGAGGATAGCAGAAGCTTCAAAAAACACATGGGAAACAAAATTCGAACTAATTAAAGAGACTATTGCATGAAAATAGGGTTGCAGATTATAGATAAGATCCGGGGTACCGAAATACTAAATTGCTATGACCTCCTTAAAAGTAATGCAGATACTAATAGTAATCAAATCCAAACACATAAGCTAACTTCCTTACTTGTGGAGATGAAGACCTCTAACCGATTTTATGGTCCTCTATTAAAGGATGTTTCGATAGAAGAAATAAACTCAAATCCTACTGAAGTGTTGAAAAGACTCCCAATTATGGATAAAAAGTCGATCGGCAGTAATTACGATGATGTATTTACTCAATTAAAAAACAGACCTGTTCAGAGAAAGAAAACTGGTGGGAGTACTGGAAATCCCTTTTATTATTATGTTGACAAAGAGCACCTTTCATGGTTTTGGGCTTATATCTATTTCTTCTGGCATCTAAACTCCGGTTATGAACCCGGTGATCCATTTATAACTATTGCAGGCAATTCTCTTCGGACAACAGGCAGACAATTCATTGAGAAGACATACCATTTGCTGCAAAATAACTATTTTATCACAGGTGATATAATTGATAACAGCCTGAAAATAGACCCCATAAAGGCAGGAAAGGCAGTTTTACTATATGGTTATCCCAGTTCCATTCTCAATATGGTGAAAGCAATACCTGATATCACAAGAAAGATGTCTTGCATAAAGGCTGTTTTCACAACATCGGAACAATTACTACCACATACTCGTTTGGCAATAGAGGAAGCATTTGGAGTACCTGTCTACGATATGTATGGAGCAAACGATGGAGGTATATTAACTTGTGAATGTAGTAGTCATGATGGATACCACATTAATGACAGAACCTGCTTCGTCGAGACTTTTACAAATGAATTTGGGCTTTCAGAATTACTTCTTACCAACCTAAGCAGTTACAGCTTCCCGTTTATAAGATATCGTGTGGGTGATATCGGCCGGTTAAAGCTTGAGAACTGTCATTGTGGAATTAAATCAGCACGTATAATTGATTTGAAAGGCCGTACACGCGACATGATAAGGATGCCCAATGGCAAAAGTATTCACGGCTCATTCTTTAATAATATTTTCTATAAATTTAAAGAGATAGACGGGTATCGTATTGTCCAAAATAAGGATCTATCTATTAACCTTCACATTCACGTTATAAATCCTGATGCTTTTAATGAAGTTGCCACAGATGTACTTGATGAAATCTCGAACTTTTTGAAGGAGGTCGATTTAACTATTGAACAGATGGCTGAACTCAATCCAACTAATGAAAAATTCAAACTAATTGAGAGCCATGTCGTTTAAAATTGTAAGTGTTGGCGATTATATGACTGGCGAAAATGTGCATCATTTTGGCAGAGGTATTTGTGCAAAATTTAAGAATCGTTACAATGAGTTGATTGGTGAGGATGTAAAGGATATTATATCAGACGGTGATGTTTTATTCTTGAATTTCGAATCGTCACTTGCAGAAGTTAGTGAGCTTAACATGTTGTCAATAGATGAGGCTGTCTATGTTGCTCCTATTGAAACTTTCAATTTATTAAAATCCCTGGAAATACCTGTAGTGGCAAATATAGCCAATAATCACTTTGGTCAACATGGCACTTCAAGGTCCTTATTCAGCATCAAACAACTTAAAGATCATGGAATTACAGTTGTTGGTGAAAATAGCAAGCCGGTTGAAGTGATATTGAAAGATTTTACTCTGAAAATATGGGGTGTCAGTTTAGTCCCCGATTCTCATTTTGACGGTTCTTACTTTAAAAGTTCTTATGAGAAATTACTTAAAGATCTTGATCTCTCAGGAGACAGAAAAGAAGATGAATATTGGATTATTAGCATTCATTGGGGTAAGGAATATAGCACTCAACCTAACGAAGAACAGAAAAATCTGGCAATTGAGCTTTCCAATGGAGGGTTTGATGTAATACTTGGGCATCATCCACATACTATACAACCAGTTGAAAGAATTAAGAATACATGGGTATTTTACAGCCATGGAAATTTCTTGTTCGATCAGAATTTTTCATCCCTAACACAAATCGGATTGGTCGCTAAAGTACAATTGAAAGAAAGTAAAACCCAACTATATCTATCGCAACAAAAAGATTATAGAGTTGTTTCTCTGACAGGTATAAGCCAGGAGAACTTGTGGGAATTTTGCGCGGATAACTATTCAGATAAAAAGCCTTTGCAAATGAGGATACTAATGAAGATGGAAATGGTGAAACATTTTTACGAGCTAAACTATCCAATAATTAAAACATTTGCAGGCAGAGTAATTAAAACCCGTAAAACCGGCAATGCAAAACAGATTTAAGATACTTGCAGTAGCATCAGGCGGAGGGCACTGGATACAGTTGCTCAGAACACAGAAAGCATTTAAAGATGCTGATGTTGTTTTTGTTTCCACATTCTCAAATTATAAGTTCAAAGATCCCGGTTTCAAGTATCGGTCGGTACCTGACGCTAACAGGTGGAATAAGCTTAAACTCATCAAAATGGCCTTTACCGTTAAAAATATTGTTGATGAGGAAAAACCCGATTTTATAATTTCAACAGGAGCAGCACCGGGTATGGCAGCTCTTTTTTGGGGAAAGCTCAAGGGTGTTAAGACGATATGGATTGACAGTATCGCAAATGTTGAAAGGCTCTCATTAAGTGGGCGTCTTATAAAACCTTTTGCTGATCTTCACATAACGCAATGGCCGCATTTGGCTAAAGGAAAAACTATTTATAAAGGAACTGTGATACTATGATATATGTAGTTGTCGGAACTCAAGAACCATTTGACCGGCTGATAAAAAGTGTTGATGAATGGTCTCGATTGTCCGGCCATAAAGATATTATAGCACAGATTTCCAATGCTAGTTACAAGCCTGTAAACTTTAAATACTTCGATTTTATTCCTACTCACGAATTCGACGAATTATTTATGAAAGCCGACCTTATTGTGGGACATGCGGGAATGGGTACAATTATTTCGGCAATGCAATATCAAAAACCAATTATTGTAATGCCACGACTAGCAAAATACAAAGAACACAGAAATGATCATCAGGTAGCGACAGCAAAGAGTTTCGGCCAACTTGGTTATGTAAAAACTGTATTTTCTCACAAGGAGCTCATTCAAGCTCTTAATGAAAGACATTTGCTTAGACCTGCTCCGGCTATCAGTGAGAATGCCTCCAACAGCCTACTACAGACTATTGAAAACTTCCTTACTAAAAACTCTATAGCGGTTTAACATAACATCGTAAGTGTTGTTACTTAAATAACTGATATTAACTCAGATTTCTAAAACTAACTATGTTATTTACCACCGACTAAACTTATGACAGGCGAAAAGGAAAAACAGACCGGTCGAGTTGTTGGAATAATCATATCCATACTGTCACTTTTGATTTTTATAAGTGCATTCAGGATAGCTGATTACTTCAACAGATGGGATCTTATATACAGCTCCGAATACCTCACAATAGCTCTATTTATCGTTCCTCTTTGGTATGTAGGTATAGTCCAGACAAATCTTACACGCTTTTCAAAAAATAAAAGTGATTTAACCATCATTTTTGAAACAGGGTTATTTGTAATTACAGCAACAGGCTTCCTGGCACTTGTGCAAGTAGCTTTTGATCTTAGCCAGGTAAATAATTATGTAATTCTAACATTCGCAATTCTTGATTTCATCTTGATCAGTGTTCTTCTACTTTCCTCCTCAAGATACTACAAGAAATTGTTAAAAAAAGGTCTCAATGTCCAGAACGTAATTGTTATAGCTGATGCGAATTGCATAGACTTCATTGAAAAATTACTCCTAAGGAAAGAATTAGGATACAATATTCGTACGATTATCTCTGACAGTGATATAATTGAAGAGGTTTTTAGCAGCAGGTTCTCAATAGAGAGAGATGTTAAGAACCTTAAAGCAATTCTCAGACAGCAAGTAATTGACGAAGTTCTTTATTGCAGAAATAAAATAGAACAGGATGAAATAAGGCATTTTATTTATTTGTGTGAGGAAATTGGCGTAGTGTTTAGAATGCAATCTTCATTTTTTCATATGCAATCGACCATTACGCAACTGGAGTATGTTGAAGGAATACCATTTCTTTCGTTTATCAACACTCCTGACAACAAGTTTTCTCATAGATGGAAGATGATATTTGATGTGCTGGCATCATTCTTTATTCTTCTTATTTGGTCTCCTGTAATCATTTTAATCGCTATAGCGATTAAAATGACATCTAAGGGACCTGTAATATTCAGACAGAAGAGAGTGGGACTAAGAGGAAGAACTTTCGATATATACAAATTCCGGACAATGGTCATTGATGCTGAGGAACAGCGAGCAACACTTGAGAAGATGAATGAAATGGATGGTCCGGTTTTTAAGATAAAACATGATCCGCGTGTGACTTCAATAGGTAGAATTTTAAGAAAGACAGGACTTGATGAAATACCACAGTTCTTTAATGTGCTTAATGGTGACATGTCGCTTGTCGGACCCCGTCCTCCTTTACCCAAAGAAGTAAATATGTATGAAAGATGGCAACTTCGTCGTTTATCGATGCGACCCGGCATTACTTGTATATGGCAAATCGCCCCAAACCGTAACAGTATATCTTTCAACGAATGGATGAGACTCGATTTGCAATATATTGACTCATGGTCGCTAAAACTCGATTTCATTCTATTGGCAAAAACAGTTCAAACAGTTATTAAAGGTTCCGGTCAATAGTTCTGTTATGAAACTTGGATTTATGAATCGTTGCTGGAGTTTTTAAGTGCTTTTTGTGTATCTCTTGATCTATTTGAATATCAGGATAATGTCTAAACTTTTACACAGAACCGTTTAGTCTTAGGTTACATAATCTGAACAAATCCATACCTCTTACGTTTCATTCATAAACATTTTTACTGCCTTTTTACACCCTTAACAAGACAAAGCTATATGAATAAACTACACAGAATAATTAAGAAATCGGCAATGTTATTTGCAGCCTCTTTTCTACTTTTTTCATGTGTTCCACAGGAGAAATTAAAGTTTGTTCAGGATGAAACAACAACACAGCTAAAGTCGGCTTATAACCATGTGAGGCCTATTAAAAGAATACAACCTTTCGATAATTTGTATATCAAAGTGTTGAGTATTGATGCCGAAACAGCTAGAATCTTTAGCAATGAGACTGCATTAAATGGGCCCGGATTCGACATAAACCTTATAAGTTATACTGTTAACGAAAACGGTAAGATAGATTTTCCGTTTGTGGGTGAAATAAATGTCAATAACAAGACTCTCAAAGAAGCTAAAGAGATTATCGAGAAAGAGCTAAGTCAATATTTGAGTAACACATCCATACAGATCAAGTTTGTTAATTCAAACATCACAGTACTAGGCGAAGTTAGAGCTCAGGGAGAATTCCCTTACTTTAAAGAACAGATCAATATCTTCCAGGCCTTAGGATTTGCAGGGGGTGTCACCGACTTTGGCGACAAAAGTAAAGTGACATTAATAAGAGAATATGGTGACCAGATAAAGTATCATTCAATCGACCTGACTGACAAAAAAGTAATTGAAACCGAGTACTTCTATCTGCAACCTAATGATATTGTGATTGTTGAACCTATTAACACAAAATTCAGGAACTTGAGAACATTTACATACTCTACTTTCCTAGCATCAATAACTACACTTGTAACAATTTTATACTTCTTTAAATAAAAGTGAAAAAATCTTCGGAAATAATAAATCAGAAAACAGACTATAAAGAGCTGTTTTACAAATTATACAAGCACAAAAAGTGGTTCGTCATTTCTTTAGTTTTTGCAGTAGTTACAGCCTTTCTATTTAATAAAATGGCCACAACAATTTATAAAAACTCAACTACCCTTCTGCTGAAAGAACAAGAAAAAAATTCGTTTCTCTCGGGAGATAATATTATGCAGGGGTTTGGGTTGTTTGCTGCCAATCAGAACATAGAAAATGAAATTGGAATACTGCATTCTTTTTCACTTATTAACGACGCCATTTTGCAACTGAGTCTAGAGACAAGTGTACACAGAGAAAACTATATTTTCGGTAAAAAATTGGATTTTAAGTTTCTAAGAGCTGATGAAGAGATTTATGTAGAGCCTCCAATTAAAATTAGTATTGACAAGTCTAATTTACAACCAATTGATTTGCCAATTTACTTTACCATTTTGGATCATAAGAAAGTGAAAATTGAAACTAAAGGTGAGAAAATTCTAATGTATAGTTACCTGGAAGACAATGTTGTTAAGGTAGCTGACAAGATTTCAATAAATGGCATATACAACTTTGAGGATGAAATAAAAGGTGATAACTATAATTTCAAGATCCATCTGAATACAAAAGATCTGTCTTCCTGGAAGAATGAAAAACTTTATTTCAAATTCAACAATGTTAACCTGTTAACACTCCAATTTCAATCAAATCTCGAAGCCATCAATACTTCGAAAACATCATCCCTTGTTGTAATTACAATGAAGGGCGATAATCGATTCAAGATTAGTGATTTCTTAAACACCCTTTCAAATTCATATCTCGACAGAAACCTTGAAAAGAAAAATCGGATAGCGATTAATACAGTAAAGTTTATTGATAGTCAGATAAGTGAAGTTTCTGATTCACTCACAATTGCTGAAAGCAAACTGCAGAATTTCAGAACATCTAATCAGGTTATGGACTTAAGCTTTCAGGGTCAGAAATCTTTTGAGAAAATGAGTGAGCTTGAAACTCAGAAAGCTGTGTTAATGGTTCAAAAAAAATATTACGACTACATAAAGGAATATTTCGACAGAAACAATGATATGTCGGATCTGATTGCACCATCATCTATGGGTGTACAGGACCCTATACTTAACCAGCTAATTGTTGAACTTATTTCATTAAATACTGAAAGAGCAAATTTGCTGAAAAGGGGTAACACGAAAAATCTGTTTTTAAATAATCTGGAAATTCAGATTAACAGTTTAAAAAGCACTATAAGAGAAAACATCCTGAACAATGCTACAACAACCGAAATTGCATTGCAGGATATAAATAACCGTGTTGCCAGAATCAACTCTCAAATGTCGCGACTTCCTTCTACAGAACGACAACTATTCGGAATTGAGAGAAAGTTCAAGCTTAATGACGCCATATACACTTTCCTTTTGCAGAAAAGGTCAGAAGCTCAAATTGCAAGAGCTTCGAATGCCCCTGATTATGAGGTAGTCGATCAGGCACGAAATATAACTACCGCTGTGATTTACCCTAAAAGGTCTCTTAATTTTATAATTGCATCTATAGGCGGATTGCTGGTTCCTTTTATCATTATTATGGTCGGTGAATTTCTCAACATGAAAATCAGTAATAAAAAGGAACTGGAGGCAATAAGCGAAGTACCAATAATTGGACATGTATTCCATAATGAAGGTAAGAATAAGCTCGTAATAACAGCTGCTTCAAACTCTCCAATCTCGGAATCTTTCAGAAGTATTCGAACAAACCTGCAATTCTATTCACGTGGAAAGGAGAAACAGGTAATTCTGCTTACATCCTCGTATAGTGGAGAAGGCAAATCGTTTGTAGCACAGAATCTGGCTTCGGTATTTGCTCTTTTTGGAAAAAGAACTCTACTTATAGGATTTGACCTACGAAGGCCAAAGATTTACAGAGACCTTAATCTATCAAATAAGGTTGGAATAAGCACTGTTCTTATTAATCAAGCCACTATTGAGGATGTGATACAACAAACGAAAGTTGAAAATCTCGATTATATTTCAGCAGGGCCTATTCCGCCTAATCCGCTAGAACTTATCGCATCCGAAAGAACTGAAGAAGTGATAAACGAATTGAAAAATATGTATGACTTCATAATAATTGATTCACCTCCTGTGGGTGTAGTATCAGATGCATATCTTATGACCAGATTTGCCGATGTAACTCTGTATGTTGTGCGACAGGGATACACTCACAAAGAAGCCTTTAAAAACAACATTGAGCACATCCTGCAAAAGAAAATTCCAAATGTAAGTATCATACTCAATGATGTAAAAGCTCGTGGTATGGCTTACGACTATGGATATGAATACTCTTATTATTCTGAAAATGGCAAGAGTGGAATGAAAGCATTCAAGAAGAAAAAATCTGCAAGGACCTATTCTTCCAATTAATCGTATAAATGCGACTTTAAAGCATTTGGTTATGCAACGAAATCTGTATTCCGGCAGAAACCATTAAAGAAGTGCCTTTAACACAGGTTCACAATTAACCTTTAATCTCAACAATTTAAAGTGCCAATAATTATGATAACTAATTGTTGGCACTTTTTTCATTACTAATAGACTCTTAATGTAGAAATTTTCCCCAATGCGGGGCTGATTTCTATGCAAATTTTATAAATCCGTCCAAGCAAAAAAGGCATTGTTAAAAAGTTGTAAAATAATTATAAAGCTCTACCATACAATACTTTAGATAAATTAAAACCACTTCTCAGCAAACCTCCAAAATCATGTTTCTGACGAGTGGCATCATTTTTCATTCATTAGATTGCAAACCTAAAATGCAACTATTATGAATGAATCTAAGTTAACAACAAACAACCAACAATTCAACCACTTAAAAAATCGAAGTCTTCTAAAGACAATAAGTGTCTCTATCATATTAGTATTAACATTCTTCTCAGCCTCACTCTTTGGCGCAACCATTTACATTGATCCTACAAATACTTCTTCAAACCAGAATGGTTCAATGGATAATCCTTATAATTCCTGGACAAAATTCACCTTTACGAACGGGAATACTTATCTTCAAAAAGGTGGTACTACCTTTAACACAACCGGAATTGCCCTTAATTCTAAATCAAATATTACACTTGGTTCATATGGCTCAGGAAAAGCAAGAATCGTTGCATCTGGTAATGGCAACTACATTCTAAATATTTCCTCCTCCTCAAATATCATTGTTAAAGACTTGGAAATTACCGCTTCCGGCTCTTGGACGTCATGCATTTATATCAATGGTACAAATAGTGCCAATAACCTGATCGACAACTGCTTAATTCATAAAGCTGAATGGGGTATCAGGGTAATCACTAATGCATCAGGCAACAAAATTATGAATTCCACTATCCACGACACAGGTGATGATGGCATTTATGTGAAAGATGCATCAACTATTGAAATTGGATTCTGTCATATCTATGACGTTAATATGAAATACCTCGTAAATACCGATCAGAGTTACTCAGCAGGTGATGGTATTCAAATCGGGTCTACTAACAATCATTCATTCTATATTCACGATAATATAATTGACCACTCATCAATGGGTAATAAGTTTTGCCTCATAGTATTTGGTAACAATTATACAGGTATACTCGAAAATAACGTTTTAATTGGTAATGCCAACAAGACAGTTAGTGCCATATATCTACACCCTACAACTAAAACCGTCACTATTAGATATAATGAAATAAAGAATAGCAACTACGGAATTTACTCTTATGCTAACTTACTAGATGCTTACTACAATATTTTCTCGCAAAACAAAAGTGCTGTCAATGTGATGAGCGGTTACGCTCTAAATGCACGTAATAATGTATTTTACAACAACATGAATGTTGCTGTCTCTTCTAATTCCAATACTTCGGTAACACTTAGAAATAATATATTCAATGTTACTTCAGGAGGAAAAGCTATCAACACAAGTGGCAGTATAAATTCAAATAATAATGTTTTCAACCAGGAGCAATCAGGGTTTATTAACGGTCATTCTACATTATCAGCATGGAGGAATTCATCGGGCAACGATGCAGCTTCGGTCGTAGGAAACCCGCAATTTACTAGTCCAACTTCTGGTGACTTCAAAATTCAGTCAGGTTCAGTTGCGATCAACAAAGGAGCTAGTGTGAGTCTCGACAGAGATTATTTTGGTGGCTCTGTTCCACAAGGGGGAGCTCCTGATGCAGGTATCCACGAAAATGGTAGTGGTGGAGGTAATCCAGTAAATAATGCTCCACAAATCGGCAATCAGTCATTTACTGTCGCCCAATCTGTTGCTGTTGGCACAGTCGTTGGCACAGTTTCAGCTTCTGATCCGGATGCAGGACAAACACTTACATATTCAATTGTATCTGGCAACACAAATTCTGTATTTGCCATCGGTTCAACAAATGGCAGAATTACAGTAGCTCAGTCTCTACCTGCTCAGAATTTCAGTCTGGTAGTAAAAGTAACTGATAATGGCAACCCTGTTATGTCAGCTCAGGCTACAGTAACAATTAATGTTACAGCATCTACAACTAACCAGTCACCTGTAATTAATAATCAATCATTCAATGTATCGCAAAGTGCCGGAACAGGTACTTTAGTTGGGAAAATCGTCGCCTCAGATCCCGATCAGGGTCAAACACTCAGCTTTAGTATTATATCAGGTAATACTAATTCAGTATTCGCACTTGGTAGTTCAACCGGTAATCTTACAGTTGCTAAACCTTTACCGGCTCAAACATTTAGTATTGTCGTTAAGGTTACCGATAACGGGACTCCCATAAAAACGGCTCAAGCTACCATAACTGTTACAGTTACAAGCTCAAACACAAACAATCCACCTGTTATTGCAAATCAAACATTTAATGCATACCAGGGAATGTCAATCGGAACCTTTATTGGGAAAGTTGTAGCCAGCGACCCAGACGCCGGTCAAACACTCAGCTATAGCATTGTTAGTGGCAACTCCAATGGAGTATTTGCTCTAAACTCATCAACTGGAAACATCACAGTTGCCAAAACCCTTCCTGTACAGACTTTCAGTGTTGTTGTGAAAGTTACTGATAACGGGAATCCTATTAAGTCAGCTCAGGCAACCATGACTATAAAAGTGAATGCTTCTAATCAGCCTCCTTATTTACCAGCCAAAACATTTTCTGTAAGACATCTTTCTCCTTATGGAACTTTTGTTGGGAAACTGGTTGGTACAGATCCGAATCAGGGACAAACATTAACCTATACAATTGTATCGGGGAATACCGGAAATGCTTTCTCACTTGGCAGCACAACCGGTGTGATCAAAGTAAAAACAAGGTCGGCAATTAACATATACAATAATCCACAATTTTATTTAAAAGTAAGAGTTACCGATAATGGTAATCCTAACATGTCATTCACTCAGACAATTACAGTGAAAGTTGTCAAATACAAAGTCATGGACGGAATTGAAGTGGATGAAAAGGAAGAGATTACGATTGATGTTCCAAAGGAAATCAGGGTATATCCTAATCCTTCAGTAGATGGTAAATTCTCAGTCAGCTTTGGAAAACAATGTGAGCAAGCTAAAATTGAAGCATACGATATGTCAGGTAGATTGATTAAAGCAATTACAGTTACACAAGACAATAAAGGCTTGATGGACCTGAGCACTAGTCCAACTGGAGCATATCTTATCCGACTGGATAATGGTTCAGAAGTAAAAACCCTAAAAGCTATTAAACACTAGAATCATTGATTGAGCAACCGGGAAAGGCAGGCATAATGTCTTTCCCAGTCGCTTAGTTAGATGAGAATCTGAAAAAATCAAAATTTGTAAATAGTACTCTTAAATAAATTAATTTTAGCAATGAAACTATGAATACGAAACATCTACGACTTTTAAAAAGACATCTGAGCACATCATTGTTAGTAGCTTTATTAGCCATCCTGTCACAATCTTTTGTAATGGCACAGGGTGTTGTTTATATTGATCCATCGTACACAGGAAGTACACAAAATGGATCAATCAGCACTCCATACAAATCCTGGAGTCAGGTATCCTGGACCAATGGAAAGACATACTTACAAAAAGCCGGTACAACATTTACAACTTCAGGCTATATTGACTTATCAGGGAGAAGTAGTATTACCCTTGGATCCTATGGCGAAGGTGCCAAGCCAAAAATCATCTCATCAGGAGGAAATACAACTAAAGTCGTAAAAATTACAGGAGGTTCAAACAACACTGTCAGGGATCTTGATTTATCATCTTCGACGGGTCAGGCTACTTGTGCAGTAATCGTTGATGGAACAAACTCATCAAACAATGTCATAGATAATTGTATACTCCGAGATGTTCAATGGGGTATAAGAGTACTTACAACCGGTGCGGGTAACAAAATTTTGAATTCCGTAGTGTATAATACTCAAGACGATGGAATCTATATTAAAGATGTACCAGATATAGAAATCGGATATTGTCACATCTATAACGTAAATCTTAAGTATAACGTGAATACCGACGAGAGTTACTCCGCAGGTGATAATATCCAGATTGGTTCTACCAACAACCACAACTTCTATATACACCATAACATTCTTGATCACAGTTCAACCGGAAACAAGTTTTGTTTCATTGCTTATGGTGTAAATTACAACGGAATTTTTGAGTACAATACCTTAATAGGCAACAGAACTAAGAATACAAGTTGTATTTACCTTCACCCAACCACCGGGTCAGTATCTGTTAGGTATAATTCAATTTCTGATGGAAATTACGGTATGTACTCATACGTGAGTGACCTTAAAGTATATTATAATAAATTCATTCAGAACAGAGTCGCTATCAGCGTTCTTACTAATTACAATTTACGAGCTGAAAACAATGTATTTTACAATCAGACCAGCAATGTGATTACCTCAGGATCTAATACATCCATTGTCTCAAAAAACAACATATTCTACATTGTTTCAGGAACTAAAGTTTATACAACATCCGGAAGTGTAGTTTCAAATAACAACACATTCAACACTCAGTCATCAGGCTTCCTCAATGGACATAGCACTCTGGCTGCATGGATAAGTGCCACGGGGCAGGATCAAAACAGCATACTTGCAGATCCTAGATTTGTAAATCCCACAAGCCGTGATTTTACTCTACAGCCAACATCTCCTTGCATTAATGCAGGATCCAACTGTGGCTATAATAAAGATTTTTATGGAACTACTGTTCCTCAGGGACAAACTGCAGATATTGGACACTTTGAATTCCCTTCAACAAATATTAATAATCCACCTGTTATTAATAATCAGATTTTTAATGTGGCCGAAAATTCCTCAGCCAATACTACAGTCGGAACAGTGATCGCAACTGACCCCGATAATAATCAAACTCTAACTTATACAATCACTGACGGAAATGCAAACAACGCATTTTCAATTAATGCTTCATCCGGTGTACTATCTGTACAGAATTCGCAGGCACTTAACTATGAGACAATCCAACAGTTCGGTTTACAGATAAAGGTTGCCGATCAGGGTGGTTTATATGCTGTCGCCACCGTTACCGTGAATGTTCAAAATGTGAATGAGCAACCTGTAATCAATAGCCAAATATTCAGCATCAGCGAAAATTCTCTTGCAAATACAACAGTTGGTACCATAACTGCAACCGACCCTGATAATAATCAAACCCTAACTTATTCAATCACTGGCGGTAATGTAAACAACGCATTTTCAATTAATGCTTCAACCGGTGTACTATCTGTACAGAATTCACAGGCACTTAATTATGAGACAATCCAACAGTTCGGATTACAGATAAAGGTTGCCGATCAAGGTGGGTTGAATGCTAATGCTACCATTACAGTAAATGTTCAAAATGTAAATGAGCAACCTGTAATCAATAGCCAAATATTTAGCATCACCGAAAATGCCCCTGCAAACGCAGTCGTAGGAACTATCTCTGCAAGCGACCCCGATAATAATCAAACTTTAACCTACTCAATAATTAGCGGTAACGTAAATAACGCATTTGCAATTAATTCTTCAACAGGAGCACTCACGGTACAAAACTCTCAGGCAATTAATTATGAGGCTCTCCAACAGTTTAGTTTACAGATAAAGGTTTCGGATCAAGGTGGGTTGAATGCTAATGCTACCATTACAGTAAATGTTCAAAATGTAAATGAGCAACCTGTAATCAATAGCCAAATATTTAGCATCACCGAAAATGCCCCTGCAAACTCAGTCGTAGGAACTATCTCTGCAAGCGACCCCGATAATAATCAGACACTCACTTTTACAATTACCAGTGGTAATGTGAATAATGCATTTACGCTTAACGCTTCCACCGGAGTACTTTCAGTTCAGAATACACAGGCAATAAATTATGCAGCAATTCAGCAATTCTCTTTACTGGTTCAAGTTACTGATCAGGGCAGTTTGTCAGCAAATGCTACCATTATCGTTAATGTTCAGGAGGTGAACGAACATCCTGTTATAAGTAATCAAACTTTTAGTATTGCAGAAAATTCTCCCGCTAATTCTGTTGTCGGCACTGTATTAGCAACCGATCCTGATGATAATCAAACACTTACTTATTCAATAACCGGTGGCAATGTGAACAATACATTTTCACTAAATCCTTCAACCGGTGAACTCATTGTTCAGAATTCACAATCTCTTAATTACGAATCGAATCAGCAGTTCTCTCTTCAGGTAAGTGTAACTGACCAGGGCGGTCTTTCAGCAAGTGCAACAATCACTATCAGCATTCAGGACGTGAACGAAAAACCTGAAGTAGGCGATCAGGGGTATAATATACCTAACACCAGTGTGAATGGAACAATAATAGGACAGATAAATGCCACTGACCCTGATAACGGTCAATCGCTTAATTATACAATTGCAACAGGAAATAATTTATCAGCATTTAGTCTTAATAGTAACGATGGCACTTTAACAGTTAATAATGCTTCAGCATTAAATTCTTACTCTCAATTTGTTCTCAATGTAAAGGTAAGTGATAATGGACAACCAATTGAGAGTGTCTATTGCAACGTTACTATTAATATCATGTCGTCGAACTCAGCACCGGTGATTCAGGAGCAGATTTTCACAATTAATGAGAACCCGGTAAGCGGTGCCCAGATTGGACAACTAGTTGCCACTGATGGTGACCAAGGACAAACTCTTACTTTCGAAATCATAGACGGGAACCAAGATAATTTTGTAATCTGCACACCTCAAGGACTACTTACTGTACTCAATGCCGGCCCATTTAATTATGAGATAAATAGTTCACTTGAGATTATTGTGCGAGTTTCTGACAATGGGAATCCTGTTATGTCTTCAGAGACTGTTGTTATATTTGAGATTAAGGATATAAATGAATCTCCTGTCATACAGCCATATCAATCTTTCACTGTTTATACAAATACACCACAAGGCAGTGTAGTTGGTCGTGTAATTGCTTCTGACCCAGACTTCAACCAGCAGTTAACTTACATGATTACAGCAGGAAACATTCAAAATATTCTGGGAATTAAGGCACAGACAGGAGATTTATATATTGTAAATGCTTCTGCACTAAGAAGGCTTCCAACTCGATATGTGAGGCTAACTATAAAAGTTACAGATTCTGGGAATCCTTCATTAAGTTCCACAAGGACAGTTAATATTCACTTTATCAGAGTAAATTCTATAACTAAAGAAATGAATATCAGCCCATCCGTGGAAATTACTGAATGTAATGTTTACCCAAATCCTTCTATTGATGGTCTTTTTACTGTATCGCTTGATAATGCGTCAGACAATGTGACATACCTGATTACAGATATGAATGGAGTCGGACAATATTATAAGCAATCGAATGAAGATAAGAATGTTATCAATTTGAGCCACTTGCCAAAAGGAATGTATATCCTACTTATCAAACAAGGTGACTCAACAATTTCGAAGAAACTGATTTATCAGTAGTGGTTAAATTTTAGGTGGAGAAGAGGTTGGGTGGTGCCAACCTCTTCTGTTTTTATTCCATTACTTATGTGCTGATTCTTTTAGATAATGCTGATACATCTCCCTGACACCTTCTTTCAAACTCATTTTAGGCAACCATCCCATATTTGTCAATCGCGATACATCTAAAAGTTTTCTAAGAGTTCCGTCCGGTTTGGTAGTATCAAATAAAATTTCCCCTTTGAATCCGGCAACATCCTTAATAAGGTATGCTAAATCCCTGATACTTATTTCTTTACCACTACCAATATTTATATGAGTGTTGCGTATTTCACTATTTGAGGATTTCACTGCCAGATCCTTAAAGCTAAAATTTTCCATTACGAAAACACAAGCATCTGCCATATCATCACTCCAAAGGAATTCTCTCATTGGAACACCCGAGCCCCATATTCTTAAACTAACTACAGGCTTTCTACCTGTAGTATCATACATAATGCCATACTTCTCAAGGTATGTTATTAGTGAGCTTTGTAATTCT
This sequence comes from uncultured Lentimicrobium sp., assembly GCA_964547915.1. Classification (GTDB taxonomy): domain Bacteria; phylum Bacteroidota; class Bacteroidia; order Bacteroidales; family Lentimicrobiaceae; genus Lentimicrobium. Next base: position 89,940 of record CAZJPP010000003.1, read on the forward strand.
GATTTATCGCTAAGTTCTGAAAAGTCAAGTCCAAGATCCTGATGTATGTCATTGAACTTACCCTCATCGAGTAACTTACTTAAGTGCATTTTCCTAACAAGTGCAGGCAATACATGAGAGTTTTCGAGATGAAAATTATCGTTAGGCCCATACAAATTCGTTGGCATTACAGAAATAAAATCAGTACCATATTGAAGGTTGTATGATTCGCACATCTTCATTCCGGCAATCTTTGCAATAGCGTATGGTTCATTGGTATATTCCAACTCATCGGTAAGAAGATATTCTTCTTTTATAGGTTGTCGAGCATCTCTCGGATAAACACAACTACTCCCAAGAAATAACAATTTCTTGACTCCTGTCATGTATGATTGATGAATAACATTATTCTGTATCTGCAGGTTTTCGTATATAAATTGAGCCCTATAGATGTTGTTTGCCATTATGCCACCAACTTTAGCAGCGGCAAGGAAAACATATTCAGGTCTTTCAGTCTCGAAAAAAGAAGAAACAGCTAGAGAATCCATCAAATCAAGTTCTGAATGAGTTTTTACAATAAGATTATTGTATCCCTTAGCTTCCAGATTTCTTTTAATTGCACTTCCTACCAGACCGCGATGTCCGGCGACAAATATTTTACTATGTTTATCCATGTTTATGTGCGAAATTCAGAGTTTACTCAAAATAATGAAACACCGGATGGCCACCGTCTATTAAATACCTGTCCTTTTTCATTAGTTTCAGGTCACTCTCCATCATATCGTTTACCAAACTGTTCAAATCATATTCAGGTTCCCAACCCAGTTGAGTTTTAGCTTTAGTCGGATCTCCAATCAATAGTTCAACCTCTGTTGGACGGAAGTATGATGGGTCAATTGCAAGAACTTCTTTTCCAATTTCAATCTGATAATCCCGGTTGTTGCATTTTGAAACAAAGGCCTTCTCATTAATCCCTTCGCCTTCAAATTTCAACTCTATGCCAACATAACCAAAGGCCATTCTAACAAAATCACGTACTTTAGTTGTTTTACCTGTTGCAATTACAAAATCATCCGGTTTATCCTGTTGCAAAATAAGATACATAGCTTTAACATAATCTTTAGCGTGACCCCAGTCGCGCTTTGCATCAAGATTTCCCAAATAGAGTTTATCCTGCATTCCAAGTGCAATCTTAGAAACAGCCATGGTTATCTTACGTGTAACAAAGGTTTCACCTCTTATTGGCGATTCATGATTAAAAAGGATTCCATTTGAAGCAAACACACCATATGCTTCACGATAATTTACCGTTATCCAATAGGCATATAGTTTTGCCACCGCATAAGGACTACGTGGATAGAATGGCGTTTTCTCACTCTGTGGAACTTGTTGAACGAGACCGTACAATTCACTTGTTGAAGCCTGATATAATTTTGTCTTCTTAACCATTCCAAGTAATCTTACAGCTTCAAGCAACCTTAATGTACCTATACCATCAGCATTTGCAGTATACTCAGGAGAGTCAAAGCTAACTTTTACATGCGACATCGCAGCAAGATTGTATATTTCATCGGGTTGAACCTCTTGTATTATTCTAATGAGGTTGGAAGAGTCTGTCATATCACCATAGTGAAGCACCAAACTCCGGTCATGAATGTGTGGGTCCTGATATAAGTGATCAATTCGGTTAGTATTAAAAAGCGAACTTCTCCTTTTAATTCCATGGACAATATATCCTTTTTTAAGGAGAAATTCAGCCAGATATGCTCCATCCTGACCTGTAATGCCCGTTATTAAAGCTACTTTCTTTGTCATTTCGTTTTGTTTGACTTTACGATTAAGTATAAACACAACAAACTTACAAAATTATGGTTTCCTACTCCTGATTATAAATGTTCATATATACTGTCGGATATAAGGTTTAACTTTGCAAAAGCAGGAACTATAAGCTCACAGGAAATTATGAGACATCGAACTTTTCTTAATATTGCATATGTTGCGGGTGCATTTATTCTATTATTTATTGCAGCCCCGATAATAGGCATTTTCATAAAGACAAGCCCTCAGCAGGTATTTGAAGCAGCAGGCGACAAAGTTGTTATTGAAAGTATTCTTCTTTCCCTTGGAACTAGTCTTTCAGCTACAATAATCTTCTCAGTTCTTAGCCTTCCTCTGGCTTGGCTATTGGCTCGTAAGAAATTTGTACTGAAAAGATTTATTCTTGGGCTTATCGACTTGCCAATAGTAATACCTCATACAGCCGCAGGTATTGCATTACTCGGTTTAGTCTCAAGAAACTCAGAAATTGGAAAGATAGCTTCATTGATTGGTCTTGACTTCGTAAGTCATCCTGCAGGTATAATAATTGCAATGGCATTTGTTAGCCTCCCATTCTTCATAAATGCAGCAAGAGAAGGATTTAATCAGGTGCCTGAAAGATTGGAAAAAGCAGCATTAAACCTGGGTGTTAATCCGTTCAGAGTATTCTATACTATCTCTATCCCGTTGGCAATGAGACATATAATCACAGGTGCAGTTATGATGTTTGCGCGTGGAATCAGTGAATTCGGAGCTGTCGTTATAATTGCATATTATCCTCTGACTGCGTCGGTAATGATTTTTGAAAGATTTAACTCTTTCGGTTTGCAGTATGCCCGGCCAGCTGCAGTGCTGCTCATCCTTATAACCATCTCTCTATTCTTAATAATGCGTTTATTCACAAAAGATCCTGAGAATGCTAGATATTAAGTCGCTCAACAAAAGATATGATAGCTTTTCCCTTTCTGACATTAATATGTCGATAAGAGCTGACGACTACCATATATTGCTCGGTCAAAGTGGCGCGGGGAAATCGTTATTACTCGAGCTTATTGCAGGGATAATAAATGCAGACAGCGGTACAATATTTCTCGAAGGAAAAGATATTACAAATCTTCCGACAGGCAAAAGAAAAATAGGGTTGGTTTTTCAATCGCCGGCTATCTTTCCTCACCTGTCAGTACTCAAGAACATTTCCTACCCATTGTTTCGCGATAGTCGGGAAACAAAAATGCGTAGAGCACTAGAACTAGCTGAAATGATGGGCATTAGTCATCTTATAAACAGGCGAACTTCTGCCCTTTCCGGAGGAGAAATACAGCGTGTTGCTCTGGCTAGAATTTTTGCATCTGAGCCCAAAGTCCTTTTACTTGATGAGCCATTGTCTGCAATTGACGCTTCTATGCGGGCTGATATTCGTGGTTTACTGCGAAATCTCAATAATCAAGGGATGCCTATATTACATGTAACACATGATTTTGAAGAAGCTGTTGCATTAGGATCAAACATTACAATTATTGAAAAAGGGACAATTATCCAATCGGGAACGACCAGAGAGGTGATCGATAATCCTAAGACGTCTTTCTCAGCTAGCTTCACTGGAGAAAGAAACTTCTTTAAAGTTACTATTGAAGGGACAGAAGCTAAAGTACTTGATAGTGTTAACGGTTTGATCATCAAATTAGGCGAACATGTCCCAGTAAAAGATGCAAATGTTTTAGTCCGTTCCAATTCAATAACTATTGACATTCGCCAACCCGATAATAGCAATCTCAATAATTTCAATGGTACCATAACTGCCATTAATCCAAAAAAAGAAGGCTATCAGGTATGTGTAGACACAGGAGTAAACTTTTTTGTTTCAATTACTGATGAATCGTTTATTAAAATGAATATTGCAGTAGGAATGTCGGTTTGGATTTCATTCAAAGCATCAGCTGTAGAGGTCATTTATTGAATAATTAATATGGAACAGGATAATCGCTTACTAATTATTGCCGGATCCGGTAGAAATACCGGTAAGACAACACTAGCAACATCTATCATTAAGAATTTATCCTCTCATTATTCCTTTATCGGACTAAAAGTATGCACAAAGAGAACCGGTGAAGAAAAGTATCATGGAGTTCATGAAGATATACCTTCTGACTCTTTTAGCATCTACCGTGAAACAGGTACCGACCCCCATAAAGACACCGCCAAAATGATGGTTGCAGGCGCCGAAAAAGCGTTTTTCATTATTGCTGATAAATCTAAGGTGCTGGATACTTATAAAGCAATTCGAGAATTTGCTATAAATGACAATGCATATATTGTCTGTGAGTCTGGAAGTCTACGTAAACATGTTAAGCCGGCACTCTTCTTATTTTTACAGAATGACCATGGTACAAAATCTTTTAAAGGCTCTCCTGAACCTGATGTAGATGTAATAATAGATACAACCAATAATACTGAAATTATTCAGAGAATCGCAGACAGGGTATCTATTAAAGGGGAATCCTGGGTAATATTACCAGAATAATACTCAATTCTGATAAGATAGAATTAAAAGAAGCAATTAGTAATCCATTTACTCAGTTATTCTAATAATAGATTACATCTGTAGTAGGATGAGTTGACTTGAATTTCTCTATCTTATTCTTGCTTATACGTGTATTATAAGCCCGAAGTAATCTTATCTCTGAAAGATCATTCAGTGGGGAAAGGTTACTTATTCTCGTGTTGTAAATATCCAATTCCTGCAAATTATGGCATGTTTCTATTGGCTTAAGCTTTGTTACCTGGGTTCCAGAAATATTAAGTCTTACCAGTGCTGTAAAACCGGATATTGGAGTAAGATCACTTACCGGTGTATTAGCGCAGTTTAAATCTTCGAGGTTTTTGTGATTATTTAAAGCACTTATATCACCTACAGGAGAATCCGATGCGTTCACAATCCGGAGTCTTTTTGTAGCACTTAGCGGGGATAAATCAGCAATCTGTAGTCCTGAAATGTTAAGAGATTCAAGTCTTTCCAGCATTTTTAAAGGCTCCAATGAAGATAATGCCCTGTTATTGCCTAAATCAATCTCCTTTATAGAAACTACCTTGTGCAATTGTAAACGTTCGGGTTTTGTCTGGTCAATAGATTCATAGTTCGCAAATGTTTTCTTCCATTCAGGAGAAAGTCCATTCCACCAATCATTTAACAGTGATGTATTATAGACTACAAGCACTTCCGGTATACTATCCCAGATTGTATTTACAACAGATGGAATTAAGTCAACTCCATCGGCATAGATTAACTCCAAACGAGGCATTGCTGCCAGTTCAACAGGATCTTGTATTTGCGTTTTATCGAACTTCAGCTCTCGTAGGTTACTTAGATCTTTAATTGGTGCTATTTTCGTAATTGGGGTATTTGAGAAATCGAGCGTCTGAAGGCTTCTTAATCCGGAAAGAGGCTCAAGAGATGAAATTTTAGTCCCCGATATATCAAGTTGCCTGAGATCAAAAAGAGTACTTATGGGTTGAAGGTCTGATGCCGCTGTTTGAGAAATGTTCAGGTAATTAAGTGATAAAAGTTGTTGCAACGGATTAAGCTGATCTATATTTGAGATTCCTGAAATGTCAAGTTCTTTAATGAATGACACTGTATGAAGCTGCTCACGAGTTGGATCATTATCTCCGTTTAATTCTAAACCGGCCTTCTCTATGAAAATTTGCTTCCACACTTGTGGAAGTTCATTCCACCACTCCTGCAACTCCTGTGATTCATAAATAACTGTTAGACCTGGATTTTTCTGCATTAATAGCAATGCTTTTGCCCGGTCTATCCCTGTCTTATCACAATAAACCATCTTTAAATTTTCCAGCCCGATTAAAGGTTCAATCGATTCCACTGCTGTGTTGTCAAAATTAACAACCTCAAGGGTCTTTAATGATGCAAGGGGTGTAATGTCTGCAATTTTTGTATCATCAAGCGATACTCGTTTAAGGTTATCAAGACCTATAAGGAATTCCGCACTATTGACAGGCAATCCGGACAATTCAAGTACTTCGATATTAATAAGGCTGCTTATTGGAGATAGTTCCGTTACCAAGGTCTTGCTAATATTCAAATGACGAAGATTGTTAAGATTTCGTAACACTGAAATGCTTTTTACATTAGTCTCATTCAAAAGAAAAGTTTCTAATGCAGCATATGCTTCCAAAGGCTGAATATCCTCAACTAATGTCCCTGAAATATCAAGATATAGCAAACTTGGTATGTATCTTATTGGCTCCAGACTATTTATCAAGCTCGACTTAGCTATTATAGTTTCAAGTTTCGACAAATTTCTAATAGGCTCCAAGTCAGGAATCCTGGCATTACTGATATCCAGATGCTTTAAATTGCTGAAAGCATATAATGGCTTTAGATCTGCAATGCCTTTAGTTTGTGATATATCAATTTGGTCAGTCCTTAAGATACGTCTTACTTCCGGGAGCACTTTACTTTGGTTAATAAGTATTGTATCAGTGAAAACAAGGGTGTCCTGATATCCGACAATTTGGTCGTCAACTACAATATAATCGTTGTGAATAAGTACAATTTCATTAAGTAAGATGCTATCATTAATTCGTGTATCCTGAGCGAAGAACCTCCGCCATTCACCTGACAGGCTGTTCCACCATGCAATAAGTTCTTCTTCTTCCGATGATTTTGTTGTGTAAACACTAACTATCTTGAGACTTCTGCTTGCCGGATCAAGATTAACTTCAACGTAACGAGGCCTACTTTCATTTACTTGCTTACCATCGAGTGTAACACCTTTGATATTTCTGCTTGTAGTTATTCTGAAGAAGATTTCACCTGCTTCATTAACTTCTTGTACAATATCTTCAATTGTGTATTTAAAAGCCACATCTTTAAAAAAGAAATCAATGTCCTTCAGATAGGCTTGAACGTCCTTATTTGTAACAACATCACGTTTTTCAACCAAGTCATCTTCAATCTGAACCTTCTCATCCTTGAAGAATTTTAGATATGACTGCTCTATAATCGTATGTTTGTCTTTGTATTCTGCCTTATTGGAACCTAGTGTGTTAAAAGCGAATTCCATGAAACTCACTAATTGCCTGGCCTGACCCTTGAATTCTTCAACTTCCTGATCTGACAATTTAACTTCCTGAGAAAAGCCCTGCGAAAGAAAGGAAAAGAATGCCAATATGGCAATAACGAAAATTTTATTCATGCATAATAAATTTTATAATTGCCTCTTTATCAGTGTCTTTATCTAATTTCGTCAGACTTGAGATTAACCAACCTGAATTTCCACCGGGGCGATTGAAATTTGCCAATTCAAAATACCAGCCATTGATTTGGAAAAAATGAAATTTGAGGTTTGTGACCGACTGATACTTTAAATTTCCCTTTTTCAATTCATATAAGAACATCGACAAGTAATCAGGAGAACTCTCTTTTTCAATATACTGCTCAACATTATCCTTGTCACTAAATACTCTAATCAGATTCATAAAGTCAATTTCATGACTCATCGGATGCAGGAATTTTGGAGGATCTGAACTAACAGAACTAAACAAGTTTTTAAAGTGAGGGAAATAAACATTCGACATTACCCATTTGTAACCCAAATTTTCCTGCTCAAGCTTCATAAACAATGTAATATATACATCGGCACCCTGATAAAGGAATTTTGTTGTAACTTCTGCAAACCAGCCATCAGAATGAAAATCAATATATTGAGGATCTGTTTGACTATTTACCTGATTTATGAAATCTCGTTTCAGCTGACTTGTAATAGAGTTGTTTTGGGCATCAAATATGACATTTAAGTATTGATTCCTTAATGAATGATTTCTAAAGTCCTTATCTCCCTGGTAATATCTTTCACCTTTGGTACTCTCTTCTCCGTTAAATCTTCTGAAAAACTGGTTTACCTGCTTAGTAGAAGCATTCAGTATACCTTCGTCAACTAGCTTACTATTTAAGCCCTGAGCTTCAACATTCAAAGAAGTGAAGACCATAATAATAACAATCAAAATATATCTCATGAAGGCACCTGTTTACTTTATCAATTATAATCCTGAGAATATTAAAAGTGCATAGTCATACAAATGTATGACTATGCACCTGCAAATTATACGGCAAAATTAGCCCGGTTTTGTTTCCGATACCCTTATATCTCCAAGAAGAACATCCCAGAATCCGATTATTCTTCCTGCAATTTGGGTAGATTTCCTTTCAACATATACTGTAATATCCTTCTTGGTCACATCAACATATCGTAGGCCCTCTTCAGTTGTTCCTTCAAAGCGCTGATATATTGTGATAACGCCAACATACCGACCATCAGGTTGTCTTTCAAGGTCACTAATATACTGTATGTTATACCATTCAATGTTTACTTTATCGTAGTTTAGAGCCATCAATCTTTCGAGGTACTCACGAACTCCGTAGTAATTTACTTCTTCACGGTTAATGCTTGAAACGCCCATCATTGCACCATCTGCAAATAATTCCAATGTACGCTCAATAACACGGTTGGCTTCTGACCATGGGGTATCCTTATTACCCACGATACTAATATACTTACTGAGATCTCTCACTTTTTCCAATGCAAGAGAGTCGATTGCCTGTTTACGTGCAGGGCTAATGGTTTCTTGTGCAGAAAGTTGGTTGTATCCAATAAAAAGTGATACAATCGCTAATAATATCTTAAATTTAGTCATGGTCATATTAGTTTTGGAGTTCAAGTAACTTTATTTTACCATTAGAATCATACTCAGCACTAATTACCCGTGCAGAAAGCTTTTTCTGATCCTTCAGATATTCCAGATATTTGCGGATAGTTGTTGGCTCATCATAGTCCTTTGTTTCGCCCTCTTGACTAATTAAAATCAGAACAGGAGCATCTTCACCGGCAAATTGTAATAATGCTTCTCTAATGGCTATATTGGCAGCATTAACATCACGTGCACCAGCAACTGCATTCAGTGAGTTAGTAATTGAGCTGTATTGGCCTCTATCTTTGGCTTCACGCTCCCGTGCCAATCGCTCTTCTTCCTTTTTCCTCTCAAGAGCTGCTCTTTCTGCTGCGATCTTTTCCTCAGCCTGAACAATGAGATCCTTCACTTCCTGATCATCAAGATTCATTCTCTTTATTGAATTAAGCTTAAACTCTTTTTCCTCCAGAGTCATTTGACCCTGATCATTGATAATTGCTAACAAGTCAGTCTTTGCCTGTGCTGTTCTTTCGGCAAGTTCCTGTGCTGCTTTCTTTTTAGCTAATTTCTTTTGACTTTGACATGAGGTCATACTGCCACCAACTGAGATGGCCAGGATAAGCATCATGATAAGTCTCATACTGACAAATTGTCTTACAGCCTGCATACTTTCTCTTTTCATGTTTACTATTTTATGTATGTACTTTAACGATCTTTATTCAACAAAAAACATGCAAATATTCACTAAAGGATGTTCCAAATATTGAAAGTTATTAACAGTTTTCTTGAATAAACAACCCTGGTAGCAAAAATACTTACTTATAAGCGATAAATGAAGAAAGGCTGTCTTTTAGAAGACAGCCTTTCACTCAATTTATTAAATCAATTATCTAACAATTGATAAAAACTGATCGTTGGTGAATAATTTAACAAATTCACGATCATCAGCTGCCTGAGCTTTAATCGCTGGATCAAGAGCGATAGCTTTCTGTAGGTTATTAACAACAGCATTAACATCACCCTTACGAGCACCAGCTACTGCCATCATATAATAATTATGGGCTGATTCAGGAGCGCACTGCATTGTTGCATTGGCTTCGTCTAGTTTGTTAGTCATAATTTGAGCAAGAGCAACATTTGTATTGCATTTGCGATTACCCATTAATGACAGAGCCTGGTCGTAATTGTTACGTGCAAGCTGAGCAATTCCAAGGTTGTAATTAACATCTACCCCAAGGTTCTTTGCCTTGTTATAATGATTAATAGCAGCAGTGTAATTCTCTTTCTTTGATTCTAATGCACCAAGGTTGTTAACGATAGCACCATTGTTTGGCTCGAGCTGATCAGCTTTTCCAATGTTTGAAGCAGCATCGCCTAATTGATTATTCCACATATTGATTACAGCCAGGTTGTTGAATCCTCTCCAATCATTGGGGAATCTTGTGGTGGTATTTTTGTAGATACGTGCTTTAGTGTTCAGGTCTTCAGTGAGGGTTGCTGCATAAAGAAGTTCTGCCTCATTAAGTTGTGCCGGATCACTTGTGGCAAGGTTAGCAATCTCTTCATCGGTCTTCTTTGGTTCGAAGCAATTAACCTTAATCTCAACACGACGGAGTGGAGGAAGAATATCCTCTTCAATTTCGCGATAAACAACAGCCATATTTCTGATTTCCTGTTCACGGCGAGTTACATCAGGTTGTGAATTAACAACATTCATGATAACTCTCTTGTCAGCTATATTTGAAGCTTCAACTGCCTGCATGAAACCATTCCAGTCTTCTCCGTTAGCATAAACATTAAAGTGTAATGAATCCTCTGGCTGAGGTATGTTAATTACAGCACCCTTTTCTTTTGCCATTTTCTTAAACATATCAATAACCTGCTTCTTACCGGTTTGTGAACGACGTTCTGACAGACCTTGGTTGAATGATTCTTCTCCTTCGGGTGAAGCCCATGCATTGATATCTATATCACGAATCTGATATCCTTGTTTAATGAAGTTGATGAGTTCATCTATCTGTTGTTGAACATTTCTGTTTCTGTTCAGAGGAAGATTCCAGTTTAGATTATGAAGATTAACCTGGAAATAAATTGTAGCATCGTCACTAATAATGGTTTCTTTTTCATAACCGTGCTCAGCAACAATCAAATCTTCGTCATGATTAACGCGGGTGCCGGTAATAATAACACCGTCAGCAAGTTTTCTTTGTGGAAGATCAATTACCTTGTATTTTCCTGATATTTCTTCAGGAGTTGCGTTTAGAGCAACAGGATCCTTTGGTGAGTAAAGTGTTGGAGAAACAACAAGTTCTGATGCATTCATACCTGGTTCGTAAGGAATGCAATCAACATATGTGTAGGTTCCACCATTTTTGTAGTTAATAACGATACCGTCACCCTGAACTTTTTCACCCTGGAAATTAACTGGTTTAAGCTTAACAGTTTTGCCGGCATACTGAATTTCGGGTTGGAAATTCATAGCAGCTTTCTTGCCAAAATATTTTGGAGGGAAAGTGACTGTAGTGTTAACGCAAACAGTATCGCCAACTCTAACAAGTGGATCAGGAGTTGTAACCATACTTACCTGATCGAAGTTCTTTTCCATTGAACTCAGATTAGCACCCGATATAAACTTATAGGTAACTCCAAGCATTAAAGAAGAATAGTGGTCATTTTTTTCGCTTTCAAGTACATCAATATCATCTTCAAAAGTTATCCTATGATTGTATTCAAGGAATAAATCCCATTTTTCAGCAAGACGGAAATTTAAACCTGCGCCAACCGGCACCATGATAGCACTGCGGGCATCCTGATCTCCTCCTGCATTATCCGGACCAAAACGTGCAATAATAAAATCATCATCAAAAGTGTCTGTACCACGATTATCAAGCAACATACTAGAATAGTTCATGTATCCAGCACCGGCAAGAGCGTAAAGATTAATGAACCTGGTTGGATTGTATCCAAAAATGAGGTTAGTAAGGCTAACAGTCGCATCAAGTTGGGCATCCCATATACTTGAAGACATACGCCTTTCAATTTCATCGTGGGTGCTTACTACCCATCCGTTATTGAAGCTTCCTCTTAAGCCAAACACAGGGCTGAATTGATAACCCAGGCCAAATCCATACATAAGATTTGTTCTTTTATTCAGGAAATCAGGGTTAATGTCACCGAAAAATTGCGAAACACCGACCCCGGCCTGAATGAAAAGATGGCGATCAAAAGCTGATGCGCTCTTGGTCGTGGTTGTCTCCTGCTGTTGAGCATAAGCTGTAGATAGCCCGAATGTCAGCAGCAATAGCAACATGAATAATTTGTTAGTGATACTTTTCATAGTAATGTTGATTAATGATTATAAGATTTTAAGTGTCGTATTAATTAAGCTCAATCTTACAGTTAAAACAATGCACAAATATAGGGCACATTTGTAAATATATCAAACTTTTCAACTAAAAAGCAAGTGGTTTTGACATTTTTTTCAACAATTACGACAAGACTCTGCTTTTTAGGCGTTATAACACCGTTTTCAGAGCTTTGTTTATTTAATATGTTGCGCATTTTGAGATCACTTGACTGTCAGTTTATTAAATATATTCCATATTACAATTCCAGCTGTCACCGAAACGTTTAATGAGTGCTTGGTCCCGTATTGCGGGATTTCTATGCACTCATCACAAATTTGCATCACTTCATCATCAACACCAAACACTTCGTTTCCAAATATTATTGCAATCTTACTGTTTTCAGAGGGATTGAAATCATTAATCTTTTTACTTTCATCAGCCTGTTCTATGGCAATAATCCTATATCCTTCCTTCTTTAATTCTTCAATAGAATAATAGGTTTTTTCATAGTATTTCCATTCAACTGATTCAGTTGCACCTAATGCTGTTTTCTGTATCTCTCTGTTAGGTGGCGTAGCAGTAATCCCGCATAAATGGATGCATTCGATTCTGAAAGCATCTGCTGTCCGAAAGATGGATCCTATATTATGCTGGCTCCTTATATTATCGAGAACTACAACAACATTAATTTTATCAACTTGACGAAACTCATTGATACTTAGCCTGTCAAGTTCCTCCATAGATAGTTTTTTCATATTTACAATCTCTTCATTACCTCCGGGTTAAACCCTTAATGTGGTTGATTATTTAACCAAAGTCCTTATTTTTGTTTCCAAAGATACTATGCATTGGCGAAAGAATTGAATGAAGTGGTTGAAACACCACTAATGAAACAATATTTAAGTATTAAGGCCAAATATCCTGACGCCTTGTTACTTTTTAGAGTTGGTGATTTTTATGAAACTTTTAGCGAGGATGCGATTAAAGCTTCTGAAATCCTTGGTATTGTGCTTACACGTAGGGCAAATGGATCTGCTTTTTCTGTTGAACTTGCAGGATTCCCTTACCATGCACTCGACACTTATCTTCCTAAATTAGTCAGAGCCGGAAATAAAGTCGCAATTTGCGATCAACTCGAAGACCCAAAACTTACCAAATCAATCGTCAAGAGAGGTGTTACAGAACTTGTCACACCAAGTGTATCTTACAATGATAAAATACTTGAAAATAAGCAGAATAATTTCCTTGCCTCTATACACATAATGCCAAAAACAAGTGGGATTTCTTTTCTTGATATCTCTACCGGCGAATTTTTTGTTGCACAAGGCTCAAATGAATATATCGATAAGCTCCTTCAAACTTTTAGCCCTAGTGAAGTCATTGTCCAAAGATCTAAGAAAAGTGATTTCTTAAACCTTTTTGGCGAGAAGTTCTACATCTCCACCTTTGATGACTGGGTTTTTACTTTTGACTTTGCTTACGACCTGTTAGTTAAACATTTTCAAACAACTTCATTAAAAGGGTTTGGAGTGGAAGAACAGGAATTTGGCATTATTGCTGCTGGAGCAGCTATGCATTATCTTGCCGAAACAAATCATGATAAGGTTCGGCATATCAGCAAGATATCACGAATGGAAGAGGACCATTATGTGTGGCTAGATAAGTTTACGATTAGGAATCTCGAGCTAATATCCTCCCCTTTCGAAAAAGCTTCAACACTGCTTGGTATTCTCGATAAGACTGTTACTCCTATGGGAGCCAGGATGCTGCGCAGATGGATTCTATTACCCTTAAAAGAAAAGATGCCAATCAATGAGAGGCTTGAAGCAGTTGGTTATTTTTTCGACCAGCAGGTTGTTTTGCAGAATCTTCAAAAACTTGTTAAGTACATTGGCGATCTTGAAAGAATAATTGCGAAAGTTGCTGTTGCAAGGATTAATCCTCGCGAGGTTATTCAACTTAAGGTTGCCCTCGATACAATAGTTCAGGTTAAAGAAGTGTGTCTTTCCGCAACCATTAGTTCTCTGCAACTTGCAGGTGATCAGTTGAATCCCTGCTCCATGATTTCTGCCAAGATTGCCAGGGAGTTGTATCCCGATCCATCTGTAGTAGTCTCCAAGGGACATGTTATTGCACCTGGTGTAAACGCTCAATTAGACGAATTGCGTGACCTCTCAACATCAGGAAAAGACTATTTGATAAAACTGCAACAACATGAATCAGAAGTAACAGGAATTCCTTCCCTTAAAATCGGATTCAATAATGTTTTTGGTTACTATTTTGAGGTAACAAACACTCACAAGGATAAAGTACCTGACAGCTGGGCCAGAAAGCAAACTCTCGTTAATTCCGAAAGATACATCACTCCGGAGCTCAAAGAATATGAAGATAAAATTCTGACTGCCGAAGAAAAAATCCTTGAAATAGAGAACCGTTTATACAATGATCTTGTACTCAGCCTTACTGATTATATAAGCCAGATACAGGTCAATGCAAATGTCATTGCAAAACTCGACTGCCTGATGTCGTTTGCAACAGTTTCATCAACGAATGGCTATACCAGACCCGAATTACGTGATGATTATGTATTGGACATTAAAGGAGGGCGACACCCTGTAATTGAAAAACAATTGCCGGCCGGTGAAAAATACATCACTAACAATGTCTACCTTGACGACCATACACAGCAGATAATGATTATTACAGGTCCTAATATGTCTGGCAAATCCGCACTGCTTAGGCAGACAGCACTAATTGTGTTAATGGCTCAAGCAGGCTGTTATGTCCCAGCTGATTCTGCTCAGATAGGTCTTGTTGATAAGATTTTTACCCGAGTAGGTGCATCAGATAACATTTCATCAGGTGAGTCAACATTCATGGTTGAAATGAATGAAACGGCAAGCATCTTAAATAATATCTCAAACCGAAGTCTGATACTTCTTGACGAGATAGGAAGAGGCACAAGCACTTACGATGGTATAAGTATTGCATGGGCAATAACTGAATTCTTGCATGAGCACCCTCTATACAGGCCAAAAGTATTGTTTGCCACTCACTATCATGAGCTTAATGAAATGGCAAACACAATGCTGAGAATTAAAAACTATCATGTCTCTGTAAAAGAAGCTGGCAAGTTGATAATTTTCATGAGGAAACTTGAACCGGGAGGCAGTGCGCATAGTTTTGGAATTCATGTTGCCAGAATGGCAGGTATTCCTGATAGAGTATTGGAGCGTGCAAACCAAATGCTTTCAATTCTTGAAAAATCACACAGTCAGACACTTCACGAAAAACCATCTATTCAAAAACATACTGCAAAAAGCGGTGACCCCTATCAGCTAAGTTTTATTCAGCTTAATGACCCACTTCTGGAACAGATAAGGGAAGATATTCTTGATACAGATATAAACACCCTTACCCCTGTAGAAGCATTGATGAAGTTGAATGAGATTAAAAATCTTTTAAAAAAATCTTGAGAAATGCTTGCCAGTTTCAAAACAGGTTGTATATTTGCTGCCTCAAACGCGACAAGCGGAAGTAGCTCAGTTGGTAGAGCATGACCTTGCCAAGGTCAGGGTCGCGGGTTCGAGTCCCGTCTTCCGCTCAAAGAACCCCCAACAGGGGTTTTTTAATTCCAAGGATGCCCGAGTGGTGGAATTGGTAGACACGAAGGACTTAAAATCCTTTGGCCATTGCGGCCGTGCCGGTTCAAGTCCGGCCTCGGGTACCAATAAAAAAAGAGGTTGCAAAAAGCAACCTCTTTTTTTATTCCCCTTTATTCTACTCTTTAATAAATTTCCTTAATGCAGTTTTGAATCCATTATCTACTCCGATGTAATAGATACCAGATTTAAAACCGCTCAGGTCAATTGTACTTATCTCACCTTCCTGATTGAAATCCTTTAAAATCACCCCTAATGCACTATAAACTTTTACATTTATCCTTCCGGAATTACCTACCACCTTTAGAGTAATCTGTTCATGGGCAGGATTAGGATACAATTCGAGGCTTTGTTCTATTAGATTATCTCCAGGCTGTTCTTGAGCTGCAATTTCAGGCTCTTTAGCAGCAGAAATATTTATTGTATAATCCTCCACTTCTCCATTTGTAAATGTCTCACATGCACTTGGTAATGAGCCATATTTCATTGAAATACGCATTCGTGTTTGTCCGGTCATCGCCGTTGACGGAACAACAAATGATCCATTCACGGTTCCCTTCTTATTACTACCCGTATAAACAAGTTCTCCTGCATCACTAAAATCCATGTCGTGATTATAATCAATCCATATACGCCAATATTCTCTCCTCGTAGTTGAATAAGGTTTTAATGAAAACGAGGTCCTGCTGCTTAATTTGGCTGGGATAACAATATTTGTAAAGTCAGAATATAATGATCTACCGCTACTTTTTGTTATTCCACCTGCAATTACCCTGGTTATATAATCGCTGGTAGCTGTATTTGTAGCCTGTGATACACAATATCCCGCAGGCAATTCATTAACAGTTATATACCCTGTTTTAACCTCACTATCTGAACCATATTGGTTAGTAGCAGTAAGTGTAACAGTATAATTACCGGTAATTGCAAATTGAATTATTGGATTCTGTACAGTACTGGTCAATACTGTTCCGCTTCCGTTATTAAAACTCCATGACCATGAAGTTGGGGTATTAGTACTTTGATCAGTAAACTGTACTGAAGAGCCAACCTGTAATGTAGTTGGGCTTCCAACAAACTGCGCAACCGGTGGATCTTCATTAACCGGAGGTTCACCAAAGTTAAATGATGCAATCCTTGTCTTCCAGTTCCATCCTCCATTTGAATATTCATTTGTATACCAAAAAGTGTTGTCATCAACAGGGTCAACTGACATCATCGAATAGTCTCCCCACCTATTTACACCTGTTTGCGACTTTGTCCCTTCAACTATACTGGTTTCAACAATGTCGAGATTTCCCAAGGTATTACCTGCTGTTCTGCCTGCAAATCTGATTGAAGGATACAATGTTTTTCCGGCTACTGAATATCCTATAGCTATGTCACCTACTCCATTCATCGCAACACTTCCCATCCATCTGTCAAGCCCGTCATTAGGTGCAAATGTTCCCTGCTGGTAAATTGCCCAATTACCTGTAGTTTTCCTCAATTCATACCAACGTACACCTGCCTGACCACTTCCGGCATTTACTGTGTGATTGCATACCATAGACTGATGGGTACCAAAATTCCTGTATTGAAGTCGGAACATCAGCCTGTCTGATAGTGGATCAAGCGTTTGCGAAGTTCCGGGTTGATTAATTACGATACTACTGGTACTGAATGATTGTGTAGAAAGTGATAAAGGAGATGACAATGTCGAGCTAAATGGATTCGACCAATTAACAGTAGCTTGCCATACACGCAATAAACCGGATCCCAGATTAACCAGGTATGCGGGGCTTCCGGCTGGTGGTGTTGCTCCGTCAAAATCTGCAGGCAATAATGAACCATAAGAAGTTGACAAGTTCCACGAAATTATAGCTGCTGAAGAATTACCACTTAACATAGCTGCCCTGTCGATTGCATATACCCCGGCACCTGCAAATGACAAATTAGGAGGTGCAAATCTATTAGTAGTAAGATAGTAACCATCAGGCCATACCCCAAATTTTGGATAGTCGGGCATTTGTGAAAATGAATAGGCGTAACGATACCATCCCCCTCTTGGGTCATTAGTAGTGGATATGGCAATTAGCATGTAAAATGGACCACTTGGATAATTTGGTAAAGAAAATTGCGATGCTAGCCAGCGATCAGCATACTGGTCATATAGAACAATAGGATCTCCGTCGTTCGTACCTGTCCAGGGACCATCAAAACCTGACCATATTGTGCTGTTTTGGTAGGGGCCATATAATGAATTCCCATTCTTGTCATAAATCTGAAATGACAAGTTAACCATTTGCATGTAGTAGTCAGGGCTAACATCTCCATCTGTATCAGGTGGGGCAATACCACTTGTATTTATCTGCCCGTCAAAGTTTTTATCAACCACAGCTGCTGTTCTTGCTGCTGATTGATAATCTTGTAATACCGGATCAGGACCGGTGAAAGTTTCATTTTTAAATTCTTCCAGAAAACCATCTTTATTAGGAATAACCCTTTCTTTCCATGTTCGGTCTATATATCCGGGTTCAATTCCTTTAACTTGTGATAGATTCTCTAAAACATCAAATCCAACCGGCTTGATAATTTCTGATGGAAGCTGCTGTTGTGCAAAAACGCCTGTTGCCAAAATGCAAAAAAACAACAGTGCAGATACTGTGTAAAGCTTTTGTTTCATAAGGTGTTTGTTTTGGTGAGAAATCAATTATAAACACCTTTGGCTGGTACATAACCAAAGTGTTAAATATCTTAACCATCGGTATGCAATAAAGTTACAAAAAAATACTCAGGTATGCAAGAAATTAATATAGATACCTTTTACAATCTGAAGGCAACTTTTGAAAGATAAAAGATATTCTTTGACCGATCCGAACTGTAAGAATTCCTTACAGTTTGGTAGCCATAAACAAGAAAATAGTCATTATACCATGGTAATATGTAGCTATTTGATTCCTTCTGCACTTTATCATGTCTGTTCAACGGCTCTACCTTAGCATAACTTACGCTAGTAAGATTCTGACCTTTATCAATTATTTTATATGCAATTCTATCACCGTCAACATAGCTCAACATCAATGCTGTTGAATCATAAACATAAGGGGTCACTCTTTCCCGTAAACTTTGAGTAAGTGCATCGGTAAGTTCAAGGTCATTATTCCACTGTAGCTCACCATTTTCATTAAAGCCCGCAATGAAAGTTGTAAGATATCTGAATCCATCAAATACTGAATATGTCGAAGGATAAGGTCTTCCATAATAATCATAAACCATCGTAGTTACATTACGGTATTCCGGATAGTATGCTTCTGCAAGAAACACAAACTGACCATTTTGAATAAAAATATCATGGGCAAGCAGGTTGTAGTCGGTAATAGAATACTCCCTTGAGGTACGATCGCGTCTGAGTAAAGTCCTTCGGGGTGCTATCTCTGTGGGCCTCCTTAAATACCGATAGAAACGGTCGAATTCCGAGAAGTCGTACATGTTAATATTTTCTTCTCCCTGATCACTTAAAACAATTGAGAAGAATCCGGTAGATGCCACACCGGTTATTTCCCGGCCATCAATTGTTCGGGTGCGACTAGTAGTCCCGTATGATCCAATTATGATATCAGAGCTATTGTTTATTTCGTGAATATAAGCAGTATTAATAAGATAGTTATCAAACTTGCTTAACAGATGAGTTTTGTATGATTGGCCCTGGGAAGTGTATTTAACAACATAATAGTTTCGCCTCTTGAGGGATTGTGTAGTCCTTAAAATTACAGAAAAGCCATTGGTGATTCCGTTAATTCCAACCGATTCAATAACTGTTTTATCTGAAATACCTGTTGAAAGCAAACTAATATTCTGATGCCTCATATCATATCGCAATACCATGGATTCATCATTCCGTGTATTAATACCGGCAATGGCATAGTTATCGGAAATCGCGAAATGTGATATACCTGACCGGCCTGGTACAGGGTATGTAATCGTTGAATATTTCCCATCAGCAAAGTTAAAATCAACCAGGTAGAAATTTGTATCAGCCGAACTTCTGCCTGTATAAAAGAATGCAACGAGTCGGTTATTATCATATAATGCCTCTTCAAGGACAAAACCACGTGGTAGGTCAAATTCAAATCTCTTCTGCTCGGTGAGTGTCTTATCGAGAAAAGTAGTAATCCATAACATTTTACCATCTTCAGAGCCCTCACTGCTTAAAAATATTATAGCACATCCGTTTTCTTCGCATGGCACTACTTTATATACTTCCGAGTTGTCCTTAACTTGTAACTCTAGTCGTACTGGCTTCTTTTGCTGCGCCAGAACAGCAAATGGCAAAACTAAAAATGCAATAACTAATGCATGAAAACGGTATTTAAGCATATGCTATATATTTACTGTCAAACAAAGATAAGCCTATTCTTCGTTAAAGTTAACAGCAATTACCATTCCAAATTATAACGATAGTTAAGCTCTTTCTATTTCAGTACTTACTTTTTGTCTAAAAAAGAAGTCCATTTCCTGAACAAAACCAAATCATATCTGTTAATCGAATCACAATTTGAAGCCTTTAATGACCTACATTCTGAGCAAATACGCAACTATATAAAAAATAAAAAAATAACAATTACAATCATGGAACAAGAATCTTTTTCAATGCCACGAATAGGTGACAAAGCACCTGAATTTGAAGCGGTAACAACTCAGGGTACTATTAATTTCCCGACCGACTATTTAGGAAACTGGGTAATACTGTTCAGCCATCCAGCTGACTTTACTCCAGTCTGCACATCTGAGTTTATGACTTTTGCATCGATGGCCGATCAGTTTGAACGCGCTAATTGCCAACTGGTTGGTTTATCAGTCGACGGATTATACAGCCATATTGCATGGCTAAGAACAATCAAAGAAAAAATCGAATATAAGGGAATGAAGGATGTTGACGTTAAATTTCCTTTAATTGAAGACATTACAATGAATGTAGCAAAGAAATACGGAATGATACAACCGGGTGAAAGTAATACAAAAGCTGTAAGAGCAGTATTCTTCATTGATCCAAAAGGAATCATCCGCACAATAATCTATTATCCATTAAGCTTAGGACGTAATTTCGATGAGTTATACCGTGTTCTGATAGCTCTTCAGACAGCTGATCAATTCAATGTGGCTACTCCTGCCGACTGGCGTCCCGGTGATGATGTCATTATTCCGACTGCCGGTTCTTGTGGTGTTGCAAAAGAAAGAATGGAAGATAAGAGAGAAGGTGTTACCTGCCATGATTGGTTCTTTTGTACAAAGAAGCTTGATAAAAACACTGTTTTAGATAAAATTCTGAATAAACAAACTATGCATAATTAGTCCTTGGGCTAATTACATAAAATAAAAAACCGGCATAAGTTAATCCTATGCCGGTTTTTCATTTATCTATATAAGTTTACAATTCAACCTCTTTACTATCTTTCAGCACGTGTTTACCCTTTTGGTATTGGAATAAGCCTACCTGCAATTTATTCTTATCTGATTTAACAGGAACTATAGTCACGAAATCCATTTTTTCGACATCCTGATCTATACTGGCATTTTTATCCCTTGATTTCTTATCTTCCCAGGTGCCGGAATTTGCATAGAGACATGTGTCCCCCTTCGCATTTAGATATGTCTTTATCATAGGGGCATGTGTATGACCGAATACCACAACACGAACATCAGAATCAGGATCCTGAAAATACTGTGCATTTGATCTTTCATCAATAAACTCAGTCTGAAGACTCCCTACCATTGCAGCATTGATATCTGACAAGGAACGAACATTATTGTATAACTGACGAGCATCCCAATTGGCTTGTGTAAACAAATTATTATACAGTTTCATTTGAATACTACCGTCAGTCTCACTATTCATAGGTATAATATCATTGATAGCATAAGTTTTTGTAAGACCCCCAATATTTGTTTTAATAATTGGTTCATTGAAATCATCCTTTACATAAATAAGGCTCTCCATTATATTTTTCCATAACGAGTAGTATACATATTTACTATACTGTTCAGGATTGGTTGAATCATTCAGAGTAACAGGGCCAACCTTTGTAGCTTCTTCCTGAGTTGTTGGATCAGTAAAAGAGTTCGCAGCGATTCTTGCGAAGAAGTATCCCGGAGCAAAAAATGATTCCGGAGCATCATCAATTGCATTAGGTGCCATAGAGCAGAAAAAATCATATCTGTGGCCATGCTCAATCGCTATTTGTGGATAGCCTTCAGGATAATATGTGCCAGTAGCGAATTTCTCGCCGGCGTCACGTGCCTGATTAATCCCCGGTAAAGCAATTTCGATACTTTCAGGAGTAAACCCCATATCATGATTCCCGGGAAGGTAAGTCACCTTAATGTTGCCGTCAGTAATAATTCCGTTTAAAACATCAAAAACACCCTGATTTGCCGAAACAGTTTTCCTTACAAAGTCAGCCTGAGTTCCACCACCATATGTATCGCTTCTTGTAGGAATATACCATTCATCGATCATATCACCACCAATAATCAATTCCTTAACAGTAGATGATAACCTTATCTCATTAAGAAACTGTTCCAAACGTTGAAGATGCTTAACATTCTCTGAGAATGACAAGTCACTTCCCAGATGAAGGTCACTTATTACAACAATTTTATCACGTGTATCATTACTGCTAATTCCCATCGTATCAAATGGGTTTGTGCTACTTGATTTGCAAGATCCTAACAGGAATATGGCAGCAATCCAAAATAATAGCAATCCGGTTTTTCTATTCATAAGTTTAATTGGTTAATTAGTAACTAGGTCTTAATTTACTACAATTGCACCTGTCACACATGATGACTGCGTCAGTAAAAGTAATAAAAGAAAATAACACCACAAACAAAAATCGCAGTAAAGAAAGCACCTTACTGCGATTTTTTCAATTAATTACGAACCTATTATTTTACCTCTTCAAAATCAACATCTGTGACTTCTGAGTCAGTATTATTATTTGGCTGATCGCCCGGAGGGGGAGGTGTTCCCTGGCTCTGAGCATCCTGAGTTGCTTTATATATGTCCTCACTTGCAGCCTGCCATGCTGTATTCAGGTTGGCAAGTGCGCTGTCAATTGCCTGAACATCCTTGTTTTTATGTGCTTCCTTAAGATCAGCTAACGCTTTTTCTATAGGAGCTTTCTTCTCACCGGGTATCTTATCACCAAACTCTTTCAGCTGCTTTTCGGTCTGGAATATCATACCATCGGCACTATTGAGTTTGTCAATCTCCTCTTTAGCTTTCTTGTCAGCTTCTGCGTTAGCAGTTGCTTCATCCTTCATTCGCTTGATTTCTGAATCAGATAACCCTGACGATGCTTCAATTCTAATCTGCTGTGATTTTCCGGTTCCCTTATCTTTTGCTGAAACATTAAGAATTCCGTTGGCATCAATATCGAATGTTACTTCAATTTGCGGTATACCTCTTGGTGCAGGTGGAATTCCGTCGAGATGAAAACGTCCTATACTCTTATTATCCCTGGCCATCGATCTCTCACCTTGCAAAATATGTATTTCTACAGAAGGTTGGGAATCACTTGCGGTTGAGAAAACTTCTGATTTACGGGTTGGGATAGTTGTATTCGACTCAATTAACCTGGTCATAACTCCACCTAACGTTTCTATACCAAGTGACAGTGGTGTCACATCAAGCAACAATACATCTTTTACTTCTCCTGTAAGAACACCACCCTGGATGGCAGCACCAACTGCAACAACTTCGTCAGGATTTACACCTTTTGAAGGAGTTCTTCCGAAGAAATCTTCAACCACTTTCTGGATAGCAGGTATCCTTGTAGATCCACCTACCAGAATTACTTCATTTATTTCATTGACTGAAAGTCCTGCATCTTTCAATGCTTGTTTACATGGTTCAATAGTTGCCCTGATTAAAGAATCATTGAGCTGTTCAAATTTTGCACGTGATAATGTGCGGACAAGGTGTTTTGGAATACCATCAACCGGCATGATATAAGGCAGGTTAATTTCGGTGGAAGTTGAGCTAGACAACTCAATCTTAGCCTTCTCAGCAGCTTCTTTCAGACGCTGTAATGCCATAGGATCTTTCCTAAGGTCAATCCCTTCGTCATTCAAAAATTCTTCTGCTAACCAGTCTATGATTTTATGGTCAAAATCATCTCCACCTAAATGGGTATCACCATTTGTTGACTTAACTTCAAATACACCTTCACCAAGTTCAAGAATTGAAATATCAAACGTACCTCCACCAAGGTCAAATACAGCTACCTTAAGGTCGGTACTCTTCTTGTCAAGCCCATATGCAAGTGCAGCTGCTGTCGGCTCGTTAATAATCCTTTTTACGGTTAAGCCTGCGATTTCACCGGCTTCTTTTGTAGCCTGACGTTGTGAATCACTAAAATATGCCGGAACAGTGATAACTGCTTCAGTTACGGTCTGTCCGAGATAATCCTCAGCTGTTTTCTTCATTTTTTGAAGAACCATTGCTGAAATTTCTTGTGGAGTATATGTACGATCATCAATTTGAACACGCGGTGTGTTGTTGTCTCCTTTTACGACTTTATAAGGAACTCTGCCGGTTTCTTTTGTTACCCGGTCAAAAGTTTCACCCATAAACCTTTTTATAGAGAAAACAGTTTTTTCAGGATTGGTAATTGCCTGACGTTTTGCAGGATCACCAACTTTTCTTTCACCGTTGCTTGTAAATGCAACTATTGAAGGTGTAGTACGTCTGCCTTCGCTGTTAGGGATAACCACCGGTTCACTCCCTTCCATAACTGCAACACACGAATTGGTAGTACCAAGGTCAATTCCTATAATCTTACCCATATCTTTTTTAATATTTTAGATTGTTTCTTTAGTTGCAATGTGCATTTCAATGATTATGCCAATAATCATTTTAAGTCTGCAGTTTTATACAGAACTAAAAAAATATTATTTCAAACCCTTGATAATATGGGCTTTCAAAAGAAAATAGTAAATTTTGGAACAAATTGACACCCTCAAAAATAAGGTGGCAGTAAACTGACATTTCGTCAGATTAGTTACCTAATTTATCTTTAAACTTCAATCCTTCAATCTGCATGAAGCGAGCTTCGGTAGGTGCTCCTACAGGAATTGAAATCATTTTGGTATATCTACTCGAGAATAATCCTAATCCATTGTCAATATTCGAATACTCCGGTCTATCTTGTGTTATCCCTGAGGTTGGACCGTTTACTTCCATATATGTGTTGAGTTCATCGCCTGCAACTGCAATAGTAAAATCACACCTGTCAACAAACCTTGCAATTACCTGAGCTTCTCTGCCATCCTTATAAGGGATAAGTGATTTTGAGATTTCATAAATACCTGTTGGTTTGTAAGGCATCGTCATCTCTTCTCCACCATTAAGATTTTTAGATTTTGCAGATCCCAAGCGCCAATCTATATATCTGTCAATTGTGTCGTTTCCAACAAAAACTTCCTGGAACCAAAAGCGAATAAATGGTTCATAACGACGTCCATTCTTTCCGCTTCTCCATTTCATTACAAAATTATTGTCAGTCAGGAAGTCAATTGTTGGTTGTCCAAATCTGGGGGCTGTGATATCAAAATTCTTTACAACTGATGTCTTGGATGTTATCTCCTTACCTGTAATCTTGTTACGTACTTTAAGGCTATAAGTATATTCCTGATCACCAGTCGGAATTTTAAATTCAGACTTATAAGCCACCTGTTTTGGTCCATAAAATGTCCCATCTTCCTTATTATCAATCTGAATTGTATCAAACTGCAGTGTTCTTGTTGGACCTGCTGAATTTGATTCTGTAAGTGTTACTTCCAGATTATCATAATAACTTGATGAGTCGGCATTTGTAACATATTCCAAGACGTTGCCATCTCCTAGAAAAGCCTTATTTATTCTGAAATAATGAACTGAGTCGTTTCTGCTCAGAATACCATAAACCACAGTGATATCCTTGTATTCAGCGGTAACATCAATATCTGTTTCGCACGATGATAGTAGTCCGGTTAAGATAAGAGAAACTGAAATAATTAGAAGGCTTATTCTTTTCATTGAAAATATACTTTTGAATTCTAACCACAATGGGTCTGTTAGCTACAAAAGTACATTTAATTTCAAAATAGCTGAAAAAATATTGCGAGAATTAAAAACTACCCGCAGGAGGAGGTACCGGTGTTTCAGGAGATGAAGGTTCTACATCAGGCGATCCAGGCCTCTCAATTTCCGGCATCTTCGTAGGATTATTGATTGCCGGACTATTAGGATCGGGAAATTCCGGTGTAGGTGTTACCGGATACGGGGTATCGGGTATCGTCGTCGGATTTATAGTATCGGGATTTATAGGTTCTGGAGTCTGTGTACTATGTATTAATTTGAATGTCTGCATATTACAAGAGTGTTTTTAATGTCTATATCAATTAAACACCAAAAACTTCAAATTGTATTGTCAAATACTTTCGCAAATAAAAAACAGAGCACTCTTACATGTGTTTATTATCAATTGATGACCGGAATATATGGTTTTTGATATAGCCGGCAGGTATGTGTTCTTTTCATAGATTTGCAAATTGCAATTAATACCCAAACGGGAAAATCCTCATAAAAAATGGAACTAAAAAAATCAAAATTCGCCTCTGTTTCTAAGGTAACTACACATGTTCTTCAAGAAATGAAGAATAATGACGAAAAAATTGCAATGCTCACAGCATACGATTTTTCAATGGCCCGACTACTCGACCAGGCAGGACTTGATGTAATTCTTGTCGGTGATTCCGCATCAAATGTTATGGCCGGGCATACCTCAACTTTGCCTATTACCCTTAATGAGATGATTTATCACGCATCTTCGGTCGTTAGAGCAGTAAAAAGAGCTTTGGTGGTTGTTGATCTTCCATTTGGAACTTACCAGGGTAATTCGAAAGAAGCACTGACTTCTGCTATACGAATTATGAAAGAATCAGGTGCTGATGCAGTTAAAATGGAAGGAGGAACCGAAATAAAAGAATCAGTAGAAAGAATACTATCTGCGGGCATTCCGGTAATGGGGCACCTCGGTTTGATGCCACAATCCATCCACAAATTCGGCACATATGTAGTTCGGGCAACCGATGAGAAAGAAGCTACAAAATTACTCATTGATTCGCATTTACTTGAGGATATTGGGTGTTTTAGTATAGTTCTCGAAAAAATACCCACTTCCCTTGGTACTCGTGTCGCTCAGGAGCTTAAAGTTCCCATCATAGGAATTGGAGCCGGCTCAGGAGTCGATGGACAAGTATTGGTTATTCATGATATGCTTGGTATAACTCAGGAATTCTCTCCAAGGTTCCTTCGCAGATATAATGATTTGAGCACTCAAATCAAAAACTCTGTAAGTCTTTACATTACTGACGTTAAAAGCAAAGACTTCCCGAATGAAAAAGAACAATATTAAAATTTAAGAGAGAAATAAACTAAAAATGCCGGCTCAGTCTATTGATAATATAAGCTCAAGGATATTGTTCGAGGACAATCATCTTATTGTCATTAATAAACTTGCCGGAGAAATAGTGCAGGGTGATAAAACAGGCGACCAACCACTGTTAGACCTTGTTAAAAATTACATCAAAATTAAGTACCAAAAACCGGGTGAAGTATTCTTAGGTCTTGTACATCGAATTGACCGCCCGGTTAGTGGTGCTGTCATTTTCGCCAAAACTTCCAAAGCTCTGAGCAGAATGACTCAACTAATTAAGAACAGGGACTTCGTCAAAATTTACCTGGCAATTACGGATGTTCTGCCCCCTGTAGGTGAACAACTTCTGAAAAACTATCTGAAAAAGAATGAAGCTGCGAATAAATCGGTAGTTGTCAGGTCGGAATCTGATGGAGGCAAACTGGCAGAACTTACTTTCATCCACAGAGCCTCCGGGAATACAATTCATTTACTGGAAGTAAACCTTCATACCGGTCGACATCACCAAATAAGAGCTCAACTGGCTGCAGCCGGACTACCAATAAGAGGTGATGTGAAATATGGAGCTAAAAGAGCAAACAAAGACGGATCTATTGATCTCCATGCATACAAACTCATTTTCAAACACCCGGTCGGGGGAAAAGAGATTGTCATCATCGCTGCCCCTCCTAAAACTCCCGAATGGAATGCATTCTCGTCATGGTCAGGTACCTGATAATATTCATAATTGTATTACTCGGCCAATCAGCCAAGGCCCAATATTATAATATTGGACAAGAGCCATGGAGTGTTAAATGGGAACAAATTGTCTCTCAAGATTTTAAAGTAATTTACCCACGACAATACAGAGAAAAAGCGGTTAAGACATCTGAATTACTGGAAGATTCCGGATTATCTGTTTCAAGATCATTAAATATCAGCGCACCCTTTACACCGGTAATTCTTCATACCGGAAATGTCTATTCAAACGCATATGCAATATGGGCACCCAGAAGACTGGAGTTTTTAATGGTACCTCCTCAAAACATTTATGCTCAACCCTGGATAGACCAATTGGTGCTACATGAATTCAGACATATTGCCCAAATTTCCAAAGTCAATCAGGGCTTTACAAAGGTTCTGGGGTACATCTTTGGACAGCAAGCGGCTCCGGCTGTTCTGGGTTTATTTGTCCCACCATGGTTTATGGAAGGAGATGCCGTTGCCACTGAAACAGCTCTTTCTCAATCAGGCAGAGGTAGAGTCGCTAATTTTGCAATGCCACTGAGAGCCCAAATCAAAGAAATCGGAAAGTATTCTTATCCAAAGGCTGTTCTCGGTTCATATCGTGATTTCATCCCTGATGAATATGTGCTCGGTTATCACATTGTTGCTTCTTCCCGCCAAAAGTACAGTAATGTTTTATGGAACTCAGCATTAAACTTCACCGGTAGAAGTCCATACAGACTAAATCCTTTTAGCAAAGGAATTAAAGATATCACCACCCTGAACAAAAAAAACCTTTACAATGAGGTAACCAAAAGACTTGATAGCTTATGGACCAACGAAACTGTCACGGAAGAAACCGGCATTGCTTTTCCTGTTAAAGAAACCGGTGTTTACACTAATTATTCTCATCCATTTCTTTTCCAAAAAGATATTATTGCATTAAGAAGCTCACTTTCAGATATCCCACGATTTGTATGCATTGATAGTCTCGGCAATGAAAAAATAATTCACACACCAGGATATCTTTTAACCTCCGACATTTCATTCAATGGAACATGGCTAAGCTGGATTGAGCAGCGACCACATGTACGCTGGGAAAACCTTAGATTCTCATCCATTGTTTTGTTAAATCCCTCAACTAATGAGATCAATAGGATAAAAACTACTCTAAAAGTATTTGCTCCTGCCATTAACCCTACCAACTCCTTAATAGCAGTGTCAGAAGTCTCTGATAATGGTGATTTTTTTATTACTATCCTTGATTTCAATGGTAATGTTATCAAAAGGACTAAAACACCACCTGATGCTTTTCTGTCTTCTCCCGCATGGTCCCCCGATGGAAATAACATTGTTTGTGTTTCAACGTCAAATAAGGGCAAGCAACTCGTAAATTATGAAATTTCAAACAGCTTATTTACAGAACTGTCGGACTATTCTTTTACTGAAATCTCCAGCCCTTATTATTCTGATCAGGGTGTGCTGTTCAGTATGGACATAAATGAACGAAGTGAAGTATTTCTATTAGACTTAACTAATCTGGAACTTTACAGACAAACATTCTCTAACTATGGTACTGGTCAACCTTTTAGCACAGGTAATGAATTTGTTTATCAGGATTACACTGCCAATGGATACAGAATAAAGCAATCAAAACTGTCAGAAAACATACCTCCTGTAACTGATACTATCATTCTGCTAAATAACTGGCCTTTAGCTAAAGCACTTCAGGATGAGGAACTAAGACTTAAAGCAAGTGATCCTGTTACCAAAGTTCAATCACCAAATAAAGAAATTTCTGAAATCAGAAACTACTCCCGCGCATCAGGACTTGTCAACATACATAGCTGGGCACCATTACATATTAACATCGACGATCAGGAGTTATATCCCGGGATCTCTCTGATGTCACAGAATCTTCTTAGTACATTGTTTATGACAGCAGGTTATGAATACAACACTGAAGAAGAAGCCGGCCTTTTTAAAGCAAACATAAGTTGGGAAGGATGGTTCCCGACTATTTCATCGTCAGTCTCCTATGGTGGCAGATCTGCAATTGCAGGGAGCAGAGATTCAGCCTTCCGGCTTTCATGGGATGAAACAACCTGGGATATTGGCATAACACAGATGCTTCAAACCCTGACAGGTAAATATAGCATAGGTGGTTTCATCAATCTGAACCACCAACTAATTCAGACAAGCAGAAATAATAAGACTCCTGATAATTTTACCGGAGGAAGGACTGGAAGCGGAGATTTAAGGCTCGGCGGTTTCTTT
This sequence comes from uncultured Lentimicrobium sp., assembly GCA_964547915.1. GTDB lineage: Bacteria > Bacteroidota > Bacteroidia > Bacteroidales > Lentimicrobiaceae > Lentimicrobium. The sequence continues at coordinate 119,898 of CAZJPP010000003.1, forward strand.
TATGAGAAAACCGCACAAAGAGATATTGCTCCAAGAACCGGATTGAGGCTAGACTTTCATTTTAAGAAATCACTATATGGAAGTATTAAAGTCGGAGACCTGATATCATTTCAGGCAAGAGCATACATGCCAGGCCTGTTCTGTAACCATTCTTTACAGTTGTATGGAGCATTGCAGGAGTTAAACATATCTTCAACAGGGTACAGATTCTCGGGTGATATTGGAATTCCTGCAGGATTTAACGAACGAACACCTTCATCTCTCGTCAGACTCAGGCCATCATACTCATTACCGGTGATGTATCCCGACCTGTCAATTGGAACTGTATTCTATTTGAAAAGAATAAGAGCGAACGCTTTTTATGATATTGCAGTGGGTAATAATAAAAGTTATACTTCAATCGGAGCTGACGCGATCGCTGACTTTCACTTATTCACACTACCTTATCCTATTAGTGCAGGGATAAGAGTATCATATCTCAGCCAGAAAGAGGTCATACGACCATCACTGATTCTTAGTTATGACCTTTCAGGATATTAATATCCAAAGTACTTACACTCCATTTTTTCAGGAACCACTTTAAAAACTGTAACATTCTTCAGTGATGGCTGACCGTACCGAAAGTCTTCCCTTTTTGTGTACTGTCGCATTACATGTGTAAGGGCCAGGACTTTTTCCTCAAGATCTTCAATAAATTCAACCTTACCCCTGATAAGCACACTTTTGTATTTCATACCAAAGCTACAGGCAACATTCTCCGATTGATGATACATTTGATGAGCGGTACTCATAATAATGCATACATTCGGATTATTCCTCAAAATATCGATTTTTGTTCCTGTTGGTCCCCCGTGCAGATATAACACTTTATCGAAGTAACCAAAGTTAAAACCCAGGGTGTATGGCATATTGTTCTGATCTACCATGCCAACGTAGCAAACTTCACAGGCCGCAATAACCTCATCAATCAGACTATTGTCAGTAATCATTCTGGCTTTCATATTCACAAAATTATTGATGCTAAGATAAAGAAGAAACCCTATACTTCTTCCATTTTTTGAACAACCACTTCATAAGAGCATAAATAAGCCATCCGATAATAGCTCCAACCACAGCGCCCACCAGAACATCAGCAGGGAAATGAACGCCCAGATATATCCTACTGTATGAAACGGCTGCAGCCCAGAATATCAGGAGAGGGAATACCCACACATAACGATGTCTTAATACCAGGCCCGAAAAGACAGCAACACCAAAGGTATTTGAAGCATGCGAAGAAATAAAACCATATTGACCGCCACAATGGCCATGCAGAATTCTTACCAATCCATCGAGAGATGGATCGTGACAAGGTCGTAGTCTTTGGAAAACATCTTTGAAAAGAGCCACCGATACCTGATCCGTAAGTGTAACCATCAAAATTATTAAGGGAATAATCACCAGAAATTTTCGCCTGCAAGATGACCACATCAAAACAATCAGGGCTATATATAATGGAGCCCAAACCAGCTTCATGCTAAGAAAGTACATTACCTGGTCAAAGAAGGGACTATGAAATCCGTTTATAGCAAGGAATATTTGCTTATCGAGGTTGATTAGAAATTCCATCATTCAGTTAGAGAATGGATGATTAATAGCTTACTCTAAAACGATTCAGATAAAGCCCTCATGATCATATCTTTTAGAGCAACAAGATTTGAGCCTGTGTGCGAAGATATAAAAACAACAGGTATTTCGGGCATTTTTCTGCGTTTTAGTTTTTTCATGCCTTCCTCATCAATTAGATCGCACTTAGTTACCGCCAATAAACGCTTTTTATCAAGCAACTCAGGATTATATTGATCAAGCTCGTTCAATAAAACATCGTACTCTTTTTTTATGCTTGCGGCAGTAGCGGGCACCATAAAAAGAAGTACAGAATTTCTTTCTATATGACGAAGAAACCTTAATCCCAAGCCCTTGCCTTCGGATGCTCCTTCAATAATTCCCGGTATGTCGGCCATAACAAATGACTGATTATCACGGTAAGAAACAATCCCAAGATTAGGTCGCAGTGTAGTGAATGGATAATCGGCGATCTCAGGTTTTGCAGCCGATATAGCAGCAAGGAGTGTCGATTTGCCGGCATTGGGAAATCCCACAAGGCCCACATCAGCAAGAATCTTTAATTCAAGAACCATCCAGGTCTCAATTCCCGGTTCCCCGGGTTGAGCATATCTGGGAGTCTGATGTGTTGCTGTCTTAAAATGATCGTTACCCAAGCCTCCCCGACCTCCGGGAACAATAATGACAGTTTCCCCATCATTTGTAACTTCCGCTACTTGTTCCATTGTCTCAGAGTCTCTTACAACAGTTCCTAATGGTACTTCTATAAATATATCCTTACCATTCGCTCCTGTCTTCCGGTTATTGCTTCCGCTAACACCATCTCCGGCTTTAATATGTTTGGTATATTTAAGATGCAGAAGAGTCCATAATTGTGCATTACCTTTAAGGATAATATGGCCTCCACGACCTCCATCTCCACCATCAGGGCCTCCTCTGGGATTACCCCTGGTGCGCAATAAATGTGCTGACCCGGCACCTCCATCACCTGACCGGAGATAGAGTTTCACATAATCCACAAAATTTGAAGACGCCATTATTAATTAGGGATTTAATTGAAAATTATACTATTTAACGTAAAATCCGCATTGCCTTCTCAACCTTATCACATAATCGGTCAAAAACAATACTTTCTTTACCACTTGCATCCACGGCAGTGAATTTATTCTGCTTATCGTAGAAACTACCAACTGCCACCGTCTTTTCGTTATACTCTTCCAAACGGTGTACGATAAGATCGGTATTAACATCATAAGCACGGGCATTAGGTGTCTTAGCCCTTGCACTCAATCGCTTTATGGATTCAAGCGTCGATGCACTGAGTTCGATGCAGAAGGACACCGTTGAATCAAGCCGGCGCAAAAGTCCATCGAGAATATATGCCTGAACAACAGTTCTGGGGAATCCTTTGAAAATAAATCCCCGTACATTGTTATGCTGCTTAATCTCCCTCTCAATAAGCTTTATTACTATCTCATCCGAAACAAGGTCTCCCCTATCCATCACACTCTTAACAATTTCTCCAATTTCAGTATTAGCCCGGACTTCTTTTCTTAAAAGCGAGCCTGTTGAAATGTAGTAGAGATTATATTTTTTAGCGAGTAATCTACCCTGCGTACCTTTACCCGAACCTGGGGCCCCTGTCAAAACTAAATTAAACCAAACATTCGACAATGTTTTATCAATTGATTCCGTAAGCCGCTTAAACACCTCAGGAATCGGCCCTACCCCATTTATGGGAATATACTTGTCCCTGAACTGATAAAACTCAATTACAGGCTTGGTTTTGTTATCATACTCCTGCAAACGGAATTCAATTACATCGGCAGTATCATCACTTCGTCCCGATGATTTTCCTCTTTCAATTAAACGACTTATAAGTTCTTCACGGGGGACTTCCAAACTCAGCATACATGCCAGTGAGGTATTCAGCTTGAGTAGTAATCCTTCAAGAATGTATGCCTGTACCATTGTACGCGGGAAACCATCAAACAAAATCCCATTATTGCCGGCACTAAGCATAATCCGCTTTTCAATCAGCTCAACTATCATCTCATCTGATACAAGCTGCCCTCTATTGATAATGTCGGCCGCATTTTTACCAAGTTCAGTTCCTTCACTAATCTCCTGCCTGAGCAGATCTCCAGTGGAAATATATATTAGTTTGTACTTCTCTATCAGCAAAGCCGACTGTGTTCCTTTACCTGCTCCCGGAGGTCCAAATAGGGCAATATTAAGCATATTCTAAAAGATTTTATTAAAGCTGATTTATAACAACACATCTAATACTTACTCCACTATTTTATATATATCAGGCAGATTCCTTGCATATCCGTCGTAATCCAAACCATAACCGACAATAAAGTCGTTAGGTATTTCCATTCCGACATAATCAATGCCATAATTACCTTTAAACGCATCAGGTTTAAACAATAAAGTAGCAATCTGTACTGAAGCAGCATTGTATTTTTGAAGCATTTCAAGCAATACTTCCAATGTTTTGCCTGTATCTATAATATCTTCAATCACTATAACATTTCGTCCTTCAATTTTCTCATTCAGACCAATAAGCTCCCTGACAACATTTGAACTTCTGGTTCCCTCATATGATGCCAGCTTCACAAACGAAAGGCTGCATTCAATCGTGACTTTTTTGAGCAAATCAGCGGCAAACATAAAGGCACCATTAAGAATAATCAGGAAAAGTGGATCTTTCCCATGAAGATCTTTGTTTATGTTTTCAGCAACTACAGAAATCGCTGCATCAATTTTTTCATAAGGAATATAAACCTCAAATTCTTTATCTTTAACTTTTATGGTGCTCTCCATAATCACACAATTTTAATTCAACAAAGGTATCAAAATTAGCCAGCAAATTATGGATAACCAAACAAAAACATGCCAACCAACAAAGCATGTCAACGAATTGTTTATGTTTGTAATCGCAAAAATTGCCAACTATGAAACCTAAAGTAAGTATAATAATGGGCAGCACATCTGACCTGCCTGTCATGAAAGAAGCCGCTGAAATACTCAACGATTTTCAAATTCCTTTTGAAATAAATGCTTTGTCAGCACACCGCACCCCGGATGAAGTTGAAAAATTTAGCAAGGGTGCATATGATAAAGGTATAAGGGTTATCATAGCTGGTGCAGGGATGGCTGCTCATTTAGCCGGAGTTATTGCAGCAATGACTCCACTGCCGGTTATTGGTGTTCCTATTAAAGCTTCTCTCGATGGAATGGACTCTTTGCTTGCAATGGTGCAAATGCCTCCGGGAATTCCTGTTGCAACTGTTGCTATAAATGGTGCCCGCAACGCCGGTATCCTCGCGGTTCAAATACTCGCAGTTGACGACTCAAAACTTCATCAAAAGCTAATGGAGTTCAAAGAAGACCTTAAGAAAAAGATTGTCAAAGCTAATGAGGAGCTAAACCTCGTAAAATACGATTACAGAGTAATGGTTTAATTGGGTTGTGGCAATGTTACCGGTATTTACCGATACAATTACAGCTTTCTTAGAATCATTAGTCCGTCTCTAATTGGCAGAAGTAAGGGTTCAACCCTGTGGTCACTGATAACCATTTCATTAAATGCAATGATTCCTTTGGTTTCCTTGTCGTTGTACTGCTGTGAATCAAACACACGACCGTACCATAGTACGTTATCAGCAATAATATACCCGCCCTGCCTTACCTTATCAATACAAAGATTAAAATAGTTCACATAGTTTTCCTTGTCAGCATCAATAAACACAAGGTCGATGTTAGCTTCGGTAAGAGGAAAGATAGTTTCTGTCAATACTTCTAATGCATCACCCTGATAAGTAGTTATCCTATCGCTCAGTCCTGCTCTTTCAATAAACTCATTAGCAAGGTCTTCTATCTCCGGATTATTATCAATTGTATACAAAACGCCATTTTCCCTGAGCCCCCTGGCCATATAAATCGCTGAATATCCGGTATAAGTACCAATTTCAACAATTATCCGGGCATTCATCATCCTTACAAGATTCTCTAGTAATCGACCCTGCAAAACACCCGAAAGCATCCCTGCAGTTGTAAATGACAAATGGGTTCTTCTCACCAGTTCGCTCATCAAATCATCATCAGCCAATGTATGATTAATCGCATATTCTTCATACTCACGCCTGGTAGTGGAATACTGTTGCTTCTCGAATAACTCGTCCATATTTCTAATTCCTTTAACTATCAGATTTTCTTATTGCTATACACCAGTCTGCTTATCCTTTCTTCATCAAGTATCTCATTTGAAACAGCAAGTAATTCATCGCTGGTAATCGCATTAATCTTATTTATTAATATATCCAGAGTGTCAACAGTATTGTAGGCTAAAACACTTTTTGCCATAGAAAGTGCGTCATTCAGATTTGATTCAAAGGATATGGCTAATTGTCCCGCGAATTGTTGCTTTGCCATATTTATCTGCATACTGCCAAGCTTAACCTTTTTAAGCTTTTGCAACTCTCTGTTAACTATACTAAGAGCTTTGTCTAGTGACCCATTATCAATTCCCAGGTAAATCATAAAGGACCCTGTATCACCATAAGGTGTATAGTTCGCTTCAACATTGTATGAGATACCGCTTTTTTCCCGCAAAGCCATACTAAGTCTTGAATTCATAGCTGGTCCCCCGAGTATATTTGAAAGTAATGCCAATGTAGTACGCCTGTTGTCGACATAACTGTATGCAGGACTTCCCAGTATACAATGAGTCTGAAAACCTGATTTCTTCACTACTTTCTGTTCAGGCTTATAATTAACAAATGGCGCTCTATACGACTTTCTAATATTAGCCGGGATATTCCCGAAATACTGCTGGGCCAGATTTACAAGCTTTGTAAAACTTATATTACCAACTGAACTGATCACTATCTGGTCAGTATTGTAATGCTTTGAAATAAAGTCTATTATTTTTTTTCGACTAATTTTCTTAACAATAGCAGGAGTAGCCAGTATTGGCTTGCCCAAAGGATGCTCTTTAAACAGCATTTCTTCAAACTCATCAAAAATAAGCTCTGACGGCGAATCCTTGTATCCGTTAATTTCATCAATTACCACATCTTTTTCCTTTTCAATTTCTTTAACAGGAAATGTTGAATTGGTAATTATATCTGAAAACAAGTCGAATGCTCTTTTATAATGCTGAACAGGGAATGAGGCATGTATACAAGTCTCTTCTTTGGTTGTATAAGCATTTAGGTCTGCTCCAACATTTTCCAGGTAACCCAGCACATGGTATAGTTTCCTTTTTTGAGTTCCCTTAAAAATCATATGCTCAATAAAGTGAGCCAGACCGCCTTCATTTGGCTCCTCATCACGGGTGCCTGTATTTATCATTACAGCCAAATGAGCAACTAAATTTCCCACTTGCCGGTGTACTAATCTTATGCCATTTGGCAGAGTATGAAACTGATATACCATTTTTGGAATTAAGGGGGCAAAAGTACAAAATATGTCATTACCGCCAACTTGCAGTAATGCGTTCGCACATTGCTATTCAAATTGTTAACTATGAATTTTAGCTATCAGCGGCCTAGTGGAAATTTCCTAACAAACGAAACCCAGTAAAGTGGCAGATGTCCCCTTAATTCACCTGTCTCAGTATAGCTTTCAAGCATCGGACACATGGCAACAACTTTTTTAGTGATCTTTCCGGTTTCTTCATTTAGATACCATTCTTCAAGAAATCTCACCTTTGATATATCTGATAAATCAATCTCACTAATTATGAGGGTGTCATATTCGGCATATGGCGGATACTCCCTGATCAAAGTCATCAAGTCTTTACGTATACCCTTTTCAGCAATCTCTTCTTGTGTCATTTCTTTAAAAGTAAGTACATCATAAACTTTATGATCACCCGACTTTGCAGCAGCCATTAAAGATTTAACAAGGGTTTCGCGCTTATTACCTTCTAAATTCTGAACCCACCAGTCAAGATCAGTCTCCGGTGAAATAATTGTAACATCATACTGTATCCTGTTAGTCAACTTATCACCCTTGCCATCGCATGAACTAATAAAAATAGCTATCAATAAAACAAAAATAAGCTCAACAGCCCTCTTCATATGGTTATGTTTTTATAGTTGATCAAAGATACAAAATTAGAAACCGAAAGACTACCTTTGCAAAGAATTTGAATGAATGATAAAAAAAATGACAAAGCCTGCTAAATCTATTAATCAGCATCGGGATTACTCTGAAAAAGTAAGCCTGGCCGGAGGTATGATGATCAGGCGTGAGCATGCGGCAATAGCTGCACTTTTGTTTATCACATTTTTGATCTTTGCTGTCGCACTAAAGAATGAGATGCTCATTGGCTGGGACGACGGCGAATACTTCACAAATCCTTCTGTAACAGGTAATTCGCAAAATGGACAGAGCGTTTTCAGCACTTTCTATCTGGGCATGTATCAACCTCTGGCAATTCTAACCTTTAAAATCTGTTACAATATTTGGGGTGATTTAGCTTGGTTGCATATACTTACAAACATTCTGATTCACCTTCTCAACACATTCTTAGTCTTTAAATTGATGCAACGGTGGTCGCTGAAATTTGAGGCATCATTAGTTGTGGCTTTCCTATTTGCACTCCACCCCATGCATGTGGAAGGGGTTGTATGGATTTCAACAAGAAGTTCGCTACTGTATTCTCTATTCTTTTTAACCGGACTACTACAATACCACAAATATCTGAATGGATTCAAAGTAAAAGACCTGGCACTTACCGGTTTATGGTTTCTATTGTCACTACTGAGTAAATCAATGGCTGCAACTTTTCCTTTAATTCTTCTGCTCATTGATTATTTCACGCGAAGACCGATCAATAAGAAAGCAATTATTGAAAAAATACCATTCCTTGTTTTTTCTGTTATTTTCGGAATAATATCCATTAAAGCATCGGAATCATTTGGACACATTACAGTTCTTGAACAAGACTATTCCTTCTTAAACAGAATCTTCTTAATACTATACGGTATCTCTTTTTATCTGATAAAACTCATACTGCCTCTCAATCTTTCTGCTATTTATTCGTTTCCCGAGATAACCTCTAACGGATTACCCGCATGGGTATATGGATCAATGATTGCACTGGTAATTGCAGTCCTTATTATATGGTATGCAATAGAAAACAGGCGTATATTCATCTTTGGATTCCTCTTTTTCGTGGTTCATATAGGGATGGTTCTTCCTCTATTCTGGTCAAGAATCTTTATTACCGCCGACAGATACACCTATCTACCCTACATAGGATTATTTATAATTGTAGCAGTACTTATTACGAATCTGATTGAGAAGAGACAATCAATCAGTTCTTCATCCTGGAATATGGTCAAATTCATACTAATTCTGGGTGCTCTTGCAATGTGTGTTACAACATTCAGTAGAACTAAAGTATGGCACGATATCCCAACACTTCTGGGTAATGTGATAGAGAATAAACGATCAGATGCCGATTTAGCACATGCATACTTCTATCTCGGCAATTATAACGATTTACAGAGTCGTGATAAAGACGCAATGAAGTATTACGATCTGGCTCTAGCCAGAAATCCCAAACACCTCCTGGCTTTAAATAACAGGGGTATACTTAAGGGTAAATTAATGAACATCCCGGGTGCCGTATCCGACTTCTCTCAAGCGATTACGCTTAAGCCGGATTATGCTGAAGCATACTATAACAGAGGAGTGGCATACTATCAGGGAGGTCAGCAGCAACAGGCATGCAGCGACTGGACTAAGGCTTCTCAATTGAGATTCTCACCTGCCAATTCAGCCATTAGTCAATATTGTCGCGACAATATCCAGCCTGATTTTAACATTGCATTTCCCAATGCGCGATAACAATATTACACAATCTAAAAATCACTAAAAAAGCATTTTAAACTTAATTTTTAACAATATGGAACGCAAAGAGATCCTAAGTTTCATTCAGAAAATTGAATTATTTAAAGGCCTGAATGAAGACGAACTAAACACAGTTTCCGGAGCAATAGAAACAACTAAAATTGCTGAAGGCGATTTCCTTTTCCGCGAAAATTACAAACGCGAAAAAATCTTCCTTATCTATGATGGGACAGTAGAACTCACTAAAACAACAGCTATAGGAAGAGAACAAAAACTAAGCTATTTCAGTAAATTCGACTTTCTTGGTGAAGGTTCACTTACTGAAGAATCAGAACATTCAACTAACGCCCGTGCAAAAACAGAGGTAACGGCCCTGCTACTCTATCGGAACTTTTTTGAGGCAAACGGAGCCATCTCACTTAAAATATTCTCAAATATTGCCAGGGTTATCTCCCGTAGAATGAGGCAAACTAATGCCCGTATGGTTAGCTCGGCTGCTCAATACGAATCAGGCAGAACACGTACAGAGCATGATCTGTTGGGTTACCGCGAAGTACCTTATGAAAATTATTATGGTATACAGACCCTCAGAGCAATTGAGAATTTCAATATCTCGGGTGTACAGCTCAACTTCCATCCGGTGTTTATTGAAGCCCTTGCAATGGTCAAAATGGCATCAGCCAAAGCAAACTATGACCTCGGACTACTCAGCGAACCACTTGCAAATGCTATGATACAAGCTTGCGAGGAGGTTATGCATGGAAAATACACCTATCACTTTGTTGTTGACATGATTCAGGGAGGCGCAGGCACCTCAACCAATATGAATGCCAATGAAGTTATTGCCAACAGGGCACTTGAAATTATGGGTTATGAGAAAGGCCAGTATGAATTCTGCCACCCAAATAATCATGTTAATTTATCTCAATCAACAAATGATGCTTACCCAACAGCCATCAAGATTGCACTTCTGAAAAATAACAAGAAGCTTATTGCTGTCTTAAAAGACCTGATTGTAGCATTCCGTAAAAAAGCGGCCGAATTTACCAATGTCATTAAAATGGGTAGGACTCAGTTACAGGACGCAGTTCCAATGACTTTGGGCCAAGAATTCTCAGCTTATGCTACCATGCTTGAAGAGGAAATAGCCCGATTAAATCAGAACGTCCAACTATTCCTTGAAATTAACATGGGTGGAACTGCCATTGGTACAGGTATAAATGCCGACCCCCGATATAGTGAAATTGTAACCCGTCACCTGGCTGAAATCAGCGGTTATCCTGTCGTCCTTGCTGCCGACCTGGTTGAAGCCACACAGGATACAGGTGCTTTCATTATGTATTCATCTGCAATAAAGAGACTTGCCGTAAAGCTTTCAAAGATTTCAAACGACCTCCGTCTATTGTCATCAGGACCAAGAGCCGGCTTTAATGAAATAAATCTTCCTCCAATGCAACCCGGAAGTACAATTATGCCCGGAAAAGTAAATCCTGTAATCCCTGAAGTCGTTAACCAAATTGCTTTCAGGGTAATTGGAAATGATCTTACTATTACAATGGCAGCAGAAGCCGGTCAATTGGAACTTAATGTTATGGAACCTATTATTACTCACTGCCTGTTTGAATCAATTGAAATGCTTAAAAATGGCATGAGTACTCTAAATCACCGTTGTATCTCGGGAATTACCGCAAATGAAGAGGTATGCCGGAATATGGTTTACAATAGCATTGGCCTTGTTACAGCACTGAACCCAATAATTGGTTATGAAGCATCAACATTGCTTGCTAAACAAGCTCTTGAAACCGGAAAGAGGGTTTATGACCTCGTTCTTGAAAATAATATTTTATCGAAGGAAGACCTCGACGAAGCATTGAACCCAATAAATATGTTAGGACCTAAAGCAATGAAGAATCAAGGTTAAGATGATTCTGAAGTATTAGAAATCCTGTCAGGAATGTGATCAAACCTGACAGGATTTTTTTATCTGTAATATGCGGTAATAAAGTTGTTGATATTGCTCTCAACTCTTTTCAGAACATTGGATATATCGGCTCTTTCAAACTTTGCACCCGTTATACTTTCATATAATTCTATGTATCTCTCTGATACCTGGGTAACAAACTCTTCTGACATTTCGGGTACCTGTTGACCATCCTTACCCTGAAATCCATTTGCAATAAGCCACTCTCTTACAAATTCTTTTGACAGTTGTTTCTGGGATTCGCCTTTATTCTGCCTTTCTTCATATCCCTCCAGGTAAAAATATCTCGAAGAATCGGGGGTATGTATCTCGTCGATCAGGTAAATATCGCTCCCATCCTTACCAAACTCGTATTTAGTGTCAACTAAGATAAGACCCATCTTCGCGGCTATTTCTGTCCCCCTTGCAAAAATCTGTCTTGTATAATTTTCCAACTTCACATAATCTTCCTCTGATACCAGACCCGATTGTAAAATTTCCTCTCGTGAAATATCTTCATCATGTCCAATCATGGCTTTAGTAGTGGGAGTAATTATTGGTTCAGGAAATTTATCATTCTCTTTCATACCTTCCGGCATTGCAACGCCACAAAGAGTGCGCTTACCACTTTTATACTCTCTCCAGGCGTGACCTGATAAATATCCCCTGATTACCATTTCCACTTTAAAGGGCTCACAAAGCCTTCCAACAGTAACCATAGGATCGGGGGTGGCAATCTTCCAATTAGGTACAATATCTGAAGTGTCATCAAGAAATCTCGAAGCTATCTGATTTAAAACCTGGCCTTTATATGGAATTCCCTTTGGTAATACAACATCAAATGCCGATATGCGGTCGGTTGTTACCATAATAAGCAATTCATCCTTAATGTGATACACATCACGTACTTTTCCAATATAGAGGTTAGTTTGTCCGGGTAGATTAAAATTTGTTTTTACAACTGCATTCGACATATGGTTAGGTTTATTGGTTTTACACTTTTTGTTTAGATTCTCAATTTATTATCCCAGCCAAACGAATTCGTAAGGTTTCATTATGTATGGGAAGGATAGCTTATTGCCTGTGAGCAAATCAACCTGATTGCCACCATGCAGGAACGAGTTATCATCAATAGTCACTTCATGTTCCGATAAATTCTGCACAACAGTAATAACATTATTATCGTATTCCCGCCTATAGGCCAGCAGTTTTCTGTCAGCAGATTTTTCTGGCTTTAACCATACTATTTTCCCCCTGCCAAAAACAGAATTTTTTGATCTCACAGCAATCAAGTGCTTAATGTTATCATAGGTGCGACTCGTGAGCGAATCGGAGTTCATAAGTTCATTCTTAATTCCATCCCAATCCATATAACCTCTTGCAAGGTAGCGGGAATCTTCTTTTCCTGTCATCTTGCTATATGAATTGTAGAACTCCAGATCATTCAGCTTTGCAAATTCATCGCCATAATATATTATGGGAGTACCCGGCAAAGTCAGCATAATACTGTATGCCAGTGCAATCTTTCTGTCGTCGCGATCAAGCAATTCTGATAATCTTGAAGCTACACCTTCACCAAGTCGGAAATCCCAGAGTGGGTGCTTGCAATAGTGTGAGTGTATTATTTCGCGATCTTCAGCATTCACCATTTCAAGCGTTAGCTCATCATGCAGTCGCAGGAAAGTAAACCATTGATTATCATATCCTATCTCAGGAGTAATTGAAGGATGAAGAATATTCTCAATTGGTTCTGGCTTTTGAATTGCCAGCGACTTGAAGATCATTGGCATAAGTGGGAAATGGTAACCCGCATGGCATTCATCTCCTTGACCGAAGTACCTTACCACTTCAACCGGTGGCTGACAAGCTTCTGCAAGAAGTAATGTATTAGGCCGAACATAGTCGAGAACAGCCCTGAAAATTTTAAGTATATTATGAGCCTGTGGCAAATTCTCGCAGTCTGTCCCATCTTCCTTCCAAATGTAAGGTATGGCATCAGCTCTGAAACCATCAAGTCCCTGTTCCAGCCAGAACATTAGTATTTTAATGACCTCTATTATTACATCAGGATTTCTGTAGTTCAAATCGGGTTGAAACTCAAAAAACCTGTGAAAGAAATAATAGTCACCATCTTTCTGCCAGTTACCGGGCACCATGCCCTTAAATATAATTCGTGTTTCCTTGTATTTATTTGTGTCTTTTTCCCAGATATAATAATTGCGATATGGATTATCAGGACCTTTGCGTGATTCAATAAACCATGGATGCTCTTCACTGGTATGATTCATTGCAATGTCAAAAATTACCCTGATACCATGTTCATGAGCTTTGTGAAGAAACTTCCTAAACTCTTCCTGCTTAACTTCAGCAGGTGTATCAGCAGGCAAGCCAAGTAATTCGGGACGAATGTTCCTATAATCGCGAATATCAAAACCGGCGTCGCGCATAGGAGAATCGAGTATTGGTAACAGCCACAAACAGGTTACTCCAAGCTCTTTTAAATGATCAAGCTTATCTTCAAGTCCCTTAAATGTAGTATTGAAAAGATCTACATAAAGCGAATAAACCACAGCATCTTTATACCACCCAGTTGGTTGAGGAGGGTATTTATAATTTTGCCTGGTCATTTCAACCAGTTCAAGTAAATACTCTAATTTCCCTTGTTCTGAAGGTGAATATATTTGGTTCCACTCATGGGTAATCTTCTCAATAACTTGCTTATCCATAAACTTTTAAATAATTTGTCAATCATTAAAATATTTTCTGCAAATTTACTTTATTAAATGAAGGCAATAAAAGGTTATCAATTTTAATATGCTTCATCTCAGATTGCTTTTGGTGTTAATCTTAATAGGGGGCTTAAACGTCAGTGCCCAAATTGGCACTTTCAGGTTGTCTGAAAAGAAAAAAAAGGAAATAAGAAGTTTCGAAAACTACGATAACCTGGTTATAATTAGCGTCGTATTGCAAGATACAATTCCAATTAAACTCATTCTCGACAGCGGAATTGAAGGATTAATAATTACCGATCCGCAGTTGGTTTCTGAATTTGAGCCTTACTGTTTGAGGAAATTCAAGCTTACAGCACCCGGGAATTCCATATCTCTGGATGCATGTGTCACCCCGGTTGTTAAGGTGAATTTCGGAAATCTGGAACCTATGTTCGTCAATATGATTCTTCTGCAGGAAGAGATTTTTTCTCTCGATTCATTCATTGGAACTAAAGTTCATGGATTAATAGGAATTGACAAGTTTAAGCAGCTAGCTGTCACAATCAACTATTACAAAAATCAAATCCGATTTACCCGACCACAGGATTATAAAGTTCCGTTTATGGCGGAAGTGATTCCATTACACCTATTGCGCGGACGGCCATTTATGACTGCAAGGGTAGAACTTGATACAAAGGAAATCCGCGACTTATGGCTTATGATTGATTCGGGAGCCAATCATCCGCTTTTAATCGAAACCGACTCGACCGATACCTACCGACCCCTTAATTCTCTTGAAGGAACAATTGGACGAGGATTAGGCGGGAACATTAACGGAGAGTTCGTTCGCTCCGGCTGGATTATGCTAGGCAATTCCCGTCTAGACAATATTATTACCTCGCTCTCATCGGATTACTTTTTAGGAAGTCCTTCAATCAGGAATTACCGCAATGGGACATTAGGAGCCGGAGCATTATCAAGGTTTAATGTCACGTTCGATTACTCTAACAATAGGATGATTCTTGAGAAAGGAAGGAAGTTCAATAAACCTTTCGAATATAATATGAGCGGTATTGTATTTGAAAGCATCAGTCAGGATTTTAACCTCTTCAAAGTAAGCGAAGTAATTAAAGATTCACCTGCTTACCATGCAGGAATAGAAGCGGGAGATCTCTTAATTGGTATCAACGACAAACCCGTGTTCGAACTTTCACTTGCCGAATTAAACGGAATGCTTAACCGAAACCCCGGGACACTTATATCATTGATAATGAACCGTGATGGCAAGCCCATGAGTTTCAAATTTAAATTGGAACGATTAATCTGATTTAATTAATTTAAGTGGCTAACTGCTATTACCTGTCTTAACTGCGGGTAAATACCTAATTTTGAACTTCAAATACTTCATTAATTATGAAAGGCACTTTTACCGGGCATTCTTACTGGCTGGCAGTATCTATTCTGCTTATTTTCTCTATACAAACTTCGTATGCTCAAAGTAAAATTCGCATTGAACCGCCATTTTGGTGGGCTGGAATGAATGAACCCGAACTTCAGTTATTGGTATATTCTGATAATATAGCTCTTTGCGACGTTGAAATTAAACATCCGGGAATCACGCTCTCAAAGATAAATAAGGTTGAAAATTCGAATTATCTCTTCCTTGACCTTACCATTGAAAAAGACGCAAAACCGGGTGACTTTAAAATAAATTTTACAAAAGACAGCAAAACTCAGTATTCCTATAATTATAAACTGCTTGAAAGAGAGCCGAATTCATCTCAAAGAAAAGGGTTTGGACCTTCAGATGTAATATATCTGCTTATGCCCGACAGATTTGCGAATGGCGATCCCAGAAATGACAGTCACCCTGAAATGCTGGAAAAAGCCGACAGAACCAACCCCTCCGGAAGACACGGTGGAGACATAACCGGCATAAAACAGAACCTCGATTACATTAAAAATCTGGGAGTTACAGCAGTATGGATAAATCCACTACTTGAGAACAATCAACCTGCATATTCATATCACGGATATGCCATTACTGATTTCTATAGAGTTGACCCGCGTTTCGGAACTAATGAAGATTACAGAGATTTGGTCACATCAGCTCATAATAAAGGCCTTAAGGTTATAATGGATATGATATTCAACCACTGTGGAATAAACCACTGGTTTATTAAAGACCTGCCCGGTAAAGGTTGGATACACGAATTCCCAACTTTTACACGTTCAAATTTCAGAGCTGAGTCATTATCCGACCCATATGCTTCGGAATTTGATAAAAATCAAATGCAGCAAGGATGGTTTGACAACAATATGCCCGATTTTGACCAAAGAAACCCACTAGTAAGTAAGTATCTGATTCAAAACAGCATCTGGTGGATTGAATATGCAGACCTTGATGGGATAAGAATGGATACGCAGCCATATCCTTATAAAGAAATCATGACAGAATGGACAAAACATGTATTCTCGGAATATCCTGATTTTAACATTGTTGGTGAGGCATGGATGCAACGTGAAAGCATGACCTCCTATTACCAGAAAGATTCGAAATTAGGGAATGGCTATAACTCAGGGGTACCAAGTATTACAGACTTTCCAATGTATAACGCTATTACAAAAGCATTTTCCGAACCGGAGGGCTGGTCAGAAGGGATGGCCCGTATTTACTATGTGTTGGCACAGGATTTCCTTTATTCAAACCCATCCTATAACCTAATTTTTGCCGATAATCACGACCTTAATCGCTTCTACACTTCAATTAATAAAGACCTCGATGCATATAAACTGGCAATGACTTTTCTTCTGACGACAAGAGGCATACCGGCTATATATTACGGTACAGAGTTTTTGATGGAAGGTGAAGAACAGAAAGGACACGGCGAAATCCGCAAAGATTTCCCGGGTGGATGGGAGACAGATTCACTGGACTTTTTTACCGGAAAAGGCAAAACCTTAGAGCAACAGGAAGCTTTCCAACATTTGCAGACTCTTCTTAAATGGCGGCAAACCAATGAAGCAATTTATAAAGGCACCCTAAAACATTACATTCCACAAAACGGGGTATATGTTTATTTCAGAGAATATGGCAATCAGCGAGTGATGGTAATTCTAAATAACAGTAAAGAAGCACAGTCAATTGAAACTAGCAGATTTCAGGAAAGCCTGAGAAACACCTTGTACGGAACTAATGTAATGACAGGAAAGAAATTTACATTCAGAAATTCAATTTTACTTGCTCCTCGTGAATCGCTGGTAATTGAGTTAAATAATTAATCGGGTAAAGCTGAAATTTTTGTGAGAATTATTGAGTAATGGCACAAGCGTTAAAGAAAAGGAAGAGAGTAAAAAGAAAATACTCCATAAGAAAAATTGCGTCTACGGGTATAATAGTGTTAGTGTTGGCCATTTTAAGTCCGTCGATTATTAAGTCAATAAAACTATTCGTTAAAGAAGGTTTTGAGTTTAATGAGGTCGTTCAAACCGATAACCTCCTGAACTTCGGAGTCCCTCTGCCAAAAGGTTATAAAGTTCATGGAATTGATATCTCACATCACCAAAAACACATAAAATGGACTGATGTAGCTTCAATAGACGTAAATGGAACTAAAATATGTTTTGCTTTTATCAAAGCGACAGAAGGAATAACCAGGCATGACAATAATTTCGCAACAAACTGGAAAAACAGTAAGAAAGCAGGCATTATGAGGGGTGCATACCATTTTTATTATCCTACCCGTGATGCCGTAAAGCAGGCAAATAGTTTCATAAATCATGTGAAACTTGAACCGGGGGACCTGCCCCCTGTGCTGGATATTGAACTATCAAAAGGGAAATCCAAAGATGATATTGTGAAAGGGTGTCGTGAATGGTGCAATACAATTGAGGAACATTATGGAGTAAAGCCAATAATATATACCAATCCTACCTTTTATGATAAATACCTTAAGGATGATTTTGAGGATTATCCACTATGGATTGCACATTATCATAAAGAACTACCTCGTATGCACCATCGCGATTGGATATTCTGGCAGCATACTGATCGGGCAACTATAACCGGCATAAGCAAACCGGTAGATTTGAATGTGTTCAATGGTAACTTACGTGATTTATCCAAGTACTGCATTAAATAACTTCCAAAAACTACTGAGTAATTTTGCATCAGTAATAATAATCTCCGACCTGTCGCTTATCAATAATTCAAAGTGCATATAAAGTAATGCTAAAGAGGATATTAAACTACCATTAGCAGGGGGTTGACAGGGGGCGAGGAGGGGGTTGATCTGCTTACTTAGCGGCTCAACCCCCTCTCAACCCCCTCCCGACCCCTGTTCAGTATCCTCTTCATATTCAATCAATCATCAATGTCATTCAGCCATCGTATTAAATAATTTTTTCATAACTTAGTCATTTGCTTTTACAAAAATTCATGCAAATGGAAACTGAAACTTTACCTAAGACAGCTGAAACTCCGGAAGACATATGCTGCCCACCTTTCGATCCAACTTTATGGGACGACAAACTCCTCACATGGGAAAATAAACCTTTCATAAAGGATAGTGTAAAAACCTTCTTTTTTATGCCTCTGAATTTTGGAGGTGTTATGAAACGGCTAAATAAACTTGTTGTTGATAATAATGCCGAGATGCCCGACTGGCTATGTCTCTCAGACCATACGAGTAGATGGAATATGGATGTTTATCTTGCTGTAAATAAAGTAGTCGAAGGCGCAGAAAACGTTCAGCTAAATGGCAATTATTACTGCAAAGTTTATGAAGGTCCTTTCAAAGATACCGGCAAATGGGGTATTGACTTCCAAAGTACTGTTAAATCAAAGAATATCAATATAGGTAAATGCTATATGTGGTATACTACATGTCCTAAATGTGCCAAAAAATATGGCAAAAATTACACCGTTTTTATAGGCGAAGTAATTTAAACGACTGTAGAATCTGACCTTTTCACTTAATTATTGAGTTCCCTTACTGCTTTTTCAAGCTGAGATAATGATGCTTTGAGGGTTGATAAAGGACAAGCCAGATTTATTCTCATAAAGTACGCACCTTCCTTTCCAAATTGAATTCCGGGATTTAAGCCTATACCCGCCTTATTTATCATAAATTCATTGAGTTCTTGATGATCCATACCAAGGTCTGAACAATCAAGCCATGCCATGTATGTTGCTTCAGGTCTCATCATTTTGATCTGTGGAATCTTCTCACGGAGAAATTCCTCAAGAAAGTTAATATTTGAATTGATATAAACCAGTAACTGACTCAACCATTCATCACCCTGCTCATAGGCTGCTATTGACGCTACAGTGCCAAATACATTACCCATGTCAATGTGCAATCCCTGCACAAGTTCATTGTACTTTAATCTTAATTTAGTGTTTGAAATAATTACTGATGAAGTACTTAGAGCTGCAATGTTAAAAGTTTTGCTTGGTGCCATCATAGTAATTGTTCTCGAGGCAATCTTTTTACTCAGTGAAGCTAGCACAGTGTGGTTGTATCCAATATTGACAAGGTCGCAATGAATCTCATCAGACACCATAAGTACATCGTATTTAATGCAGATGTCAGCAAGTGACTTGAGCTCATCTTTTGTCCACGCATTGCCTCCAGGATTGTGAGGATTGCTTATTAATACCATTTTTGCACCTCTCTTACATAACTGTTCGAAGTTTTGTAAATCCATTTCATACCTGCCATTTACAATCTTTAAAGGATTGAATAACAATTTACGGCCATTCTCCTTTACGGCTCCATAAAAAGGGAAATAAACAGGAGGCTGGACAATTATGCAGTCGGCAGGTTTTGTAAATGCCAGAACTGCCATATTAAGAGCAGCTACAATGCCTGGTGAAAAACATATCCAATCTTTCTCTATTGACCAATTATGATGTCGTAACAACCATGCTTGGATTGATTCATAATAGCTATCAGGCCTTACTGAATAACCAAGTACCGGATGTTCTGCTCTCTTTTTTATTGCTTCAAGTATAAACGGGGGTGTCCTGAAATCCATATCAGCAACCCACATGGGTATGACTTGTTCAGTACCAAAAACCATCATTCGCAGGTCATACTTTACACTTGCCGTATTGGATCTATCTATTATTTCATCAAAGTTATATTTCATAACTGCCATTTTATTGTTATAGTAACAACGCAAAGTTCTCTAAAATTGACCAATTCATCCCGAATTAAATTAAATTTGTACAAAACACTCCCTTTATGAAGGTTTCGCCATATTCATTATTATCTCGTTTCTATTTCGATGACACAGCGTTTCACCGTCTCATGCGAAAGCGTATTTACAAAGTTTTACTGGTAGCCAGTAACTACGATTCTTTTATTCTTGAAGGAGACGGCAGGATAGACGAGCAGATATTTAATGAATATGTGTCATTAAATCTTCGCTACCCACCTCAGTTTCTGCAGGTTTCATCAGAAGAAGAAGCAATACAGATGCTTCAGACTGAGAAAATTGATCTTGTGATTACAATGGTTAGTATGGGTAAAAGGGAAACTTTTGATCTTGCCCGAAAAATCAAGAGTCGTTTTGCTCAAATTCCTTTGGTAGTATTAACCTCATTTTCGAGAGAGGTGACAAATACACTGGCAAGTGAAGATCTTTCTTTTATTAATTATGTTTTCTGTTGGTTGGGAAATGCTGATCTGCTTCTTGCCATTATAAAACTGATTGAAGATCAGATGAATGTTGAGGATGATATTAACAGTGTTGGCGTACAGGCTATTTTATTGGTTGAAGATTCCATTAGGTTCTATTCGAGCTATTTGCCTAATATGTACAAGATCATCTTCAAACAGTCAAAGAGTTTCATGACCGAAGGATTGAATGAGCACCAGATGATGTTAAGAATGAGGGGAAGGCCTAAAATTCTTCTCGCAAATAATTACGAACAAGCTTTAGAGTATTACGAAAAGTACAAAAACAATTTATTGGGTATTATAACCGATGTTTCTTACAAATCAAGAGGCGAGGAAGACCCTCAGGCAGGAATAAAACTGATAAAAAAAGTGAAAGAAGAAGACGAGTTTATGCCTATGCTTATCCAGTCTTCCGACCAAAGTTGGGGCTCTATAGCTAAAGATTTAAAAGTTGGCTTTCTTCATAAGCTGTCTCCTACCCTACTCCCTGATCTCAGGAATTTTATTATTCAGTTTTTTGCCTTTGGCGATTTTGTTTTTGTTGACCCACATACCAAACAGGAAGTACATCGTGCAACCGATTTAAAGACACTTCAACAGATAATATTTGACATACCCGATGATTCTTTTGAGTACCATGTTCTAAGAAATCACATCTCTAAATGGTTGTATGCCCGTGCGTTATTCCCACTTGCTGAATTATTCAGAGACCTCCGCCCTGATGACTTTGAGAGCCTTCAGGAAATTAAACAGTTCGTTTTCGAAGCAATTGCAACATTTCGACTAAATAAAGCAAGAGGTATAATTGCGGAATTTAATAGAGAGAGTTTTGACGAGTATTTGAGTTTTACAAGAGTAGGACATGGCTCAATAGGTGGCAAAGCAAGAGGATTGGCTTTTCTTGATGCCCTCCTGAAAAGGAACCGGATGATTGATAAGTGGCCGGGTATACTTGTAATAATTCCCCGAACGGTAGTACTTGGAACTGACATATTTGACGAGTTTCTTGAAATAAACAAATTGTATAATATAGCTTTATCAGGCATTCCCGACGATGATTTGCTGAAGATATTCGTTGAAGCCAAACTCCCCGAAAAGCTTAATGAAGACTTGCTCACTCTTATAAGTGTTATCAAAAAACCAATTGCAGTCAGGTCTTCAAGTATGCTCGAAGATAGTTATTATCAGCCATTTGCAGGAATCTACTCAACTTATATGGTTCCAAATTATCCCGGGAATAAAGAGGATACGATGAGGAACCTGGGTATTGCAATCAAAAGTGTTTACGCTTCAGCATTTTTCCACGAGTCGAAATCATATATGAAGAGCACTACTCATGTTATTGATGAAGAAAAAATGGCTATTGTCCTCCAGGAAGTTACCGGCACGGAATATGAAGGGCGTTTCTATCCATCAATCTCGGGTGTTGCCAGATCTATTAACTTTTATCCGGTAGAACCGGAAAAACCTACTGACGGAACCGCTACGCTTGCATTAGGACTCGGTAAATATATTGTCGACGGAGGTCTGGCATTACGGTTTTCTCCTATATATCCACGTAAAGTACTCCAACTCTCAAATCCTCAAATGGCGTTAAAAGAAACGCAGAACCACTTTTATGCTTTAGACCTTAGACCCGGTAGCTTTGGAATTTCAACTGATGATGGGTTTAATCTGCTGAAACTGGACTTAAAAGAAGCCGAAAAAGATAATGCACTTAAAAATCTCGTAAGTACTTACGATTTCGAAAACCAGGTTATAACCGATGGTATGATGACACAGGGAAAAAGAATTATCTCTTTTTCAAATATACTAAATCACAATATTATACCCCTGGCCGACATACTGGTGAATGTATTAAATACAGGACAAAAAGAAATGGGCAAACCGGTTGAGATTGAATTCGCGATTGATCTCAACATGAAGGAGAACAATCATTATGTATTTAATCTCCTTCAAATAAGGCCAATCGTTGATCCGAGGGAAGAATTGGATATAACCCTGAGTGAAATAAAAAAAGAGGACACTATAATATTTGCCGAAAATGCTTTAGGAAACGGGATTGTGAAAGGCATTAGAGATTTTGTTTATGTTAAGCCAGAAAACTTCTCACCTACTAATAATCATAAAATCGCCAGAATGGTTGAGGAGATAAATAAAGAAATGCTTGAATCAAATAATAACTACATTTTAATCGGGCCGGGAAGATGGGGATCAAGTGATCCTTGGCTTGGAATACCGGTAAAATGGGCGCATATTTCAGCCGCCAGAGTTATAATTGAATCAGGTTTAAAGGGTTATAGAATCGACCCCAGTCAGGGCACGCATTTCTTCCAGAATATGACGGCATTCAGAGTTGGGTATTTTACTATTAATCCTTTCCTGAATGATGGATTTTATGACCTGGATTTTCTCGACAGTCAGCCTGCTTTATTTGAAAACGAGTTAATAAGGCATGTTAGATTTGAAAAACAGTGTACAGTAATGATTGACGGAGCCAAAAATCAAGGAGTGATATTAAAGCCCTGATTATAATTCTTCATAAGCCTCCCGCAGACGACTTATTTCATCAATTCGTGAACTATCGCCCGAAGCTATAAAAAGATAGGAAAGGATTTCAAACATCTTATCAATAATGGCAATTGGTTTTAAGGGTATAAAGTAATCTTCTTGAGCCGGAAGTCGCAGTTTTCGCATTAATAGCACCAATTCTTCTTTTGTGAATACTCCTCCTCTACTTTCGGGATTGATGCAAAATTTCACCTTTACGTTTAAAGATAGATCCGGTTCAATCCAGGCCATAAAATACCTTTCACCGGGCAGTAAAATCCCAAAAAGAGGTATGCCTAAACTTTGAGCCAATATTGTGTACAAAATTCCTATTGCTATTGAATACCCTGTACTACTGTCGAGCAGATTGTTGAGAAACAAATATTTGGGATCTGCTTCCTGTTTGCCAGGTAGACTAAATTTATAATGATCGTAGAAAATATGATTAACCACCTTTATCTTCTCAAGTGGAGTAAGATTTTCATTAAGCTCGATCCAAATATCTTTTCTTAACCTTAATATTTGATCCCTTATCCTGTCTACATTAAGACTTGGGTATAAATATTTTGAGAAGAGAATATAGCCTTCAAGTAAATCAATATTCTTAGAACCGGCCCACTTCATTAAATCAAAATGGAGTTGGTTAAACTGAATATTATGAATGATATCTTCAATACGTTGCTGAATTCCGCTATCGAAAGTATTTTCCCAGGCATTCTCAAGAAATGGCACCGCCGGTATACCAATATTAAATATCTGCTCTCTTACCTTTGCAAAAGAAGCTGTGTCAGGCTCATCAATCAAACTAATTAATGCCTGTAGCTTATTTACATCGTCAGACTGAGTTTCCATACTTGCCGCCATATTCTATTAAACAATTGAAACAAAAGATTTTCTTCAGAAATCATTAATCACATCTCTTTTTACAATTTGGCAAGTCGGTTAAGTACATCCTGTACTAATCTACTCATTGCTTCCTTATACATAGAGGAGTGTGTTTTATCTACACGGTTAGCAACAATATTTGTTACAGTACATGCCGAATGTCCCATCATCTTACTTAAACCGTATAGAGCCGATGTTTCCATCTCAAAATTTGTTATTCTCATACCTTTATAGTTAAAGGATGCAAGCATTTCATTAATATCGGGGAGGAATGTTTCAAGTCGCAAAACACGGCCCTGAGGACCATAAAAGCCTGGTGCTGTGGCGGTCATACCGGAAACGTTTCCATTGCTAAGTGCTTTCAATAGCTTTGAATCAGCAGCTACAATATATGGCCGGGGAAGTACCGATGGCCATGATGTCCCTGAAATGAATTTCTCAGTCATTTCATTGTCAATCACTTTGTCGAGGTTTCTGTAATAATATAACATTCCATCTAATCCAACTCCATGTGATGAAGCTATTGTTGTGTCGGGTTCTATACCGGAATGCAAGGCACCGGATGTTCCTATCCTGACAAGGTTCAGTGATGTATGCTTTTCTTTTACAGTTCTTTTGTCAAGGTCCAAATTAACTAATGCATCGAGTTCGTTTAAGACTATATCAATGTTATCCGTTCCCATTCCGGTTGAAATAACTGAAACACGCATTCCTTTGTATGTACCTGTGTGGGAAATTATTTCTCTGTTCTGTTTCTTTACTTCAATATTATCAAAAAATGAAGATACCAGGGCTACTCTTCCAGGGTCGCCAACAAGGATAATATTCTTCGCAAGCTCTTCAGGTTTCAATGCAAGGTGATATACGCTTCCATCAGGATTTAATATAAGTTCGGATGCTCCTATAGTATTCATTTCGCGTTATTAGTTTGTTATAACAAGGTGTTATTATACTTTTGTAAGAAATCTGCAAATATAATCTTTAATATCTGTAAATGGACAACATACTGGTTCCTTATGACTTTAGCAAACAGTCGGAGTTCGCTTTGCAACAAGCAGTTAACCTGGCCCGTCGAATTAGCAGCAGGATAGTCTTACTTTATGTGAATGAAACGCCCGGCATAATATCTGCCTTACTCGGAACTAAACTAAGCGATGAGATGATTGAGAAGATTAACGATCATCTCGATTCAGTTGCTGCAAGAATCAGTCTTCGCGAATCAGTTTATGTTGAAGCTTCATTGCAAAATGGCCGCATATATACTACAATTGTAAAGACTGCAGATGAAATGAATTCAAAGTTCATTGTAATGGGTACCAGAAGTAGTGATGGTAACGATCCTGAGAGAAAAAGGATGATGGGTGCCAACACCTCCAGAGTTATTCGCTCCGCTAATTGTCCCGTCATAACGATCAGTGATTCATCTCATTACAATGGTTGCCGATCTATTTTGCTTCCAATGGATCTGACTAAGGAAACAAAACAAAAGGTGCAAAGAGCTATCGAGTTTGCCAAACTGTATAATGCTCAGATAAGAGCGGTATCAGCTGTCCGGGAGTCTGATAAAGAGGCAATAGTCAGACTTAACGAGCAGATACACCTTGTTAAGGATATTATTACTGCTGAAAATGTAAAATGCGAAGCTGAAATCATTAAAACGGTTGACGGGGAGAAGGCTATAGTGCCTGCAATCCTGAATTATGCAAGGGGAAAAAAGGATGTTGACCTAATAATGATAATGACCCAACAGGAACATCCTGTACTTGAATTTTTTGTCGGTTCGCACGCTCAGGAATTTATAAGAAACTCAGAAATACCGGTTATTTCTATAATTCCACAAGAATAATGATTTTTACCTTTTTGTATCTTTAAACGAAAACACCAATGAAAGCCGAAATTGTCACAATAGGTGACGAAATTCTAATAGGTCAGATTACAGACACTAACTCGGGATGGATTGCTCATGAATTGAACAATATTGGAATATCAGTCATACAAATGACTTCAATTGGCGATGAGCATGATAAGATAATTAATGCTCTGAATGAGGCATCGGGCCGAGCCGATATTATTATTACTACAGGTGGTTTAGGGCCTACTAAAGATGACATCACCAAACTGGCCTTTTGTGACTTTTTTAAAACGCCTATGGTTTTCGACAATGAGTCGTATGCCAATATTGAGAGAATTTTTGCTGAAAGAGGTTACATTATGAGCGAGACAAACAGAAAGCAGGCTGAAGTGCCTGCCTGTTGTCAGCCACTTCTCAATGTAAATGGCACTGCCCCGGGGATGTGTTTCCGTCAGAATGGAAAAATCTATTTTTCATTGCCGGGTGTTCCTTTTGAAATGAAAGGTTTGCTGACTTCGCATGTAATTCCAATGCTTAGGCCTCTCAGCAATAATGTCATTATTCATAAAACTATTTTAACGAATGGCGTCGGCGAATCATTTCTTGCCGACAAAATCAAGGACTGGGAAGAAAATTTGCCTTCAGGTTTTAAGCTAGCATACTTACCACAGCCCGGAATTGTAAGATTGAGGCTTTCAGCAGTTGGCAAATCACGGGAAAGCATTCAACTTGAGATGGATGAACAAGTTAAAAACTTGTATTCTCTTGTTTCAGAATATATATTTGGTGAAGACGAGGATGCACTGGAAGTAATTGTTGGAAAATTATTAAACCAATTGCACCTCTCTCTTTCGACTGCCGAGAGTTGTACCGGTGGATATGTTGCGCATCTTATAACATCAGTAGCCGGAAGTTCTGCATATTTCAAAGGCTCTGTAGTTTCTTACGACAACGAGGTAAAAATAAATACTTTAGGCGTTAAAAATGAGACCATTAATACATATGGAGCTGTTAGTAGGGAAACAGTGATTGAAATGGCAGAGGGGGTCAAAAGGTCATTAAAAACAGACTGTTCAATTGCCATTTCAGGAATTGCCGGCCCTGACGGAGGCACTCCTGAAAAACCTGTTGGTACCGTTTGGGTGGCAGTATCCACCCCTTTTGAGAAAACAGTAGCTAAAAAATTCCTATTTGGTGATAACAGAGAGCGGAATATCCGAAGAAGTGCTTTAGCGGCTCTCGATTTAATGAGAAAGAGGTTATTGTTATTTCAATAAACCGTTATTTAACTCTTTGGTAGACAAACCAATTCAAAAAGTCAATAATTTCGCACTCTCAAAATAACGATCACAAATTGGGATTGATGGTTAACTAAATCCCCACTTAACTTTTGAATATGGATAATTTTGGAACTGTTTGCAACCTTTGTTCAATAGGTTGTTCTATGGAAGTGTCTTGCGAAAACGCAAATAACTATTCAGTGAAGGGCAGACAGGGATTAGTGAATGCCGAGGGAGCATATTGTGAATACCCGATTACTGTATACAATAATTTCAGTAAAGAAGCACGAATCACATCTCCTCTTATAAAGGAGGGCAATGGTTTTAAAAAGATTTCCTGGAATGAGGCTTTCAACATACTGCACGACCGGGTAACAACAGGAAACCCTAAAGAAAAAGCTTTCTTTGCAGGAGCCAGATTAACAAATGAAGAGCAGTATCTTGTTCAGAAGCTAGCCAGAGCAGGAGCTCTGTCGAATGACATAGGAAGTTTTCATTACCTAGGACGTGGTACAGGATACACCAAATTATCCAAGGCAAATATTCCCTTCTTCGAATTATCTGATGCAAAAAGGATTTTTGTGATTGGAGCTGATTTGACTTCTGATTATCCGGTGGTTGGTGATATTATTCTTAGAAATAAAAAAGAAGCAGGTATCGATATTGAAGTAATTACTGAAAATAGTGCTGATGGTTTGGTTGCCCATGCCGGTAAACATTTAGTGGTTAGTTCGTATTTTTATTTCATCAAGGCTGTTAACTACTATTTGCTAAAGAATGATTTGCAGGACAACGTCTATATAAATAATCTCATTGATAATTTTAATGAGTTTAAGACAGGACTGCTATCCATTGATTATGACGAACTGGTAAAAAAATCAGGATTAACAAAAGAAGCAATTGAAGAATTTGCATTAAGGTATTTGAATGAGCCTAATGCTGTAATTATTTTCTCAGAAAATTCATTGTCGTCCAATACTTGTGGCGAAATATTCAATCTGGCTTTAATTACCGGAAAGCACGGTCGCACAGGGGCAGGTTTATGCCTTCTAAAGGAGAAAAATAATTCTCATGGATTGCATGATATGGGTGCAATGAGCAACCTGAGTACAGGTGCAACATCATGGGATGATCCTTTTCAGCGCAATTCTGTTCAAATCGGATGGGGATCGAAGGATCTGCCTTCTTATATTCCTGATATCAAAGAGAAGCTTGAAAGTGGTGATTATAAATCTTTGTTCATTTTTGGCGAAGACCCGGTTGGTTGTGCTATTAACGGCGAACCGATAGTTGATTATCTTTCAAAGGCTGATTTTATAATGGTACAGGATTATTTTCTGACACCCACAGCACAAATGGCAGACCTGGTATTGCCAGCTTCCTTAGCTTTTGAAACAGGTGGTACGTTTACAAATTGTCAAAGAGTAATTCAGCAAGTTGATAAAAGCCTTAACAGCCCACTTGAATACAATTCATGGCAACAGATTAATGAAATTCTTGTCAGAAACGGATTCCCACAATTTGATAACGTTATCGACATTACATTTGAGATGGCTGGTCTATTGCCGAAATTCTGTACCAGTAGCAAGCTAATGTTCAGAGTGCATGACCATGACAACTATAATCAGTTATTTGAATATGGTTGTGATGCATTGCAACGACTAGCAAAAAAGGTATCCGCTGCTAAAGTTCTTGTTAACGACTAATTTGCAGAGGGTCGGAAGGATTTAAGAATTTCGATTGTCTTTTCAAGCATCTGGTCATTAAAATCAAGATGCGTAACGAATCTTACAGTTCGTTTATCGAAATCTATCCCATAAAGGCCCTGTTCCTCAAGTTGCTTTATAACCGGTATTGCCAGTAAAGGTTCCTTTACAGAAAATAGTACTATGTTAGTCTCACACGCCTGGACATTTGATACCCATGGCAAGGTGGCTAAAACCTTACTAATTTGTGAAGCCCTGCAATGATCATCCTTAAGACGTTCAATATTATTATCAAGAGCGTATATTCCTGCTGCAGCCAGATAACCTGCCTGGCGCATTCCTCCGCCAAAGATTTTGCGAATCCTTCGGGCTTTATTAATAAATTCCCGGGGCCCTATTAAAACTGAACCTACAGGAGCTCCTAAACCTTTAGATAAACATATTGAGATAGTGTCAAACATCTTTCCACAATCAAGAGGAGATTGTCCGGAATAAGTTAACGCATTGAATATCCTGGCGCCGTCAAGATGAAACTTTAGATTATTTTCCCTACATACCTGCGAAATTTCGAGGAGGTTTGAATTGCTGTAAACTGATCCTCCGCCTTTATTCATGGTATTCTCCACTTCCACCATCACTGTGGGAGGGCGATGAATATCATCAGGATTAATGTGATCTAAAACATCACTGGCATTTATTTGACCTCTTGCACCATCTAAGAGACATACTGACACCCCTGAGTTCATCATAATACCTCCACCTTCATAGTAGTACACATGAGCCAGCTTATGCAGGATAATTTCATCACCGGGTTGAGTGTGTGCTTTAACGGCAATTTGATTTGTCATTGTACCTGATGGGCAGTATAAACCTGCCTCCTTTCCAAATAAAGTTGCTGCTTTATTTTCAAGTTCAGCGACTGTAGGATCTTCACCAAATACATCGTCGCCAACTTTTGCACTAAACATTGCATCTAACATTGCCGGTGTTGGCCGGGTAACTGTGTCACTCCGCAAATCAATCATCATAATTACATTTTTTTGACAAAAGTACAGGAATTTTAGTGCTTTATAATTCAGACTGACATATAGTCGTTGAGTTTTTTCTTAAACTTCCAGCATGTCATTTGGCGGGTTTGTGTTTTTCGCGAAAGCTCGTAACTCGAAATGTCAGGTGCACAGCATATTAAATAAGCCATCTCAAAAGCATCAACTATATTCATCCTGCAATGATGGAATAGAGTATGCGCCGTTGCTGACTCATCCGTCTTGCATTTGGTACAACGTCGTGAATAAGGGCTTTTACCTTCGCAGTAGTGAATGTGACCACATTTCTTGCACTCAAAACCCATCCTCCACTTATTAGCGGCTATTTCCTTTAAACATGACTCAGCTGTATTGTAATGTTGTCTGAACTCATCAAGGTTTTCAATTTTGCCAAAAACTTCTTTCAACATAGGTTTGTATTCCAAATAAACTTTAATTTAGAAAGATTGTTAACTGCCTGAAAAAAAGCTTATAAATCATTCTATCGGCAAAATTAAAAAAAATTAGTGATATTAATGCGCTATATTAAAAATTTGCACTATTTTTGTACCATGAAAATATTGAAACAAATTAAGTACCCAACAATGAAACAAATAGCCCTGGCAATAGTATTGGTTTTCGGAGTGAGTCTGATTGCCTGTACTCAAACTAAAGAGAAAGAAGCAACTAGTTCAGTAAGTGCAAATTCTGATCAGACCGGAAAGGTTATTCAGATGGACAAAGCCATGTTTCTTGATAAAGTATTCAATTATCAGGCAAATCCCGACAAATGGATATACAAAGGTGACAAACCTGCAATAATTGACTTTTATGCTGATTGGTGTGGCCCATGTAAGAAAGTTGCCCCAATTATGTCAGAACTTGCCACACAATACAAGGACGATATTGTAATTTATAAGATTAACACCGACAAAGAGAAAGAACTAGCACAGGTATTTCAAATCAGAAGTATTCCTTCAATTCTTTACATTCCTAAAGAAGGACAGCCAACCATGACAATGGGTGCATTGCCAAAGGCTGAATTTGAGAAAATGATCAAGGATTTGCTTTTAAACAAACCTGTTAGTCAGAATTAAACAGAATATTAACATTGAATTAACCATAATGGAACATTTAACAGCACAGACTTTTAAAGAAAAGGTTTTTGATTATGAGAAAAACCAGGAGTGGAAATACGAAGGAAAACTCCCATGTATTATTGATTTTTACGCTGATTGGTGTGGACCCTGCAAAATGGTAGCCCCTATCCTCGATGAGTTGTCAAAAGAGTACGATGGCAAAGTAAATATTTATAAAGTTGACACAGAGGTAGAACAGGAACTGTCAGCAGTATTTGGAATCAGAAGCATTCCAAGTATGCTCTTCTGCCCTATGGACGGACAACCAAGAATGGCTACAGGAGCATTGCCTAAACCATCACTTATTCAGGCAATTGACGATATCCTATTGCAGCCACAAAGCAAATAGGCTTCAATACAATATTAGGATTCAGAGGGTTAGTGCTCAAACACTAACCTTTTTTATTTTGTACATTTGAAGCCAATTTTTAGTAGGTCGCTAGATGAGTTTGTCATTATCACGGAAAGAATTTTTACTTCTGATCGCTGTTTGGCTGGTTGCAACAATCTTAAACGTAACTAAGCCTTTCCATATTGACGATGCATTTCATTTGGAGGCAGCAAAATATCTGGCCGATAATCCATCTAGCCCTTCCAAGGGAATGATTAACTGGGATCAGACACCTGAGCCACTACTCAGTTTTAATCAACCTCCGCTATTTTTCTACTTGCTGGCCCTCGTAGGCAATTGGGTGAATTTTTCTGAATTACCGCTCCACCTGTTAGCTTCGGTATTTACCTTCCTGGCTATTTACTTCTTTTACTTAACTGCCAGATTATTAAAACCACGTGATGCTGTTTGGTTAACGCTACTGTTTAGTCTTGGCCCTGCCTTTCTGGTGAACCAGAATATTATGGTTGATATCCCGGTACTGTCTATGTCTTTAGCATTTGGCTTCTTTCTGTTGAAATATTATGATGATCCTAAGTTAAAATTTCTGATTCCAGGAGGGCTTTTTCTGGGATTGGCTTTGCTTATTAAATATACAGCCCTTCCTCTATTAGTAATTTTCATTATTCCCATAATTGCCAGAAAAAAGTACAATCATGCTATAGCTGTTCTGATACCTCTGGGTATGCTCGCCCTTTGGTCAGTGTGGAATTATTTTGATTATGGAAGTATTCAGGTATTAACCAGAAATAGTGGACGTGATGGATTAAAGGGGCTGCCTGATAATATTCTCAACTTTATGGCAAATTATGGAGCTATCGCTCCATTTATTCCTGCACTTGCTGCAACTGTTCTAGACACAGGAAAACGGTTTCTCATCACTGTTTATTCTATTGGAAGCTTGTTTGTTTTGTTTGTGCTTTTGTCGCTGGGTAATATTATATCCGCTGAACTATCAAAAGAAATTATTCGATATCTTTTCTTATTGACCGGACTGTTTGGTGCGGTTATTTTTATAATATCATTCATCAGGAAGCATTCTGAAAATGATATTCCGGATATCAAATGGGAGAAAAAGACCTTTCTTGTATTGTGGTTCGGAGCACTGGCCCTTTTTGTAATTCTATTCGCTCCTTTTATGGCCACAAGGCATCTTTTACTTACTCTCCCTCCATTTCTACTTATATTTCCTGCAACAAAAAGCAGTTTCAGTGGGTCATTAAAAATTACGTCTGTGGTTATCACTGCAGTATTAGGAATTACTCTTAGTATATCAGATTACCGATATGCCCGATTCTATAAGTTGCAAGCTAACAGAATTGCTCATGAATACGGTAGTGAACCGGAGAATATTAAGATCTACTCTCTGGGTCATTGGGGATGGCAACACTATTCAAAAGAGAACGGAATGGAAATATATAGCTCCTGTAATTCTGAGTTAAAACCTGGCGATTTGATTGTCTTTCCCGTTGAAGTGCCCAAACAGGCTATATGCGAAGGTATTGAGGTTGAAACTATTAAGAAGCTTTGGGACAATCCTGGCTTGCTTTCGTTCTTTTCTACAAGGCACGAAGCAAGCTTCTACCAGTCAGGTTATAAACGCCCTGCATGGAAGTTATCCCATATAGCTAATGATACTATTATAATTCAAAGAGTTATCTCAAACAACTAATTAATGATCACCATCCTACCCTTATCATATTTGCCATCTGTAGACCAATATTGCGCAATTGCGCAAAGCACCAATGTGTTATTTGAGATTTTTGAAACATTCCCAAAACAAACCTGCAGAAGCAGGACAGTAATTTCTACAGCGAATGGATTGCTCACATTGTCCATACCTGTGAATAAGCCACTTGGCAACAGGTCAAAGACAATTGATATAACAATAGACTATACAACGCCATGGAATAAAATTCATTGGAAAGCTATCACTGCCGCATATAACAAGTCACCTTACTTCCTGTATTTTCGTGATGATCTGGAAAGTCTCTTTGAAAGGAAGTATACCTTGCTGACTGATTTTAACATAGAGTTGATTCAGTTACTGAACAGGTTTATGAGAATATCAACACAGTTTGAACTGACTACTGAATATTATAAGGAATATCAAGCAATACTTGACAGGCGGCTTTGTCCTAAAGATATATCCGTAACATACTTCGATTTGAAACCTTACACACAAGTGTTCAGTGACAGGTTTCCTTTCCAAAAGAATCTGAGCATTTTAGACTTACTATTTAATGAAGGCCCTATGGCTGAAAGGTATCTTAAAAGCTGCAAACCAATAGATTAAACTGAAGGATATTCAATGCGAATATGGTAAATACTCATGAGACGCTTTTTTAGAATCTTTTTAATTTTGGTGATATCCTGAAAAGTAAGATCTGAATTTACAAACTGATTGTCATTTATTTGCCCATCAATAATCTTATCAACCAACTGAGAAATTGATTCCACTGTAGGTCTGGATATACTTCTGGATGCTGCTTCAACTGAATCAGCCATCATAAGAACAGAAGTTTCTTTTGAGAATGGAACCGGACCGGGATACTTAAAAGGTTTATCGCTAAATTCTTCCTCGGGGAACTCAATCTTTTTCAAGTTATAGAAATACTCAGCTCTCCGGGTGCCATGATGTGTTCTGATAAAATCTGTAAGCACATCAGGAAGTTTATACTTCTTGGCTAATTCTATACCCTTATAAACGTGACTTATAATAATCCTTCCGCTCTCCTCATAGCCTAATTCATCATGTGGATTCATTGAGGACGTTTGATTTTCAATAAAGTACATCGGCATTTCCATCTTGCCTATATCATGATAAAGAGCTCCGGCCCTTACTAACAGGGTGTTTCCACCAATTGCATAAGTAGCCTCTTCAGCTATATTTGCCACCTGCAATGAATGCTGAAATGAACCGGGTGCATACTGTGATAGTTTCCTCAATAGGTGACTATTTGTATCGGATAGTTCCATCAGAGTCACATCCGTAACAAGTCCAAATGTCTTCTCAAAAATAAAAATCAAAGGATAAGAGAATAGCGTAAATAGGGCATTACCGGCAAACAGGGCAAATGGTCGTTGCGAAATATCTTCAAGACTACCATCCTGAATCAGTAACATACCCATGTAGATGGCACTGTATGACAAAAAGATAGCAAGGGCAGTTATGAAAAACTGAGACCTTCTGCGTAATTCCGCAACACTAATAATTGCTATGATTCCGGCAATGAGCTGCATAAAAATAAACTCAAAAGCATTGGGAACCATAAATCCTGTGAGGATTATTGTAACAACATGTACAAAATAAGCCAGACGGGTATCAAAAAACACTCTGATTATTATAGGCACAAGACAAAAAGGTAACAGGTTTATAAGAGTGCTATTACTTTTAACTGTCACACTAGCCACTGAAACCATCAATAGTATAAGTATAAGCATCAGTACCAGTTTCTTATTCTCTGCAAATAAATCTTTTCTGAAAGAAATCATAAAGAGAATAAAGGCCAGCATTGTTAGAGAAATTAGCAATGTTTGGCCAACCAGTATGTTAAAGTATTTGAATGTTGATCCAAGCCTTGTTTCATAATCCTGTCGCAATGATTCAAGTATTTGAAACTTCTCAGTGTTTACTAATTCGCCCCTCGAGATTATTCGTTCTCCTTTCTGAACTACACCTCTGGAGTTGGGTATTTCTGAAAGAATACTTTCGCGGGCCTTATTTGTAGTTACTTCATCGAAAACAATGTTCTGCTGAATAGAATTGATGAGGATATTGTAAATACGTTCTTTTTCCTGAAAAGAAGTCTCATCAACAATATTTCTAATATACTTTTCAGCACTTTTAATTGTAAACAACTTACCTAAAGGGACTTGAGCAGCGGTATTCCCATTGATAATCCAAATCTGAAAATCGGCAGGCTTATCGGTAATGTCGCTTATAAGACTTACAATACCACTCGAGTAGAGTGTATCCAAAACAGAAAGTATCAAATCTAAGCCAAGTTTTTGGTCCTGAGAATTCTGATCGAGACTACCATATCTGGCTTTCCAGAAAGTGCTATATTCATTTACCGCATTATTTACCTGAGCATCAGATACTGCATTATT
Organism: uncultured Lentimicrobium sp.; assembly: GCA_964547915.1. Classification (GTDB taxonomy): domain Bacteria; phylum Bacteroidota; class Bacteroidia; order Bacteroidales; family Lentimicrobiaceae; genus Lentimicrobium. Next base: position 155,673 of record CAZJPP010000003.1, read on the forward strand.
TCGTATGAAATGTGGTCGCAACTGACTTAAAGCAGCCTGTTGCTCTTGTTTAAATACATCTATTGGTTTTAAAACGGCAAAGTCGACAGGAGCTATTAGGTCATCATGCTGCCATGGCTTTCCCTTCTGATATTCATATTTGAACTTTCCTTCACGTGGGAAAACCATTATCAACAACCACACGACCAGTAAAAACAATGAAGCTTTCTCAAGAAGATTGTAGTTATTACGAAGCCATATCAGAGCCTTTCTCATATTTTCTCCTGTATATAAGGTAAAACGCGCAAAAATACAAAGATATTAAAATTCAAAAAGTTATTAACAATGGTTGAAAACCTCCCTAATTAGTAATCCATATTGCATATATTTGCCCACGATGTAATTCAGCGAAATGCCAGAGGGAATTATTTGTCTTTCAATAGTTCCGGTTCGCCAAGAGCCTTCCGGTAAATCAACAATGGTTAATCAATTACTGTTTGGTGATACCGTTGCAATACTTGAAGAATATAACGATTGGCTCAAAATCTCCGGTTTTACGGATAATTATGAAGGCTGGTGCGAATCATCCCAGGTTGAATGGCTCGCTAGTCCTCTCACCAAGTCAAACTCCCAACTTGTTAATGACATTACTGCTACAATAAAAGGGCCCGATTGTGATATCACCGTTGTTTATGGCAGTTCGTTGCGCTTTAGCAATGATGAGAAAAGACTGATGTCGTTTAATAACACAAACTATTTCCACATCGAAGGAGAAGTTAGAAAAGCATTTGATCTTAAAGGATCTAATGTGGTTGCCTCTGCCATGAAATTATTGGGAGCTCCTTATCTTTGGGGTGGACGGTCCCCTTTCGGAATAGACTGCTCTGGTCTTATTCAGATCGCCTTTAAGATGGTGGGATTGGATTTACCTCGTGATGCCTGGCAACAAGCAGAGTTCACCAATAATTTTGTAGATCTTATTGGTGAAGCTCAACCTGGAGATGTCGCTTTCTTCGACAACGACGAAGGGAAAATAATACATACTGGAATCTTGACTGGGCAAGGACAAATAGTCCATGCAAATGGTAAAGTAAAGATTGATCCAATAGACCATTATGGAATTTTTAACAAGAAAACAGGGGGGTATTCACATCGCTTAAGATGGATTAAAAGATTTATTTAATGTACTGTTAACGTAAAGTTAACATTGGAAAATTTTGAGAGTTAAAGAGACTAAGTAATTTTGCAACTTTAAATTAACTAGACAAATTTTATATTGATTAACACAATTAACAACCAATTAAGCCCAAATCAAATGAAAAAAGAAGACCATTTTGTTAGCAAAACAATCAGGCATCTTTTATTTGTTGTTTCGTTTCTTTTCATCAGCACAGCTACCTTCGCTCAGGTAACTACTGCAGGTTTGAATGGACGTGTTTCAGCAAGTAATGGTGAAAGTTTGCCAGGCGCAACAGTGATCGCCATCCACACCCCTTCCGGAACTCAGTATGGAACAATTACTGATGCATCAGGATTCTATCGGATTCCAAACATGAGAATTGGTGGTCCATATTCCATTACTGTTAGTTATATTGGATACAAGAGTGCAACTCTTACAGAAGTTACATTAACACTTGGACAGACTTTCAATTATAGTCCTACTTTGAACGAAGAATCATCTACCATTAGTGGAATAGAAGTGGTTAGTTCGAGAAGTGATTTATTTGATGGTAACCGTACTGGTGCTGAAGCTAATTTCAACAACCAAACCATCAATGCATTACCTACCATTACCAGGAGTATTAATGACTACACCCGATTAACTCCTCAGGCAAGCGTTGGTAAAAGTTTTGCATCAAGAGACGCTCGTTACAACAATATCACTATTGACGGTGCAAACTTTAACAATAACTTCGGTTTAAGTTCAACAAACCTTCCCGGTGGTGATGCTCAACCTATCAGTTTGGATGCTATTGAAGAAATAAGCGTAAATGTTGCACCTTTCGATATTAGCCAGTCAAACTTCACCGGTGCAAATATCAACGCTGTAACACGTAGTGGTGATAACCAGCTGAAGGTTTCTGCCTATACATTCTACAGAGGTAAAAATTATAATGGTGAAAACGTTGGTGATGAAATCATTTCATTAACAGATAGATCTACCACAACATATGGTGCACGCATTGGTGCTCCTATTATTAAGGATAAGCTTTTCATTTTTGCAAATGCAGAAAGAGAAAAACAGAGTTACCCGGGCATTCAATGGAGACCCGCTGATCCTGAAAACGGTATTGATCCCGACCCTGCTGGTTATATTTCACGTACAACCGTTCAGGACATGGAGACAATGCGTCAGTTCCTTACCAGCACTTATGGATATGATCCGGGAAATTACCAGGGATTTGGAAACTTTGAGAGTAAGAATTATAAACTTCTCGGACGTTTGGACTGGAACATCAACCGCGATAATAAATTTACTTTCAGATATAATTATGTTGAGTCAACAAACAATCAGGAAACTAATGCCACAAGTGCCCCTGGTACCCGCTCAACTTTTGGTCGTATCGGCGAAAAATCAATGGCCTTTGAAGATGCAAATTATGGCTTCTTAAATACCGTGAGCTCATTTGCAGCTGAATTAAACTCAATTTTCGGTAACAATGCTGCTAACAAATTCCTGGTTACTTATACTAGAATTAGAGATACCAGAGACAGCGACAGCGACATTTTCCCATATGTTGACATCTATAAAGATGGCGATCCTTATATGAGCTTTGGTTATGAGCTGTTTACATATCAGAATGATGTTAAGAATAATGTTTTAACATTCACCGACAACTTCAACCTTTTCCTTGGTGCTCATACAATTACTCTTGGAGCATCTTATGATTATCTGTATTTTGGTAATAGCTACAAACGTTATGGTACCAGCTACTATCGCTATGCTTCAATGGAAGACTTCATGAACAATGCTTTACCAACTACATTCGGTTTAACTTATCCTTATGCTAATGCAGGTGATGGTTACGCTGAACTGAATTTTGGTTTTGGTAGTATCTATGCTCAGGATGAATTCCAGGTTACTCCTGATTTCAAATTAACCGGCGGTATAAGATTTGAACTTCCATTCTATCTTGATGACCTAATTCAGAATCCTTCAGTTACTGACAGTTTAACATTTAACGATCTGGAAGGTAACGACGAGAAACTTGACATAGGAACATGGCCGGATAGTAAACTTTTAATTTCTCCACGTTTAGGATTTAACTGGGACGTTAAAGGCGATCGCACATTACAATTACGCGGAGGTACAGGTATCTTCACAGGACGTCTGCCATTTGTATGGTTCACTAACCAGCCAACAAATAGTGGTGTATTACAGAATACTGTAGAAGTTACTAAAGCAGAAGATATTACAGCTCTTGATCTGTATTTCAACTCTGACCCATTCTACCATGCAGGTAAATTTGGCAGTGAGCCGGGCGGTAATGCACCGGGAGCAATTGCTAAAGTAGATGATGATTTCAAAATGCCACAAATTTGGAGATCAAACCTCGCAGCTGATATAAAATTACCTTTCTATGATATGGTATTAACTCTTGAAGCTCTTTATACAAAAGATGTAAATGCTCTTATCCAACGCAATGCAAATCAAGTCATAGCTGACTCTACATTCCAGGGTGCTGACAATCGTCCTCGGTTCTTCAACAGAGGCCGCTTAAACTCTGGCATATCCTCTGCTATGGTTCTTGACAATGCTGAAGGAGGACACGCAACTATGCTAACAGTTCAACTTTCGAGACCTTTTGCTCAGGGACTGTTTGGTACTCTTGCTTATACCTACACTATGTCTAAAGATCTTACATCGAATCCGGGTTCTGCTGCAGCTTCAGCATGGCAAAGTAATCCTACTGTAAGACATCAGAATGATCCAGGACTCAGTTTCTCACAGTTTGCAGTTCCTCACCGTATAGTTGGTGCATTGTCATACAACTTCGAAGGGCTTAATTTTATGAATGGTGCTTTAAAGAATACTACCGTTTCGTTATTCTATGAAGGAAGTAACCAGGGTCGTCTCTCATTTGTATATAGTACTGATATGAATGGCGATGGTAATAATGCTGACCTTATGTACATACCTGCTAACGATGACGAAATCAACTTTACTGATATTATGAGCGGTGATGCAGTTGTTAGTACAGCAGCTGAACAAAGAGCAGCTTTCTGGGCTTTCGTTGAACAAGATGATTATCTGAGTGAAAACAAAGGCAGCTACGCTGAAAGATACGGTGCTCTCATGCCATGGTATCACAAATTTGATTTCAGACTGTTACAAGACCTGGCTGTAATTCCTCACGGAAACCGCACCCACACTCTTCAATTAAGTCTCGACATCCTGAATGTTGGCAACCTAATTAATAAAAACTGGGGTATCCAGAAACGTCAGGTTCTTGGTAATTACGACATCACTCTCCTGAGATATACAGGTGCTAATGATGAAGGCGAACCAGTTTATCAACTGAATAAAGCAGGTGGAGAATTCCCAACCAGTACTTATGTTGATGTTCTTTCAATATACAGCACTTGGGGAGCACAGATTGGATTGCGTTATACTTTCTAATCTTACACTCAACTTTAAGATTTGAAAAAGCCCCGTTTGGGGCTTTTTCATTTATGTAATACACATTTTTCATATCTTAGTCTCTTAAAACCTATTAGTTATATGATATTACCGGTGGAATCACAAATAAAACAATATGCACTAATTACAGGTGCTTCAGGGGGAATTGGTTATGAATTGTCTGAGATAATGGCTAAAGATGGGCACAATCTAATCCTTGCTGCACGTAATATTGAAAAGCTAAATGAATTATCCGACAATCTTAATAAAAAGTACAATGTTGAGGTAGTTCCTTTTAAAGTTGATTTAACTTCCGAAGAAGAAAGGACTGCTTTTATTGACAATCTCAGAGATAATAAATACCATGTAAGCATACTTATGAATAACGCAGGGTTTGGAGATGCGGGTTGTTTTGCAGAAGCAAACTGGACAAAAACCGACCGGATGATTCAATTGAATGTTACGGCTATAACTCATCTAACCCGAGAATTGCTTCCAGCGATGATAGACTCAGGATATGGTAAAATTCTTAATATTGCATCGATTGCAGGCTTTTTACCTGGTCCGTATATGTCGGTTTATTATGCCAGCAAATCGTATGTAATATCCTTTTCAGCAGCTCTCAGGGAAGAATTAAAAAACACTGGTGTCACTGTAACCGCATTATGCCCGGGACCTGTACAAACTAACTTTTTTAATTTTGCAGGTGCTTCAGAATCCAGATTAAACACAATGATGAAACCGGCTGAAGCAAAAAGCGTTGCTTATTATGGATATAAAAGCATGATGAAGGGAAAAGGCAGAGTGGTGCATGGATTGTTGAATAAGTTGATGGTATTTGCAATTAATTTCATTCCTGCTGAGGTTTCAAATCCAATCGTAAAAAGACTTCATACTTAGACGGATGAAAGTTAGTAAACGGAAATTATGGCTTATTCTTATTACCCTGTTACTTATAGGGTGCAAGAGAGCACAACTTCCGGATTCCTCTGCTAATTCATCAGATCACAAGCATGACACAACCAAAGAAGCCCTCTCTACACCACCAATATCTATTGAATCCAAATCAACTATTCAACTGGTTAAGACAGAAAAAATTGGAGTTTCTTTTCCTGGTGAGAACCTTGAGAATATTAAGTATCCTGCAATTGAACAGCTGAAACAAAAATTTCAAAATATATCTCTCCCCGATACTTCAAAACTCTCTGCACCAAAGCCTCTTATAGTTAAAAATCCAGTCACTAACTCTTACATTTGGCCATATCAATCCTTTGAATTATTATTTGACAACGACTTATTCAATAACACTGACAGGTATTATACAAATGGTGTAAGATTAACTTATAATTCTCCCGCTCTGGCATTCTGGAGAATCAACAGCATATTTCTGTTTCTGCCGAAACAAAGCATTGAATATAACAGCATTTCATTACAGCATGAAATGTTTACACCTTACACAACAAAAAAGCCACCAACCCTGATTAATGACAGGCCATATGCATCCGCTTTGTTTATCACCTTCACACGGAGAACCAATAATCCTGTTAAAGGAATTTCTCTTAAATCGTCACTCGATATTGGTGTGATTGGTGAAATAGCACTAGGAAGTCTCTTACAGAAAGGAGTCCACGCTTCAGTGCCTTCAAATGACCTTCCAATTGGGTGGGAAACACAAATACCCAATGACATATTGCTGAATTATAATCTTCAATTCCGAAACAGGATAGCCTCAACGGGAGTATTTGATGCAGCCGTATCAGGAGCAGTATCTCTAGGATCAAGACTAACCGCATTGAATTCTGGGATATTTTTTTGCATTGATTCCAAAAAATCAGCTAGAACAATTGAAGTTAGTGATGATTCCAACATCAAAAAATCGGATGTTCATTCGTCACTTTCCAATAAACCTAACAAACTCAGAACAGGAGGCTATGGCCTTACGTATTCAGCAGAGGCCTCATTTACAGCCAATCTGGTCGGTTATAATTCAACTCTGAACGGGGGATTATTTAACAGCGGGGATACTTTTATCATAAAGCAGCATAAAATGGAACGTTTGACTTTACTTGGCTCATTGAGCTTCACTATGAGGTACAAGCAAGTTGCATTGAGCCTGAGTCAGTTTTTTCTAACTCCAGAATTCAAAAGTGGAAAGAGCCATTTCTGGGGACAGATCGGTATTAAAATAGGTTATTAAATATTTGCTATGTTACTAAATATTGCTCGTGTAGGATTTCTGGTTGCATGTTTACTTTCTGCCTCCAAGGTTAGTGATTCTGAGAATATTCAAGATATCAAGGCCCCGGCTGACAAGGAAGTGACTGTTTTATTTGCCGGTGACATAATGCAACATGGACCTCAAATAACAGCTGCATGGAATGACTCGCTTAAAGAATATGATTATAGCAGTTGTTTTCAGTATGTGACGGATATTGTTAGCGGTTATGACATTGCAATTGCAAATCTTGAACTTACATTAGCAGGTGAACCTTATACCGGTTATCCACAATTCAGTGCACCTGATGAACTTGCAGTTGCAGTTAAAAATGCAGGTTTTGATATTCTGGTAACTGCAAACAATCACAGTTGCGACAGGGGTGATAAAGGCATTATCAGAACGACTCATGTTATTGATAGTCTTGCAATAATGCGTACAGGAACCTTCTACGACAGTTCTGACTACAAGTCACGACATCCACTGATCATAGAATCAAATGATATTACTATTGCCTTATTGAATTACACGTACGGCACAAACGGTTTGCCATTTAATTATCCTGCAATGGTTAACCTGATCGATAAAGATAAAATAGTTGCAGACCTTGCATATTGCAAAAGTCTTAATCCTGATTTCATTATAATATACTACCACTGGGGTAATGAATATGAGACACAACAGAACGCTCATCAGGAAGAATTAGCCAGATTGAGCATTGAGAATGGAGCTGATGCAGTTATTGGCTCGCACCCGCATGTTATTCAACCTTTTGTTTATACGGCATCAGCAGATTCGCTTGGAAGAAGCAATCTTGTTGTATATTCCCTTGGAAATTTCGTTTCAAACCAACGAGACCGTAATAGAGATGGTGGTGCTATGGTCGGCTTTAGGCTCAGTAAAACATGGAACCGTACTACTATAACCGACCCTGTTTATCACTTAACATGGGTTTATACTCCCACAGAAAATAACAAAAGACAATATTATATACTACCTATTAACCAACCTAACATCAATCTGGAAATGAGTTGGGAAGATCAACATAAAAGAGCACAGTTTATAAACGACTCCCGGGATAGATTGAATAACAAACCGGGTTCATTCCCTGAAGCCCCGTTTGTGAGTACTGAAAATCTAGAAACTCCTGAACCTTGAAACCTTCTGGCTCTTATAAACGGAGACCTGAAATTACTTCTTGTTATTGGTTAAAAGCCCTTTGTCAAGTTCATAGCTGCATAATAAAGCAGACAACTAAAACCTAACAAATCAAGTCAACAAAAAACCAAAAACAAAGAACCCGGAACAGCTATTGGGCCCTGGACTTCGCATCTGCAATAATCTTGTCAGCCTGCTGTCTTGCAGCATTCATTATTCCGTCGGCCTGCTTCTTTGCTGCATCAGTTAGTGCTGTAGCTTTTTTGTCAGCCTCCTTCTTCACCTGATCAGCAGCTTTCTCAGCAGCTATTTTTGCTATAGGGCCCTTCTTACTTCCTTCAGCAATTAAATTATTAGCCTGAACGTTAGCTTCCTTTCTAAGCTTTTGAGCTGACTCTTCAGCAGCTGCAATTAATTTATCAGCCTTAACCTGTGCTTCATTTAATAATTTTTGTGCCTGAACATTTGCCTCATCAATATACTTGTTTGCTTCTTCCTTTACTTTTGTTACAACTTCTTCCTTCTTTTGCTGGACCACTTCCTTTAAATCTTGTTTAAGGTCGGAAGTAGATTCAGCCAGATTCAAAGAAACCTTGGGATCGGTAACTAAACCTGTTATACTGGCAGAAATTGGCACAGTTTGACCCAAGCTAAAGTTAGCACCAGCTTTATTCACTTTACTAACCAGTCCTTCAAGCACATTATTAGCGGCCCCGCCAAATGTACTTCTTGGAATTTCCATCGCCAGTATGTATTCAAGCGTCTGGTCAAATGAATTCCATCCCGAAATACTGGTGTTAATATTACCCATTTTCACATCAAATGGCTTTACAAACACTTTACCCTCTTCAATTTCAAATGACAAGTTAATCTTGTTTACGGCAAATTGCTTGAACTGTTCAAGCTTCAAAGCGTCCGCCATTCTGTTAAAGGCTTTTACATTATTTACAGTTATTGCAGGAGATGCAAGTCGCCCATCTCCCTGCAATGTTGTAGATATTGGCATCATGCCCTCATCAAGCTGAGTATTAAAACTAAGAGTAGAACTTATTTTCCCTTCTGTCTGCTCAGCTATTGGTGCTAGTCTTCTTACTGTCATGAAACTTTTAAAAGCCTCTTTCATCGATATATCCTGAAGATTCATTGTCATATCAACCTCCGGCACTTCTGACTTTGTTGAATAACTTCCCGATAACGCCATCTGACCATCTAGGGCATTTAGACGGAGGTTTTCAAGTGACAGAACTTCATCTTTTATCCGTAATACACCTTTAACATTTGTTGCTTCCAGATCACCATAGATGATTTTGTTGAAAGCAGAATTGATTGAAAACGTTATGTTTTTAGGTACTTTTATGATATTCAGCTGACTAGAAGAGGTATCTGATTCTGTTTCACTTGCCTCTGGCATCAGATCATTTAAATTGAGATAATTTGACACGAGGTTAAGAGATCCACCCAATTCTCCATTGTCAAAAATAAAAGGCAGATAATTAAAAATATTTCCATCAGCAGAAAAATCATTACGGCCTACCTTCGCAAGCATATAAGGCATTTTTATTACTTCCGGTGATATATCAATCCTTGCCTTGGATATTGAAACCGCATCAGATATTGAGGTTGTATTGTAAACGAGATCAGAAATGTTAATAAATCCATTCGCTTTGAAATTGTTAAAATCGCGGTTTTCTGCAGCAGATTGGTTGCCTTTTACAGCAAAGTCAGCATCAATTAGCCCTTTGAGATTATCACCTTCCTCAAGTGGATAAATCTTCGAAACATCGTCAAGTGAAATCTTTCCCTTCATGGTAATATCAAGATATGGATCACTTATCGGAGTCCGGGCATGGATTACAGCATCTACAGGATTCCCAAGCATTTCTATATGAAAGATTGGAATATCTATTATTGTGGCATCAGTATCTCCGGTTTTATTATCAATCAGGGCTTTAATATTAATATTATCGACTGATCCTGGAAGAGAGGGATATTTGAACATACCGTCCTTAACATCGAGATTTACTCCATAGGCTGGCATAGTTGTTTCGCTGTACAAGCCCTTAACGAATCCTGTAAATGCAAGCGTACCTTTAGTCTCAACCTGATTGAAATCCTTAGCATATACTGCAGGTATTAGTGACAGGAAACTCTTAAATTCATTCCTCACTGCATTGAATTTTATATCCATATCATATCCTTCATCGGGCATCGCAAAGAATCCTTGGGCTAATACTTCAAGGTCATTTACTATCAATTTAGCATCAGGAAAGGTAAATGTGTATGTATCGAGATTAACACCGATTTTTGAATCAAGCGAGGCAGTGGCTTTGTTCAGGTATCTCACTCCATCATAGCTCGCTATAAGACTTTTGATTGTCGCCTTGGTCTCCAGGTCACTCTGTACTTGGCTCAAGTCACCTCTTAAAGCCAAATCAATTCCATCAGCCTTGGCATAAAATGGAATTGAGGCATCATCGTATATCAAATAAGCATTGTTCATAGTGAGTTTCTTCAAGGAGACTTTAAAATCACTTGGTTCAGAGATAGTATCCACAACCGCTGTTGTATCACTTTTAACGATATCCCAGTTTGCAGTCCCATCCTCAAGCACCCGAAGTTTTACTCTTGAATCATTTGCTGTAACTTTACGTATTTCATACGCCTTTCCTCTTAAAACACTCATAAGATCAAGTGTCAATCTTAAGTCAGGTGCCGAAAACAATGTATCCTTCTCAAATTTATCTATTCCGGCTACACTTAACGACTCCACCGTTACGGTGACATTGGGAAAATTACGGATCAATGAAATTCCCAGATCGGCAAACTCCACTTTAGCATTAAGATTTTCATTAATGGCTTTTTTGGCGGCTGTCATTATTTTCCCTTTGAATGCAAATGGAAGAATAATCAGCAAAGCCAGCATTATAATGATGACTATAGCAAAGACTTTGACGAATTTTTTCATAATGCTGTTGTTTTATGATTTAAACGATTGGGGTGTTTTTTTTCTTATACGAAAGATTCAACGCTTATTAATTTGGAAAGTTGCCTTGAATTTTACCTGCCATAAGCATACAATCGGTAATTGCCAGACTAGCCATTGCTTCAACGACAGCTACAGCCCTCGGTACTATACACACATCATGCCGACCACCGATCTCTAATTTAATCGGATTTCCTTCCTTATCAATGGTATCAATAGACTTTTTGATTGAAGAAACCGGTTTAAATGCCACTCTGAAATAAATATCCTCTCCTGTTGAAATGCCGGCTAGTATTCCACCTGCATGATTGGAAGAAGGACGAATTTTATCAACTTCAGAAGCAAATGCATCGTTATGCTCTGAACCTTTCATCTCAGCAGACTTAAATCCTTCACCATAATCAAATCCTTTAGCTGCATTTATACTCAACATATACATAGCCAGAATCGCCTGAAGCCTATCATACACAGGTTCTCCGATCCCGGGAGGAACGCCCCTGATAACACATGTAACGACTCCTCCTGCCGAGTCTCCCTGTTGCTTTACTTCTTCAAGGAAAGTTAGCATTTCCTTTTCTGTTGATTCATCAGGACATCTTAAAGATGACAGTGATGCCCTGTTGAGGTCAAGTTCAGTGTATGGTGTACCAAGTTTTACTGGCCCGATTTGAGAAACATAACCTTGTATTGATATACCATATGTTTCGAGCAATTGATAACAAATAGCTCCTGCAGCAACTCTTACTGCCGTCTCTCTTGCCGATGACCTTCCACCTCCTCTGAAATCATAGTGCCCATACTTCTGCTCATATGAAAAGGAGGAATGTGATGGTCTGTAAATATCTTTCAGATGATTGTAATCTTCAGGCTTCTGTGATGTATTTGCAATCAAAAATGCTATTGGTGCACCGGTAGTTCTGTTTTCAAAAACGCCTGATAATATCTCTACATTGTCAGTTTCCTTTCTTGGTGAGGAGTAATCACCTGTTCCGGGAGCTCTTTTCTGCATAGCCTGTTTCAGTTTAACCTGATTAAGTGAAACTCCTGAAGGGAATCCATCAAGAACTCCGCCTATCACTTTACCATGCGATTCTCCGAATGAGGTTAATCGCAACATTCTGCCGATTATGTTTCCTGCCATGGTGCTAATTTAAACAATTATCAGTTCTCCAAAAAAAAGAGAAACTCACCCTTTTCAGGTAAGTTTCTCCTTGAATTCATTATTAACGAATAAATTATTGATTTGATTCGCGAAGCATCTTTAATTTAGCTTCCAACATTGCCACTTCTTCTTTGGCTTTGTTAATCTTCTTCTCAAATTCACTCTTTAAAAGTGTAGCAGTTTTGGATGCGGCAAAGAAGCCGATATTATTTTCCCACAGTTTGATATCTTCATTAAGTTGTTGGATTTTTCCAAGGAGGAAGTTTCTTTCTTTACTTATAATTCTTCCTGCATCCGGAGAATCTTTATTGATTTTCTCCAGTCGACTCCTATAATTTTGAGCACCGATAGCAACTGAGTCCATCTTCAGTTTCTCGAAATGCTTGTTTATAGCACCTCTAAACTCATTTTGCAGCCTTTCTTTCTCTTTGATTGGAATAAAACCGATATCCATCCATTGACGCTGAAAATCTTTCAAAGCATCAATTGCCTGGTTTCTGTCATCGCCAACCTCAAAAGCTTTTACTTTTTCAATTAATTCGAGCTTCAACTTGAGATTTTCATCCTCATGTGATTGAATATTCTTAAAGTACTCGGTCTTTTTGGCAAAGAACTCATCGCAAGCTGCTCTGAATCTCTTCCATATCCTGTCACTCTGCTTTCTGGGAACCGGACCAATACCTTTCCATTCCGATTGTAGATTTATCAACTCCTTGGTTGTATTCTTCCAGTCGGTGCTGTTCTTTAATGATTCAGCCTGCAAACACAAATCCAGCTTCAGATTATAATTGTGCATTTGCTGCTCTTTGAGCTTATTGAAAAACTCTTTCTTAGCATTAAAGAAATTGTCAAGAGAACTCTTAAATCTGGCCCATATCTCATTGTTTTGCTTTTTAGGAGCAGGTCCTATGGTTTTCCAGATGTTGAGCAACTCAGTTATTTGATTAGAAGCATCCTGCCAGCCTTTTAGTGAATCAATTTCTTGTGATAGAACCTGCTCGGCTTTTTCGCAAAGGATATGTTTAGCGGCAAGATTTTGCTCCTGGCCATCTTGAATCTCACTATAATATTCTCTTCTTCGATCGTTTATCTTTTCAGTTGCACTCTTAAAGCGATCCCATAATTCATCCTTCTTATCCTGAGGAACGGGTCCAATTTCTTTCCATTCTTCATGATATTGTTGCAATTGTTTAAAGGACTTAATGATTGAGTTCTCAAGCAATAGCTCCTCAGCTTTTTCACAAAGTTGAATTTTTGCCTCAAGATTCTTTTTTAAATCAAGGTCTTTAAGCTCCTTATTAATTTTTACCTTATCAAAGAATTTTTCTACAAGGAAGTGATAGTTCTGCCAGAGAGTATTAATCTCATTCTTTGGCACCATGCCTATTGTTTTCCATCTTTCCTGAAGGTTCTTAAACTCATCGTATGTTTTCTTAAGAGTTTCTTCAGAATTTATAAGCTCCTTCAGTTCTTCAAGAATCTTATTCTTAGCTTCAAGGTTTTGAACCTTTATTTTCTCTTGTTCTTCGTTATATTTGGCTTTATTCTGCTTGTAGATATTAAAAGCGGCTTTAAATCTTTCTTCAACAGGATCATCGGCAATAGTAATTGCTTCAACCGGATTTTCAACATCCGTATCCTCTGTCTGCTCTACAAGTTTTTTGTATTCTTCCTGCTTAAATTCCTTATTTATTTTAAGGAAAGCGACTTTAACTAAAGAGACCGAACTTTTTATTGCATTTACATCCGAATCCTTTACCAGTTCTTCAAGTTTCTCAACTAACTGCTCTCTTGTAAGGCCTTCATAATCATCACTTGCATCCACTTGTGTAAAGTCGATATCTTCATGATCCTCAACATCTTCATGATCTTCATCATCAGTTGCAAGAACATCTTCTTCAGTCTGAATGGTATTGAGGTCAATGATTTGCTCATCTGCTTTTGACTGGGCGGATTCTTCAACAGTCGCACTTTCCTGGATAGTAACAGGCATTTGTTCCTCTAGAGGTTGAGTTGCATCCTGTTCAGGGATAACACCGTTTTCAGTTTCTGTATTCTGAGAATCAGCAACTTCCTCTTCTAATGTAACCGGAAGTGGTTCTTGTGAAAGAGTTGGGTCAATCGGCTCTGATACATCTGACTGTGATTGTTCAGTAATGATGTTAGCATCTTGATTTTCTTCAATAGCTTTCTGTTCCTCAATTTGGTTGAGAGAGTTCTCCTCCTGATTGTTATTTACTTCTTCAGGATTCTGATTGTGTTGATCTTTGGTTTCCATTAAGAATTCAAATGAATGATTAGTACTTGGTTTAATATCACTTCCTTTCGGAATGTTGTGTAATTAACTGTTAATCTCTTTCAGTTTAAGGATCTTATATTTTCAGGGTTGCAAAAATAAGAATATTTTAATGGAAAACATCGCATTAAGTCATATTATAACTCATTATTTAAGGAATAGTTCGTTTGCAAAGGTATTAGGAAGAATAAGCTGCAACTTCTTTTGAATCAATACCTTCTTTGGAGAATCGGATAAATTTTAAAATGCTCTTCGATTAAAAATAAGATAGCCGAATTTAACCAGGAAATTCAATGGCTTATCCTCTTTACTGAAATATGCGAGTTCAACACTTAGTGGTCCCAGAGGTGTGTAATATAACAATGCTGATGATACTATTGGATTTACTTTCAATTCAGGAGACACCTTTAGTTTCTCTGTTACAGGATCTTTTTGAATTCCTTTTGCCACTTGTACATATCCATCTAACCTAAAGTTGAGATTCTTTGAAAAGGAATATACGTTTTTGGATCCCAAAGCAACAAATTGAGTTGATCTGTATTCCGGCATATACAATATTTCACTTTGTGGAACCGGTGCAAAGGAGAATGCAGAAAGTAGTGATGAACTGTAATTCGAAAAGAATGCCTGTGTTGATAAACTTATTTGATTATAAATGCCAAAACTAATCTTTTTATACTGAGCAAAGTAGTTCTCAAAAGTAAACTGTCCCTGAATCCATGTATGTGGTATATTCTGCTCCCGATTGAGAACTGATACGGTTCCCGGAGTAAATTCCTCTTTTCCGTTTACCAGGTTGAATTGTAGCTTGAGATTTGATCCAGAATTAGCATACGCCTTTCTGTTAAGTGTATTAATCTCAAAGCTAAATCCTGGTGCAAAGAATATAAAGACAGTTTTATCAGTGATATCATCCTTATTAAACTGGTTGGTCTGATAGTATTTATCAAGTGTGCTTCCAAATGGCACATCTATAGTAAACTTACCTGTATTTTTATATGGAAATGCCAAATTTAAATATCCGAAAATCTCTTGCTGGATTTGGAAGAATGGATCCTCATCGGCATAAAAAAATGTTGATGAAGTTTTAAAGTAATTAAATTTATTAAAAACGAAACCAGCACTGATGCTATAGGGATTAAATTTTGGATAGTCAATACGGGTTTCTACCATTGCAGAATTGTAAAATCGGCCAAAATATGAGTTTACTTTATACTGAATTGATCTTTTTGTCCATAAAATATACTTGAGTTCTAAAAAGAGCTCATTAACAGAACTAGAAGTTATTGCCCCTCCAATTTCAGCTACTAACTGATTGTGCTTCTCAATATCAAGCGTCATATCAAAAAGCCCATTATCCTTATTGAATAAAAGCCTTGGAAAAATATGATTCGCCTTGCCTTCGGCTATAAACCTAAAATACTGAGGTTTAACCATACTCAACGTTAAAGGTATCTTATTATAATCATTGTATGATGGACCTTTTGACTCCTTGCTGAGAAGCTGGTTGAGATAACGCTCCTGACGCTTGTTTAGTCCATTAAAGTTAATTTTATCAATTACTAATTCCGGTTTTTTTGAGTTAAACGCCTCTCTGATTGAATCTGCTTGTTGTTTCGTACGCTTCGTTGTAATAAATTCCCTGATTAATGGCACTGCTCGCTTTGCAGCATAATAACCGCTGTCGATGAATGCCTTGGTATGAGAAAAGTCAATCACGGGAACACTCTTAAGAATTGGTTTTATCAAGACACTATTATCACATAAGACATTAAAATCTGTCTTTGTCATAATCATGGTCTGTATCTGTGAAAGTACATTATCAGGATTCGGATCTGTCTGATCAGCTGCTGCCTGACTACCAATTATTATATCCGGGAAGAAATCATTAAGCATTACATCAGCAGGAAAATTGTTGTACATCCCTCCGTCAAACAAAAGGATATCATCAATTTTAATTGGTTTAAACACAAACGGGAATGTGCTTGATGCCCGGATAGCATGTCCTAAGTCACCACCTGAGAGAATGACCTGCTCAGCTTTAGAAATATCAGCAGCCATGCATCTGAAAGGAACCATCAAACTATCGAAATTATAATTTGCAACAGCACCTGCAGATGAAAATATCTCCATAAAGGCAAAATCCATCGACATTGGAGATATGATATTTGTTGGGAGATTCGGCCTTAAGATTGAGTCGTTATAAAAGTTAAAATCAACCCAGGATGCGTTAGGTGATGGAGAGTTAAAAAAGTATTTATACCTGGGATCAATGGCTCCGGTAATCCAATACTGGAATTCTCTTGACCCAATAATCATCTCCATATCATCGGGAGAATAGCCGGCTGCATATAAACCACCGATAATTGCACCCATTGAAGTACCAGTTATATAATCAATAGGAATTTCAGCTTCTTCAAGAGCGCGAATAACGCCAATGTGAGTAACTCCTTTAGAACCTCCTCCGCTTAGCACGAGTCCAACTCGCTGGGCATACAACCCATGACTGAAGAGGATAATGGTAATAAGTACAATTAATCGGCGGTACATGATATTTTGTTTATAATGCAATCACCCTTACAATTTATACTTTTTCAAGTGCCTGATCAAGGTCTTCAATTAGGTCATCAACGTCTTCAATACCAACTGAAAATCTAACTAAACCATCGGTTATCCCAGCTTTTAACTTAGCTTCATGAGATACTTTTGAATGTGTCATAGAAGCAGGATGCTGGATAAGTGTTTCAACGCCACCTAATGAAACTGCCAAAATACAAAGCTTAACATTATCCATTAAGACCTTGCCGGCCTCTGTTCCACCTTTTAATTCAAAGCTAATCATTGAGCCAAAACCGTTCATTTGTTTCTTAGCAAGTTCATACTGCGGATGAGATTCCAAACCTGGATACTTAACCCATTCAATTTTTGGATGGTTCTCGAGGTAACGTGCTATTTTCATTGCACTCTGTTCAGCTCGTTCAATTCTAATCCCCAGTGTTTTAATACCCCTAATGACCATATAAGCCTGATGGGGATCCATATTACATCCGAGTGTTACCATCATACTCCTCAATTTTGCGCCTAATGCTTTATCACGAGTGACAATTATACCTGCCACGATATCGGCATGTCCATTGAGAAATTTAGTCATTGAATGCAGAACCACATCAGCACCTAATTCTAATGGTCTTTGTATATAGGGGCTACAGAAAGTATTATCTATGACGACAAGAATATTCTTTTTATGAGCTATTTCAACACAGGCTTTAATATCGGTTATGTCCATTGTGGGATTTGCCGGTGTTTCAATATATAGCATTTTGGTCTCAGGTCTTATTGCAGCCTTCACCTCATTAATATTGCTTGTATCAACAAATGAAGATTCAACACCAAATCTCGACCAGTGTTGTTCCATTACAACTCTGGAAGGTCCATAAACAGCAGCAGAGCTAACCATATGATCGCCCTTGCTGAGTAACGACATATAAACAGTATTAACAGCTGCCATTCCTGAACTGGTTGCAATACCAGCTTCACCCGATTCTAAATCTGCAACCAGGGTTTCTAATGCATTTATAGTTGGATTAGCTATTCGGGTATAGATATAGCCATCGCTTTCACCTGAGAAGCATTTCGCTCCATGATCAGCATTTTCAAAAAGGAAAGTAGAAGTTTGGTAAATAGGAACTGTTGCACTGCCCAGTGGATTTACAAAGTCTCCACTGTGAATCATCCTTGAATTGATACCCAATTTTTTATTTTTCATGATAGTAATAGTTATATTTCCTTATCAATCTTAATGCTGATTAAGGAGCTAAATGGTTAGTATAAGAAATACAAAGGTAAGACTAAATTGGGAAACAAGGAATCACTTGTTCTTCTTAACACTGAATGTAAAATTATCGAAAATTGAAGTGTTTTTCGTTTGCCTGAAGATCCCTTCCTTAATAGATTTGATCTCTTCGATAGTATAAAAAGCGGCTGGGTTCATTTCATTGATGATTGACACCGCATGTTCAACGTCTTTACGTTTTATTATTGTGAAGATTATATCCACTTTACCTTGAGAACCTTCTGCCTCAACAGAGGTTACTCCATAATCATTCTCTCTTAACTTGGAAATCAGTTGCTTCGAATTATATTTAGGAATTACTCTTATCATAACATTTCCAATTGATAATCTTTCCTCAATTGTCATCCCGATATAATTTCCCATAGCAAAACCACCTCCATAAGCTACATAGGCAAGGACATTATCAAGATGCTTCATTATCTGGCCGACAGCCAATAACCAAATAATTACTTCAAAAAAGCCCAGAATTGGTGCCAGATGCTTATAACCTTTTCCAAGAAAAATTAGCCTTACAGTACCTATTGTTTGATCACTTATTCTAGCAAAAAAAATAAGAATTGGTAAAACAACCCATTGGAAAATTTCTGAATCACTATTAAAAATTGAAAGTAATTCCATAAAAAATATTTTTAGTGTAAAAATTATATTAAACATTAATCAATTATTCGAACAAGTAACCGATTTTGTATATTTACTTATTCGTAAGGTAATTTTCACTTAAGTTAAGTTAAACAAAAAAAAATGCATTATGGAAACAATGGAACCAACTAAAAATGACACTATCAAAATTGGAGATTGGTTAATAACACTCATTGTAACGGCAATTCCTTTGGTTGGAATAATAATGCTGTTTGTATGGGGCTTTAGCTCAGGCACACATCCTACAAAAGCTAACTGGGCAAAAGCAATGCTTATTTTAGTTCTGATTATCATTGTATTGTACATTATTCTTTTTGCTGTATTTGGAGCTGCTTTTATGGGGATGATGAATACAGAAATGATGAATGAGTACTAAATAGCTTATAGAAGAATTTACCCTTAAAAGAAGTCAAAAATTAAGAGGCTGTATAATTGAATGCAGCCTCTTAACTATTAATATCTTAGGAGTTTAGTCAGATTATCTACTAATCCGTATTATTTTTTATGCCTGTGCTGTTGGACCTCCCAATGTAAATGGAATGTTAGATTCGCTTTCCTTGATGGGGCCATGTACCGATTCGTATTTAGCAATGTTTTCACGCATTGCATTCATTAACCTCTTGGCATGTTGGGGAGTCAAAATAATTCTTGATTTGACTTTTGCTTTAGGCGAACCAGGCATCATTTTTACAAAATCGATAATGAACTCAGCATTAGAATGTGTAATAATGGCCAGATTTGAATATGTGCCTTCTGCTACTTCATCGCTTAATTCGATATTGATTTGGTTTTGTTTGTTTTCGCTCATGGTATTAGATTATTAGTATTTATAAATTAAAGCAACAGAACCGTCTGGTTCTGTTGCTTTATAATTCATATTACAAAGAACTTACTGTTAATATTCCTCAACTTTTGAGGCCTGAAGCCTTTCGAACTCTTCTTTTGATCCAACAATAAGATCATCATATTCGCGAAGCCCAGTTCCTGCTGGAATTAAATGCCCTACGATTACATTCTCTTTCAAGCCTAATAAATCGTCGGATTTAGCATTAATAGCCGCAACAGTAAGAACCTTTGTTGTTTCCTGGAATGAAGCAGCCGAGATAAAGCTCTTTGTCTGCAATGACGCTCTTGTAATACCCTGGAGTATCTGCTTTGCTGTGGCAGGTTGTGCTTCACGAGCTTCAACCAGCTTTTTATCGCGTCTCTTGAGCATTGAGTTCTCATCTCGGAGTTTTCTGGCAGTTATAATCTGTCCAGGTTTTACATTACTCGAATCACCTGGATCAACAACTACCTTTTTACCATAGATGCCATCATTTTCTTCATGGAAATCTATCTTATTAACCAATTCACCTTCAAGGAATTTTGTATCTCCGGGATCAGCGACCTCAACTTTACGCATCATTTGGCGAACAATCACTTCATAATGCTTATCGTTAATTTTAACACCTTGTAAACGATATACTTCCTGGATTTCATTTACTATATACTCCTGAACTTTCATAGGTCCTTTAATTGCAAGGATATCACTAGGAGTCATAGCACCTTCAGATAATGGAGTACCAGCCTTTATATAGTCGTTTTCCTGTGCCAAAATCTGTTTTGAAGTTGGAATAAGATAACTCTTTTCTTCGCCAGTTTTTGAACGGATTATAACTTCGCGGTTACCTCTCTTGAGTTTTTTACCGAACGATACAACGCCGTCAATTTCTGCAACAATCGCAGGATCGGATGGGTTACGTGCCTCAAATAATTCAGTTACACGAGGCAGACCACCAGTGATGTCACCTGATTTACCTATTGCTCTAGGAATTTTCACGATAATCTCACCAGCTTTAATTTTCTTACCCTCTTCAATAACGATATGAGCTCCTACCGGAATATCATAAACTCTCAAGTCTGAATTATCAGCACCAATAATTCTGATGCTTGGATTCTTGACTTTTTGACGACTTTCAATAATTACTTTGTCGTGGTAACCGGTTTGTTCATCTGATTCAACGCGGAATGTAGTACCTTCAATAATATTATCAAATACAACCTTACCACTTACTTCAGAGAGTATTACTGCATTGTATGGATCCCATTCACTTACTAAATCACCTTTCTTAAGTTCAGCACCCTGACGGAAATATAGATTTGCCCCATAAGGAATATGTGAGGATGTAAGTACAATCCCGGTATTTTTGTCAACAATACGCATTTCGGCCGAACGACCTATTACAATATCATATTTCTTACCATCAACATTCTCATACTCAACGAAACGAAGTTCATCGATTTCAAGAACCCCATCATACTTGGCTTCAATTCTGGATGATATTGCCAGGTTAGAAGCAATACCCCCTACGTGGAATGTACGAAGTGTAAGCTGTGTACCAGGTTCACCAATTGATTGAGCTGCAATTACACCTACTGATTCACCTTTCTGAACCATCCTTGCTGTTGCAAGATTTCGACCATAACATAAAGCACAAACCCCTTGTTTTGATTCACAAGTTAGAACCGATCTGATTTCAACACCTTCAATTGGTGAATCTTCGATGGTTTTTGCAACTTCTTCCGTTATTTCTTTACTTGCTGCAACGATTAACTCACCAGTTTGTGGATGATAAATATCATGCAGTGATACTCTACCAAGGATTCTATCATAGAGTGTTTCAACGGTCTCTTCATTTTTCTTCAGTGCAGTTGTCGTTAATCCCCTGAGCGTTCCGCAGTCGTGTTCAGTAATTACGACGTCCTGAGCAACATCGACCAGACGACGAGTTAGATAACCGGCATCGGCAGTTTTCAGAGCAGTATCGGCCAAACCTTTACGAGCACCGTGAGTAGAAATGAAGTACTCAAGAACTGACAACCCTTCTTTAAAGTTAGAAAGAATTGGATTCTCAATAATTTCACCTCCTGTGGCTCCTGATTTCTGTGGTTTAGCCATAAGACCTCTCATTCCCGAAAGCTGACGAATCTGCTCTTTAGAACCACGAGCTCCTGAATCAAGCATCATATAAACAGGGTTAAATCCCTGCTTATCTTTCGATAAGTTCTCCATCAGAGTAAAAGTCAATCTGGAATTCGTATGTGTCCAAATATCAATAATCTGATTATACCTTTCGTTATTAGTAATGAATCCCATATTATAGTTATTCATTACTTCTTCAACTTCCTCATTAGCTTGAGAAACTAACGTTTCCTTTACTTCCGGAACAATTACATCACTTAAAGTAAAAGATAATCCACCACGGAAAGCCATTGTATACCCCAAATTCTTGATATCATCAAGGAATTGTGCGGTATTGGCTGTTCCAGTTTTCTTTAAGACATCACCAATAATGTCGCGGAGAGATTTCTTTGTAAGCAGTTGATTTATATATCCATACTCAGTTGGAACCACCTGATTGAAAATAACTCGTCCAACAGTCGTGTCAACAAGTTTCTCAACTCTTGAATCATTCTCAATTACGGATAATTTAACTTTTATAAATGCATGTAAAGCAACAACTTTCTCATTATAAGCAATAATCACTTCTTCTGGTGAATAGAATACCATTCCTTCGCCTTTAACAGGATTACCAGGTATTGACTTACGACCTTTGGTCATATAATACAAACCCAGTACCATGTCCTGCGAAGGGACAGTAATAGGTGCACCATTCGCAGGATTTAATATATTGTGTGAAGCCAGCATTAGTAGTTGAGCTTCAAGCACTGCTGCATTTCCCAATGGTACATGAACAGCCATTTGGTCACCATCAAAGTCAGCGTTAAAAGCTGTACATACCAAAGGATGCAACTGAATTGCTTTACCTTCAATCAGCTTTGGCTGGAATGCCTGAATACCTAGCCTGTGAAGAGTTGGTGCACGGTTTAATAATACCGGATGTCCTTTTAGGATGTTCTCAAGAATATCCCATACAACCGGTTCTTTTCTGTCAACAATCTTCTTTGCTGATTTAACAGTTTTCACTATTCCTCTTTCTAACATCTTCCTGATGATGAAAGGTTTGAACAGCTCAGATGCCATATCCTTTGGCAAACCGCACTCATTGAGTTTAAGTTCAGGGCCAACTACAATAACAGAACGACCTGAATAGTCAACACGTTTACCAAGAAGATTCTGACGGAAACGTCCTTGTTTTCCTTTCAAACTATCACTCAAAGATTTGAGAGCACGGTTAGATTCAGTTTTAACTGAATTTGCCTTCCTGGAATTATCAAATAGAGAATCAACAGCTTCCTGTAACATACGTTTTTCATTACGCATAATTACATCAGGAGCTTTGATTTCAATGAGACGTTTCAATCTGTTATTACGAATAATTACCCTTCTATAAAGGTCATTGAGGTCACTGGTCGCGAATCTACCACCATCGAGAGGTACAAGAGGGCGAAGTTCGGGAGGAATTACCGGAACCACCTTCACTATCATCCACTCTGGGCGGTTTTCAATACGCTTTTGTGCATCACGGAAAGCTTCGAACACCTGTAAACGCTTCAAGGCGTCAGCTTTACGTTGTTGTGATGTTTCGTTGTTTGCTTTATGTCTTAAATCAAATGATTCACGATCCAAATCGAGTGTTTTGAGCAGATCAAATAACGCTTCTGCACCCATCTTTGCAACAAATTTTTCAGGATCGGAATCATCAAGATATTGATTTTCTTTTGGAAGAGAGTCGAGAACTTCAAAATACTGTTCTTCTGTCAATAATGCCATTTTCTCAACTTTAACATCCTCTTTGAGCATAACGCCATCAACTATTCCTGGCTGAACAACAACATAGCGCTCATAATAAATGATTGAGTCGAGTTTTTTGGTATTTAAGTTAAGTAATGCACCTATCTTGTTAGGTAGTGAACGGAAAAACCAAATATGGGCAACCGGAACAACCAGTTGTATATGTCCCATTCTTTCCCTTCTGACCTTTTTCTCGGTCACTTCAACACCACATCGGTCGCAAACTATACCTTTATACCTGATTCTTTTGTATTTCCCGCAATGGCATTCCCAATCTTTAACCGGACCGAAAATTCTTTCACAGAACAAACCATCTCTTTCAGGCTTATAAGTTCTGTAATTGATAGTCTCTGGTTTCAAAACTTCACCACTTGACCTTTCCAGGATCATCTCCGGTGAGGCCAAGCTGATAGTTATTTTGGAAAAATTGCTTGAAATAGTGCTGTCTTTTCTGAAAGCCATATGTTTTGAATAAAGTATTATCTTAAGTACAACGCAAATAATATTTACAGCAGGTAGTGTCTCCAAACGAAGACTTCTACCAGCTGCAAATCAATTTATTAATCGAAAGTAATATTAAGGCCAAGGCCTCTCAACTCGTGTACAAGTACATTAAAGGATTCGGGAATTCCAGGTATTGGCATATTCTCACCTTTTACAATTGCTTCATAAGCTTTTGCACGACCCATAACGTCATCAGATTTAACAGTTAGAATCTCTTGTAGAATATGAGATGCTCCGAATGCTTCAAGAGCCCATACCTCCATTTCTCCAAACCTCTGACCTCCGAATTGTGCTTTACCACCAAGAGGTTGCTGTGTGATTAATGAATACGGTCCAATTGAACGTGCATGCATCTTGTCATCAACCATATGATGAAGTTTCAACATATAGATGTAGCCAACAGTTGCTGGTTGATCAAACCGTTCACCGGTACCTCCATCATACAAATACACTCTACCATTTTCCGGTAATCCGGCCTGCTTCATGTATTCATTAATCTTGTCATCGGTAGCCCCGTCAAAAATAGGAGTTGAGAAACTAAGTCCTAGCTTCTTACCTGCCCAACCTAAAACAGTTTCATAAATCTGTCCAAGGTTCATACGGGAAGGTACACCTAATGGGTTTAACACGATGTCAACCGGTGTCCCATCTGATAGGAATGGCATATCTTCTTCCCTGACAATACGGGCAACGATACCCTTATTACCATGGCGACCAGCCATTTTATCACCAACCTTAAGCTTACGTTTCTTGGCAACATAAACCTTTGCCATTTGAACAATCCCGTTTGGAAGATCATCACCAACAGTGGCAACAAACTTCTTACGGTTATAAACCCCAAGTATTTCTTTATATTTTATTATGTAATTATTTATCAGGGTCTTTATAGAATCATTTACCTCTTTGTCTGTTGTCCATTTGCTTGGATTAACATTAAGATAGTCAATGCCCATCAACATTTTCTGGGTAAACTTAACCTTTTTAGGTATAAGCTCTTCTTTAAAGTTGTTATAAACACCTTGTGAAGTCTTGCCCGATACAAGAATAGTAAGTTTATCAACCAACTTAGTTTTCAAGTCATGAGAGTTCTTGGTGAATTCATCATCCAGAACTTTAACCATGTCTTTTTCTTTGGCTTTAACTTTCCTGTCCTTTATCATGCGAGAGAACAACTTCTTGTCAACAACAACACCTTTCATTGAAGGAGGTGCTTTTAATGAAGCGTCCTTAACATCACCGGCTTTATCACCGAAGATAGCACGTAACAACTTTTCTTCAGGAGTTGGGTCACTTTCACCTTTAGGGGTAATTTTACCAATTAGAATATCTCCTTCATTAACTTCGGCACCTATTCTAATAAGACCATTTTCATCAAGGTCCTTTGTAGCTTCAGCGCTTACGTTAGGTATATCATTGGTAAGTTCTTCAACGCCTCGTTTTGTATCACGTACTTCCAGAATAAACTCTTCAATATGAATCGAAGTGAAGATATCTTCTTTAACAACCTTTTCAGAAATAACTATAGCATCCTCAAAGTTGTATCCTTTCCATGGCATGAAAGCCACCATGAGGTTTCTTCCCAAAGCAAGATCGCCTAAACTGGTTCCATAACCTTCACAAAGTACTTCACCCTTTTTCACCTTATCTCCCTTGCGAACTATCGGACGCAGGTTGATACATGTATTCTGGTTTGTTCTTGAAAATTTAGTTAAAGGATAAGTCTTAACATCATCATCAAAACTTACGAGTTTCTCATCCTCTAATCGTGTATGACGAATAACTATTTGTGTAGCGTCAACAAATTCAACCAATCCATCAGATTCGGCGGTTATCAGTACCCTAGAGTCTAAAGCAACATTACGCTCAATACCTGTTCCAACGATTGGGGCTTCAGGATTGAGAAGAGGTACAGCTTGCCTCATCATGTTTGAGCCCATTAACGCCC
Source organism: uncultured Lentimicrobium sp. (assembly GCA_964547915.1). Classification (GTDB taxonomy): domain Bacteria; phylum Bacteroidota; class Bacteroidia; order Bacteroidales; family Lentimicrobiaceae; genus Lentimicrobium. Next base: position 181,766 of record CAZJPP010000003.1, read on the forward strand.
TGTTTGCGTCATCATGTTCAAGGAATGGAATCAATGAAGCGGCTATAGATGCAATTTGATTAGGGGCAATGTCAATAAGATCGACTTTTTCTTTCTCAATAATAGGATAATCAGCAAGATATCTAACCTTAATCCTTTCATTGATGAAGTTTCCTTCATTGTCCATTTCGGTTGTTGCCTGCGCAATAATCTTATTCTCTTCCTCTTCAGCACTCAGATATAAAGGATCTTCATTAAGATCCACCTTACCTTCGATAACGCGCTTATAAGGTGTTTCGATAAATCCAAGTCTGTTAATCTTAGCGTAAACACATAAAGATGAAATAAGACCAATATTCGGACCTTCCGGTGTCTCAATAGTGCATAAACGACCGTAATGAGTATAATGGACGTCACGGACCTCGAAACCGGCACGTTCACGTGATAAACCACCTGGGCCTAAAGCTGAAACTCTCCTTTTATGAGTTAATTCTGCTAAAGGATTAGTCTGATCCATGAATTGTGAAAGTTGATTAGTTCCAAAAAAGGAATTAATAACCGATGACAATGTTTTTGCATTGATCAGATCCATAGGAGTAAACACTTCATTATCGCGGACATTCATACGCTCGCGGATAGTACGTGCCATACGGGCTAACCCCACTCCAAACTGATTATATAATTGTTCACCTACAGTACGAACCCTACGATTGCTCAAGTGGTCAATGTCGTCAACTTCGGTACGGAGGTTTATTAAATTTATTAAGTATTTGATGATCGAGATGATGTCTTGCTTTGTAAGCACTTTAGTATCAATAGAAGTATCAAGGTTTAACTTCTTATTAATTCTATATCTTCCAACATCACCTAAGTCGTAACGTTTGTCGGAGAAGAACAATTTCTCGATAATGCCACGCGCTGTTTCCTCGTCAGGAGGTTCTGCATTACGCAACTGACGATAAATATACTCAACGGCCTCCTTTTCAGAGTTGGCAGTATCTTTTTGAAGTGTATTGAAAATAATTGAATAGTCAATATTATCAGGATCTTCTTTATGTAGGAGAATAGTCTTTGCTCCAGAATCCACAATAAGATCAATATGTTGATTTTCAATTGCTACTTCACGTTCGACCACAACCTCAGTACGCTCAATTGAGACAACCTCACCGGTGTCCTCATCTACAAAATCTTCAACCCAGTTTTTAAGAACGCGGGCAGCTAGTTTACGACCAACCACTTTCTTTAAACCGGCTTTTGAAACTTTAATTTCTTCTGCAAGATCAAAAATTTCAAGGATATCCTTATCTGTTTCATAACCTATAGCACGCAAAAGTGTAGTAACAGGTAATTTTTTCTTCCTGTCAATATAGGCATACATCACATTATTGATATCAGTAGTGAACTCCATCCATGATCCCTTAAATGGGATAATTCTAGCGGAGAACAGCTGTGATCCATTAGCATGGAAACTAGTTCCAAAGAAAACACCGGGAGAGCGGTGTAACTGAGAAACAACCACACGCTCAGCTCCATTCACAACAAAAGTACCTTTAGGAGTCATGTAAGGAATCATACCAAGATACACGTCCTGAATGATTGTTTCAAAGTCCTCATGCTCTGGGTCGGTACAATACAATTTTAATTTTGCCTTCAGAGGTACACTATAAGTAAGTCCTCTTTCAATGCATTCCTCTATCGAATATCTAGGTGGATCAATAAAGTAATCGAGAAACTCGAGAACAAAATTGTTCCTAGCGTCAGTAATAGGGAAATTTTCAGCGAAAACCTTAAACAAACCTTCAGAGGCCCTATTTTCAGGGTTAGTCTCTAACTGGAAAAAATCCTGAAATGACTTGATTTGAATATCAAGGAAATCAGGATAATCTGTTTGTACTTTAGCGGTTCCGAAACTTATACGATCTATTTTTTTTGAAGCCAATGGTGTGAAATTTTAAGTAAATAAACTCAAGATTTAAAACAATTAAACCCGATATCTAATCGGGGAACAACAAGTTCTGCTGCTATGCATAAGCTTAGCAACAGAACCTGGAGTGTATAATTGCGAGCTAATCCCGTCTACTTATTTTACTTCAACCTCTGCGCCAGCTTCCTCAAGTTGTTTTCTCAAAGCTTCGGCTTCGTCTTTTGACACGCCTTCTTTGATTGGCTTTGGTGCAGCATCTACAAGTTCTTTAGCTTCTTTAAGGCCAAGGCTTGTAAGTTCTTTTACCAGCTTCACAACTGCAAGTTTAGCCTGACCAGCAGATTTCAGGATTACGTCGAATGCGGTTTTTTCTTCAGCAGCAGGAGCGTCTCCACCAGCAGCACCACCGGCTACCATTACTGGAGCTGCAGCTGCAGGCTCAATACCATACTCGTCTTTTAAAATTTGGGCTAATTCATTAACTTCTTTAACAGTCAGGTTAACCAATTGTTCTGCAAAAGCTTTTAAGTCTGCCATTTT
>CAZJPP010000004.1:0-152056 GCA_964547915.1 uncultured Lentimicrobium sp.
TATTGAAATCTGTGGTTTCTCAATTAATAAGGTCATAATCCACTCTGTGTAAAACTGTATTTATCTGCTATTGTTGAAATGCGCCATTGAAGCTGTCATCATTTTTCTTAAGGATAGCTGAAGTAATAAGAGAAATGATAATTCCCCAAAACGTCATTCCAACGAATGCCATCAGGTTTAAGATAGGCATTTTCATCATCTTGCCGGTTACTGCCAGCTGAGCGTCAATCATTTCATCCGAAAAACCTTTGTCAAGCAACATTTGTTCTGACATTTCCATTATTTCCTGAATACCGTTAGGATTAATGAGTGCATAATAAACCCAAAGGTAAACAGCCATTAAAATGCCAATCAAAAGACTTATGTAGAGTCCGGTCTGGAATGCTTTCCCGAATGAGATATATCCACTGTTAATCTTGTCGCGATAATGTATGGTAGCCATAACAATTCCAGCAATTAGAATAACATATTGCAGATAACTTAACCATGTAATCATGTGAAGATTAAGTGCAAATAAAAGAAGTGACATCAAGATTAAAGCAGCCGCTGTATACAGACCATATTTAACCGCATTGTTGAAAAGAGAGGTTTTTGGGGTTTCTCCCATTACTGTTGTTTCATTAGTGTTGTCCATAACTTTTATGTTTTGTTTATGCAAATGTATTGATTTATATGTTAAACAGAAAAATTTAGGAGAAGCATTTGGCGGGAGCAAAAAATTTGTATCTTTGCAGTGGGTAAGTCTTATACGACCAGCTCCTATCGAACTCCCCCAGGTCAGGAATGAAGCAAGGGTAGATGGTTGAAGCGGTGCGATATAAGTAGCTTACCCTTTTTTTATTTAAACAAATTGCGTTATTTTGCGTAAACCTTTGTAGTACACACTAATTCTAAGCCATGTTACTAAAGATTTATCCCGAAAATCCCAATCCCAGGCAAATAAGAATGGTGGTTGAGTGCCTGAATGATGGTGGAATAATAATTTATCCAACCGATACCGTTTACGGATTAGGTTGCGATATTTTCAAATCAAAAGCCGTAGAACGCATTGCACTTCTTAAGGGAATTAAAGCAGATAAAGCAAATTTTTCCTTCATTTGTGACGATCTTAGTCAACTTTCAGATTTTGCCAAACCTATTCCCAACAATATCTTCAAATTAATGAAGAATAACCTGCCCGGGCCTTATACTTTTATCCTGAATGCCAGCTCAAACGTTCCTAAATTAATTCAAAGTAAAAAGAAAACTGTTGGTATTCGTATTCCCGATAATAATATACCTATCGAAATTGTCAGGGAATTAGGTCATCCCATAATGTCATCATCAATTCATGATGAGGACGAAATTCTGGAATATACCACCGACCCCGAGCTTATCTACGAGAAGTATAATAAGCTGGTTGATATTGTCATAGATGGCGGCTTTGGCGATAATGAAGCATCTACTGTTATTGACTGTACAACCGATATACCTCAAGTTATCAGGGAGGGAAAAGGTCAGATAACGCTATGATGAAAAGCAATAATATATTTAATCTCCCTGCTATATTACCTCCAACCGAGTTATTTGAAGTTATTTCCTCGGGCGATGCAACCATTGAACGTATAATTTCTACAGGACAAACAACACCTGAAGGTGAATGGTATGACCAGGAAAAAGACGAATGGGTAATTTTACTTCAGGGCGAAGCTAAAATTCTTTTCGAATCAAATTCACTTGAAATTAGATTACAAAAGGGTGATTATCTGCTTATTAAGGCTCATGAACGTCACAGGGTAACCTTTACTACCAACAGCCCTCCATGTATTTGGCTAGCTGTTCATGGCAACTTTAATTAGTCATCTCTGTTGTTCTATTAAGTTCTACGAAAATTTTCTTAAATCTTAAGTTATTAAGAATATGGGACTTATAAAAAATGACAAAAATTTATCATCAAAATATTTGCATGTAAAGTAAAAAGCAGTACTTTTGCAGTCCCAATAACGATTCCGTAGCTCAGCAGGTAGAGCACATCCCTTTTAAGGATGGGGTCCTGGGTTCGAATCCCAGCGGGATCACAAAACGGGGATTTTATCAAAAATGATAGAATCCCCGTATTTTTTTGTTTTAACCTTGCTAATAATGAGATTGGTTAGGAATTATTAATCCTGAGGTTTCAAATAACTAATCCCTGTTCATCCAACCTTTAAAATCGCCCGCCCTTGCCTTGCTTATAATTATTTTTTCTTCGGATGGTGGGTCCAATTTAATGACCAGACGCCCGCTAAAATAGTATTCGATTTCCCGAATGGCTTTGCGGCTTACCAAGTACTGTCGGTTAGCTCGGTAAAACAATGTTGGGTCAAGCTGTTCGGCTAGTACCTCGAGGCTACGTTCGTCCATTATCAGTCGTCTATTGTCCAATTTAGCTGCAACCACAACCCCCTCTTTTACTTCGAACCAGGCAATTTCATCAGTGGTAACCGGAATCAGTCGGTCTTTATAAGTGACCAGAAAGTTACGACGGTAATTACCATTACGAAGCATCTGCACAATTTCTTCATAAACAGCCGTATTAGGATTAAACCGACGACGATTTTCTACCTTATGAAATTTCTCCAGGGCCTTTTCAAGCTTTTCTTTTTTGACAGGTTTCAGCAGATAATCAATGCTGTTGACCTCAAATGCCTGGATAGCATATTGGTTGTAAGCGGTGATGAAAATAACAGGGATATCTACTTCTATTTCCTTAAAAATTTCAAACGACAGACCATCAGAAAGATGAATGTCGAGAAAAATCAAATCGATATCCGAATGCAATGAGAGGTAGTCCACCGCATCCTCGATGCTGTCGATAATACCAATAATTTGGGGGTGTTCAACAAGTTGTGGCAACATGTTTTTAAGTTGTTCCACCGCACTTTCTTCGTCTTCAATAATTAGTACTCTCATATGGCATCAATGGAATGGATACTAAAAAATTCTGTTCAGTACGCTTTACCACCAGTTCGTTGCCCGACAGGTACTTGCAACGTTGGTTTAAGTTAAACAATCCAATACCGGTAGAAGGTTCCTTTATTTTTTTCTCCTGAATAGTGTTTGAAACGGTTAATAGCGGCCCTTCTGTAAAAATATGGATTTCGAGAGGCTGCTTCTGTGAAATTACATTATGCTTAACAACGTTCTCAACCAAAATTTGTAATGCCATCGGAGGTAGCAAAAATTTCAAGAAATCAGGTGATATTCCGATTTCGAATTGCAGCTTTTCGCCAAAACGCCCTTTCAGCATTTGAATGTAGGCATTCAGAAAGCAGAATTCCTCTTCAACAGTTACCCGTCCCTTTTTATTGCTTTCAAGCACATACCTGAACACATCCGTCATGTTGTTCACATAGTCGACTGCTTTTTCCTGATTGTTTTGTATCAGGTAGTTGAGTGTGTTAAACGAGTTGAATAAGAAGTGTGGATTGATCTGGTTCTTTAGCACCTCATAACGGGTTTCAACGTTGGTTTTCATCAGCATTTCGTTGTCCATTTTTATTTGGTAAGTGTAAAATATCTGACGGTAAATCTGCGAAATCAACACTACAAATAAAACTTCGAGAATAAAATTGAGGTTGAAAAGAAACCGGAAAATCCTGAGTGATAAAATTGGTTCAACCCATAACATATGAAAGCGAAACAAGACAATGTCAGCAATCATGAAAAGGACAAAGTTGATAACGATACGGTGAAAAAGTCTGTTGAAATTAATGGTTAGGGTACCTAACTTGATTTTACGCCTTTCAAGGTTTAATCCGAAAAAGAGCAGAGCCATAAGAAAGCAGTATATGGTGCGCAAAAGAAAATCAGTCAATTGACGGTCGAAGCTTATATCGACCTGCTTCATGCCAAAAATTACAGCCAGGCGTGGTAGTGAAAACAGGATGGTAATTGCAAGCGAACTTAGCACAACCAGTTTGCTGCCCGATGGGATTCTAAATTTTCTTTCAGTTGGCATATAAATCATTTTAGAAATGCATTCCATTTTAACAAAATCAGGCAAATATTAACAATTAATATTTCTGAGCATTGGATTCAATGAGAAAGTTTGTGCTTCTGAAAGAAATCCATGATTAATTCATTCGCGTCAATCACATGTGATGGTTCATCAGCTCGGGGGCGGACTTTTCGTGAGCCCGGCCAGGCATGTCCGCCATCCTTGGTGAGGTAGTATTCAATAACAGTATCGTTTTTACAGTTGGTCCAATGGGTGAGTTTAAACGCATCATCGTCCACAATTATTTCAGGGCCGGAGATACATCCGTTCACCTCTGCCCAGACATTGAGCACTGAATCGAGTGGGGGATAATAATAATCACCTATCCCTATACCACCAAAGGATGGAATTTTAATGTCCCGTTCCGAATGAATGTGCAGTACCGGCATCGGTTTGGTAGGTGAAACTCCTTGTCCTGTTACCATTGTACAGCTTACCGGGGCTATGGCCGCAATTCGTTCGGGCATCTCGCAGGCCAGCCTATAAGCCATCATCCCTCCATTCGACATGCCCGTTGCATATATTCGTTCGCGGTCGATATTATAATTCTCCAGAAGTTCATCTAACAATTTGCTGATAAATTCCACGTCAGCAATATTATTATCGGCAGCATAATTGCAGCAGTAGCCTGCATTCCAGGTTCTAATTTCTAACACCCCTGAGCTCCTGACCCCTTCTGGATAAACAACAATAAATTGTCTATCGTCTGTAATTTGGGTAAATTTATAATCACTTTCAAACTGGTATGCATCACCTCCTGTTCCATGCATGGCAATTACCAGCGCAAATTTTTCAGAATTGGAATAATATTCGGGTGGGAGGTTCAGCAGATAGGTCCGTTGTCTTCCTTCAATTTCCAATGAGCGATAAAAGCGGTACTGACCAGTTGGTCCCGGATTACCTTCATCGCTGCAGGCTGTGCTTATCAAAACCGGAAACAAAACCAGCAGATAAATTATTAATTTCATCGTTGTCATTATTTAATTTGTACACTGTTCATGTTTAAATGCAAAAAGACGTCATCATTTTACGCCGAAGTTGTCTTTACCTGGCATTTTATCTCTGATTCTGCCTGTTTTTCTTAAACTCTTCCCTCATTTCGGCCTGAAACTCAGTATAGGTTTTGTATTGTTCTTTGGTGAGTACTTTTTTCATCTTCGAATCCCTGGTTGATGCCAGATCTCTGTATGTTCGGAGTTTATTAATTCTTGAGGCATTCAACTCATACAGTCCGGCAAGACCTTCAAAATATTCGGTAGTGATTTTCTGAACTTCAGGCTGTTGCTCTTCGGTCAGGTTTAGTTTTTCCTTGTAAGTTTCATATCGGGCAACCATCTCCTTTTTCTGTTCTTCGGTCATTTTTGTTCTTTTTTGAGCAAAAGCATTTACCGTCACAAACATTAGCAGTATCGCAACTGCAAAAACCATTTTTGTCTTCATTTTACTATTTTTTTAATTGTTAAGATTGAAAATCATGATGCAAATAAAATAGCCTTTCCCGGTTTTATCAATCTAAAATCAGCGAAACTTCCTTATTAGTCGTTGAAGCTGCTAGTATTCAACATCAGTTTCAATCTATTCCATTTACACAAAGACAACATGACGACGATACTATTTTGCCATAAATGAGAATTTCACTTTCGGAATTGAGCGCACAATATCTAACCATTACTGCTCACGATAACGAGTATATTGTATAGCACAAGCCTCCGATTATCGGGGGCTTTTTTGTTTTTTTATGCTCCACTCTCATAATTAAAACATACCTTTGTATCGACTGTTCTATCGGCATTAAGCGACAGTAAGACAATAATTTCCTAACAGCCAAAACTTGACCAATGAAAACATTTTTCAAGGCATTGACAATTAGCTTTCTTATCGGAGCATTAAGTATCGGGGTTGCAAAGTCCCAAATTTCATCGTATAAAGTCAGCTCCGGAGATATAAATGTTGACGGTGATGGCTTCTATTATGCCCTTCCTCTCAACTCTGTGAAAGTTGATGTTACCGTTTCCAAATCAGAGTTTTTTAAAGGAAAATTCAGCGATTATGCATTAAAACTCCTTGGAATTTCAAACATTATCAAGGATGATAAAACAACATATGGCATAAAAAACATTGTTCTGAGTACTGAAACTTCCATAGATACTCTGAACCTGTATTTTGCACAATTACCCGCAAAATGGAATGACGATTACTTACTCGAATTGGTTCTCTCAGATAAAGGCTTGCTCAGTGAATTGAGAGCTCAGAGAAAAAATGCTGAAGCTAAAGAAGCTAAACAGGGCGCTGAAGGTGGTTTCCGCGATCTCATGAAACCTGTTATTATTGAGAAAGTCGATACTATTATCAGAAGAGTCAGCATTGATACAACTACTATCGAAGAGAAAATTCTTAAACGCAGTATTTCAGAAAAGAGCATTGAGCAGCAAGCTCGTGAAATTGCCGACCTTATATACAGAATAGAAGACAATAAGTTCAGCCTCATTACAGGTTATCAGGAAGTTAATTATTCCAAAGAAAGCCTTCAGTTCATGCTTGAAAAGTTAAACCTGATGGAAGAGGAATATCTTGCATATTTTAAAGGAACAAGCAAGGTATCTGAACAAGTGTATACATTCTACTATACTCCTCAACCTCAGGAAACGGAAGTTTTCAGAACACTATTCCGTTTTTCCGAAACTGACGGAATATCATCCAGAGATAGTCGCTCAGGTGTTCCTGTTAGTATTTCCGGTTCTCCAACTCATCATCTGTCGCAAATAAAAGCCCTCGAAACCAAACGCATGTCTTCAAAGAAAAAAGCAAAGGGCTTAATCTATAGAATTCCCGAAGAAGTGAATTATTCAATAACGATGGGAAATAACGTTTTGTCTTCAAAGAAACTTTTCATAAATCAGCTTGGCATAATTACTTTTCTTCCTTCTGCAAATCTCAACCATGCTGATTTTCATGAGAATGGGACTTTGAAAACACTGATAATGCGATAATTTACAATGAGTAGTTTTTTTCTTGAAAGGGTTAAGAGTATTATTTTCTATCCTGCATACGAATGGAGAATAATCTCAGCTGAAAAACGTAGTTTAAAGGAGGACTTTTTTGGCTTCTGCCTCACATTAATTCTTTTAGGCGCAGCAGCCCAGGTACTGGGGAGTTTCTTTTATGTTAAGAACGTTCTCGATATTGATGCTTACAGGTTTTCATTTCCTTTAACCAAAGCTGTAAGCTTTATTATCGTTCAAATGCTTACTGTTATAATCCTAACCTTCTTCATAAACGGGACAGCACGTAAATTTGCATCAGACCGAGACTTTGTCAGGAGTGGCAAATTAGCCATATATGGACTAACCCCTTACTTTTTATGCTACATCATTGCCAATCTCGACCATAGGCTTATCCTGGCAATGATACCTGCTTTTTACAGTCTTTATGTATTTGCCAAAGGACTGCCGGTATTACTTAACACCGCCCATACTAAAGTGCCCTCGTTTGTTTTTCTGATTGCAATGATGGTACTGGGATGCAACTATATACTGGAATCAGGATTTAATCTTCTAATCTCCTTAATATTCCCCGACATTTTGCCTAAACCATTTTAAGGCAGGCTTCTCTTAATAATACCAAGTCATTCAGCAACTTAGGCAGGTTCTTAAGAGGTAACATATTTTCGGCATCAGATTTAGCTATGGCAGGATTGGGATGCGTTTCAAGGAAAATGCCATCTGCACCTGCAGCAATACCGGCCTTTGCAATTGTCGATATCATTTCGGGCATACCACCGCTAACTCCGGTTGACTGATTAGGCTTCTGAAGTGAATGAGTAACATCAAGTACCACCGGAACATTAAAACTTCTCATAATGGGAATTGACCTGTAGTCAACAATAAGATCCTGATAGCCAAACATCGTACCTCTGTCGGTTAAAATAATCTTGTTGTTGCCGGTTTCCTGAATCTTTTCGACGGCAAACCTCATAGATTCAGGCGACAAGAACTGACCTTTCTTAATGTTAACCCATCTTCCTGTCTTTCCGGCTGCTTCAAGCAAATCAGTCTGTCTGCATAAAAACGCTGGAATCTGCAACACATCAACATACTCAGCTGCCATAAAAGCTTCGGAAGCTGAATGAATATCTGTTACAACCGGAATATTCAATGCACTTCTTACATCCGCAATAACCTTCAAAGCTTTTTCATCACCAATACCTGTGAAAGACGATGCCTTTGAGCGATTGGCTTTCCTGTAGGATGCTTTAAAAATAAAGGGAATGTCAAGTATGGAAGTCAGCTTCAGAATCTCCTGAGCTATTTCCATTGGCATTTCCGTATTTTCAACAACACAAGGACCAGCCATAAGGAAAAAGTTATGCGAAGGCTTAAGATTCTTTATATCCGGAGTTTTTATTAATTCTGTCATTATAAGGATTTTAGTAATTATATTTCGACTGCCATAAATTCTTTAAACGTTTCCGTATTTCATTCTCCCGCTGGTTATTGCCGGGATCATAGAGTTTTTTACCTTTCAGCCTATCGGGCATAAACTCCATATTTGTAAAATTCCCTTCATAACTGTGAGCATATTTGTAGTCCATTCCATATCCTATATTCTTCATCAGACTGGTTGGAGCATTCCTGAGGGCAAGAGGCACAGGGAGATCACCGGTACGTCTGACTAACTCGGAAGCTTCTTCTATTGCCATGTAAGAAGCATTGCTCTTAGCCGAGCATGCAAGATAAACAGCACATTGCGAAAGAATGATCCTGCACTCGGGATAACCGGTTTTATGAACGGCATCAAAACAGGTACTTGCAAGTAACAGGGCATTAGGATTAGCGTTGCCGATATCTTCAGACGCAAGAATCAACATCCTTCGGGCAATAAACAAAGGATCCTCACCCGCTTCAATCATGCGTGCAAGATAATAAACTGCAGCATTGGGATCACTGCCACGCATTGATTTGATAAAGGCTGAAATAACATCATAATGCATTTCCCCCTTTTTGTCGTATACCGACAAATTCTGCTGAATAATTTTAACAGCTGATTTATTATCAATGACAACAGGACCCGTTTTATCCTTATTAGTAGTAACAATGACCTCCAAAGCATTAATAAGCTTTCTGGCATCGCCTCCCGATATCCTCATCAAAGCATCAGTTTCTGCAACTTCTACCTTAATATGATACTCCTCGTCAATCTTTTCAATTGCCTTACCAATAATGATATTCAAATCCTCTTCAACAAGAGATTTAAGGATATATACCTGACATCTGGACAGGAGGGGAGATATTACTTCAAATGAAGGATTTTCAGTCGTGGCACCAATCAGAGTCACAATTCCTTTCTCAACAGCCCCCAACAGTGAATCCTGTTGTGATTTGCTAAAACGATGTATCTCGTCAATAAATAATATTGTTCCCGAACCACTGTCTTTTGCTTTCTCAATAACTTCCCTGATGTCCTTAACACCCGAATTTATAGCACTGAGAGTATAAAACGGACGAAGCAGCTCCTTAGAAATTAAAAAAGCCAATGTTGTTTTACCAACTCCCGGGGGACCCCAAAAAATCATTGAAGGAATAATACCACTATCAATTGACCGGCGCAAAACTGCGTCCTCACCTATTAAATGTGATTGACCAACATAATCAGAAAAACTCTCAGGGCGCATCAATTCAGCCAAAGGCTTGAAACTCATTTTCTATATATTTACAGGTAGACAAAGATAAGAGTATTTTAAACCGGCAGAATTCAACATTTTTAGTCTCAGATTAAAAAATACGACGATTTTTTAAGCCGATTTTAATACTCAAACAGACACATTTTTTAATATCAATACCTATATAGCTGATTACCAATCTAATAAAGGATTAAAAAAAAATTAAAAAAACTTGCTTTTACCTTAAATCTTTATTTATCTTTGCCTTGTTTTTAAAACTAAACACATTAAAACATGAAAACATTAGCTCAGATTTTAGTTGTCGCAGGTTTAGCTTCATTCGTAGCTTGCGGTCCAAGTGCAGAACAAAAAGCAGAACAAGCTCGTTTAGATTCTATCAGAATAGCTGATTCAATCGCTCTCGTACAGCAAGCTGAACAAGCTCGTATGGATTCTATCAACGCTGCTATGGCTGCTGACACTACCGAAATGGAACAGCCCGCTCAATAAGACTAAAAAGACTGTTTACTATAAAAAAGAGGTGTTTTTTCACCTCTTTTTTTTATTTTTAAACCTTTAACGTTATGAAAAAATTCATCATTCCTGCATTATTATTCCTGTCATTTACATTCGCCTGTAATAACAGCAGCCAAATGAATTCCGAACAAATGAGGCAGGATTCAATACGAATTGCCGACTCGATCTCTTTGGTTCATAAACAACAAAGGGCTATTGATTCATTGAATACTGTTCAACACGAACAACAAATAATTGCCGATTCTATTGAGGCTCTTTTAAATAACTAGCTTCCTGCTTTAATTCTATAGCCTGCCAATAATTAAACATCCAACGAGGGATCTATCTCAGTCGCATAATGGTATGCACCACCCTCAAGGATAAACAGATTCTTTATCTTTAATTTGTCCTTCAGATAAATGTATACCATTTCACTCTTTACCCCATAAAGGCAATAAATAATAACTGTTTTATCAACTTCAACTTCATTCATTCTGCCAGGCAGTTCTAATTGCGGAATGGATATTGCCCCGGGAATGTGTGCGGTAGCATACTTTTCAGGCTCACGCGTATCAATGATTTGAATTGACTCCTTTTTGTCAATCAACTCTTTTAACCTGGCTGGTGTTATGAATTTCATATGTGGTTGTTAATTTCTGCCTAATTCCTGTAATTCGTCTGATTCCACTACAAAACAGCCCTTGGACCGGTTGGCAAGTTCTATCATCGCTTTCGCGACTGTTGCCGAATGAATAGGTTTATATTTTTTCAGTGGCCCTAACATTAAAGGAGATAATAATTTACTGAACAACTTTCCAAGGTTTTCGAAGGTGCGTTGCTCTTTCCGCATACCCATTAATATTGATGGCCTGACTATGCTCAGATTTTGGAAAGTAAAGGTCTTTACAGATTCCTCCATTTTACCTTTTGTATTAAGATAGAAGTTTCCTGAAGAATCTTTTGCACCTATCGATGAAATTACTACAAAGGATTTCACCTTGTTAACTGCAGCCATCTTTGCTATTTTTTCTACCATGTTATGGTCTATATCAAAAAATGCTTTTTTGCTACCAGCCTTTTTGATCGTTGAACCAAGACAGCAAAACAAATGGTCACCTGTAATCTGGCTTTCTATTTCAGCAATGTTTTCGGGAGTAAACAAATATTGCCTAAATTTTCCTGATGGAATTTTAATTTCTTTTCTGACAATGAGCTTAATTTCACCGTAACGTGAATCTGAAATCAATTGTTCAGTTACAAATCTGCCGGTTAATCCCGAAGCTCCAAAAACAATTGCTGTTAATTTATTATCATCCATATAAATTTCATTAATTATTCTTCATTCAATTTTCCTCTCTTTAAAGATAAAAAGATTCCTATGAAACAAAGTACTGCAAACGTAATAAATGCATAACGAATTGAGGTGAGCAATCCTGCAATGTTGGTCAAATCACGTTCTCCATGACCCATTATAACAGCAAACACCATTAATGTAATACCCATGCTCATGGTTTGGCCAACAAGTCGCATGGTGCCCAAGGTTGCCGACGCGGTTCCATATTCAACCGGTTTTACTGCGCTCATTACAGCATTAGTGTTGGGCGATGAGAAGAATCCAAATCCCATTCCCAGCACAACAAGCATCAAAATTATAAAGATTATTGAACTATCCCCGTCAAGAAAAACAAAGGCCGCCAGCCCTATAGTAGTAAGTGACATGCCCAACGATGATACTATCCGAGGCTCCATTTTATCGCTAAGTCTGCCTGCAATAGGGGAGAGTAAGGTCATAATTACCGGTTGAGCCATCAATATCATTCCTGATTCACGGGGTGACAGATGTTTAACTTGCTGCAAATAAAAGCTTAACAGAAAAACCAAAGCAAATGTAGCACTGTAATTAATAAATGCTGCAATATTCGAAAAGATAAATACCTTGTTACTTTTAAACTTTCTGATATTAAGTAATGGATCTCCCGCTTTGTCTTCATATATCACAAAACCATATAAGCCACAAATACCCAGGAAAACCAAAATGAACCCTACCGCTGAAGGTATAAGCGGAAAACCATAAATAATAGTTGCCAAACTTAATCCATAGATCAATGTCCCTGTATAGTCAAATTTTACTTCCGGCTTTCTGTGTTTATCTGATGGTAGTTTAGCCATGGCTACAGGAATTATAATCGCAGCAAGTAATGCATTCAGGTAGAATATGCTTCTCCACCCGAAATACATTGTCAGGAATCCTCCAATACTCGGACCAAGACTTAAACCAAGATAAACCGAAGCGACATTGATTCCCAGTACCCTGCCTCTTACACTTTTATCGTATGATGATGTCAATATTGCTAATGCTGTGGCGAAAATCATGGCAGCTCCAAATCCATTAACAAGCCTTAGTGATATCAGCATTAATGAATTAACCGAGAATCCTGTGATAAGCGCAGATATGGCAAATATCCATATTCCTGCTAAAAACAACATCTTACGACCGTTTCTATCAGCTATCTTCCCGAAAGGCAACAGGAATAAGGAAGCGGCCAGAAGATAAGCTGTAGCAACCCATCCTAGCGAGATGGTGTTCATTGCTAATTCCTTCCCCATTGAAGGAAGGGCAATATTTATTGCAGAACCCATAAAAGGAGTGAGGAATGAGCTGAGCGTAGTAACAAAGAGTATTGACTTGTTTTTTAACATCTTTATGAGACCTTCTTAGAGGTAATCGTGAAAAAAACCTGTATTGAACAAAGAAATATTGAACTTGTTTGAGTGCTTGAGTACGCAATCTTTAACCGGCAAAAGTACTAATTATAGATAAATGCACATTACCGAAACCACAAAACACAAAACACCATCATGGACTATTATTTCGAAAAACAAGTAAATTATCCAATGGAAGAAACTATTGAGAAAATAGGCGACTTCCTTAAAACTCACGGATTTGGCATATTAACTCAGATTGACGTCCAGAAAACTTTGAAAGATAAAGTAGGTGCCGAAATCAAACCTTACCGGATACTTGGAGCCTGCAATCCTTATTTTGCACATGAAGCCATTGGCAAGGAAAATAACGTTGGACTTATGCTGCCATGCAATATCGTTGTAAGGGAAGATTCAGACGGTCAAACTTATGTTGCTGCAGTTAACCCCGAACGTACAATTAAAACTATTGGCAACGATGAACTAAGCTTTCTGGCAACCCGTGTCAGGGATGTAATGGAAGCTCTCATTGCGAGTATCTGAGAATCTAGAATGAAATACGCAGTGAAAAATTGAATGTACGTCCGGGTGACCAATAGCCGGTAAAGGTGTCCAGGTCATGTGTAAGACCATCTTCACCCCTCATAATTGATTCT
The DNA here is from genome assembly GCA_964547915.1 of uncultured Lentimicrobium sp. Classification (GTDB taxonomy): domain Bacteria; phylum Bacteroidota; class Bacteroidia; order Bacteroidales; family Lentimicrobiaceae; genus Lentimicrobium. The sequence goes on from CAZJPP010000004.1 coordinate 13,553, forward strand.
TTTCCCGATAGGTTATACACACTAAGTCCTGCAGTTGATTTCAGATTTCCAACATTAAAATCATATAGTAAATGAAGGTCAACAGTGTGGTATCCGGGTATACGGTAAGGCTGTTCCCTGTCTTCAGGATTGTTACGGACCGAAGGGTCAAAGTTTGCATATATCCGGTCAAAATACAACCATGTTGCATTAATCGTTAAGCCAATTGGCAGTTTATATTCGCCAAATGCTCCAACCTGAATCTGCGGGGCATCGCCTACCCACAATCCATCGGAGTACACTGTAGTTGAATCAATGAGCACCTGGTCATTGTTGTATAGTTCAGCTTTTACATCATTCGTCCATTTCCAGTCACCCAATGATGCTGTTACTCCTATATCCAGATTATGGAGCAGGGCAGTGGCACCTTCTAGTTCAACACCCTTATGAACTGCATTCAATCCTCTGATCAGTGCTCTGGTTTGGTGATTCTCATCAAGCTGTATATTTTCTCTTGATAATAAAGATTTATCTTCCCAGAGTGTGTAATAAAGGTTAAAGTTGAGACTGCTCAATCTTTTTCTGAAGCCATACCCCAACTCAGCTCCACTGATTTTTTCGTTTGTCAGGTTTTCCACAACTGCATTGCTGAAGTTTGCATAAACAAACTTAAAATATGGTGCTTTTGAAAAGTAACCCAGGTTGAGATACAAATTATGGAATGGGTTCAGATTATAATTGCCTCCGATTTTTGCATCAAAGCCTCCTTTTGTAACCACTTCACTATCTGTATTCCCAACGTAATTTATCCTGTCAGTACGTTTGTACTTGTGTCCACTCAATGTAGATGCAGCAAAGAATGACAAATCGTTCCATTTATACTCTAATTGAAGAAAATAGCTTCCAATATCCACCCTGGCATCATTGTCAACATTTATGATATCACCAACTCCCTTTATTTGTTGACGACCTGCAACGCCTGCCAATGCCCATGCATAAGTATCCACCCAGAAATCACCTCCCATTAAATCACTTATTTCTTCTCTGAGGTTCGATTTGAAGTACCTGTAATGTAATCCTGATATCAGGCTCAGCCTGTCGCTCAGCTTGTAATTCAGGTTTACAAGTGCTCCTGCCCAAACATGTTCAGCAAGGTAATTAGTACGTATAATCTTTGAAAAGCCATTCACATAAGTGCCGTCAGCCAGCTGCGTACTGTCGTTGTGCGTCTGATTCTGCAGATAAATGGCATCCCAGTCAATCTGATTGTTTTTTCTGAATGAAAGTGCAGGTATACTCATGAACGATTCAGAGAAATGGCCTCCTCCTGTTCCTGATGAAAAGTATACTGATGATGATAGCATGCCTTTGTCAAATGATAAATAATGGTTTAATGCTAATTGCGGTTTGTGGTAGAAATTTTCGGCAAGGCTAAGCACTTCTCCATTGAACATACCCCAGTTGGGATTGTATTTGTTTCCATAACGTTCATACTCTTCTAGTGTAAGTCCGTATGTGCGTTGTCCATGCCGTTCAGGGGCACCCAGTGCAGTGAAAACAATTGATTGCCGGTCGTTTATTTGCTTACTTATATTGAGGAAATATGCCCATGCATTTACCGAAGTGGCATCAACATAGCCCGGTCCTTTGGTGTATGAGCCAAGAAAGGTTGCTGCAAATCCGTTTTCTGTCTTTCCTGTCGATAGGGAGATCGTAGTCTTTTTGTTTCCATAATCGCTTGTCGAAAACCGCACACTTCCACCTTTCTCATTTTCCGATGCTCTTGTAATAATGTTAATGCTGCCACCAACGGAATTAAGAGCTATACGCGAAGCTCCCAATCCTCTTTGAACCTGTATTGTTTGAGTGGCATCACCTAATCCTGCCCAGTTCGACCAGTACACAAGTCCGTTTTCAACGCTGCCCACCGGAACTCCATTAAGAAGTAGTGCAATATTTTCCTGCTGAAATCCTCTTATACTTATACGTGAGTCGCCTGTTCCTCCGCCCAGCTTTGTTGCGTAAACACCCGGCACCAGTTTCATAAGCTCAGGGTAGTCCTGGTTTCCCATCTGGTTCTCAATTATTTCGGGCTTAATATTAGTCATGGCAATTGGAGTTTCTCTCTCCCTTGCATAATGCGATATAATTGCTACTTCGCCCAGACTGATAGGTTCAGGAATTAGCTGAATTCTGATAGATTGTGATGACCCGATAATTCCTACAGTTGTGGTATAACCGGCATAACCAACCATTCGTGCAGTAATCTCATAATTACCGGGTTTTAGCTGAAGACTGAAATAGCCGTTTTCGTCGGAGGTTGTACCAATGCTTAAAGAGTCAATCAGAATTGCAGCTCCCGGCAGGGCAATATCGGTTTTCGAATCAAATATCCGGCCTTTGAGGGTGCTTTGACCTATACAGGTTAATGATAGAAACAATGGTAAAAGTAGTGTGATAGTCCTTCTGATTAGCATAGCATAATAATTTAATGAGTTAGCCGAATACCAGGGACCTGTTGCGACTCAAAAGAGGCAATACACGAATAGTGAATCTCTTCTTCCATCCAGACTTTAACTGTCGGTACCGGAATTTAACCGGTTCAATCTGTTTTCACAGAGTCGCGGACTTGACCGCCGATCGGGAATTTCACCCTGCCCTGAAGAATTCTGCTGCAAAATTATCTTAATTTTAATACACAGCAGATAAAAATTTCAATTTCTTATCAGCATTTTAGTAAATTTGCCTAATACTGACAAAACGCCAGGCAGTAATGTATAAAAGTGCATTTCAAAATTATTCCTCAGCGCTTATTATTCTTGATGAAAATCTGGCGATTATTGATATTAATGCTAAGGCTTGTGCAATAAAGGGCCTTTCAAACGATATCATTAGAGAGCCGTTTCTTCAGTTATTTCAAATTGATGGCGTTAAAGATCATAATGATCTGAGACTATGCGATCAACAGCCTGTCGTATGCAAATTTGTGCCCGGTAATAATTTGTTAAGTAAGGAGCAAGCATCTACGAATGAATCAAATCTTAACGATAAAGTTCCTGCCATAGATCTTAAACTCTACATAACCCCGGCAGAAGATTGCTTTATTGTGAAGATAGAATCTATTGAAAACGAAAACGAAGCGCTGATTTCTCTTGTTGAAGATGTTTTAAACCTGCCGGGTAACGCTGTTGAGGCTGCACTTAAACTTAACGTCTATCCAATGAGTATCATTGATATGGACAACAAGACTTATCTGTTTCAGAATGCTGCCCATAAAGAAATGGTAAACAATCTGATTGACATTCACAGCCTCGAAAAAATACCTTACCTTGTTGATAAAAACCTATTTCTCAGTGAAGTAACAGCAGCTTCCAGCAGTGTCTTTGTACCTTATGTTGAAGAACACCAGTATACTGACAAAAGCGGATTAAAAAGATATTATGAGCTTCATGGCACACCTGTTCTTTTGCCACCCGATAACAAGCATATATTAATCTTACAATACAATGAGTTAACTCAGGGTGTAATTTTAAAAAACGAACTGGAGGGATATAAAAAATTCTTACAGGAAATTTTTGCAAGCCTGCCCGGGATGGTGTTCAAGTGCCTTAATGAAAACAACTGGACAATAGAATACGTAAGCCCCACATGTAAAGACATAACAGGTTATAGTTATACTGATCTGGTTAACAATAATAAAATCAGATACGGCGACCTGATTCATGATGACGATAAAGCTAAAGTTTGGCAAAAAGTTCAGGACGCAGTTAAAAAGAGACGAAGCTATTCACTTAAGTACCGCATTATTACCCGCAGGGGAGCGGTGAAATGGGTGCATGAGAATGGCAGGGCTAATTATGATGAGTATGGCAATGTAGTTAACATTGAAGGTTTTATAACCGATGTTTCGGAAAGTGAAATAACTCAGCAAAAATTGAAATTTGAATTACAGGTTAGTGAAGCCATCGCACGTATGGGGCTAAACCTGTTAAAGGATTATGTTTCACCCATTGAAATTGCTGCCGAGATTCAGGAGTGCATAGTGAACCTTACAGGAAGCCGCTTTACACTCATATACGCACCTGATGAATCAGATGATGACTTCACACTCTTTATGAATTCAAGCCCTCAGGAAGTCTTTACTGTCAGAATGAAGGACTTTAATGACAACCAGAAGCAATTCCTCAAAAAGCTGGTTTCACTAACAGAACCTTTCGTCAATAACAACAGTGATGAAGTCTGTTTTCCGGGTTATTCCGAGGAAAAAATCAAAGTAAGCAGGTTAATGTGCATACCTGCCTTCACAAATAAAAAGCTTACCGGAATTCTGATAGCAGGTGATTCGAATAGTGATTACACCGACGATTCAATAGAAACCGGTCAAAGGTTTATTAACATGTTTGCCCTCGGAATGTACAGACTGAGAGCTGAAGAAAAACTGCAGGAAGCCAAATCCAAAGCTGAGGAATCCGACCGACTCAAAAGTCTATTCCTGTCGAATATGTCGCATGAAATCAGAACCCCAATGAATGCCATTGTGGGCTTTGCCGAAATGCTTCAGGATTCCGATCTGAGCATAGAGCAAAAGAATAGATTCCTTGAGGTAATTATTAAAAGTGGTGACAATCTGCTACGACTTATAAACGACATAATCGACATTTCTAAAATAGAGGCCGGACAACTGAAATTTGACTACACCGACTGTCTGGTAAATGAAATGATATCCGACCTCGAAACATTCTTTAAACGGGAACTAATTCGTTTAAAGAAAAGAAATCTTAATTTGTATGTAAGACTTGGTCACCCTGAAAGTGATTTTGCACTTCAAACAGACAGCACCCGTTTAAAGCAAATTTTAAATAATCTTATCGGCAACGCTATAAAATTTACCGATGAGGGTTTTATTGAATTTGGCTATGAAATCAAAACAGGCGTTATCGAATTCTTTGTACGCGATTCGGGAATAGGTATTGCCCAGGAAAAGCAGGAGCTGATATTTGAAAGATTCGGACAAGTACAGGAAGCTATTTCACGCAATCTCGCAGGTACCGGACTTGGACTGACAATCTCAAAGAACCTGGTCGAGCTTATGGGTGGAAATATCTGGGTCGATTCTATTGTCGGAGAAGGTTCAACATTCTTTTTTACCCTTCCACTTCGAATATCAAGGAAAGTAGTACATGATGTACCGGCAGCTGAACCCATAACCAAACAGCCATCTAACCTGTCGGGCAAGAATTTTCTTATTGTGGAAGACGTTGACACTAATTATTTCTATCTGAGTTCACTTTTACAAAAGTTCAGTGCAAACGTATTAAGAGCTACAAACGGACAAAAGGCTGTTGATATGGTTAAGTCAGACAGTTCAATTGACCTTGTACTAATGGATATAGAGCTTCCCATACTCGACGGATATCAGGCCACCCGATTAATTAAGGAGATACGTCCTGAATTGCCGGTAATAGCACAAACAGCCTTTGCCATGATGGGAGAGAGGGAGAAAAGCCGGGAAGCAGGATGTAATGACTATCTCTCCAAGCCAATCAGAAAAGAAGAACTTTTATCTGTGCTGAAGAAGTTTTTCTCTTAGTAAATCGCTACCAGCTGAAAACCCGGGATTACCTGTACCTTGGATCAGGTTGGGGTGGAAGTTTTGCCATCCTGATAGCTTCAATTGACGGATAACCGAAATCTTCAGTCACTTTTCCCATCACCAGATACACTCCACGTCCACGTGTGGGATTGGCTTTCAAAACATCTGGAAACAGAATGACATCAAAAAATTCCCCCTCGTTATCCAGGAATGTCACAAACTGCATTATCTCTTTCTTTATTGTACGCACATATTTTATTGTAACCAATGCGCCTGCCACTCGTATCACTTTTCCGGTGTAATCTTTTAGTGAACGAGCCATCACGTCACCTCTGAACCGTGTTTTGAGCATATCGAAATAACTCATAGTTACAGGAAAGTCAAGCAGCTCAATCTCATCATAAGCATCTTCCAGCGCGTTATGTTCAAGCGTCGGAAGACTCCATTCCCTAACTCCCTGTCTGAATAACACAGGAGCTGCAATCTTAACCTCCCCGGCTGTTATCATGTGAGCTTGCCAGAGCAGTTCCTGTTTTGATAAGCCGGTAAATCTAAGTGCTCCGGTTCTGATTAGTAACGTGAGCTGCTCAATGCCCGGCTCTGTCCGTTGCACAAGATCATTAAGACTAAGATACACTCCATTTTCGTCGCGTTCATTGATAATACGGTTAGCCAGTGCCGATTCAAGCCCCGAAATGTGTACTAGCCCAATATAAATTGTAGTATCCCGTATGCTGTTCAGATATTTGCCACGATTAATGCATGGCAATTCCAACTGTGCACCCCATCTTTTGGCTTCATTGAAATAAACCCAACTTTGATAAAACCCTCCAAAATTATTTGCCACAGCTACCATAAACTCCAATGGGTAATAGGCTTTGAGATACAAACTCTGGTAGCTCTCAACTGCAAATGAAGCTGAATGGGCTTTTGAAAACGAATATCCTGCAAACGATTCAATCTGCCGCCACACTTCTTTCGTCACTTCTTCGGGTCGTCCCTGCTCTTTCGAACTGGAAAAAAACTTATCCACTATCTTCTGAAATTCCACCCTCGAACGGTACTTACCGCTCATTGCGCGCCTCAGAACATCAGCATCAGCTAAATCAAGTCCTGCATAGTGATGACAAATTTTAAGCACATCTTCCTGGTACACCATCACTCCGTAGGTTTCACTCAACTGCTCCTTCATAATCGGATGAATATACTCAAAGCCATTGGGATTGTGGAATCTTACAATATACTCTCTCATCATGCCCGAACGTGCCACACCGGGTCTGATAATTGAACTGGCAGCCACTAAAGTCAGGTAATCATCGCACTTTAACTTGCTGATTAACCCACGCATACCGGGACTCTCTATATAAAAGCAGCCTATGGTTTCACCACTGCTCAGTAATTTCTTAACCTGCACATCAGCTTTAAAGTCACTAACTCTGTGTATATCAATGCTCACACCCCGGTTTTCTCTAACAATATCAACGCCGTCGCGTATATGCCCGATTCCTCTCTGACTAAGGATGTCGAGCTTTTCAAACCTCAGGTCTTCGGCAACATACATATCCCATTGTGTAACGGGCATCGACTTGGGAGGCAGATCGAGAGCTGAATAACAAGTAATTGGCTCCTCAGAGATAAGCACACCTCCGGCGTGGATGCTCCTGATATTGGGAAAATCAGTCATCCTTACCGCTATATCCATAATCTTGCGCGTTATGTGGTCCATTTCACTCGGAGTCGGAGGGCTTTCAGCAAGTTTATCAAGCTCAGCTTTAGGTAAGCCCATCACTTTTCCAAGCTCGCGCAATGTCGATTTTCCTTTAAAGGTCGACATGGCACCTAATAACGAAGTGTGTTCCCTGCCATACCGTTTAAAGATGTAATCGAGAACCTCATCCCTTTCCTTCCACGAATAATCAATGTCGAAGTCAGGCGGACTACTTCGCCTTGGATTAAGAAACCTTTCAAAGTACAGATTCAGCTCAATGGGGTCCACATCAGTAATCCGCAGGCAATAAGCAACAATACTGTTGGCACCGCTGCCTCTCCCCACATGATAAAAACCTCTCGACATTGAATATCTGATAATGTCCCATGTAATCAGGAAATATGAGCAAAAGCCAAGCCTGTCTATAATATCAAGCTCATGCCGCACTCTTTTGAGTGCTTCCTTATTGCGCTTGCCATAGCGGTATACTAATCCGTCCATGGTCAGTTTTTCAAGCAACAGCCGGTCGTCATAGGTACTTCCCGTAAAGGTTCTTTTGTTCTTAACGGATTGGAAATCGAAAGCAATTGAACATCTGCCTGTTATTCGCTCAGTGTTTCTGACAAGTTCGGGATAATAGCCGAAAATTTCACGCAACTCTGCATGCGACTTCATCATCCTGTCACTCCCGGCAACCATATCAGGTGTAAGCCTGCTAAGCAATATATTGTTGTCTATGGCTCTCAAGTACCTGTGCAGCTCATAGCCGTCTTCGTCAGTAAATGCTATTGGAGAATGAATAATGAATTTAGAAGGCAATTTGCGGTAATCGGACAGAGGAATCTTCAATACATCATTAGGCGAAACCCCCACGAACTCATTTTCAGCCAGGTGCTGAGGTTTTGTACCTGTGAAAGGATAAACGACTATCACATTTCTAAAAGGCGGTGCTGTTTCGGGCAATGCTGTACCCTGGAGATTGCATCGCGACATAAGATCGTTAAGTTCTTTAAATCCCGCATTATTCTCAGCAATTCCTGTGTATAAAAGCTTATTATCGCGATGGAATTCCATTCCCACAATTGGCTTAATACCCTCTTTAATGCAGGCCTTCACAAAGTCGGGCACGCCTGAGGAGTTATTGATATCGGTCAGCAAAACTGCATCAGCACCGGCTTTCAAGGCAAGAGCCGGTATATCATCAACCGGGATTGTTCCATATCGGAGGCTATAATAAGAGTTGAATGTGAGATGCATTTTTGCTAAACTTTAAAGAGGTTAGGGTTATCCTCATCCTCATTATGTCCGATTGCTGCAGCACGGGTAATAGCCTTGACACCGAAGCGGTTCCTTATTCTGTCCATAGCCTGATAAAGGCTTATTGTTTCAGGCTCATCGTCAAACATATTAATCTGTTGTACCCCGCTAACAAGATGGCTGAATTTGATGCCTATAAGCCTGATAAGCATACGACGGCTGTACAGTCTGTCGAAAAGACTTCTCACAACCGGCAGTAAAACATGATCGAATGCAGTGTAAGGAATTCGGTGCTGCAGGGTGTGCGTGTCGAAATTGGCATATCTCACCTTCACTGTAACACAGGATGTGAGCTTTTTCTTTGACCGAAGCTGGAACGACAACTTCTCTACCATTTTCAGAAGTATGTCGTTAATCATAGCAATATTTATAGTGTCCTGTTCAAAAGTGGTTTCACTGCTTATTGACTTCCTTTCGGAATAAGGCTCAACTGCCGAATGGTCGATGCCGTTTGACTTCTTCCATATAATAATTCCATTTTTACCCAGCACCTGTTCAACCATTTCAACAGGCATCTGTCGCAATGTCTGAATATAGGCAATGCCCATTGAACGCAACAAGCGATAGGTTTTATCTCCAATGCCCGGAATTTTGGCTATTGAAAGAGGGTCGAGGAATTCGTGAACCAGTGGGGCAACAACCTGCAGTTCCCCATTAGGCTTTGCTTGTCCCGTGGCTATTTTCGAGATCGTTTTATTAACCGACAAGCCAAAGGAGATGGGTAATCCCGACTCTCTGATAATACGTTCGCGCAGTTCGTGCGACCACTTGAGAGATCCAAAGAACTTATCCATTCCTGTTATATCAATATAGTGCTCATCAATTGATGCTTTTTCGTAAATAGGTGACTCTTCGGCAATTATATCAGTCACCAGGTTCGAATACCGGGTATATTGCTCCATATCGCCCCGTATAACAATGGCATCGGGACAAAGAGAACGGGCCATTCTCATTGGCATGGCAGAATGCACACCAAATGTACGCGCTTCATAGCTGCACCCGGCTACAACCCCACGATCCGACATACCTCCGACAATAATGGGCAGTCCGTTTAACTCGCTGTTCTTTAACCGCTCCACTGCCACGAAAAAAGTATCCAGATCAAAGTGAACCACTGTTCTGTTCTCAATATGAGGCAGCATAATAAATCCTATCTCTTACAATAATTAACCAGTTAAAATCTGATTAGTTTCTAATCAAATTTGCGACTACAATATAATCATCATTTTAATAAATACCAATAAATCAGGCTATTTTTTTAAAAAATATTTTCGCTTTAGTATTGCTTTGTAAAATCAAATATTGTACCTTTGATTAAAATATAATCAGCTGTTTGATTATTCATTAATCACTGTAATAAATAAAAATGAGCCAGTATTTTAGCAGCAACATTAAACTTTTGCGTAAAAGGAAAGGTCGGACACAGGACGATGTGGCATATGCCCTCGAAATGAAACGGTCCACATTGAGTGGTTACGAAAACGAAGTAGCTCAACCCGGTATCGAAGCCCTGATCTCTTTATCAAAGTATTACGGGGTTTCAATCGATACATTGCTCAAAGTGAACCTGTCGGCTTTAGGCGAAAGTGAGCTCTCCCAACTCGAAAGAGGTTACGATGTATTCATTACAGGTAGCAAGCTCCGTGTGCTTGCCACTACTGTTGATAATAAAAACAATGAAAACATTGAGGTGGTAAACCACAAAGCTTCAGCAGGATATCGCACCGGGTTTGCCGATCCCGAATACATCAAAGTACTGCCAACTTTCCATATGCCATTCCTTTCAAAAGAAAAGAAATACCGCACTTTCCAGATCAAAGGCGATTCAATGCTGCCAATACCCGACGGCTCATGGGTAACCGGTGAATTTGTTCAGAACTGGAACCTTATTCGCGACAATCAGCCATATATTGTACTCACACTTGATGATGGAATTCTTTTTAAAGTCCTTTACAACGACATTAAAACCAAGGGAACTTTAAAGCTCATTTCTCTCAACCCGATATATGAACCTTATGAAATCGATGTCAAAGATGTACGCGAAGTGTGGAAATTCGTCCATTTCATATCCAACTCAATTCCCGAACAAAATACACGCAACGACGACTTAAGTCAGGCCGTGGCCAGTCTTAAGAAAGATATGGAGAAGCTTAAAAAGCAAATAACTCCGTCCCAGGGATTACTTTTCTGAAATTTCCTGATTTTTTGATCATCATTCTGACATGATTTTCTAATTTTATGCCCATAAAGAACTAAAAAAAGTGAAAAAATTACTTTACTCATTCCTCGGGACAATATCTCTGTTACTATTCTTAAATCCTTCGTTCGGCCAGAATGATGCTGTTGTAAAACGAATTATTGAAATCGGGAAAACCGATAACCGCACGATGCAACATCTCGATATCTTAAGCAATAGGATAGGAGGGCGACTCTCCGGTTCTGACGCTTATGACAATGCCGTTAAATGGGCTGCCGCTGAGATGAAAAGCTGGGGAATGGAAGTTACAATAGAAGAGGCAGGATCTGTTCCCGTTGGCTTTAACAGAGGTCCATGGTTTGGCCGCTTATTGGGCGCTAACGCTATGACCCTTCATTTTGATACTCCAAGCTACACCTCAGGTACTAAGGGTGCACAAAAGGGACATGTGCTTCTTGAACCAAAAACACAGGAAGAATTCGACAGGATGAAAGGACTGCTTAAAGGAGCCTGGATTCTGGTGGGTGGCGATAATAACGGCTATCCTCTTGATATTTCTGCTAACGCAGATAAAAAACGCGACAGTATTATCAAGGAGAATAATAAGATTGCCGATCAAAACCGGGAAATCACCATGGCAAACTGGTCATCAGCTAAAAAGCAGGAGTATCTGCCACTGATCGAAGAACCCGGACTCTTTTACAAACAGCTAAGGGAAGCCGGAATTCTTGGAGTTATTCAGTCGGCTAAAGTGCCTATACAGGTTATGTATGACCGCAAGAATATGGAATCAATGTCATTCAGTAACTTGCCTACGGTTGCCGATATAAAGCTCGATGAAAATCAATATGCTGTAATTAAAAAGATGGCAGAAGAGCGACAGGACTTTTTACTTGAATTCGACATAAGAAATCACTTTAAACCGGGTCCGGTAACCTATCATAACGTCATTGGAAAAATAAAAGGAACCAAATATCCTGATGAATATGTAATATTAGGTGCCCATCTCGACGCATATGATGTTGCTACGGGAGGTGTTGATGATGGTTCGGGAGTTTCACCCATGATGGAAGCAGCACGCTTAATAATGGCTGCCAATGGCAAGCCTAAACGCACCATACTTGTATGCCTGTTCGCAGCCGAAGAGTTTGGACTGGTAGGTTCTCATGCTTTTGTAAATGACCACAAGGATATGCTTGCCGGGATATCAAATATGATTAACAGGGATTATGTGCCCTTTGCTCCAACGGGAATAAGTGTCCCCGAAGCAATGTATGATGACTTTGTGAAGATTTGTGAGCCTGTTAATGGGATCAATCCCGAATTTCCTTTTGAGGTTACAAAGCGTGAACCCCGTTCGAAACCAAAAGTTGCCAGAGGTTCGGATCATGGTCCATTTGCTGTAGAAGGAGTGCCAACCATCGGTTTCAATCTTGACGATGTTAAAGGATATAACTTCGAGTATGGTGAAGTATGGCATACCGAACGTGATCTCTACAACAAGAGCATTCCCGAATATCAGAATCACGCTGCAATTGTAACAGCCGTTGTGGCTTATGGAATTGCAAATCTCGACCACCTGCTATCGCGAAATGGACTGTATCTCGAAGAAAAAGCTGAACAATAAGAAATGCTATCAAATACTACAAAGGGCGGATTCCCAGATATTCGGATACTAAAGGATTTTCTTGACAAGAAAGTATCTCTGTATAATCGTAAAGAATTCATTGAAGCTGATCCGATAAGCATTCCTCACAGATATACCCGTAACCAGGATATTGAAATTGCAGGATTCCTTTCGGCTACAATTGCCTGGGGAAACAGGGTCAGCATTGTGAGGAACGGACAAAGATTAATGAGTATAATGGATGATCGTCCCTATGAATTTGTCATGTCGGCTACTAAATCAGACTTGCAAAGGCTCGACAAGTTTGTGCATCGGACATTTAATGCATCAGATTGCCTTTTCTTCATTGAGTCACTTAAACAGATATACACGAAATATGGCAATCTGGAAGAAGCCTTCACAGGTTTTTCAACAAACGCAGAGACAAGTGAACCCGGAAGTGAGCCTGGTTTGGCATCAGGCAGCCTGAGTGCTTATGATACAATTATAAACTTCAGAGACGAGTTTTTAAAGGTGCCTCATCTAACGCGTTCGGAAAAACATATAGCCAATCCCGCGAAAGGCAGTTCTGCAAAAAGAATAAACATGTTCCTAAGGTGGATGGTGCGAAAAGATAACAATGGTGTTGACTTTGGCATCTGGAATACAATAAAACCATCCCAACTGGTTTGCCCGCTTGATGTTCATTCCGGAAGAACGGCACGACAGTTTGGATTGCTAATAAGACCGCAAAACGACTGGAAAGCAGTTATGGAGCTAACCGGGAATCTCAGACTTTTAGATCCCGAAGACCCCGTTAAATACGACTTTGCATTGTTTGGATCAGGAGTTGACCGCTAAACTTGGCCGGGCCCTTAAATACTGTACCGGCCAGTCTATTGGCTCCTGAAATTCAATAGATGCCTGAAGGGCGAAATATGGATTTCGCAATAATTCCCTGCCTAAAAATATCAAATCAGCTTTATCCTCCTGGAGTATCTGTTCGGCCTGACCCGGTGAAGTAATTAATCCGACAGAACCGGTCATAATACCTGTATTCTTCTTTATTTCATCAGAAAAGGGAACCTGATAACCAGGGCCTAACTTTATATTTTGCTGCATAATGTTGCCACCTGAAGAAGCATCAATAAGATCAACTCCTTCGGCTTTCAGCAAGCCGGCTAACTTTACTGTTTCTTCAACATCCCATCCATTCTCATACCAATCGGTAGCTGAAATTCTTACAAATAAAGGCAAATTGGTTGGCCATACTTTCCTGACCTCTTTGATGATTTCTATCAGCAATCGGCTTCTGTTCTCAAAAGATCCGCCATATTCATCAGTACGGTGATTGGTTAATGGTGAAAGAAACTGATGAATAAGATAACCATGAGCTGCATGAATTTCTATGACCTGAAAACAAGCTTCAAGGGCTCTTTTTGCCGCATCAACAAAATCCTGAATTACCTTTTTAATACCTGATTTGTCAAGTTCATGAGGAAGTTCCTCCGATGGTGACCAAGGTATCGCAGAAGGTGATTCAGTAATCCAACCACCATTTTTAGTATTAAGCTTAGCACCACCTTCCCATGGGGCTTGCCGGGAAGCCTTACGTCCCGCGTGGGCGAGCTGAATACCTGCCGCACTGCCGGTTGACTGGATAAACTTCACTATTCGATGCAGTGGTGCAATGTGTTCATTTTTCCATATTCCTAAATCATTGGGAGATATCCTTCCTTCGGGAGATACACTGGTTGCCTCAAACATGATTAATCCAACACCCCCAACTGCACGGGTTCCAAGATGAACCATATGCCAGTCGTTGGCAAAACCGTCAGTAGCAGAATACTGACACATTGGTGACATGACTATACGGTTCTTAAAAGTTACTTCTTTTATGGTCAATGGTTGTAGTAATAACGACATGGTTTATATGTTTAAGCAAGATTTATTATATGTGTAAATGCGACCACATAAACAAAGTTAACCCAAAAGAGGTAAAGCCAACCGGCATTTTAATGCAATTTTAAGGGAAGGTACAGAAAGGGTATAAGCCTTTCAATAATGGTATGCCTTTAACCAATCCTGCTGAAGTTGAATCTGAATTGACAAAGATGTATGAGAATAGTGAAGTGTTATTATAACACTTCTCCAACCCATACTGAATCAGAAATCTTATCCTTGCTCTCGCCAACTGCAACATCAGAATTACTGAAGAACATCCATACCTGAAGTGGATTATTATGTGCAGGGATGTCAAGTGTCACTGAGCCATCTTTCCTAAAGGCAGTTGTAGATATCTGATGAGAAACCAGGGCATCTTCCTCTTCGGCTAGCAAAGCCACCATTACTTTATCTGAAGGATCAGTGTAATCTTTCTTTTCAGGCTTTTTCCACGAAATCTGCAATTGGTTATCTGTGGTACTTACAATGCAATTTTCGGGTTTCTTTATATTTCCACGTGATATCTTTACCAATGGATATAACATTTTAGGCCCTGAAGGAGTAAGATCAAAACAGTTTCGCATGAGATAACTACGTGCTTCATTCGAAGGGTAATCCATGGTAGTTTCCTGGTAGCCAATTTGAATGAACTTATAAAATTCCTTAGTAAACCTACTGGCAAGTTTAATCTTAGCTCTATGAATTAATTGTTTCTCTGATTTTGCATCATTAACGTATGCCGGCTTAGTCCTGATGACATTAATATCGCCTAGCGGATAAACAACGAGGTTCCCTATAGAACCTCTGGGTTTAAAAATATTTCCTGTAGCCATAATGATATAGTTAAATTTAAGTTACGGTTCACTTACGGTAAGCATACGGTAAATTTACAGTCAAAATACCATTTGCCTATGTGTTCTTTAAGTTAACATTTATTACTCTGTAAGTATAACACAAATTTAGGAATATATGTTATTAGTTTTACAAATAATTGATTTTTTTTGTAAATTATTTGAAGGAATATCATGAATACGCCCAGGGCATGATTTTACTGATGAAAGAGTGGGTGAAAATTTTCTCTGTAGTATAAAGCTAAAAGCCCGGACTAGCCGGGCTTTTCTGCAATATGATTCTAAAGAATGACTATCTTAATGATTTACAACGATTTTCTTCTCAGCGATCATGTCATTCATGTTAATATGAACAACGTATACTCCACTAATGAGCTTAGATACATCAACAAAAATATTTTTTGATGATGGTACAACCTTCACAGATTGAACTATTTGACCGGTAATGTTAAAAATTTCAACAGAATTGACCTTATCTATATCAGGTGACAATTCGAGGTTGAAATAATTATTTACCGGATTCGGGGTAAGTTTAATTTCATCACTGACATCTAATTGTTCTACATCCAAAAAAATAAAACCACAGAAATCTTTAGGAGGTTCATTATCACCACCACTTGCATATCCATAAATGCCATTTTGTTGCATACACCAGGTAAAAGATTGATGAAAGGCATCGAAAGCATATGTTGGGAAGAGAGAACGGTATTCAACTATTCCTTCAATATATTCAATAGTCATTCCCGGATCATCTGCATTAGATAAAAAATAATATTTTCGTAAACCAGTCATTTCTCCTAAGTACGAAATGTCCATATTACTTATTTCCCTCATCACAAATAAAGGTTCAGTAAATTCATCAAAATCAAAAGCAGGTAATTCAACAGTATCTCCAACTGCCAGATTAAAATCATACCCAAGCTTTTCTTCGCTTTCTTCCATGTAAGTTCTTATAAACCAAACTTTTTTCTGTATAGTATCCTGACGCATCAAGCAGTGAAGAACACTGACCGTATCGTAAATCGTAGGAAAATCATTTAGCTTATAAACCTTTTTATAAGCTTTATTGTCAACAAGAGTATCACCATCCACTGTATATAGAAAGTCATCATAAAGCGAAGTACCATAATTAAATTCCGTTACAGTCCAATAGACATTGCTATCAGGAATAGGATAATATTCTTCCTGCGAATAGACGAATCCATTTAAAAACGATAAAAGCAAGAGCAAGTAGTTTTTTTTCATGGCATTTATGTTAGTGGATTTTCATGTTGCTCGTCTTGTACTATTGGAATTGAAAATGATGTAACAAATATATTAATTAACATTTACAAATTGAGAAATAAGAATATTTTTATACATTTGTTAGGATGATAGAAAGAACATTCACATTGTAACTGCTCAAAAACGCTGGTAAGCAGTTTTTTATGTAGCATAAAAGTTGATCCGGATTTCATAATTCATGCTCTGAAAGTCTTTAATGATCAATCATTGATGTTAATGAATAAAAAAGTTATCAGTCTGAAGCAAAATAACCTAATCAAAATATTGGTAATGTTATTTTGCTCCTTACTTTACCTCATTCTCTCATGGAAAATCACCGGGAGCGGTTTTTTTATATGGGATGATAGTGGTTTTCTTTTTGACAAGGTGATTACAAGTAATGAACCGGGTTCAATTTTAACCTCTCCACACTATGGGATGTATCATCCTATAACTTCTCTCTGGTTAAAGATGAATCACATTTTTCATGGCAACAATCCTCAAATACTTCACATTGAAAATATTTGCATTCACCTGATCAATAGCTACCTGGTCTATAAAATTCTAAGAATGATATCCCCAAATGCATTGATTGGCTTTATTATTTTTCTTTTTCATCCTCTAAGCACTGAAACTGTTTTTTGGATAACCTCAGTCAAGGACTTATTGTATAGTTTCTTTGCTTTGCTTAGCATCTTTTTCTTTATCAAGTTTAAGAAGGATGAAAAATCGAAGAGAAGTATCAAATTAACTTTTCTCTTTGTAATTATGGCTTTGCTTTCAAAACCTCAGGCAATAATTCTACCATTCATTCTCATAGCTATTGATTATCTCTATAATCGAAGATTTTCATGGCAAATAATAAGGAGAGTATTACCCCTGATTGCATTTAGTCTCGCTATTTTGATAGTGAATCTTTATATTAAATTCAGTTATAAAGATGCTAGCTCATTACCTTCATATTCCCTGACTGAGAGATTCATCATATCTTCTATTTCCTTCACGCGCCACATCGTATCATCAATATTACCAATAAAATTATCCATTTTCTATCCATATCCTTTCAAACCAGGTGAGAGTATAATCAAATTTATTCCGCAGGTCTTGTTTGTTCTATGTTATTGTGGCATTCTTTACTATACGCTTCGCAGAAAGCATTTTCAGGTGTCTTTTATTCTCCTGACATCAGCCATTCTGGCAATCCCTGTTGTGCAAATATTACCAATCGGGGATTCACTATATAATGACAGGTACAGTTACCTTCAGATATTCATTGTTACTATGGGCATAATTTTTTTAATTGATAGTACAGAGAAATCTGCCGGAAGGAAATTTATGTTCATACCAATTGGATTGTACATTTTCTTTATAATGGGAAGTTTTCAACAAAGAAATGCGATTTGGAAGGATAATCAGAAAGTATTTTTGTCTGCGATTAAACATTATCCGAATTCTGAAATACTATCTAACACGGTTGGTGTTTTATATATAAAATCGAACAACTTAAAATCCGCTCTCCATTATTTGGATATAGCAACTTCGGTAGATCCCAATTTTGCACAAGCATTTTATAATAAAGGAATTGCATTCGAGAAAACCAGGAATTACGCCCAGGCAATAAGTCAATATAATAAGGCGATTGCATTGCATAACACTTATGAAGAACCAAGATTCCGTTTAAGCCAGATTTACTATAATAAAGCTCAGTACGATTCAGTAGAATTCATTGTAAGACAGTCAATCTATAACCAAAGTATTTCTGCTGATATGCTGGATCTTTATGGAAAATTACTTTATCAAACAGGAAAAGTGAGTCAATCCGTTAAATATTACGAAATGGCCATTAAGCTTGATAATGCAAATCCTGCATATCAATATAATCTGGCTGTAAGCGTGGGTTACATGGGAAATTATAAGCGAGCAGAAACAATATTGCAAAGCTGTATTAAACTCAACCCTCGTTTTCATGAGGCATATTATCTACTGGGTATTGTTAAAATTAAACTAGGAGGGAATGGTTGCTTTTATCTGGAAACTGCACGTTCTTTGGGTAATAATACTGCGGTTGCGGCTTTAAAAGAGTTTTGCTAAAAATTCGGTAACTACATTCATATTTATTAAAATTCTAAAATTTATGGACCTTGTTCTGAAATTAAAACACTGGCATTTATTTCTAACTTTTTTTATACCAGGATATCTTATTGATAATTTAGGTATCTTTCCTATTGTAGTTTTTGAACTGATCATATATTCACTATGGCTTTATTCAATCTCCAGACTTTGTTATATAAAGATTGATGAAAAAAATCATGAGCGCGTACCAATAATTTTAATTACTTCATTCATCCTGCTTCCCCTGCTCTGGGTAGTGAGTTACTTATCAATCCCGGTTATTTCTGCGATGTCTTCTGTTTTATGGATTGCAACGTTGTCCATTATAGTACTTTTCACTACAAAGGCACTGAAGGAAGTTGGTGCTGACGTTAAGCCGGTATGGATTGCCATTGGGTTCCTCCTTCCATATATTGGGGTCTGGTATATTCAGCCCATGATTAACAGGTTATACCAGAAACAAATAATCTAGTCAGGATATCTGGTTGAAAAAAATAGAGGGTTACAGCTCACTCACTCAACGAATAAGGCAGATCGCTTTTCTGTATTTCTCTTAAAAGTGGCTTGTTTATCATTTGTAAGTCCATGTGGCCACCTTCTATGATTTGGCTGTGGGTGATGTAAAGCTTTGTATAGTCCGCTCCATTAAGCTTTATTTCACCTGTATACCTGTTATCTGCATCATTCTCCGGAGCGCTGATGATGAATTGTTTTCCATCCGAAAGGTTGATGGTAACTTTTTTAAATAGCGGTGCCCCCAAAACATATTCACCGGTTCCGGGACAGACAGGATAAAATCCCATTGCCGAAAAAACATACCACGCTGATGTCTGCCCGTTGTCTTCATCCCCACATAATCCGTCAGGTGCCGCCGTATATAATCTGTTCATTGTCTCCCTTACCCAATACTGTGTTTTCCATGGTTCCCCCGCGTAGTTAAATAAATAAATTCCATGCTGAACAGGCTGATTACCATGTGCATACTGTCCCATGTTGGCAATTAACATTTCGGTAATTTCATGAATCTGATATCCATAATAGGAATAGTCGAATCGGGGAGGGGCGGTAAATAATGAATCGAGTTTTGCTGAGAAATTTTTTGTTCCACCCATTAATCTTTGCAGTCCTGCTATATCATGAAAAACGCTCCAAGTATAATGCCAAGAGCACCCTTCAGTAAAAGCATCACCCCATTTCTCAGGTATAAATGGTTCCTGCCAAGTGCCATCATTGTTTCTACCCTGCATAAATCTTGTCTGCTTGTTGAATACATTCTGATAATTCAAAGCTCGCTGCCTGAATTTTTCAATCTCTTCAACGGGTCTGTTTAAAGATTCAGCGAGCTTCATTATGGTGAAATCAGCATAAGCGTATTCGAGGGTTCGGGCTACATTCTCGTTTACATCAACATCATAAGGAACGTATCCCAGCCGGTTGTAATAATCCACTCCTTTACGCCCAACAGATGATAGTGGCCCTTCTGATTCTGAATTTTTCAATATGGCTTCATATAATGTTTGGATATCATATCCCCTGATTCCTTTTAAATATGAGTCGGCAATTATTGATGCTGAGTTCGAACCTATCATGCAATCACGATGTCCGGGACTTGCCCATTCGGGAAGCCATCCACTCTCTTTGTATGTATTAACAAGGCCCTCCATCATTTGGCTATTAAGGTCGGGATTCAGAATCGTGGAGAGTGGGAACGCTGATCTGAATGTATCCCAAAATCCATTATCGGTATATAAATATCCCGGAAGGACTTCTCCATTATAGGGACTATAGTGAACTATATTATTCATTTCATCAATCTCATGCAATGGGCGCGGGAATAAAAGTGTTCTGTAAAGAGCAGTATAGAATGTTACTTTCTGCTCATGAGAACCTCCTTCTACCTGTAATTTTCCGAGCTGTTTGTTCCATGCTTCGGAAGCCCGGTCTTTAATTTCTTCGAATGAAAAATGCTGTAATTCTCTCTGCAGGTTAAGTGATGCCTGCTGAGGACTTATAAATGATGAAGCTACCCTGGCTGTTATGGTTTTATTTACAGATACATCAAATCCTAAGATAGCACCCGTGCGCTTGCCATGTGTTTCTTTTTGCTGCAGTATGGTCGTATCGTTCCAGACAGCTGCAGAAATAATTTCGGAATCAAACTCAACTTTGAAGTAGTTCTTGAAGTTTGATGGTACTCCACCGCTGTTGTAACTGCTGTATCCATTAACTGTGTTTTCTTCAGGGAGAATTTCAAATCCTGATCCCTTATGGAATCCGTCTATAAGTATCAATGCCGTATCAGTATCACCAAAAGTGAACCTGATAATGGCAGCTCTTTCGGTTGGTGTAATTTCTACTGTTACATCGTAATCGGCCAGATAAACGCTGTAATAGTGTGGTTTTGAAATTTCCGATTTATGTGAGAACCATGATGCACGCTTTAATGGATCAATTTCAGGAGCTCCTGTCATGGGCATGAACGAGAAACATCCATAATCATTAATCCAGGGACTTGGTTGATGGGTTTGCTTAATTCCAGCAATCTTCTTTGCTGTATAAGTATATTGCCAACCGTCGCCATTCTTGCCAGTTTGAGGTGTCCATGTATTCATCCCGTAAGGAAGTCCTATGGCCGGGTAAGTATTTCCGTTTGACAAGGAGAAGTCGCTTTGTGTGCCAATTAGTGGATTAACATAATCAACCGGCTGCATTTGCGTTTCCTGAGCAGCACTGCTGAGAATTATTGCAAAAAATGCTATAGTAAGAAGAGTGAGTTTTTTCATCATAGTATTGTTTGGAGTAAGATGATGCTTATTAATTTTCTTCCTCGAAATAGATTTTGTAATAATGCATGTTGCGGGTGTCATCGTAACCGCGTTCAATGTTTTCTCTATTTCCATGAATATATACATGAAAGTTTTTATCAAGCTTTAGAATACTTTTAAATACTCTTGCCTGTTTCCTGACAGCGTGTTCTGAAATGTCGAAGTTATCAGGAAGCTTCAATTGGCGTTCTGCTTCAAAGTCTTTCCTGTATTCGTTAAAAGTGTTGATTACCTCATTATCAACAAAAACTTCGCTTACAAATTCCTCCATTTCAAAGTTGTCCTTTTCCTTAAAAAACTTCATTGATTTGTTAAGTAGTTCAGCCTGAGCCGGCTTATCTACATCAAAAACATCAGGGAGTTTATCGCTGACAAATTGTCGGCACAAATCAAGAGTATCGCGGGTTTGGTAAAATTCGTCGTTCCTTTCTTTAACTTTCAGGAACTCATCGTACCAATAATGAGCATCGTTGTTTTTGCCTGTGTTGTCAATTATGGCGCAAACATATCCGTTCTCACGCTCTGTATTGAAAATCAGACAGCCTTTGTCGAGTTTACGTATATCAATCCCTTCTTCGTTTTCAATGATGTAATTATTTTCTGAAGGAAAGACTTTTAAGAATGTTTCTTTTGACTCTGACTTAAAAATGCCCACTGCGTCAACTTCCTCACCATCAAGAATCATATCAGAGAAATATGTAACATAGAGTTCACCGGACTTAATATTCGGATGACTTGATTTTGTATAAAGATGACGTGCAATATTGACCGTATTGTTGAAAAAGTCACTGTTGTCATCAAAGATTGCAGAAGCAAAATGAAAAACTTCGTTGAGATTTAAATCAGTTTCGTGATGAAGGTTATAATAGTGGTTTGTTTTGAACGGAGTTAAAAAATACTTTGATAAGAGCAAGTTTATCTCTTCCCTGAGTCGCAGTTCAGAATCAGAAATCCTGATACCTTCTTCTTTTCCTGAATTGCCTATATGGTGAATTGCTACTTTTTTCAGTATTGCATCAGATGAAATTATCATAAGTGAGGGATATAAAGTTTATGCAATGATACTGTGTTTTGATCAATCGCGCAAACCGAACCAATATGGACCAATTAATAAAATTATTTTTCAGTTTAAGTTGATTTTTTATTATATTTGAATAATCTTAATAACTGATAACATGAAAACAATTCTAATATTTGTGCTTTTTGGAATTTCCGTACTGACCTCTCTGGCTCAGTCCGGAGGACCTTTAAATCCATTACAGGGCGCATATGATGTTACATTTTATGATTTCGATTTGAATATTCGTCCCGATATTGAGAAGATTGATGGGTCAGTTGCTTGTAAAGCGCATATTCTGCAACCTATAGATACATTCTTGTTGGACCTTGTTGATTACTATACGATTGATTCGATTATAGTTAAAATAAATAATTCGCCAGCTTATCTTGCTTCATTTATACATACTGATAAGTTGGTAAAAATATTACTTGAGGATGGAGCGGAAAGTGATGATTTATTAACAGCAAAAGTTTATTACCGCCAAACAGCTGATATACCAAGCTCTAAGCATCCAATACATTGGGATAAAGCATCAGACGGAATTACTCCATGGGTTTCAACATCTTGCGAAAGTGAAGGACCATATTGGTGGTGGCCTTGCAAAGACCATCCATCGGATGAGGCCGATTCTGTATCTTTAAAATTCACAGTTCCTGATACATTGGAATGTGCAAGTAATGGAATTTTTCAGGGTGCTGTTATGAATGGCGATGGGACTAAGACTTACCATTGGTTTACATCTACCTCAATAAATAACTATCTCATAGCTTTTAATTTAGCTGATTATCTTATAATTGAAGATTCCTATACCGGAATTCTTGGTAATGAAATTCCGTTTTATTTCTGGGTTGTTGAAGATAGTTTCAATGATGCCATGCAAGCCATGAATCTCTTTAAAAGTGAATTTGACTATATTGAATCAGTTTGTGGACCTTTCCCTTTCAGTCATGAAAAACATGCATTTGCTCAAATTCCCAGTGCCGCTATGGAACACCAGACAATAATATCATACGGTGGAGATTTTGAAATCTATGACCTATTGGGCTATGATTATTACCATTTTCATGAGACAGTGCATGAGTGGTTCGGAAACTTATTAAGTGCCAAAAGCTGGAGCGACATATGGATTCATGAAGGAGTTGCCACTTACATTGAAGTTATGTATATTGAAGAGGTTAGAGACGTAGAGACTAGTCGAATGTATCTTGAAATGTTGCCGTTTTCTGCAGATGAATACCCGCTTGCACCAAGAGAAGAAATGAACTCACTGGCCATATATAATCTTGATCCATATTCCCGAGGAGCATGGGTGTTACATACTTTGCGTTATTATCTTGGCGATGATGTTTTTAGAACAATGTTGCAAAGGTGGTTGTATCCGGTTCCCGGCGATTACAATAATGAAAATGGTAGATTGTGTCGACTTGCTACGACTGATGACCTGATGAATGAAGCTGAACAAGTGACAGGGAGGGAACTGGATAATTTTTTCGAAGTATTTTTCAGAGAAATTACTCTTCCATATCTCACAGTTGACAGGGAAGCTGATACGAGTTGGTTCACATGGAACACTGAATCTAATGTTCCTCTTGATTTAAACGTTCCGGTTTTAGTAAACGGAGAACCATTGACAGTTGAAATGCAAAATGGTGAAGGTTATTTACCCATTCATTCGGAAGACACTTTAACTATTGATCCGGAAAAATGGCTGTTAATGGGAAATCCCATTGTAACCGGAATCATCGATAACAATGTCTTCACAAGACCGGGTGTAATTTCGCAGAATTTGCCAAATCCTTTCCATAGACTGACAACAATTTTCATTCACCTTCCAGAGAGTTCGCATGTAACTTTAACAATATTAGATGTCAATGGAAGGGTATTAGAAACTTTACTTGATGAGTTTCGTGAAGTGGGAACGCATAGGATTGAATATGATTCGAAAACTCTTAAGCCAGGATTATATTTATACAATCTCAAAGCTGGGGAATTGATTGCTACCGGTAAAATGTTGGTAAACTAAATCCACAACCCACAATCAAGAAATAGTTTCTACTCATTTCAGGCAATCTCTGACAGACAACTGAGAGCAGTAAGCTAATAGCTCAATCATGTGTGTTTTTATTGTATTTTAGCCCTTCAATTTAATTTTGAATCAGATGAATTTACGTTTTGGCACACTTGTAATTGCGCTATTATTAGCTACTTCGGGCGTTTCTATTGCCTGTACTAATTATTTAGTTACTAAAGGAGCATCGGCAGATGGGAGTACTATGGTTTCCTATGCCGCCGATTCCCATATAAGATATGGTGAATTGTATTGGCGACCGGCAGCCGACTGGCCTGATGGTTCAATGGTTACTCTGTACGACAGGGGAACAGCTAAACCTCTTGGTCAGATTCCCCAGGTTAATCACACTTATCAGGTTATTGGTTTTATGAATGAACATCAGGTGGCTATTGGGGAAACTACCTTCGGAGGCCGACCTGGACTTGAAGACACTACCGGTATTATTGATTATGGTAGTTTGATGTTCCTGGCTCTGCAACGGTCAGCCAATGCAAGAGAAGCCATTAAAGTTATCGGTGAGCTTGTTGAGAAATATGGTTATGCATCTTCCGGAGAGTCTTTTTCAATTGGTGACCCCAATGAAGTGTGGATTATGGAGATCATTGGTAAGGGAACGAATATGGTGGCAGATAAGAAATCAGGCAAGAAATCTAACATCAATAAAGGTGCTGTATGGGTAGCTATCAGAATACCTGACGGTTATATTTCGGCACATGCCAACCAGGCCCGTATAACTACTTTTAAAAAGGAGGACAAGAAAACTTCTATTAGCAGTAAGAATCTTAAGTTGATATTTGAGCCGGGAATTGAGACAGTGTATTCACATGATGTAATTGCATTTGCACGCGAAAAGGGATATTTTAACGGGAAAGATGAAGAATTTAGTTTTAGTGATACATATGCTCCTCTGACTTTTGATAATGTACGTTTCTGTGAAATACGCGTATGGGCTGCCTTTAAAGATGTTTCGAAAGAAATGGACAAGTATTACGACTATGCAAAAGGGGATATTACTAAAGAAAGGATGCCACTTTTCATAAAACCTGACAGAAAGATCACACCTCACGATCTGATGCAGTTTAAACGCGATTATTTGCAGGGAACAGAGCTGGATATGAGTAAAGATGTGGGAGCAGGACCTTTTCACTCTCCTTATCGTTGGAGACCCCTTACATGGAAATACGATGGAATAGAGTACCTGAATGAGAGAGCTACTGTTACTCAACAGACCGGCTTTTCGTTTGTTGCCCAAATGCGAAGCTGGATGCCCGACCATATTGGCGGTATCTTTTGGTTCGGAGTGGATGATGCCGGCTCAACTGTCTACGTTCCATTTTACTGTGGTATTACCGGTGTTCCTTATTCTTATGCTGAAGGGAACGGGGATATTCTTACTTATAGTGAAACTGCAGCTTTCTGGGTTTTCAACAGAGTAGCACATTTTAAATATCTGTTCTTCGACAGGGTAATGCCTGATTTGTCAAAAGTGCAGTATGAACTCGAAACAGGCTTTATTGCAGAAGTGCCTAAAATTGATGCACAGGCAATGGAATTGCATAAAGTGAACCCGGAAAAGGCTCGTGATTTTATTACAGAATACTCTGAAAGTGCTGCAAATAAAACCATAAAACGATGGAAAGAACTCGATAACTTCTTGCTGGTTAAGTTTCTCGACGGTAATGTGAAACAAGAGGAAAACGGTGAATTTCTGAGAAACCCATGGGGCTATCCAAAATCACCAAAACACCCGGGATACCCCGAAGAATGGAAACAGCAGGTAATTAAGGAAACAGGTGATAAACTTATTTATCAGCAATAATAAAACAGAGAGCTGTTATTACAATACTAAATTATTTTAGCGATAGCCGATAGCAGAATATTGAGAATAAAAAGGATCGAACCCAGAGGCTCGATCCTTTTTGCTTATATGGCTATAAATATATTTAACCTTCTTAGTGTTCAATTCGAATTCTTGCGTCAACAGCAACAACACTCTTACTGTTACCAAGAAGTGGATTAATATCCATTTCAGCTATTTCAGGAGCTGCGACTGTTAATGCTGACAACCGTACTATTGCATCAGCAAATGCCTCAATGTTAACGCCTTCCTGTCCTCTGACTCCTTCGATAATTTTGTAAGACTTCAGTGATCTTATCATATTATTAGCTTCAGCAGTGGAAACAGGTGCTAGTGAAACCTGCACATCTTTGAGAACTTCAATGAAAATTCCACCCAATCCGCTCATAATGAGATGTCCAAAATTACCTTCCTTTTTGGCACCTGCAAAAATCTGTGTTCCGCTTAACATTGGCTGGATCAAAATAGCTGTGGTGTCCTTTATTTTAATCATTCTTTCGAATTCAGATATTACTGTCTGATCATCCTTAACATTAAGACTTACACCACCTACATCCGATTTATGAACAGGTCCAACGACTTTCATTACGACTGGAAAACCTAATTTATTAGATTGTATAACTGCTTCATTTGCAGATGTTACCACTGCTTCACCTGCACGAGGAATACCGGCAGCATCAAGGAGCAACTGTACTTTATCGGGTGATAAATAACCATCAGCAGATTCATCAATAACCTGTCGTATTGACTTGTAATCCAACTCGGGCAAAGCTTCTTGAGAAGAAGATTTAGGTGTGTTGTAAACTTTACCAAGCGCATTTCCGAATACCACTTCATCGGGAAAATTCATACGACCAAGCGATATGAAATATTCAATTTCGTTCTTGACATTGATGACTGATGGCAGAATTGGGAAAATTGGTTTTTGGCATGTATTCATCTTCTCGTGTAATAATTTATATACATCCCAGTTCTCAAATAAACCGGGGCTTCCGAATATTACAGCCATGCCATGGATATTGTCGAATTCCTTGTCGCAGTGCTCAATTATTTCACCTAATTGTTCGGCAGTTCCGGTTGCCAGAAAGTCGATTGGATTAGCAACTGAAGAGCCGGGGAATAGTTTAGATAAAAGTTCAGGACTTTCGAGATGAGGCACCTCGAAATTATTATTTGAAAGAGCATCGGTCAGCATTACAGCCGGACCACCGGCATGTGTAATAATAGCTATATTCTTACCCTTCAGCTCTTTATGCATAAAAATGGCTGCAACGGTAACCAGTTCTTCACGACCATAACATCTTACGATTCCGGCTTTACGGAATAAGGCATCGACAGCAGTGTCACTGCTTGCCAGGGCTCCAGTATGCGAAGAAGCAGCACGACTTCCGGCTGATGAGCTACCTGATTTGATTGCTGCAATTCTGCATCCTTTGCTTATGAGTGACTTAGCATGCTTTAACAGCATGTCAGGTTTTGTTATGCTTTCAACATATAATAATTTAACCCTCGAGCTTGTTATTGGATCGAAGGTTTCATCGAGATACTTGAGCACTTCTTCAACTCCCATCTGAGCACTGTTGCCCACTGAATAAACACTGCTGAAGGGGAGTCCGTTTAAAGCACCTGATTCCATGATAAAAACAGCCGTTGCACCTGATCCTGAAATAAAATCAACACCATGTGGCTCCATTCTTGGAATAGGGAGACTGAAAACGGATGTATGATTATGGTTCATCATTCCGATGCAGTTGGGCCCAATTAAACATCCATTGACACTGTTTATGGTATCAACTATCTGTTTCTCAAGTTTTGCGCCTTCTCCACTTTCTTCATGAAAACCTGCTGAGAAGATTATGAATGCACGTGTATTTTTAGTTTTGGCAAGCAGCTCAACGGTTGAAGGGCAATATTTGGCAGCAATGGCTAATATTGCAAGGTCAACCTCGGGAAGATCAACAGGATTCTGATAGCATTTAATACCCTGTATTTCGGTCTCCTTTGGATTAGTACAATATAGTTTACCTGAAAAATGGTTGTCTAAAAGATTCTTAACTACTTTACCGCCAGGCTTTGTGACATCATTTGATGCACCAATAACAACAATACTTCTTGGATTTATAAGTTGCTGGTTAATCATGATTGAGTTAGTGATTAATGAAGTTTATTAAATAAAATTTGAAGGAGCGAAGGTAAGAAAAACTTACCTCGTGCCAAAATGACTGTAATGATGGGGATGCAGGAATGCAAAGATCAGGAATTGCCCTTAATCCTCAAACATAACGGAGATTGCAACAACGCCGGGGCCTACATTTACACCTAAAACAGGGGATGCATCATTAATGAACACCGGTTCTTTGCCTGTAAGTGAGACCATTTGTTCGCGTAACCATTGAGCAGCGACCAGATTTTTAGCATGAGAAATGGAATATCCCCACACACTTCTCTTGCCGGCAAGTTTGTGTATGCTTTCCATTATCAATTCACGACTTCCTTTTTCAGTAAACGGCTTTCCGAATGTCTCCGTTTTACCTTCGTCGTTAACAGTAACTACCGGTTTTAGGTTAAGTAATGATCCAATAAGGCCTTTGGTGTATGAAAGTCTTCCGCTTTTAACCATGTATTTAATGGTACGCGAAGAAACATACATTTTGGTATTGAGTGACCACTTCTGTATAAGATCAGTCAATTGTTCGAAGGTAGCACCATTCTCAAGAGCCATTGCAGCACGCAAAACAACAAGACCCAATCCGCTCGAAAGACGCTTTGAGTTTATTACCTTAATATTCTTACCTGAATGTTCAGAGACAGTATGAGCAGCTTTGGAGCTGTTAGAGAATGTTCCACTCATAGCTCCACTGATATGGATGCCAATAATTGATTGAAAATGGCTTGAGAGGAAAGAATATCTGTTAAAAAACTCTTTATAAGCCGGTTGTGCTGTACTGGGATAAACCGGTTGACTGTCGAGCATCTTATAGAACTGCTCAGGCATAAGTGTCAGTCTGTCGAGGAAATAAGTATCGCCAAAATGAACACTTAACGGGACAACCTGGATATTATATTTTTCAATAAGATTCTGTGGTATATCACAAGTTGAATCAGTAACGAGTGCAACACTGCCATGAGCTTGTGATGCAATAGCTTGTTGCATCACCATATCGTCAACTTTCTGGAAAGAAATACTGCCATACCTGTTGAGAACCTTCATAACCTTTTCGGGATTATCGGAATGGATATGTACTCTCATTTTTCGTGGAGATCCGGCAACTACCATAGAATCACCAAGATGTGAAATCGATTTCCTGACTTGTGACAAGTCAATTTTCTTTTTCTCGTCAATTGAAAGCATTGCTTCAGTACAGTATCTGAAGGTTATGACTTCGTGTGAAATTACTTCTGAATCGGCAATAACAGTGGCATTTTTTCCACTTATCATTTTACGGAGTTCGCCTGCTTTGACGAATTCAACTATTCCCTGAAGGAAAACAACAAAGCCTTTGGCACCGGCATCTACAACCTTGGATTTTGCCAGAACTTCGAGCTTAGCAGTTGTGGCATTCAGCGATTCTAAAGCTTTCTGATAAGTAAGTGAAAGTAGTTCAATGAAATCGTTGATTGTATCCTTAAGCATGTATACAAACTCAGCCCATTCGCGTATAACTGTAATCATTGTTCCCTCAACAGGATTTGCTATTGCTTCGTAGGCATATGTAACAGCTTTGCGAATAGATTCAGCAAAGGTATCTACTGTGAAGGTTTCATGATTCTGCAATTCACTACTGAAACCATAAATAAACTGTGCGAAGATAATTCCCGAATTGCCCCGTGCACCTGTGAGAGCTGCATCAGCAAGTGCTGCAGCGGTGACCTTTAAATCGGAAGTTGGTATTGGTGTATCAACGATTGACCTCATTGTAGAGGCCAGATTTGTTCCTGTGTCGGCATCTGCTACAGGAAATACGTTGATTTTATTTATCTGAACCTGATTTTCAAATATTTTTTGAGCTCCGGCTAAAAAACTATAATAGAGTGTTTTACCGTCGAGTTGAGTAATTGACTTCTGTGAATTCAAGATCCCGATTTGTTTAGTTATATTTAATTACATAACCTTTATCGCTGAATGCTTTATTCCGCTAAGAAAAAATCAAAACAGCGTGCAAAGATACCTGTTACAACATTAAAACAAGCTTAAAATATAAGCTCAGTAATTTTTCGCGATATTTATTTTCAGGTATCTGCGTCTATTTCAGCTTTTTATATTTATCAAGCTTACTTTTTACTATTATTTTGTTCAGTTCTGTCTCCAGATCTTTATAGTCGTTTCTTGTTCCGCACTGATATATTTCAGTAAACGGATCAGTCTCCAGCATCATTTTGTTGATATCCGCAATCGTTGGAGTCTTGGCAAGTCGGCTATACTCATAATAAGTCCATTTAGTGAAGGCCGCATTTTCATTTATTCCTCTTCTGTCAAGCAGGAATCCATTCTCCAGTGCTACAGGATATGCCAGGTCACCATTGAAGTAGACATCGGATGGAGCAGGGTAGGAGACAATAGTTTGTTTGTCGGGTGACATAATAACAGGTACATGTTGTGAATAGTCCTGTTTGGTTTTATAAACAATTACAGGGGCATTCGCAAAAGCCGGCTTCCCTTTAATTGCAACTGTTTGTTTAGGTTTACAGCTTACTGCACTGATTAATATTGCAATAAACAAAGTGATGATTGTAAGATTTCTTTTCATGTATTATTCTTTTTCTGACACTCTGGTACGGCAAAGATAATAAAATGAACACGCAGTTAAACTTATTTTCATTTGAAGTGGTTTTGGTATGAATGTTGTTGATTTAATTTCTGTGAAAAAAATTATTGAATGAAGCAAAAGGTGTATTACTTTTGTTCTGTTGTTCACATTAATTGTAAATTATCTAACACTTAAAGAATAAAAAAATGAAAAAATCAGTTTCTATTCTTGCCCTACTTTTTACATTTATAACATTCAGCTATGCGCAAGAAGTAAAGAAGACCGTTGACGCAGCTGCAGGAAAAGAGTCTGCTCAGGTGAAACCTGCTAACCCAAATGCTCCTGAAATATCATTCTCTAAGACTGTACATGACTATGGAACGTTATTCCAGGGCGGTGATGGTAATAGTGAATTTGAATTTACCAATACAGGAAAAGAACCTCTGATCTTATCAAGCGTTAAGTCGTCATGTGGTTGCACTGTTCCCAGCTGGCCAAGAGAACCGATCATGCCTGGTAAAAAAGAAGTGATTAAAGTTAAGTATGACACTAAAAGAATTGGACCCATCAACAAGACTATCACTGTGATGTCTAATGCAAAAACTTCACCTGTTGTTTTAAAAATTACCGGTAGTATTGTAAAACAAGCTGAAGAAAACACTGTTCCCGAAAAAACTCTGAGTTCCGGTGCTTCTCCTACAGCCAAGTAATTGATGCTAAAAAGATTTTAATTAACTGCCTGTAACTTTACGGGCAGTTTTTTTATGCATTTTCTTTTCTTTAAATGATTATTAAGTCCTAATTTTGCCCGATAAGCAATAACTGTGCTCACGATAACAAACTAAAACATATAAGTAATGCCAAAGATTTCAGAACGTGGCTCTTTGATGCCCGCATCACCAATTCGTAAACTCGTTCCTTTTGCCGAAGCTGCAAAAAAAAGAGGAATCAAAGTGTATCACTTGAATATTGGTCAGCCCGACATTCAAACTCCGGATGTTGCATTAACCGCACTGAAAAATTACAATCATAAGGTTATTGAGTACAGTCATTCAGCAGGTAATGAAAGTTACCGCACAAAGCTGGCCGGTTATTATAAGAAATTG
The DNA here is from genome assembly GCA_964547915.1 of uncultured Lentimicrobium sp. GTDB lineage: Bacteria > Bacteroidota > Bacteroidia > Bacteroidales > Lentimicrobiaceae > Lentimicrobium. The sequence continues at coordinate 45,791 of CAZJPP010000004.1, forward strand.
GGTATTGATATCGATTGCAATCAGATTATAATTACTACAGGGGGTTCGGAAGCTATTTTATTTGCATTCAAAAGTTGCCTGAATCCCGGTGATGAGGTTATTATACCTGAACCTTTCTATACCAATTACAATGCTTTCGCACTCGATGCCGGAATTAAGGTTTTACCCATTACTTCTGACATTAATACAGGATTTGCACTTCCTTCGATCAGCGAATTTGAAAAGGCAATTACACCTCGCACGAAAGCTATCATGATCTGTAATCCAAATAATCCTACAGGTTATTTATATAGCAGGGAAGAATTGATGCAACTGAGAGATATTGTTCTGAAATATGACCTTTTCTTGTTTGCCGATGAAGTTTACAGGGAATTTTGTTACGATGGTGCAGAGCATTTCAGTGTTATGCAAATGGAAGGCCTTGAAGAAAATGCCGTTCTTATGGACTCAGTTTCAAAAAGGTATAGTGAATGCGGAGTACGAATTGGAGCTCTGATTTCGAGAAACAAAACTATTATGAACTCTGCCCTGAAGTTCGCCCAGGCACGCCTTAGTCCTCCATCTCTTGGTCAGGTTATAGGTGAAGCATCTCTTGATACTCCCGCTGAATATTTCAAGAATGTATATGATGAATATATAGCCCGTCGTAATTTTGTAATAGGAGCCCTGAACAAAATACCCGGAATTTATGCTCCTATGCCAAAGGGTGCTTTCTATTCTGTTATTAGTTTACCTGTTGAAAATGCCGATCATTTCTGCCAATGGTTGCTCGAAGATTTCAGCTACGAAAATCAAACAGTAATGCTGGCTCCTGCATCAGGATTCTACGCCACTGCAGGCTCAGGTCTTAATGAAGCTCGTATTGCATACGTTCTTAAACTCGAAGACTTGAAAAATGCTGTTAAATGTCTTGAAGAAGCTCTTAAAGTTTATCCTTATACAATTAAATCCAGCGGTAAATAACACTGCAAAGAATTAGTCAATGCCGGGTTCTTTAATGAACCTGCTTACTGACCATACAAGAAGAGGTTGATCTTTAACAAGCCAACCTCTTTTCTTTTACTAAGTACAGGGTTTAGAAATCCCTGTATAACAGATATTTTTGCCTGATTTCCATAAATTGCTGTATGCCGGGTTGCCATGAATCCTTTATTTGCTGCTCAGTGAATCCCGCCTCTATTTGTTGTCGGAGTTCTGCATTGCCGGCAAGCTTGTTAAAGAAGGAGTTAAAGAATGTTGATTGACTACTGTCGGAATGATACATCTCCAGCAACCAGTTTAGTCTGATTCCCGGATTCTGAATAATACTTTCGGCTGAATCTCTCAGGTTGTATCCGTAACATTTCTTTGATTTGTGTGGCGGATTTACAGCTTCAGTCCTGCTTTCCGGTGTAAATGTGAATGAACCTTGCTTAAACCAGGGGTGCCCGATAACTGTGAAAGGAAAATCTGTACCCCGGCCAACACTAACATGTGTTCCTTCAAAAAAGCACAAGGAAGGATAAAGGTATATTGCATCCATGTCGGGCAAGTTTGGCGAGGGTCTGACAGGCAGCCTGTAATGACTTTTGTGAGAATACCCTGAGCACTCTACCCAGTCGAGGTCAGCCTGTACTTCACCTTTGAGCCATCTCTCACCATTTATCATCCTTGCGTATTCAGCCATAGTCATTCCATGCACTACAGGAATGGGATGCATTCCAACAAATGATTGATATTCAGGTTCCAAAACCGGGCCATCAACATAAAAACCATGAGGATTTGGACGATCAAGGACAAGAATAGGTATGTTGATTTCTGCACACGCTTCCATCACCAGCGTTAGTGTTGAGATATATGTGTAGAATCTAGTTCCAACATCCTGCAAATCGAATATAACAATATCAATCTGATTCAGGTCTTCAGGAGAGGGCTTTTTTGAATTCCCGTACAAAGAGACTATTGGCAGCCCCGTTTTAGCATCGGTTTGATTATTTATCAGAGCACCCGCCTCTGCAATACCACGAAAACCATGCTCAGGTGAAAACACTTTAACCACATTGATTCCTTCACTTAAGAGTGTATCAACAAGATGGGTTTCATGAACTAAAGAAGTCTGGTTTGCAACAACAGCAACCCTTTTATCATGTTTTACCTTATGAAAATAGTGTCGGGTTCTTTCAGCACCCGGCCTTATTGATATCACTTTTGCAGGCATTGTGGCAGAGACTATGTCGGCACCTTTTGCGGGACCTGTTGTTTCCAACAATCTTTTTTGAGCACATGAAGAAATCAGAAAAGTGAGTATTAAGAGATAAAAATAACGGAAAACGTTATTAGCCATACAATAGAGTTTTATGTTTACAGTAGTGATTACAATACTTACAAATCTAAACGTTATTGTTAACTTTGCCAAAATTGCTGCACGTGAACTTTGAATATTTTATAAGCAGACGTATCAGAGCTCGGTCAGATGCCTCATTCTCACGTCCCATTGTAAAAGTAGCTATGGCCGGGATTGCTTTGGGTTTAGCAGTAATGCTTATTTCGGTTGCCGTATTGAATGGATTCCAGAAAGAAATAAGAGAGAAAGTTGTTGGTTTTGGTTCTCATATCCAAATATCTCATTTTGATTCAAATAATTCCTATGAGCTCTCACCTGTTTTGATGGAAGATGAGACAATTGAGCAATTAAAGCAAATTGAAGGTATTAAGCAGGTTACTGGATTTGCCGTTAAAGCGGGAATAATAAAAACCAACGACCAGATGCATGGGGTTGTTCTAAAAGGTGTTGGTGATGATTTTAATTGGGACTTTTTCAAAAACCGGATAATAGAAGGTAGACCACCTTTGCTTAATGATACTGCAAATTCAAACGATATTCTGATTTCGAGGAAAATAGCCAACCTTATGAATTATAAGATAGGCGACGATGTTAGAATGTACTTTATTATTGATAATCAGATAAGAGGTCGAAAATTTACCATTTCAGGAATTTACGAAACAGGTCTCACTGAATTTGATGAAATGTACGTGCTGGGAGATATCAGGCATATTCAGAAACTTAATCAATGGACAGGAGGGGAAGTTTCGGGCTATGAAGTGTTAATTGATGATTTTGAGAATCTCGATAAAACTGCTCTGGAAGTTTATTCAGTAATTGATTACGATCTTGATGCTCAGACAATTCAACAACTATATCCGCAGATTTTTGACTGGATACAGATACAAGATTTAAATGTGGTGATAATACTGGTCTTGATGTCACTGGTATCGGGAATTACTATCATTTCAACCCTGTTAATTCTCATTCTTGAGCATACAAACGATATTGGGATTCTGAAAGCAATGGGCACCAGCAACTTAAAAATCAGAAAGATCTTTATGTATGCAACACTTTATATCGCTTTTTATGGGCTGTTGTGGGGTAATGTTTTTGCAGGACTGCTGTTATGGCTTCAAAAATCATTCGGACTCATTCCATTGCCTGAGGATTCTTATTTCCTATCACAGGTTCCTGTATCAATTACAGCATTGGACTTTATATTGATAAACTCAGCGGTTATTATTGTATGTTTCGTGATGATGCTAATCCCTTCTCTTGTAATAAGATACATTAGCCCAATTAAAGCAATACGTTACGAATAAACTTTTACTTTTTGTGTAGTCCGCATTCTCTGGTTTCAGGGTTTTCCCACCACCATCTTCCTGCTCTGACATCTTCACCCGGTAGAATAGCACGGGTACATGGTTGACATCCAATGCTGGGAAATCCTTTGTCATGCAGCTTGTTGTACGGAACATTATTTTCACGGATATAATTCCATACTTGTTGTTCTGTCCAATCAATAATAGGATTAACCTTGATTAATCCATTCTTTTCATCCCACTCGATGTTTTTCATATCTTTCCTTGTTGGGGATTGTCCTTTACGAAGTCCGCATACCCATACATCCAGTCCTTCAAATGCTCTCTTCAGGGGCTCCATTTTTCTGACGAAGCAGCATAATTCGCGGTTTTCGATGCTATCATAGAACAGGTTAATCCCTTTTTCAGTTACCATTTTCTGAACTGATTCAGCTTGGGGATAAAAGATATTGATTTTGAAATTGTACTTTTTTGTTGTCAGGTCGAGTAAGTCATATGTCTCAGGAAATAGTCTGCCTGTATCGAGTGTGAAAATATAAGGGTTGGATGTGATTTGAGCCAGCATATGAGTAATCACCTGGTCTTCAGCACCCAAGCTTGTAGAAAAGCCGACTTTACCCTCAAACTCATTGAAAAAATAGTGCAATACTTCATTTGCCGATTTTCCTTCAAGCATCAGGGAAAGCTTATTGTAGACCTGAACTCTGTTTTCCATACATCAAAAAAGTTTGTGGCAAAGGTACATATTAAGCAGCAACCGGATAAGTTAAACAAGTGAGAAACTATTTTGTGTATTTTCGTGCCACTATTGATTTAACGCTGATGAAAGTACATTTTATTGCCATTGGAGGAAGCGCGATGCACAATCTTGCACTTGCCCTTCACAGAAAAGGTTACGAAGTTTCAGGATCTGATGATGAAATCTTTGAACCTGCTTTATCAAGACTGAAAACTGCGGGAATATTGCCGGAAAAGACCGGTTGGTTTCCCGGGAAGATAACTGATGGCATTGATGCTATTATTCTGGGTATGCACGCCCGGGAGGATAATCCCGAGCTTCAGAAAGCCCGGGAAATAGGACTAAAGATATACTCCTATCCCGAATACCTTTATGAACAATCTAAAGATAAACAGAGAATAGTAATAGGAGGGAGCCATGGCAAGACAACTATTACAGCCATTATACTACATGTAATGAGAAACCTGAATATTGAGGCTGATTATATGGTGGGTGCTCAGCTTGAAGGATTTGATGTAATGGTAAAAACTACTGACACTGCGAAATTCATGGTGATTGAGGGAGATGAATATCTTACTTCGGCTATGGACAGAAGACCCAAATTTCATGTTTACAGGCCTGACATAGGAGTTATCAGCGGTATTGCATGGGACCATATCAATGTATTTCCAACCTTTGAGAATTATGTAGATCAGTTCAGAATATTTGCTGAAATGATTCCTGAGAATGGTTCGCTGGTTTATTGTGCTGAAGATGAGATAGTGACTGATGTTGCACAAAGTAAAGGTGTAAAGGCTGGCATTAAGGCCTATGGAGCACCCGATTACTATGTTAAAGATGGTACAAGCATAATAAAATACAATAACCGTGAATATCCTATGCTTGTATTCGGGCATCATAATATGCTGAATATTGAAGCAGCACGAAGTGTATTAGAGCTTATTGGTGTTAAACCTGATGATTTCTATGAGTCCGTCGCTTCTTTTAAAGGTGCAGCAAAAAGACTTGAACTAATCAGCCGGAGCAGGAAAACGAACATTTACAAAGATTTTGCGCATAGTCCCTCAAAGCTTAAAGCAACTATAGAAGCCGTGAAAGGTCAGTTTCCTGATCGTAAGCTTATTGCCTGTATGGAACTGCATACTTTTAGTAGTCTTAACACATCATTTCTGGAGCAATATGAAGGTAGTATGGACAATGCAGACACAGCGGTTGTTTATTACAATAAACATGCACTTGATCTGAAAAAGTTACCTTACTTTGAAACGAGTGTTGTATCTAACGCCTTTAAGAGGCAGGATATAATAGTTTTTAATGAGACAGCCGGATTGCTGGAATTTCTGCATGGCTGCAAATATGAAAACACGAACCTACTGATGATGAGCTCAGGAAATTTTGACGGTCTGGACCTTAAGAAGTTATCAGAGGTGATTAATGGATAGGAATTTCGCTATTATATCAAAGAGTTCAACCCTATTGATAGGTTTAGAAATATAGCCGCTAAAACCTGATTGGAGGCATCTTTCTTTATCACCACTCATAGCGTATGCAGTTGTGGCAATAATAGGCACAGTCTCGTTAGATTCTCTTATTTTAGCTGTAGCTTCATAGCCATTCATAAAGGGCATTTTTATATCCATTAACACAAGGTTGATATTTGGATTTTCATTGAACTTCTGAACAGCATCCTCTCCATCGGAAGCAGCTATTAAGTTTACACTTGTTGGTGCAAGAAGTCTTACTATATAAGCAAAATTAGTGGGGTCATCTTCGGCAATAAGGAAAGTTTGAGATGAATAATCTGGATTATTCTGATGTTCAGTTATAAACGGGTTGTTTATGTATATCTGTCTCCACTTTAACGGGATATGAAAACCAAAGTCGGAACCTTTACCGGCAGGCTTATAAAATAAATGCCCTCCAAGTGCTTCAACATAAGCTTTAGATATACTTAAGCCGAGGCCTGTACCGCCGTGTTTTCTGTTATAACCTTCATCGCCCTGACGGAATCTTTCGAAAATAATCTTCTCGTTTTGTGGTGGGATGCCAACACCAGTATCAACTACATGGACTTCAATAGCATCAGGTTTCATCATGCAGGTTATTCTGATAACGCCCTCTTCAGTAAATTTAATCGCATTGTCTATCAGGCAACTGATTACTTTTACAATTTTCTGCTCATCAGAATACAGGATAATATTATTATCGAATCCGATGGTTAACAGATTTAATCCTTTAGCTTCAGCTGAATTTTTGTAATAGTCATTTATGTTGTGCTGTAATGATTCCAAATCGAACTCATTCCTGGATATGGTAATCTCTTCTGTCTCGATTTTAGAAATTTCAATTATGTCGGTGATAATGCCAAGTAACTTAACTGAGTTTTCCTGAATTGTATGGATGAAGAATTTTTCATCTTCGTCAGCTGTGTCCAGATCGGACAAAAGCTGTGAGAAACCGAGAATTGCATTCATTGGTGTTCTCACCTCATGACTTAAATTGGCAAGAAATGAAGTTTTAAGCTTGTCACTTTCTTCAGCATGTGTTTTTGCCTGAATTAAATCTCTTTCGAACATCTTTCTGTAGGTGATATCTTCGGTCACTACAAGAGCTCTGAATTGTTCATTCTCATTATCCAATTCAGGGATGATATTTATTGATAAAAACTTTTGTGCACCTGATTCTTTATGTGTAGCCTGAATTATAATATGATCTACCGGCTTACTGGTGTCATAGCTGTTTCTGGAAGCATATTTCCAAAGATCGACAGCTGTGCCGTCATCAAAGAAAAACTGCCATTCGGTGAGAAAGTCTTCAATACTTATGTGTTCAGCAGAAAGTCCATATATATTCATTGCTGAAGGATTAATCATGCTGATCCTTCCATCACCATGAACGTAAAAGACACCCTGAGTGATAGAGTTGAATAGACGTTTGTATCTCTCTTCACTTGATTTAAGGGCATTCTGAGCCTCCCTGTTCTGTTTAAGGATCCTTGATTTATCGTAAGCTTCTTTTATGGCAAAGGGAACTCGAAGTATTTTTTCTTTGAGTATATAATCAAAAGCTCCTGATTTCATGCACTTTACTGCCGTTTCTTCATTTATTGAACCGGTGTGAATAATTACAGGTGTGTAAGGAGAATACTCAAGAACAATCTTCAACGCATCCATCCCTGTGAAGGAAGGCATGGAGTAATCAGATATGACTACATCAGGCTTAAAGTTAATAAGGTTTTCTATAAAGTCATTTCTATTATCAACCCTTATACTATCGAATTCGATGCCAGCTTTTCGTAGTTCTAATTCAGCAAGCTCCATGTCCTCAGGAACATCCTCTGCAAATAAGATCTTGTATCTGGTCATATGCCTTCTTATGTGTCTATGCCAAAAATAATAAATTTATAAGACATTATATACATTTTGTAACTTTATTTATAGAAAAAAAGCTGCCCGAATCAGGCAGCTTTTTTTCATAATATATCAATCTTTAATTTTCGCTTATTATTTCTTGTCCGGTTGGAGCATTTATTGTAATCTTAAGTTCGGGGTCGGAAGGTTCATAATCAATTGTAATTACATCACCTTCATTAATTTTCGACTTAATAATCTCCTCGGCAAGAGCATCTTCAATATATTTTTGAATTGCCCTTTTGAGTGGTCTGGCTCCAAATTGAGAATCCCATCCTTTTTCGACAATAAAGTCCTTAGCCTGTTCGGTTACATTCATAGTGTATCCCATATCGTAAATACGGCTAAACAAACTCTTAAGTTCAATATCGATAATTTTATGAATATCATCACGTTCAAGTGATTCAAAGATTACAACGTCATCAATACGATTAAGGAATTCAGGTGCAAATGACTTTTTGAGTGCATTCTCAATGACTCCTGTGGCATATGAAGCGCTTCCTGATACTTTGGCACTTGTGCTGAATCCAACTCCTTGTCCGAAGTCTTTCAACTGGCGTGAACCAATATTTGAAGTCATTATTATGATTGTATTCTTGAAGTCAACTTTACGACCCAGACTATCAGTTAGAATACCATCATCAAGTACCTGCAACAGTATGTGGAAAATATCGGGATGAGCCTTCTCAATCTCATCAAGCAAAACGATAGAGTAGGGCTTTCTCCTGACTTTTTCAGTTAACTGACCACCTTCTTCATATCCGACATATCCCGGAGGGGCGCCAACCAACCGTGATACAGCGAATTTCTCCATATACTCGCTCATATCAATTCTAACAAGTGCATCTTCAGTGTCGAAGAGATACTTAGCAAGAACTTTGGCAAGATGGGTCTTTCCTACACCGGTTGGCCCAAGGAATATGAATGTTCCAATTGGCTTGTTTGGATCCTTAAGTCCTGCACGATTACGCCTTATAGCCTTTACTACCTTCTTGATTGCATCTGTTTGACCGATTACAGAACCGGCAAGGTCAGTCTCCATTGTAAGGAGACGTTCACTTTCATTTTGAGCTATTCTTTGAACAGGAACACCTGACATCATAGCAACCACTTCAGCTACATTCTCTTCATTAACCTGAACACGGTGAATTTTTGATTCTTCTTCCCAGCGTCTCTTTGCATTCTCGAGCTCAATCATGAGTTTGCGTTCATTATCCCTGAATTTGGCAGCTTCTTCAAACTTCTGGCTATGAATAGCCTTGTTTTTCTGCTTTTTAACTTCCTCAATCCGGTTTTCAAGTTCAAGGATTTCTGCAGGAACCTGCATGTTTGTAATATGAACACGAGCTCCTGCTTCATCAAGAGCATCAATTGCTTTATCAGGTAAGTACCTATCAGTGATATACCTGTTGGTGAGATTAACACAAGCTTTTATTGCTTCATTAGAATACTTAACAAGATGGTGATCTTCGTATTTCTCCTTTATGTTGTTTAATATTTCAACAGTTTCATCGGTTGAAGTAGGATCTACCAGGATCTTCTGGAATCTTCTTTCGAGAGCTCCGTCTTTCTCAATGTACTGTCTGTATTCGTCAAGCGTTGTAGCGCCGATACACTGTATTTCACCTCTGGCAAGAGCCGGTTTGAACATATTTGATGCATCGAGGGATCCTGATGCATTACCTGCCCCTACAATAGTATGTATTTCATCGATAAACAGGATAATATCGCGGTTCTTTTCCAATTCATTAAGCACGGCTTTCATACGTTCTTCGAATTGTCCTCGGTATTTGGTACCTGCAACAAGTGAGGCAAGGTCGAGAGTAAAGATTCGTTTATTGAATAACACTCTCGAGACTTTACGTGCAATAATTCGTAATGCCAGTCCTTCGGCAATAGCTGACTTACCAACACCCGGTTCCCCGATAAGGATAGGATTGTTTTTCTTTCTCCTGGAAAGAATCTGTGCGATTCGTTCAAGTTCCTTTTCTCTTCCGACGATTGGATCTAGACGACCTTCTTCACCTGCTTTTGTTAAGTCGCGTCCAAAATTATCAAGTACCGGAGTTTTTGACTTTGAATCAGCCGGTCTTCTAATTCCAGAAGAGCCATAAGCCCTTCCTTCATCGTTATCATCATCAGCAGGACTTCCCGGTAATTCACTACGTGGGGAATCAAATGTTGAGGCATCATCATTATTCATAATTGATTTGAGCTCTTCTTTAATGGCGTTATATTCAACTCCATACTGACGTAAAGCCCTTGAAACCAGATTGTCCTCATCTTTTAATATTGCAAGTAAAACATGCTCAGTTCCAATGAGTTCACTGTTAAACATCTTTGCTTCGAGATAGGTTAACTTCAATGCTCGCTCAGCTTGTTTCACAAGTGGCAGATTTTCTGCCATTTTGTCGCGCTTGGTTGATACACTAATTGCCTTTTCAATAACTCTGCGTAATTCAGGGACATCAACATTTAACAAATTCAGAATTTGAATTGCCATGCCTTCACCTTCCCTGATTATACCGAGCAGGAGATGCTCAACACCAATATAATCATTGCCTAAACGAAGCGACTCTTCGCGGCTATATGTAAGTACGTCTTTTACACGTTGTGAGAATTTTGCTTCCATTAGTTTTTCTTTCTTTTTCGTTGACTGCTTCTTGTTTTTGCTAACCTTCCTGATGCCTCAACTACAGTAATTAACAAAATTCAAAAACTATAGTTGTTACCTTATTTTACTAAAACATAATGCTTTTGTCAAAATTACAAAAGTTTTAGAGGTAAACACAAATACAATGCCGATTAAGAAAAATAAGGAAATTATACCTATTTTGACAGGTACTTTTGTCCCAACGTATCGGAAAAATTCCTATCTTCGTAACCACTTTTGGAACTAAAATTATACTAATATATTAACTTAAAATGGAAAATCAGGCTAACGGAGAAAAAGTAGTTAAAGTCAACATTGAAAATCAAATGAAGTCGGCATATATCGACTATTCAATGTCGGTTATTGTGTCGAGAGCTCTTCCCGATGTAAGAGATGGAATGAAGCCTGTTCATCGGAGAGTATTGTTCGGAATGCTTGAGCTTGGAGTTTTATCAAACCGTTCATATAAAAAAAGTGCCAGAATAGTAGGGGAGGTCCTCGGTAAGTATCATCCCCATGGCGATTCTTCAGTTTATGAGGCCATGGTGCGTTTGGCACAGGAATGGTCTCTGCGTTATCCTTTGGTAGATGGACAGGGAAATTTTGGTTCAATTGACGGTGATGGTGCAGCTGCAATGAGGTATACAGAAGCGAGACTTAGAAAGATCGCTGAAGAAATGCTGGCTGATATCAATAAAAATACAGTCGATTTCCAGTTGAACTTTGATGATTCTCTTGAAGAACCTACTGTTTTACCGGCAAGAATTCCTCAGTTATTAATTAATGGAGCTTCGGGTATTGCCGTCGGTATGGCTACAAATATGCCACCACATAATCTTTCAGAAGTGGTGGACGGTATTGTTGCCTATATCGATAATCATGAGATTACGATTCCCGAATTGATGAAATACATTAAAGCTCCTGATTTTCCAACAGGCGGAATCATTTATGGTTATGAAGGAGTAAAAGAGGCCTTCGAAACCGGAAGAGGCAGGATTTTAATGAGAGCCGAAACAAAAATTGAAACTGACGACGCCGGTAGAGAAAGTATAATTGTTACTGCAATACCTTACCAGGTTAATAAGGCTGATATGATTAAAAAGACAGCCGACCTGGTTAACGATAAGAAAATTGAAGGCATTTCTGACATAAGGGATGAATCAGATCGCACAGGGATGCGAATTGTTTATGAACTTAAAAGAGATGCAATTACTGATGTAGTTTTGAACAAGCTATTCCAGTATACCCAGTTACAGACTTCATTCAGCGTAAATAACATTTGTTTGGTGAAGGGAAGGCCTATGCTCCTCAACCTCAAACAACTGATTTTCTATTTTGTAGAGCACAGGCATGAAGTTGTAGTAAGACGTACTCAGTTTGAACTCTCAGAGGCTGAAAAACGTGCTCATATTCTTGAGGGTTTGTTAATTGCACTCGACCATATAGATGAGGTGATTGCTCTTATAAGAGCTTCTAAAACTCCTGAAGAGGCCAGAATCGGATTAATTGAAAAATTCGCTCTTTCAGAAATCCAGGCAAAAGCTATTCTTGATATGCGTTTGCAACGACTTACAGGTCTTGAGAGAGATAAAATTAAGGAAGAGTATCAGGAACTGATGAAAATGATTGATTATTACAAATCAGTTCTTGCAAGTGAGCCAATGAGAATGGAGATTATCAAGAACGAATTGCTGGAAATAAAGGCAAACTACGGTGATGAGCCCAGGACTAATATTATTTACAATGCCAGCGATTTCAGAATTGAAGATACTATTGCCGATGAGGATGTTGTAATTACAATATCGCACATGGGTTATATTAAACGTACTCCTCTTACTGAATACAGAAGACAGAATAGGGGAGGCCGTGGTGCAAAAGGCTCAGACATCAGGGATGAGGATTTCATTGAATTTGTATATATTGCTTCAGCTCATGATTATATGCTGTTCTTCACTGAAAAGGGTAAAGCCTACTGGTTAAGAGTATTCGAAATCCCCGAAGGTACAAAACAGTCGAAGGGTAGGGCTATCCAGAATTTAGTTCCGCTTGATGCAGATAACAGGGTAAAGGCAATATTGAATGTGAAAGACCTAAAGAATCAGGATTTCATTGACAACAACTATATTATTCTCTGTACTAAGAAAGGTGTTATTAAGAAGACATCCTTAGAAGCTTATTCCCGCCCACGCCAAAATGGTATAAATGCCATTACAATTCGTGAAGGTGACCAATTGCTTGAAGCAAGATTGACCAACGGAAGCAATGAGGTTATAATGGCCCTTAAGTCGGGTAGGGCTATTCGTTTTAACGAAAGAGATGTTCGTCCAATGGGCAGAAATGCTTCAGGTGTTAGGGGCGTAATGCTTAATAATGAGGAGGATGAAGTCGTTGGAATGATCTGTATGGAAAATGACAGCTATGATATTCTTGTAGTTTCTGAGAATGGTTATGGCAAGCGGTCCAAACTCGATGATTATCGTATAACCAAAAGAGGTGGAAAGGGCGTTAAAACCATAAATATTACCGAGAAAACCGGAAACCTTATATCTATTGACTCTGTGACCGATAAGGATGATTTGATGATTATCAACCGGTCGGGATTGTTAATTAGAATGGCTGTTGCTGATTTGCGTGTGATGGGTCGTGCAACCCAGGGAGTTAGATTGATCTCATTAAGAGACAATGATCAGATTGCCGCTGTTACAAAAGTGGATGAAGACCCAACTGAGAATGATGAATTAGAATCAACCGATATCGTTCAGGATTCAACTTCAGATTTGCAGGCAGATGAGCCAATATTATCAGATGAAGAGATTCAGGATGAGGAAATATTAGATGACGAAGAAGAGGAAATAGATGAGGAAATCATTGAAGATGAGGATGAAACAGAGGATGACAAGGATAATCCTGACAATGATTTATAATTTTGGCCCGTATATTGTTATGAACAAATAAACAACATACATTTGCCGACTAAATAAAGATAATCTTTAGAAACAAAAAAAATGAAAAAATTAACTGTAGTTTTTATTCTATTATTCGCAATGGGTAGTGCTTTCGGACAAAAAGCATTAAGAACCACAGCATTTAACTATTTGCGTAAAGGACAGTTGGATAAAGCTTTGGAAAGCATTGAACCAACTGCTTCTGATCCGTCCACAATGAGTGATCCAAAGACCTGGTTCTATAGAGGCAATATCTTTCTACAGATACACATGAGCGAAAATCCTGATTATAAAAACCTTGATCAGGATGCACTTACGAAAGCTTACCAATCATATCAGAAAATGTTGGAGCTTGATACCAAAAAGGAGTATTATACTGAAGTAATACAAAACTTGCTGGTGGTAAGTGAACAGCTTTATAATCAAGGTGTACAGGAGTTTCAGAATGCTAAGTACAACGAAGCAATGAGCGCTTTTGAGCAAGCTATTTCAGTTTCAGCTTCTTATGGTTCAATTGACACACTGGCAATCTTTAACGCCGGTCTTTCTGCTGAAAATGCAAAGAACAATGCCAAGGCTATTGAGCACTATTCAAAAGTTATTGAGTTAAATTACCCTCAACCACGGATTTACAGCTCTTTAGCTAATGTTTATTTAACCGAAAAGGATACTACTAAAGCGTTTGACGTTATAAAACAAGGTAGAACCAAGTATCCACAGGAATTTGCACTTCTTATTACTGAAACCAACATGTATTTGGGTTCGGGAAAGACTGAAGCAGCAATGGCAAACCTTCAGGAAGCCGTTAAAACTGACCCTTCAAATCCAACTATTCATTATGCTGTAGGTGCTTCATACGACCAGATGGGAAATAAAGAAGAAGCAATTAAGGCGTATAATAAGGCAATTGAGCTGAAACCTGACTATTTTGAGCCAAACTATAACTTAGGTGCTCTTTATGTAAACAAAGCCGCTGCAATTCTTGATGAAGCCAATAAGCTGAAACTTAATGATCCGAACTATGATGTGATGAAAGCTGATGCTGATAAATTGTTAGAACAATCATTACCTTATCTTGAAACAGCAACACAGCTTGATTCTAAAGACCAAAGTACTTTACTAGCTTTGAAAGAAATTTATACTCGTTTGAGTATGTACGAAAAATTGAAAGAAGTAAACCAAAAATTATCTGAACTTTAAGCAAGGACAAGTGCCTAAACTTTAAGTTAAGTACAGATAAATAATTTCATTAAAAGCTTAAAAGCCGGGTTTAGAATCCGGCTTTTTTAATTGATATAATATCTTAATAATTTGCGTTATGTCAAATAGGATATCTCATTATCCCCTTTACTTCCTTATCCATCGTAAGTAATTTCGCAGCTGATAGACTCATTATCTGCAAATTATAGAACCCGGTAGTTATCTCAACAGAAGAATTTGCGTGCTGTATGATACCGGAATTGATATGCTCTTTATCTGGTATAACTATTTAATTATCTTTGAACCGTTTTGACTGTTGTTTGTTTGGCAATAACTTTTAAACATCTATATGCAGAATCCAATTCCTTTACTCGTTGAACGCGATCCATGGTTAACTCCTGTGACAAATTATGTTATAGATCGCATTAACAGGTTTTATAGCAAGTTGAATAGCATAGAGCAAAATTTCAACTCAATAGTGGATTTTTCTGATAGATATAAGTATCTGGGTATCAACTTCGACGAATCGAAAAATGGTTGGTACTACCGTGAATGGGCTCCTGAAGCTTATGGATTATTCCTGGCAGGTGACTTTAATGGATGGAACAACCGCTCCCATCCACTTAAGAAAGTTAAAGACGGTATATGGGAAATTTTCCTGGATTATGACTTATATAAGGACAGTTTTGTCCATGGTAGTAAGATTAAAGTGTGGGTTGAAGCAAAAAATGGATTTTTACCACGTATACCAGGCTATATTACACGGGTCATTCAGGATGATGACACAAAGAATTTCTCAGGTCAATTATGGTTTAAAAAATTCGATTGGGACTCCCCTGCCATTCAGCATAAAATCACCAAACCTCTATATATCTATGAATGCCACATAGGTATGGCTCAGGAAAAGGAAGGCATTGGCTCCTATAAAGAGTTTGCAGACAATGTCCTGCCATGGGTTAAAGAGCTGGGATACAACGCAATACAAGTAATGGCCATTCAAGAACACCCCTATTACGGGTCTTTCGGTTATCATGTATCAAATTTCTTCGCTCCTTCCTCTCGCTTTGGGACTCCCGAGGAATTGAAATACCTGGTTAACAAGGCTCATAATATGGGAATTTCAGTAATTATGGACATAGTACACTCCCATACTGTGAAGAATGTAAATGAGGGCCTTAATCAATTTGACGGGTCAGAAACACAGTATTTTCATTCAGGTGACCGAGGTATTCATCCCCAGTGGGACTCCCTCCTGTTTGATTATGGGAAAACCGAGGTCATGAGATTCTTGTTGTCGAATATTAAATATTGGATTGAAGAGTTCCGTTTTGATGGATTCCGCTTCGACGGCGTAGGTTCTATGATGTATTTTCATCATGGTAATAATCAGATTAACAGTCCGTTGGACTATTTTATCAATGGAGCTGAATGGGATGCAATAACCTATCTTCAACTTGCGAATTATCTTGTTAAGCAAATGAATCCCAATGCAGTTACCATTGCTGAAGATGTAACGGGAATGCCCGGATTAACATTTCCCATTGAAGATGGTGGCATAGGGTTCGATTACAGGCTTGGAATGGGTATCCCCGACTTCTGGATTAAACTCCTTAAAGAAACCAGGGATGAAGACTGGAGTATTAGTGAGATATGGAAAGTATTGAATGACAGAATACCCGGAGTTAATACTATTGCATATGCAGAATCACACGACCAGGCACTTGTTGGTGATAAAACTCTCGCCTTCTGGTTGATGGATAAATACATGTACTTCCACATGGGCGTTGAGGATGATAATATTGTAATTGACAGAGGGATTGCCCTGCACAAAATGCTAAGGTTTTTAACTCTTTCATTAGGTGGACAAGCCTATCTTAATTTCATGGGAAATGAGTTCGGGCATCCTGAATGGATTGATTTCCCAAGGGAAGGAAATAACTGGAGTTATTTCTATGCAAGAAGGCAGTGGTCATTGAAAGATAATAAGGATCTGAAGTACCACTATTTGTCGGATTTTGATAAAGCAATGATAAGCTTATCAAAAGAAAAAGGTATTCAGGAATATGAATTTGCTGATCAACTGAATCTTGATGAGACAAACAAGACGATAGTTTTCAGTAAAAATTCACTCATTTTTGTTTTTAACTTTCATCCTTCAAAAAGTATATTTGATTATAGTTTTAATGTGCCTTTATCCGGAACATATAGAATCGTTCTTTGTTCTGATAGTAAAAAATTTGGAGGTCATGGAAGGATTGATGAGTTAATGGAATATCCGACTTTTTATAATGAAGAACTTAACAAATACACATTGAGGATATATTTAACTCAAAGGACGGCTATAGTGCTTGAAAGAATAATGTAGACCAGATTAATTTGCAAAATTGCGAGTGAATATTAAAAATGAAACAATTGTAAAGGAGTTAATAAAATTTAACATATAGCTATTGTAATTCTAACAATTTCTATCATAATATTGCATAACAGTAATAATACTCATATATGGAACGTAAACGATTGGTTGTCAGTTATAACAATGTAACCCCTGAAGTAATGGATGCAATAAGGAAAAAGTATCCCCTGGGTTATACCAACCATGTCATAAAAGTCAAAACCAAGGGAGAAGACTTTTTTTATGCTATAACGGTTGATACTGATGAGGCCAGTTATCTTATAAAAGTACCTGTTAAGATTGATACCAAAGGGATATCTGATGATGATGCATTAGAAGATATCAATGATGAAAAAGAGGAAGATACTTTTACAGAACCAGAACCAACAGAACCTGAAGAATAAACCATATAAAAACAAGAAAGGAAACTACTCTTCACAAGTGGTTTCCTTTCTGATTCACAACCAATCGTAACTGGATGTAAACCCCAGGTTATTGTTTCGGTGCTCGCAACCATCTGTTTCGTAAAACAAACCGTTGTTTACTTTTTTAGTCCTCACTTAGCAGTGATTTCTATCAAGTCAGGTATTTTGTTTTCCGGATTAAAGGTTAACTTTTTACGGCCACTTCAATTAATCCTGTGAATTCCTTTCAGTTAATCAAGTTTCCTTTCGGCCTTTTACTAACTTACTCGCCTGATTCTCACCGTATCGTTCGCCTGATGTATCAAAATTACGAAAATCAGAACCCTTTGTCAAGTGTTTTTTGAATTATTTCATCAACTTTAAACCAACAGGAGTTATTAACAATTGTTAATAACTATTTTTTTCATTATATCAAGGCTTTCAGCGAGTTACACCTAAGTTATTAACAATTTTTCAGGTCGCATTTACCGTTTTTAATAGTTTCGGCTCCAGAAAAATTCTTCCTGTACAATTGATTTTTACTACTTCGCAAGTGATCGTTCCATCAGGTAATATTCCGGATTCATAACCCGGTTGATAATCAATGAAATGTCGGACCGAAAAAGGATCCTCGACAACCATATACTCTTTACCATCCTCGAGTATTACCAGTTTCTTGTATATAAACTGATAAGTTTGTCCCTGTTCTAATCTTGCAGCCCTTGTATTATAGGTAAATGTTTCCATTTGCTTAGTTTAATCGCCTGACCCTGGTAACACCTTTCAGAGCTTCGAGTTTTTTCATTAATGAGTCAATATGTCGCGAATCTCTTACGCTTACTTTTATATAACCTTCAAATGTGCTCTTGTTGCTATTGAAAGATATGTTCCTCACATTTACTTTTAGCTCCTTCGACAGGAGTTCGGTGATAGAATTGAGTATTCCAAGCTGATCAATACCACTAACCTGTATAGAGGACAAGAAATGTGATCCTTCAGCGACTTTGAACCATTCTGCTTTCATCACTCTATATGGATACCGGGATCTTAGTCTTGGTGCATTGGGACATGTATTCCTGTGTATTTTAATTCCACCTGCTGCCATCACAAAACCGAATATCTCATCTCCCATTACAGGATTGCAACATTGTGCCAGGGTAAATCCTTTGAACTCTGATTCTTCATTTACCAGAATCGTGTCCTCTGTTGATTTAGCTGTTTGTGTTACTGCTACTTCTTTGGCTGTTGGCTGGTCAGGTTGCTCCTTCCCTTTTCCAATCAGTACTTCTTTGATTGTTGCCGGATCAATCTTACTATCTGCTACCTGTTGGTACAATTCGAGCGAATTGTCGAATTTGAAGTAGTGAATAAGCTTGTTAATCTGTTCATCATTAAAAGGAAGCTTTAATTGGCTGATTTTGCGTCGTATAATGTCTTTACCAATTTCCGCATGTTTGAATTCAGCTTCCTTTATGTATCGTCTTATTTTGTTTTTTGCTTTCGAAGATGTTACCCAATTGAGCCAGTCGCGGTTTGGTGTCTGGTTTTTGGATGTTAAGATCTCAACTGTGTCGCCATTTTTAAGTTTCTGCCTGATAGGTACTATTCTCTGATTGACTCTACCTCCCGAACATTTGGAGCCTACAACTGTATGCAATTCGAATGCAAAGTCGAGAACTGTTGAGCCCTCCTTGAGTTTGATCAAATCCCCATCGGGTGTAAACACATAAATTGTATCGTCAATTTTTGGCTCTCGCTTCTTTTGATCAACAAGTTGGGTTTCATCGTAATTGGGATTTTCGAGTATCTGCCTGACAGAGTTTAGCCAGTTGACAGTATCAATATTACCTTTGCCTCCTTTATATCGCCAATGGGCTGCATTTCCAAATTCAGCATCTGTATCCATCCTCTTTGACCTGATTTGTACTTCAACCCATCTGCCTGACTTATCTTTCACCGTGATATGGAGCGATTCGTAGCCGTTTGGCCTGGGAACTGTTATCCAATCTCTCAGACGTGTAGTGTCAGGCTCATAGAAGTTTGTCACGATGGAATATATCTTCCAACAATCACCTTTTTCGTTTAACTGATCACTGTCAACAATAATCCGTATTGCAAAAAGATCAAAAATCTCTTTAAAAGGAATATTTTGGTTAACCATTTTGTTGCGAACCGAAGTAACGGATTTAGTCCTGCTTTTGATGGTAAAATCAATATTCATCCTCTTAAGTTCATTCTCAACCGGTTCAATGAACTTCTTTATGAAGTCGTGACTCTTGCTAACCTCCCTTTGAATTTCAAGAGAAAGTTTATTATACTCGTGAGGTATCTTTATTTTGAGAACAAGTTCCTCTAATTCGGATTTTACCTTGTATAAGCCAAGCTTATGAGAAAGTGGTATATAGATATTCTCCGTTCTGTTTAGAAGGTTTGATAAGTCCTCCTGGCGTGTGAATGATTCAAATTTGCGGAGTTGATACTGTGTCTCGGCCAATGAGATCAATAATGCCCGTACATCATGAGCTATATTTAAGATAATGCCGGTGAAATTATCGGCGTTGGCAATTAGCCTTTCAACCGGAAGTTTTGATATCTGTTGATAGCTGGTTACGATTGAAAGTGAATCATGAATGCGATTATCTTTAAGAAACTGACTAATTACACTATCGCCGGTATCAGTCTTAATGAACAGGGTACTAATTACAGAAGTAAGTCCCAGATTGAACTCCTTTATAACAATGGGTACAAGATTGGCGACATAATTAATGGTTGCTTCATTAGTTTTAGAAGTACCATTATTGTAGTAACCGCACAGAAGTTTGAATGCCTTGTTCAGAAGGATTCTGTCCTCTTTATTTAACTGCAGTGGTTGGCAAGCGTGAATAAGGTCTTTATATATGCTGTTATATTTCACACCGATTAGCTTCTAATTACTATAACAAAGTTACTAAGCTCATAGATTAAAAAAGCGCCCTTAAATTAAGGGCGCCTGAGGATTATTTTATTGGAGTTTCCGGCCCCTTTGGCCCTTGTTTGGGTTTTGGTGGTTCAGATATTGATTCACGCATTTTCGTATCAGCCTGAATATTCTGGAACTTATAGTAATCCATTATTCCCATATTTCCTGAGCGGAAAGATTCGGCCATAGCCAAAGGAATCTCAGCTTCTGCCTCAATAACTTTAGCTCTTGCTTCCTGAGCTTTAGCTTTCATTTCCTGTTCTTGCGCAACAGCCATTGCTCTTCTTTCTTCAGCCTTTGCCTGTGCAATATTCTTATCGGCATTAGCCTGATCCATCTGTAACTGGGCGCCGATATTCTTTCCAACATCAATGTCAGCAATATCAATTGAGAGGATTTCAAATGCTGTTCCTGAGTCAAGTCCTTTTGATAACACTACTTTTGAAATGGAATCGGGATTTTCAAGAACTTGTTTATGAGATTGTGCGGAACCAATTGAGGATACAACGCCCTCCCCTACTCTTGCCAGAATTGTCTCTTCACCGGCACCTCCGACAAGTTGTTTAATATTAGCTCTTACAGTAACACGTGCTTTTGCAATCAGCTGAATACCATCCTTTGCAACTGCGGCTACCGGCGGTGTATTGATAACTTTAGGATTTACCGACATCTGAACAGCTTCAAATACATCTCTTCCAGCAAGGTCAATAGCAGTTGCAGCTTTAAAATTCAATGGAATATTTGCCTTGTCGGCAGAGATTAGCGCATTGACTACCAATTGAACTCTTCCACCGGCAAGATAGTGGGCTTCAAGCTCATCGCGGGTGATTGATAGACCGGCTTTTGTAGCATTAATCATTGCTGTGACAATAACTGAAGGTGGTACTTTCCTCCAACGCATAAAGACT
Source organism: uncultured Lentimicrobium sp. (assembly GCA_964547915.1). Classification (GTDB taxonomy): domain Bacteria; phylum Bacteroidota; class Bacteroidia; order Bacteroidales; family Lentimicrobiaceae; genus Lentimicrobium. The sequence goes on from CAZJPP010000004.1 coordinate 67,028, forward strand.
AATTGAAGGAGTGAAACTTTAACACCTGATAAGAGGGCTGAAAACCAAAGTCCTACAGGTATAAAATACAGTATAATCCATAATCCTATTATGGATGCTACAATAATGGCTAATACTAATAATACGCTTGATTCCATCGTTTATTTATTTTCGTTTAACAAAGATTTTGTTGTCTTCTATTTTGCTGATTACAAGCTCTGTTTCAGGGTCAATGAAGTCACCGTTCGTATGAACTTCATACAAATTGTCGTTAAAAATTGCCGTCCCTGCAGGAGATATTCTCGATATTGACTTGCCCAAATCACCAATTTGCAGTTCTTGCTTTTCAATTTCATTTACTCTTCCGTCAATGCTTGTTTTCAGCATCATCCTGTTCCATGTATTTGACTTTAAAGCAATTCCTACGACTACAGCCATTAGGACTGCAGTGGCAATAATTACAATGTTTCCGGTTCCGGTACCAAGAATTGCATAGGCTTGCCACACCGATACAACAATCAGAATACCACCAACTACTCCGAAGAAGGAAGTTCCGGGTACAACAAATATTTCAAGGAGCAATAATATAAGTCCCAGTAATATCAAAAGAAGTATTAATGTAAGCGACATGTTAGGTTAATTTATTATTCAATAGAAACAGTTAATCCTTTATTGGTAAGTTGTTCATACTTGGGTTTGAGTTCACTTAAAGTCCCCGAAATAACGCCACATTTTCCCTTTTCATGTACGATTAGCGTAATTTGCTCAGCTTGAATGATCTCAAGTTCGCAAATATTAATTAAGCAATTGATAACGTAATCGAATTCATTGATATCGTCATTATAAAGCACAAGCTCATATACATCGGTAACAAGCTCTACTACCTCAACTTTCTCAATTGTTCTCTCTTTTGTCATACTCCACTTCGCAAATTAATGCATAAAATTAAGCAAAATACACATGTTATGGTGGAGTAAATTAATAATTTTGGTTGTTAATACCTGTATTTTAACAGAACTCCATGCATACTAAGTACAAAACGTTCATTAATGAACTAAAAGTTGCTCTAGCTAAACCGTTGCCCGGTTCTTATGCACATGAACTTGTAATGCCTGAACACCGCAAAGGAATGCTTCAAAGTCCTTATGAAATGTCAGCGCAGCTGAGTAGTGTTGCTATATTATTCTTTCCGGGTAATAATGGTGTGCCTAATATAGTATTTATTAAAAGAGTTGAATATAAAGGAGTACATAGCGGTCAGATTTCATTTCCCGGTGGAAAATCAGAAAAGTCTGATAAAGACTTGTATGAAACCGCATACAGGGAGTTGTTTGAAGAAATTGGCGTAGAACGTCAATCTTGTGAAACTCTAGGCTTGCTGACTGAGTTGTTTGTACCACCCAGCAATTTTATCATAAATCCTGTAGTTACTGCAATGCAGGAAGTGCCGATTCTCAAAATGGACCCTCGTGAGGTGGCTGAGATTCTGACAGTCCCTTTTGACTTTTTCATGGAATCAAATGCTGTGAGTATGAACGAGGTTATCACCTCTGATATGATGTCGCTGAAAGTGCCCGGCTATCTAGTGAATAACCACATTATTTGGGGAGCCACAGCTATGATTCTGAGTGAATTACTGCAAGTAGTCAAAAATATTTCAAGATACGGCGATGTATAGCCAGGCCAACAATTTATTGCCAGGTCTATTGGATGATTATTTCACTGGTTATTTTTACCGCGCTCTGAAGCATAGCTGTAACACCGCAATATTTTTCCTGTGATAAGTCAATAGCTCTCTGGAGCTTGCTGGTGTCCAGATCTTCACCGGTAAAAATGTATTTCAGATGAATCGATTCATAAACTTTAGGGTGAACATCAGTCAGACTTCCTTCTACAGCTATTTTCAGGCCTTTAATTTCAACTTTCATCTTCTGAAGTATCAGAACGATGTCAACAGCTGTACATCCGCCTAATGCCGCCAAAATAAGCATTTTGGGTCTTATACCTCTGTTTTGTCCACCTGCCTCGAAAGGAGCGTCAATAATAATGCTGTTATCATCACCTTCAGCCCTGAATGCTAAACCATCAAGCCAGTTCACTTCTACTTCATGTGTCATGATCATTTTGTATTTGAGATTATTAAACTCCTGCAAATCTACGAGTTACTTCCTAACTGGTGTTAGGAAAGCTTCTTTTCCGGGATACCAAAGCTTTTCCTGCGCAACTCCCTGGGTGAATGTGAAATAATGCATAACAGCCTCAGTGCATAGCTCATTTTTACTATTATATAAATAGGTATCAATGACGGCAATGTTGCGTTTCATCTCACGAAGTTTTGCTTTAAGATAGATAGTCCCTTCGTTTGTTTTGACAGCTTTACGGAGTTTAACTTCCATTTCGCATGTCACACCCGACGTATCAAGTTTAACAAAAACAATCCAACTGGCAATTTCATCAAGCATAGTCGCCTGGATGCCACCATGTAATGTATTAAACCATCCTTGAAAATGATCGGAAGGCTCCCATTCAGCTGTAACGAATTCTCCTTCTTCTTTAAACTTTAGCTGTAATCCATATGGGTTGTTGGGTGAGCATCCAAAACACTGATAACCTTTAAGGTTTACAAAAGGATTGAATAGTTTTCTTTCCATAAAAGTTAATTATAAAACAGGTTCTGCATAAAGATCGTAAGTGTCCCAACCTGTAACTCTTACATTCATGAATTGCCCTGCCTCAGGGATAAAGTTATGGTGTTTTTCCGAATCTATGCTTATTATCACTTCGTTGTCAACTTCGGGTGAATCATACTCGGTTCTTCCAATCCACTTTCCGTTCTCCTCTTTATCAATTATAACTTTAATTGTTTTACCATGCAGTGATGCATTGTGAGCTTCTGATATTTCCTGTTGCAGAGACATCAGTTGTTCCGCTCTTCTTGCTTTAACAGCAGGTCTGACATTGTCTTCCAATTTATAAGCAGGGGTATTTTCTTCGTGAGAATAGGTAAAAACTCCCAGTCTTTCAAATTTAATCTGCTTAACGAATTCTTTTAATTCGTTGAATTCCTCGGTAGTTTCTCCCGGATATCCGACAATCATGCTTGTGCGAATTGCAATTCCCGGCACTTTTGTCCTCATTTCCTCAATGAGTTCGCGTGTTTTATCACCACTCAGCCCCCTTTTCATTGACTTAAGGATGCGATTGTTTATATGCTGAAGCGGGATGTCAATATAGTTACAAATTTTGTTGTTATCCTTCATAACATCAAGAATATCCATAGGAAATCCTAAAGGATAAGCATAATGGAGTCTTATCCATTCAATACCCTGAACCTGTGACAATTTCTCAAGCAAGTTTGAAAGGTATTTTTTTCCATACAAATCAATACCATATGATGTAAGATCCTGCGCAATAAGCATTATTTCTTTAACGCCTTTGGATGCCAGGAATTGAGCTTCTCTGATAAGATCTTCAATAGTTTTGGAAACATTGCCACCTCTTATTGAAGGAATAGCACAAAAAGCACACTGATGGTCGCAACCTTCAGCTATTTTTAAATAAGCATAATGTGATGGTGTTGTTATAATTCTCTCACTTATCAGTTCTTTACGAAAAGGTGCGTTAAGGTCCTGTAGTAACTGGTTGAGGTCGTTTACTCCATAAAACTTGTCAACTTCAGGTATCTCTTTGATAAGATCTTCTTTATAACGCTCAGAAAGACAACCCATAACATATAGCTGTTCTATTCTTCCACTATTGCGTAATTGTGCCCAATGAAGGATAGTGTTAATAGACTCCTCTTTTGCATCATTGATAAAACCGCAGGTGTTAATTATAACGACGTTGGAATTACTTCCCGAATCGTATGAAATTTCAAATCCCGCCGCTTTAAGTTGTCGCAGCATAAATTCCGAATCGACAAGATTTTTAGAGCACCCTAGGGTGATAACATTTACAGATTTATTATTTACCAGCTTCGTTTTCAATGTATACAGTATTAGATAACAAGCTAGTTACCTCACAAGAGATAGCTGCTGTTGAATAAATAAAATTAATAGTTTCAAAAGATAACAGACTCTTGTTTTTACAGAAAGGTTAACTCAGGATTTAAACAAGGAATCGACAAACTCTTCTTTAATAAATGGCTGAAGGTCAGTCATCTTCTCCCCTATCCCGATGTACTTTACCGGAATTTTGAATTGATCACTTATCCCAATTACAACACCTCCTTTTGCAGTGCCATCAAGCTTAGTGAGTGCCAAAGCATTAACTTCGGTAGCAGCTGTAAACTGGCGAGCCTGTTCAATTGCATTTTGCCCTGTGGATGCATCAAGAACCAGAAGCACTTCATGAGGTGCATTGGGAATTAACTTAGTCATAACCTTACGAATTTTAGAAAGCTCATTCATAAGATTAACCTTGTTATGCAATCTTCCGGCAGTATCAATTATAAGAACATCAGCCTGGCGAGCGATTGCAGACTTTAATGAATCGAAAGCAACAGAAGCAGGATCGGCACCCATACCCTGAGTTACACAAGGCACCCCTACTCTTTCTGCCCAAATCTCCAGCTGAGATACTGCAGCTGCTCTGAAAGTATCAGCGGCACCAAGCACAACGCTTTTGCCTGCACTTTTAAACTGGTGTGCCAATTTACCGATAGTAGTCGTTTTGCCAACACCATTAACGCCAACGACCATTATTACATAAGGATCAGGGCGTTTAGGGAAATCAAAATCCTTGATTAGGTTAGGATGCTCGTTTTCATTCAAAAGTCCAACGATCTCATCACGCAGGATATTGTTAAGTTCATTAACTCCAAGATATTTATCAGCTGCAACACGTTTCTGTATGCGATCGATAATCTTTAAAGTAGTTTCGACTCCGACATCGGAAGTTACGAGTATTTCTTCAAGATTATCAAGGACATCGTCGTCGACTGTTGACTTACCAATAATAGCTTTGGAGATCTTACTGAAGAAACTATCTTTAGTTTTCTCAAGACCTTTATCAAGTTCTTGCTTTTTATCTTTAGAAAAGAAGGAGAATAAACCCATTATGATGCTAAATGAAAAATGTCTGACAAAATTAAATAAAAGAAGCAGACCTTAGTATAAATAAAAACAGGGTCTTTCCTATATAACAAGAAAGGCCCTGTTTGAAATTTATCTTAGAGAATTATTTTTTTGCAAGATAATCTTTTACCTGCTCATTTGGAATGATAACTTCTTTAAAAGAATAGGCACCAGTTTTTTCTGACCTAACCATTCTGATGACCTTTGCGTAATCCTTACCCGATGAAGTTCTTAGGGTTGCAACAACTTTCTTTGCCATGGTGCTTTATTATTTAATTTCTTTATGAATAGTCACTTTACGGAGAATTGGATTGTACTTCTTAATCTCAAGTCTCTCAGGTGTATTTTTCTTATTTTTGGTAGTAATATACCTTGAAGTACCCGGCATTCCGCTGGTTTTGTGCTCTGTACATTCTAAGATTACCTGAATCCTAGCTTCTTTGTTCTTCTTAGCCATTGTTGAAAAGCCTTTTTATTTTTAGGACTGCAAAAATACAAAAAATATTGTATCTTCCAAATGTTGCAGTAAAAAATCTGCCTTATTTTTGTCAATTCAGAATTCTCGAATATTTTTCTTCAAATTCAGCCATAAAATGCAGTGGGATCTCTACATAAAAAGCTTTCGTGCCTGGCTCAGGATTGAGCGCTCAATGTCAGCAAATACTGTTGAGGCTTATTGCCGGGATATACAGAAACTTGCTGATTATTTGAATAATACTTCGAAAATTCTTCCTGCAAATGTACAACTTTCCAATCTTCAGAGTTTTGTTAAGGATTTAGCTTCTCTCGAAATTGAGCCAACCAGTCAATCGCGTATAATATCGGGAATTAAATCTTTTTACAAATTTCTTCTTATCGAGGGTGTTATAACCGATGATCCTACTGAGTTGCTTGAAACACCTAAGAAAGGAAGGAAACTGCCGGATATACTATCACAGGAGGAAATTGGAATGATAATAAGATCTATTGACCTCAGTGATCCCCTTGGAGAAAGGAATAAGACAATAATTGAAACTCTGTATGGGTGCGGTTTGAGAGTGAGTGAATTATTAAATTTAAGACTCACCGATATCTATGAGTTGGAAGGCTATTTAATAATTACCGGCAAGGGCAATAAGCAACGGATGGTCCCGATTGGTTCATGGATTTTGAATCAGATTGTCAGATACCGGGATCATATCAGGATTAAATTAGATGTGAAATCTGAATTTGAAAACATCCTTTTCCTTAACAGAAACGGCAGAAAATTAACCAGGGCAATGATATTTGAGATTGTTAAAAGACAGGCTGCAGCTGCAGGAATTCATAAGACAATTAGTCCTCATACTTTTAGACATTCATTTGCAACTCATTTGGTTGAAAATGGAGCAGATCTCAGGGCTGTTCAGGAAATGCTAGGACATTCCGTAATAACAACCACAGAGATCTACACTCATTTAGACAGGGAATTCTTAAGGAAAAATATTCTGGAGCACCACCCTCTCAATACTTGAAGATGCTCCCCATTTTATTAATCGTCATCATCCTCGTCGTCAAACTCTTCTATCTCACCGTCTTCATTAACAAAAACACCCCAATTAACAGTGACCAGTTCATTATCCTGGAAATAGAAATCGATTAACCCTTCATCAAAAGAAACTCTTTTTTCTCCCCATTCTTCCACTTCTGAATCAACTTGTGTAAGTCCATTCTCTTTCATGAGTGCAAGAATAGTGTTTTCATCCATTTCGAAGATTCTCTTTCCAAATAGTGTTGCTTCAGGATTATCGGTTTCAAAACAAGAGAGAACATGATTGTTTTTTCCTTCAAAGAAAACTGTAAGTCCCACGTTGTCATACTCCCAGAGAATGGTGTCGAGTACTTCATCTATTTCATCTCCCTCCTCGCGAAGATTTCTGACTTCCTGAGGTTTACCAAGAGTTTTTTCTACTGCTGCAGGTGTATCACCAAATTTAAGGTCGTTAAGTCCTTCCAACAGAAGAATCTCTAAATTTACTTGTTCCATAGCTGTTAATAAATTAATATAAGGTTTAATGTTTAGTTGAATGGTGAGTTTGGCTCTTTTCTCATGTGATTGTATGCTAACCTACTAACAATTCCGGGACAAAACTTATTAAGAAATACAGTAAATTTCCCTTCCCAGAATGTCAGAACGAGTGAGTTTCTCTTCTTGAGTGTAGCTTTTACAATCTTTCTGGCTGCAACTTCAGCCGGCATCATTTTATTTTCATCACGAGGTGTTTCACCTTGCTGTGAACCATCAGCAGTAAGTGCGGAATTGCGAATGTTGCTTGCTGTAAATCCTGGTGCAACTACAAGCACATGAACACCTGTTTTGATATTCTCTGTTCGTATTGTGTCAAGAAATCCCCTGACTGCAAATTTTGAAGCAGAATATCCTGTCCTCCCCGGTAATCCAATATGTCCGGCTACTGAAATTATTCCTATTATACTTCCTTTTGTTGTAGTTATATAAGGTAGTGCATACTTAGTGCAATATACAGTGCCCCAGAAGTTTACATCCATCAATTTTTTAAGAACAATCAAATCGGCATCTTTGAAAGCAGCTCTCATTGAGATACCTGCATTGTTAACCAGTATATCGATTCTTCCCCATTTATTCACTGTAGCATCAATTAAAGCTTTGCAGTTGCTTTCGATACTTACATCAGAGTTTACGGCTAGTATCTCTACTCCATTATTGCTAAGTTGTTGTGCTGCAGCATCAAGTTTGATTTGATCTCTTGCTGATATTACTATTTTAGCTCCTAATCTGCCAAATTCATTTGCCAGTGCTAATCCAATGCCCGAGCTACCACCTGTAATTATTACAACTTTGTTTTTCACTTCTGATATTTAGTAGTTGATATTTACTTTTAGGATTAATTATTGGCTAACAATTGAATTTATGAAATCACCTATTTCTTTTAGTGCTAACGGTGAAATTGTTTGTTCAATTTTGCCATATTCCTGTGGCAGACCTGTTGGGCTTTCCTGGAATAGATGGTTTAAGCCTGATAGCTCCTTTACAATGGATTTATCGTTACCTGCTTCCTTAAGTGCTTTTTGAATAGCACTAAGGTTTTCTTTTGAAGGAACTTGTAAGTCATTTGAACCAATAATAGCTAGTACCGGGATTGTAACTTTCTTTAAGTCATCATATGGATTGTGTTTAAGAAAGAATTTCATCCATGGGGTAGTCATTTGAGATACCATTTGTTCAATAGCTAAATCAGCCTGAGTGCCACTTGGTCTCTCATTTTCGGGAAACTCATTCATTACTTTTTTAAGATATTCAGCTAAGTCTTTCTTTAATGTTGCACCATCCTTCGAATTTAATACAATGTCAAATCCCCCGTTATTAAGCTGTCCAAGCTTACGAATCTGCTCATCAGACATACCCTGTGCTTTTCCAATAGCAGCCTGTTGCATTCTTAGAAGTTCATCGCCCCTGACAGCACTGCCAGCCATCAAAACAATATATGCAACATTCTGATTTCCATTAGCAATCATAGAAGCAATTATACCACCTTCACTATGACCAACCAGACCAATCTCACTCTTATTTATTTCCTTCCGTGACATCAAATAATTGATAGCCGCCTCTACATCAGAAGCGAAATCAGCAGTTGTTGAAAGTTCGAAATTACCTTTTGAAGATCCTGTTCCTCTGTCGTCAAATCTAAGAGTGGCTATGCCTTGGCGGGTTAGAAAATCTGATAAAACAAGGAAGGGTTTGTGACCCAACAATTCTTCATTACGATTTTGTGGACCGCTTCCTGTAATCAGAATGACAGCAGGAAATAAACCTTCCTTTTCGGGAAGAGTTAAAGTACCGCTTAATTCAATGGAGCCTTTTTCGTTGACGAATGTAACTTCTTCAGTATCGTATGGGAATGGCTTTTGGGGTTCCTGAGGTCTGTTAAGAGCACTTTTTACAGGCATTTTTCTTGTCAGTTCAAGTGGAAAGGTCATTCCACTTTGCTTAAAAGTTCCTGATATTTTTTCACTCTCGGTTACTTTGCCTGCAAACTCAATGCCCGCATCCTTTAAAACAATATTCAGTTCATTATTATCAAAAGAAACACTGGTTAATGGTATACCTTTGACTCCTTGGTCGGGGCTATCCATTGTACCACTATATTGCTCATTATTTTGAGTAATATGAAAGACGATTGACAGTTGTGTACCCTGAACAGATAAAAGGCCATTCCATTGACCAACTAAATTTTGAGCAAAGACATTTGTTAAGAATGTGGAAAACAATAAGATTAGACCGAGCTTTTTCATTTCTCAATATTTGTAAGGTGTAGAAATTGATAAAGCAAACTTACGAAGTAATTGATTAAATTTGTCATGATGAATAAAAAGATACTTATTGAAATATGCGTGGATAATGCAGAATCAGCCTTATCAGCACAAAAGGGAGGAGCTGATCGCATTGAACTTTGTAGTGAATTGGGAGCAGGGGGATTAACACCATCGAAAGGACTTACCGAATATCTCACAAGCAATCTTCAAATACCTGTTTTTGTAATGATCCGTCCACGTAGTGGGGATTTTCTTTTCAGCAGGGCTGAATTTCAAATTATGAAGGCTGATATTTTTGCAGCCAAAGTAGCAGGTGCAGCTGGAATTGTCACTGGAATGCTGAACTCAAATTCGACAATTGACACATGCAGGATGAAGGAAATAATTGATTGCGCAAGTCCTTTGCCCGTTACTTTTCACAGGGCTTTTGATATGGTGCAGGATCAAATTATAGCTCTTGAGGAATTGATAGAGCTTGGATGCAGCAGGGTGCTGACATCAGGTGGCAATATCAGTGCATATGAAGGAAGAAATGTTATTGCAGAGCTTAACAATCTGTCACAGGGTAGAATTATAATTATGCCGGGTGCGGGAATTAATGCCCAAAATATCTCAGAATTAATAGAAACTACGAAATGTAGTGAGTTCCATTTATCTGCCAGCGCATCATCACATATCAAAGTGAAAAATTATAATGAAGTGCTGGAATCAATATTTCCTCCCTCTTATCGTATAACAGATAATAATAAGGTAGAAGAGGTTTGTAGAGCTGCAAATCCATTGACCAATTAAAAACATTGCTGCTTTTGATTGTTCTACCTTAAAAAGCTGTCATGAAAATAACTTTCGAAAAGATGTTACTTACTGAATACCTCGAAGTTAAGGTATTCATGCTAAAGAATGACTTTATGGAGGTAAAGATTATGGATTACGGAGGTATTGTAATGTCACTAAAGGTTCCTGACAGAGAGGGAAATCTTGTTGATGTTATACTTGGCTTCAACGAGCCGTCCGATTATGTAAAAACGCACTATCTAAGAGATTGCCCTTATTTTGGTGCAATTATCGGCCGATTCGCCAATCGTATCAGAGATGGCAGGTTTAACATTTCAGGGATTGATTATCAGCTTGACAAGAACAATGGAAATAACCATCTGCACGGTGGCTATAAAGGCTTTGACAAAATTATATGGGATTCTGAAATAATAACGTATTACGATTTACCTGCCTTGAGATTGACTACTACGAGTAAGGATGGCGATCAGGGATATCCCGGCAAACTAGATGTCAGCGTAATCTATTACATTGAGAATGAGAACGGCTTTGGAATTGACTACCGGGCATCAACTGATAAAACTACTCCTATTAACCTCACATGGCATGGATATTTCAATTTATCAGGTGAAGGAAGTGGTGACATACTTGATCATAAATTAAAGATTAATGCTCCGCAAATTACAGAAATAACACCCTCGGGAATACCGACGGGCAATATTCTTCAGGTTGTTCAAACTCCTTATGATTTCACGGAGATGCGAAAAATAGGAGATCGAATAAAGGAAACGCCATCGGGGTACGACCATAACTATGCAAGGTTTCCATATGGAGATCTGCCTAAAATAATTGCCATAGCACAAAGTGATTTAACAGGAATCGAGATGTCAGTGTGGACTACCCAACCGGGTGTTCAATTATATACCGGCAATTCATTTGATGGTACATTAATTGGTAAATCAGGTAACCGTTATCTTGCGCATTCTGGTTTTTGTCTTGAAACACAACATTTCCCCGATTCTCCCAATAATCCTCATTTCCCAAGGGTTTTACTTGAACCGGGAGAAACTTTTCAGGAAAGCACAATTTATCGATTCGATGCTAAATGATTTCTATATTTGATGAAAATTGGAGAATGCAAGTCTCCATAATCCATCACTTATAATTTAATTATGCGTTATCTCATATCCTCATTGATTTGCACCTTGTTATGGTTGCTACCTTTATTTTCCACCTCTCAAAACAATCCAACTGACTTTGTAAATCCGTTTATTGGAACGGGCGGACATGGGCATACTTTTCCGGGCGCTACAGTGCCGTTTGGAATGGTGCAATTAAGTCCTGATACACGATTGGAAGGCTGGGATGGTTGTGGTGGATACCATTATTCTGATGAATATATCTATGGATTTAGCCACACGCATTTAAGCGGGACAGGTGTTCCCGACTACTGTGATATACTTCTAATGCCGTTCACAGGTGAGAATTCCTGGAATAATGGATACGACGGTAACCCTGGTTACAGAAGTAAATTTAGCCACGATGAGGAGTCTTCCTCACCTGGCTTTTATCAGGTTCGCCTTGCTGATGATGATATTCAGGTTAAACTGACAGCAACAGCAAGGGTTGGATTCCACTCCTACTCATATCCGAAAAATCAAACAAGAAAAGTAATACTTGACCTCGAGCATCGTGATGTAGTTACTAATTCCTGGGTGAGACAGGTTTCTCCTTTTGAAATTGAAGGCTACAGGGGTTCAACTGCCTGGGCAAATGATCAGCGTGTATATTTTGTAATAAGATTTTCAGATAGCATTCACAACGTCACATATAATAATGAAGATTCAAAGATTGGGGCTACGGCGGAACGTAAGGAAGGTAAGAAGATTAAGGTGATCTATGAATTCGGAAGCAAAAATGACAATAATTTGCAAGCAAAAGTCGCATTATCAGCTGTCAGTACTGAAAATGCACGTGAGAACCTAGATGAAGAGATCGGAAACCTTGATTTCGATAAAGTGAAAAATAATGCCCGGCAATTGTGGAATGAGGAGTTGAAGAAAATTGTGGTAAGTGAAGAAAATGAAGAGAACGTAATTATATTCTACACCGCTTTATATCATTGTATGGTAAGCCCCAATCTCTATTTGGATGTTAACAATTCATACCTGGGGAGGGATTTGAAGGATCATAAAAGTGACCATGATTATTATACCGTGTTTTCACTTTGGGATACATACAGAGCTTTGCATCCACTGATGACAATTATTGACCAGAAAAGGACAAACGATTTCATAAATACATTCCTGAAGCAATATAAGGATGGTGGATTGTTGCCTGTTTGGGAATTGAGCGCAAATGAGACATATTGTATGATTGGGTATCATTCAATTCCGGTTATCCTTGATGCATATGCTAAAGGGATAAGAAATTATGACACTAATCTAGCACTGGAGGCTATGTTAAAAAGCGCTGAGAATGATATTTTCGGGTTAAAATACTATAGAGCATTCGGATTTGTCCCTGCCGAAAAGGAGCATGAATCAGTTTCCAAAACCCTTGAATATGCATATGATGACTGGTGCATTGCCCGAATGGCTGAGTTAATGGATAGAAAAGAGATTGCACAGCAATATTACATTCGGTCGCAATCCTACAAGAATCTTTTTGATCCTTCAACCGGTTTCATGAAAGCCCGAATGTATGGTGCATGGTATGAACCATTTGAGCCAAGAGAGGTCAACTTTAATTATACAGAGGCAAATAGCTGGCAATACAGTTTCTACGTACCCCACGATATGGATTTCTTCATGAATATGCATGGAGGGAAAACCGGATTAAATGAAAAACTGGATGAATTATTCAATGCTCCTGTTGAAACAACAGGTCGTGAACAGTCAGATATTACAGGTTTAATAGGGCAATATGCGCATGGAAATGAACCAAGTCACCACATTGCTTATCTATATAATTATGCAGATCAGCCATGGAAAACTCAGGAAAAAGTAAATTATATCATGGATAATTTTTATTCAGTTGAACCCGACGGTCTTATTGGTAATGAGGATTGTGGACAGATGTCTGCATGGGCTGTTTTGAGTTCACTGGGTTTTTATCCTGTATGTCCGGGCAATAATCAATATGTAATTGGAGTGCCCAGGTTTAAAGAAGCAACTATTAGTCTTGAGAATGGCCGGAAATTCACAATAAAAGCTGAAAATGTTAATAATGAGAATGTGTACATTATAAGTGCGAAGCTAAACGGAATAGCATATGATAAGGCATACTTAATGCATGAGGATATTATGAAAGGTGGCTTGCTTGAATTCGTAATGGGTCCAATTCCTAATAAAAGTTGGGGCTTGAATTTTAATGCTGCAAGCTCTCACATCGGCAAAGACAGGCTGATTGCAGTTGCGCCGCTAATCAGAAATAGCATTTTCACGTTTAATGACAGTACAATAATTGAGCTGTATAGTATTGATGATTCTGAGATCAGGTATACATTAAATGATTCTGAGCCAAATGAAAGCTCACTACTCTACACGAATCCTTTGATAGTCAAGGAAAATACAACTATCAAATACAAAGCGTATAAAAAGGGATTTCTGCCATCACAAACACAGATTTCTAAATTCACAATAGTGCCGGATGATTTAACTCTTACACTAGTTTCACGTCCGGCAAGCCAGTACTCGGGCAATGGGGAAAATAATCTCGTTGACGGGATGAAGGGTAGCGAAGATTTCAGACTTGGAGGATGGCAGGGCTTCCAGGGTATTGATCTTGAGGCAATAATTGAAATTAAGGATAGTAGAACGGTTAAATCAGTTAGTATAGGTTTCTTGCAGGATATTAATGCATGGATATTTATGCCTAAGAAAATAGAGCTATGGTCCTCATATGATGGCAAGTCCTTTAGGCTGATAAGCGAATCTATTAATAAAATACCAACTAATCAATGGGGTACTATAATTAATTATTATGACCTACCTGTTACAGGGATTTCAGACCGATTTTTGAAAGTTGTTGCCCGAAATATTGGTGTTTGCCCTGAAAACCATAAAGGAGAAGGGAATCCTGCCTGGATATTTGCTGATGAGATAATTGTAACATATTGATTGTTTGATCGATTGGGAAAGTGTATACTCCTTATAGCAAAAGGTAAAATGTAAAAGACCTTTCCAAATGAAAATATGTATTGAAATATTGGCAATACAGCTGTAAAAAATTATTTGTTTTATAAATATTGATCGTTTAAATTTATGGCAAATTTAAGACCTCTGTTCACAAACGGACAGAGAAAAGGATATTTGAACGTATTCGTACATATTTTCTTTTAAAAATTTGGTATTAGATAATAATCTACTTACTTTTATAAATTATTTTAAACTTTAAAATCGCTATGAAAAAAGTACTTGTTGCAACCGATAAGCCTTTTGCAAAGGTTGCTGTTGATGGAATTCGTGAAATCATTGAAAATGCAGGTTACGAACTACAATTACTAGAAAAATATCCCTCACAGGATGCATTAATCAAAGCTGTGGAAAATGTAGATGCAGCAATTATTCGCAGTGATATCTTCGACAAGAAAGTCTTTGATGCTGCTAAGAATCTGAAAATTGTTGTAAGAGCAGGTGCAGGATATGATAACATTGACCTTGCTGCTGCTACTGAACACGAAGTAGTTGCTATGAACACTCCAGGGCAAAATTCTAATGCTGTAGCAGAGTTGGCTTTCGGAATGATGCTTTACATGGCGAGAAATGCTTTTAACGGTGCTTCAGGCTCTGAATTAAGAGGTAAAAACATTGGGATTCATGCATATGGAAATGTTGGAAAGTATGTTGCAACCATAGCTAAAGGTTTTGGAATGAAAGTTTTTGCATTCGACCCTTTTGTTAAGGCCGAAGACATGAAGAAAGACGGAGTTACACCTGTAAATAGTGTTGAAGAATTATACACTGGCTGTCAGTATGTCTCTCTTCATATACCAGCTAATCAACAAACAAAGAAATCCATCGGATTTGATTTACTGAATAAAATGCCAAAGAATGCTGTTTTAGTAAATACTGCACGTAAAGAAGTAATCGACGAAGAAGGTTTAGTAAAAACATTTGAAATGAGACCAGATTTCAAATACCTGAGTGACATTGAACCAGAGAATAAAGCTGAGATTGCCGAAAAATTTAGTGGCAGATTCTTATTTACCGCAAAAAAAATGGGTGCCCAGACTTCTGAAGCAAACGTAAATGCAGGTCTTGCTGCAGCGCGTCAGATAGTTGAATTCTTCAAAAATGGAGTCACCACTTTCCAGGTAAATAAGCCTGCTCAGAAAGTTAACTGAAAGTAGCCGGACCTAAATCCGGCTACTTCAGAGTCATTAAAGTACTCTTAACACACACCCAACCAAAACTATTAATTATGGACCACGAACTAGAAAAAGCTGTAACATTCTTCAGGTTTGAAGATTTACGCATCTATCACAAATCACTTGACTACATAGAATGGATTGCTCGTAGAACATTCAAGTTTCCCATTGAAAGCCAGGCAGGTCTCACTTCAAGATTTAACATAGCAGCACAAGCTATAGCTTTAAATATATCCGAAGGATCTGCGAGGAATAAGAACCAATTTATTTATTATCTAAAAATGGCTAAAAGTGCTGTACGTGAATGCGTAGTATATACATCACTTGCAGGCAAACTTCATTACTTTTCAGATAAAGAGGTTGAGGAGTCACGTGGGCAGTTAATGGAAATGACAAAAATGATTGGTGCTCTTATTGGATCACTTCAAAGAGCTGCTGATGTTAATATGGATGAAATGGATTAGTCCATTTTCTCCTTTCTTTGGTTGATCTTAAGAGTACTATTATAAAAGGTACCTCTTTAAATTTTTCTATTTAAAAATAATTATCCCGAAGCAATTCGGGATATTTTTTCATCTGAAATATATTCCTAATTTTGCCACATGCATTGGCATAGTTAAGAATCTGAATTTCATTTATACATTTTATAAATCCATTGTAATATGGCAATTCTAAAACCGTTTAAAGGGCTCCGTCCTCCAAAATCTATTGCAAAAGAACTGGCTTCACGCCCTTATGATGTCCTCAATTCTGAAGAAGCTCGAGTTGAAGCTGATGGGAACCCTCATTCTCTACTCCACATTATTAAGCCTGAAATTGACTTACCTGTCGGCATCGATGAACATGCTCCCGAAGTTTATGAGCAGGCACGAATTAACCTTACTAAGTTTATCCAGAATAAGTGGCTCGTTCAGGATGATGAAGAGTGTCTTTATGTCTATGCTCAGACAATGAATGGCAAAACTCAGTATGGTCTTGTTGGTTGTGCTGCTGTGGAAGACTATATGAACGGGATCATCAAAAAGCACGAACTTACAAGAGCAGACAAAGAAGAGGACAGAATGAAACATGTTAGAATCACTAATGCTAACATGGAACCTGTATTCTTTACTTACCCTGCCGTAAAAGAAATCGATGATATAATTAACGATATTGTCAAAGATCAGCCTGCAGAATATGATTTTACAGCTGATGACGGATTCGGTCATCATTTCTGGGTAATCAGGGATAAGAGTATTATCACAAATTTGACTCACTTATTCAGTAAAGTACCATACACATATGTAGCTGACGGACACCATAGAACAGCTGCTGCTGCATTGGTTGGAAATGAAAAGAGAGTTAATAATCCTAATCACAGAGGTAATGAGGAATACAATTTCTTCCTCGCTGTACACTTTCCTTCAAACCAGCTTACTATTATTGATTACAACAGAGTGGTTAAAGATCTGAATGGTCTTTCAGAATCTGAATTTATGACCAGATTGTCGGAAGTATTCGAAATCAAGGAAGTTGGAACAGATATTTACAGACCTGATAGATTGCACAACTTTAGTATGTACCTTAATAATAAATGGTATTCACTAACAGCTAAAGAAGGTACTTTTAACGATAATGATCCTATTGGTGTACTTGATGTTACCATACTTTCTCAGCTAGTGCTTGACAAAGTTCTCGATATCAAAGACCTAAGAACTTCTAAAAGAATAGATTTCGTAGGCGGAATCAGGGGGCTTGGTGAACTTAAACGACGTGTTGATAGTGGTGAAATGGCTGTTGCATTCGCTCTTTATCCAGTATCACTCGAACAATTGATCAATATTGCTGATACAGGAAATATAATGCCGCCTAAAACCACATGGTTTGAGCCAAAATTAAGAAGTGGACTAGTTGTTCATTCTTTGGATTAACAATTAAAACTTGTAATTATGGAAAAAGAAGCAATTGTACTTGATGTTCTTGCCAAATCAGACGCTCCGTTGAAATCTGCTCAAATTGCAGAATTAGCAAAGATTGACAAGAAAGATGTTGATGCCGCTATTAAGAAACTAAAGAAAGAAGAAAAAATAGTTTCTCCAAAAGTGTGCTTCTATACAATTAAAAAATAAAAAATTTCATGATTTAGAAAGGGGGTCTTCTGATCCCCTTTTTTAATTGCAATTACTTATCTAACCTAATATAGAGTCAATGTTATTCTCCTTAATATCATTTGTCTTCTAAATCTTTACTGCTCATTGCTTATAGTTACATAAAGCAAGTGAACATTTTGAAGCTAATGGACTACTATTAGAGTCAGGGACAATTAGCTATTAGGACAATAGTGTATTTTTTCCGGACTATACCATAAAGGTATCTAGTGATTCCAACAGAAGATGATATTGTACTGGCTTAATTATGAACGAATCGCAATAACTTTTAACTGTTTCTGCCTCATTTGATGAAGTTTGCAAAACCAGAGGTAACTCAGGGCTTTTAAGTTTAACTTCTTGTATGAATCTTTGAAAGTCTTGGTCAGAACAGTTATAATCAGTATATATCAGATTAACCTCTGAGTTTTCTTTCAGCACATTAAGGGCTTCACTGCAATTGTATGTTCTGATAATCTTTGCACCAGTACCTCCAATAATTGCTTTAAAGTAGTTAAATGAAGCATCCTCCTTATCAATCACCATAATAACTTTATCTTTCCATCTATCTTTTATAAGCAATCCTCTGGCAATGTTTTCCTCTGCCTGGGGATAATAAGGTATCTCAAAGTAGAAAGTAGAACCCATACCTTTCTCTGATTCCACCCATATGCTTCCTAGCATAAGATCAACAATATGTTTAGAAATTGCAAGGCCTAAACCGGTACCTTTTACTCTTAGCTCTTTATTTTCACCAACCTGACGAAATCTTGTAAAAAGCAATTCTTGATCTTTGTTTGAAATGCCTATACCTGTATCCTTCACTTTGAACAAGAGTCTGTTTTCTTTTAATTCAACTGAAAAGTTTATAGTCCCTAAAGGTGTGAATTTAATCGCATTAGTGATTAAGTTAATAAGCACTTGATTAAGTCTGTAAGGATCGGAAAGGAATTTTTTGTTTTCTAATCTTTTCTCAATTGTGTAACTTAATTTAAGATTTTCCCTATCTACCTTCTTAATATACTCTTGAGATAACTGGAAGACTTCATCAAATAACTTACTTAAGCTGATATACTCAGGTTTAATGGTTAATTGACCAGCTTCAATTTTAGCGATATCAATTATATCATTGATGAGATTAAGAAGTGAGTTTGCTGCAGCGTCAATATATCCGGCATACTCTTTTTGTTCCTCAGCACTTAATCCACCATCAGCTATCAGATTAGAAAAACCAACAATAGAATTCATTGGTGTCCGTATTTCATGACTCATATTAGCAAGAAAAGCAGTCTTTAAACGGTCAGACTCCTCTGCTTTTTCTTTTGCTTCAATATATCTTTTCTGAATTAATGCTTTATCTGTTATGTCTCTACTTATGCACAGAATTCCAGCAACTTCATTATTGCGGTTATGGACTAATGCTTTCACAGTGTCATGCAGTCGTCTTTTACCGTTAAATGAAATCCACTCTTCATTTCGGATAGGAACTCTATCTGCCAATATCTGGTGGTCATTGTTTATATATAACTCAGCGACTTCTTCTGGGAATAGTTCAAAATCAGTTTTACCTGAGATTTCCTGCTGACTCAGACCAATATAATCTTCGAAAGCCTTATTACACCCAACGTATCTACTTTCTAAATCTTTAAAGAAGACCATATCGGGGATGGAGTTAATTACAGAAAGTAAAAGTGACTGCTCTTTTTCCAATGCCAGTCTGACTTCCTTAAGTTCAGCTATCATTTTATTAGCTGAATTTGCAAGATAAACGAATTCAGTAGTATATAACTCCTGTACATTTATTGGTTTATAGGTGTTGCTGGCTTCATTGAAAAATCGCTCAAACTTCGACAAACCAAAGTTCATTCTCTTTACTGTTTGCCTAATAAGAAGAACTCCAATAAAAAGAATTAAAACAAGAGAGACAGATATGTTGGTTAAAGTTCTGAGTCTCTTCTCGTTCAAGATTTCTCTCTTAGCATTGATTACTTTGTCAATGTCATATGTATAAAAACCAGCTCCAATCACCCAGTCCCATTCGTCAATATACTTTATATAAGCAACCTTAGGCTCCATTCCAATTTTTCCAGGACGGTGGTACTGGTATTGAACAAATCCTCCACCATTTAGTGCTCTTTCAGAAATTTTTAATCTTTCGTCAACTGTGATTGCTATATTCTCGGGCAAGTCAGATGAGAAAACCAATCCATTTGATAATAGTGGTTTACCTGCTACGTTTTGAATAAATATATAGCCATCATTTTCAAATTTGGAACTTGAGAAATGGTTAAGTGCTTCTTTCTTCAAATTAGATTCATAATCTGATAAGTACTCCTTTGATCCAAAATACCAATTTAATGGTTCAAACTTTCTTAAATATGTGGTACGGTAAACTGTTGAATCTCCCCTGTTTCCCTTTTTGAAATAATATGAGATAAAGCCTTTATCAACCTCTTTCATTAGATTTACTTCTCGCTGAATCAGGTAATTGCCTGATGAATCCCGGAGACTTAATGCAGATTTGCCCTCTAATGAAGGATTCTCAGGAACAAGAACACCCTCACCATGCAGAGTATAGATAAAAACAAAATCCTTATTCTGCCCTAAACTATAGGGCTTTATAGCACTTAATATAATTTCTTTTATTTCGTTTTCTGACTTTTTTCCCCTATTCTCGTTATAGATATTATTGGCAATCTCATAAGCAAGGTCTACACGGCTGTTGAGTTTTTCCATTAAACTGGTCAAGGTCATCGATCTTACATATTCGATATAGCTTGCTGTTCTTTCTACCTCTCTCTTAATCAACAACTTC
This sequence comes from uncultured Lentimicrobium sp., assembly GCA_964547915.1. Taxonomy (GTDB): domain Bacteria; phylum Bacteroidota; class Bacteroidia; order Bacteroidales; family Lentimicrobiaceae; genus Lentimicrobium. The sequence goes on from CAZJPP010000004.1 coordinate 87,479, forward strand.
TGATAATCCAGAGATTCAGTATTTATCTTGTTGTACTCTTCTCTATAATTTCTATTTTCATAGATGAACCAATATGAGCCAATAGAAATAAGCAATAATAAAACAACTACAATCATACTAGCCAAAATAATCTTGCTGATTTTCTGACGCTTTATGTAATCGTTGATTCTATTTGTTATCCTTTTGAGAATGTTCATCATGAATTTTATAATTTCATGTATTCGTCAAACAATACCTGTAAATACGACTTGCCATCTTTCCTGATTGAGTCTTTTAATGGCTCCTTTACTGTATCTTCGATATAATGATCAAGTTTGGGATCATAAACAAAATGCCCTGACTTGGTTACCCAGCCTAGGCCTTCTTCAAACGAATAATACACAAATTCCGGATAATATGGATTAAAGAGATTCCTGCTCCATTTGAATGGAGTACAATCTAAATTAAGTTGACTTAATAGTGTCGTAGCAAAATCCGATTGATTAGCGAACTTATTTATCTTAAGACCTTTAAATTCAGGTTTAATTACATTCCCAAAGAACATAAATGGAATCTTATGGTATACAGGTGTATAGAAACTATTGTTCCTATATGAATTATGACTATGATCAGCCATAATTACAAACAATGTATTATCAAACCATGACTGTTGACTTGCCTCTCTGAAAAAATTTCCTAAGCATCTGTCGGTATAATAGGCTGAGTTTATGTACTCATTTTCGTTGCCACCCCAATCAAGTACTTTTTCCATAGGCTGATCATAGGGTGAATGACTACTTAAAGTGAAAATTGCTGAGAAGAATGGCTCTTTTTCCTTATTAAGGTCTGATAGTTGTCGGGATAAAACAAATTCATCATGAACACCCAACTTTCCTTTAATAACGTCTGAACTAAAATCAGCTAGTTCAATAATCTTTGTAAAACCATTGTGTAATATATATCCCTTGATATTGCCATATCTTAACTGACCACCAAAATAAAAAGAAGTATTGTATCCCTCATTTATCAATGATTCAGTAATTGTATGAAGTTTAGAAAACTTCTCAGGTTGAACCGTCACAGATGATATGGGATGAGCAGGAAATCCACTGAAAATACTTCCCATAGCTTGTTCACTACGCGGACCTGTGGCATAAAGATTTGTAAATAAAATACCTTGTTTTTCTAATTCATGAAATTCAGGAGTAATACCAGGTTCTCCTCCAATTGATTCAATTAGATCGGCCGACCAGCTTTCCAATATAATTAGAACAATATTTGGTCGTGTAGTTGTTAATATGCTAACCGTTGTATCCTTTGTGACTTCAGTAATCCTATCAACCCTTCCAAGTGCTTCATCCAAAGAGTAAAAATCAAAAGGATTCTTGTCGAAGTTTTTATAGTTCTCAATAATGCTGATGCTAATATTAAATGCTGAATTTACAGAAGCAAGGTTTAGTATGTTGTGATTGGAATAATATGACTGACTTTGGTTTATTGGAATCTGTTGCCACCCTCCTCTTCCACCAATAATTAGGAAGCATACAGTAATTATTGCAAACAATGGAGACCAGATCAGATTTTTCTTAGTCACAGGCTTTGTAATCCTTGTGAATAAATATTTTTTGTATAGCCAAAAACTCAAACCGGTCAAAGCGATAAAAATGAACACTAAAATAAAGAAAGTACCTGTAGAAGCTGAGTTATAAACTTCCGATGGATTTTGAAGGTACATTAAAGCCTTATAAGGCATCTTGGTTTTCCATTCGGGATAGATACCTAACTCAGCAGTAACCAGAAGTGAAAATAAAAATATACCAATGAATGTGTAAATCAGATTTAATGAATTCAGCCACTTTGGGGTAAAAAATATCTGAATAATAAGAAGCAAAAAAGGAAACAATAATAGATAACTGGCTGTTGCCAAGTCAAGTGGAATAGCGTACCAAAAAGCTTTTATCGTTTCGGCAAATGGAATCTCTGAAGCTGTTATGAGGGAATAGTTATAGGAAATAAAAACCACTCTGGTAATCGCAAAAAATATCATCCAAAAACCTAGCTGCCTAAGAAATGAGGCGATGATTCTATTCATCAAGTAAATTTTAGAATTTACAAATTTAAGTCTTTTTAAGGACATTTATACTAAAAATTCCCCTTACTATGTAAACTTTAAAGCTTATTACTTAATTCCATAATTTTACAGCCTAAATTGCAAATAATGCCGCTTCTATCGAAACGTGAAAATAACTCAAATTCCTACCTATATTTTAAATGGTTGATTGTTTTATTGATTCTACCTGCCCACTTTATTAATCTCGGTTTATTCCCGTTGATCTCTGATGAGCCGACAAGAGGTATTGTTACTCTGGAGATGATTTTAAGTGGAAATTATATCGTTCCAAATATCAACGGAGAACTTTATCTAAATAAGCCCCCATTCTTTAATTGGATACAGATATTTATGACCTACATCACTGGTTCAATGGATGAATGGGTATTCAGATTACCTTCGGTTCTTGCTGTATTTGGTATCTCAATCCTTATATATTTATCCTCAAGGAAATACCTTAAAGAATATGCACTTGTCGCAGCGATTGCATTTATTGTGTCAGGACGGGTACTATTTTGGGATTCATTTATGGGGCTCATTGATCTAACCTATTCTCTGGTAACTTTTGGATCGTTTCTATGGATAATTAGCTTTAACCGGAAAGAGAAGCTATATTCCCTATATATTGGTTCTTATCTGCTTGCTGCAATCGGTTACTTAATGAAAGGAATCCCATCTGTTGCATTCCAGGGTTTGACCATCATTGCAGTTATGCTTTTTGACAAAAAGGGTCGTAAGCTTTTCTCTCTGTCACATTTGGCAGGGATAGCAACTTTTGTCCTTATTGTAGGTGGATATTACTTTTTATTCGGACAGTATCAATCTGTTGAGCATGCTGTATTGAATCTAATAAATGAGTCTAACAGGCTTCAGGATCATAGCAGTTCAGGTGTAAATTGGTGGTTACACTTGCTTATTTTCCCATTGAATTTTATAATCGAATTTGCGCCAGTTACTTTGCTCCTTTTACTACTATTGAAAAAAGAAATCAGGCAAAAGATTTTTAATGACCGCTATTTCAAGTCACTCATAGTAATATTCTTAGTTAATATAGTTATATATTGGCTATCAGCTGATATGCGGAGTCGATATCTTTTCATGTTAGTGCCCATCCTCATAATTGTGCTGATTTTTGGATATAAGCAAGCACAGGAACAGAATAGTAAAATCATCAGGGTTATTAACACTATATTTACCATTGCTTCATTGTTGATTTCTCTTTCATTATTAATATATCCGTTATGGGATGAAACGAAAGGTTTCTCCAATGTATTGATCATCAGCATTTTGTTGATGTTAGTCTCACTATTAATCTCCCTATATGGAATCAAACATCCAAGAATGAGACTACTGGCTTTGTTTGGTTGCCTCTTGGTTTTCAGAATTGGTTTTAACCTTTTTAATCTTCCGGCAAGAATTAACTCCTATCCCGATTTAGGTTATAAGGAGGGTGAAATTAAAGCAGCCCAAATTAGTGGAGATGCACCATTATACATCCTGGGTGATACACCAATTAACCACGATGCCTCATTTTACATTACCCGTGAAAGAAAAACAATTCTAACACGAACTCAACAGATTTTACATCCGGGGACCTTTTATATAGTTGATGATAAAAATCTTGGTATTTTTGCCAATAAATCAATTAATCACGAAGTACTACATTCATTTGTGATTAAGCTTAACGAAACTAAACTTTATTTAGTAAAAAGGTTATAATGAACCAGCCCGAATTATCAATAATTATATGCGTCTACAATGAGGAGAAAAATATCCGACCTCTCAATAAATGGATAAACGAATCAATTCATGATATCGATTACGAAATCATTTATGTAGATGATGGTTCAACCGATTCTACTAAGCAGGAAATTAAAAATCTCAATGACGAAAAGGTTGTCTTAGTTGAATTACGTAAAAACTTTGGCCAAAGTTCAGCTTTATATGCAGGCATTGAAATAGCTAAAGGTGAGTACATTGTGACTATGGATGGTGATCTTCAAAATGACCCTTCTGATATTCCAATGATGCTCGATATGACAAAGAAAGGTGAATGGGATCTTGTTGCCGGAGTAAGAAAGAATCGTCAGGATGGCATGTTCCTACGGAAGATACCTAGTAAAATAGCCAATTCAATAATACGAAATAGTACTGGTGTTCACATTAAAGATTATGGGTGTACACTCAAGGTGTTCAAGAGTGACCTTGCAAAAAATATCGCTCTTTACGGAGAACTTCATAGGTTTATCCCTGTACTTGCAAGTCTTGAAGGAGCTCGTATAACTCAGGTTGATGTGAAACACCATGCTAGAGAGTTCGGAAAGTCGAAGTACGGAATTAATCGCACTTTTAAAGTGGTTTCTGATCTACTCCTAATGATGTTTTTCAAAAAATATTTGTCAAAACCAATGCATCTTTTCGGAGGTTTGGGACTGGTGACTGCACTCATTGGAGTTCTAATCAATCTCTATTTGTTAATTTTAAAACTTCTTGGGCATGACATCTGGGGCAAACCACTGCTTCTACTGGGAATTATGCTTTTTCTTGCCGGAATTCAACTCATAACAGTAGGTATTATTGCCGACATAGTGATGAGAACTTATTATGAATCGCAGAACAAGAGACCATATAAGATCAGGAAAATTCACACCTTCAAAAAAGTAAATGAAGAGATTTCTTAAAGCTCTCGCAAAAATCCTGATTTCTGCGGCTGCTATTTATTATGTCTTTACTAAAATTGAGATTGAAGATGTTCTTAATATCCTTAAATCGGTCAATTACCTCTTTCTGTTTATTGCCACGATACTTTTTGCATTTTCAAAAGTGTTATCAGCTTATAGGCTAAATTATTATTTCAAACCACTTGATGCAGAGCTAAGTACCAAAAGCAATCTAAAGCTTTACTTATTAGGCATGTACTACAATTTATTTCTTCCCGGAGGCATCGGTGGTGATGGTTATAAAGTATGGATATTAAATAATAAATACAGTACGCCTGTCAAACATTTGTTTTGGGCAGTTCTTCTTGATCGGATCAATGGAATGTACGTATTATTGCTGATTGCCTTATTAATGACACCTCTCCTGGATATTAGTCTTACATGGATAATCATCTCTTACATTTTTATTCCGATAAGCATTCTGATCTATTTACTTATTAATAAGAAATTCTTTAGTCGTTTTTACCAGACAATCATGCAAGCGTCTGCCTATTCCTTTGGAGTTCAACTTTTGCAACTTTTTTCTGCAATGTTCATTTTATTTGCAAACGATTCTTTTGAAGGATTAACAAGCTACTTATTCCTGTTTTTAATTTCTTCGATTGTTGCTGCCCTACCAATAACAATAGGTGGTATTGGTTCAAGAGAGATTACTTTCCTGTTTGGTGCACAAGTCCTTAATCTCGATATAAATCTTTCTATAGCCTTAAGCTTACTTTTCTACATTATAACTCTTGTGGTCTCATTCTTTGGTATATACTATAGTTTGAATCCGAAAGCACTCGATTTAAAAATTAAAGTTCAACCTGATATTAATTAACGTGAAAAGAGTTTTAGTAACCGGGGTTGCCGGTTTTATCGGTTCTAATCTTGCAAAAGAATTATTGCTCTCAGAACATGAAGTTATCGGTATTGACAATTTCGACAGTTTTTATGATATCAAACTTAAGTTAGACAACATTAAGCCATTAGCAGAGAATGATAAATTTCGCCTGTTTGAAGGAGATATTCGCAATAAAGAGTTCATGTCGAAGGTTTTTAAGTCTTCAAAACCCGATTGTGTTGTTCATTTAGCAGCAAGGGCCGGAGTAAGGCCTTCTATTGATGATCCTGAGCTCTATTTCGATGTAAATATAAATGGTACAATTACCCTTCTCAACACAATGAAGGATAATGGTGTCAAAGATTTGGTTTTTGCTTCCTCATCATCGGTATATGGTAATAATTCAAAAACTCCTTTTGCAGAAACTGACAATGTTGATAATCCCATTTCACCTTATGCAGCTTCAAAAAAAGCAGGTGAGTTGCTATGCTTTACTTACCACCACCTCTACAAAATGAACATTTTCTGTTTAAGGTTTTTCACAGTTTATGGCCATAATCAACGGCCTGAAATGGCTATTCAGCAATTCGGAAGGCTTATTCGGCAGGGAAAACCGGTTACTATGTATGGTGATGGCAGTACGCGACGTGATTACACATTTATTGACGACATCGTTGCTGGAATTATTGCGTCTATTGACAAAGTAAGTGGATATGAAGTAATAAACCTCGGCAATAACCAGACTGTAAGGTTGAGCGATTTAATTAATGAAATTGGCTCTGTTTTAGGGCTTCCTGTAAAAATTGAGCAAAAACCAATTCAGCCTGGTGACGTTGAAATTACATATGCCGATATTTCAAAAGCTAAAGAACTACTTGGATATCATCCCAAACATTCGATAAAAGAAGGGTTATTCAAAATGTTTATAGCAGACTAAAAGCAATTATGATTAATATGGCCAATAAAGACGTCATTCAAGAAATTCTTTCATTAATACCTGCTTCTGTCCGCCTTGTGGCTGTCAGCAAAACACGTACTCCTGATGAAATAATTGAGGTTTACAATGAAGGTATCAAGGATTTTGGCGAAAACAAAGTTCAGGAATTATCTACAAAACAACCTCTGCTCCCTTCAGATATCAGGTGGCACCAGATAGGTCATTTGCAAACTAACAAAGTAAAATATATTGCACCTTTTGTTCATTTAATCCACAGTGTTGACAGTATAAAACTACTTAAGGAAATTAATACGCAAGCACTCAAAAACGATCGGGTGATAGATTGTTTACTTCAGATATATATTGCCAAAGAAGAAACGAAATTTGGGCTGAGTGATCAAGAAGCCATAGAATTGATTGAAGATTTCAATAATTCTGAGATGAAAAACGTCAGGCTTGTTGGCGTCATGGGGATTGCCACATATACAGAAAATGAGAAGACAGTACGTAAAGAATTCAAAAGTCTTAAACAGACCTTTGATCAGATGAAAGATCTGTATTTTAAGAATGATGAAGCATTCAGGGAGATTTCTATGGGTATGACTTCTGATTATCGCATTGCTGTAGAGGAAGGAAGTACGATAGTGCGAATTGGGACTGCAATTTTCGGAACAAGAGACTATTCAAAAAAATAGCGGGAATGCCCCGCTAATTTTTTATTTGGAAAGAAGCCGTGAGGCACAATTTATCTGTTGATCAGAATTTTCGTTGTGTAACTACCTTCATCAGTCCTAACAGTTACAAGATAAATTCCATTTTTCAAAGACGAGGTAGGGATAGACAGCTGCACAACATTCTCTGGTACCAGATGGATGATAGCAGCTCCGGTTACGTCTGAAATGTCAATGCTCCTAACCAATGCTTTACTAATGATATTAAACTTTTCACCTGTTACCGGATTGGGATAAACCATGAATTTTGATAAATCACAATCTCTTGTACCTATAAATTCATTCACAGTTATATAATCATCCTTTACAAGTGTATCTGTACCTATACCATTTGTGACTATTAAAGTAACATCAAAGGTGCCTTTATTTTCATACTTTATGGATGGGTTTGTATCTGTTGATGTTTCTGGACTTCCACCTTCGAATATCCAAAGCCTTGAAACAGGAGATCCAAAGGAGTTATCAGTATAAATTATTGAATCATCTTCCTCAATGAGTGTATCGGAAGCAGTAAAATCAGCAACTGGCATACCATTATATAATTGAACATCGAGGTAAGTGATGAAACCATCAGCTACCTGAACACCGGTAAAGGTTTTATTAATATAACCCGGTGCTTTAAAAGTAATGTTATATGTATCACCTTTCAGTAACCTATGGTAATTACCTATTGGTAAAGAAGAATAAACCATGCTTGAATCTTTATCATGCATAGCAATAAAAACCTCTGCTTGCAACGGTTGACCGGTTAATGAATCAGTTACAATTCCCCTGACCCCATATAAAGACTCTTCAATGTAATTAAGCATTGATCTGTAATTATAATTCCAAAAGCTCTGTAATTGAGATGTGGGTAACAATTTATTACTTGAAATTTCCAGGGTTACTTCTCTGCATTGTTGAAAGTAATTCATGTAATCCTGTCTACCTCCATTAATTGAGTACCAGGCATAACCATTAGTTACACCATTATCGAGATCCGTAAAGTAGCCTAATGGTGAATTAACATGACATGTATCTGCGTATTTGCGGCTCACTAGATTCCACCATAAATGATCAGCTGTATTTCTACTCCATGTATCCCATGGGTAATTAACTACCTCAGCACCACCATGAAAATTAGCTGATAAAACAAAATCACGACCTTCAGCGAAAGCCATAAAAGCAACAGTTTCAGGTTGCCATGGGTTACCATCAGGATGTGGACCATCAGCAGGATCAGGGTAATTCCTGTTTAAATCAACATAATTTGCATTATACCTGGTAGCTCCAAAAACTGTGTTATTTCCTCCGGCATATGTGCCATCAGGATTAGCAAGAGGATTTATCCACAGATCAATGTTATCTACAATATTTGTAATTCTTTCATCAGATCCATAATTCGACAACAAATAATCAATCAATCTAAGTGTAAGAACATACCCGGTTGTCTCATCCCCATGCATCGAAGAAGTGTACAGAAATTCAGGTTCGTCTTCTTCCTCATGAACGTTGTCACTAATTCTAGCTACAATAATTAACCTGTCATCCGTAGTTGAGCCTATGGTGTCTATATCACATATCTCGGGATAATTTGAAGCGAATTCACTCATTAAATCAAGATAACCTTGATATGTTGGATAAGTGTCCCATTCCAAAATTTCCCTGACTGATGATGAAACATTTTCAAAAGTTAATTCACCTGGCTTGGGAAGCAGAATTAAATTGTAATTAAATCCGGCTTTGAGTTTGTTATATTCTTTTACAGATGCATAAGCATAAACGTCTCCATTTTCGACTTTATCTATACTTATTACTTTAGTAAGCTCATTTGCGTGTGATGCAGCATATTGTAAGACAAAATAAATTTCACCTTTTGCGCCAAAAAGATCTGTCGTATTTGTTTCTGAAATTGGTTTTTGTGCTTGTGTTATGATGGCCAGTATGGTCAAGAGCAGTGTAAAGTAAGTTTTCATCAGAGTAGTCAATTTTCTATGGCCTTTTCTTTAAGTTCGTTAATATGATTGACAATGAGGTTTTGAGTTTGCTTATTCACCTTAACAATTGGCAGTCTCAGGCTATTAGTTGAAATTTTCAGGTAATCCAGAGCGGCCTTGATTCCACCAGGGCTTCCATCAGCGAACAAAGCTTCCATAAGCGGTAATAACTTATAATGTAAATCGCGCGCTTCACTCATATTTCCCTTTAATGCTGCGTTAACCATTCTGCTGAAACTACCAGGGAAAGCGTTTGCAACTACCGATATTACACCATCTGCACCCAAAGCAATCAGAGGAACTGTTAAAGCGTCATCTCCTGATATCACAAGGAAACCTTTCGGTCTCTGTCTTATAATGTCCATAATCTGAGGAAAATTACCTGAGGCTTCCTTAATCCCAATTATATTGTCAAATTCAGTCGCTAGTTGAATAGTTGTTTCAGCTTTCAAATTTACACTCGTTCTTCCCGGAACATTATATAGGATGATAGGAAGCTGAGTTGCACAAGCTATTTGCTTAAAATGCAAATACAAACCTCTTTGAGTAGGTTTATTGTAATAAGGTGTAACCGAAAGAATCGCATCAATACCATCATTGTCGGCTAGTTTTAATTGGTCTATAACTTCCTGAGTATTGTTTCCCCCAACCCCGAGAACAACTGGTACTCTTTTGTTAATCACCTCCTTGGCAAATTCAATAAGTGCTATCTTCTCGTCTTTTGAAAGTGTAACAGACTCTCCTGTTGTTCCCATTACAACAAGGTAACTAACACCATTTGATATGGTATATTCTATTAATTTCTCAAGGGCCCCAAAATCTATTGTCCCTTGCTTGTGAAATGGTGTTACCAGTGCAACTCCTGTTCCGGTAAATCTAGTTTTCATAATTTCCTTAATTGCTCAACCGTTATCTCTCCTGATTTTCAGGCTGATTAAATTTTAAATTGTTAAAGTAGTAAATTATTTGATTGATAAGCTCCTGATAATCAATTTCAGCTGGTGTGTCAATCATTATATCATATGGAAGAGTCCGGTCATCTATTGTCCTACCTAATTTGAAATTAGCCTTTGATAGTGTAGCAATATAGCTCAAAGTAAAATTGTCGGGACTACTTAAATCAATAAGCATACTGAATTCAGTATCAATAAACTCTGTAACAAACTTCCCTTTTGGTCGGAATATAAAGTCGATGTCTTTGGGCAATATAAGGTCATATGACAACTTAGGAATGTAGTAAGCAGGAATCCTTTTAGAGTCATACAAACCAATAACCCAAACTTTTTTACCTTGTTCCTGTAGTTGTCGCGTAAAAACACTAACCATGTTATAGTCATCCTCGGATTGCAGGTGGTAGATGATTCCAATAGTCGATGCATTCGATAGATTAACCGGTTTTTTATTGCGTATCAGTTTGAAGGATTCAGCAGTCAAATATCTCTGACCAAAATAGACCCTGATTTTTCTTAAAAAGTCCAATTTTTAAAATTTGAAAATTACACTAGGCCTCAAAAGGCATAAAATTAATAAAACTAATTATTGATAGTGTATGAACGTAAAAATTATTAACTATTGTTCTTGTCTAATCCATGCCGATGTAATTTCACCTATGAACATTCGGTGATAATCCGATTCCGGGTAGTGTTTATTGATGAAATCAGCCAGGAAGTTCTCCCTGTTAATATCCTGATAATAAATCTTCTTACACTCAATAATTAGTCTGGCTTCCGAAAAGGCAATGGAATGTTCAACCTTTATGGGAGATATCCCAACTTCCATTGGCTTATTACAATCCCGACCTGAATATGTACCACAGAAATTTAACATGCTCCTGAATCTTTCATCATAAAAGGAACATGTAAAATAATCTTCCCTTTCTACAAATTGGTATGTATACCGTTGTGGCCGAATGAAAATAAAAGCCACATGTCGGTTCCAGAGCATACCTAACCCGCCCCAACTTGCTGTCATCGTATTCATATTCTCGGTCGTCCCCGCAGTAATCAGCATCCAGTCTGTACCAATCAACTTAATAGCATTTTCTTTTAACTCGTCAGCTCTTACCCTAATGAAACCTTCAACTTCAGTGTCTTTTCTATTTGTGTTGTCCTGCATATACTTTAATTAGTTTCTGTGTTTACTTTTTTCACCCTTTTAAGGCTCAATAAATTTAAGGGATTTGACCCCAATCCACTTATATTCTTTTGCGCAAATCGAAGCACCTGGTCATAAAACAAAACAACTACAGGCGATTGCTGCATCATCATACTATCTAAAGTTGTGTAAATTATACTTCTCAGAGAATCATTGGTTTCAAGCATAGCTGACTCATACAATCTGTCGAAATTAGCCTGATTAAAATGAACATAATTTGGGCCTATTGGACTTTTATTAGGAGAATAGAACAAGGAGAGATAATTTTCGGCATCAGGGTAATCGGCTATCCATGAACCCCTGAAAAAAGGAAGTCGAGCTTGTGCCATATTCTCTCGCAGAGTTCCCGGAGGAGAAACATCGATTTTAAGATCAATTCCAATTTCTGAAACCTGACTTTGGATAAACTGAGCTACATCAAGGTAGGTAGAGTTTGTTGACAAGACTATTCTGGGAAGCCCTTTACCACCCGGGTAACCTGCTTCAGCAAGCAAGCGCTTCGAAAGCTCCTTATCATAAGCATAACCATATTCTGAATCTGCATCATAACCTTTTAATCCTGGTGGAATTATTCCTTTTGTACCTGGAGTACCGATGCCATTTCGTAAATATCTTATCATCTTCTTACGATCAAATCCATAATTGATTGCTTTACGGATTCTAACATCATTTAGTGGACTTCCTCTCATAACCCGGTTATTGCTATCATATAAAAACCCCAGGTACTCGGTATTTAGATAAGGTTGGGTGTAAATATTTATTTTGTCGTGATACTTCTCTTTCAATTTTCCCGAAGGTGTTAATAACTCGTCTTTGTATGATGCATCAAGACCCGACATAAAGTCCAGATTCCCTTTAATGAACTCAAGAAACGCAGATTGTTTATCGATTATAAATGAAACAGAAACCGCATCAAGATATGGTAAACTAATACCTTCTTCGTCTTTTTCGAAATAACCGGGATTCTTCAACATAACAAGCTTTACACCTTCCTTCAGCATCTTAAATTTGAAAGGCCCTGTCCCTACCGGATTTACTCTGAAATCTTCGCCCCAGAATTCCACCGCTTCGTGCGGGATTATCGAGCAATACTGCATCGATAGCAGCCCTAAGAATGGAGGAAATGGTTTTGACAGATTTATCAAGACCGTTGTGTCATTCAAAGCACGGACGTCTTTGCGACCTTCAAATTCATTCACTGCATTAAGAACCCACGCACCGGGTGATGCAAGTCTTTTTTCCGCTAGCCTTTGAAGACTATAAACAATATCAGAGGCTTTCAATAACCGACCTTTACCATCTTTAAAAACTGGTGAATCATGAAATCTGACATCACTTCTAAGAATAAATTTATATTGCAAACCATCATCTGAAATTGTCCATGATTTAGCTATGCATGGGAGTATATTCAGTGCTGTATCGAGTTGTACTAACCCATTGAATATTTGATTAACAATCCAAATATTTGAATGACTTCTGGCAAAAGCAGGATCCATAGAAGTAATCCCTGACGATTCATTATATTTAAATACAGCCTTACCGCCCTGATTGTCAAAACTCCTTTTACAGCTTGTAAAAAGCGCAATGAAGATTATAAAATAAACGAAGCCCCTCTTTCGCATTTCATTCCGTGTATTGAGGCAAATTTAGATAAAAATGGCTCCATATATTGACTTAAAACTATAAATGAATAAGAATTGCCAGGCAAATTATATTTAGTATACATTTGTTAGATAAATCACTTACAAAATGAAAAAGGTATACTTATCGCTATTATTATTACTATTCACATCTCTAATAATCACTGCTCAGGATTTCAGTACCATGAGAGGAAGTGAAATTTGTTCTTTCAGGCATATTAATCAGGAATCCAGACAGCTGTTAGTTTCACCAAATGCACCGCGTCACAGCTTTGATGTATTGAATTATGATCTCGATCTGGATATTTTCAGCTGTTATGCCCCACCCTATCCTAAAAGTTTTACGGGAGTTGCTAAAGTCCAATTTAGGGTTGATAGTGTACTATCCTCGATTGCTCTCAACGCTGAAAATACTTCTTTAAATATTGAATCAGTCTCTGGATCAGGAATTTCATTTACACACAATCAAGATATGCTTGTAATTAATCTTGATCGCACATATGAGCCAGGGGAAACAGCCGAAGTAGTGATTGAATATAACCATAATAATGTTTCTGATGGATCTTTCATCGTGGAAAACGGATTTGTTTACACTGATGCAGAACCTCAGGGTGCACGAAAGTGGTTCCCATGCTATGACAGACCGAGCGACAAGGCCACTCTCCAATTAAGAGTGAAGGTGCCTCTTAATGTCAAACTTGGATCGAATGGCAGGTTGGCAGATTCAACCATTATAGCAGATTCACTTTGGTACACATGGATTAGCAGAGATCCAATCGCAACCTATCTTATGGTCATGACATCAAAAGTTAATTACAAACTAGATATTCTTTACCATGTTAATCCGGATTTTCCCAATGATACACTACCCATCAGATTCTATTATAACCAATCCGAGTATCCCGATAACATGGTTTCTTTGCTTGGCCCTTTGACTAATTTCTATGAATCGAAATTTGGCCGGCACCCTTTTGAGAAAAATGGTTTTGCTACTGTAGGTAACATGTTCCAATGGGGAGGGATGGAAAATCAAACATTAACAACGTTATGTCCTAACTGCTGGTATTCAAGTGTTGTCACTCATGAGTATGCTCATCAATGGTTTGGCGATATGATTACTTGTGCTACATGGGCTGATTTGTGGCTAAATGAAGGATTTGCAACATATATAGAAACACTCTGGATTCTTGAACAGGATGGCTATAATGCTTACATGGACGAAAATGAATATAATGCCTCTTATTACATGAATCAAAATCCGGGATGGCCAATCTCTGATCCTGATTGGGCAATCAACCCTCCATCTAATGATGTGTTGTTCAATTACGCAATCACCTATCTCAAAGGCTCTTGCGTTCTTTATATGTTTCACCACCTCCTGGGAGATTCATTATTCTATCATAGCTTATATCAATACGCCAATGATACAGTTAATTTCAGATATAAGTCGGCCACCATACCTGACTTCGTCAACAAAATGAACGAAACAACAGGAATGGATTTAAGCTGGTTTTTTAGCCAATGGATCAATACTCCTAATCACCCTAACTATCTGAATACATATTCCATTCACACGTTGCCTGACAATCAATGGGAAGTAAAATTGAATATCAAACAAACACAAACCAACACAGGCTTCTTTAAAATGCCTGTTGATATCAAAGTCAATTTTGCTCTGGGAGATACAACCATAAGTGTTTGGAATGAATTTAATGACCAAAACTACTCATTCATTTTCGACAAGCAACCCAGGTCAATTCAGTTTGACCCGCTTAATAAAATTATTCTAAAGAACTCATCAACTGTTGTTGATGTTAAAGACATCGACAATTTGAATAGCCAGAAACTTGTAATTGCAGGTAATCCTTCTAATGGAGTTTTCGATGTATACTTCTCCAACCCAAAGCCTTCCACAGTCAAATTGCTGATTTATGACAACGTTGGAAGTGTGGTATATTCATTAGATAATCTGAAATGCCAGCAGGGAGAAACCAGAATTCCGGTAAATGTTGAAGTACTAAAAAGCGGAAGCTACTTTTTAACAATCTTATCCGAAGATAACAAGCTGACAGAGAGGATACTCATAGTAAAATAAAAAACTACGATCCAATCAAGTACGATTCTGTTAACCAGGATAAAAATTTAATAAAAGGGCAAATTCCCTGATCAATTTTATCAGTGAATCTGCCCTTTTAGTTTATTTATTAATGTGTGTAATATATTACCTGAAGTCTCTCAGATTTAAATCTTCTCTTCAAGAGCAATCTTTAGCACATCAATCATCTGTTCCACAAAGTGGAATTTTAATCCCTTGATATATACAGGCTTTATTTCCTCAATGTCCTTCTTATTATCTAAAGGAAGAATTATTTCTTTAATCCCAGAGCGACGGGCAGCTAAAATCTTCTCTTTAATCCCACCAACCGGCAAAACTTTACCCCTTAAGGTTATTTCGCCTGTCATTGCTAATCTTGGCCTAACATGTTTTCCGGTGTAAATTGAAGCAAGAGCTGTAAATAATGTTATACCTGCAGAAGGACCATCCTTTGGAGTAGAACCTTCAGGGATATGAATATGAACATTAAATTTCTCGAATAACTCAGGTTTAATGTTCAAAGCATCGCTTTTTGATTTGAGGTACTCATAAGCAAGTGTAGCTGATTCTTTCATCACATCACCAAGATTACCTGTAATGCTGTAACTACCAGTTCCTCTACTTAAGCTGGTTTCAACATAAAGAATTTCACCCCCGACAGGAGTCCAGGCAAGGCCCGTAACAACACCCGGTGCATGAGGGTCTTCATCTGTTTCATATTTATACTTAACAACTCCCAGTATCCTGGAAACATCTTCTTCAGTCAATTTAATATTATATGGCTCTCCAGTAACAATATATCGGGCTTGATGCCTTATAATTTTAGCAATGTTTTTTTCAAGTGCTCTCACACCTGACTCACGTGTATACTTTCCAATGATACTTTCAATAATTTTTTTCGTGAATTCAAGTTGGTCAGGATTTAAACCATGTTCACTAAGTTGCTTTGGAATAAGATGTCTCCTGGCAATTTCAATCTTCTCTTCGAGAAGATAACCGTTAATCTCTATTATCTCCATTCTGTCACGTAATGCAGGATGAATAGTTGCCAGATTATTAGCAGTTGCAATAAACATCACCTTTGAAAGATCATATTCCATTTCAACAAAGTTGTCGTAGAAGGTACTGTTTTGCTCGGGATCCAGCACCTCCAGTAAGGCAGCTGAAGGATCACCATTAATATTAGCTCCAATAACTTTATCGACCTCATCCAAAACGAAAACCGGATTAGAGGCTTTTGCCTTTCTTATGCTTTGCAGGATTCTTCCGGGCATGGCACCGATGTATGTCTTTCTGTGGCCCCTGATCTCAGCTTCATCCCTAAGTCCGCCCAAAGACATTCTAATATATTGCCTGTTAACAGCCTTTGCAATTGATTTACCAAGTGATGTCTTGCCAACCCCAGGAGGGCCATACAGGCATAAAATCGGTGATTTCATATCACCTTTTAGTTTAAGAACCGCAAGATATTCAATGATTCTTTCTTTTACTGTTTCTAGTCCGAAATGATCTTTATCGAGTATTCTTTGAGCTCTTTTTAAGTCAAAATTATCAACTGTACATTCATACCACGGTAAATCCAACAAAACATCAAGATAATTAAGCTGCATTGAATATTCCATTGCTGAAGGATTCATCCGCTGCAATTTTGACAATTCTTTTTCAAATGTTTCAGCCACATTGGCAGGCCATTTCTTTAGTTCAGCCTTCTGTTTAAGTTCAGCAATATCCTGAGTATGCGGATTATCGCCTAGTTCTTCCTGAATGGTTTTGAGTTGCTGATTCAGCAGATAATCACGTTGCTGCTTATCTAGATCAACCTTTACCTTGTTCTGAATCTGGTTTTTAAGTTCAATTATCTGGAGTTCTTTGGTAAGCAAACCCAATACTGTGTTCGCTCTTTCCGTCAGATCATCAATTGTAAGCAACAACTGCTTTTCTTCTAATGATATATTCAGATTCGATGAAATGAAATTCACCAGAAATACAGGACTTTCAATGTTTCTAATGGCAAAAACACTATCAGAAGGTAGGTTTGGTGAAAGATTAATTATTTGAATTGCAAGGTCTTTGATTGAAGCCATCAACGCCTTGAATTTCTTATCCCTTACTACTGGTTTTGCTGTCTCATAAGAAGAGACTTTTGCCATGAAATAAGGACTATCCTGGACTATCTCATTGATTTTAAATCTCTTTTTACCTTGAATAATAGCTGTTGTGCTACCATCAGGCATTTGAAGAATTTTAATTATGTAAGCTATCGTACCAATTTCATTCAGGTCTTTGGCTTGAGGATCCTCAGTTTCAACATCTCTTTGGGCCACTGCGCCAATTTTTCTGTCACCCTTATAATAATCCTTAATCAGTTTTATGGACTTATCTCTTCCAACTGTAATGGGGATGACAACACCGGGGAATAAGACAGTGTTTCGTAAAGGAAGGACAGGCAATATTTCCGGCACCTCCTCAGCGTTCATATTGTCCTCATCTTCTGAAGAAAGCAAAGGAATAAACTCTGAATCATTCTCTATCAGGTCGGTTAACCCAATTTTATCTCTACTCATAAAAAAAGAGTCTTATGTAAACTTTAAAAAGACCGGCAATATAATGTCGGGTATAAATGGGATATTCAAATAATGTGCCAACTGATCGAAGAGGCTTATAATTGAAGCCTTCCGAATAACAAGTTACTAAGAAAAAGGTTTACATTCTCCGATAATTGTGAGTTAACTCATATATACTTACTATGAGCCTTTCTTCTACCTCATCGAATTCCAAACCTCTTCTCTTGTACATATTCCTGGCTATATCAATTGCTTTTTGAGGATTAAATGTCTGCAGACCTGATACGCCGCCCCATTTAAATGATGAGATGAAATTTCTCTGATAACCTGATCCAAAAATGTTTGAACTTACGCCAACTACTGTTCCGGTATTAAACATTGTATTAATGCCACATTTTGAGTGATCACCCATAATGAGTCCGCAGAACTGCTGATTAGTCTCAATAAAAGTTTCATCAGCATAGTTCCATAATTTTACATTATCGTATGTATTTTTAAGATTTGATGTATTGGTATCAGCACCCAGATTACACCATTCTCCAATAACAGAATGGCCCATAAAGCCATCATGGGCTTTATTTGAATAACCGAAAATAACAGAGTTATTTACCTCTCCACCAACTTTTGAATGCGGACCTATAGTTGTGCCACCATATATCTTCGCTCCCATTTTTATCGTCGCATTTTCGCAGAGTGCCAAAGGTCCTCTGAGGTTACAGCCCTCCATTACTACTGCATTCTTACCAATATAAATAGGACCATCGTTTGCATTTAGAGTTGAGGCAAGTATTTCAGCTCCTTCTTCAATGAAAATATTTTCAGGTGAAAACGCCAAACAATGAGATGGAATTGGAGCTGACTTTCTTCCCGCTGTTAAAAGCTTGAAATCATCTTTAATCGCTATTGCATTGTGTACGTATATGTCCCATGTATTCACAATCTGAAGACAATCAACATCAGTTTCAACTTCCTGAACGGTATTTGATTGCTTTTTAAAATCATGTTCATTCAAACACATTGCAATTATTGTGTCGCCCTTAATAAGTGCGAATCCGGCTTCAAGTTGGTTTATCTCAGCTACAAGTTTTTCATTGGGACATACAGCCCCATTAATAATGATATTAGCTTGTTCTTGAATTAACGGAAACTTTTCAGCAAGATAGTTATCAGTTAATGTTGATGTTTTAACGTTTAAAAATTTCTCCCACTTTTGTCTTATAGTCAGAATTCCAAAACGTATGTCAGCTACAGGTCTTGTAAAAGTGAGTGGTAACAAATTTTTTCTTCGTGATTCATCAAATAATACGTAATTCATAAAACTATAAATTGTTAGTGAAGCTCAACAAAATTACACAAAAAAAAGCCCTAAATAATATAGGGCTTTGAAATATTATTAACAAATAACAAACTTGTTATTATTACGCCTTGTTGCGATTTTCAAAATGCTTCTGATACTTGGTTTTGAATTTATCAACCCTACCAGCTGTATCGATAAGTTTAATTTTCCCTGTGTAGAATGGGTGAGATGTGTTTGAAATCTCAAGTTTTACAAGAGGATACTCCTTACCGTCATCCATTGCTATGGTGTCTTTTGTTGCGACTGTTGATTTGGTAATGAAAGTTTCGTCATTAGACATATCTTTAAACACAACCAAACGGTATTCTTTAGGATGAATTTCTTTTTTCATTGATCAGCTTATTAGTATTAATACCCTTTTTTACCTACTGTTGTCGGGGTTAGCTCTCATTTTTCAGCGTATACCTGACAAATTTTGGGACTGCAAAAGTAAAGTTTTTTCCTGAAACAACAAAAGTTTTAGCAAAAAAAATAATAATTCCCTATGCTAAAACCATACTTTAATACATTGCTTTCATCTCAGCAGTTTATACTCAACTATTGTAATGTATGGGTACTAGCCCGTAATAGTAATTACAAATGAATATCTCCTGCAGTTTATTTATAAATACTGCAAAAATATGACAGTGCAAGCTTTCCCCATTCTGATTCACTTCTTGAAGCATTAGCCAACATTTTAAACCTTCCTGAAAAGTAGTGATCTGCTATATCTTCCTCTTTTTTATATTGTTGAACGCATAATACAGATATATATCCAGCCTGTAACTGGGATTCAGTGACTAACAACGGTCCAATTTCTTTGTAAGGAATGTTGTTTATTATCATCACTGATTTCCTGTATTCATAATTATTAAAATACTTGTTGTGAAATAACTGATCCTTATACTCTTCAAAATAAGGTTGAAGTATATTCAGATCAAAATCTTCAGGTACATACAGAACTTTGCAACTATTACGACTCCTCCCAAAAAACATACAGACCTGATTAGCAACTGCCGACAATTGCTGAGAATCTGCATCTCTTCTTATTAGTACCGATGTCCCTTCTCCATGATTCTGCTCAAATTTGTATTTTGAAAGATAATCTTTCATCGTTTGATTTGTATTACCTATAACAAATACATTTCGGGGATTGGTAACAGGTTTTTCAGTAATTATTACCTTATTCCTAAGTCCAGGTATAGTTTCGATTATCTTAACGAAAGTCTCTATTATTTTCTTCTGATCTTCAGCAACATGTAAAATGCATTGCTTGTACTTTAATGCAAAAAGTAGCATCTCTAATACTCCTTCTAAAGGTGCCGATGGTCGGTACAGGCATAATGCATGTTCATCAGTTTCAACAACATTTAACGTATTGCTGACAGTAGGTAAATTTGACAACAGTTCATTCCAACACCTGCATTCCTCAACCAGCAACGCAAGTGCATACCTAACATGTTCAGGTACAAACCATTGATTATAAATTTGCGATTCATTAATCAGTTTATCAGCAAGCTCTTTTAATTCAAGAGGCATAACATTGTCACCACTTTCTGATAAACATTTTTCAATCAGACACGCTATAGCCTTAATCTTATCGTTTAATAGATTCATTTTATGGAGTTCACTCTATGCAAAAGTAGTATTTTTGTGAAGGGAGTCCTATATCCAACCAATTATGAGTAAAAGAGCCATTATCCTTTTTGTGATTTCTACAATACTATATTATTCTTCATCTGCACAATATAGTAAAGTAGAACTTAAACAACTATTAGACTCTACCAGACGTGAGAGAAACGACTCTACCCGAATAGTTTTAAACAATATATTCAAAGAGAAGCTGCTTAATTATATTAATACCCAAGGATTTACACCTGATTCACTACATATTCTACCTATTGGCAAAACTGTATCACCTGATAATTACTTCATTTTTTATAACTGGAACATCCAGCAGAATAAGGGTGACAATATATATAGTGCAATAATTTATTTCCCATCTTCGAAGCAAACTATAGCACTTAAGAATAAAACTTCTGAGCACAGGTTATCGGCTGATTCCATATACGAACCAAATGATTGGCCGGCAGCACTTTATTATAAAATCATACCCCCCAGAAGCAAAAAGGATCATTACTATCTTATACTGGGCTGGGACAGGTTTGAGCAACAAACCTCCAGAAAAGTAATTGAAGCTATTACTTTTAAAGGAGATTCTACAGTTATCTTTGGAAAAGAAGTATTTAAAACAAAGTCCGGAAGAGCAAACAGAGTTGTCGTTGAGTATGCTTCATCCGCAAGTCTAACACTTCAATACAGTAAGCAAAAGCTTACGCTTTCCGGGGTGAGAAAATCGCAAAGTAAGATAAATGACAGCATAATAGTAGTCGATAGGCTATTGCCTTTAAATCCCGAACTGGAAGGCCAGTATTGGGCTTACGTACCTGTAGGAAATATATACGACGGCTATATATTCTTTAAAGAGTACTGGACTTTTGTTGAAGGGATTAATGCAAGAAATCCCGCTATCAGAAATGAAGAAAGAAAAAAGGCCCCAAAACCTGAACTTGATCTGTTCCCACGATAAAGTATTAACACTCCGCTCCTGCTCTGTAAAACTATCTGGAATAAGGCTTTTCAATGTTAATAACAAAAAGAGGAATGATTTTTAAATTATGGAAATCTTTATACCTTTGTTCAGATTTTTGACTATAAAATAACATCCCTGAATAGAAAGTTATACCTAATAATATTCACTTTTTTTAAAAAATAAAATCATGAAAAAGCACAATTTCAATGCGGGCCCTTCAATTTTGCCCAGGGTTGCAATCGAAAACACAGCTAAAGCAATTTTAGATTTTAATGGTATTGGAATGTCAATCCTTGAAATCTCTCACAGAAGCAAAGATTTTCAAGCTGTAATTGATGAAGCAGTAAGTCTTTTTAAGGAAGTAATGAATATTCCTGAAGGCTATCAGGTCTTATTCCTTGGTGGTGGCGCAAGTCTCCAATTCTGTATGATTCCATTTAATATGCTCCAAAAAAAGGCAGCATATCTTGAAACAGGTGTTTGGGCAAAGAAAGCAATTAAAGAGGCTAAGCTTTTTGGTGAAGTGAATGTTGTAGCTTCTTCATCCGATAAGAACTTTACTTACATACCGAAAAATTATCAGATCCCTGCTGATGCTGACTATTTCCATATCACAACCAATAACACTATTTATGGTACAGAGATAAGAAAAGACATCGACTGTCCTGTTAATTTGATAGCAGATATGTCATCAGATATTCTGAGTCGTCCAATTAATGTTTCAAAGTATGCAATGATCTATGGTGGTGCTCAAAAGAATCTCGGTCCTGCAGGTGCTACGTTCGTAATAGTCAGAGAAGACATTCTTGGTAAAGTGGAACGTCAAATCCCAACTATGCTCGATTACAGAACTCACATTAAAGATGGTTCTATGTTTAACACTCCTCCAGTTCTTCCTATCTACACAATTATGGAAACTTTAAGGTGGATAAAAGCTGAAGGTGGACTGAAAGCTATTGAAAAGAGAAACATCGAGAAAGCTGAACTTTTATACAATGCTATCGACAACAGCAAAATGTTTGTTGGAACAGCTGAGAAAGATTCCAGATCATTGATGAACATCTGCTTCGTAATGAAAGATCAATATAAAGACAAAGAAGAAGCATTCATGGAGTTTGCAAAAAAACGTGGTATGGTTGGAATTAAAGGACATCGTTCTGTTGGTGGATTCAGGGCTTCAACCTACAATGCACTTCCAATTGAAAGCGTACAAGCATTAGTTGAATGTATGAACGACTTTGAAAAAGAAAACGCTTAAACTGTTTCTTTTAAAAATTGTAACCGGCTTTAATTCTACTAAAGCCGGTTTTCTTTTTTATTCCCTCAAGCTTTTTATTCCGTAATTTTGGTATTAATTATTTCGGACTGAATAAAGAATGAAAGACAGAGAAATCATCCATCTTGATAAGAACATCCCGTTCCCCGACTTAAAAGGACGCCAGGATTCAGGTGTTATTGCATTTGGAGGTGATTTAAGTGTTGGTAGACTACTTGAAGCATACTCAAAAGGAATCTTCCCATGGTATGATCAGCGCTCCCCTATCTTATGGCATTCCCCAATGGAAAGATGTATTTTTGAAATTGATGATCTTATAGTTTCACATAGTCTGAAACATAAACTCAAAAAGAACACTTTTACATTTACTTTTGACAAACATTTTCGACAAATTATGCAAATTTGCGCTCTCATTAAGCGTAAAGGAGAAATTGGTACATGGATATTCCAGGAGACTGTTGATGCATACACTCAACTCTTTAAAGCAGGATATGCTCACAGCCTGGAAGTCTGGCATAACGGAACATTGGCAGGAGGCCTATTCGGGGTATCACTGGGTAAAGCCTTTTTTGGGGAATCTATGTTTCATTCAGTAACGGATGCTTCAAAAGCTGCACTTGTATTCTTGTTTGACTTTCTTAAAAAGAATGACTTTCATTTTGTCGATGCGCAAATGCACACAGATCATTTGGAGTCTTTAGGAGCAAGAGTTATTACAAGAGATGAATACTTAAACAGATTGGAATTTGCACTAAAAGAAAAAACATTAAGAGGAAATTGGGATGAGTATATCAGCAGAAGAGATGATACACCGAAAATTTATGGAGGAGGCCATAAAAACGGCTAGGGAAAATATTAGAAGCGAGAATGGTGGTCCTTTTGGGGCTGTCATAGTTAAAGATGGTAAAATAATTGCCAAAGGAGGGAATAGTGTAACGTCAACCAATGATCCAACAGCACATGCTGAAGTAGTAGCTATAAGGGAAGCATGTAAAAAATTAAACTGCTTTCAACTCGATGGTTGCGATATATACTGTAGTTGTGAGCCTTGCCCAATGTGCCTTGGAGCAATTTACTGGGCACGACCGGCAAACGTGTACTTTGCCGCAACGAGAGAAGATGCTGCTGATGCTGGTTTTGATGATGATTTTATATATCACGAGTTAATGGTTGGTATCCCTGATCGTAAGATTAGAACTACACAATTATTGAGAGAGGAAGCTCAAAGTGTCTTTAAAACCTGGAAATTACTGGATAGAAAAACACCATATTAATTTTTAAAACTTAAAAAATGTCATTTGAATTACAAGGTAAAATTATTGAAATCTCAGGGGTTCAGGTAATCACTGAAAAATTTAAAAAAAGAGAATTCATTGTTGAGTATAAAGATAACCCTGATGGGAATTACACCCAATACTTAAAGTTTCAATGCACAGGCGATAAATGTTCAATCCTTGATACATATAGCGTAGGTCAAATGGTTAATATCTCCTTTAACCTAAAAGGAAGACGCTATGAAAAAGACGGCAGAGTCAGCTATTTTATGGACCTCGAAGCCTGGCGTATAATTAATGCAAATCAGAATACTCTTCCAGGAAATGGTTATCCTGAAACTAACTCTTACACAAAGCTGGAAGAAGATGCAAGTGAAGACCTGCCTTTTTAATTAGAGTTGTTGAATAAAATCAAGAGTGAAACTGAAAGTACTTCCTTTACCGGGAGTACTTTCAGCTATAATCTTTGATTTATGTAGTGCCATAAATTCCTGACATAAGATCAAGCCCAACCCGGTTCCTATTTCATTGGCAGTTCCGGTGGTTTTTAAACCTCCATCTAGTTTAAATAGTTTGTCAAGGTCTTCTGGCGTCATCCCTATACCTGTATCGGATACCCTAACTGTAACTTTTTTGGTATTTATCGAACTGCTGATTGTTACAGAACCACCATTTGTGGTGAATTTTATAGCATTTGTGAGAAGATTTCTCAATACTGTTGAAAGCATATTTCTATCAGCTTTCACTATTACATCTCCGGAAAAATCCGAAAATAATGTAATTTGTTTATTATCTGCCGAATTTCTTACCAATTCAACAGCATTCTCAATGCTCTCCGTAAGGCTCACAGGCTCCGGATAGAAATCAATCCTGCCTGATTGCGCTCTCGACCAACTGAGTAAATTGTCAAGGAGTGCATAAATGTGCTGGCCCGATTGTCTTATGACTTTTAAATAGGATTTCTTTTCAGCATCTGAAATTTCATCAAAATCATTATAAGCCAAGTCTGCAAATCCCAATAATGAATTGAATGGATTTTTCAGGTCGTGCGCAATTATTGAGAGAAATTTATCCTTAGTTTGAATTAAATTCTCCAACTGATTTCTTTGATCTTCTGCTGTCTTGTATTTTTCCTTAAGTTCTTTTACTTTTCTTGCTTTAACGTAATACTTCCGTAAAATAATAACAAGGAATATAACAATGACTGTGGTGGAAACAAAAAGTACCCACTTGATTATTCTACTGTTTTGTATCGTCCTTATTTGATCAAGATTTTCTGTAAGCAGGTATCCCTTGTCATCTCTCTTATCTGAAATCTCAAACCTAACGCCTCCTTTAGATAAAAGAGAAGACATCTGTTCGTTGTATATGCTATCCTTTAATGTAATATATTGATCAAGAAAAGAATAAGCCAATCCCGGTTGCTTTAGCGACATAGAGATTCTGGCAAGTTCAGAATAAGCTTCCATGACTAAGGCTCTGTTTTTGATGCCCTTAGCCGTTTCCAATCCTCTTTCAGTAATCCTGTATGCTTCAGGTCTCCGGGCCTGAGCAAAATAAACTTTCCCAAGAAGTATCTGACCATTCGCAATGTCACTCTGATTATTATTAGCCACCGACAATTCAAGACCTCTGTAAACATAATATTCTGCACTGTCAACTTTGTTAATCTTAAGATTCAAAACTCCTAACGCAGAATATACCTGCGTAAGCGAAGCTCCAATAGCTTTATTTGCAGTTTCATTTTGGTTTTGAGGCTTCGTGTTCTTTTCTGATAACTGTAATGCATTACCGAAATTTCCCAGATTAGTTGTGGCTGCATCTAATTCATCCTGATTCAGGACAGAATTAAGCCCATTTAAAGCAAATTTGTAATACATCAAAGCATTGTCTACCTGCTTTAACTCATTATGAATATAACCAAGATTAATACAGGAATTGACGAAAGCAATAGTTAGGTTTTTCCTCTTAAAGTATTGCATCGCTTTTAATGAGTGCTTTGTAGCTTCTTCAAAATTCAGGGTAACGGAATATAACATTCCAAGGTTATACTCATTATCCGCCCACCCTATCGAATCACTCATTTGCAAATGGAGCTCCGATTTTTTTTGAAGATAGTATATTGCCGATGCGTAATCTCCATCTATGAAGGTTGTCCTTGATAAATCCTTTAATATTGTTGACTTGGCCTTTATTTCGTCAGTCTTATAAAATGCATTTATCAGGCTATCGGTTTTTATCTGACCGAAAACAATAGACGGCACAATAATCCCCAGTAAATACAGGGTATATCTACAATGCCTTAATAGTCTTATTGTTTTAGTACAGATCAATCAAATCCTCCAATTAAATTTCACTTATGCAGTTCTTTCAAATGGATGTGCACATTCAAAATCTGGCAAGTAATCAGTATTACTATCCAAATCCTGAATCCATCCGTTAACAAATCCTAATTTCTCCATTTCATCACAAACCGAATTATACTCTTCAGCCGAAATTGGTCTTCCCAGTTTTGTGCTCCCAATAGCCTTTCCCATAGGATGATACTGCGACATTAGAGATATACTCACTTTTGGTGAAAGCTCCCCGGCAATCATTCTTAATACACTTTTACTGTTTTCAACGCATCCTGGCAATACCAGATGCCTGATTATCAATCCCCTGACGGCTGTATCTGATTCATCAGTAATTACTTTTGCCCCCATCTGCCTGTACATTTCTTTTAAAGCTGAAATTGCAACATCTGTGTAATTCCTGGCATTTGAGAACTCTAGTCCCAGATTGTTATCAGCATATTTAAAATCAGGTAGATACACGTCAACCATTCCTTCAAGTCGTCTTAATGTTTCTACACTGTCGTAACCATTAGAATTATAAATAATAGTCGGATACCTGTTCCATCTGTGCAATGAGTTAATAATCATTACCATTTGTGGAACCATGTGAGATGCTGAAACGAAACCAACCGATTTACAACCTTTATCCAGAAAGTTTATAATTTCTTCAGTAATCTTATCTATTGTCCCATAATTGGAAACTTTTGTACCATTTTGGCTAATTTGGTAGTTCTGACAATAAATACATTGAAGATTGCAATGGCTGAAGAATACATTGCAAATTCCATTAGGTCCGGAAATTACCGGCTCTTCTCCTTTATGGATGCAAATTGAGCTAATATTAAAACTGGCGTCTGTTCTGCAATATCCTGAATGAGATTTCTCTCTGTTGACATGGCAGGCACGAGGACAGATCACACAATTACGGAGATCGTTAAAAGCTTCAATATCAGTATAAGTAGATACGTTATCCATGCCAAATTATGGGCGTTATTAGGCTTTAGCCGTTTTATAATCTTTATGTTTATTTACTTTAGTGCAAAAAGTAACCTACTGGGGAGTATAATTATTAGAAATAGCAGACATTTTAAGAGATATGATGGTATCATCTTGATCCTATATGCAAAAATAGTACCGATATTTCAAAAGACCAAAATAATCAGGGATATAATCCTTAACACAATTATTTATTGACAACGCTAGATTCTTCATACATTAGCCAGAATAAAAGAAATCTCTATGACTGATATTCAAACACATCGTAAGTACTTGATTTCCATATTTACAATAGGAATTCTATATTTTATTTTCGGCTTTGTAACATGGTTAAACGGTACATTAATTCCCTTTTTAAAGATAGCTTGTGAGCTCACAAATCTTCAGGCATACTTTGTCACTTTTGCTTTTTATATTTCATATCTGTTCATGGCTCCTCCATCCAGCCTTGTGTTGAAAAAAGTAGGTTTTAAAAATGGAATGGCTTTAGGTCTGTTTCTTATGGCAATTGGCTCACTGATTTTTATCCCTGCTGCTTCAAGTCGAACCTTCGGCTTGTTTTTAACCGGTTTATTTGTTCAGGGTGGTGGACTTGCATTGCTTCAAACGGCTGCTAATCCATATATAACCATAATAGGACCACGTGAAAGTGCAGCAAAGCGAATTGCCATTATGGGGATTGCAAATAAGGTTGCAGGTACAATTAGTCCAATAATTCTGGGTGTTATTTTATTAAGTGGAGCTAATGAACTTATGGAGCAGGTAGCTTTCATCAATGGGAGCGAAAAGGAGATCCTTTTAGATTCACTTGCCCGCAAAGTCATATTGCCTTATATCATAATGGCTGTTGTCCTGACTCTATTGTCATTTATGATACGATTTGCACACCTTCCTGAACTTGACAATGAGATTGAGTCTGAAGTTGACGATAAAAGCCATCACACTAAAACCGCATGGTATCAGTTTCCTCATCTGATTCTGGGATTCATTGCAATATTCCTATATGTTGGTGTTGAAGTAATTGCCGGTGATACAATTATCTTGTATGGAAAATACCTTAACATCTCACTTGACTTATCCCGCTATTTTACCAGTATGACTCTTATTTCAATGGTAATAGGTTACATAATCGGAATTATCCTGATTCCCAGGTTTATTAAACAAGAAAAAGCACTTGCATGGTCAGCAGTTTTAGGCGTAACATTCTCATTACTGGCCTTGTTTACCAGCGGATTTACCAGTGTATTGTTTATTGCTTTATTAGGATTAGCAAATGCAATGATGTGGCCTGCTATATGGCCACTAGCTATCGCTGATTTAGGAAAATTCACGAAAGCAGGATCTGCATTATTAGTCATGGGTATTGCCGGTGGTGCCATTATACCACTTGTTTATGGTTTCTTGTCTGATTTAGTTAGCAATCAGTCAGCTTATATTATATTAATCCCTTTATACATTTACATATTCTATTTCGCAATTAAAGGTCATAAGATTAGGGTATAGCAACCTTTATGTAGTGGATATTATTAACATTTTTCAACAGCTCTCTGTTGAGTAGAGAAAAATTATTTATTTATGAAACCAACCCTTTTAATTTTAGCCGCAGGTTTAGGAAGCAGATATGGTGGCCTGAAACAAATAGATCCTGTCGGACCATCCGGTCAAACAATTCTTGATTACTCTGTTTTCGATGCAAAACGTGCAGGTTTTGGCAAAGTAGTATTTATAATTCGGAAAGATATTGAAGAGGACTTCAAGTCGGTTTTCGCACAAAAGTTAAGCAAATCAATGACAATAGAATGGGTCTTTCAGGAACTCGATATGCTGCCTGATGGTAAAGTACCACCTGCCGACAGAACTAAACCCTGGGGAACAGGACATGCGGTATTGATGGCGAAGAATGCAATTAAAGAACCATTTGCGGTTATAAATGCTGATGATTTCTATGGTAGCCAAGCCTTTGAGAAAGCTGTCAGGTTTTTTAATACCGACACTAAGGAAACAAATTATGCTATGGTTGCCTATGAGTTAAAAAACACCTTATCAGATTTTGGAACTGTCTCAAGAGGTGTTTGTGAAGCTGATAAGGAAGGAAATCTTATAAGTGTTACTGAAAACACTAAAATTGCACGCGAAGGTGAATTGGTTTATAATACTGAGGCTGATAACTCAAAGTCTCAACTTGATGAAAACACTCTCGTATCAATGAATTTCTGGTGTTTTAAACCGACTTTC
The DNA here is from genome assembly GCA_964547915.1 of uncultured Lentimicrobium sp. Lineage (GTDB taxonomy): Bacteria > Bacteroidota > Bacteroidia > Bacteroidales > Lentimicrobiaceae > Lentimicrobium. The sequence continues at coordinate 117,254 of CAZJPP010000004.1, forward strand.
TTTGATCAGCTGGATTCTCATTTCTGTGGATTTATTGAAAATAACATGCACAATCCCAAGGCTGAATTTTATATTCCAGCAGCTGTTGATGCTTTGATAAAATCAAATAAGGCAAAAGTGAAGGTTTTGCCCAATCAGGGACAGTGGTTTGGCATTACATATAAGGAAGACAAACCTCTGGTAATTGATAAGATTAAGAAGTTGACCATGGAAGGAAATTACCCTGCTGAGTTTTAAGAATGTTTGTTACTCATTTCGCAGGATCTTTATGATTTAGGTCACTCCTCAAATGAAACAATTTTGCTTATAAATATGAAAAAGCTTCTTTTAACACTCTGCTTTCTGGCGTCAGGAGCAGTATTTGCTCAATCACACAACATTATCCCGGAACCTGTATCTTATGTATCAGGCTCATCAGGAGATTTTGTAATACAACACACACTGATAACTGTTAATGATCAGAGTGATGAATTATTAAGATTAGCTGACTATTTATCTAAATCCCTCTATTTTACTCCTGCTCCTTTAAAAATCATATTATTTGATGAGGGAATAGTCAATAAGTTTGGGAATTCAATAAGACTTATTGTCGACAAAAAATTAAAGCTACCCTCTGAAGGTTACGTTTTGGATGTTAACAGCAACTTTATTTCAATTAAAAGCACAACATCTCGAGGCTTATTTTACGGTATACAAACTCTGCTTCAGATTATACCGTTTGAATTTACTACTGATTTGAATGATGCGTCATTTGCCAATGGAACGCCATCAAATATGACTATTCCTGATGGCATAAAAAGCCTCATTGTTAAAAGTTGTTCAATTACTGATTATCCAAGATTTTCATACAGAGGAATGCATCTTGATGTATGTCGTCACATTTTTCCAGTCGGGCAAATTAAACAGTTTCTCGACATAATGGCATTTTATAAGATGAATAACTTTCACTGGCACCTTACAGATGATCAGGGTTGGCGACTCGAAATAAAGAAGTATCCACTGCTTACAGAAAAAGGGGCATGGAGGAAATCTACTACCACCGGTAGAAATGAAGGTCAGGACAGTATTCCTTACGGTGGATTTTACACTCAGGAACAAGCTGCTGAAATAGTAGCCTACGCTGCAGAAAGATATATAAATGTTATCCCCGAAATTGAGATGCCGGGACATGCAACAGCTGCATTAGCAGCGTATCCTGAAATTTCTTGTACCGGTGGTCCCTTCGATACCTGGACCTTTTGGGGCGTTAACGATGAGATATTCTGCGCCGGCAAAGAGCAAACATTCACATTTATCGAAGGAGTTCTTGATGAAGTCGTAACAATATTTCCTTCTAAATATATCCATATAGGAGGTGATGAAGCGCCTAAAACCAGATGGAATACATGCCCTGACTGTCAGAAAAGAATAGAACAGGAGAAACTGGCTAATGCAGAAGAGCTTCAAAGCTATTTCGTTCAACGTGCACAAAAATATTTGGAAAAATACGATAGGCAAATAATTGGCTGGGATGAAATACTGGAAGGTGGTCTTGCAAAAGGAGCAACGGTCATGTCATGGCGAGGTATTGAAGGAGGCATTGAAGCTGCAAGCATGAAGCACCATGTTATAATGTCACCTGTTAATCCTTGTTATTTGGACTATTATCAGGGGGATCCTGCTACAGAGCCTTTCGCAATAGGTGGCTATAATACCTTAGAGAAAGTCTATTCATTTGAACCTGTTCCTGCAAATCTGAAGAGAAAAAACCAAAAATTTATACTTGGTGCACAAGGTAACTTATGGACTGAATACATCAGTACTTCTGAGCATCTGGAATATATGGCTTATCCAAGAGCAATAGCTCTGGCCGAAGTCAACTGGTCACAGGTAGAAAATCGTGATTACAACAGTTTCCTGCATCGTTTGAAGAAGCACTATCTGAGGTTTGATAAACTTGGAATAAACTACGCCCGGAATCCAAAGTTAAAGAATGATAATTAACTTGATTATTGTTATAAACAGTGAGGATTTGCCTGTAAAACCCGACAAATAGGTTTATAGTTATATTTCAGTGACCAAATAAAAAACTCCGGTAAACAAAGTTATAAGCTGTTTATCGGAGTTCTTAAATTAAGATGTGCCCGGAACAGGACTCGAACCTGCACGCACGTAAGTACACTAGTCCCTGAAACTAGCGCGTCTACCAATTCCGCCATCCGGGCGTTAATATTTCAAAAAAAAATGCAGTCTGACTGACTGCAGCTGACCTCTGTCAGATTTTTGTGCCCAGGACAAGACTCGAACTTGCACATCCTTAAGGACACCAGCCCCTCAAGCTGGCGTGTCTACCAATTTCACCACCTGGGCAATGGAGGCGCAAAGATAAAACTTTTTTTTCTTCACATGTACGTTTTCTACTCTTTTTTATAGGTTTTTTATTAACGAAACAATAATCAAACACTTAGCGTTACTCCTATTGAGCCATTCATAAAACAATAATTGTATTTTCATGTTCCTTTCCTTATCTTTGTGCTAAGTAGTATGTCAATAAAACGTACTATGAAATAAAATTTATACTATATGTTTACTGCAAGTGATCTAAAACAGATTCAATCGAAAGGTATTGAAATTAAAGTAATTGAGCAACAAGTTGAGAATTTTAGGAAAGGTTTCCCCTTTATCGACCTTGTTGAACCAGCGACAGTTAAAAATGGCATAAAAGTTTTTTCCGAAAGTGAAGTTGAAAAGCTTCAAAAATATTACGATAGAAATTGTTCCGATTATGAAATAATGAAGTTTGTACCCGCATCAGGCGCTGCTTCACGCATGTTTAAATCACTGTTTGAATTTCTCGAAAACATAGAAAAAGGTGATTCAATTGACAAACTTCTGGAAAAAGACAAAAGCCAAAATTCAGTCTTTAATTTCATTCAGAATCTAAAGAACTTTGCATTCTACGATGATCTTAAAGCTGTTATGGAGGACAACTATATCAGCCTTGAAAGCAAAATAAGCGAAAAGGACTATCGTACAATACTGGAATTTTTGCTGATGGACCATGGCCTTGGCTATGCTGCTAAACCAAAAGCAATGTTGAAATTTCACAAGTACCCTGACGGAGCCAGAATGGCAATGGAAGAGCATTTAGTTGAAAGTGCAAATTATGGTATCAACTCTGAAGGTAGAGCTGCTGTGCATTTCACTGTTTCTCCCGAGCATGCTGATAGTTTCATCGATGAAATTAACCTTGTTAAAGATAAATACGAAACCCAATTCGACGTTGTCTACGAACTCACTTTCTCCGTTCAGAAATCTTCAACCGATACTTTAGCAGTTGATATGAACAATAAGCCTTTCAGGGATGATGAAGGCAATCTCGTATTCCGACCAGGCGGACATGGTGCATTGATTGAAAACCTTAATGATCGCGAAAGTGAGGTCATTTTTATAAAGAATATAGATAACGTTGTCCCCGACAGGTTAAAAGATGTAACATACAAATACAAGAAAGCACTTGGCGGCTATCTGCTTGAAATACATGAACAAATCGTTGAGTACCTCGAAATGCTTGAGGAAGGAAATCTTACAAACAATGAGATCAAGAAAATCGTGGCTTTCTGCTCAGACAAACTGCTTCTGAAATTTACTGAAGAGTTTAACACCCTTTCTACTATAGAAAAGATCGACATTCTCTATACCAGGCTAAACAGACCAATACGATTGTGTGGTATGGTCAGGAATGAAGGCGAACCGGGTGGCGGCCCTTTCTGGATCAAAAATTCTGCCGAAGAAATTTCTTTACAAATAGTAGAATCTTCTCAGATTGATTTTTCAAATCCCGAACAAAAGAAAATTTTTGAAAAATCTACCCATTTTAATCCGGTCGATCTTGTCTGTTACGTGAGAGATTTTGAGGGTAACCAGTTTGATCTCAGAGAATTCATTGACCCTTCTACTGGATTTATTTCTACCAAGTCAAAGGATGGCAGAGAACTTAAAGCCCTGGAACTACCGGGCTTATGGAACGGAGCAATGGCTGATTGGATTACCATTTTTGTTGAAGTTCCAACTACTACATTTAATCCTGTAAAAACAATCAACGATCTGCTGAGAAAAGAACATCAGTAATTTTAAGGTGCAAGTCTTTCTCTAATCCATACGTTTTCTGCCTTTCGGAATCTTATCCTGTCATGCAGTCGCGATGCCCTACCCTGCCAAAATTCAATACTTTCCGGAATGAGAGCATAGCCTCCCCAATGTTGAGGTCGAACCAAATCTCCCTGGTTATCCAGTAGATATATATTGCTTTTATACAATTTTTCAATAGCTTCACGGCTATCAATTACCTGACTCTGAGGTGAAATTATTGCGCCAAGGCGACTTTCAGGTGGTCTGCTGTTAAAGTATTCATCAGAGAGCTTTTCAGAGAGCTTGACGGTAGTACCTTCAATCCTTATCTGCCGCTCTAACTCCTTCCAAAAAAACAACACTGATGCATTAGGATTCGATTCTAGCTGTCTACCTTTTGCACTATGATAATTTGTAAAAAAGATGAATCTTCCTTCTTCACACGATTTAAGCAACACAACTCTTGATGATGGTTTATTATCTGCATTTACTGTTGAGAGTACCATAGCTGTGGGTTCCGGAACCCCGGCTGATATTGCCTCCAATAACCATTTACTGAAGAATGATAGTGGGTCATCCCCTACTTCTGATTCTTTTAATTCATTAAGTAAATATTGCTTCCTGATTTCAGCTAATTTCATGATCCAAATTTTAGTTGGTAATAACAGGCAAAACGTAATTCAGTTTTCTATAATAGCTTAAATTTGTTTCGCTCTAATGCAAAAATTCAAATACTATGCATACAAATTTTCAACGTTATTGTATACTGGCCTTATTTATCTTGTTAGTCGTGAATAATGCAATGCCTCAGTCTTTCGGCTATATTGAGGCATTAGAGAAAGAACGAGCTGACAAGAATGCTGAATTCCTCAGTTCCGAAGACTCCCCACTTACTGCTGAATCGAAGAAGACGTTTCAAGGATTGAATTACTTTCCACCTGATACAAGTTTTGTTATAAAAGCTAGTATTGACCGGTTCTCCAATCCTGATACCATTAAGATGAAAACAACTACAGAAAGATTACCACTTTACCTGAAGTATGGGAAGGTAACTTTCTCTCTTGATGGCCAACAACATAGTGTTACCATTTTTCAAAATGTGGCTCTTATGAGCACACCGGGCTTTGAGGACTACCTTTTTTTGCCATTTACTGATATTACATCAGGTGAAGAGTCTTATGGAGGTGGTAGATACATAGAGGCTAGTCTATTACCGGATGGTTCTGTTGTAATTGATTTTAACCGGGCCTTTAATCCTTATTGCGCCTATAATAAACGATATTCCTGTCCCATTCCTCCAAGTGAAAATTTCATAAATGCCCGAATTAATGCAGGAGAGAAAAATTTTCACTAATTGCTTTTTATGATAATCGGGATAAGTCTGTAATTAGCTTATTTATCCTTCCAATCATTGATTCGTATTTAATTTTCATGGACTGTAATTGATTCTCAGCATCAGTAACCTTCTTCTTTAATAATTCGTTCTGTATTTGCAGCTCATCCTTTTGCTGTGAACTGATATACAAAGCCCCCTGCTCTCTCTCTGATTCAACAATCGGCTTATTATTTTCAAGAATTTTATTCTTTTCACCCGACAGCTTATAAATAAAGTAAATAGTAATGAGTAAGCCTACCAGAAGCAAAGCCACTGCAACTTTAAGTATCAACAGCATTCTTATATCGTTAAGTGCCCTTACTTCCAGTTGTTCTGACTTTGATTGTAAAGCGATATAATTCTTCGACAACTCAGTTAATGAATCCTGAATACTATTTAATTCCAACTCACGCTGCATTGTATGATTCATGATACTGTCGTCAATCATAATAAGCATTTCAGCCTGTTCAAGCAGTAAAGCGTTTTTCCAGGATCGGGGAGATATAAGTGAATCTTTAATTCCTTGAAATTGTTCTGCTTTATCATTTCTCTGGTTTTTCAAATTATCGAAATCGACATCCGAAGCAAAGGAAATAAAGCTGCAAATCACCAACAGCAATGTGCAAACTGTCTTCATATCAGTAGGTTTTTAACAAAATTAAGAAAAATGATCAATTACAGCAAAAACCAGATTCTAAAATACGTTATTCCTAATGGTTACAAATATTTAATCAGAATGCTGAATGTTGTAAGTTTGTAAAAAAGTTTCCAAATGAAATCACTCCGAAGTCTATTATCAATTGTCATGATTATTTTCTTGACTCAGAATGCCACTCCGCAGTCCGGGTTCAGAATTAGCCTGCAGTTAAAAGGACTAAGTGACAGCCTGATTTTGCTTGCATCTTATAATGGTGACAAACAGTTTGTTGTGGATACAATTACTCCTGACTCCAAATATAATTACAAACTTTCTGCTGATACACTTTTGCCTGAAGGGATGTACTTTTTTGCCAGCTCTAAAAAGGCAAAACTTCTTGATTTCATAATTGCCGGAAAACAAAATGTTTCTATTACCGGTGACATGAGTGAACTTCCTCAGAGTTTAACTTCAAAGGTTAATGACCAAAATAAAATACTATTCGACTACATAAAATTTCTGGCAGCAAAACAGAAAGAAATGGGTCAACTACAAATGTTGAGAAATTCTTTCGCTCACGGATCTGATTCCGCAGCCGTTGTATTAAACAGAATTCAAATTCTTAACGAAGAAGTAATACAGTATATCAACGGAATAATAAATGCAAACCATGGCAGTTTTATATCCTTATTCCTTAAATCGATGCAAGAACCCGAATACACCCCTCCCCCTGTATTGCCTACCGGGAAAATCGATTCAGTTGCCTCTTTCAAAGCATTTAAGGAACACTACTGGGATAATATCAATCTATCTGATGACAGATACATAAGAACACCTTTAATACACAATAAGGTTGAGCATTTTCTTCAGAAGATGACTCTACCGGTTCCTGATTCATTGAACGTTGCTATAGATAAGTTATTTGAATTGTCAAAAATGAACCGGGAAACATTCAAATACCTGATGTGGTATCTTACAGTAAAGTATGAGAGTTCTGAAATTATGGGCCATGATGCAGTTTTTGTTCATCTTGTCGATAAGTATTACGATAACACAGAATTGATGTCGTGGATGAATCCCACTGTTAAAGAGAACCTGATAAAGCGGGCAAATACACTTAGGCCTATTCTGATAGGAAAAACCGCTCCTGAAATGATTTTATGGGATACCCTGAGAAAACCGGTTTCACTCCATGAAATTAAAAGTAAATATACACTAATATATTTCTGGGATCCTGAATGCAGCCATTGCAAAAAAGGAACCCCTTTATTGGTCTCTTTTTACAATGAGTATAAAGAACAATATGGTCTCGAAGTATTCGGTGTTTGTATGGATACGTCCTGGAAAGATATGACTTCTTACATCAGTAAAAATCAAATGAAATGGATTAACGTCAACGGCTATTACAGTATGACAGGAGATTTCAGAGAGCAATACGATGTCCATAGTTCTCCTGTTATGTACTTATTAGACGAGAAGAAAACAATTATTGCAAAAAGGGTTCTAACCGAACAAATGCAAGCGATAATTAATAACAGAGAAAAGCTACCTTCAGCATCACAATGATAGCATCCTGATTATCTGTCATTTACCCCATAAAATCTTGCCTGCCAAAATTTTATTATCTTTTTTTTCATTTTCTCTTGACAAACTAAGTTTTTAGTTATACTTTTGTTGGACTTTAAAACTAAATCTTTAGTTGACATGAACGAATTGAAAGAATTAACCAAAGCTGAAGAACAGGTAATGCAGCTTTTTTGGAAACTTGGAAAAGCATATGTGAACGAAGTCCTTGACCAGATACCGGAACCAAAGCCTGCTTATAATACTATTTCTACAATAACCCGTATACTTGAAAAAAAAGGTTTCATTGACCATGAGGCTATTGGCAAGTCGCACAGGTATTTTCCTGTTGTGACTAAAAGAGAATATTCAAAGCATTCGCTCAATCGACTTTTAAAGGGATACTTCAGCAATTCCTATAAACATATGGTTTCATTTTTTGCAGATGAAGACTTAAGTCTGAAAGATCTGGAAGAAATGCGGGTACTTATTGAAAATAAAATTCAAAACAAGAAAGGCAATGAGTGATTTAATACTTTATCTGCTGAAAGCAAGTATCATTAATTGTGTAATCCTTGCATTTTATCACCTAGTTATCCGCAAGAGTAATAACTTTCGCCTGATGCGTATTGTATTAGTCCTTTCACTACTACTACCTCTGATTCTTCCACTTATAAAATTGAGCCCGGATTCGCCATCTATTTCAAAGCTAACTATTTATTTAAATGAGGTGGAGATTAATCCAACTTACACAACAAGTGAAGGTCCGGTAAGCAGATTTAATGCCGATAGCATGGTTTTATACATATACTTATCAATAGCTATCCTGATTTCTATTGTATCGATATACTCAATATTAACAATAGTGCTAAAAAGGATGAGATCCAAATGCGTTGAAACATTAAAAGGTAAAGTATTCATTGAGGAAAGTACTCATAGTCCGTTCTCATTTTTCAACTGGGTATTTATGCCATATCGGTTATTGGATCACCCAAATCTTGAAATGCTATTAAAGCATGAATATGCACATGCAAAATTAGGACACAGCATTGACATCCTGATTAGCCAGGTTGCTCGGGTTGTTCTTTGGTTCAGTCCGTTTGTCTATCTATCACATAAATACTTAACAGAAGTACATGAATTTCAAGCTGATGAGCAGGTCATTTTAACAGATAGTAAGCTAAACGAATACAATAATCTGCTCCTTTCCTTTTCATTAATCCCCGAAGTAAACTATCATTTTACAAATCCTTTCAGTTATAACCTCAAAAAACGAATTATCATGATCAACAATGCAAAACAAAGAAAACTCAGTCTATCAGGTATTTTTACAGGTTTATTCATGTGCTCTTTTGTAATTGGAGCGACAGCTATGATTAATATTCAACCTCAAAATACGACATTCGATTCCGATGTAATATCGGCAGTTAGCAATGATGATACGATTCAGATACAGGCAACAGTAATTACTAAGAAATCAGTCGATGAAAATGTTCTGGAGGACAACTCTTTTCAAAAAATGGATGATGGCAGAATTGTTTTCAACGTACTTGACGAAACACCAACTTTCCCAGGTGGTATAGATGCAATGCTTGATTATTTACATTCAAACATCAATTATCCCGAAAAAGAACGTAAGGAAGGCATCCAGGGTACAGTATATGTAAATTTTGTTGTGAATAAGGATGGCAGTATTTCAGATATTAAAGTACTACGGGGCATTCATAAGACACTTGATGAAAATGCAGTGAAAGCTGTTTCCAATATGCCAAAATGGAATCCTGGAAAGAAAGATGGGAAGCCCGAAGCTTGCTCGTTCAATATTCCTATAAAATATTCCCTGGATAAATAGGAATATCACTTACTTAAATTAAAAAAGCTGTGTCGTAAAGGCACAGCTTTTTTTAGTTCTAATTCTCAACTACCTACTTAACAGCATCAACAATTGCCTTAAATGTAGTGGGGTGATTCATTGCAAGGTCGGCAAGAACCTTACGGTCGAGATTAATATTCTTTTGTTTTAGTTTTCCCATAAAAACTGAGTAGCTCATATTATATTCACGAACTCCTGCATTAATACGGGTAATCCACAAACTACGGAAATTGCGTTTTTTCTGGCGTCTGTCACGGTATGCATACACCATGCCTTTTTCGTATGCATTTTTAGCAACCGTCCAAACATTTTTTCTTCTCCCAAATTGACCTTTAACGGCCTTTAGGATTTTTTTTCTGCGTGCTCTTGAAGCAACTGCGTTTACTGATCTTGGCATTTTTTTTAATTGTTTTTCACTTTCGCGATTTCAATAATGAAATTCTTAGGTGCAGAAAGCAAGGGTTAATAAAATTGATTAACACAAAATTTACTGAAGCATATCTCTTACAACTTTTGCATCTGCCTTGTCAACAATAGCCGTGTAAGTTAAATTACGTTTGCGTTTTGTAGACTTTTTAGTCAGAATGTGACTTTTGTAAGCATGCTTCCTTTTCAGTTTACCGGTGCCGGTTACATCAAACCTTTTTTTGGCAGCGGATTTGGACTTCATTTTTGGCATTACTAATGTTAATTTAGGTTTATATTGAGATTAAAAACTTCTACTTTTTGGGAGCAATAATCATAATCATCCTCTTTCCTTCGAGGAGTGGTAATTTTTCCACTTTACCGTAATCTTCAAGCAGTGAAGCAAATTGCAGGAGTTTTATTTCACCCTGGTCTTTATATACAATGCTTCTGCCCCTGAAAAAAACTTCAACCTTTACTTTAGCACCTTCTTCAAGGAACTTCATAGCATGTTTTAGTTTAAAGTTAAAATCATGCTCATCAGTATTTGGTCCCAGTCTGATTTCCTTTACAACAATCTTTGCAGATTTTGCTTTTATCTCTTTCTGCTTTCTCTTTAGCTCATAAAGGAATTTCTTATAATCGGTTATTTTACAAACCGGGGGATTAGCAGTAGGTGATATTTCTACTAAGTCTAGCTCTAGTTTCTGAGCCATTGCAAGTGCATCTTTGATATTGTAGATTCCCTGCTCAGTGTTATCACCAACAACCCTTACTACGGGTGCTTTTATCCTTTCATTAATAAGATGAGGGTCTTCCTGCTTCCTCTGTGGAGGTCTGGGGCCTCTTGGGTTTCTAAACGGTGTTGCTATGTTTAATCCTCCTTGTTTAATTAATAAATCGAAGCGCCTAGTGGGTAGCTTCTTTAACTTCTTTGTTTATTAAATTGATAAATTCTTCAATGCTCAATGATCCAAGGTCACCCACTCCGTGACGACGAACAGAAACACTTCCTTCAGCTTCCTCCTTTTCCCCTACAATAAGCATAAAAGGTATCTTCTTTACTTCAGCATCCCTAATTTTTCGTCCGGTTTTCTCGTTCCTTTCGTCAATTTGGCTGCGAATTTCGGAATTATTTAGAATATCTGAAAGTTTTTTTGCATAATCAAGGTATTTTTCACTGATTGGCAGTATAATAACCTGATCTGGTGTCAACCATAAAGGAAATTTTCCACCTGTATGTTCAATCAAAACTGCAACAAAACGTTCCATAGATCCGAATGGTGCTCTGTGAATCATCACCGGACGGTGTTTTTGGTTATCACTACCAATATATTCAAGCTCAAATCGTTCGGGTAAGTTGTAATCAACCTGAATTGTTCCAAGTTGCCATTTCCTTCCCAAAGCATCTTTAACCATGAAGTCTAGTTTCGGTCCGTAGAATGCTGCCTCACCATATTCAACAACAGCATTTATACCGGCTTCCTCAACTGCCTCAATAATTGCTCTTTCAGCTCTCTCCCAATTTTCATCACTACCAATATATTTCTCGCGATTCTCAGGGTCTCTTAATGATATCTGAGCTGTAAAGTCTTTAAAATCAAGTGTCTTGAATATATGCAGCACTATATCTATTACAGAAATAAACTCACTCTTTATCTGATCGGGCATACAGAATAGATGAGCATCATCTTGTGTAAATCCTCTAACCCTGGTTAGTCCGTGTAATTCTCCACTTTGTTCATATCTGTAAACTGTTCCGAATTCAGCAAAACGAAGTGGAAGATCCTTATACGACCTGGGTTTAGAAGCAAAAATTTCGCAATGATGTGGACAATTCATAGGTTTTAACATGAACTGTTCACCTTCTTCCGGGGTGTTGATTGGCTGGAAGCTATCTTTTCCATATTTCTGAAAATGACCGGAAGTCTTATATAATTCCACATTCCCAATATGTGGAGTAATTACCGGTAGATAACCTGCCTTTTGTTGCACGTTCTTTAGAAAGCGCTCAAGTCTCTCTCTCAGTTGAGCTCCTTTAGGTAACCACAAAGGTAACCCCTGCCCTACTTTCTGTGAAAAAGTAAATAGTTCCAACTCTTTCCCGAGTTTTCTATGATCGCGCTTTTTAGCTTCTTCAAGTAACTCAAGGTACTCAGTTAATTCTTTCTGTTTAGGGAAAGTGATGCCATAAATCCTGGTAAGTTGTTTACGCTTTTCATCACCTCTCCAATAAGCTCCTGCAATATTTAACAGCTTAACGGCTTTTATAACGCTTGTATCGGGCAAATGTGGGCCTCTGCATAAGTCAGTAAATGTCCCTGATTCATAAAAGGTTATCTGACCATCCTCCAAGTCTTGTATGAGCTCTATTTTATATTCATCATTTTTGTTGGAGAAATATTCAAGTGCCTGTTTCTTAGGAACTTCCCTTCTTAAGAAATTTTGTTTTTCCCTTGCAAGGACAAGCATTCTATCTTCTATCTCCTTAAGATCTTCAGATGTTATCTGGCGATCCCCAAAATCCATATCATAATAAAACCCATTTTCTATCGCTGGTCCTATACCGAACTTCACACCCGGATATAGTTGCTCAACTGCTTCAGCCATAAGGTGTGCAGACGAGTGCCACATGGTATGCTTGCCTTCGGTCGATTCCCATGTGTTCAATTTAACATGTGAGTCCTTATTTATAGGACGGGTTGCATCCCATATCTCTCCGTTAATAGTAGCTGAGAGGACATTTCTGGCCAATCCCTCGCTTATACTTTTGGCAATTTCCATGGCAGATATTCCTTCCGGGTACTGCCTTACACTATTGTCGGGTAACGTAATATTAATCATAGCATTTCTTAAAAGGGGACAAAGATAGGTAATTTTAATTCATCTTTGACCCATTAACAAGGTTAATATTGTAAGTATATCATTATAACTTTGCGCAACCTAAAACAACCAATAATGAACAGAAAAGATTTGATTTTTATTCTTATTGCTCTCACAATTTTTCTGCCATTTATTTTAATCAATAGTTTCTACCAGGCTTATGCATCCTTTAATCATGATTCTCCAATGATAATGAGCATGATAAAGTTTGCAATTCTTGCCACTATGGGGGAAGCTCTCGGATCAAGAATTAAATCGGGTGAATATACCCCTTCAGGCTTCGGCCTTTTTCCAAGAGCTTTTGTTTGGGCAATCCTTGGATTTTCGATTAAACTGGCGTTTGTAATCTTTACTGCCGGTACTATCGACTTCCTTTTATTTATGGGAATGGATAACGTTAAAGAAGTGTACGCAGGAGGTTTTACTGCAGGTAAGCTATTCATTGCCTTCTGCATCAGTTTCTTTATGAATACAATATTTGGTCCGGTAATGATGACTACTCATAAAGTATCCGACACTCACATTTTTTTAACAGGCGGTACAATGAGTGGCTTATTTTCACGAATAAAGGTTTCAGAGATTCTTAAAAATATAAATTGGGATGTGCAATGGAATTTTGTCTTCAAAAAGTCAATTCCTCTTTTCTGGTATCCTGCACATACTATTACCTTCCTTCTGCCTCAGGAATATCAGGTGCTTTTTGCCGCATTTTTAAGCATAGCTCTGGGATTAATACTAGCAATTGCGTCAGTAAAAGGCAGGAATAAGTAAAGTTTAAATGTGCGTAAAACAACAATTTAAAAGTGCCATATTAAACATATTATGTAACTTGCAGCCATAAAAGCGCAAACGTTTGTATTCAAAATAATTATTGGGATTAGCAAGAAAAAACAACCAAAAAAATATAGAGTAATGAATGAACAGTTCAGAAAGGACACTCCCATTAACTATGATGTAGTAAGTTCCGTTATTACAAAAATGAATTTACCTAATGTTGGGAAAGCCAGTATTAGAGAAATTAAAAAAATTATTGATTTAATTGAATCCCAAGCTGGTACTCGTTTTATAAGAATGGAAATGGGTATTCCGGGTCTTAAACCTCCAGCTATTGGCACAAATGCTGAAATTAAAGCACTGCAAGATGGTGTGGCTGCAATATATCCTGATATTGAAGGTACTCCTGTCTTAAAAAATGAGATAGCCAGATTCGTTAAAAATTTCCTTGATATTGATGTCAAACCTGAATCATGTATTCCAACGGTGGGCAGTATGCAGGGAAGTTTCGCAGCATTCTTAACTCTAAAGAGGCTACACGCTCAAAGGGACACTACTCTTTTCATAGATCCCGGATTTCCGGTACACAAGCAACAGCATAAAGTTCTTGGTCAAAAATTCGAAAGTTTTGATGTCTATGATTATAGGGGTGATAAACTCAGAGATAAACTGGAGTCGTATTTTTCAACAGGAAAAATTCATTCAGTGCTTTATTCTAATCCCAATAACCCATCATGGATCTGTTTCACTGACAACGAACTAAAGATAATTGGTGAACTCGCTAATAAATATAATGTAGTTATTTGTGAAGATCTTGCATATTTTGGAATGGACTTCAGAACTGATTACTCAGTTCCGGGCAAAGCTCCTTTCCAACCTACCGTGGCTAAGTATACCGACAACTATATTCTCTTTATTTCCAGCTCAAAAGTGTTTAGCTATGCAGGACAGAGAATAGGAATGATGGTTGTATCAGATAAACTATTCCAATACAAATCTGAAAATTTACTGAATTACTATAGCAGTGACATCTTTGGAAGAGCGATGATTTACGGAACTGTTTATGCACTTAGTTCCGGCACTTCACATTCAGCACAATATGCTCTTGCTGCAATGCTAAAAGCTACAAACGACGGCGAGTACAACATGCTCAGGGAAGTGAAAATATACGAGGAGAAAGCCAGGGTAATGAAGGAAATTTTTACCAGAAACGGTTTTAAGATAGTCTACGACAAGGATGTTGATAAGCCAATAGCCGATGGTTTCTATTTCACTATTTCGTATCCCGGATTTAATGGAGAAGAGTTAATAGAAGAATTATTCTATTATGGCGTTAGTGCTATCTCTTTATCCATAACAGGAAGTACAAGACTCGAAGGATTAAGAGCATGTGTTTCACTAGTTGATCCTGCTCAGTTTCCCGATCTCGAATTTAGGTTGAAGAAATTCCACGAACATCATTCTGTTAATGCTACTTCTGTAAGTCTCTAATTTTCATAAAGCAACATAAATTGCAGGCAATTGCATATGAAGCAGTTGGAGGGCTGTTTAAAACCGTTTTAAATAAGCTCATTTTAAGCAATTTACAGTTCAATTGTGACTTCCGGATCATTTTAAATTCTTAATTTTGTTGCAAGAATTACAATCTTCTAAATCATAACTATTATGGCAAAAGTCAAAGGTGATATTGTAATCGACATCGAGAAATGTAAGGGTTGTCAGGTATGCATTCCTGCTTGTCCAAATGATGTCATTGGAGTATCGAAAAATGTGAATGGCAAAGGTTATAACTATGTCGAAACTGTGAATGAAGAATGCATCGGTTGTTCGAATTGTGCAATAGTTTGCCCCGATGGAGTTATCACAGTTTACAGAAAAAGAATTGAGTAAGAAAATTTAATTACTAAATGAGTATGAAAGAATTAAGATTAATGAAAGGCAATGAAGCCTTTGCCGAAGCCGCTATCAGAGCTGGTGCCGATGGTTACTTTGGTTATCCGATTACACCTCAGTCAGAAGTAATGGAATACCTCATGGCTCAAAAGCCTCATGAAAGAACCGGTATGGTTGTACTTCAGGCAGAAAGCGAAATAGCAGCTATTAATATGGTTTATGCCGGTGCTGCATGTGGTAAACGCGTCCTCACTTCATCATCGAGCCCTGGTATCAGCTTAAAGCAGGAAGGTATCTCTTATATTGCCGGTGCTGAACTCCCATGTGTTATTCTTAACGCGGTTCGTGGAGGCCCAGGATTAGGTACTATTCAGCCTTCTCAAAGCGATTATTTCCAATCAACAAAAGGTGGTGGACATGGCGACTATCGTTTGATAGTTCTTGCCCCTTCATCAGTTCAGGAAATGTCGGATTTCGCATCTTTATCATTTGACCTCGCTTTTAAATACAGAAATCCTGTTTTAATCCTGTCAGATGGTGCTATTGGTCAGATGATGGAAAAAGTTTACCTCGATGATCAGAGACCAAGATTTACCGAAGAAGAAATAATAAAGAATACTCCTTGGGCAACAACAGGTAAAACTGCCAACCGCGAAAGGAATATAATTACTTCATTGAACCTTGATTCTCATGTTCAGGAAGATCACAACATTCACCTTCAGGCAAAATATCGTGAAATTGAAAAGAATGAAGTACGATATGAAGCACTGCATTGTGAAGATGCCGAATATGTTATAGTTGCGTATGGATCAGGTGCACGCCTGAGCCAGAAAGCTGTTGACATTGCTAGAGAAAAAGGAATAAAAGTCGGACTCTTGCGTCCTATTACTCTCTTCCCATTCCCAAAAGCTCCTTTAGCTGAGCTGGCCGGTCGGGTTAAAGGTTTTATGACCGTTGAAATGAGTGCCGGTCAAATGATCGAAGATGTAAAACTTGCTATTGAATGTAAAGTCAAAGTTGAACATTTCGGTCGCATGGGTGGAATTATACCTTCACCACAAGAAATAGTGGATGCTTTAGAATCTAAATTAATCGGAGGATAAGAAATGGATACTGTAACAAAAGATGATATCCGCAAACCGGAAAATCTAATATATAAAAGAACCAATCTCCTGACTGACAAGACTATGAGTTATTGTCCTGGTTGTGGACATGGTACTACCCATAGAATCATAATGGAAGTTCTTGAGGAAATGGGAATTCAGGAAAAGACTATAGGTATCGCTCCGGTTGGATGCTCCGTATTAGCCTACGAATTTATGAACATCGATATGCAGCAGGCTGCACATGGAAGGGCTCCTGCATTAGCTACCGCTGTTAAACGCCTCATGCCTGAAAAATTTGTCTTTACTTACCAGGGTGATGGTGACCTCGCTGCTATTGGTACAGCCGAAACAATTCACGCCTGCAACAGAGGCGAAAATATCGTTATAATTTTTATTAATAACGGTATCTACGGAATGACTGGTGGCCAAATGGCTCCAACTACGCTTCCTAATATGAAATCTTCAACTTCCCCTTACGGACGTGACGTAAAATTGATGGGAAATCCATTGAAGATTACTGAATTGGTTGCTCAGTTACCTGGTACTTTATACGTTACACGTCAGGCTGTTCATACTCCTGCTGCTGTTAGAAGAACAAAGAAAGCCATCAGGAAAGCTTTTGAAAACCAAAAGCTTAATAAAGGAGTATCATTTGTTGAAGTGGTGTCAAACTGCAACTCAGGTTGGAAAATGACCCCTAATCAAGCTAATGAATGGATGGTTGAGAATATGTTCCCATTCTATCCTTTGGGCGATATTAAAGTAAACGAGGATTAACCTTTAAAAACTGTAAATAATGACTGAAGAAATTTTAATAGCAGGATTTGGAGGACAGGGAGTTCTTTCTATGGGCAAGATACTCGCATATTCTGGTGTCATGGGCAATAAAGAAGTCAGCTGGATGCCAAGCTATGGTCCCGAAATGCGCGGTGGTACTGCAAATGTTACTGTTATCATAAGCGATGACAGAATAAGTTCTCCTATATTAAGTTTAGTTGACACAGCAATTATTCTGAATCAACAATCACTTGATAAATTTGAGAATAGCGTAAAACCAGGTGGTATTCTTATTTATGATCCTAATGGAATTACCAAGCGCCCCACAAGAAGAGATATTAATATCTATTCTATTCATGCTGCCGATGAGGCCGCTAAGATGGGATTAACCAAAGTATTTAACATGATAGTACTTGGCGGATTCCTTAAGATCAAACCAGTTGTTCAACCAGAGTTCATACATAAAGGACTCGAAAAGTCTCTTCCCGCCAGGCATCATGATATGATTCCTGAGAATGAGAAAGCAATTGAAAGAGGAAAAGAGATTATTACTCCTGAATTCCTTCTCAATTAGAACACACTCACAATTCTTTATACATGAGCCTTCGGATAACCGAAGGCTCTTTTTATTGGAATAATAGATTATAATATCTTGAAATCCGATCTCTTAATTCACTTAGTGAAACATATTTGCTAAACCTTAAGCTCTCTCTTCTATCAAAAAAGCCAATAATAACCGGACTCTCAAAAACACCCATATCTGCTGCCAATGAAGGGAATTCAGACCTGTTTACGAATAGCAGCTCCATCATTTTAAACTCTGATTCAACCAATTCAATCACTTTGGGTCGTAGTGCAATGCAAGGTGCACATGAATCATTGAAAAAATAAACCAGAACAGCTTCTTTAGAACTAATCGTTTCTTTTAATTCAGATTCACTCTTAAGTATCTTCATTTTTTTGAATTATTGGACCTGCGCTCTGTCTTTTCTATATGACCATATCATAATGCCCACAGCTATAAAAAGAAATGCTGCACCAATAACAAAGGTAACTACATAACCATACAATTCATAGAATATAACGCCAAGCAAAGGAGCTATTAAAGAACGGGCACTGGTAAGAAACAGATGAACTGACTGATAGTCGCCTGCTTCTGATGGTTTGCAAAAGTATGCCGACCCTATACTCCATAACAGTGACATTGTTGCTGCAAAAACTGAATGAAACAATACAAATGGAATCATTGCATAATAGAGCTTTATACCAAATATATAAATGTATACAGGGACATAATATGTTAATACAAGGCTTAGAAGGAATAACATTATTGAGCCAAATGTAATTGCGGCAAATTTTCTTGGATCGATCCTTGAAAGTGATTTTCCAAAATATGGTATCATCAATAAAGCCAGGATGTTGTATGCATTCTTATATGACGCAACACTAAAGTAATTGAGTCCAAGATGACTTTCGAAAAATATTGTTATTACTGTTACAGTGCTCATGAAACCGAATCCATAAAGCATAAATCCCCATTCAAAATGACGAAAAGGAATATTATCCCTGATAATTCCTCTCATGGTTTTAACCGATTCTTTAACCGAGCCCCAGATTCCAATCGATTTAGTATATATCTCAGAGTCTTCGTATGTAATTAAAGAGAGGAAGTAGGTTGACATTATGCCCGCCACTGCAGCAATCACAAATACCCATCTGAACGAGTACGGATCAAGGTCCAGTACCCATCCATAAAGAAATGCCGTTATCAGCATGGTGACCTTACCAATTAAAGTCGAATAACTGAACAATGGACCGAATAAGTGATGGCGGTAGTTACTTTTGAGAAATAGATTTATGTTTGGGAAAATCACCAGATTTCCAAGATAATAAACCAGGAAAATTGCAAGAAATATTAAATGGTATGTTGATGAAAATGAGTAATCTGATGATTGTGCCGGAAACAATACAAGCGCAGCTAATGGTAATCGTGTTAAAATACCAGTCAGTTTTACTACTTTTTGCTTATTATTCACCCTTTTCAGCCATTCTGAGATAAAAATCAGAAGGATAAAGACTACTACACTAAACTGAAATAAGAAACTTAGCTGGTAAGAACTACCTTTTATACTTCTCAGAAATACAAATTCATTAAGTGTAAGTACACCTGCCACTAATCCATCGGTTATTGAAAATCCAATGTGCTTCTTGAATGTTTGCTTTTCGTTGAGTAATAAAGAATTATAATTGACCTTATTTTTAAGATATTCTTTTAGAAAAATCATTCCGCAAAGGTAGCAATCATAGTATTGTGAACTTTCAGACTTCCGGGTTGTTTAATGACGAATTTTTAGAAACATGAAACAGATAGCATTAGTTCTTATAACAATTTTAACCTTAACAACAGTGTACGGACAAAATTCATTTTACGATTATACTACTAAGACACTTTCAGGTCAGGATTTCAAATTATCAGATTTGAAAGGAAAGAAAGTGATGGTTGTAAATACTGCATCAAAATGCGGACTAACGCCGCAATACAAAGATCTTCAAGCGCTTTATGAAAAATATGGTAATGCTGATTTTGTGATTATTGGATTTCCTGCAAACAATTTTATGAGTCAGGAACCTGGTACAAATGAAGAAATAGCTGAATTCTGTGAAATCAATTATGGAGTAACTTTCCCAATGATGAGTAAAATTTCCGTTAAGGGAAAAGACCAGGATCCAATATATAAATGGTTAACTAAAAAGGAGTTAAATGGCAAATTGGATTCAGAAGTACAGTGGAACTTCCAGAAGTATTTCATAAATGAAGATGGAGAATTTGCAGGTATGCTTGAACCTAAAGAAAAACCGGATTCACAGGAAGTGATTGACTGGATTGAAGGCAAAAAGCCGGCAGTTAATTAATACCTGAATACACTTGTCGGTCAAAACAAAAAAAAGAGGCGGTTTTTCAATCGCCTCTTTTTTGCAAGTAGTAAAAAAGGTTAATATCCCCAAGCTTATTGTGCTTTATAAGCTCCCAGGTCCTTGGGGTGACTCTGGTTAATCAAACTAACTTTCGAAATGTTATCCGCTCTTCCCATTCTGATAAAGATATCAGCAGACTTAGCGTATTTGTCATCCCTGTTTGCATCATGAAGAAGTAAACAACCAATTATCACATTTCCGGCCATTTCAACCAGTCTGCGTGCATGAAAATCAACAAACTCAGGCGATTCCTGTTCATTTACCTTATCAACAATTTTGCCATACTGGTCTGCCATTTTTTCAAGTACCGACTTTAAATATTCAAGTTCAGCTTTTACAGGAACACTCAAATAATTCTGCATTGCCTTGGCATAAATTCCTGTACTTACACCTCTGATAGCAGCAACAACCTGCAATTGAGAAGTACCTTCATAGATGGTAGTAATTCTTGCGTCACGATATATTCTTTCAATAGGGAAATCCTTCATAAAACCGGCACCACCGTGTATCTGTAAAGAATCGTATGCAATCTGATTGCAATACTCACTCGATACTAACTTCAACAATGGTGTAAACATATCGGCGAGTTTCAGATAATTCTTATAATCCTCGCGCTCTGCTGCATCAAGTTTACGTTCCTGGCTGATGAAGGTATATGCCTTGTAAATATCAACAAAACGAGCAGTTTCGTAGAGTAATGATCTGATTGCGTCAGTTTTAACCTTCATATTGGTCAGCAATTCAAAAACTGCAGGATACTGAATGATAGGTTTTCCAAACTGTTCGCGTTCTTCTGCATATTTACGTGCTTCACGCATTGCAGCTTCAGCAATTCCTACCGATTGAGCTCCAACACCAAGTCGTGCAGAATTCATCAGAGACATCACATATTTTATCAGACCAAGCTTTGTATCACCAATCAATTTGGCAGGGGCATTCCTGAATACCAATTCACATGTAGGTGAGCCTTTAATACCAAGCTTATTTTCAATTCGTCTGATAGTAACTGCTTTACTAGCTCTTTCATATACGAATAAAGAAAGACCACGGGCATCAGTAGTATTTGGCTCTGAACGGGCAAGCACTAAAGAAATGTCAGCATCACCATTTGTTATAAAGCGTTTAACACCATCCAGATACCATGTCTTATCCTCAGGATTGAATGTAGCTTTTAATTGAACAGCCTGAAGATCACTACCTGCATCAGGTTCAGTTAAATCCATTGCAGCTGTGGCTCCTTTATTGAACCTTGGCAGATATTCCTTTTTAATTTCCTCAGAAGCGAATTCATGAATTGTCTCAGCGCAATCCTGTAATCCCCAAATATTAGCAAAACCGGCATCAGCTCGTGATACAATCTCTGCTGCCATTACATAAGGAATCATAGGAAAATTAAGACCATCGTATTCACGTGGTAATGACATACCAATTAATCCCGCATTCTTGAGTGCTTCAAGATTATCGGCTGTTCCAGGGGCGTACCTGACTTCATTATCAATAAGTTGAGGACCTTCATGGTCAACACCCTCAGCATTAGGTCCAATTATATCTCCTGAAATTTCACCAACTACCTCAAGTACCTTATCGTAACTGTCAATAGCATCCTCAAAATCTCTCGGTGCATAGTCATACTGGTCCTTTTCTATGTAGTTCTTTTCCTTTAATCTTACTATTTTTTCCATCAAAGGATGTGAAAGATGGAATTTTAAATTTTCGTTATCTAAATAAAAGTTTGCCATTTCTTTAAGTTTCTTGTACGCTATGCACTATTTTGAATTCGCTTTATAGTACTTAATCATTTTCGGAATCACATCCGTAATATTACCAATGATTGTGTAATCAGCAATATTATTTATCGGTGCATTTAAGTCAGTATTAATTGAAATAATCTGTGCTGACTGATCCATTCCTGCCCTGTGCTGAACAGCGCCTGAAATACCACAAGCAATATATAATTTCGGACGAACAGTAACACCTGTTTGTCCTATTTGACGTTCATGCTCAACATAGCCTGCATCAACTGCTGCTCTCGATGCTCCAACCTGTGCACCTAATACTTCAGCCAGGTCATACAGAAGCTTAAAGTTCTCTTTAGATCCAACTCCATACCCACCTGCAACGATAACCTGTGAATTCTTGATGTTGATTTTGCTAGCTTCCATATGACGCTCAATAATTTCAAGTGCAAAATCCTCATTCGTTAATACATTCAGGTCAATATCCTGAATAACACCAACATATCCCGGGTCGTAAACTTCTTTTTTCATAACCCCTTCCCTAACGGTTGCCATTTGTGGTCGCGTATCGGGATTGATAATGGTAGCAATAATATTACCACCAAAAGCAGGTCTTATCTGATAAAGGAGATTCTTATATTCAGTCTGTGTTTTATTTTCATAATGGTCACCAATTTCCAGGCTTGTGCAGTCAGCTGTCAAACCACACCTCATAGCTGAAGCAATGCGTGGAGCAAGATCTCTTCCTAATGAAGTTGCGCCAAAAAGAGCAATTTCGGGACTCTCCTTCTTAAAAAGATCAAGAATCAACGTTGCATGTGGAAGTGTTGTATATGGGAATAAACGCTCATTATCAGCAACATGAATCTTATCGACACCATATGGAAAAACTTGATTTTCAATTCCTTTCAAATCACTTCCAATGACTATTGCTTCGAGTTTTACTTTTAATTCATTAGCGAGCTTGCGACCTTTTGATAACAACTCAAGGCTTACATCAGCTATCAGTTTTTCTTCGGTTAACTCGCAGTATACAAATATATTATTCACTGTTTTCGGATTTTAAATAAAGGAATAAATTAACCAATTACATGACTGTTGAGTAGTTCCTTCATAAGATTGTCAATATCTTCATCGGATGATGAAAGCACCTTTGAATCTTTTGCCTGGAAAACTACATTTTCAATCTTCTTAACTTTAGTTGGTGATCCTGATAAGCCAAGCCAGGAAACATCAGCCTGCAAATCATCAGCAGTCCATTCATCCAATTGCAGGTATGGCCTGAGGTTATATAACTCAGTATAATCTTTAGTTTCGTTCTGCAATTCGGTTACAGTTCGTGCATGCTTGAATTTCATAATATTCTTTGCAAGCCTGTATCTGCAGGCTGGTGCAGAACTGTGAGCTGTAATTGCACAAGGCAGTGTAGATTTAACTACTTCCACACCTCTTTCCAGACGGCGTTTTACGGTAATGCTGTCATTAGTTACGGCGAGAACTTCCTCAGCATAAGTTATCTGCGGTATGTGAAGTTTTTCGGCTGCCTGAGGACCTACCTGAGCTGTATCTCCGTCAATTGCCTGACGGCCCGAAATAAGCAGATTAAATGGTTGCAGCTTTTTAACTGCAAGTGAAAGTGCATATGAAGTAGCAAGTGTATCACTACCTGCAAATTTTCTGTCAGTGATGAGGTATCCTTTGTCTGCACCGCGATACATGGATTCCCTGATAATTTCAGCAGCTCTGAATGGTCCCATTGTAAGGACAATCACTTCGCAATCTTCCATTTGATCCTTAATACGCAAAGCAAGTTCAAGTGCGTTAAGATCTTCGGGATTAAAAATTGCAGGTAGGGCTGCTCTGTTTACAGTACCGTCGGCTTTCATAGCATCTTTACCCACATTACGAGTGTCGGGTACCTGCTTAGCAAGCACAATTATTCTAAAACTCATAGATTATAGTGTATTAATTTGAAGCAAAATGGTGAATTTTAGCATTTATGCAGGTTTCTATATGTGACATTGAAACCCAATGCAAAAATAAGACATTGCCTCAAATCAACAAACTTATTTTCTCTCCGGAGTAATTATATGATAATCAGATACCTGACCGGTGATGTGTGTATGAATCCCGTTTTCTGCTAAAAGTAGAGCTGCTATAAAACGGTTTGTTCGTTTAGTGGATTCTGCCGGCACTCCTTACATTCAAGGCTCTTATTGTACTGATGCATTGCTCTTGCACTCATACCCATACTACTAAAGCCCCCGTCATGGAAAAGGTTTTGCATGGTAACCTTCTTAGTAAGGTCGGAAAATAGTGTAATACAATAATTTGCACATTCATCTGCATCTGCATTACCCAATGGAGACATCCTTTCTGTGAAGTCCATCAATGCACTGAAACCTTTTACACCCTGTCCGGCGGTTGTTGGAGTTGGCGATTGAGAAATTGTGTTTATTCTAACATGCTTTTCCCTTCCATAGATATAACCAAAACTTCTAGCTATGGATTCAAGAACAGCTTTAGCATCAGCCATATCGTTATATTCAAATAGTGTGCGCTGTGATGCTATGTATGACAATGCGACTATAGATCCCCATTCTTTTATCGCATCAACCTTCTTGGCTGCCGAAATCATTTTGTGAAATGAAAGAGCTGAAATATCAAGAGTCTTTGCGAAAAAGTCATAATTAAGATCATCGTACGGAAGCTTTTTCCTTACATTGGGCGACATTCCAATTGAATGCAAAACAAAGTCAATCTGACCGCCAAAATGATCCATGGTTTTGCTAAAGAGGTTTTCCAGATCACTAACACTTGTTGCATCGGCCGGTATCATTATGCTACCCGTAGCTTTTGCTAATTCGTCAAGTTCACCCATTCTAATTGCAATAGGTGTATTGGTTAGTACTAACTCTGCCCCTTCTTCATGAGCTCTCTCAGCAACTTTCCATGCTATAGACATGTTATTAAGTGCTCCGAAAATAATTCCCTTTTTCCCTTTCAGAAGATTGTACGCCATAGTTTCATTTATTTGTATTCCTATTAATAATTGAGTTTCTCAAACAAACTAAGTGTAGTAATGTTTGATTTGAAATAATCATATTGAACGCAGAATTCGATTAAAATAATAAAAATCAATTACTTAACAGCTCAATTGCTGCTTCTCTGGCACCTTGCAGATTTTGATCACCACTTATCATTTTTGCCAGTTCATCAATTTTTTCTTCTCCGTTAAGCTTGCTGATTTCTGACCATGTATTCTGTTCGTCTGAGACTTTTATCACCCTAAAATGATAATCACTCAAAGCAGCAATCTGAGGAAGATGGGTTATCGTTATTACTTGCATATTACCTGAAATATTGCGTAATATCCTGCCTACTTTTCCTCCAATATCACCACTTATACCATTATCTATCTCATCGAAGACTATTGTGGGTAGTAAATTTTTGGAAGAAATAAGTGACTTAACAGCAAGCATCAATCTTGACAATTCTCCCCCTGAAGCAATTTTCGACACATCAGCAGGTTCTACACCTTTATTAGCTGAAAACATGAACTTAACCTCATCTGCACCTTCTTTCCCCGGTTCATCGTGTTGGTACCAGTCGAGATAAAAAGATGCATCCTTTATTCCAAGTAAGGATATTGTATCTACTATAGATTTTTCAATGATTCCTGAAACTGATTTCCTCTTTTCAGTAAGAATTGCAGCCTGCTTAGTGAGCTCGTCATAGCTCCTTTTTACTTCTTCAGATAAAATATCCACCCTATTCTCAAGTGTTTCAATCTTATTGATCTTATTTTCTATATCTGACTGAAATTGAAGAAGTTCATCAATATTACCTAAATGATGCTTTTGCAATAGCTTATAAACAACACTCAGTCTGTCGTTTATCTCTTCCATTCTTTCAGGATTATAAGTAATCTTTTCTGCAGTCTGTTCTATATAGTCAGCTATATCCTTTAATTCAATGATGCAACTAGAAATCCGGTCAACAAGACCTTTTATTTCACCATAATGAGTCGAAGCTGATGTTATCAAAGTGTTTACCTCCTTGAGCCCTCTAATAATATTCTCTTCATTATTAATCAGCAATGCGGCACCATGATACAATTTGGTTTTAATATCCTCTGAGTGACTTTGAATATCAAGTTCTTCTTCCAATTCCTCAAGTTCACCCCTTTTCAGCTGTGCTTTATCCAATTCCTCAAAAATGAAGTTGAGGTAATCAAGTTCAGTTTTTGCCTTCCTGCTTTCAGTAATCACATTCTCCAGTTCCGTATTTAGCTTGTTCCAGTTTCTGTATGCTTCTTTGTATTGTTTCAATAAAGAGGAGTTTCTGGCAACAGCATCAACTACTGACAATTGAAAAGAGTTCTCTCTTAAGAGTAAGGTTTGATGTTGTGAATGAACATCAATCAATTGACTGGTAAGTTCCTTAAGCTGGTTTAGATTGACAGGTGTGTCGTTTATGAAAGCACGTGATTTTCCCTGCGGAGTAACCTCTCTGCGAATAATGCAAGTATGGTCATAATCAAGATTGTTCTCTTCGAAAAACGATACCAGATCAAGTTTTGAAAGATCAAATATTCCCTCTATGCTGCATTTCTTATTAGGATCAGGGAAGCTCAGATTATCAGCTCGGTTACCCAGAATCAATCCTAATGCACCTAAGATAATTGATTTACCTGCACCTGTTTCACCGGTAATAACGGTAAATGACTTGCTGAATTCTATATCCAGGTTACGGATAAGGGCGTAATTATTTACTGACAGCCTGTTCAGCATACAATTTAAGATTTGAAAGCAAAGGTAATAAAAGAAAAGAAAACAGTTGTCTATTGTTTAGCCTCAAGAATTCTCTGATATCTGGCTGCGTTTGAAGGGTCAATCTCTTTCAGGATATTAACCGCATTAGTCTTGTCCATGGGTGATGCACCGGAATAAATATTCACAAGTTCGTCCCTTTTAGCCTCCAGAAATAGCTGTAAAATAAACAGTCCCGGCCTCTCCCTGTTGGCTTTTCTCAATAATTCAAGACTTTCGTTAATTGAGGCCCTCCCTCTTTCAACATCATCAGACATAACATCAAGACCTGTCCTGTGATATTTATATAAAGCTTCTCTGATAGATGCATACGATGGATTTACCAGGTTCTCAACCATCCAGTAGCGGTTTTTCTGACTCTCAAAAGCTTTCCATCCTTTTTCTCTCGCGTTTTGTGCCAGATTCACAATATTTTGTGCTCTCTCATAATAAATTGATCCACCATTACGTGCAAATGTATCCCCATCTATACCGAGAAACATATATAAATAGTAAGCAATAGTTGAAGTTAAATTCGAGGTAAATACATTATCGTTGTATTCAAGTGGTTGAAATTCAACATACGTAAATTCAAAATCACGATCTATGTAATTTAAGAGAGTAGTATTGTATGATGCGTTGAATACCGGGCGACGTAATGCAAGGTTTATTCTGGCAACGAATTGGTCGCTCGAAACCCTCTGGCTTACTGTAATTAACAATGTACCTTCTATTCTTTCTTCCGGTTTATATGAGAAGTTCGTCCATTTACGATTATTGACAAAATCGTTCAACTCCTGCTGTAAAGTTTCAAATACCTTCTTTTCTGTTCCTTCCACCTGTGGCGATGTAACCTGCACTACCACATTAAACTCCTGACAAAAAGCGACAGAGTAAAATAGAAGGAAGAATAAAATACCTAATGTTTTTTTCATCAGTTGTTTCGTTGAAATCTTTTAACAATCTCATCAATAATAATACCTGCTATCTCAGTTTTGGGCAATGTTTCAGTTTGAATCTCAGTTTGATCCTTAAAGAGCATAGTGACCTTATTTGTATCTACACCAAATCCGGCGCCCTCATCTTTTAAAGAGTTAAGAACGATAGCATTCAGGTTTTTATTATTCAGTTTTATTCTTGCATTGGATATTTCATTCTCTGTTTCAAGGGCGAAGCCAACAAGGTACTGACTATCTCTTTTCCCTTGTCCCATAACAGCCAGTATGTCCTGAGTTCTCTTAAGTTTCAACTCAAGATTCTCACTCTTTTTAATCTTTTCAGATGATTTAATCTCAGGTGTAAAATCAGCTACAGCAGCTGCCATTATGCATATGTCGGACTCGTCAAATGACTTCATACAGGCATTGTACATATCATCTGCCGACATAACAGAAACGGTTGTCACTCTTTGATTAGTAGCCTTGATATTAACCGGTCCGGAAATAAGAGTTACTGATGCACCTCTCGAAGCAGCTTCGTCAGCCAGCGCATATCCCATTCTTCCGGATGAATGATTACCAATATATCTCACAGGATCAATAGCTTCAAAAGTAGGTCCTGCAGTTATTAATACTTTTTTCCCTGATAAATCCTGACTCTTTGAAAAAAAATCTTTAATTATTGACAGGATAATATCGGGTTCTTCCATGCGACCTGCACCTGTTAATCCACTGGCAAGTTCTCCTGTCTGAGGTTCAATTAACCGGTTGCCGTAAGATATCAATGTCTTGATATTCTTTGCCGTAGTAGGGTGATAAAACATATCCAGATCCATTGCAGGAGCAAAAAATACCGGGCACTTTGCAGCCAGATAACACGTAGTAAGAAGATTATCGGCTATTCCACCGGCCATCTTCGCTAAAGTATTGGCTGAAGCAGGAGCAATAAGAAACAAATCGGCCCACCGTCCCCAATCAACATGACTATGCCAACTGCCATCAGTCTTGTTGTATGGTTCCAGAAGAACCGGTTGTTGTGATACTGTTGATAAAGTTAAAGGAGTTACAAAATCGGTTGAACAAGGAGTCATTACTACTTTAACATTCGCACCTTCTTTTTTCAGCAACCTGACTAAAGCAGGCATTTTAAACGCAGCGATGCTTCCGGTAATGCCAACCAATATGTTTTTACCCTTAAGCATAACACTAGAAAGGTTCAGCCATACTTTCTTTCAAAGGATTGCGGAAATGAATCTGCCCTTTGAGGAATTCCTGAATAGCAATAAGTGTTGGCTTTGGAAGGTTTTCGTAATACCTTGCTATTTCAATTTGCTCTCTGTTCTCAAAAACCTCTTCAAGGTTATCATTTGGAATTGCAAACTCTGAAATCTTAGCAGTCAGTTCTTCTTTAAGCTCCACCCCTATTTGGTTTGCACGCTTTGATAAGATAGCAACAGTTTCATAAAGATTATTTGTTGGCTCCATTAATTCATGAATGTTGCGTGTTACCGCCAATGTATCAGTCTTTGTTTTCTTGAAATCCATATTATTACTGTATAGTTAATAAACCTTGTAATTGTCTGTCAGTATTCTTTTTAAGCTGTAAAACTTCTTTTCTGTATGTCGATTCCGGATAGCTTGCCAGAAAATTATCCAGTGCATCTGATGCAGCCTGATAACGCTCCTGTTGTTTAGTGGCCGTGCTTTTCTCAGCATAGAAGTATGAAGCACTGGCAACATTAAACATTGCAATTTCCCTATAACGGGTATCGGGATATTCTTTCAACAGGTTTTTAAATCCAATTATTGCTGCCTTATAATCCTCCATTCGCAAGTACAAGTCTGCAATATCATATACCTTGGCTTCAAGTTTCTGACGAAGTTCATCTATGAGCTCAT
Source organism: uncultured Lentimicrobium sp. (assembly GCA_964547915.1). Taxonomy (GTDB): domain Bacteria; phylum Bacteroidota; class Bacteroidia; order Bacteroidales; family Lentimicrobiaceae; genus Lentimicrobium. The sequence continues at coordinate 147,010 of CAZJPP010000004.1, forward strand.
TTGCATTCTGAACTCTCGAGCTTCCTGGATATTGGTCAATAAACAATTGAAGTCCCTTTATGGCATCAAGAGTTACATTTTGATCTAAACTTGATGGTGGAGAGTCGAGGTAATTACAATAAGCACTTAGATAAGCTGCCTCTTCAGCATTACGACTGTTAGGGTAGTTAGAAGCAAACTGTTTAAAATAGTAACTGGCCAGAATGTAATCCCTTTGTTCATAGTGAGCATATGCATAATAGAATGCAATTTTCTCAGCTTTATCTGTTCCCCGGTAAAATGGTTGCAATTGATCAAATAGTTGGATTGCCCTATAATAGTCCTTTTCCTCAAAATACTTAATTGCAGTCTCATATTTCACTTCATTATCAGTACTTTTAAGTAGTTTCTGATAATTGCTGCATGAACTTAATAGCAGAGTAATGACTATAACCGGGATTAGTTTTCTGATCATTGTGCAAAATTAAACATATTGAGTTTACCAACAACGTAATTTGATGATAAATAATATCATTAAGAGGCTACTACTTAACATTTTTTAGCTAAATCTCCACTTTGTGCCGGTTAAGCCAGTGCTTCCTTGTATGCTTTTATGCACCTCATTCGGGCAATATCATTTTTAATGATTGGCTTTGTATATGTTATTGTACCATATTCAGGCACCCACTTTTTAATGTATTCAAAGTTGGGATCAAATTTTTGTTGTTGAAGTTCGGGATTAAATATCCTGAAGTAAGGAGCTGAATCACACCCACATCCTGCCACCCATTGCCAGTTTCCATTATTTGATCCAAGCTCAAAATCAAGAAGATGTTTTGCAAACCATGCTTCTCCCCATCTCCAGTCAATCAACAGGTGCTTAACTAAGAAACTACCGCAAACCATTCTTACTCTGTTATGTATAAAACCCTCAGCCAGTAATTGTCGCATTCCGGCATCAACCAATGGATACCCTGTATCACCGATACACCATTTCTTAAAGTCAGTTTCATCACTATGCCATTGTATCTTAGCATATTGCCTCTTAAAAGGCCCATCACACACATATGGATAAAATGCCATTATGTGTATAAAGAACTCACGCCGTATGAGCTCATTTAACCATACCTCGTTTAGTTTCATGGCAATTTTAACGCATTCCCTAACACTCACTGTCCCAAACCTTAAGTGAATCCCCAACCTGGTAGTTCCTTCTATCGCAGGGTAATTGCGCGTTTTGTCGTAATTCTGTATTAATGCTTGTGGGATTTCTGATGATGGAAACTGAAAATCCGAGCTTGTAAAACCCAAGTCTTCAATTGTGATTAACAATTCCGAAGGATTCTTAATCAAATTATCCAGATGGCTTTCCGTCCGATACTCTTCCAGTTTATCAGGATGCAATTTTGAGAGCCAGTTTTTACTGAAAGGAGTATAGACTTCATATGGTTTTCCATCAGACTTAATTATTTCGCCCGGTACAAAAATCAGGTGATCATTGTACTCTTTGAAGTCAGCATTATTCTCTATTGCCAGTTGCTTAATTTTTGAGTCTCTATTAATTGAGTAAGGTTCGTAATCTTTGTTTGTGTATATGCCTGCAACTCTGTACTCTTCGAATAAGTGCCTGAAGATTTCAATTGGTTCCCCTTTTTTTACAAGAATGCCACTCTCCTGCTTTCTCAGTTGGCCATCGAGATTCCTTACCTTTCTATAAATAAAATCTACACGCTTATCGGTATTATCAAGCCCTGCAAGAATATTATCATCAAATATAAAAAGTGGAAGTACGGGTACACCCTCTTTTAAAGCAAAATAAAGTCCCTTGTTATCAGTAATTCTGAGATCTCGCCTGAACCAGAATATATTGACTAGTTGTTTTTCTTGCATTGAAGAGTGTTAAGTTAAAATCATGGGTAAAGAATATCCGTTTCTTTATTATTTTAAAGAACAGGCGACAAAGAAACAGTAACAATAAAATATTTAGATTTGCATCAAAATTACCAATTTCTAACCAAAAATTAAAAACCGTGGATATTTTCGAAAGAAGGGTTGCTAATTTAGGTCCGTTAGGATCTTATGCACACCAGGCTGATGGTTATTTTATGTTTCCAAAGCTTGAAGGTGAGATTTCAAACCGTATGATATTCAGAGGGAAGGAAATGCTTGTCTGGAGTTTAAACAATTATCTCGGATTAGCTAACCACCCCGAAGTTCGTGAAGTTGATGCACAAGCTGCCAAAGAATGGGGCCTCGCTTATCCTATGGGAGCCAGAATGATGTCGGGACAAACTAAATATCATGAACAGCTTGAGCGCGAACTTGCTGCTTTTGTAGGAAAAGAAGATGCATTTCTACTGAATTTCGGTTATCAGGGTATGATTTCAATTATCGACTCTCTGGTTGATCGCAAGGATGTCATTGTATACGACTATGAAGCACATGCATGCATTATCGATGGTGTTAGACTACATTTAGGAAAACGTTTTGTTTATCCCCACAATAATATTGAAAACCTGAAAATTCAACTTGAAAGAGCTCGCAAGATTACAACAGAGACCGGTGGTGGTATTTTAGTTATTACCGAGGGTGTTTATGGAATGACAGGCGACCAGGGTAAACTGAAAGAGATTGTTGAACTCAAGAAGGAATATGATTTCAGATTACTTGTTGATGATGCTCATGGATTTGGCACAATGGGAAAATCAGGTGCAGGTACTCATGAGGAACAAGGTGTTATGGATGGTGTTGATATTTATTTTGGCACTTTTGCAAAAGCAATGGCAGGTATTGGAGCATTTGTTGCTACTAAAGCTAATGTTGTTGATTTCCTTCGTCATAACATGAGGTCACAAACATTTGCCAAATCATTACCGATGCCTTTCGTTATTGGCTCATTGAAGAGACTCGATCTTATCAGAAAACACCCTGAACTTAAGGAAAATCTCTGGAAAATAGTCAATGCCCTGCAATCAGGTCTGCGCGAGGCCGGTTTTAATCTTGGCAATTCTCAATCACCGGTTACTCCGGTAATTCTTCAGGGTGGTATTCCTGAAGCCACACAGATTACGGTTGACCTGAGGGTAAATCACAGTATATTCTGTTCAATTGTAACATACCCGGTTGTACCAAAAGGAGTTATATTGCTTCGTCTTATCCCTACTGCTATTCACACGATGGGGGATGTTGAATACACCATAAATGCATATAAGGAAGTAAGAAAGAAACTTCAGGATGGTGTATATGCAAATGAAGTTTTTGACGCTTCAGTTTTATAATTTAATAAATATAAAGTTTAAAAAATTAACCGGGAAGTACTAAACGTAACTTCCCGGTTTTTTAATCAATCCACTCCCTAGTATTTTCTAGCTTCTTTTTCCTCCGAATATTGATCCTAATAGTCCTCTTACAATCTGTCGCCCGATTGTATTGCTGATATTCCTGGTGATTGCCTTACCCGTCTGTCGGGAAATTTCCTCTAATATACCACCCTGATTGCTTTTACTTCTTCTTTCAGCTCTTTCTCTGGCTGCTTCAGCCTTTTCTCTTGCTACCTCAGCCTTTTGCTGCAGAACAAGTTCTTTGGCTTCTTTTTTAGCCAGTTCAGCTTCATTTCTTGCATTTTCCTCGCGTTGGACGCGCTCAGTTAAGATCTCAAACGCTGATTCACGGTCAAGTTCTCTTTCATAGACTCCGAAAATTGGTGATTTTCTGATTGTCGCTTCACGCTCCTCATCTGTAACCGGTCCAATTTGTGAAGAAGGAGGACAAATGAATGCGCGTTCCACAGGAACCGGGATTCCCTTGCCGTCGAGAAATGAAACCAATGCTTCTCCAACCCCAAGCTGTGTTATAACTTCTTCTACATCAACAGCGGGATTTGATCTGAAAGTTTGCGCGGCTGCTTTAACTGCTTTCTGGTCACGGGGTGTGAAAGCCCTCAATGCATGTTGTATCCGGTTGCCCAATTGTCCCAATACTTCATCCGGAATATCCAATGGATTTTGTGTAATGAAATAAACGCCAATCCCTTTAGATCTGATCAGTCTGACGACCTGTTCAATTTTCTCCAAAAGAACCTTTGGTGCTTCATTAAATAACAAGTGAGCTTCATCAAAGAAGAACACTAGTTTTGGTTTTTCCAGGTCACCTGCTTCGGGTAACTCCTCAAAGAGTTCGCTAAGTAACCACAAAAGAAAGGTTGAATACAAGCGGGGTGAGTGCATTAGCTTTTCAGCCGAAAGAATGTTTATAACACCATACCCTTCTGAATTGGTTTGCATTAGGTCATAGATGTCAAATGCCGGTTCCCTGAAAAAGAAATCACCATCCTGGTCTTCAAGCATCAGTAAATTCCTTTGTATAGTTCCGACGCTTGCTGCTGATATATTGCCGTAAGCTGTAATGAATTTTTCCCTGTTATTGCCGACATATTCAAGAAGTGTCTTCAGATCCTTTAGGTCGAGCAGTAAGAGATCGTTATCATCGGCAATTCTGAAAGCTATATTCAGAACTCCTTCCTGAGTTTCATTAAGATTGAGCATTCTGCCAAGCAACAACGGTCCCATTTCGGTTACTGTCGTTCTTAGTGGATGACCCCTTTCTCCGTATACATCAAAGAAACACACAGGAAATTCGCGGTTACTGTAATTTGAAAGACCTAATTTCTCAACTCTTTCAAGGATTTTAGGTGATGAAGCACCTCTCTTACTGATCCCGGATAAATCTCCTTTTATATCGGTTAAGAATACCGGAACGCCTTGGCGGCTAAAGCTTTCTGCAAGCACCTGCAGACTAACGGTTTTACCTGTACCGGTTGCACCTGCTATAAGCCCATGACGGTTTGCCATGTGAGGAACAATGTGAATTTCCTGTCCCGATTTCGCAATTAAGGTATTGTTCTCGTCCATAATGTTACAACTTTAAGCAAATATACCTAAATGACAGATTACATCAAAGACTGTAGTAATTAAAATAAAAAAGGGTTCGAAATTCATCGAACCCTTTAATTGTGTGACTCCGACAGGATTCAAACCTGTAACCTTCTGATCCGTAGTCAGATGCTCTA
>CAZJPP010000005.1:0-142036 GCA_964547915.1 uncultured Lentimicrobium sp.
TCCGCTCGAGACCTCAAAATCTTAAATGTCAAATGTTATAAAAATCAGGACTGTTAGCAGTCTTGATTTTTCGTTTTAGAGATTATTCTCATTATTCTGTGGAAACGTTTACAATAACTAACTGAATTTATATTATTTCAAAGAAAATTTTTTGACATAATATCATACATTTTACCATCACCTTTAATCCCTGATTTATTGCCTTTATAGATTTCTATCTGGCGAAATAGAAATATTAATAATTCATAGTAACTATTAATCGAAGGGAGCCGTCCTATTGTCATCAAAAAATCAAGATTATGAATAGACCAATTAAAGCGCTTGTTTCATTATTTTTCTTACTTAATCTCCTTATTAATTGTTCTGCAGAAGGTAAAACCCCTAAAAGTCTCCCCGTAAATAGCGATATCCAAAAAGAGATTTGCCTTATACGTACCACACAGTATGTCATCCTTCATTTTGGAGATTCAATATGGGAAAACATTAGTGATACTCCTTTGCGGATACTCCTAATTACTGATAGTTTGGAATATCTTTTTAATCACGATAGTCCCAATGCCAGTTTTGAATGGTACCAATATGATTCTTCGTTATGCACAAACATATATGTCAGACCTAGAAAGTTCCCTGTATTTTTAAGGGCAACGTTTCCTGCTGTAAATGGAATAGACTGTATAGTTGCCGGGAATACTCAAAACACCGAAAAGAGTGATGAAGACTGGATAATCATGTTACTTCATGAACATTTTCATCTATATCAAAATGAGAATCCCCAATACAAGAAAAATATATCCTTATTAGCACAAAAAATCTCTAAAGGCAATGATAACTGGATGTTAGATTACAATTTCCCATATAATGACACCATTATCAATGAGCTATTCAAGGAATACACTAGCTCCGTTTACAATATTTCAATGGTGCTAAACAATAAAAATACAAATGAAAGGGTAATACCATATGTACCAGATCTCTCAAAAATTCAAAATCTCATGGACCCTGATGATTATGACTATTTCAGGTTTCAGATATGGCAAGAAGGGATTGCAACTTACACAGAGTATCAATACTTAAAAATTTTAAGCAAGAACAGTAATTCATTCAAAGAGTCACGTGCTTTGGATTATGCTTTAAAGGACGAAAAGCTTTTAAAAGACTATACTAAATACCTGTTAGAAACAGATCTACGAAAGAGTCAGAGAAACCTGTTCTACTCATTGGGCTTACTTGAGGGAATCATTAATGATGAAATTAACCCGGAATGGAAAACAGAATATTTTAAACTCTTAAACTCAAAAATTATCAAATAGCCTTTGTCCGATGTAGGTTATTCATTATGTTCGACCCAAATAAGCCTACCGGTATCATAGCCAATATCATTTGCAATTTTAAGGTAGCTGGTCTTCACTTCTTCGGGAATTGACTTATCTCTTGCTAAAATCCATAGGTAATCAAGATTTTTGCCTGCAACAAGTGCATACCTGTATTGCTCATCAATGGCAATTACATTATATCCCGAGTAGAATGGCCCAAAGAATGAAACTTTAAGGGCAGCCACGCTATCATCCCCCCTGAATTTGGCTTTTGCTTCAGCAGTCTGCCATTCACTTTTAACGTAATTATAGCCCCGGTTTACAACCTTAATAGTTCCGTTTTCATTTAATGTGTATTCAGCGGTTGTATTGTTGAGGTTCTTTTCAAAACGGAAATCAATTCTTGCAATTTCAAACCATTTACCCAGATACCTTTCCTTTTCAAAAGGACGGACTGCGGTAGCTCCTTTTGGAATGGATTGGCAGGAACTTAACAGATACATCCCGGCAATTCCAATGACCGAGAGTGTTATGATTCTTGAAGTTTTCATAATTGTCCTTTTTTACAGGTTTCAACATTAAAGATACATCAAAGTTTCATTTAAGTCAACCTTGAGAAGTTATGTGACTGGTGTTTTAAAATTCAATATTTTTGCAGGTGAAAATGCCTGGGTTTAAATGGATTTTTTGAATCTCTTTCTTATTGCGTTCAGCCTCTCTATGGATTCATTCGCTGTATCGGTAAGCAGCGGTCTTATTATGCCCTCTATCCGGTTTAATAAAGCTGTTATCATTGCCTTTTCACTTGCCTTTTTTCAGGGATTAATGCCTTTAATAGGTTGGGGACTCGGTATGAGCCTTCAGTCTTATATTAAACCAGTTGATCATTGGATAGCTTTTATTTTATTGGTGGTATTAGGTGCAAAAATGGTTAGCGAGAGTCTTAAGGATAGCGATAAACGTGAAGAATACAACCCATTGGAACCCGGTGTTTTATTAACTATGTCAGTAGCAACTAGTATTGATGCCCTGATAGTGGGAATGAGTCTCTCATTTATTACCTCATTACAGTCGAATGTGTGGCTGACAATAATCCTGGGAGTTCTGGTTGTGTCGGGTGTGACTTTTATCATGTCGATGCTGGGAATTCTTTTTGGGAAAAAAGTGGGAAATAGATTTGGGCAACGAATGGAAATGGTCGGTGGGATAATATTAATTTTGATAGGTGTCAGAATTTTGGCTGAACATCTGTTAGTATAGAAATACTGAGATTCGCACTAGTTATCCTCCGCGATTAATTATTAATTAATTTCGCAAACTTATTTTTTATCTGTAAAGCTTTATGAACGATAACAAACCTGAAAGTGAAGTTAAAACACCTGCAAACTTCATTCATGCAATCATTGAAGAAGACCTTCGTAACGGTAAAAACGAATCGAGAGTTCATACTCGTTTTCCTCCGGAACCTAATGGCTACCTGCATATTGGTCATGCAAAATCAATTTGCCTGAATTTTGGGACTGCTGCCAAGTATAACGGAAAATGTAACCTTCGTTTTGATGATACAAATCCTGTTAAAGAAGATGTTGAATATGTAGATTCAATTCGTGATGACGTTCATTGGCTCGGGTTTGACTGGGGAGGTCGTGAGTTTTTTGCTTCCGATTATTTCGACCAGATTTATCAGTTTGCTGAAGACCTGATAAAAAAAGGAAAGGCTTATGTATGTGATTTAACTGCTGATCAGATTGCTGAGCAAAAGGGCACTCCTACCCGACCGGGAATAGAAAGTCCTTACAGAAACAGGACCGTTGAAGAAAATCTTGACCTATTCAGGCGAATGAAAGCAGGTGAATTCCCCGAAGGTTCAAAAGTTTTGAGAGCTAAGATTGATATGGCTTCGCCCAATATGCACATGCGCGATCCTATCATGTACAGAATAATTTTCGGCCATCATCATCGTACAGGCGATAAGTGGTGCATATATCCTATGTACGACTTTGCACATGGTCAATGTGATTCGATTGAGAAAATAACCCATAGTCTCTGTACTCTTGAATTTGAAGTACACCGTCCTTTATACGATTGGTTTGTTAAGGAGCTTGAGATTTTTGCCCCGCAACAAATTGAGTTTGCACGTCTTAACATGACATACACAGTCATGAGCAAACGCAAGCTTCTGGAATTGGTTAAGAATAACTTCGTTAATGGATGGGATGATCCACGGATGCCTACTATTTCGGGCTTACGAAGAAGAGGTTATACACCCGAGTCAATCCGTAACTTTTCTGAAATCATTGGTGTTGCAAAACGCGATAATGTTATTGATGTTAGCCTTCTGGAGTTTTGCATCAGGGAAGACCTCAATAAAAGAGCTTCAAGAGTTATGGGCGTTCTGAATCCGGTAAAGCTTGTTATCACTAACTTTCCAGAGGGTGTAGTTGAAGAAATGCCTGCTATCAATAATCCGGAAAATCCGGAAGCCGGTATTCGTAATGTTCCTTTCACACGAGAACTTTATATTGAACGTGAGGACTTTATGGAAGAGCCTGCTCCAAAATTCTTCCGACTTGCACCTGGTAAAGAAGTAAGGCTCAAATACTCTTATATCATAAAATGTGAGGATTTCGTGAAAGATCCTGTTACAGGAGAAATAACTGAGATCCATTGCACCTATGATCCCGAGACATTGAGCGGCAGATCTCAGAGCAACAGAAAAGTAAAAGGGACTCTCCATTGGGTTTCTGCATCGAATGCTCTTGAAGCAGAGATCAGACTCTACGATCGTCTTTTCATGTCGGAAGACCCTGAAGACGTTGAAGAAGGTATTGATTATAAGACCAATCTGAATCCCGATTCTCTAAAGATTTTGAAAGGATTCGTTGAGCCGAGTCTCTCAAACGCACAACCACTCGACAAATACCAGTTTGAGCGTATTGGGTATTTCTGCACAGACTACGACACCAAAGAAGGTAAGCTTGTCTTCAATCGGACTGTCTCCTTAAAGGATTCTTGGACTAAAGCAAAAAATTAATAAAGCTTCGTTCAAGCCAGGATGCGGTATTTCAATCAATTGCATCCCTCCTATCATCACGTATTGTTAGAGAAACTATATAATTCTTAGCTTTGCATTAGCATGATAAAGAAAGGTATAGTATTCATTCTTTTGGTTATTGGAGTGCATTTTAATATGCAAGCTGCTGCTATTGAGGAATGCGATAAGATGATTATTGAGGGGGTAAAAGCCATGAACCGTAAGGATCATGTCAAATCACTTGAGATTCTTACTGAGGCACGGTCATTGGCTGAAAAGAACAACCTCTATAAACAGGTTTTCCTGGCCTTAAATAATATTGGAGCCAACTACTATAACATGCTTGATTATGGTGAAGCCCTGAATAATTATCTGGCTGCGTATACTATAGCGGTAAAAGAGCTTGATGAAGATTCTGAAATGACAGTACTGAACAACATTGCACTCCTGTACCTGAAAGAAAAACAGTTTGATAAGGCGGAGGAATACCTCACAATAGCTTATAAAATCGCCAGGAAAAAGAAAGTTATAGTACGGCAGGGTATTTATGCTGTTAATCTTGGCATGGTTTATAATGAGAAGAAAGACTATAATACAGCCCTGAAGTTCCTCAATGAAGCAAAATCGCTGATCAGGGAAGAACATGAATTACAAATAAATGTTGATCTGGCTCTAACAGATAACCTATATTACAGGGGGGAAATAAAGGAAGCTAAAAAATCTGCATTGAGTATTTTATCTTCAGTAGATGAAAATACTTCTAAAGAAAACCTGGTTGCTCTTTACTTATTGCTTTCACGCATCAATGAAGCTGGAAATGATATCAATACTGCCTTGAACTACGCTAATCAGGCATTAAAAGCTACATATGGCCCTGAAGTCAAAATTCAGGTATATGAGGCTTTATCCGGATTATATACAAAGGCTAAAAACTATCAGATGGCACTTGCTTCCAAGGACAGTCTTATAAATGCAATTAATGAGTTTAATAATATTAAAAACGGTCGTCAATTTGAGAATAATAGGGTTAAGTTTGAAATTGCAGAATACCGCAACAAGTTGGTTCAGAATAACGAAAAGCTCAAAAACCAGGGAAGAAGCTTTTTAATTATTCTAACTTTTGCATTTACAATAATAGTTCTAATTGCATGGGCATTAAGAAACAGTGCAATAAAGAATAAACAGCGTAAAATCATTCATAAAAGGACTGAAGAACTCCTGGCTTTAGAACTTGAAAAAGGTAAAACCGATAAACTTCTGCTCGAGAAACAATTGAAAGAAAAAGAGACACTTGCACTACTTGAGCAACAGAAATTAAGAAACGAGCTCGAAAACAGAAATAGAAAACTGGCAGCAAAAGCACTGCATATTGCTAACAGAAATGAGCTAATTGAAAATATTATTAATTCTTTATCAAAAGAACCGCAAATAGTTACCAACCAAAAATGGAGTTCAAATATTCGCGAACTTAAATCTCACCTGCATAATGATAATGAGTGGGAGAGCTTTCTGACCCATTTTGAGGAAGTAAATCATAATTTCCTTAAATCTTTAAGGGAAAAGCATCCCGATTTAAACTCAAATGATATCAGGTTTATCTCTTATGTGTACATAAATCTAAGCACAAAAGAAATTTCCCTCATGTTGAATATAACTCCCGAAGCCTGTCGCAAAAGAAGAGAAAGAATTGCCAAAAAGCTTGGATTATCAGAGAATTACGATCTTTATGAATATATTTCCGGGCTATAAAAAAGTGAGAATTCCAGGGCATCTTATGTAAATGTCACACTTTTTCCGGCTTATAGTCCCGCTTATTCTCGATTTTTCTTACCTCTGTTTATATTTAAATTCAGAACATTGCTGCCGAAACTTTTAAAAACAATTAAAACTATGAGACCTTTTTTTACTTTTCTTTTCATTTTTTTTATCGGCTTTAGTCAACAGATTATGAGCCAGGCAGAGATGGTCGGTTCTGAAGAATATGGCAGAATCTTTAACATTAAATACGACCCTGTAAATGAAAACATTCTTTATGCAACTACTTTAGGAAACCACATTCTGAAATCAACAGATAATGGAGTGACCTGGGATATATTCTATTCAATGCCTGAAGAATGCATGATTATGAACCTTCGTTTTCTTCCAAATAATAAATTAAGCTTCAATACCAATGATACCGGAAATGAAGACGCTATATGTGTGTTTGATATAAACACTAAAGAGATTGAAAAAAAGTATACTCCCCCGATGCCACCAAATGCTGATACCTGGTTCATTCGCAAGTACGACTTTTACGATGAGAATACAGATATTGCCATAGTACTCCAAGGCTATTTTATTGGACTTAATTATTATGAGAGAGTTTACTATACTTCTGATGCAGCTGAGAACTGGAATATGATTTATTACACAGCGGACTTTGGCTTTATCGGTGTGAATGATGTAGCTATTCATCCTTCTAATCCCAATAAACTGTTCCTGGCCAGGGCAAATAGTCCAACTGATATAATGGGTGGGTTACTGGTATCAGAGGATGCAGGAGATACATACAGTGAAAAACTACCGGGAGTTTTATTAAACGCAATAACTTTCAATCCTGAAAATCCTGATGAAATGCTGATGTCTAATGGCATGAACTCTGACTTAGCAGGAAAGGATGTTTATAGGTCATTTGATGGTGGTGACACATGGACAGGAGTGGGAATAACCGGCTGGACTGATGAATCATTAAACAACAGTGTTCAGGCAATCGTTTATAATCCTACGAATCTGAATAACATCATAGTACTCGAAGAAAATGAAGTTGTTATTACAAACGACAACTTTGAAACATGGCAGCATTATGTGTATGATGTGTATGAGGTTGAAGGATACGTCTGTGGATTTTCAGCATCGTTTAACCCGTTCAACAGCCAGGAAATATTCATTAACTCAGACTGGTATCCTCAGTTTTCAACAGATGGTGGAGCTACTATGACAAGAGTTAAAAATCCATATTTCGCAACTACCGGTTCTATTAATTTCAACGTTTCACCTGAAGAGCATCTTTATTATAGCGTGCAATATGGATATGTTCATAGAGAAATGGCTACAGGTATAGATACTCCTCATGATGTTAAGTCTATAGATTATATAACTATAAGTGGTTCAGGAAATGAAATTGTTACTGAGAAAACAATGCTTGGCAGGGTCTATACTTTTGCCAAGTCAATTATGGGTTCATCACTAAAAGTTAGTGATGATCATGGAACTACTTCGATGGAATTAATGCAATTGTTTGCAAGCAAAATGTGGACTGCTAAAACTGATCCTAACAATGCAAATGTTATATTTGCATCATTTTCAGCTGGAGAAGACGAGTTTCTATTGTTTAGAATAGATTACTCAAATCCTTCAGATATCATTGTAGATTTTATCCAATTACCTTTTGCTGATCATGTTACCGGTATACAGTTTGAAAATGGAAGCTCTGATAATATTCTAATTTCTATTGGAACAAGGATCTATAAGTCAACAGACGCCGGTGCAACATGGGTTTTAAGTAACACGGGACTTGAGGAATTAACGAATTATGTTGACCTCATATATGACCTTAAGGCTAATCCTTTAAATGACGATCAGTTTACACTTGCTTCTACTAAAGGAGTTTTTACTTCTTATGACCGTGGTGCTACCTGGACTAAACTTTATGATGGGTTTGTATACAATATAGAGCACTCTGACAAGGTAAACGGTCATATTATAGGCACGGTTCCTTCATCAACTGTTTCAGATTTTAAAATTATCTACAGCAGTAATTCCGGTGAAACCTGGAGTGATGTAAAACCCAAAGAATTATATTATATGATTGCAGTTGAAAGTGATTATAGGTTCTTTGAAGAAAGTGCAGAAGTCTATATCGGATCTTCCGACCTTGGTCTCGTAAAATATGATATATCTCTGGATCCTGTTGGAGTTGAAAGAATTAATGTGCCTAAAATGCAGGTTCAGGTTTATCCAAATCCTGCTAGTACTCAGATCAGAATTATAACAGATGCCGACTACAAAGAGATTGAAATGTACAATTCAAAAGGTCAGCTTGTGTTAACCAGTAACGTAAATACTATCGATGTTTCCCAACTTGAAAAAGGCCTTTACATGGTTAAAACAATAGGTAAGGATGGGTACTCTGACTACCAAAAAGTTATTGTCCAATAAACCTTGAAAGCTCAGGTTGCAGATATATTTCGATTTAAGATAAAATTGTGACAAAAAGTTTGCAGGTTAAAAAACTTATTTCGTAAATTCGCAGCCTGATTCTGACCTATGGTGTAATTGGCAACACGTCTGACTCTGGATCAGAAGAGTCCAGGTTCGAACCCTGGTAGGTCAACAAGCATAAAAACCACTTAAAAGTAAAATTTTAAGTGGTTTTTCGTTTTATACAGGATAATTATGATGAAAAGATAATCTAACATTGATGCCATAGCTCCCGATTTCAGCATTTATCGAATAAATACAAGGCATTTTCCTGTGTTTTATATATAAATAGGCAATAATTACAACTTTATAGGTACGAATTCCAAAATAACTCATATAAATGTCACACTTTTTCCTACTGATAGTCGCACTTATTCCTGCACATTTTAACCAATATTGTGTTTAATTTTCAGAATATTGTTACCTCAAACCTTAAAACACAAAACTATGAGAACACTGATTACCTTGACTTTTGTTCTACTTTTAGCATTTAATCAATCACTGTTTAGCCAGGCAGAAAGTGTTGGTACTGACGAGTATGGTAGAATCTTTGACTTTAACTATGATCCACTTAATGAGAATACTCTTTATGCATTAACATTAGGAAATCACATTCTGAAATCAACAGATAATGGAGTGACTTGGGATGTGTTTTATTCTCACACCGATAGGGGGGCACAGCTTAAAGAACTACGCATTCTGCCAAACAATCAGTTAAGCTTCTTTACAAATTATACTGATAACATCGATGCTCTATTTATCCTCGATATAAATTCCATGGAGATTGAAAAACAGTTTGTACCTCCTATTCCAACTAACGCTGATGATTGGTGGGTTTCAGCCTATGATATTTATGAGGATAATACTGATATCGCAATACTTTTACAAAACTACCAAATTGGATTTGCAGGCTTTGCTAAAGTCTACTACACCACAGATGCAGGTGCAACATGGGATGAAATTTACTATCATGTTGACTATAATGAAGTATTTGTGAATAATGTTGCAATTGATCCCTCAAACCCTGATAAACTATTTTTAGGCAGATCAAATGGTCCGACTGATGTTATAGGTGGATTGTTTATTTCAGAAGATACCGGAAACACATGGACTGAAAAACTGCCCGGAATTACATTTGATGCAATCACATTCAATCCTGAAAACTCTGATGACATCCTGATTGGTTCAAGTGCTGCCGGAGCTTTAGCAGAAGCTGAAGACGTTTACAGATCATTAGATGGTGGTAATACATGGACCGGAATAGGTATCGAGTGGACTGAAGGAATCCAGGATAACATCAACGCGATTGTTTATAATCCCACTGACCTAAATAACATTATTGTTCTCGAGGAAAATGAAGTAGTTATTACAACTGACAACTTCGAAACCTGGGAGAATTATGTTTACGATTACAATGCAACAGAAGGCTATGTTTATGGTCTGACTGCTACATTTAATCCTTTCAATGGCCAGGAAGTATTCATTAACGCCGATTATTTCCCTCAATTTTCAACTGATGGCGGTGTTACTATGACCAGAGTTAAAAATCCATTTTTCGTTACAACAGGAAGTGTTAGCTTCACTGCTTCACCGGAAGAACATCTTTACTATTCAGTACAATTTGGTATAATACATAGAGATATGGAGACCGGGATTGATACTCCTTATGATGTTAAGCCTATTGATTATATGAGTATAAACCCATTCACAACTGTGTTTACTGAGAAGTTTATACCTGGTAGGGTCTATTCATATTCCGGGTCATTCATGGGCTCTGCACTGCAGGTTAGCGATGATCATGGTGCTAATAAGATCGATGTGTTGAGTATGTTCAGCAACTCGCTTGATGCTGTGGCAACAGACCCCAATAATCATGGTGTTGCATTTGCATCTTTTTCAAGTTTTGGAGAAGACTTTCAGGTCCATAAAATAGATTTCTCAGATCCTGGTAACATTACTTCCACTCAAGTCTCATTACCATATCTTGATTATATTACCGGGATTGTTTACTTCAATGGAAGTTCTGATAACATTCTTATGGCCATTGGTACTAGAATCTATAAATCAACAGATGCCGGCTCAACCTGGACACTAAGCAGCTCAGGACTTGATGAATTAATTGAATTCACTGACTTGATACTCGACCTTAAGGCTAATCCTTTGAATGGTAATCAATTCACCCTTACTTCCAATAAGGGTATATTTACATCGATAGATGGAGGAAAAACCTGGGTTAAAATCTACGAAGGACTGGTTCATAATATGGAGCATTCCGATAAAGTTAACGGTCATATTGTTGCCACTGTAAATACATCAATGATGTCAGAATTTAAGCTTATATACAGTAGTAATGGTGGTCAGACATGGAATGAAGTAATGCCTAAATATTTACTATACCTTACAGCATCTACAAGCGATTACCGTTTTCTTGAAGAAAGTGCAGAAGTCTATGTCGGTACAAGTGATCTTGGATTGGTGCGCTATAATATTGCTCTTGATCCTGTAAGCAGTGGAAATATAATCGCTCCTGAAATGCAGGTTCAGGTATTTCCAAACCCGGCAAATACACAAATTACTGTTAAGACAAATGCTGACTATAAAGAGATTGAAATGTACAATTCAAAAGGACAGCTTGTGTTAACCAGCAATGTAAATACAATCGATGTATCCCAACTTGAAAAGGGCCTTTACATGGTTAAAACAATATGTAATGATGGGTACTCTGACTATCAAAAAGTTATTGTCCAATAAACCTTGAAGCTCAGGTTGCAATAGTGTAATTGGCCACACATCTAACTCTGAATCAGTAGAGTCCGGATTAGACGCCAAGTAGGTCAATAAATTGGAAAACCACTTACGAGTAAAATTGTAAGTGGTTTTTTCTTTTGTACTGAGTAATCATGACAAAAAGATAGTATAACCTCAGCTGCCACCATTCCTGAATAACAGCATTAACCGAATGAACACAATATAATTGCCTGTAGTTATTATGAGAAAAGACAATCATTACCAACATGAGAAAGGTTATAGCTGCTATAAATATGACACTCGACGGGGTTTGCGACCATACTGTCGGGATTGCAGATGAAGAGTTGCATCAGCATTATACTGAACTGATTAAAAATTCAGGAATTATCTTATATGGCCGGATTACTTTCCGTCTTATGCAATTCTGGCAAACCCTGCTGCAAAATCCTTCCGGTGATAAATCGATGGATGATTTTGCAATCCACATAGATAAAATTCAAAAGCTTGTTTTTTCAAATACCCTGAAAGACACTAAATGGGATAGTGCCCGATTGGAACACAGGTCTCCCGGGGAAGTAGTTAAGGAGCTCAAAAAGCAATCAGGTAACGAAATCCTTGTGGGTAGCAGGAGTCTTATTATTCAGCTTTTGAAACTTAACCTCATTGACGAACTCCAGCTTTGTATTCACCCGATGGTAGCAGGCGGGGGTTTACGGTTGTTTGAGAACATGAACGAAAGTAAAATATTCAAACTTAAGATGACAAAAGCACTGTCCGGTGGACAACTGGTTACTTATTATGAACAGGCAAACGAATAATGAAATATGACAAGAAGAAATAAAATAATTTACTGGGTGATAACCATTTATCTGGCTATTGGAATGACGGCCGGTGGGATTCAGCAATTGCTGCAAATTGGTGGTTACAATGAAATTGTGAGTTCATTGGGTTATCCACTCTATCTTCTGAGCATCCTGGGTACCTGGAAAATCCTGGGTGTTATAGCTATTCTCATTCCTAAATTCCCTTTGGTAAAAGAATGGGCGTATGCCGGTTTTTTCTTTGCCATGTCAGGTGCTTTTATCTCTCATCTGGTGGTAGGACAAGCTTTCATTGAGGCCGTACCATCGCTGATTTTAATGATAGCAACTGTTTTGTCGTGGTATTTCAGACCACCTGACAGAAAATTGGTTACAGTTTAACCAAATAAACCAGGATTCGGCAATGAAGAAGATTGAAAGTCAATTATCAAAACGACTACATGATATCGTACTTGCACTTTCATTATTTGATGGGATTCGGGTTTTGGAAATCGGCTGTGGTCCGGGGGCCATGGCAAGGGAAATTGCGAAGTATGTTGGTAGTGGGTATATACTTGCCATTGACAGGTCAGAAAAAGCTATTCAACAAGCTATTAAAAGTTCGCAACAGGAAATAGCGACAGGCAAATTGGCTTTCAGACAAATAGCAGTAGAGAATTTTGTGCCAGATGCTGATACAGAACTATTTGACATTGCGGTTGCGATAAGGGTTGGTGCTTTTGACGGGCGACACCCTGAAATAGAGAAGCAATCACTAAAGAATATTGCAAAACATTTGAAGAATGGCGGCAGGTTTTTTATAGATGGGGGAGACCCAATAAAGGAAATAAAACTTGATGGTTACAAATAGAATGCTCCAATAACAACGATTAATGTAAAATATACTCAAAGCAAACTGCGAATTTTTTGCATCTTACAGAGGTTTTTCCTGCCAGAAATCTGATCTTTGCACTTAAATCAGGTTGTCAATTACGGGGTATTAATGCAATTGTAAGACACTGCCTGTCAAATTAATACGAATGAAAAGAGTATTGACTTTGCTTGTACTATGCCTTTTGTTTATTGGAGTAATGGCACAGACAAGTGAACCTGTTTTTGTTCCGGCGGCGGGAGCAGGTGAAACAACCTATGCTCCAATAAATGGATTTGATTATTCTCATCATACTAATTACAGTATGCAACTGAAAAGTATTACTGTAAAATGGGAATTGAGGCTATTGATGGGTGAACCTGTTGTAGATGGTGTTTTTAAATGGACTGCCGGAAAAAATACGCCCGTTGATTATCTTGATTATCGCGATTATGTTTTGTTGGAATGCGTACCTAAAAAGTCAGCCGGATGTCTCGTCTATATAAAAATAGCCCCAACAGTTCCGAAATCAGGTGAGGGATATGGTTTTAACACGCCGGGGTCTCCATCGTGGAAATCGGTCTTTTGTACCAGGGACGGGAAAGATATGACAACAAAAATTCCCGGTTTTACGGCAGAAAATGCAAGAGAAATATGGAAATCCGGGTTCTACGTTACAGGAGTTGTGCTTGCACGACAGGGTGGTAAAGACGGTTATCTCAATTCACCGGATGAATTGCAGGCAAATGATACTAAAATACAGGAGCAACTTGCCAGGAGAGAAAGGGAGAAGTATGAAGCATTGCAGAATCCTTTTACCTTGTCAGTGAAAGATAAAGACACCTTATACAACAATGTTATCAGGCCTGTAAAATATCTCAATCCTTACTTCTCATCGGCTTTAGTATACTTGCGGATTGAAAATGACGAATTTTCATCTGCAGCCCAATCCATGAAAACCGACATGTTTCTTTCGGCCGGCTGGAATAAGCTAATTTATTCAATCATAGGTAAAGGAATTAACGTTACTGACTCGCTTGAAATCTTTTATAGCAAAGGGGGACGATATCTTTTGGAAGATGATTTTAACGATGGAATCCTGGATGAAAAATGGGTTGTTTATAACGGAAATGGGAAGTTTTATCAGTTAAAAGAAGAAAACGGAGCATTATTCCTTCATGGCGATGGAAAACTTAATGGTCCGGTGCTTAAAGTTGACCCACGCCGCAAGTTGATTATTGAAGTTATCAGCCTCAACAGGGGTCAAACCTGTTATGATGCCAGTAATTTGATTATCAGTGTTAATAATCGTTGGGGATTTGTTTGCAGGGAAAATTGTAAAGTGTTGGAAAACGCCAAAGTAGTTTGTGATCTGCTGAGCGGAACTGTTGAATGCTTTGTCAATGGTGAAATGGTAGAAAATTATGATAACCGTAAAATTGATTTCAAAGCTGAGGAAGGGATTCAGGTGGGATTAAGTTGCCGCTACACAGAGCGCTGGGAAATTGACGAGATTAAAGTTTATCAGTAATATCGTGTTGCCTCCACCAATGTAGGTTTGGTGATATAGAACCTGATACAACACAAATCACTTTAAGGTTTGTACATAGTTCTCAGTATTAAAACCCAGTTATCATTACTGATATTTAAAACTCAATCCTGTAACTCACATTTGGTATCATCACCGCCTCTCTGTTTTCTTCTGCCATTTTTGTCTTGTGGTTATATCGGAAACCATAAAAATCTTTGTAGTTAGTTAAATTCAGAATCTTGAGTGCAAATTCATGTGATGTGCGATGATTATTCAGACGGTATTTAACAGTAAGATGTGTGATTAGAGCAGGGTCCAGTTGATTCTTATAAGCCCGTGATTCATCATATATTACGCTTTCTGCTATGGCTGACGCCGACTGGTTAACCGGAGTATAGCGTTCCCCACCCTGATAAGTTATACGGGCATTGACACTGAAGACATTCCTGTTATCTTTCCCCACATACCATTCTTTACCTCCAAGCAGATTAAACACAAAATTGAGGTTGAAACGAGTGTCGCGCCATACATCATCGTTCGTCTTATATTTTGACTCAAATAAAGATCCTGTTGCCATGAAATAGTTGCCATTATACAGATACTTTTCTACGGTCAGGTCAATTCCATAATTCTTTCCTTCGCCCTCATTCGTCAGCTTGTTGTCATAAAACCATTGATCAGTAAGATTCAGAAACGAGAATGCTGTACCCGGTTCAACAGGAACATTATATAGTAATTGTAAGTAAGGCTCTGCTTTCAGCAGGATATAATCATTTAAATTAAAGCTATAACTCAGCACAATGTGATGTGCTTTGGTAAAATCGAGGTCTTTATTTATTAGATTGCTTGATTCATCACAAACGAAATAGTAATTAATACGTTCAAGCCGACTGTGCAATCCATAAGCAAGTCCCATAGATTGACGCTGGTTAAATTGCCATGTAATTCCTGCCCGTGGTTCTATTATTTTCCTCTTGTTAAGGGTAAAGAGCTGACCGGTAAGGCCGCAATTTATACTTAACTTATCTGAGATATGCCATGAGGATGCCGTATATGCTGATAAAAGTGCGCTACTCCCATTTTCATCTACTATTGTGATCGGAGGCAAACCTGAGTCACCTGCATCATACATCAGCATATCATAGCTGAGAGCGGTTATGGTAAACCCCGTTTTGTTAGTGTGTCGGTTGCTGAATTTGGTTGTAATTGCAGAGGTTAAAACCATGTTTATGTTCCGGTTTTTTACCAGACTTTGTGGTAAAAGTTGAATAGAGTCGTTCATTCTCTTTGTTTCATAATTCAAACCCAGGATTGTTGCCGCCAGACTGGTCCTGACACTGCTGCTTTTCCCGACACTGATTATGTGATTTATTCCGCCTGCTCCCATGAACTGTTCTGAGTTATTGTATTCTTTGTCCTGATTATAGGTCCATAACAGACTATCAGCCTCTGCTTCAGCACCCGATCCGTCAGATAGCCCAAGCCCCCAGATTGAGAAAGTTCCTGCTTTTTTAGTTGGGAAATTTAATTTCAGCGAAATGTCCTGATATGTTGTCCCTTCAGCATCTTCAGGCAGGAGGGGTGTCAACAGGGCAAGTGTTGAATATCTGTAGTTGAAAAGATACGATGAGCTGTAACCTTTGCGGAAGGGCCCTTCGCTGGAAAAATCCAGTCCTATAGCTCCGGCCTGGAAAGTATGCTGATAATCGGATGAGTTTCCCGTCCGCATGTAGATATCAAAAACTCCCGATAAAGCATTGCTGTATTCGGCAGGGAATGCACCGGTTAAGAAATCAGAGTTTGCAATCAACTGACTACTCAATGCAGTGAGTCCGCCTCCTCCAAAAGCATAAACATCGGCAAAATGATTCGGATTAGGGATTTCAATACCTTCCATTCTCCATTGAAATGATTTCGGTGCATTTCCCCTCACTATTATACCATTACTCACCATATTCCCCGAAACTCCTGCAAATGATGAAGCAAGTCGGGCAGGGTCATCAGCACCACCTGCGTACCTTGAGGCTTCTTCAACGCTTAACATTCTAGCACTTACCGAGGCCATTGTGTTTATAGGCTTCTCCTTACTTATTTTTGGCTTTATAAGTACTTCACCAAGCGAGGTGACCTGCTCCTGCATAGCAACATCCACGACTGTTTCGCGTGTTGATGAAACAAGAATTTCATTGATCATCACAGGCTGGTATCCAACATAAGTGACGCTTAAATTGTATCTGCCTACAGGCACCCCTGAAATCACAAATTTGCCATTCTCATCAGAAATGGCACCTAATAAAGGATCTGTGTTTAAGAGTACAATGGTTGCCGTGATTAATGGAACTCCGGAAGCCTCGTCCTTTATAGTTCCTTTAACCGTTTGACGAGGTATTTGTGCACCGGCAGAGAGAATTGCTGAGAGAAATAGAATTACAAGTGTAAGTTTCATATTTGACAATTTACTCTGCAATATTAACTCTCTAAGTTACGTTGGTCAATACTGATTTATCAGTAATTTAGTCAGTATGAATGAAATTGAGACCCTGAGTAAAGAATACAGGCGTATACTCGATTTGCAGCAATTTGATGTAAATCAATTAGATTACAAGGCATTTGAGCGACATCTGCCTGCACTCAGTTTATTGTCTCAAATGAATAACTGTGGTATCACTGTCTTCGATTTATTCAAAAGAGAACATATCTACACATCTTACAATTTTGCGGAAATCTTTGGATATGACCTTGATGCCGCGAATAAATATGGCAATGAATATTTTAATTCACGTGTGCATCCTGATGACCTGGTTGATCTTTTCAGAAACGGCAATCTGCTGCTTGAACACTTTTTTAACTATCCATCAGAAAAAAAAGCCACATGGAAGTTAGTTAACCAATACCGTGTGCTTGGTAAAGAAGGTCAGTACATAAAAATTATTGAACAACAGCAGGCTTTGGAGCTTGATCCTCTGGGAAACCTTTGGCTTGCGCTAGGTGTTATTGATATAGCTCCTGATCAATCAGATACAGGCCGAAATGTAATCAGTCAAATATATAATTTTAAAACAGGACAGATTCTCGACTGGCCGTCACCAGAATTAACCGATACGAATTCAGAGAATATTGTGCTTTCTAAAAGGGAAATCGAGATACTTCAATACGTTAAGGAGGGGTATCTTAGTAAGGAGATTTCTGATAGGCTCTATATAAGTCTGAATACAGTTAACACTCACCGGCAAAGGATTTTAAGAAAACTTGGTGTTGGAAATTCACATGAAGCAACTGTCTTCGCTGTGAAATTAGGGTTGTTGAAGAGTGAATGATATTCGTGTATCTATCAGATACCAAATTTCATAGCACTTATGATTGGATTATTTTAATGGTTTAACGAAGGTAAAACCATAACACGGGGTTCAAGCATATCCTGAATTGCGTATTTCACACCTTCTCTGCCAAAGCCTGATTCTTTTACTCCGCCGTATGGCATATGATCGGATCTGTATGACGGACTGTCATTTATGATCACTCCACCAACTTCAAGCCGGTTGAAAGCATAGTTCATTTCACTGTAAAGATTAGTGAATACACCTGCCTGAAGTCCGTATTTACTGTCGTTTACAAGGTCAACAGCTTCCTGAAAAGTAGTGTACTTCTCAACAATAACTACAGGTCCGAAAACCTCTTCACTTCTCACTTTCATTGAGTTGTTAGTCCCTGTTAGTATGGTTGGACGATAAAGGCTTCCTGTGCGTGCTCCGCCTGTAATAATTGTAGCCCCTCCTTGTCGGGCTTCATTTACCCAATCCTCTATTCTAACAGCATTTTCTTCATCGATTAACACTGACATCTGAGTATCATCATTTGATGGATCTCCCAGCTGTAGCTTTTCTACACCTGCTTTTAAATTCTCCAGGAAAAGGCTGAAGATATTTTCATGAACGAATATCCTTTGTGTGCTTATGCATGTCTGTCCTGCATAAGAGAATGCACTGGCAACACATTTTGCGACAGCCTCCTGCATGTTACTATTTTCAGAGACAATGACTGCTGCATTTCCACCTAATTCGAGGATTACTTTTTTCTTGCCGGCCTGCTCTTTCATCTTCCAGCCAACACCCTGTGATCCTGTAAATGAAATCATAGATATACGTTCATCAGTTACCAGCTGATTTCCGGTTTTTCTGTCCATTGGTAGGATAGATACAGCTCCTTTTGGAAGCTCGGTTTCACTGATTATACCGGCCAAAAGGAGAGTGGATAAAGGCGTTGTGGATGAAGGTTTGAGAATAATAGGGACACCGGCGGCAATTGCAGGAGCTATTTTATGAACTGCCAGATTGAGTGGAAAATTAAACGGGGAAATACCACCTACAATTCCAATCGGAAAATGCTTTACAATTGCTTCGCGGCCTTCACCCGAAGGTACCCAATCAAGACTTATATACTCCTTTGGCAGACGCCTGACTTCTTCAGCAGCAACAGTGAAGATTCCTATACTACGATCAACCTCAACTCTTGCATTAACCATTGGCTTCCCGGATTCTTTGCAGATAGTGGCTGCAAATGTTTCCTTCATTTCCATTAGCCGGTCGCGAATCTGTAATAATATGTTACTTCTTTGGTAAACAGGCATTTGTGTGAGCTTTTCCTTTACAGAGAGAGCTGACTGAATAGCTTTATTCAACTCCTTTTCACCGGCGTTAAAAGTTGTGGCAAAGATTTCACCCGACCAGGGATTATATACTTTTAGTGTACTGGCAGTTTCTATCATTTCTCCTGCCAGGAAGATTTTTATACTTTCCATGATTCAAATATAAATAACATCTGCTTTGGATTATGGTTTTACAACGTTCAGACAAAGTAATTAACTGTGTATGTATAGATTTAAAATGCTTGAGACAATACTTCAAGTGATTGCTTAAGATGTCGTATTTTTACAATTACAAAAATTTCGCCCGGTTTAATTTTGCGGCATCAAACCAAAAAAATAAAAATGAAGAATTTAGTTTCATGGGTTGAAATCCCGGCAGTTGACTTCTCAAGAGCAGTCAAATTTTACAATGCAGTTCTGGGTCTTAGTATGCAGGAACTGGACTTTGGACAAGAAAAGATGGCCTGTTTCCCGACAGGAGAGGGGGCAATTTTTCAGAAAGAGGGTTACAAACCTTCAAAAGATGGTGTAATTGTCAGCCTTAATGCTGGTGCTGATCTTGATGGTGCAATTGAAAGGGTTAAGAAAAACGGAGGCACGATCATTATCCCAAAAACAAAGATTGAAGCCGAAGGCAGAGGCTATTTTGCCACCTTCAATGACACCGAAGGAAACATTTTAGGCCTGTACGGTGATAATTAATCTTAACTGTTGAAAAAAATAAAAGGTGAGCTTCTTTACCGCAAAACCATCCTGGCCTCTATCCCTTTTTGTGAAACAATACTGGGCTATAGAGAACTGCGTTCCAATTGGTGATGAGTATATTCAGCGAATTGTTCCTAACGGACTCATGGAGCTTACCTTTTATTTAGATTCTAAACCTACTTCTCTCGACGATCACAAATCAATTGAAGACAGGGCATTGATTAGCGGGCATTTAAAGAGTTATTACGATATTTCGATAACCGGCACATTTTCAATGTTCTCAGTTACATTGTTACCGTTTGGTCTTGGAATGCTCTTAAATGTTCCGGCCAATGAAATTTATGATCACAATGTCCCTCTGAAATACCTACTCCCGGAGATTTCATGCCGACTGGAGGATTCATTGTATGAGGCAGATAGCTTTGAAGAAAGAGTCTCACTGACAGAGAAATGTCTCATGGCTCTTTATAGTTCAAAAAGTCAGTCTTATGAGATGAAGCGGATTATAGATTCCGTGCATTTAATAAAAAATTCAAAAGGCTCCGTTTTGGTTGATGATTTATCAGATGCAGCATGTTTAAGTCGTAAACAATTTGAACGAACATTTCTGAATCTCATTGGTACCACACCAAAACAGTTCCTTAAGACAGTCAGATTTCAGAATTCAATTCACATAAAACAGATAGATCCTTCCACAAATCTCACTGAAATATCCTATTGCAGTGGTTATTACGACCAGGCTCACATGATAAATGATTTTAAGTCATTAAGTGGTTTAACACCGGGACAATATTTTAAAGAATGTGATCCCTTTTCTGATTTCTTTGATAACTGACCATCATAAACATAATTTCATAGTCAGGGTTTCAACTAGGGAAGCACCTTACCAGGGTGATTGGGCCGGTACACATAAGGAAAATCATCCATCTGTTTAATATTTGAAAAGCTTTATGG
Organism: uncultured Lentimicrobium sp.; assembly: GCA_964547915.1. Classification (GTDB taxonomy): domain Bacteria; phylum Bacteroidota; class Bacteroidia; order Bacteroidales; family Lentimicrobiaceae; genus Lentimicrobium. Next base: position 20,841 of record CAZJPP010000005.1, read on the forward strand.
TTTCTATACCTTTGTGATAAGTTTTTAACTCCATGAACAGATCTCTATGATCAAGAAGAAAATCCTAGTAACCGGTGGTGCCGGATTTGTTGGTTCTCATTTATGCGAACGCTTACTGACTGAAGGACATGAAGTAGTTTGTTTAGACAATTACTTCACAGGACAAAAAGAAAATATAATACATCTTCTGGGAAATCCTTATTTCGAATTAATAAGGCATGATGTTACTATGCCTTTTTTTATTGAAGTTGATGAAATATACAATCTGGCTTGCCCAGCCTCACCAATCCATTATCAGTACAATGCCATTAAGACAATAAAAACGTCAGTAATGGGTGCTATAAATATGCTGGGACTTGCAAAGAGGATTAAGGCCAAAATACTGCAGGCGTCAACAAGTGAGGTTTATGGTGATCCGCAGATACATCCGCAGGTAGAATCATACTGGGGTCATGTAAATCCGATAGGAGAGAGGGCTTGCTATGATGAAGGTAAACGGGCCGCTGAAACTCTCTTTATAAACTACCATAAACAGAATAATGTCGCTATCAAAATAGTGAGGATATTCAATACGTATGGGCCGCGTATGCATCCTAATGATGGGAGAGTGGTTTCAAACTTTATTATGCAGGCTTTGCATAATAAGGATATTACAATTTTTGGTGATGGATCACAGACACGCAGTTTTCAATATGTTGATGATCTGGTTGAAGGGTTGATAAGAATGATGGATTCACCTGCTGATTTCATAGGACCGGTTAATATTGGCAATCCTAATGAATTTACCATATTGGCGTTAGCTCAGAAAGTAATTGAGCTCACAAAATCTTCATCAAAAATCGTAAGGATGCCTTTGCCACCTGATGATCCTTCACAAAGACAACCTGATATTACACTGGCAAAAGAAAGACTTGACTGGGAACCTCATATAGAGCTTGAAGAAGGATTAATTAAAACTATCAACTATTTTAAGGCTTTATAGAGCTTATAACGGCAGTTCTGAATTGTTTAATAGATTATCATCAATAAAGCTAAAAATTCGCTTATTTGCCTTAATATTGATAAATAATAAGCCTTTCTCTAACGTTATTATTCTATGAACAAACTATTGAGGGCATTACTAGCCGGTTATGGAGCAAAAAAGCTTGGTGGAGGTTGTTTTTCTACCATCCTGATCTTTATTCTTCTCTGGATTTTATTGGGTCAGTGCAGTTAAATTCACACTTGATAATCGGCTCTTTTCTGCCGCAAAGTCCATGAATTCGTATTTATTACCCATATGTCCTAGAAAGCGCAGGAAGTTAGCATATGATATGACAATAGAGGCTCTGTTGTCATTAGGATGAAAACTTATATTGGGCATTTCACCAAGGTCTTTGTCAAGAAATAGATAAACATGATGTTCCTTATCATGAATCAATCCAAACGGGGATACCGAGCCAGGTTTCAGTCCCAGGTATTTCTCCATTCTTTGCTCAGAAGCAAAGGAAAGTTTTCCCTGTTTCAAATATTTTTCAAGCGAATGAATACCTAATTCTTTTCGGTGATCAAAAATCACCAGATAATGCCTGTTGCCTTTGTGATTCCTGAAAAACAGGTTCTTACAGTGGGTTGTTTCCTTAATATCCTTCCAATATTGAACAGCGATTTCAATTGTAGGAGCAGGGGGGTGTTGATGATACTCAAATTGAATGTCGAGCTCCTTCAGTTTTTCATATAACTCCCTGTCACCAATTAATTCGTCCATATCCATGTAGCTATTAGCGCAAATATCTATAATCCATTAAACCTGCTACGATTGACGGAAGCCGGGTTCATCAGGCGTTTTTAAGTCTGTTAATCCTTGATATGGTTTCTTCTTTGCCCAATACAGATATAATTCCGGCTATTCCGGGTCCAAAAGCGGAACCTACGAGTGCAAGTCGCAATGTATTCATTACCTGTCCCATATTAAAGCCCGATTGATGAATATATTCTTTAAGGGAGGTTTCGAAAGTATCTGATTGCAGGGATGGCTGTTCTTCAATAAAAGCGCAGATATTCCTTAGAACCTCCGGTGTTTCAGTCCGCCAGATTTTATTCTTCAATTTTTCGTCATAGGTAAGTGGTTGCTTAAAAAAGAAATACGACTGTTCCCAAAGATCCGGGATTAGGGTAACCCTTTCTTTTATAAGTCGCGATATTTCAAGTAATTTACCAAATTCAGCATTTATTCCCTTACCAATCAATTGCTTTTCGAGCAAATGAGCCACTTCATTATCTGATAAACCGGAAAAATATTGATGGTTATACCATTTTGCCTTTTCGGGATCAAATTTGGATCCATGTTTCTGAACCCTGTCAATTGAGAAAGCGTCTATTAATTCCTGCATTGTGAATACCTCTTTCTCGGTTCCCGGATTCCATCCCAGCATTGCCAGCATATTTATGAAGGCGTCAGGCAGATATCCTGATTCGCGATATCCTGATGATATTTCTTTCGATTTAGGATCAATCCACTGTAGAGGGAAAACAGGGAATCCAAGACGGTCACCATCTCTCTTACTAAGCTTTCCGTTGCCATCAGGCTTAAGTAATAGAGGCAAATGAGCGAATTGAGGTGCATCCCATTCAAAATACTCATATAACAACACGTGGAGTGGGGCAGAGGGCAGCCACTCTTCTCCCCTGATTACATGAGTGATCTCCATCAGGTGGTCATCAACGATATTAGCCAGATGATAAGTAGGCATACCATCAGATTTAAACAATACTTTATCGTCGAGTTTTGAAGTGTGTACGACAACCTCACCTCTAATCAGGTCATCAACTTTAATCTCTCTGTCGGCAGGAATCATAACCCTGATAACATAAGGTTCACCTCTTTCCAGACGAGCCTTGACATCTTCGGGAGACAGGACCAGAGAATTCTTCATTTCATATCGTGAAAGGTAGTCATACTGAGGAGTTGCTACACCCTTTTGGGTAAGCCTTTCACGCATTTCTTCCAGTTCCTCAGGAGTGTCAAATGCATAATAAGCCTTGCCTTCATTTATAAGTTTATCTGCATACTCAAAGTATAAATGCTTCCGCTCACTTTGCCTGTATGGTTCGTGTGGACCTCCGATAGAAACACCTTCATCAAAATTAATTCCACACCACTTCAGTGATTCTATAATATAGTCCTCGGCTCCGGGGACGTATCTGTTCTGATCGGTATCTTCAATCCTTAACAGAAATTTCCCGCCATTTTTTCTGGCAAACAGATAATTATAGAGTGCTGTACGAACACCACCAATGTGCAAAGGACCCGTTGGGCTAGGGGCAAATCTTACTCTTACTTCTTTCATAACATTATTTAAGGCTGCAAAGATAAAAAACAACTTTGGTCATATTATGTCTCATTTTCTTAATTACTTGTTATTCTATGAAACTACTCAAAAGAACGAAACGAAATTTTTTACCTTTGTAGGTTAACATCTGTTATAATCAAGCCAACTTGAATACAAATATGATTAAGCAGGATAGTAAAAAGTCTTCAATCCCTAAGTACAGGTTAGGACGAATCTTTATCTTTCCTCTTCTCCTTTATTTGCTGCTGGTGTACCCGGTATTGGGAATTATGCTTGTTAAGAGCTACCCACAGCTTAAAGACAGAGCAAGCATTGACATTCTTAAAGAGAATAGTTCTCACTCTGAAGAAGGTGGATTGGTGTTCGAGCCACGGAATAATCCTTCAAATCAGTTGTCAATTATCATTGAAGAGGGAGATAGTACCCGAATTATCGCGCCTAATACCACTAGCGGTACAACTGGAAACGGACTATCGGGATCCATTAATAAAATGTTTCGTTTTGTTTTTATTTTCAGTGTTTTAGGTGGAATTATATTCAATATTCCTTACAAAATCTATTTTAAGCGAAAACGAAAAGACAGATCGGTTTCTAAGAGGCTTTACAGGTACTGCAGACGGTTTTTGTTAAAGACACCTTTGGTAAATTCCGGTATTGTGTTTTTTGCGTTCACAGTTATGCATGTGATAATGATCATACGTGTGACCAATCCGTCCAGTTTTGATGATGAATTAGGCAGAAGATTGTACCTCAGCTACCTATTTATATCAATCATAGCATCGCTTTTAAGTACTCTTTTCATTTTCTTCTGGCAAAAGCACCTTGTACATATTAAATACATTGAGCACATTTATTCCCGCGATGAGCTTCAGAAAAGAATCTTTGGAAGATCGACCGGTAAAATTAAAAACAGACTTTACACTGCAAGTGCAATGACAACTTTGCTTCCATTAACGGTTGTTTTGCTCTATTTGCTTATAAGCCTGACGCCTATACAGGATATGAATCATGCTACAACTGGTGAATTGCGAATAATGCTTGGTCGATTAACTGATATTATGGGACCTGATTTAGATATTGAAAGTGAATTCGGCAAGTCAAACCTCTATTATATCAGCGCGATAGATAACGTCCTTATGTTTGCAGGTATCACCAGCGGCATAATGGTAGCTTTCATTTATATTTTGTTCTTTGTCAGTTGGTCAACAGCTGATATTGTACGACCTGTTAATGAACTGGTTAGGAATATGCAATTTACCAGTGAAGGTAAACTCGATAATTATACTATCGTTAGAACGAATGATGAGGTGGGAGTCATGTCAGAGGGGTATAACCTTATGACCTCTCGTCTGAGAGAATACATCTACAAGATATCACAGATGAATGAAGCCTACTCACGATTTGTGCCTAATCAGTTTCTGGAATTTTTAGGTAAAGAGAACTTCGTCGACATTCAGCTTGGTGATCAGGTTCAAAAAGAAATGTCAGTTCTCTTCAGCGATATCAGAGGATTTACGGAGCTTTCAGAAGGTCTGACACCCAAGGAGAATTTCGATTTTATAAATCACTATTTAGGCTATATGGAACCTGTTATCAGGAAAAATAACGGTTTCATCGATAAATACATGGGTGACTCTATAATGGCTCTTTTTTCGGATTCTGTTGATGATGCAATTAATGCCGCAATTGAAATGCGACAGGCTCTTGATCAGTTTAACAGAGATAGAGCTGAAATTGGTCAACCATCTGTAGATTCAGGTATTGGAATACATACAGGTAATTTGATGCTTGGTGTGGTAGGAGGGGAGGGCCGTATAGACGGAACCGTTATTTCTGATTCGGTTAATTTGGCTTCACGACTTGAAGGACTCACGAAAATCTACAAAACTTCAATTATCATAAGCGAGGATAGTCTTATTAAATTAAATAATCCGGGTAATTATAATTTCCGATTCCTTGATGTTGCCAGAGTTAAAGGCAAGAAGGAAGCTGTTTATATATTCGAAGTTCTGGATGGGGAACCTGAGGAAATAAAAGAATTGAAAACACAGACAAAGGCCCTTTTCGGAAAAGGCATCGAGACTTATAAAAACCGGAATTTTACCGAAGCAATTGAGATTTTCACAGAGGTTGTGAAGATAAATCCAATGGATGCTGCAGCTGCTTTTTATATTAACAGGTGCAAAAATATTACTGGAAAACAATTGCCTGATGACTGGAGTGGAATAGAAGTTTTTGATGCAAAATAGAAATTTGGTTTAATCTTGATTTTCAATCTTTTAACACACTTTTTAAGTAAAAATAATGTTATTGGATTATACAGACAGTTGATATGAATAGCAACTATACCATACTAATTGATAAACTCGACTCTTTCATAAAGAAGTACTATACTAATCTCCTTATCAAGGGTGTGCTTTATAGTCTTGCTTTATTAGGTAGCTTTTTCTTGATTTTTGCCTTATTTGAATCAGTTGCCTGGTTTTCAACAACTGTAAGAACTGTATTATTCTATTCTTATCTGGTTTTAGGAATTATTCTCCTTTATAAGTATATACTTACTCCTATTCTAAAACTCAACCGGATAGGATCACGTATTTCTCATGAAATGGCTGCGGATATCGTAGGTAAGCATTTTAGCGAAGTAAAAGATACTCTCTTGAATACACTGCAACTAAAGAAGTTAGCTGATGAGAATCCTGAAAATTATGATCTTATTATTGCAGGAATAACCAAGAAATCGGAAAAGTTAATGACTGTTCCATTCAGATCGGCAATTAACTATTCTTCAAATAAAAGGTATTTGTACTTTGCTCTCCCACCGATACTTATAATTGGTATTCTTTTAATTGCGTCACCTAAAGTAATAACGGGACCAGGCAACAGATTAATCAATCATTCAGTCACTTTTTCTAAACCTCTTCCTTTCTCATTACAAATAAATAATAAAGACCTTACAGCCGTTCAGCAGGAAGATTTTGTGTTAAATGTTGGAGTGAAAGGTGAGGAGTTACCTGCAGAGATTCTTCTGTTAATTGATGGAAATGAATTCAGAATGAATCCTTTAAGCAAACTTGAGTTCGAGTACACATTTAAAAAAATACAGAAAAGCTTTGATTTCAAATTGTTAGCAGCTGGATACACAAGCGATGCTTATCATGTGACAGTTCTTCCAAAGCCGATAATTCTTAATTACGATATAGATCTTCAATTCCCGGCATACCTTAAAAGAAAGAATGAAAGAATCTCTAATGTGGGCGATATAAATGTGCCTCAAGGAACTATACTTAACTGGAATTTCTATACCCGTGATGCGGAATCAGTTTCCTTTATTCTGGGTGATAAATTACAGCAACTCACTTCATCAAACAGTAATGCTTTCAGAACCAGCCATAAGTTGATGGAAGGAACGGAAATAACCATATTCAGTAGTAATGAATTCTTCACTAATAAAGATTCACTATTGTTCTATGCTAATGCTATTCCTGATATCTATCCTACTATCCAAATTGAGGAATATAGGGATAGTGTATTCGATAATAGGCTGTATTTCAGAGGCTTAATTAGAGATGATTACGGTTTTAGGAATCTTGAGTTTAAGATGACTAAGCTGAGAGAAGGTGAAAAAGGGGCAGAAATGTCTACTCAGGTAATGATACAGAATGATTTAGCAGAACAGAATTTCTATTACTTCTTTGACTTGCTAACTCTTGGGCTTAATCCGGGTGAAAACATCTCATATTATTTCGAAGTATGGGATAATGATGGCGTAAACGGTTCTAAACCAGCACGTTCTCAGGAAATGACCTTCCGAATGCCTACTCTTGATGAGATTAATTCTATGGTTAACAAGCATCAGGAGGATTTGAAAGACGACTTCGAAAAAACCATCAAAGAAGCAAAGAGCATTCAGGAAGCAATTGAAAAATTAAATGCTGAATACATAAATAAGAAAGAACTTAACTATCAGGATAAGAAGCAAATTGAAAACCTGATTGAAAGACATAAACAATTGCAGGACAAAATTGAAGATATGCAATTGGAGAATAAGCAAATGAATGCTAAAGAATCTCAGATTAAACAAGTCGATCAAAGTATCATTGAAAAGCAACAGCAACTTGAGAAACTCTTCGAAGATATTATGTCGGACGAAATGAAGAAGATGTTTGAAGAATTGCAGAAATTGATGGATGAGTTCAATAAAGATAAGGTTAAGGATGTATTGGAAAAAATGAAGATGTCGGCTCAGGATCTTGAAAAAGATTTAGACCGGAATCTCGAGATGTTTAAACAACTTGAGTTCGACAAAAAACTTACGGAAGCAATTGAAGATATTCAAAAGTTGGCAGATGAAGAATCCAAATTATCTGAAGAGACCAAAAGCAGTAATAGAAAGCAAAATGAAGAACTAGGAAAGAAGCAGGAACAGATTAAAGAAAGGTTCGAAGAGATAAATAAAGAACTAGATGAATTAAATAAGCTCAATAAAGAACTTTCGGAACCGAATAATTTCCAAAAGCCTGAGCAACAATCTGAGGATGTAAAACAGGAGATGAATGAAAGTCTGGAGAATCTTAAGGAATCTCAGATGAATAAGGCATCAGAAAACCAAAGAAAGGCATCCGAAAAAATGAAGCGAATGAGTGATGATTTATTTCAGATGCAGCAGGAGATGAATCAAGAACAACTCGGCGAGGATGCAGCTGCTCTCAGGGTGATTCTTGAAAATCTCGTAAGGATGTCATTCGATCAGGAGGATTTAATGGATCGTTTAAAAGTTATAAATAGATCAGACCCCAAATTTGTGAAAATTGTTGAGGACCAAAAACGCCTGAAAGATAACTTATCAATGGTTGAAGATTCTTTACTCGCTTTAAGCAAGAGACAGCCTATGATCGGAAATTTTGTAAACAGAGAAATCAGAGATATCAATAATAATACAGATATGACTCTGGAAGCTTTACAGAAAAGATCCATTGGTATGGCAAGTTCAAAGCAACAATATGTTATGACTGCTGTAAACAATCTTGCCTTATTATTATCTGAGTCACTAAAGAATATGGAGCAATCGCTCAATATGCAGGCTTCCGGTAAATCAGGTAAGCAAAATCCCAAACCCGGTAAGGGCAAGAATTCAATGAAATCGATGAGACAAATGCAGGAGAAACTCAATCAGCAAATGGAAGAGTTACGTAAAGGCATGTCTCCAAAGCCAGGTGAAAAGAGTCAGCAGGGGCAGGGAACACAAATGAGTGAGCAACTTGCACGAATGGCAGCACAACAGGAGGCTCTAAGAAGAATGCTTCAACAGTATGCGGATGAACTTCAAAAGGAAGGAAATGTAAATCAGCAGGGAATGCAGCGGATGCTTCAGGAAATGGAAAAAACCGAAAGCGATTTGGTAAATAAGATCCTGAATCAGCAAACAATGAAGCGGCAGCAAGATATTCTTACCCGTTTGCTTGAATCAGAAAAAGCAGAGACGAAACGAGAACAGGAGGAGAGAAGAGAATCAAATGAAGGGAAAGATATTCCGCGTCCTGATCCGGCTAAATATTTTGATAGTATTGGACTTCCATCAAAAGAAACTGAGTTAATACATACAATTCCTCCATCTTTCAGGAATTACTATCGAAATAAAGTCAACAGTTATTACATTCATATACCTTCTTCATCTGAATCAAACTAAAATATGGCAATAAATTTCTTTAACGAGGACATTGAGTTTACTCTTGAGAGTAATGCCCGGATTAAGAATTGGATTAGAAAAGTAATTCAGGGAAAGAAATTCTCTGAAGGCACAATTAACTACATTTTCTGTTCAGATAAATACTTATTGGATTTAAATGTTAAGTATCTTGACCATGATACGTATACTGATATCATCACTTTCGACTATACAAAGGAGAAAGTAATAGGTGGAGATATCTTTATCAGTATTGACAGGGTAAAAGAAAACTCTGAGAGTTTTAATACTTCATTTAACGATGAGCTACGTCGCGTAATTATTCATGGGATTTTGCATCTAACGGGTCTTGAGGATAAAACCGAATCTGAAAGCCTCAATATGCGAAATAATGAAAACCAATGCCTGGAATTGTATTAAGTTCATTACCCATTAAGTCCCGTACATCAAAGAATTCATTTTAAGCATAGGCTTCTGATAGAGTTATCCTTGGTTCAGAAGTCAATCGATTACACTATTTAGGCTCATTAAAGTCACGTCAGCTTCTCACATATCCTAGAGTCATTTCCAGACTTTAGTCCATCTCCCCAATATTTCATTCTAACTTGGTATCATTCGTTGGTTTGGCAATCTCTCCATAGCTAATTATTTAGTATTTTTGCGGCCTGAAAATTGCATAATCCATTTTCTTTAAAGGAATTTTGCAATGGTTACTAATGCATTTATATCAACTTAAATTTGCATTAACCGTTTTCTTCATAGGAATGTTCCACGTGAAACAGGTAAAGGATGTTTAAAATATATGATGTTATTGTGGTAGGAGCGGGACATGCCGGATGTGAAGCTGCTGCCGCTGCTGCTAATCTAGGTTCATCAGTACTACTAGTTACTATGAATATGTCTACTATGGCTCAGATGTCTTGCAATCCAGCAATGGGAGGTATTGCAAAAGGTCAGATAGTAAGAGAGATTGACGCGTTAGGAGGTTATTCTGGTATAGTTACCGATCACTCGATGATACAATTCAGAATGTTGAATAAGTCAAAAGGACCGGCTATGTGGAGTCCGAGAGCTCAAAGTGATAGAATGCGGTTTTCGGAGATGTGGAGATTGACTCTGGAAAGGATTCCTAATTTAGACTTCTGGCAGGATACCGTTAATGAAGTAATAATTGAAAAGGATGTTGTCAGAGGTATAAAGACTACCATGGGTCATGAAATTAGTGCCAGGTCGGTTATCCTAACAAATGGCACTTTTCTTAATGGCATAATTCACATCGGGACAAAACAATTCGGTGGTGGACGAATGGGTGATAAGGCATCACTTGGATTAACTGGTTCTTTAAAAGAAGCAGGATTCGAATCAAAAAGGTTGAAAACCGGCACACCGGTAAGAGTTGATGGCAGGTCTATTGATTTCTCAAAAATGGAAGAACAAAAAGGTGATGAAAATCCTGGAAAGTTCTCATTTACCAATACGCCTAAATTAACAAAGCAACGCAGTTGTTATATTACTTATACAAATCAGAAAGTCCATGATACCCTCAGAGAGGGTTTTGATTTTTCTCCAATGTATTCCGGTAGGATTGAGGGTAGGGGACCTCGTTATTGCCCTTCGATTGAGGATAAAATTGACAGGTTTAGTGATAAATCACGACATCAGCTCTTTGTTGAACCTGAGGGTTGGGATACTGTAGAATATTATGTTAATGGTTTTTCATCAAGCCTTCCTGAGGATATTCAATTTAAAGCTCTTCAACTAGTGCCTGGTTTTGAGAATGCAAAGATTTTCAGACCGGGTTATGCAATAGAATATGACTATTTTCCACCTGATCAATTAAAACCCACCTTAGAAACTCATCGGGTAAAGAATTTATTCTTTGCTGGTCAAATAAATGGTACTACAGGATATGAAGAGGCAGCTGCTCAAGGATTAATGGCAGGTATAAATGCTCATCTTGCAATAAACGATTCAGATCCTTTCATATTACAACGTTCAGAATCATACATTGGAGTCCTGATTGACGACTTAATTACAAAGACAATTGACGAACCATATCGGATGTTTACTTCAAGAGCAGAATACAGAATATTACTCAGGCACAACTCTGCTGATTTGAGATTGACTCCGCTTGGTTATAAACTAGGTTTGGCCTCACAAGAAAGAATGGATGCTGTTGACAAAAAGAATAGTCTCATTGAATTAATACTTAATAAAGCAAGTAGCATTTCATTAACTCCTTCTGAGATAAATAGTTTTCTGGAAAATTGCGGCACGTCGCCAATCACTCAAAAAGCGAAAGTCTCAATGCTAGCATTAAGACCTCAGGTGAGCTTCCGAGAGTTAGTATTAAACACTCCATACTTTGAAGAGGAAATTCAAAAACTAGGTGATTTCTGCGATGAGGTTTTAGAGGAAAGTGAAATCCTAATAAAGTATGGAGGATATATAGAGAAAGAAAAGCACCTGGCAGATTCAATGTCAGAGTATGATAATATACCGCTTAAACCTGACTTTAATTACCAAAGTCTGGTTTCATTATCATTTGAAGCAAGAGAAAAGCTTACTAAACTAAAGCCTGGAACAATTGGACAGGCCAGCAGAATTAGTGGAGTTTCACCGGCTGATATTGCAGTTTTGATAGTTTTCCTTACTCATTAATTAATAAAATGTTTCACGTGGAACAAATCACCCAACCTGACATTGAATTGTGTCCTGCTTGCACATCAACAGAGCACGTAATGTACTTAAAACTAGACGATTACTTCCTTAGCAAGGAGTCCTTTTCATTAAAAAAATGCACTCAATGTGGTCTGTTACATACAGTTCCACAGCCAGATATTGAGCAATTAGGTAGATATTACCAATCATCAGACTACATTTCTCATTCGACAGACAATAAGAGCTTCATGAATGTTGTGTATGATATTATCAGGAGATCTACCCTCCGTTCAAAATTAGCTCTGATAAAGAAGTATTCCGAAGGTACTAACCTATTAGATATAGGTTGTGCAACCGGTGTATTCCTTAATTATTGCCAAAGTCAGGGATATAATGTCAAAGGGATAGAACCTGAAGCAAAACCCAGGGAATTCGCCATTAATGAGTATAAACTTGACGTAGGCAATCTTGATTACTTGTCAAGTATTAAAAATCAGTCAATAGATATTGTCACGATGTGGCATGTACTTGAGCATGTAAGTGATATAAAAGAAAGAATGCAAGTCATTCACAAAATACTGAAAGACTCAGGTACTGCTTTTATAGCATTGCCTAATCCACAATCATACGACGCCCAATATTACAAAAACTATTGGGCTGCATACGATGTGCCTCGCCATTTATATCATTTCACACAGAAAAGTTTTCATTCATTAGCTGCACAACATTCTTTTAAAGTAATCGCAACTATTCCCATGCTCTATGACGCATTCTATATTTCGTTGCTAAGCGAAAAATATAAGAATAGTAAACTTCCCTACCTTAAAGCAATTATTAAAGGACTTCAGTCAAATATTTACGCTTCGAGAAATGATAATAATTACTCAAGTCTCATATATATTATTAGGAAGTCTTAATCCAGTAATTACTAAAAATATTCCTTTTAATACGAATTGACTATTTAAGTGGTACAATTTCGCAATATGGATTATTGCGTTTAGAGCTATGTTTCATGGTTCTTAATTCTTTATTTTATCTTTACATGTTAAATCCTCTGGATTATTAAATAAGTGGTGTCCGGAATAATCTCATTTGGAGACGCAGAGGCAGTTTGTAGTCCTCAATTATAAATGAGCAACCCGTTTCGGTCTGATTATTGTGAAATGAATCTATCGATAAAAGCAGCATACTATGCCTAAAAAACTTAAAGTCCCCTTATTGCTTTATGCTTTTTCTATCTTCATCTTTTTATCAATATGGGGAATTAGCTCATTAATAAAATCACATAGTTCACCAGAAAATAAAACATCACAATTTGAACAGATCTTAAATGAACGGTACATTGCTAACAACTCATTAGTCAATGCACTATCCACAAAGTTTGATAGTCCAACTTTTGAATTATTGAATATTGAGGCCGCTTCTTTGCCTCTTAAAACGACTCTATTTGTATTAAATAATGATTATCCGTTATACTGGTCCGACAATTCAACACCTTTTGAAATTGCCAATAAGAAAGAAAGGATAATAAAAACTCCCGATGGCTGGTATCAGCTTAGTATTGCAAAAAATGGTGATTACTCCTATATTCTTCTGGATCTTATCAGCCATGAGTATCCTTATCAGAATGACTATCTGATAAGAGAATTCAATCCGGTGTATAATCTAAGTGCAGATTACACTATATCGTTTACGGGTGGCCAATATCCGGTAAAGGATGATAGTGGAAAAGCATTATTATACCTCAACCTCAATTCCTCCACTACTAATAATATTACATGGGAACAGCAGTTTGTACTGTATACCCTGCTACTCATTTCGTATATCCTTCTGATAATGGCCGTATATCAGACCTTTTCTTTGCTGGGATACAAGAAATTCATAGTTATCTGTTCAACTCTGGCAATAGTTATATTGATCCGTGTTTTACAATTCCAAATCGGAATTCCGGGTTTCTTTAAAGAATTTGAGATTTTTAGTCCATTGGTTTACGCATCATCGACCTGGATACCTTCATTGGGCGACCTCCTGCTAAATGTAACGATAGCAGTTCTCTTAAGCTTTATTATTTACAAGGTCTCATTTAAGTATACACCAACAAAGCATATAGCAAAGTACCGACATCTTATTCTGATATCCTGCCTGGTTCTATTTAACTTTTTTTATTACATGACACTATATCTGATAGATACACTAATCATAAACTCCTCGTTTGAACTGAATCTATCAAGAGTCCTGGATTTTAACGTCTACAGCTATATATCATACTTTATCATATCGCTGCTGTTATTCAGTCTTTTCTTTATCACTAACACACTATTAAGAATAGTCAACGAATTCTATCGCTTCAATATACTGATTACCTGTTTCATGATCTTCACAATAGGATTATGGATAGCATTTTATACTGCCGGATTTTACATACCTCAATGGGAAGAACTCATTCTTTTATTGGTATTTTTCATTGTATTGTTAACTATTATCAGAGGAAAATTACCATTTCCAAAAATTACCACCACTACATCTTTAATCTTGATCCTAACTATTATATCAACCTTCTGTATCTATCATAATTCAGAAACAAAAGAAAATGAAGAAAGGAAGCTGATGGCATTGAGACTTTCTTCTGACCAGGATAAAGTGGCTGAGTACCTGTATAAAGAACTGGAGAAAAGTATATTATCCGACACTACTATCAGGAAATCATTTCTAAAAGCCTGGTACCAGCCTGAATTTGAAACCGAATGCATAGACTATGTAACCAAACATCTGCACGGTTACTGGACTAAATTCAATACTCAGGTAACATTATGCTACCCGCAAAAAGATCTGGAAATAAAGCCCTCCGGTGAGATCATTGGCTGTGATAACTATTTCAACCAGATAATAACTAACATAACTTCCAAGACCTCGGCTATCAATCTATACCACCTGAAAGAATCATACGGTGTAAGCAACTATATTGCCCGAATTCCGATTGAAACAAAAGAATTCGAGAGACAGCAGGCATCTATTGTAATTGAATTCACGCAAAAGTATGTTCCCAAGGGACTTGGTTATCCCGAACTTTTACTCGACAAGTCATTTGTGTCATTTTATGACTTAAATGTATACTCGTATGCCATCTACAGCAAAGGAGAGCTTATTAAGAACGTTGGTGAGTACTCTTACAGCATCTCGGAAAAGCCCTTTATGTTATTCAAAAAAGACCACAATTTCTTTGACAAAAACGGATACAATCATCTATACCATATTGTAAATGATGATACATCTATAATAATTAGCAAGAAAAAGCTGTCATCTCTGGATAAACTAGCACCTTTTACGTATCAGCTGATATTCCACATTATTTTAGTGTTCGTTATCACAACCGTTTACAATTTACAATACCGGGACAAAAGGTATCCTGATATTAAATCCCAGCTGCAAATTGTGCTCGTACTTCTGGTAGTATTTGCATCGGTAACTACTGGACTAACAACACTAAAAAACATTAAGAACCTGAATGAGCAAAAAAATCAGGATATGCTAAGTGAGAAGGCTCATTCTGTATTGATAGAAATAGAACATAAGTTAGACACGATTGACTATATAAAACCCGAATATCAGCCTTTCCTACAAGAATTGCTTACCAAATTCTCTCTTGTGTTCTTTAGTGACATTAATATCTATAATGTTGATGGCATTCTACAAGCTACTTCACGACCTGAGATATTTGAAGAAGGCTTGAGGTCGGGATTCATGAGTCCTGAAGCGTACCACCAAATGGCAGTGAACCAGAGAACATTCTTTGTCACAAACGAGCAAATTGGGAGTTATGAATATTCTTCGGCATATATTCCCTTTAGAAACAAGAACAATAAACTTGTCGCATATATAAACCTGCCATTCTTTGCACGAGAGCATGAATTAAGACAGGAGATATCCTCTTTCCTGGTGACATTTGTAAATCTCTATATCATTCTAACTGCCATAGCGGTTTTCATATCATTACTGGTGGGAAATTATGTTACTCGTCCGTTACAGCTTATCAGAGATAAGTTTACAGATGTAAAACTCGACAAACGCAATGAGAAGATCAAGTATAACCGACATGATGAACTTGGCAATCTGATAAACACCTACAACCTGATGCTGGATAAACTTGAGGATAGCGCAGATAAATTAGCACAATCAGAACGGGAAAATGCATGGAAAGAGATGGCCCGTCAAATTGCCCATGAAATAAAGAATCCACTGACTCCGATGAAGCTCAGTATTCAGCACTTATACAGGTCGTGGCAGGATAAGGCACCTGATTGGGAAACCAGATTAGAAAAGACCACAAACTCCATAATACAACAAATAGACTCATTAGCCAGTATCGCTTCAGCATTTTCTGATTTTGCCAAATTCCCACAAGCAAATAACGAGAAAATAGAACTGAAAGAACTTATAAAAGACACCGTTACACTCTTCTCTACACAGAAGCAATTCTCAATAACTACTCATCTGCCCGAAAGTGAGGTACATATATATGCTGATAAGAAACAAATAGCGAGAGTCCTGGTAAATCTTCTTAATAATGCTATTCAATCAATACCCACGGAAATGGAAGGAAAGATTGAAGTTCAGCTGGAATCTGAAGGGGGACTTGTAGTCATCAAGGTTATAGATAACGGAGTTGGTATACTCCCTGAACTAAAAGCAAAGATTTTTTCACCTAATTTTACAACCAAATCCAGCGGGACAGGATTAGGTCTGGCAATGGTTAAAAATATCATAGACACGGCAGGAGGAACCATCACATTTCAGAGTGATAATCAGGGGACAACATTTGTTATCACCCTGCCTGCATTTAATAAAGATACTAACAGTTGAATCCATTTAAAAAACTGGCAGGTCAGACAGCGATTTACGGACTACCAACCATAGTAGCCAGATTACTGAATTATTTATTGGTTCCGTTATATACCAGATTATTTCAAACAGCTGAATACGGTGTAGTAACAGAACTGTATGCTTATGTTGCAGTATTGTTTGCTATTCTAACCTATGGTATGGAAACCTCATATTTCAGGTTTGCTACAAATAATCCGGATAAGCAAAAAGTATTCGCCACTACAATTGGATCATTAATATTCACATCACTTCTTTTCGTAGGTATAGTATATATTGCAGCACCAGCTCTTGCAGGTGCAATCGGTTATGCCAGTCACCCCGAATATTTAAAATGGTTTGCACTTATTCTGGCAGCTGATGCTATTTCCAGCATACCATACGCACAACTCAGATTGGAAAACAGGCCTATAAGGTTCGCTGTAATAAAGATTACCAACATAGTTGTCAATATAGGACTCAACCTATTTTTCCTGATATACATTCCAGCGAGAATAACACACAATCCAGAGTTATTTGAATCATCGTTTTTAAGGCATTTTTATGATCCTTCGATAGGAGTAGGGTACATTTTCATCTCCAATCTTGTAGCAAGCGTTGTAACGCTTCTAATGCTGTCTCCTGAGATTTTCAGGATGAAGCTGAAAATCGACCTCCACCTTTTAAAGAAAATGCTGAATTACGGATGGCCTCTATTGATCTTCGGTTTAGCAGGAATCATAAATGAGACATTCGACAGGGTCATCATGAAATACATGCTACCTCCGGGAGTTGATGCAATGGCACAGTTAGGAATATACGGTGCGTGTTATAAGGTCTCTATATTAATGACTTTATTTATTCAGACATACAAATATGCCGTTGAACCATTCTTTTTTGAGAGCTCAAAAAATGCTGATGCCAAGGTGACATATGCCAGGCTGATGAACTATTTCCTCATCATCTGTTTCCTAATCTATCTGGCTGTAATGCTATTCATTGATTTTGTAATTCTGTTTATCGGAGAGGATTTCAGGGAAGGTGCAGCAGTAATACCTATCTTATTGTGGGCAAATTTATTCCTTGGTGTTTTTTATAACCTAAGTGTTTGGTTTAAACTGACTGATAAAACACGACTTGGCGCGTTAATCTCAGTCGCCGGAGCTATTCTAACCCTTGCACTTAATATAATTCTCATTCCGGTATTCGGATACATGGGAGCAGCCTGGGCAACTTTCGCCTGCTACGCCTTCATGATGATATTATCATGGCTTATAGGACGAAAATATTATCCTGTCAACTATGACCTTAAATCTGCAGGGATATATGCATTACTTACTATTACCATTTATGCTTTGTCATATTTTACAGACAATTTCCAACCTGGATTAAAGTACACTGTTAATGCAATGTTGATTTTATTATTCCTTGTCATTGTAGCAATACGAGAAGGAATCCCGGGCAAATTGTTTCACAAAACATACTGACAACAGGTAATTAATATGCTATTTTTGTGAAATTTAAATAGTGCAGTATCCGTTAATAAATAATCGTCGCGATAAAAGCTAATTATGAAAATAAATATTGTAAACACCTCAAATAATCCTTGTCCTGCTTATGAAACAGCTTCTTCAGCCGGTATGGATATCAGAGCATTCATAAATGAACCGGTTACAATAGCTCCGTTACAAAGGCAAATCATACCAACAGGTATATTTATTGAAATACCTGACGGATATGAAGTTCAGATAAGACCCAGAAGCGGATTAGCAGCCAAATCAGGGATTACCGTGCTTAATTCACCTGGAACCATTGATGCAGATTATCGTGGTGAAGTCAGGATAATACTGGTAAATCTTTCAGACCAACAATTTGTTATAAATAGCGGCGACAGGATTGCACAAATGATAGTTGCCCGACATGAAAGGGCAGAATGGTTACAGGTTGAAACACTAAACTCCTCAGAACGTGGTGAAGGAGGATTCGGTCATACAGGTGTAAAATAATAACGCTTACCGGCATTATCATCATTGCTAAGAATAAACAACATCTTATTTGGGAATGAAATATCGCAACATCATAAAAATCCTTCTGTGTATACTTATACCGGCTAATATATTTGCCCAGGATTTACCTGAGGGAGGGGAGGAATTGATTTCAAAAGAACAAGCTAAGCTATTCAAAGACAGTAAAAGAGTTGAGTCCCTCTTCTTCGATGCCGTAAAAGCAAAGATCACCGATAATCCCGGTGAAGCTATGCATTTGTTTACACAGGTAACCGAAATGGATCCCAGCCATGATGCAGCATGGTATGAACTTGGACTGCTTGCATATCGACTAAGAGATATGAATGGTGCTATCCGGAACATAGCCAAAGCTTACGAACTTAACCCTGATAATGAGTGGTATAGTGTAACTCTGGCCAGCCTATATTCAAATAGTGCCAGATTTGAAGAGGCAATGGCAGTATATGAGAAACTTTACAGTAAAGATCCAGCCGACAGAACTAATGCTTTTGAGCTGGCAAACATATACATTAAGCTCAATAAAGAGGATAAGGCCCTCGATATCTATAATACTATAGAATCACGTGAAGGTATAAATGAAGAACTATCTCTGAGAAAACATCAAATCTACTTGTCGCAGGGCAAAAAGAAGAAAGCACTTGAGGAGCTTGAGAAATTAGCTTCTGCCAATGAGTTTGATTCCCGTATTCAGTCTATACTTGCGGAGTATTATATGGGAAATGATATGGAGGAAAAGGCCCTTCAAACCTACGAGAAGATCTTACAAATCGATCCCGGAAATCCATATATCAATATTTCGCTTGCCGATTTCTACAGGAAGCAAGGAAACCTGGATAAAGCGTTTCAACTTCTAAAGGCCGGTTTTTCCAATCAGACATTAGATGCCACGACTAAAATGCAAATACTGGCAACATACTACTCCCAAATGGAGAATTATGAAGGTATTGAAGATGACATCTCAGAGCTTTCTGCCATTCTCGCCGAGCAACATCCTCTTGATCCACAAATACTGGGATTCAGGGCACAAATACTTGCATCCAAAGAAATGTATAAAGAATCATTGATGGTTCTTAAAAAGGTTAATGAGTTAGATCCCGGCAAATACGAGAATTGGGACAATATGATGCGAATCACAGCCATCATTGAGAATTATGACAGTCTTTTAATCCTCTCAAATGAAGCAATTGAGCTGTTTCCGGTCCAACCGATGCCTTATTATTTCAATGCCGTAGCTAACTACATGAATAAAAACTATGAGAATGTAGTTACAGCAACAAACAAGGGTGTAAAGCTTGTATTTAATAACAACCGCCTTATGGCTGACTTTCAAAGCATGGCAGGAGATGCATATCATCAGCTCGATCAGGATTATGAAGCATTCAAATCCTATGAGGCTGCTTTACGTTTCAATCCTGACAACCCCACTGTCCTGAATAATTACGCATATTACTTATCAGAATCAGGACTATCATTAGATAAAGCCGAGCAAATGGCGGTAAAAGCAAATGAGTTATCACCAGACAATCCAACATTTCTTGACACATATGCATGGATTCTTTACAAAAAGGGCAACTATACAGAGGCTCTGAATAAGATGGAAAATGTTATGCAACTTGATAAGGACCCCTCTGCAGTGGTTTTGGAGCATTACGGTGATATTTTATATAAATTAAACCGCATTGATGATGCAAAAATGTGGTGGGAAAGAGCATCTGAGAAGGGTGAAGGCTCTGATCAGCTTCCTTCCAAAATAAAAGATGGTAAATTATATGAATAAGAAGAAAAGAATCAATTTTGGGTTCTTATTATTAATACTACTTTCAATAAGTTATTCCTGTTCCAGTGTTAGAAAAACAATAAAAGAACCCCTCAAGGAACAGGGAACGGAATATTTAATAAACAACCTAAAGACCAACGAATTAAGCTACGAAAATTTCTCAGCAAAATTCTCTGCACAATTTATTCAAGGTAAAAAAGAAACCCAGTTAACAGGTCAAATCAGATTACTGAAAGATAGTATTATATGGGTATCTATTTCACCTCTCCTTGGCATTGAAATGCTAAGAATAAACATTACCAACGACTCCCTGACTTATATAAACAGAATGGAGAGTACGTATTTCAATACTGACTTCGATTATATTAACAAGCTAATCAATAGCTCCCTGGATTTTAATATGCTTCAGTCTTTTCTGACAGGTAATGACTTCTCAGATTATGATAACAGCTCATTTAAAAGCGGTATTGATAACAAAGAATACACTCTGGTGACATCAAACCGCAGAAAAATTAAAAAGAGTATACACGGAAATAACATCCCCATACAACATATCTGGCTTGATCCCGAAACATTTAAGATTAATCGTGTAATGATAAGAGAACTTGCAGCCCAGGGTAGAAAAGTTGAGGCAACCTATAAATACGAAACTCTTAATGAAAAACCAGTCCCCGTAAGTATTAACTTTGAGATTGAGACAAAGGACAAAAAAGCAACTATTAATATCCAATATTCAAAAATCGTCATTAATGAAGAGCTTCAGTTTCCTTTTAAAATTCCCCAAAAATATACCAGGGTTAATAACCTGCAATAAAATACTTTATGAATAAAAGATTAAATAATAGTCTTAATACCAAACTTTTATTTATTGGGATACTGATTCTATTTTTTCTTCCTGACACGTTCGGACAGGATAAAAAAAGCCAGTTACAAGCACGCAAAGCCAAAATAGAAGAAGAAATTAATTACACCAATAAACTAATAGCCGAAACCAAGAAAACAAAGCAAGCCTCTTTAAATCAGCTTGTCCTGCTTAACAAGAAAATCTCACATCGTGAAGAGTTAATCAACGCTATAAATAGTGAAATTAATCAGATTGACTCAAAGATCCTTCAAACAAACGACACCATTGAAGAATTGACCGATAACATTAAAAGGCTAAAAGAGGAATATGCCCGAATGATATATTATGCACAAAAGAACAAGAGCTCATATTCCCGCCTTATGTTCATCTTTTCATCCGAGAGTTTCAATCAGGCATATCAGAGATTAAAGTATTTTCAACAATATAGCAGCTACCGTAAGAACCAGGTTAGGGTAATCATTGAAACACAGAAAGTCCTTGCCGAAAAAGTGGCTTTACTACAATCACAGAAGAAAGAGAAAGTCACACTCAAAAGCGCTGAGGAGCAAGAACGAAGGAAGCTTTCACAGGAAAAACAGGAACAAGATAAAGCTGTAAAAAACCTGAGTCATAAAGAAAAAGAATTACTCAAAAAACTTCGGGAGAGCGAAAAAGCTGCACGACAACTTCAGAAAGCCATTGAAAATTTAATAGCAGAGGAAATAAGGAAAGCTCGTGAAACAGCAAAAAAAACCGGCACTAAACCTACCCCTGAGAATACTTTTGGACTTACGCCAACTGAAATGAAGCTCTCTAACAGCTTTGCAGGCAACAAAGGCATTTTACCATGGCCAACTGAAAGAGGAGTGATTTCAGAAACATTTGGAGAGCATGCACATCCTGTACTCAAAGGAATAAAGACTAAAAATAATGGAATTGACATCTCAACAACTCAGGGAGCTATTGCAAGAGCTGTTTTTGAAGGAGTAGTGACATCTACAATGACACTTCCTAACTATAATAACGTAGTGATAATAAGGCATGGGGAATTTTTAACAGTATACTCAAACCTTAAACAAATCTTTGTCAAGAAAGGCGATAAGGTGACTACCAAGCAAAAGATAGGAGTTATTGAGACAGATGAATCCGGTAAAACCAAATTGCATTTTGAACTATGGAAAGGGAAAGTTTTACAAAATCCACAGGCTTGGATTGCCAAGTCCAGATAAATTGTAAACCCTTTACATTCAGTGCATAAAATGATTATCTTTGTAGAACATAAAAACTAATAAAAATGACATCTTTCATTTTGCTTGGTGTAATTGGACCATGGCAGGTCATACTGGTTGTAGCTGTGATTTTACTACTTTTTGGAGGTAAAAAGATTCCTGAATTGATGCGCGGCCTCGGAAAAGGTATCAAGGAGTTTAAGGATGGAGTCAGCGGCAATTCAGAAGAGGAAAAAAAGGAATAATAAAAAAGACCTGTACTTTCATACAAGTCTTTGTGGAGCGTAGGGGAGTCGAACCCCTGACCTTTAGACTGCCAGTCTAACGCTCTAGCCAACTGAGCTAACGCCCCTTATGGTCATTCAGGGATGCAAAAATAGAAAATTTTATCAATTTTCTAACTTTTATCTCTAAAACTTTGGATATTTGCAGCCGTTTTTGAAAAAATAAATGGATAGTCTTCGCCTCTTCGCAGCCATTCATATAGTGCCTGATGATATTTTCACAATGACCTTTCAGGGTCTCAGGCAGACTTTAGATTACAATATCATTAAGTGGGTTGACTTGCATAATATGCATATAACGCTGCGGTTCTTTGGGGAATCCAACCCTGAGGAAGTGCCGGTCATAACAGAAGCCCTCAAAAAGTCAGTAAGCAACATTAAGCCCTTTAATCTTACTCTCGAAAACACCGGAGTATTTGGAAGCAGATATGATCCCAGGGTAATCTGGTTTGGTATCAGGGAAAATCCGGTATTACTGGAATTGCATAATAACATTAGCAAAGCCCTGGAAGAAGCTGAATACTTCGGCGACAGGCAGAACTTCGTTCCACATATTACTGTTGGCAGGATTAAGGAAATCAGAGACAAACAGTTCTTTCAGCAGATAATAGATCGATTTAGCAATGTAAAGCTCCTCACTCAAAAAGTTGACTCATTTACTCTTTACAATAGTGAGTTGAAGAAAGAAGGCCCCATATACACCGATATTGAGACCTTCAACTTTAATCAGGAATAGAAAAAATCTTAATTCTCACGAATAATCTGATCTTCAGGAGTCTTATTGTGCTTCTTTAATATACTCCTCTCCAAAAGATAGTCAATTATCAGAGCTACACCTCCAAACAAAGCAACAAAGGAAAAGTAGGCTGCTTCTTCTTCCATTGTGCCCGCTTTTACAACGAAATTGGCAATCAGAATGCCCAAACCAATACCGGTAAGCAATAAACCATACTTCAATGTAGAAAAGCCAGTAGTAGGTTTTTCAAAACTCCGGGGATCAAGACCCCGATCAAGCAATGCCATCCTTTCTTTCCTCCTTATGGATAGATATACTATCCCATAAATCATAGCAAATATCGCTACAGGTACAATTATTTCTCCCATGATACTGATTTTTATTCTTTTGACGCTTTAAAAGATGTTGGGTTACAAGAATCAATTAATTTATCTTTGTCAATAAAGATATTTTCCAGCTTGCTTTAGAAGAGTTAATTTTTCCTTATACGTAGATACATTGGGCCTTTAGGTGTTAGTATTTAATGTAATTGTAACCTGAAACCAAAACTTTCGTCTAAACAACATCATGATGATAAGTGACGATCTAACTATAATCAACCAGGTACTTAGTGGAAATACAAGTGTATTCAGCAACCTTGTCGAAAAATACAAGGATATGGTATTTTCTCTGATTATAAAGATTGTCCATAATAGAGAAGAAGCTGAAGAAATAGCTCAGGATACTTTTCTAAAAGCTTATCATCATTTAGGAAACTTTAAAAATGAATCTAAATTTTCAACATGGTTGTTCCGCATTGCTTATAATACAGCAATCTCCAGAACGAGAAAAAAGACACTGATAACATCGGTTATCGATGACCAAGTGGTTGAAAACTATAGTGTTGATTCATTACGGGAAAATATAGAGAACTCTAATGATTTAGAAGATAAAATTAAAATGATGAAGATGATTATTGCTGATTTGCCTCAGGACGATCAGTTAATAATGAATCTATTCTACTTTAATAAGCAAAGTATTGAAGAAATCGGACTAATTACAAGTTTAACTGAGTCGAATGTGAAAGTCAAGCTTCACAGAATTAGAAAAAGGATATATTCAATTATGCAGGAACGTCTGGGCGTTAGAGAGATTAAGAATTAAAAAGTATTAGGATATGGATAGACAAGATATAGATTTACTGAACGATTCCTTCTTAAATGAGGTATTCAGCAAAATTCCACAGGAAAGTACATCCGGCAATTTTACCATGCAGGTAATGAATCAGATATATGCACGCGTTGAGCCTGAAATTGAACCTGCAGTTTACAGAAAACAAATGCTTTGGGCATATATTTCGCTTACCGCAGGTATACTGATAATAGGGCTACTGATTTTTGCTATATGGCCATTCATCGACATACCTTTCAAACTAGATTCCTCCTTCATTCTTGCAATTGTGAATTACACCATAGAACTAGCCGAAGGTATTTCACGTCTGGGTGAAATAATCAAAGCTTCATCAGTTCAGATTGCCGTCTTCTTCTCTGTTCTTTTCTTGTTGCTCGTTGAACGATTAATCCGTAAGGATGTTACTAAAACCAGTTCCTTTATGTTTTAATAATGCTCCTACCGGCAATTCAGGAATATCTGATTAATTGGTTGTTACAATATAATAATGACTGCAGTTTCATTGATGCCCGCTATGTTACAGGAGGATCCATTAATGAAGCCTACAAAATAACCACTTCCTGCGGGGTATTCTTCCTGAAGTACAACAGTGCTTCAAAATATCCTCAGATGTTCGAAAAATAATTAAAAAATTTCGATATTTTTAGAGTGACTTACCTTCCCTGCGCTCTTCCCACAACTGTTTGAAATTAAAATCAGAAAGGGTAATCTGGGAGCCTAAAAGCCTGCCCCCATTCAATCTCCTAATAAGGTAATTCTTCAAGTTAGGTTTAGCATCCATCCATTTACGGCTTTTTAAAAAGCGATGCCAACCTTCCATAGTAAACCTTTGAAGAATGCTTTGATTGCCAAGAGCCATGTAATCATTTCTGTTGTATAGTAATTGTTGACTAAGATTAATTGAAACCGGACAAACATCATTATAACCGGCACTTGTGGGGCTTGAATAACTTAAGTGAATAAACTCCTCCGGTTCATTCATCCAGGGTGTAATTACAGAGCCAATAGGACCGGTATACGTTGTGCCATAGCCTTGACCATCAATAATACGAAAAACCGGACAAGCATTGTGGCAAGCACCGCATTCTATGCAGCTCATGGCTCTTCGCTGAAGTTTTTTCTCTAGAACTCCACTTCTGCCATTATCAATTAATATTACATACAACTCACCTGGTCCGTCAACCTCAGAATCTCTTGAAGGGCCATTAATCAGCGAATTGTACGCATTCATTCTTTCGCCTGTACTGTAAGTTGAATATAACGGAAGCAGCGTGTCGAGATTAACTATGGATGGAATAATTTTATCGATACCTGCCAGAACAATCTGAATTTGAGGAATAACGCTATTTAGAACGGCATCACCACTATTTTCTGAAATACAGACCGAGCCTGTATCCGCAATTAAATAATTAGCTCCTGTTACAGAAGCTACACTCAACTTGAATTCAGACTTGAATTTCTTTCTAAGATATTCAATAACATCTATTGCCGTATGCTTTGAAGATATATGGTCTTCGTTCTTCAGGGCTTCCTTAATATCACTTAACCTTTTAGATATAAGGACTGAAGAAGGATGACGGGGATCTTCATTAAAGTGGCTAAGAATATACTCGCCAATATTTACATCAGAGCATGCTATTCCTTCATCGTTTAATGCATCAGATAAACCAATTTCATCAGCTAAAAGTGAAAATGATCTGGTGATTTTAGATACCCTTTTGCTTTTCAAAACTTTAATGATAAGATTATTGGCTTCCTCCGCATCCTGTGCCCACAGAACCTTACCACCATTACTAACCATATTAGCTTCAAACTCAATCAAGTACTTTTCAAGACCATTTATTCCTTTAGCCCTGATAGATCCTGCCCTTTTTCTTGCAAGTTCCACATTTGAATAATGCATTAAAGCCTGATGGACAGAGGAATCGTATCTCGCAACATTATCATCAAAAATCTGTCTGCGATAAATGTCTTTAGCAGTTTCAGCTATTAACTTTTTAAAAGTCTTTTCTGCTTCCACAATATCAGATTAAGCACTGTGAAACTTTATCTACTCTTCTTTGGTGTCTTCCTCCTTCAAAATCAGTGTTAAGAAACAATTCTGCAGCTTTCCATGCTTCTTCAAACTCTATGAACCTGCCAGGTAAAGATAAAACATTAGCGTCATTATGTTGCCTGGTTAATTTAGCCTGCTCACTGTTCCAGCATAAAGCACCTCTGACTTCAGGATACTTGTTTACAACCATATTTACACCATTGCCACTCCCGCAGATTACAATGCCTTTTTCAAATTCACCTTTATTAACAGAGTAACCAAGTTTATGGGCAAAATCAGGATAGTCAGTACTATCCTCCGAATATGTACCAAAGTCATGGACCTTATAATCAGCTTGTAAAAGCTTTTCCTTTAAAAATTCCTTCAAAGGATAACCTGCATGATCAGATGCCAGTGCCAGAACCTTCTCTTTATTCCACATGTTGATAAAATTTAATTTCCAAAATTAACCAATAAATAAGCTTAAACATCAAAAGCTTACTAACTAAACAGTTAATGATCGAATAGAATTGGCTCATTTTTTGTTATAATGCTATACATCAGCCACATAAGAGTTATCAACTTAAAATTGTTGAAACCTGTGAAAAGCTGTTAAGAAAATGTGCACAAATAAAGAGTTTTGTTGATACTTTTCGACCCTAATTGAATTTTACGAAAGTTAGCCACTAGTTATGAAATGTTATCAACACCAAAATCTAATTACTTCGGTTCACTTACATAAAAAATGTCTGGTGAAAACTTTTATACACCAATTGTTAATAATTTTGCAACACATTGAATCATAAAGTTAAACCGTAAAATCAGTTGTTGGTAACTGTTTGATAAACTGGTAACAACTAGAAATCCAAATTAATTTCACAGTTTTTACAAACAGAGTTAACAGTTCTATTATTACCAACATCTTTTTTTAAAATAAATAATAACATTAATAATGGAAACCCAGATCAAACAACCACTTTCAAAAAAAACGAACTTAGAACTAATTGCACTCATTAACGAACTAAGGGTTAAGAAAAATGCCGTTATTCTGGCTCATTATTATCAGGTACCTGAAATTCAGGAGCTGGCCGATTTCGTTGGCGACAGCCTGCAGCTATCACAACAGGCTGCAGATACCAATGCCGATATTATTGTCTTTGCCGGCGTTCATTTTATGGCCGAAACTGCAAAAATTTTAAGTCCCGGCAAAAAAGTTCTTATACCTGATATGAATGCGGGGTGTTCACTGGCCGACAGTTGCCCTCCCGAGTCATTTAAACCGTTTATAGAGGCACATCCTAACCATAAGGTAGTTTCTTACATCAATTGCTCAGCTGCTGTTAAAACCATGTCAGATGTAATCTGTACCTCAAGCAATGCAAAAATAATTGTTGATTCATTTCCAATTGATCAGCCTTTAATTTTTGCTCCCGATAGAAATCTTGGAGCATATATAAACAGTGTTACCGGCAGAAATATGATTTTATGGAACGGCGCATGCCATGTTCATAATCAACTTACTAATGAAAGGACAATCCGCCTTAAAGTCGAAAATCCCGATGCAAAATTGATTGCTCATCCTGAGTGCAGAGGTCCAGTATTAGCTATGGCCGATTTTATTGGATCTACCGCTGCTTTACTAGAGTTCACAAAAAGGGATAGTTCACAGAAGTACATTGTTGCAACAGAAGGGGGTATCATTTATCAGATGAAGAAAGCCAACCCAGACAAAGAATTTCTTATTGTTCCTTCTGATGAAACATGTAACTGTAACGATTGTCCTTATATGAAACTCAATACCCTTGAGAAAATATATCTGAGCCTGAAGAACGAACAGCCTGAGTTACTGCTTGACAATGAAACTATTGAGGAAGCAAGGAAACCTATTATAAAGATGCTTGAATTATCTAAAAAATCGGGCCTCGTTAAATAACCTCCATGGAAAAATAGTGGAGAGGCAGACCATTGTACGACAAAAGTGTTTTTTAGATAAGGAATGACTACCTTTGATTGATACTTTGAAATGAAAAGCCGCCTGCTCATGTTGCGAATTAATCTTGTAATTGTTGCCATCTTAATGTCATTGATAGCATTTGCCCAGGATAATGAGATTAATCCGAATGGTCATAATGTTTTCTATCATCCTAATGGAAAAGTATCGAGCGAAGGGCTGATGAGAGACGGTAAACCCGATGGATACTGGAAAACATACAATGAAAGAGGAATTCTCATTGCCGAAGGCAACAGGGTGAATTTTCTTCTCGATAGTTTATGGAATTTTTATAATGATTCTGCTAAACTGGTATTACAGGTTAATTATAGAGAAGGCCTTAAGAATGGTATTCGTCGCACATTCAGAACAGATGAGGTATTGGAGGAAAACTTTATTGATGATGTAAAGCACGGTCTTACAATTACTTATTATCCTGATGGAAGCATTAAACGCACAGTAAACTTCGTCAATGGATTTGAGGATGGTACTGCGCGAGAATTCTCACCCGATGGAACTGTAATCGCGCTGGTTGAATACAGAAGAGGATTCGTGGTTGACCGCGAAAATATAAATAGAGTCGACCGGAGCGGACTAAAGCAAGGGAGATGGAAGTTCTTTTATGATAACGGGAAAGTAAAAACAGAAGGCATATACCGCGATGATAAACGGAATGGATATTTTAAGGATTATGACGAGAAAGGAATGCTTGTTGATATTGCAAAATATGTTAATGATGTTCGCCAGGAAGAAGCTCCCGAACTCGTAAAACTTGATGTTAAAACCGATTACTATCCTGACGGGAAGCCTAAAACAGTAGCAAGTTATCTTGGCGATATTCCACAAGGCGTTAGGAGAGAATACGATACTGAGGGACGTGTTGTTGCTTCATATACATTTGATAAGGGAAAGCTTATTGCTGAAGGCATAATCGACGATGAGGGGGTTAAAGATGGTCAGTGGAAGGAATATTATGCCGACGGACAACTAAGATCAGAAGGACTTTATAGCCTTGGCAACAGGATAGGCAGATGGCGCTTCTATCATCCTGACGGAAGTCTTGAGCAAGAGGGAAATTACAACAATCAGGGGAACCCCGAAGGTCCATGGAAATGGTATTATGCAAATGGAAATGTTCACCGCGAAGAGTCTTTCAGAAACGGACTTTCAGACGGACCTTATACAGAATTCAATGAAAGTGGCACTGTATTAGTTCAGGGAGAATATGTTGAAGGACTGGAAGAAGGTTTCTGGAGATATGAGTATGGAGACACACGTCAGGAGGGTACTTATAGAGCAGGAAAGCGTAATGGCCTCTGGCAATATTTTTATGATAACGGCCAGTTAAGTTTCGAGGGCTCATACATTGACGATAATCCCAATGGTCGTCATACATGGTATTTCCCCGACGGAAAGAAACGCGATCAGGGCGAATACCTCATGGGTTTAAGAACCGGCGACTGGATCCAATACAATCAGGATGGACAGGTTTTCCTTGTAATTGCCTATGAAAATGGTATTGAACGGAGGTATGATGGAATACGGATTAAACCTGATTTTGAGGAAACTGAAGAACCATAAACCCGGTTCAAACATTATTAATTCTTCCAGTTTAAGGTTTCTATCATGTGCAATATATCTTCCTTAATAAAACTTATTACAGGAGATAGTGAATCGTTGTTCGGTAGTGCATTAAAATATAATGCACCTCTTAAAAAGTGTCGGCTACTGTCGGTTACATAAAACTGGAAAGGAGATGCAGCACCGATTCCCTTTATATCATAGATCAAACCATAAACATCTTTAGTCTCATCTGATATTATTATCTCTTCAATGGAGCTGGCTTTTGGTATATGCTTCATCACCAGCGAGTGCGAGTCTTCAGTATAAGTGTCCAAATCACCATTAACACTTTTATAGCTCAAATGAACTCTTGCTTTAAAATGAGGGAAATCAACATTTATCCAGTTAGCTTCATTGGGAGAATGTGGGTCTTTTGTTATTCTTGCATAAACAGGATACTCAAAACTGTAAGGGAAGATACTGTCCAACATTCTGTATTCCTGAGCGGGTAGATTTATTCTGAAATAACCTCTGGGTTTAGGAGCTGAATTCTCTGAACATCCGAATAGAAGTAAGCAGCCAACAAACAATGAGGGAAATAGAAACTTCATAATACAAATTTTAATTAGACTCTTGTTTGTTAGGTTTTATAGTAACTCTAATCCTTTTTATGCTTCTTTTATCAACTAGTTCAGGTTTGAAAGTAAAGTCATCAAATTCAAAGCTTTCTCCTGTTTCGGGAATACGACCGGCCATTTCTAAAACAAGACCTGCAAGGGTATCCGATTCACCTTTAATATCCTGAAAAATCCTGTCATCAACTCCAATTACTTTACAGAAATCATTAAGCAATGTCTTTCCTTCAAAAATGTAATTTTCATCATCCAACTTATTGAAAAGGACCTGATCGACTTCACTGTCAAACTCATCGTTTATTTCACCAACAATTTCCTCCAGAATATCCTCGAGCGTAATAATTCCGGAAGTTCCGCCATACTCATCCACAACGATTGCCAAATGGATTTTTTTACTTTGGAATTCCTGAAGCAGATCGTTGATGCGCTTATTTTCAGGAACAAAGAAAGCGGGACGTTGTAGAATTTGCCATTCGAACTGTGCGTTCTGATGAATATGGGGTATTAAGTCCTTAATGTACAGGATTCCCGTTATATTATCAAGGTTTTCCTTATATATTGGAATTCTTGAATAACCCGACTCGTTAATGAGATTAAGAAGTTCGTCAAAAGTTGAGGTATCATCAGCGGCAGTAACATCAACTCTTGGCTTCATAATTTCTCTTACAGCAATATCACCAAACTTAATGATACCTTTCAGTATTTTACGTTCCTCATCGGGTTCATCGCCTTGTGACTGAGAAAGTTCGAGGGCTTCAGAAAGCTCGTCCATAGTAATATTGTGACCTTTATGGGCGATTTTACGCTCAACAATATTGGTTGAATTAACGAGGATGGAACTTAAAGGATAAAAAACCTGGTGAGCCATAAAGATAAAGCGAGCGGTTAGACAGCTTACCCTCATACTGTTTCGTCCCGCGTATATTTTTGGCATTATCTCTCCAAAGAGAAGGATAATTGCAGCAATTATTAAAATATCTAAGAAAGCTCCACCGGGAGTACTGATTGAAATTCCGAATAAAGAATTCAAAAGGATTGATAAAACAACCACTAAGGAAATATTAATTACAATATTGGTTACCAATATTGTAGCCATTAATCGTTTTGGATTTTCAAGAAGGATCAGAATTAGCCGGCTTTTTTGACTTTCTTTCTTTTTTAGACTATCAAGCTCAGATTGAGTAAGTGAAAAGAAGGAGAGTTCCGATGCACTTGAAGCTGCTGATAATAAGAGAAGTATTATTACTAAAACAATGCCTGTCAGTAACTCAATGTTGAGGTTTCCATAATACAGACTTGCCGGAAACGATAAAAGCAAATTGTACAAATGAGGGCCAGGGTCTTCCAAAGCGCTTACAATTAGTTAATACTATAATGAACATACAGGATTACAAAATTACTAAAATTGTTCGTTGTAAATTGTTCTTGGTTTTAGTTCTTGGTTTCCTTGCCACGCAATCAGCGATCAGCATTCTGCATTCAGTTTTTCATTCCTCGAACCAGAGATGTCATTGTTTTTTGTTTTTGGTTTTTAGCTCTCTGTTTCCCATAGTTCTCAATTTGGTTTCAATCAATTCAGGGGGCTGTTAATTACGAACAATAGTTGTGATTCGTCCTGAAATAGGCTTACAGTAAATGTAAACAAAAAACAGGACAAATCATACAATATTGGGGGCTTTTAACAAAGAACAAAGAACAAAGAACATCGAACAAACAACATCTAACAAACAAAAAGGCCGTAACCGGCCTTTTGTCAACACTCAATTATCAAACAACAAACAATTAGTTTAACTATATTCTATGATTTCAATTTCTCCCTTTAACACACCAATTGCATTTTGTGCAAGAGCATCAATTTCGTCTTCATTAGGGTATACTGTAATAGGTCCTATTTTTTCAAGCTTCTTAATCAAGTGGTTTGTAAACCAGGAATACTGAAACAAATCACCCGATAAGATGATTGCATCAGGCTTACCATCGAGCACTGTGCGCATTGCTCCTGCTTCTTTAGCAACCTGATAGGCCATTGCATATGTAATCAGCTTAGCCGTTTCATCATTGTCTTTAATCCTTTTATCAATTGTTGATAGGTTGATAGTTCCCAGGTATGCACCCAAACCACCTTTAGCAGTAATCATCGTCAGTATTTCTTCCTGAGTATATTTTCCACTAAAGCACAATCTTACAAGATCTCCAACAGGTAAACTTCCTGTTCTTTCAATAGAAAACGGACCATCGCCATCAAAAGCCTGATTGGTATCAACAACATGACCTTCTTTGTGGGCACCGACTGAAATTCCTCCGCCACCTGCATGAACAACTATCAACTGAAGGTCCTCATATTTACGGTTGAGTGTTTTGGCAAATTTGCGTGCAACCACCTTTTGATTTAAAGCATGGAAAACCGACTTCCTTTCAAACAGTGGATGACCCGAAATTCTTGCAACATCAGTAAGTTCATCAACAACAACCGGATCCGCGATTAACGGAATTGCATTATTCAGAGAAGAAATTTCAAGAGCAATAATGCCACCAAGATTTGTTGCATGCATACCCATAACGCCTTTTAACAAATCTTCTTTCAATTGTTCATTGACTTTATAAACACCCGATTTAACCGGCTTTATAAGACCCCCCCTGGCTATAATTACCTCAATCTTATTGACATTGATATCGTTTTCTATAAGCTCTTTTAAAATGGCCTGCTTACGCATCTCAATCTGACCGGGTACAGTACCGCATTCCGCAATTTGCTCATCGGTATACCTTATTGTCTTTAGAAAACAAAGTTTTGAGTCTTTATAGACCGCAATTTTTGAAGAGGTGTTTTTGGGATTAATTACCAGAATGATACCTAGTTTCATGATTGCATTTCTTCAGACAGCTGTTACCTGAAAAAGATATTCTTTCAGGGCACTGTTGAATCGCTCTATAAACAAGGCATCAGCCAGTTTGTTTAAGGAATGTTTCGCAAAAGAACTACAATTTGTTCCAGGTATTTCTGATCGATTTCTGTAAATGATTCTAAATCTTTACTATCCACATCCAAAACACCAATAATCTGACCTTCATTATTCCTCACAGGGATAACTATCTCACTTCTTGATCTGGAATCGCATGCAATATGTCCGGGAAAAGCATGTACATCAGGAACAATAACTGTAGAGTTCTTTTCCACTGAAGCCAGGCATACACCCTTGCCCTCCAATGTCTGACATGCCGTTGGTCCCTGATAAGGTCCAACTATGAGTTTTTTACCATCAAGCCTGTAAAAGCCACACCAGAAAAAGTAATCAATTTTATTATAAAGCACAGAAGCTATAGTTGCCATAGCAGCTTGTTTATCGGGACTCTTTTTCAGTAAGTCTTCAATCTGCTTATATAGCCTGGAGTATCTTCCTTCTTTTTTAATTTCGTTCATAAAAAGCTGATATTGTGGTGTCAAAATTAATATTTTATTTTGTCAACAATTAATCACTAATTTTGGGCAACCTTACTATTTAAATTGATAAACTATAATAACAATTATCATGAATAAAGTTGTGAAAGATGCACGCGAGGCTATTGAAGGAATTACCGATGGGATGACTTTAATGGTAGGAGGATTCGGATTAAGCGGAATTCCCGAAAACTGCATTGCAGCCTTAGTAGCAAGTGGTGTGAAGGACCTAACATGCATTTCAAATAATGCCGGAGTTGACGATTTCGGATTAGGCTTACTGCTTCAGAAAAGGCAAATAAAGAAAATGATCTCATCTTACGTTGGTGAAAATGCCGAATTTGAAAGGCAGTTACTTGCCGGAGAACTTGAGGTAGATTTAATTCCTCAGGGTACATTAGCTGAAAGATGCAGAGCCGGTGGAGCTGGTATACCTGCATTTTATGTTCCTGCCGGATATGGTACTGAAGTAGCCGAAGGCAAGGAAGTAAGAGAATTTAACGGCAAACCCCATCTACTGGAATTTGGTATGGTAGCCGATTTCGCTATTGTAAAAGCCTGGAAAGGTGATACTCATGGTAATCTGATATATCGCAATACAGCAAATAATTTCAATGAAGCCATGGCAACTGCCGGTAAGATTACTATAGCTGAAGTTGAAGAACTTGTGCCATTTGGTACACTCGACCCTAATCAAATACATACACCGGGAATCTATGTAAAGCGTATTTTCCAGGGCTCAAATTATGAAAAACGAATTGAGCGACTCACCGAACGATAGTTTGGATGCATAGTACAGCCTTGTTTATCAGGGTAATGTATCAGAAATTAGAAGAATGTATCATTAGAAAAGAAAAATAACAATGGCTTTAACAAAAGAACAAATAGCACAGCGCATCGCCAGGGAATTAAAAGATGGTTATTATGTAAACTTGGGAATAGGAATTCCTACTCTGGTTGCTAATTATATACCCAAAGGAGTAGAGGTTACTCTGCAGTCGGAAAACGGAATGCTGGGCATTGGCCCTTTTCCATTAAAAGGAGAAGCTGATCCCGATTTAATAAATGCCGGAAAGCAAACTGTTACAATTTTGCCGGGTGGCTCATTCTTTGATTCTACTTTAAGCTTTGCAATGATCAGAGGTGGACATGTTGACCTCACAGTACTTGGAGCTTTCGAAGTATCGGATAAAGGTGATATTGCAAGCTGGAAAATTCCAGGAAAGATGGTAAAAGGAATGGGTGGTGCAATGGACCTGGTTGCAGCTGCAAAAAACATCGTTGTTGCAATGCAGCACACCAGCAAAGACGGCCAGTCAAAACTACTTAAAGAATGTACACTTCCACTCACAGGCGTAGCATGTGTGAAGAAAATTGTGAGTGACCTTGCAGTTATTGATGTTACTGAACAGGGATTCCGCTTGCTTGAAAGAGCACCCGGAGTGAGTGTTGAAGATATCATTAAAGCAACCGAAGGCCGCCTGATAGTAGAGGGTGAGATACCGGAAATGCAATTCTAATTGGGGTTTACCCGGTATTCACAGCTAAAGAAATAAAGGCCGGGGAGTTAAATACGTTTAATTCCCCGGCTTGTTAGTTTTGTACTTTAGATGCGAATCTCTCGACATTGAACATTGAGATTAAATATTGTGTTTTGAATTTTTCTACTTTCAATATTCATGAACTATCCTAAAAAAGTCACAATTGGAGACATTACCGTGCGCGATGGTTTTCAGCACGAAGAGAAGTTTATCCCTACTGATGCTAAGTTATGGGTTGCAGAGCAGCTCATTTTAGCCGGCTTTAAGCATATTGAAGTCTCAAATTTTGGTAATCCTACCGGGATGCCACAATTTAAAGATGCCGATGAGCTATTTAGAAGACTAAGGACAAGCAAAGTTATTTCGCATCTGTTGCCAGAAGTAAGTCTAACGGCTATCACTATCCGTGAAAAGGCAATAGAGAGAGCTATCAGAGCAAGGAAGGAAGGATACGGGCCCGACAGGATACTATTAATGGTATCAACCAGCGAATCGCATCACAAAAAGAATTCAGGCTTATCACTCCATGATTATTGGAAGATGGCAGAGAAGTACATTCCACTTGCCCATGATGCCGGTATTAAAGTTAATGGAACAGTAAGCACAATCTGGGGTTGTCCGATTGAGGGTCCGACGGAACTGACAAAAGCTATTGATTTTACAAAACGCTGGCTCGAAATTGGAGCAAATGACGTGGAGCACGCCGATCATGATGGCAGCGCATCACCCGACAGGGTATACCGTTATTTTTCAATGCTTCTGGATCAGATACCAAAACCGGAGAAGCATATTGTTCATTTCCATACTACCCGGGGATGGGGGCTTGCAAACATCCTGGCTGCCCTACAAGCCGGAATGACAAACTACGAATCTTCAATGGGAGGTATTGGTGGACAGCCGGCAAACTTTGTTGATGGTGTTCCTGTAGCAGGCACAGGCAGTTATTATTATAAAGATCCCGGTATCACAGGACTTGTTCCAACTGAAGATATGGTAGTAATGATGGATGAGATGGGAATTGAAACTAACCTGAATGTTGACCATGTATTGGAAATTGGTGGGATGGTTGAAAAAATAACCGGAAGGAGATTGCGTTCAGAGTCAATAAGAACAGGAAGGATACCCAAGGAAATGAAAACTCCTCATAGTAAATTATTGATATAGAGAAATAGTCGTTTAAAAGAGATTCTATTCAAAAAGGCCAAAGAGCAACCTTCATTAAAGATGGTTGCTCTTTGATTATTAAGAGATATTTTCTTTCTGATTTACTCAACTATAAGCGAAGAGCTTTAGAATGGCAGATCTTCAGTTTCCTGGCTTACAGGTGGAGTAATATTATTTGAGGTATGATTATTAGAATGCTCAAATGGCTGGTTACCTTCATTATGCTGACGGTTTCCAAGTATGTTAATACTATCAGCTTCAATGTCGGTGATATATTTTTTCATTCCTTCTTTTTCATAGGTTCTGTACCTGATACGGCCTTCAATATAAACCTGAGAACCTTTTCGGAGGAACTTTTCGGCGATATCGGCAAGACTGCGCCACACAACAATATTATGCCATTCAGTCTGTTCAACATCCTGACCATCTTTATTACGATAGGATTCGGTAGTTGCCAATGAAAAAGTAACTTTTTTCACTCCTGTATCAAAGTTAAAGACTTCAGGATCCTTACCCAAATTACCAATTAAAATTACTTTGTTTACTCCTCTTGCCATGACTTACAATATTTGTTTGGTTGTTTAGTGCATTACAAATTTAATGTCATTATGCAAATATTGTCAAAAATTATTTTAATTCAAGCAAAAAAAAGTTGAAACTATGCAAGTTAAATTATTGAAGGTCGACTAATTACTTTTCAAATAAGTAACTCAGACAGTAAAAAGGCGATTTATTCGAAAAATTACAATGCCCTGTCTGAAATGATTAAAATTGAGGCAATTGCCGTTAAAAAAAAGCATTAATTTTCTAATTGTTTCAAAATCTTGTATATTTGCAGCCCGTTAAAAAATTTATTATCAAATAATTAAAAATCTTCAACCAACATGACAAAAGCAGAAATTGTAGCTGAGATTGCTAACAAGACCAATCTGGAGAAGCTTGCTGTACAACAGACTATCGAAGCTTTTATGGAAACTGTTAAGAGTAGCCTTGCTAAGGGCGAAAGCGTATACTTAAGAGGATTCGGCAGTTTCACTACAAAGAAAAGAGCTGAAAAAACTGGGCGTAACATTTCTAAAAACACTACCATCATTATCCCTGCTCACTTCATCCCGGCATTTAAGCCTGCCAAGACTTTTGTGTTTGATGTGAAGAACAAGGTTCAATAATAGTTGTTCACTTTATAAAATCATAGATCATGCCAAGCGGAAAAAAGAGAAAAAGACATAAAATGGCTACGCACAAACGTAAAAAACGTTTGCGCAAGAATAGACATAAGAAGAAATAGTCTAATTTTCTATTAGGGAAAGACCATCACGTGCCAAGAGATAATCATATTATCCGGTGCGTGATGGACTAATTATATTATGCCCTGTCATCACTTCATTACATGTAGATGTTAATCCTAAATTCTAATCTCTAAATATCAGTGGATTGAATAAAGAACTGATAATCAGCGCAACCCAGTCCGAAGTAAATATTGCTTTACTTGAGGACAAGGCTCTGGTTGAACTCAACAAAGAAAAAACCAACAATAATTATGGTGTTGGCGACATCTATCTAGGCAGAGTCAAAAAGATTATGCCGGGTTTAAATGCTGCCTTCGTTGATGTTGGTTATGAAAAAGACGCTTTTTTACACTACCTTGACCTTGGACCCCAGGTTAATACTCTCAACAAGCTCCTTAAGATATATCTAACCGGACGACCGGATATTCCTTCTTTACAGGATTTTACACCTGAACCGGATATTGAAAAGACCGGAAAGATTACGCAGGTACTTACTCCTAATCAGCAAGTACTTATTCAGATTGCCAAGGAGCCTATTTCAACGAAAGGACCCCGTGTATCATCAGAAATATCATTTGCAGGAAGATATCTTGTTCTTGTACCATTTTCTGAAAGGGTTTCTGTCTCTCAAAAGATTAAAAGCCTCGACGAACGTAACAGGCTAAAACGTCTTATAACAAGTATTAAACCACGAAATTTCGGGGTTATAATACGTACTGTCGCCGAAAACAAGAAAGTTGCTGACCTTGATGCCGATCTTCGTAATTTGGTTGATAAATGGGAATCGTGTGTAGCTAAATTAAACGGGGCTAAGGCTCCAATGCGTGTCTTAAGCGAAATAGACCGAACAACGGCTATCTTAAGAGATCTGCTGAACGAATCATTCAATAATATTCATGTTGACGATTCAGCAATCTATGAAGAAATTAAAAGTTATATACGCACCATAGCTCCCGAAAAAATAGAGATACTTAAACTCTACAAAGGCAAAGTTCCAATCTTTGAGAATTTTGGGATCGACAAGCAAATCAAAAATTCATTTGGCAAGATAGTCACCATTAAAAGTGGTGTTTACCTGATTATTGAGCATACTGAAGCACTCCATGTTATCGATGTAAACAGCGGACATAGGGTCAATTCTGAAATTTCTCAGGAAATGAATGCTTTGGCCGTTAACCTGGAAGCTGCTACCGAAATAGCCCGCCAATTGCGACTCCGTGATATGGGTGGTATAATTGTTATTGACTTTATCGACATGCACGAAGGCACAAACCGCCGTAAGTTATATCAAAAACTTAAGGAAGAAATGGCGCGCGATCATGCAAAGCATACAATATTACCTCCGAGCAAGTTTGGTTTAGTTCAGATTACCCGCCAGAGAGTAAGACCGGAAATGACGGTTCAGATTCTCGAAAAGTGTCCAAGTTGTGGCGGTACAGGCGAAATTAAACCGGCCAGTATGATTCTCGACCAAATTGAAAATAACATTAGATTTCTTACCCAGGATCAGAACGAACCTTATATTAAAATAGCTCTGCATCCTTACATACATGCTTATCTCACCAAAGGACTCAGTTCAGTGAGAATGAAATGGTATTTTAAGTTCAGGAAATGGATTCGGCTAAAACCTATTAACTCTTATCATTTCCTTGAATATCATTTCTTCAACAAGTCGGATGACGAGATTAAAATGTAAACGAACAACAAATTTAAATGAAAACTGTAGTTAGCGGAATAAGGCCAACCGGCAATCTTCATCTGGGTAATTATTTTGGTGCCCTGCGCAATTTTATTAAAATGCAGGAAAGCAATAATTGCTATTTCTTTATTGCTGATTATCATTCATTAACCACGCATCCAACGCCTTTAGATTTACATGGCAACGTGCGGAGCGTGCTTATTGATTACCTCGCAGCAGGATTAGATCCTGAAAAGGCAACATTGTATTTACAGAGTGATGTACCTGAGGTAGCCGAACTTTACCTGTTCCTTAACATGAATGCATACAAAGGTGAACTCGAAAGAGTTACATCTTTTAAGGATAAAGCAAGGTCACAACCCGACAACATTAATGCCGGGTTGCTGACTTATCCTACATTAATGGCTGCTGATATTATTATCCACAAAGCTCATATGGTCCCTGTTGGCAAGGATCAGGAACAGCACCTTGAAATGACAAGAACATTTGCCAACCGATTCAACAGAATGTACAAGGTTGACTATTTTCCTGAGCCTGTTGCCTATAATTTCGGAGAAGAACTCATAAAAATCCCCGGTCTCGACGGTAGCACTAAAATGGGCAAATCAGAAGGAGAGGGTAACGCTATCTTTTTAAGTGATGAACCTGCTGCAATCCGCAAGAAAGTGATGAAAGCAGTAACCGACAGCGGTCCAACCGAACCTAATCAGCCCAAACCTCAGGCTATTCA
Source organism: uncultured Lentimicrobium sp. (assembly GCA_964547915.1). Classification (GTDB taxonomy): domain Bacteria; phylum Bacteroidota; class Bacteroidia; order Bacteroidales; family Lentimicrobiaceae; genus Lentimicrobium. Next base: position 61,529 of record CAZJPP010000005.1, read on the forward strand.
GAATATATTTTATCTGATGCAGATTATGTCAAAGCCTGAAACTTACGAGTTCTTTTCTGATGCGTATAATAATTGCCAGATCAGATACGGTGATATGAAGAAGCAGCTTGCGGAAGATATAGTTAGCTTTACTGAACCTTTACGTGATAAGATCAAAGAGCTCTCTGACAATAAAGAATATCTACGCAAAGTTGTAAACATTGGTAAGGAAAAAGCCCAGGCCAGTGCAGCCAAGACAATCAAAGAAGTGCGGGAAATTATTGGATATAAGAATTTTTAGGTTAGTTATCAGCTACTAGTTCATCATTCATAGCACTATTGGCATTCAGTATTTGACTCTCAATCCGTTTGTTTATAGCTATCAATCGTTAGCTATAAGTTGGACATTCCTCTAATCAGCTATCTGATATCGATTGTAAATTATTCAGTTTCTGAGTCCGGAAAATATTATTTTCATTTCCTTGTATTTTCATAATGTTTGTCAAGTAAAGGTGAAATATTACAAATAGTATAAGATTAGTATTAAAGATAACTAATTTTATTATAAATTTGTTAAACACCAACATTTATAACAATGGAAGAGACAAGTGCCTATGATTTACTTATTGATTATCCCCGTAAACATGGTCTGGAGTTTGATACTCAGGATGATTACAAACGTTTCTATTTGTTTCCTACTGATTCGGTAGTCGATACCAAGTTTGTTGTTTTCAAGACGGGACCATTCTACTTCTATGCTCATGATTCATACACAACCAAGTTGTATATGTTAAAGACCTTTACAGGGTTATATACAACTGCCAGATATGAACTTCCGGAACTTAAGGTTCACCCCAGGGAGCTGATGAGTAGTTTAATGCGATTTAAGAAGAGAAAGACGGGCATCCCATATATTGATAATAATTTAACTATTACTTCCGATGTTAAAGAACTGTCATTCAATTTTACTCATCAGGCTGTTGCAAATTTTCTTGATTTGGCAGAAAGGTTCAAGCCATTACACTTGTTCATAAAAAATAACTACATCAATGATATCCCCGATCTTAAAGACAAGAAGATAATTGGTCTGGAAACCGGACAATGGTTATATAAAGAGGAAGATGTTGATTTGTTTATAGAATTAGGTGGAGAAATAATTAAAAGTGTGAGTTAAGGTACCTCACATCCAGCGTTTCTTTTTAAAAAGAAATATCATTCCACTCGCGAGTAGTACCATAAAGACCATAAGAATACCAAATGAATATGGCTGCCCCTGGAAGGGGAGATCTACATTCATTCCATAAAGACTTGCTATAAATGTTAATGGCAGTAAAATGGATGAAATGAGTGTGAGAACCTTCATTATCTCATTGGTACGATTGGTCTGTAACGAGTCGAATGTTTTGGATAAACCTTCAACAATCTCCTGATAGTCTTCAGTCATATCCCATATTTTCTGGTAATAGTCGAGAATATTACCCCAGTAATCTTCCATATTCTCAGCGTAGCCTTCAATTTCTCCCGATTCAAACTTGTGGAATAATCTAAGTTGGGGTTTAAAGATTGTATTCACTAGAATGATGTTCTTTCGGGTTAGTGAAATACGCTCGATAGTACGTTCAGCTTTCTTACTAAAAAGATCACGGTTTATAAGGTCAACTTCCACTCCCATTTTGCTTAGAAGTGACAGTGATTCCTGCATTAAATGCTCAAGAATTTTATAAAGAAGAGCGTCACTTGTTCCCACTTGCCGTACCTGATAAATATCATCGGGCTCACGACCGCTGTTGAACAGATTTTTTACAACCCAATGTGATTTACCGATAGTAATAACAAAGTCAGCACCCCAGAATATCTTTACTTCTTTTGTCTTAAGGAACCTGTTCCAACGATCAAAGTATGGGAAATGAAGTATCAGGAAGTAATAATCGTCGTAAATATCTATTTTAGGGCGTTGGTTAGTCCTACTTCGGCAGTCTTCAATATCAAGTGGGTGGAAATGGAAATTCTCTTTAAGGAATTGCAAATCTTCATCGGTAGGGTCAAGTATGTGATGCCACTTAAGCGTACCTATTTTTATGGTCTCAATCATTCGGAACCCTCCTTTCTGTATTTATGAATTTCTACATTCCCTCAGGATATTTTTTTACGGGTGTAAAAGTACTAAAAATGATTGACAAAGTGATACAGGATTTACGATTACTTCAGTTCATGAAGTTCATAAATTTCATTTGAAAACCTTAGTGCCTCATTTAGTGCACTTTCATTAATTTTTGTGGAAAGATTATTGCTCTTTATGAATTCGAGCAGACTTGAAGTGTTTAAATTGCCAAGCAACTCATAGCCTGTCATGGGACATCCGCCAATTCCATTTATTACACCATCAAATGATGTGCAACCCGATTTCCAGGCAGCCTCAATCTTTTTCAGCCAATCGTTGGGCTTTGTATGTATGTGAAGTCCAAATTCTACATCAGGCCATAAAGGTGTGAGGTCTTCAAAAAGATCTGTGATCATTGTGGAATTCGCCACTCCAATAGTATCAGACAGGGTAATGGTTGGAATTCCCAGATCGACGAACCTTGAAATCTGGTCCTTCAATTCATTAATTTCCCATCGGTCGTTGTACGGGTTGCCAAATGCCATTGAAATGAAGACTCTTAGTTCTTTACCCGTATCATTACAGACCTTGGATAGTTCACTTATTGTTTTATCTGCTTTGCTAATTGTTGAATTGATGTTTTTTCTCAGGAAAGTTTCAGATAAGGAAAACGGGAATCCCATTATGTCTAGTTTCTCCTGAAGTGAAGCATCAATTCCACCTCTAAGGTTGCCCACAATTGCCATTATGCTTGAACTACCAAGGCTTTTATCAATTAGTTGGAATACTTTATCCTGTGAACCCATCTGGGGAATAGCCTTTGAAGATACAAAGCTGCCTGCATCAATTACATCAAATCCAACCTTCATTAATGCATTGATAAAAGCAGCTCTTTTCTCAGGCGAAATAATATACGGCAAGCCCTGTTGAGCATCACGGGGACTTTCGGTAATCTTAATAAGTTTATCAGTGGGTAACATAAGTATTTAACCCCGTAATTTTTTGATTGTTTTTTGCCCTTCTTAAGAAAGAATGTGGCGTGCTATTACCATTCGTTGTATTTCGGAAGTGCCTTCACCAATCTGCAATAAACGCTGATCGCGATAGAACCGTTCCACGGCATAATCTTTCATAAGTCCGTAACCACCATGGATTTGAACGGCCTCATCGGCAACTTCTTTGGCTATTTCAGAGCAATACAGTTTTGCCATTGCCGATTCTTTTCCAAAAGGGTGTCCGGTATCTTTTAACCAACAAGCCTTATAAAGTAAGGTTCTTGCCAATTCTATTTTCATTGCCATATCGGCAAGTTTAAAGGATATCGCCTGAAAATTTGAAATTGATTGTCCGAATTGTTTTCTCTCTTTAGCATATTTCAATGCTTGTTCATAAGCACCCTGAGCACACCCGAGTCCCATAGCCGCAATGCTCAACCTTCCTGAATCAAGGGTAGACAGCATAATCTTAGAACCTTCGCCACATTTACCCAAAATATTAGATTCAGGTACTTTGCAATCATCAAAAAACAACTGAGCAGTATCCGATGCTCTCCACATCATCTTGCCATGCATAGTCTGGCGGGTAAATCCCGGTGTATCTTTATCCACAATTATGGTACTAAACTCCTTTTTACCGTCCTTTTCTCCTGTTATGGCCTGAACCGTGGCACCAATAGATATTTCAGCTGATCCATTTGTTATAAAGATTTTTGAACCATTTATAATCCACTCACCATCTTTAAGGGCGGCCTTTGTTTTTGAACCCCTTGAATCGCTACCTGCATCTGGTTCTGTAAGTCCAAATGCCCAGAGTGCCTCACCTGTGCATAATTGTGGAAGGTATTTTTTCTTTTGTTCTTCATTACCAAAATAATACAGTGGTCCAATTCCCAGCGAGTTGTGTGCAGCAAGAGTTGCTGCCTGAGAACCATCTACCCTTGCCAACTCCTCTACGGCAATTATGTATGCCTGATAATCCATACCATGTCCGCCATATTCAGCGGGCAGATAAATACCAAATAACCCAAGTTCTCCCATTTTCTTGGTTAATGAAATTGAGAACTCAGCTTTTTCGTCGAGTTCCTGAGCGATTGGAGCAATCTCGCGCTCAGCAAATTCCCTGACGGTTTGCCTGATTAATTTATGTTCGTTGCTTAAAGTGAAATTCATTTCTATGTTTTTTTGACAGATTAAAATAATAATTTACAGGGGTGATGAGGGGATTAAATGTACCAGATGGCTACTGTTATCTACCTTTTCACCGGTATTGACCAGCAACTTATCGACAGTGCCTGCATAAGGTGCCAGTATATTGTTTTCCATTTTCATTGCTTCAATGACCATAAGAAGGTCGCCTTTTTTTACTTCATCACCGACCTCGACAAGAACCGACAAGACCTTTCCGGGCATTGGTGATATAATATCTCCTGAACTGCTTTGATTCATTGAAATGTTCTCTAAACAATTGTCATCAGGTTCGGCCACGTCCAATCTTTTAATTGCAAAATCACGACCTGAATACCTCACATGAACAACACCCTTAGAGGATTTTGCCATAAATAGAGGGTATCGTTCTCCTTCATGAATCAGGATGAATAAGTTATCTGCCTTTTTAATTCCGGGTTGAGTCTCAGTTATTGCCTTATATAGTGTGAAACTTTGGGTAATACAATCCTTAATATAGGAGATATCACAGAATACTCCTGTCGATTCTTTTAAATCCTTTATGCTTACAGACTCAGGAGGATGTGTTTTATGCTTATTAAATCGAGTAAGGATGATATCGTGGGTAGTGTCATTCAGGATAAAGTTGATTCGACGATAGATGCGCCAAAATCCAATCTCCCTGTAAATTGTGGGAGTATTAATCTCATTTGGTTCAACCCGCTTAGCATCAAATGAATCGCACATACCATAAATTATGGCAGCCGACACAGGAATATTCTCATTTATTGCCTGTCGGTCATTGAGCATTAATTCCTTAAGTGAGTCATAATTCTCATCAATATATCTTGTATGAACACCATTATTGATGAAATCTTCATGATTGAGTAGTAACTGCAGGAAACCCAAATTAGTTTTAATGCCGGTAACCTGATAATCAGGCAAAAATGTCAACAATTTCTTAATAGTCTCATTCCTGTCCTTGCCCGAAGCAATGACTTTGCTTATCATAGGATCAAAATCAGGAGACACCTGCGAATTATCATGCAGGGATGAATCGTCAACCCGTATTTGAATTCTTCTTACCGGTTCATGACGATAGCTACCGGCTGATGGATCAAATCCGGGATAGTGATACTTAAGAACAGTACCCGGTGAGGGCATAAAGTTGTTTTCAGGGTCTTCAGCATATATCCGAAGTTCTATTGCATGTCCTATTATCTGAAGATCACTCTGTTTATAAGATAAGGGCTCGCCTTGTGCAATCCTGAACTGTTCCTTTACAATATCAACGCCGGTAATCATTTCGGTAACAGGATGTTCTACCTGTATTCGGGTGTTCATTTCAAGGAAGAAGAATTCCATATTATTATCAACAAGAAATTCCACCGTACCGGCATTGTAGTAATTGATAGAAGATACGAGTTTTATTGCAGCCTCACACATTCTGTGGCGAACCTCGGGAGTAATGGAAGGGGATGGAGCTTCTTCAATAATCTTTTGGTGACGTCTCTGTACTGAGCATTCTCTTTCGAACAGATGAATAACATTTCCCGTTTTATCTCCTAATATCTGCACTTCTATATGCCTTGGATTCTCAAGATATTTCTCGATGTATATAGTTCCATCTCCAAAATAATTGAGAGCTTCACTTGAAGTATTACGCAATGCCTGTTCAAGCTCTTCAAACGATCTGACAATACGCATACCTTTACCACCACCACCTGCAGCAGCTTTTACCAACATCGGGAATCCAATTTCTGTATGTCGGGCAATTAAATCCTGAGGATTGCCTGTTATTCCCGGGGCTATCGGAACGCCATTCTTTTTTGCAATATCACGGGCAGTTATTTTATTACCCATGGCTTTTATAGCCTCAGAAGATGGTCCTACGAAAATAATACCGGCTTGTTCACAAGCCCCAGCAAACAGAGAATTTTCGGAGAGAAATCCATAACCGGGATGAATAGCATTTGCGCTTGTGTCTTTGGCAGCCTTAATAATAGCATCAATATTGAGGTAAGTTTCAGAAACTGAATTCCCCGGAAGATAGTAACACTCATCAGCTTCTTTCACATAAGCAGAGTTTCGGTCATTATCCGAAAATATGGCAACAACGGTGTATCCCATACTCCTGGCGGAGCGCATTATTCTCAATGCAATTTCACCTCTGTTGGCTATAAGCAACTTCTCAATCTTCATATCATTTATCATTTATCCATCCGGGTTTGCGCTTCTCGAGAAATGCCGCCATTCCTTCCTGTCCTTCTTCTGATGATCTGATTTCAGCAATCATTTTTGCTGTGTATGTCAACGATTCTTTGAAAGTAAGCTTGTTAGAAACCTGATCTATAAGAATTTTGCAATGACCTACTGCCTTAGGACCACTTGTAAGAAGCATACCTGTTAATTCTTCCAGATAGTTATCGAGCTCATTTTCAGGCAATGACTTGTTAACCAATCTGAACCACTCAGCTTCCTTTCCATTTATACGCCTTCCAGTCAGCATAAGTTCTTTAGAACCGAATTCTCCCACTCTTTTCATCACGAACGGAGATATGCAGGCAGGGACAATTCCAATCTTCACTTCCGAAAGGGAGAAAACAGTATCATCGGCACAAACGGCTATGTCGCAGGCAGAAAGCAAACCATTGGCACCACCTATTGCAGCACCATGCACAATTGCCACAGTCGGAATCCGGCAGTTATAGATTGTGTTGAAGCATTCTGAAAGTTGAAGACTTTCACGAAGGTTTTCACTATAAGTGTAATTAGCGACACCACGCATCCAATTCAGATCGGCACCTGCGCAAAATGCTTTACCACGGCCCCTGAGAACAACTACCCTGATATCATCCAAAGCAGAAACCTCATTAAAAGCTTTAATGAGTTCGCTTATCATCTGCTCATTAAAGGCATTTCTTATTTCCGGCCTGTTCAGCCATATAGTTGCAATGTTCTTGTCAATAATGACTTCTAAAGTATTATAGTTCATAATCCTGTTCTGTAAGATGGATACATTGTGTTATGATATTTAAAAGATGCAATTCTATTGAAAGCAGGCATTCAGAACTACATCCTGAAGACACCGAATTTAGTTTCACTCCATTTGTAATTAGTGGAAGTGGCAATGCCCATCGCCAGAATGGTTCGGGTATCAACCGGGTCAATTATTCCATCATCCCATATCCGGGAAGTACTGTAATATGCTGAGCCCTCTTCTTCGTACTTTTTTAAAATAGAGTTTTTCAAAGATTCCTTTTCTGCATCAGGTAAGCTCTCACCTTTTGCTTTTAATTGGTCCTCCTTTACTGTTGTAAGAACACCGGCGGCCTGTTCGCCACCCATAACAGAAATTTTGGCATTAGGCCACATAAATAATAAATGAGGATCATAAGCCCTTCCGGCCATAGCATAATTGCCAGCACCAAAAGATCCGCCAAAAACTACTGTAAATTTGGGTACGTTTGCATTGGCAACAGCATGTACCATTTTAGCACCATCCCGGGCAATACCCTTTCGTTCATATTCCCGACCAACGATAAAGCCTGTAATATTTTGAAGGAAAATAACCGGCACTTCCCGTGATGCGCATAATTCTATAAAATGAGCACCCTTTAATGCTGTTTCGCCAAAAAGAACCCCATTATTAGCCAAAATTCCCACGGGATAACCCATTATATGAGCAAAACCTGTGACGAGAGTTGGAGCATAGTTTGCCTTGAACTCGTGAAATCGGCTTTCGTCAACCATTCTTGCAATAATTTCTTTCGAATCGACCGGTTTGCGGAGGTCAATTGGTGCTATACCGTACAATTCAGCCGGGTTATAATATGGATCCACACTCTTCATTAAAGTGAGTGATTGCCTTTGGGGAGGCTTAAAAGTCCTTACTATATCGCGGCAAATCTGAATTGCATGTCTATCGTCTTCTGCAAGATGATCAGCCACACCCGAAACAGAAGTGTGAACAACAGCTCCACCAAGCTCTTCAGCAGTCACTTCTTCACCGGTTGCTGCCTTTACTAATGGTGGTCCACCAATAAAGATCGTACCCTGGTCACGGACAATTATAGTTTCATCGCTCATTGCAGGTACATATGCGCCTCCGGCAGTACATGATCCCATTACAATGGCAATCTGTGGAATTCCGGCTGCCGACATACGGGCCTGATTATAAAAGAATCTTCCGAAATCAAACCTGTCGGGGAACACTTTTGACTGTTCGGGAAGGAAAACGCCACCCGAATCGACCATATAAATACACGGAAGATGATTCTGCATAGCAATTTCCTGAGCCCTGACATGTTTTCTAATAGTCTGTTCTATGTAGGTACCACCCTTAACCGTTGCATCATTAGCAACAATCATAACTTCCCTGTTATGGACAATTCCTATTCCGGTGACAATACCTGCACCCGGAAATTCATTATTATGAATATCCCAGGCAGCCATGGGCGATAATTCAAGAAAAGGAGTATTAGAATCAACCAGCAAGTTGATTCTTTCACGAGCAAGTAATTTGCCACGACCTTTATGCTTCGCAACAGCCGATTCAGATCCTCCTGACGTGACTAAATCCATTCGTTGATAATATTCCTCCATCAAACGGTTAAAAGCTTCCTGATTCTGTCTGAATTCAGTTGAGGATGTGTTAATTTTTGATTCAATCCGGTACACGGCAAAAAGGTTTAGGTGATAAGCGAAAACAGTTCCGGGTTTTCAGCAATCTGAAAACATATTAAAATGCTAAATGTTTAGAGAATTCAGCTTCACATCTAACATATTACCACAAACACACAGCAGAGCATGCAATTGCTTGCAGTTTCTGAGCTTACTGTTTTAAGGAAATTTTATTGCAAGGGTAGTTATATGATTGTATTTAAAACTAAAACAACAATCAGTCAAGAATGAATCATTTCTCAGTCATCTATAGGTGCTACCCAGAGATGACTGAGACTTGACTGAGAGATGACCTAGAGATGACCTAGAGATGGTACTACTTAATACCGTACAATCTTTCCTGAAGTTTTGCCATCGCCGGACATGTAGTAATAGAATCCGGGCTTTACTTCAATACCGGCATTAGTTTTACCATTCCAATCATAAATAGCAACACTTTGGTAGTGTTCTGATGGGAAAAGGGAAGCAACTTTGATTCCTGCTGCGTCATAGATAAATAGAATACCACCTGTAGCTGAAGTTGAAGTTACCTTGATTTTAAGATGCTCATTGAAAGGATTGGGCCAGGAAGTGGATTCATTTGCAATAGAATGAGGAGGATATTGTGTTCCGGTAATCAGCGAGGTGTTGTAAATCTGGAAGCCACCGGCACCATCAGCAAGATAAATGTTTGTTCCTTTAACGTCAATACCAATGGCGAAACAACCTGAAGGAGTGTAATATCCGGCTACAATAGGATTATCAGGGTCAGAGACATTAATTACCTGCAATCCTCCATTGATATAATCAGCTACAAAAGCCATATTTTGGGTTACTTTAACGGAATTTGCTCCATCGGGTAATTGGCAGTAACCACGCGCAATTGGATTTGTTTTATCTGTTACGTCAATGATTTCCAATCCCCCGGAGTTATCGGCTATATAGACAAAATTGCCGGCAACATCAAGATCATAACCAAGGCTTGATATACCGGTATAGTGTTTTATAAGAACGGGATTCAAAATATCGGAGACATCCATAATATAAAGTCCTTTTGTATCCTCTTCAGTGAAAGGGCCGTAGTCGATGATATACAGGTAATCTCCTTCTAGATCAATGGCTTGAGCATAACAGTATGTTACACCAGGAACACCTCCGGAAGTCCATCCCATACTGTGGGATGCAAGAGCGGGATTGGAAGCATCCTGAAAATCAATGATTCTTAACCCATCCCACCAACATGAAACAAAAGCGTAATGGTCTTTTATTTCGAGGTCATTGGTCATAACAGGTGACATATATTGTCCCAGAAGTGATGGATTTGTTGGATCGCTGATATCCATAATCATGACAGGATTGTTTGATGACATACTCTCAGGGATATATACGGCTTTAGTATCTGCAGTACGGACTATTGAGCCATCAGTGACATTGTATCCCACCTGAATAGGATTTGTTTTATCGCTTATATCAAAAACTCTGAAACCGTTATTGCCGGTATATGCATAATTCTCATCTACATAAATATCACCGATAAAGTTGGGTATTGAGTATACATTTCCGGGCACCGGTTGTGCCGGATTTGAAATGTCAAGAATTGTGCAAGCCATATTTGAGCCAGTAAAACCTAATGAGTTTCCTTTTGCAGCAATATATTCTGCATATCCTGAATAAGTCGTGATTAATTCAGGATTTTCAGGATCTGAAATATCTACAACATTAATTCCCCCAACACCTGAATAGTCGCTATTGCTTATATAGGCATAATCTCCTGATATCTGCACCCTGAATGGGAAGCCGGGGATACTGCAGCTTCCTTTAACAATTATATTTGAATGGTCATTGATGTCAAGTATTTTGAGTCCGTAGTTATATGAAACAACATAGACCAAACCCTCTTCAACAGCTGCACCATAAACTATCTCATTATAAGTGGATACAACGAACGGTGATTGGGGAACTGTTATATCTACTATCGCCATTCCTCCTTCGTTCATAGTTGCATATATATAATCGCCTGATTTTGCTGATGACCAGCACAGATTATTAGGATCAAGCAAACAATTCCCAATATTAAGTGGTGAAGAAGGAATAGTAATATCAAATACCTGAATTCCATTTACTACTGTAACAACATATACATAATTTCCTTCAGCAAAGATGCCACCGCGAGGCAGACCTTCCACCGGAGCACTGCCAATCCTGAGCGGAGATGATATATTACTTAAATCCCATATTTCGAAACCGGCAAAGTATGAGGTTACAAAAAGATTACTTGTTGATTCATCATAGTATATTGCATCAACGAGACCCCTGGTACTTAATTCAGAAATTTTTACCGGATTTGAAGGATTAGTAACATCAAGGATGATAACACCTGCACCTGAACCAACAAACTGTATGGTTCCGGAAGAGTTTGTCCATATTGAAAAACTTTGTCCAAATCCCCATGACCCCTGATATGTTACATTCAGCGAATCGAAAGAAACCATAGGTGACATAGACTGTCGCGGTTTCATTACTTTCGATACCAGTGAGTTATCAGGTGAGGATAACTGCATTGTATACTTATGGATAGAACTGAGTATAGTTGAAGAGTTCTGTGCAGAAACAAGCATTGGAAGCATCATTCCAAGGCAAAAGAAGAGGTAAATCTTTTTCATAACTTGATGTTTAGGATTTAGATTAGACAATTTTAGGAGGTAAGGATTATGATAATCATCCGACTCTCATACAAATTTAATTTCAGTAAAGAGCTATTCCTAATTTTTGAGGTAAACAAATGGTAAACAACAGGTATGAAATTATAATTTGTAACACACACAAAATCAATAGATAAGCGAGCGTTGGTACTCTTTTATCACTTGATTTGACTGAGCAAGGGAGTAAACAAGGCTCTTGGGTAAACTAGATACCCCTAATGTACTCTTCGAGAATTGAATCTTTTTCCAGCCGGAATTTTTTTCGAATTCGATACCTTAAGGTCTTAAGGCTATCGGGAGTAATATTTAATAATTTAGCGATTTCTTTATTGTGCAGGTTAATTTTCAGATAAGCGCAGAGACGCAGTTCATTTTCGGTTATTTCAGGACAGGATGATTTGATATTTTTAAAGAAATCATGGTGAACATCTTCAAATAATTTTTTAAAGTGCTCCCAGTTTTTATCCTGATCAAGGTTCTCTTTCAAAACACTTTTTAACCTACTGTAACAATCATCGTTCATCGCTTTTTTCTGATAGTAGTTTTCAGCAATCCCCGAAACATTATTCAGAATGTCATTTTTCAATATTAACTGCAGGGATGTTGTTGTAAGTTCTTTGTTTTTTGCTTCAATTTCAGCTTTCAGTCTTAATTTTTCAAGACGGTTAATTTTCTCATCCGCAGCCATTTGTCCCTGTAGATTAATTATTTGGAGTTCTTTAAGTTTATCAGATTTTTTCAGGTTCTTATTGGCAAGTCTTATAACGGCCACAAACAACATTATTACTACAAATATGAAAATGAAGGAAATGATGAGAATTACTGTTTCTTTCTGCTTTAATTCAAATCTCTTCTTTATTGCTCTGGTCTCGTTTTCCTGTTTCTGAAAGTCGTACTTCCATTGAAGGTCATTAATATTTTTTATCAAATCAGCGTTCAAAATGCTGTCTTTGATAGCAATGTATCGATCGTAATATGCATAAGCTTGCTTCCAGTTGCCACTATTTAGCTCCATTTTTGATAGCTGATTCAGAACATCCTTTTCGCCGTTTTTATTTGATATTCTTTTATAAACATCAATACTTTCGAAATAGTATTTCCGTGCTGATTCAGCATCATTATTGTCGTAATAGACAGTAGCAATATTAAATAGAGTATGAGCAAGTAGTGATTTTTTATCTGTGCGTCTAGAATAATCCTCAACAGAGAAATAATAGGAAAGTCCTTTCTCTTTATTGCCCCTGTCAATGTATACTATGCCAAGGTTCATATTACACATCATGATAAAAGTCGAATCATTTAGGACACGGAAACCATCAAGTGCCTTATTAAGAAAATAAATGGTTCGGTCAAACTCCCGTTTATATAAGTAGCAGTTGGAAATATTAAGGTATGCAACCGATTCCTGGCGCTTAAAAGAAGAATCTTCGGATAATGCTATAACTTTAGTGTAGTATTTAATGGCTTTATCGAATTCTTTCAGATTATAGTATAATAATCCAAATCCATTCAGCACGTTCATTATGTCTTTAGTTGTGCCCTTTTTTTCGAAAATCTCCAAAGCCACTATCAGGCATTCATTTGCATCTTTAAATTCATTTTTAGCCAGATAGTAATTTGCCAGAACAATTTTCATTTTTCCGGTCACAATTTCGTTATTCTGATTTTCAGCAAAGGAAAGAGCATTAATACAAAGAATATAAGCACTATCATAACGCTCAAGGATAATGTAACAAGCTGCTTTGTAATAGAAGGCCATGGCCAGCGCTTCATTGTTCTTTACCTTATCTGATAAATTAATAAGTAGGTTGATTGAATCAAGACTTTGTTGAGGATTGTCCCAATATGAGTTTTCGAGTATTTTAAGAAGCTTTTGAATGTCAGCATTCTCCGCACTAAGAACATCTTGATTATTCTGAGGCTCATACTTCCATTTAACAATAGTTACCGCCAAAGTGATGAAAATCAGGATGGCACTAACAAAAATGAAAGATTTCTTTATCCGGATGGTCAATTACCAATGAGTTTTATCAAATATACAAAATCACCGGTTTGTTGATTTTAAGAAATGATGGGAATTTTTATTCTGACTGAATGATTTTTGTAACCAGCGACTTCAGGTTCCAAAGATACCGGCATAAATAATTGTGGTTACACAATAAAAAAACCCGGTTGGAGCCGGGTTTTAGGAACTATTTTAGCAGAATACTACTTGTATTCTTTTACAACTATTTCGCCTTTTAAAGCCATAAGGCCATTGAGTGCAAGTGCTCTCATTTCATCTTCGCCGGGATATACATGAACAGGTGCGATTTTGTAAACACGTTCAATTACCTGATTTACAAACCACTTTCCATGGGCAATACCTCCGGTAAGGATAATTGCATCAACATTACCTTTCAGCACAGTGCTCATTGCTCCGATTTCTTTGGCTACCTGATAAGCCATACCCTCAAAAATGAATGCGGCATTTTCATCACCTGCAATCATTCGCTGTTCAACTTCATATGCACTGTTGGTTCCCAGATATGCGGCAAGTCCGCCTTTTCCCTTAACCATCAGCATCAGTTCCTTTTGAGTGTATTTTCCACTGAAGCATGCCCTGATTAGTTCACCAACAGGTAAAGTTCCACTACGTTCGGGTGAGAATGGTCCTTCACCATCCAGAGCCTGATTTACATCAATTACTTCACCTTTACAATGAGCACCAACACTAATACCTCCACCAAGATGAACTACAATGAGGTTGAGATCTTCGTATTTGCGCATAATAGAATTTGCATGCTGACGGGCAATAGCTTTTTGGTTCAGTGCATGAAAGATAGAGTTACGTTTAAAGTCAGGATGTCCTGATAGTCTTGCAATTGGTGCAAGCTCATCAACAACAACAGGATCGGTGATAAAAGCTCTGACTCCTTTAATGCTCTTGGCAATATCATCGGCAATAAGACCTCCCAGGTTACTGGCATGCTCACCCATAGGGCTATTACGTAAATCGGCTTTCATTGCCTCATTGACTTCATAAACGCCTGAAGGAATAGGTTTTACCAGACCGCCTCTTCCAACTACGGCATTAATTGAATTCATGTCGATACCGGCTTCTTCAACCTGTTTGTAGATAATTTCTTTGCGGAAACTATACTGATCAGTTATTTTTTCAAACCTGGCAATTTCATCTGCAGAATGGTAAATGGTGCGGACAAACACTGGGTTTGAACCATTAAAAACAGCAATTTTAGTACTTGTTGATCCCGGATTGATAGCCAGAATCCTAATATCTTCCATAATAATTAAAATTTTTTACTTAGCCAATAGTGCTGCCAGGGCTATACTATAGAGTTTTGTAAGTGAAGTGTCGCCTCTCGATGATAGAATACAAGGTACACGTGCACCTGCGACAAATGCGCCTAATTCTGCACCTGCGAGCTTTGTATTTGTTTTATAAAATACATTACCTGATTCAATATTCGGGAATAGCAAACAGTCTGCATCTCCGGCAACCTCACCGGTTAATTTCTTGATTCGTGCTGATTCAGCATCAATGGCAGTATCAAGTGCTAATGGGCCATCGAGTAAACATCCTTTAATCTGTCCTCTGTCGGCCATTTTAGCAAGCATAGCAGCATCTTCAGCTGATGGGATGCCTGCCAGCATTTGTTCAGTAGCAGATATCGCAGCAACTTTGGGCTTTTCAATACCAAGAGCATGAGCTGTCCTAATGAGGTAGTTGGTAATGGCTACTTTTTGTTTGAAGTCGGGTAAAGGTAATACAGCCACATCGCCCACAATCATAAGTTTAGGGTAGTTGGGATTTTCTATAACTGTAACATGACTAAGTACAGCACCGGGGTTCATTAATCCGGTTTCCTTATTAAGGATTGCTTTCATGTATTTATCAGTACTTACCAGACCTTTCATCAACAGGTCGGCTTCTCCTGTGTTTATCATGTTAACGGCCTTAGAAGCTGCTTTTACTTCATCAGGTTCGTGGATAAAACGAAATTTTGAAGGATTTAAGTTCAATTTAGAACAAACATCGCGCATTGTGGCTTCATCACCAACCAATATACCATCTACGATACCTTTTTCAACAGCTTCGCTTACTGCTTCAATTGTATGTGAATCATTTGCATAGGCTGCAACCAATCGCTTTTTGGTGCGGGTTTTCAGAACTTCAAAAATTTGATTTAGTCTTGTGATTGCCATATTTCCTCCGAAACTTTTACTTTTTTACTTATATGTATTGATGATATGTTATTTAACTGTACTTAAGAGCGGTGCAAAAGTACCACTCAATCCGTATATTACCAAACTTTCTCAGGAAAGGAATTGCAGTTTTATAAATATCTTTGTTGCTTGCACGAATCACATGGTGCATGTAATGTTCTAAAAACCAGGTCAGTCATGATTTCTAAGAAATTTTTACCCTTCCTTCCGGTACTCAGTGGATTATTATTAGCTATTTCATGGCCCGAAAGAGGTTATCCGATATTTCTTTTCATCGCTTTTGTTCCGTTGCTTTATCTGGAAGAAATTAAGAGAAAAGACCCTGATGTTTCAAGGATAAGCCTATTCTGGATGGTGTTTCCTGCCTTTTTCATTTGGAATGCACTCACCACCTGGTGGATCTATAATGCTACATTTTTAGGGGCTGCTGTTGCAACTTTACTTAATGCATTCTCTCAAACGCTGATGTTCTGGTTATTTCACTTTACCAGAAAGACTCTTAAAAGGGGACAAAACGGTTATGTTTCATTGATTTTCTTCTGGATAACTTTTGAATTTATACATCACCACTGGGATCTGAACTGGCCATGGATGACTCTTGGAAATGGTTTTGCCTCATTCCCTCAATGGGTACAATGGTATGAATATACGGGCACTTTTGGAGGATCCCTTTGGGTATTGGTTGCTAATATCCTGTTATTCAAAGCAATTAAGAGTGCTTTCATTGAAAAAGAACGTAAAGTAGCTATTAAGGAGTTGTCGTTGTCATTGTCAGTTTTACTAATTCCCATGATATTCTCCTATGTAGTTTACTACTCATATACTGAGAAGGTTAATCCGATAAATGTGGTTGTTGTGCAACCCAATCTTGATCCATATGAGGAGCAATACGAAATACCTGCAATGGAAGTAATTGACAGAGCGTCGCAACTGGCTCTGAAAGAAGTTGACAGTACTACTGATTTTATTGTATTCCCGGAATCAATGGTTCAGCCAAATTTCAGTTCAGGAATTATGATATGGGAAAATAATCTTGAGGGGCATCCTACATTTAACAGATTCAGGGATAATTTAACTGCAAAGTTCCCACATAGTATAATAGTTACCGGATATTCTACATACAGAGAGTATTATGAAGGAGATGCATTAACATCTACCGCTAGAAAATTCAGTAATGGAAGCGGACATTATGATGCATACAATACAGCCATCCTGATTACAGCCGGAAAAGAATTGCAATTATATCACAAATCAAGGCTAACACCCGGCGTTGAAATGATGCCATTCCCATGGTTGCTAAAACCATTTGGTGAAATTGCTCTCGATTTGGGAGGCACGGTTGGAGCCTTAGGTATTGATAAAGACCGTATTCCTTTCATTATAAATGACAAGCTAAAAATTGCACCGGTAATTTGCTATGAATCGGCATATGGAGAGTTTGTAAATGGTTTTATTAAAAATGGGGCAAATGCTATCTTTATAATAACTAATGATGGTTGGTGGGGTAATACCGCAGGACACAGACAGCACATGACATTTGCTACATTAAGATCAATTGAGACAAGAAGAAGCATTGCCAGGTCGGCCAATACCGGAATATCTTGCTTTGTTAATCAGAGAGGTGATATAATCGACAGAACCGGGTATTGGGTGCCGGATGTCATTAAAGGGACTATCAATGCCAATGATGAGCTTACCTTTTATGTGAAATATGGCGACTACATTGCAAGGGGATGTGCGCTGGGTTCTGTATTCCTGCTGATAATAACCCTGTTATTTCATTTTAAACCGGAAATCAGAAAAAGAGAATAATCTACTATAAGATTCAGAAATTTCAGAATTAACGGATTGCAAATCTATATTCAAGAGTCCCATAGATATATCGTCCCGGGCCAACATTAAATTTGCTGTCGTAATAGTCAACATCAAACAGGTTTTGAACACCTAAAGAGACACGGAATCTCTTAACATCTTTCCATAATTTCAAATCGACGGTTGTATAGGCCGGATATTTTTCCTTTCCGATAATTTCATCGACAATATTCCGATCGTTAACGAACATACTTCCTGTATATCTTACATACAAGCTTGCATTAACAAAACGATTTATATAACGACCACCCAGGGAGGCAATATGCTCAGGAACATCGGTGAAAAACTTCCCTGTAAGATTAATGGTATCAGCGTCTGCATGATAATCAAGTATTTTTGACTGAGCCCAAGCATATCCGCCTGTTAATTGCAGACCGGAAAATAGTTGATATCTGAATTCTGCTTCAACTCCCGATATTGTAACCTTGGCAATATTATCACGAATAAAGATAGGTCTTTCACCGAATCCCATATCAATTACCTGGCCGTTGCTAACATAATACTGGAAGTCTTTGCCAATAGAGTAATAAGCCGACAGGTTGACATTAAGGTTGTGAACCGGAACAAAGTCAACGCCTGCTTCAAAATTGGTAAGATATTCAGGCTTTAGGTCGGGGCTGGCAATTTTAAAACCACCCTTAATTCTTCCGGAGCGGCATAAATACTCAAGTTCAGAAGGGCGGAATCCTCTTGAGACCATCCCGTAAAGTCTTGTATTTTCATTAATCCTGTATTGTAAAGAAAGGCGGGGACTAATTGCACTCCAGTTCTTACGGTCCATATCAGAAACCTGGTATTCTGCCATGAAGTCGGTTTCACTGGTTGGCTGAGTAATGTAAAAAGCTCCATCAAAGAATGTTGCATTATCATATCTGATGCCGGCTATCAATCTGATTTTCTCAGTCAGGGTCAATTCATCCTGCAGAAAAAATGCATAGGTAAACATTTTACCAAGGTTATAAACTACATCGGTTGATGTAATGTAAACATCTTCACCATCAACGCCACCCAGTTTAAAATCAATTCCTGCAGTTAGCAGATTCTTTCCTTTCTGATATGTAGCACTATTAAGCCATCCATAGTCACTTCTGGTAGAAAGTACATTGTACCAGGTATAATCATCTTTGCGGTATTCATTTACTTTCTTGTAGTCTTCGGTTAATGCATAAGCCGAAGATTTGATTCTTAATGAACCTACATTGCCGGTATAGTTAAGAATTGCTCCCCATGAATCATGATCTGTTGTATTACCTTCGGGTTGGTATACTTTTTCGCCGGTACCACGCTGATCGTTATAATACTTGAAAATTACCTCCAGGTTGTTATTCCCTTTAAGAGTTATGCCTGTTCTTACATTGATACCTGCTTCCTGCATGTTGGATTTGACAATGTAAGGATTCTCCTTTATTTCTGATTCGGGCTGTGTTATATAACCATCACTCTGGCGATAGAAGGTATTCACAGCATAATAGAAGGAGTTGGATAACCGGCCTGACACGTTGACTTTTGCCCCTGCTGTATTGTAAGTCCCATAGTCAAGTGACGCATTCAGGTTAAACTTATTTACCGGTTTCTGTGTGATTATATTAATAATTCCACCCATGGCGCTCCCGCCGTAAATTGCAGATCCTGCGCCTTTGGTTATTTCAATTCTTTCAATTGAATATGGATCAATCATATTCCAGTCAACCGAACCTCCGTCTGATTTATTCAGAGGTATACCATCCATAAGTACCAATACTCTTCCCTGTTCTTTACTGCTTAATCCCCTCATTGTAACTGTGGCTTTTGCACTGAGGACACCGAATGAACGATTAATATTCATACCGGGTGTATACTTTAAAACCTCATCAGTAGAGATGGCAGGCATTGTGGATAAGGCAGCTGATGTGAGAGTATGGATACGCATTGGGATGTTTGCAACTCTGCTGTCGGTTCGGGTAGCTGTTACTACCACCTGCTCCATATTAATGGTATCAGCAGGTCCGTTTGCCTCATTCTGACCATAACTATGCGAGTAGTTAAGAAGAAATAGTACTGATAAAACCAGAGAAAAATCACGAAACGTCTTCATGCTGCCTATTCTTGAATCTTTATTGATAATTTCATTATTCCGGCTGAATTTTCATCAGCTTGCTCAACTTTAATCATTCCATATTTGCCCGATTGAGTCTTGAAGGGGATGACTTTACCGGTGTATGCAAACTTGCAGTTTCCACTGACTTTATCGGGTTTATAACCGGTAACCAGAAGACTATCATTGATAACTTCATCGAATTGCTGTGGCGATATCAGGTTATTGTCGGAAGTAATATAATCGTAAGTTACAGCATTTTTAACCGGCCATCCCTGCATTTCGGGGTAATAGGCAATGGCAGAGGTGTATCCGGGACAGGTTAAAGAAGGAGAAGGAACTCCTGACGTGTAATAAAAATAGCCAACGACATCAACATCTTGTTCGTGAGCTGTTACTGTTGATGAGGTATAGATAACTCCATTGTCAACATCAAGAAACCAGTTTCCTGCGGGATTGTCCTGAAAGCTCAGTTCAAGAGATGGAAAGTGTTTAATAGGTTTCCAGTCACTACCCTCAGCCCGGTTTATTATAATTGACTCTACTGCCGTTTGCCGGTCGGCATTCATAACTAGTATGCGCCATTCTTCCGATGGCGCAACATCTTTTGAGAAAGTGAAATCTTCATCAAATACCTCTTCAGTGAATATACCTCTGTCAACCTGAACGACAGTATCATTGCCTATTATTCTCACTATTTGGAGATAGGTAACAGGAGCACCGGAACCTGAAGCTAATATGCCGATTCTGATTGTACCCCCAAGCCTGACTTCGGCATTATTTGGAGTGTACAATGCACCTGTTTTTAATAACAATGTTGTTTTATGCACCGGCTCATCTTTTTCGCATGATATAAACAGCAAAGGCAAAAGAACAAAAGTCAGGGCAAACCTGCAGAGGGATGATGTTGAAGTATAGGATGAAGATTTCACAACTATAGATTCTTAATTAAATGAGATTACTGTTGTTTTTGAACTTTAATTGCAAGTTCCAGTGTTCCGGTTTCTTCACCGTCTACAGCGATTACTTTAAATAGTCCGAATAGTCCTGATTGAAGTTTAAAGGAATAAACATCACCTGCTGTGAGAAGCTTGGCTTTGCGGTATTTGTTTTCAGGATCGTAGGAATCAAGAACTACAGCATCATTATCAACTGCGTCAAATTCAGCAGCTGTGAGACTTGTTTTGCAGAAATAGGTTGTGTTTTTTATTGTATAATTTTCAGGAGCTGTTTGTCCTGAGAAAATACCGTCTATACCGGTACCAGGAGCTGCAAGAGACATCATATTCTGGCTCTCTTCATTGTTTTCGAAGAAGCAGAACATGTCGATATCTTCCTGATTCTCAAAAGCCTGAGCCTGGAAATATAAAGTTGCCAGGTTGTCGGAGAGAGAAAGGAAGCTTTGTACATCAGCATTGTCCTGTGCACCCATAAGAATGGTAGTGAAGGAATTGATTTCACCAAACTCTGCTGTAATTGTTACAGTTTTGTTGAATGAGTTTCCTGCAATGTCAGTTACAGTCATTGTCCATACTTCAACATCAGCAGTACTTTTAATGGTATAGAAGTCGAAATTAAATTCTGCTTTGTTAAAAGTTGAGTCAAGCAGCAACTGATCATTAACTTCTACTTTGAACTTTACAAGGTTGTCCTTGCCATTACTTTTGGCAGTTACACCAAACATAAGAGTGTCGCCAAAGGCAGCATTGGTGTTTTGTGAAATGTAACCAGTCTCTGCCTTAAGGTCCAAAGTTGGTAGTACAATTGGATCGTCCTCATCCTTTGTACAGTTTGTAAATGCAAATACGGCTATTGCCAGCAGCATGTAAGTAAAAAACTTTTTCATGATTTGATAATTGGTTGGTTTACTAATTACGATTGGAACAAATATTCATATTGTTGGCAAATATACTTAGTTTTTGAGATGATATCCAAGGAATTCAGGAAACACTTTGCCCGTTTGTATGTTAATGAGAAACTTATAACCTTGAAAAATCAAGAAAATGAATTTTGAATTTACCGAGGAGCAGCTGATGATTCAACAAGCTGCACGTGATTATGCACAACGAGAACTCATACAGGATGTAATTGAACGCGACACACATAGTATTTACCCTGTGCGACACGTGAAAGCATTGGCAGAGCTTGGATTCATGGGAATGATGGTGAGTCAGGAATATGATGGATCAGGCTTGGACACAGTTTCTTATGTCTTGGCTATGGAAGAACTTTCAAAAGTTGATGCTTCAACCAGTGTGATTATGTCGGTCAACAATTCACTAGTGTGTTACGGAATTGAAGAATTCGGAACGGCAGAACAAAAAGAAAAGTATTTGCGACCGCTGGCAAGTGGAAAGAAAATCGGAGCCTTTTTATTATCGGAACCGGAAGCGGGATCAGACGCTACTTCTCAGCGGACAACAGCTGAAGATAAGGGCGACCACTATCTGTTGAACGGAACAAAGAACTGGATTACCAATGGTAATACGGCGAGTACCTATTTGGTTATAACACAAACTCATCCCGAGAAGGGACATAGAGGGATTAATGTTCTGTTAGTTGACAGGAATTCACCGGGCATTTCTGTGGGGCCGCATGAAGATAAGATGGGTATGAGGAGTTCTGATACTCATTCAGTGATGTTTACTGATGTCATTGTACCAAAAGAAAACAGAATAGGGGAGGATGGGTTTGGATTTAAGTTCGCAATGAAGACCCTTGAAGGTGGAAGGATTGGTATTGCAGCTCAGGCACTGGGACTTGCTTCAGGTGCTTTGGAAAGGTCGGTAAAGTATGCACTGGAACGCAAAACATTTGGAAAGGAGATAGCAAAACACCAGGCAATTGCTTTTAAACTTGCTGAAATGGCGGTAAAGGTTGAAAATGCCCGGCATCTTTGCTTAAAGGCTGCCTGGCTCAAAGACCAGGGAAAACCGTATGGTTATGCAAGTGCAATGGCTAAATATTATGCTGCTGAAGCTGCAATGGAAGTTACCACACAAGCTGTTCAAATTCATGGAGGTTATGGTTATGTGAAGGAATATCACGTAGAAAGAATGATGCGTGACGCTAAACTAACTCAGATATATGAAGGGACTTCCGAAATCCAGCAAATAGTCATTTCACGTGAACTGCTTCATTTGCATTAAAATATTTTTTGAAATGAGAGCTACTAACATTTATAAATAAATCTACCAGATGAATATTATAGTTTGTATAAGTAATGTACCGGATACAACCACAAGAATAAAATACCAGCCCGGAAATAAGGATGTCGATTATACAGGAGTTCAGTGGATTATTAATCCATGGGATGAATTGGCGCTGACAAGGGCTATTGAGTTAAAAGAAGCCGGGACTGTAAAAAAAATAACAGTGATAACAGTTGCTAAAGCCGATGCTGAACCTACAATCAGAAAGGCTTTGGCTAGTGGTGCTGATGAAGCTATCAGAGTTGATGCTTCACCGGTTGATGCCTGGAATACAGCACTAAATTTGGCTGAAGCCCTTAAGAACGAACAATTTGATCTCGTGCTTTGTGGCGTTGAGTCAAGTGATTACAATAATTGGTCGGTAGGTGGAATGCTTGCCGAAATGCTCCGGATACCTTCTGTTTCAGCAGTTACTAGTTTACAGATTGAGAATAGCAAACCAATTATTACCCGTGAGGTCGATGGTGGACGTCAACAGGTTAGCATAAAACTGCCGGGTCTTTTGATAGTCCAGAAAGGTATTGCAATTGTTCCACGAATTCCGTCGATGAGAGGAATTATGTCGGCAAGAACAAAACCTTTAAAGGTGGTTACGGGTGTTACAGGTGAAAGCTTGATCGAAATAGGTGATTATGAGGCTCCCCCTCAGAAATCATCATGCAAGATCATAGATCCTGAAAACCTTGAAATGCTTGCTGAATTATTACATACAGAAGCAAGAGTAATTTGATAAGCTAAAGAAAAAAAATTATGAGCGTATTAGTATATATAGAGCCCAGGGAGGGTAAATTCAATAAGAGTGCTTTTGAATTGATTTCTTACGGTTATACAATAGCCGATGCAACTAACTCAAAGCTAAATGTTCTGGTTGCGGGAGAGGTTTCTCGTGAAGCAGTTGCAGAACTTGGTCACTACGGTGCCTCCGAAATCAGACATTTTAATAAGACACAACCACTTGATGACTCAGTTTCTTCGAATATGGTTGCCGGATTGGCAGAGATCATAAATGCAGGTATTATTATAATGTCACATAACCTGGCAGGAAGGGCCATTGCACCGAGATTAGCTGTTAAGTTAAAAGCTGGTTATGCAAGTGCTGTTGTCGGTAAACCTGTATCATATGAGCCCTTCACGGTGATTAAAAAGGCATTTTCCGGCAAATCAATAACTAAACAGGTTGTAAAGACCAGTGTTAAGATCGTTACTTTATCGCAGAACACTTTTGGTGTGGTTGAAAATGCAGTGCAACCGGTTATTGAAGATTTTAGCTTCACAGAAGCGAGCCCTTCAATTGAAGTGCTTTCAACAGATGTTCAGAAAGGTAAGGTTTTGTTAACCGAAGCTGAGATAATAGTTTCAGGAGGTAGGGGTATGAGGGGACCTGAAAATTGGAAACCACTGGAAGACCTTGCTGAGGTTTTAGGTGCTGCCACTGCCTGTTCACGTCCCGTGTCAGATGAAGGTTGGAGACCTCACCATGAACATGTTGGACAAACAGGTAAGGTAGTTGCACCAACACTTTACTTCGCCCTTGGAATTTCGGGAGCAATACAGCATTTGGCCGGTATCAATTCAAGCAAGGTAATTGTAGCCGTTAATAAAGATCCGGAGGCCCCAATTTTCAGTGCCGCGGATTATGGTGTGGTAGGCGATTTACAAACTATACTACCCAGAATGACTGAGGTCTTCAGAAAGTATAAGTCTGGTATCTGATATTCTGATACAACTGCTATATTTTATCGAGGTATTCATCAATAACCTGAGGGAAGTACATGTATTCAAGTTCATGTATCTTCCCTGCGAGGGTTTCGGCTGTATCATCATCAGTAATGTCACAAGTGGC
This sequence comes from uncultured Lentimicrobium sp., assembly GCA_964547915.1. Classification (GTDB taxonomy): domain Bacteria; phylum Bacteroidota; class Bacteroidia; order Bacteroidales; family Lentimicrobiaceae; genus Lentimicrobium. The sequence goes on from CAZJPP010000005.1 coordinate 86,363, forward strand.
CTGAAATAAGGTTTGTCCCTTGTCGTACTCTTCATCAATAATGTGTATAGTTATTCCTGAAACTCTCTGTCTGTCCCTTATAACAGATTCATGAACTTTTGAACCATACATACCTTTTCCTCCATAAAGAGGAAGCAGTGCCGGGTGTATGTTGACAATCCTACCCTGAAAAGATTGAATAATATTTTTTGGCATGAGCCACAAGAAACCGGCCAGTACAATAAGATCAATTTCCTGATCAATCAGACTTTGAAGTACTTTATTATTGTTGAATAGGTCTTCCCTGTTAAAAAGAATAAGAGGAATATTAAGATTTTCTGCTCGTTTTATAACACCTGCCGATGGGTTATTGCAATAAATTGCTGCAATCCTGGCTTTATTTCCTTTAGAGAAATATTGGGCCAGATTCTGGGCATTAGTGCCACTTCCGGAAGCGAAAACGGCGATTTTTTTCATTATTTAGCTACTAAGAGGTAGTAGTTCTTTTTACCTTTCTGAATCAGCAAGTATTTTTTATTGAGCAGGGAATCAGTGGTTATTAAAATGTCCTCACCCATTTTCTCTTTATTCAACTGGATTCCACCATCCTTCAGCATACGACGGGCCTCTCCTTTTGAGGAAAATATTTGTGTTGCTCCGGCAACAAGATCAACAAGGTTTAATCCCGTTTCAATCTGCTTAAAGTCGATATCAAACGTTGGGACTCCTTCAAAAACTGATAGAAGCACTTCTTCCGAAAGATTTTTCAGGGTTTCGGTGGTTCCTTTACCAAACAGTATTTCTGATGCTTCAACTGCCGAGTTAAAATCCTGTTCAGAGTGAATTCTAACAGTGAGATCCTTTGCTAATGCTTTTTGTAAAATTCTTAGGTGTGGTGCCTGAGTATGTTCAGTAATAAGGTTTTCAATTTCATCTTTCTCAAGCAGTGTAAATATTTTAATATACTTTTCTGCATCAGCGTCGGAAGTGTTTAGCCAAAACTGATAGAACTTATATGGTGAGGTTTTTTCGGGGTCAAGCCAGATATTACCGGACTCTGTTTTTCCGAATTTACTGCCGTCGGCTTTAGTTATAAGAGGACAGGTCAGGGCAAATGCTTCTCCACCTGTTTTACGACGTATAAGCTCTGTACCTGTGGTGATGTTACCCCATTGGTCAGAACCACCCATCTGGAGCCTGCAATTATGATTCTGAAATAAATAGAGGAAGTCATAACCTTGCACAAGTTGGTATGTAAATTCTGTGAATGACATACCATCACCGGCCTCCCCGGTTAACCTCTTCTTAACTGAGTCTTTGGCCATCATATAGTTTACTGTAATATGTTTGCCAACGTCGCGTATAAATGAAAGGAATGAGAATTCCTTCATCCAGTCGTAGTTGTTTACAGCAATAGCATGGTTGTTTTTGGCTTTGTCGAATTCCAGTAGTCGGGCAATCTGCCGGGTAATACCTTCCTGGTTTTTACGAAGGGTAGGCTCATCAAGAAGATTACGTTCTTCTGATTTTCCCGAAGGGTCTCCGATCATTCCTGTGGCACCACCGATAAGAACTATAGGTTGATGACCACTTAACTGTAGATGTTTCAGCATCATAATTCCCACAAGATGTCCAATGTGAAGTGAATCGGCAGTTGGGTCAATTCCTACATAGGCTGAAACCATTTCTTTTTTCAGCAACTCCTCAGTGCCGGGCATTACATCGTGGATCATTCCTCTCCAGCGCAGTTCCTCAATAAAATTCATAACTGTATCAGTTGATTTCGGCGTTTAAATATTAACGGGCAAAGGTAAGTAATTATTAAACTTTGATGTATCTTGTTCGTTACATAGATTGAATTATGGATGCACGGTCTATATTATTACCTTTACTAATTTAAATAAAGCTATGATTTTTATTACAGGTGCTACCGGTTTGGTTGGTTCTTATTTATTACACTCTTTGCTAAAGGAAGGGAAGAAGGTAAGAGCAATACTATATACAGAGAAGAATCTGGAAAGAACCCGGACTATTTTTAAATCATTGGGAAGTGATCCTGAGGCGTTAAAGAAGGTTGATTGGATAAAGGGTGATGTTCTTGATGTTGTATCACTTGAAGAGGCAATGCAGGGTGTGGATCAGGTATATCATTGTGCTGCAATTGTTTCTTTTGATCCCAGGGACAAGAATAAAATGATGAAAGTTAATGTTGAGGGGACTACCAATGTGGTGAATACAGCATTGGCTGCCGGAGTTAAAAAGCTCTGTTATGTAAGTAGTATTGCAGCTTTGGGCCGATCGGAAGAAACAAATATTATTGATGAGAATACAGAGTGGAAGAACACGCAATATAATTCAAAGTACTCAAAGAGTAAATATCTTGCTGAGAGGGAAGTCTGGAGAGCTAGTGCGGAAGGACTGCCTGTTGTAATTGTGAATCCGGCAATAATTTTGGGTTATGGACATCCCGACAAGGGGAGTACCCGTATGTTTAAGACCATTTATAAGAATTCATTGTTTTATGGCCGGGGGACAAATAGCTTTGTCGATGTGGAAGATGTGGTTAAAGCCATGGTATTGCTGATGGAAAGCAATATTGAGAATGAAAGATTTGTAGTGGCAGCTGGGAATTATTCTTACAAAAAGATATTCAGTCTTATTGCTAAAGGATTTAATAAATCAGTGCCAAAGATTGCAGTCCCTGACTTTGCTTTGGAAATAGTGTGGAGATTTGAAGCTATCAGAGCAACGCTTATGAATGATAAACCTTTGATTACGAAGGAAACCGCTAATACATCAAAGCATGATAATCATTACTCAAATGAGAAAATCAGAAAGATGATTGATTTTGAATTCCGGCCGATTGAAGAAACAATTTCTACACTATGCTCGGCAATGGAACCGGAATTAAGAAATTGATCTACTTTAATGCCAGAGCTTTATAATGCTCGTACCTGTCCATTACATCGAGTACAAAACGGTGCGTTTCACGGCCACTTATCTTACCATATTTTACAACTGGGTCATTGTAATATTCAGGCTTTGATTTAGCTAGTAAGAAATACTCTACATTGTTACTCCAGATAGTAGGATCTTTTCCATGTTTTTCAGCGAGGTTAATCGCATCAAGAATATGTGCAAGGCCAATGTTATAGGCTGCCAGCACGAATTTCCTTCTCTCGTTATCATTTGGAACAAGTGTACTGAGCCTTTTGTCGAGATGGTTTATAAGCCGAATTCCTGCTGCTATTTGTTCGGTGGCAGAAGAGTTTACGCTTGCACCAAATTTTATTGCAGTTGCAGGCATTAGCTGCATTAATCCGAATGCTCCCCTGTAGGAAGTGGCATTCATATTGAACTTTGACTCCTGGTATATTAGAGCTGCTACTAACCGCCAATCCCAGTCAATATTATTACTCAACTGTTTAATTACTTCGTCGTAATCGGATATTGATCTTTTTCTGATTGGTTTACCCAATGCAATGTTAACCCAACGAGGATTGTTGTGATATTTTGATTTTATACTAGCAAATTCTCTTGAATTGCGAAAATCCTCTATCCAGTTATTGGCTTCTTCGTGTAAGTTAACAGCACCCTTTCTAACGACCCATGAAATACCTATTTGAGGGCTTACTCTAACGCGTGAGTCCAGATTTGTATAAGTGAGGCAGAGTGCTTTGGCTGTTGTTTCATAAGCTAAAGTGTAGTCTATTTCGCCGTACGACAAGTCCTCGAACAGTTGGGTTGGAGAAGCGTTGTAATCAGCAACTATTTCCACTTCATTTTCAGTTAAATGCTGAATATCACTTAAGTAGCATTGTATTTGCTTATTGGCAGATATTGTAATGGACTTACTTTTCAGATCCTCAGGATTATTTACCATATAATCACGATATCCTGTCGTATTATGGATCTTGAACCAGTTCTGTGGTTTTTGCTGTATCAGAACCTGGTAATCATAATAAAGAGGAGAGGTGTAAGCAATGTCGAAATTATCATCGTTTATTGTTGGCAATTCCATTGCAATAATATCAACACGACGCTGTTGCAGATATTGAAGAGCTTTATAAGCATTTGGTTCTACAATAATCTCTAGTGATACACCGAGATGAGTAGCAAAACGCTTCAATAGATCATATTGAAAACCATGGGCTTCACCCTCATAGGTAAAATAGTTCAGCGAGTTATCGTCAGTTAAGGCAACTAATTTGCCACGACTTTTAATATCTTTTAATAAGCCACCTGTTTGCCCACTTTTTAGGAAGGACTGATCATGAGAAATTGTGCATGATTCGGGGATAAAAAGTATAAGTGTTATTATCAAAGCGTATGACAAAAATCTGATACTCTTATGATACATTACATCTGATTTCGTTAATAAATAGGTCATATATAGGCACTACAGAGAGTTATGACCGTTAGCTAAAGTCTGATAAGATATTGATAATCAGACAGTGTCGCAATATAATATTAAGCGACTAATTCTAAACATTCTTATCGGGGAATTGTTTTTTGCCTGAAACGTCCCTTCAAGAAAACAGGGGGCAAATATATGTCAAAATATTGACATAATATCGGTTTATAACATTTTTTAACGTTTCGGAAAATGTATTGCTTTGGTAATCAATAGAATACCTGAGTCACTATTTGTCAATGAAGTCGAATGTCAGCAGGATAGATTGCACTTCTTTAAGTAAACCGGTCTTATCTTTATTAGGAGCATATACATAACCATCGAGTGCAATCACCATATTATTTTTTTTATCAACCAAAGTATAATTAATAAACGGCCCACCCATAAAATCATTCTCTACATCCCAAAGGGCGCGGGTTTCAACAGCTAAATATTTTTTTAACTCAAGGGTTCGTGTTACCGGTTTAATCATATTATCAGCTACTACCATATAGGAGCTATCGAGAGATCCGGGGACATATAAACTGGTGAATTGATTTCTTACAGAAACAATTTTCCGAACGTTAAATGCATTTGTATCAGTATAAGGATATGAATAGATAAGTATTCCCTGGCTGAGGATATTTGCTTCCTTTCTGAGCCATAGGAAGTTATCTTTATTTACTGCGACGAAATAATCGGCAGGTACATTCATTTTAATATTGAACTTATTTTCAATTAGCTCAATTGCTTTAGCATTTTTTGATTTTGCATACATATCCTGCAAACGCCGGATATCAGCATTCTCATAAAGATTATATATCTCTCTTTTGCGCTTTGAAAATTCTTCTTTAAGGAGTTCAATAGTAGGGGCAGAGATTTTAACAATTGTCTGTGGTCGTGAGTAGACATTATGGCCCATTTCGTATTGAGCAGTAGTGAGGGAGCTGTCAATGAATACGTTAAGCACATTTCTATGTGTCTCGAACACCCTGTTGAATTCATCAATTTTTATTTGTATGGGTTTGAATAAAGGCTCAGGCTGAGGCAAACCCACTCTATCTTCTGAAAAGAATAGTCTTACAGAATCACCAATAGATGTTTTCCATAGATTATCCTCGCATATGACTATTACTTCATTTGGCTTCCCGGTAGCGTCTGCTTTTGTCGACTTATTTGACATGCAGGATGTTATTCCTACAATAAATAAAGAAGCAATAAGTATATAAATCAGATTCTTCATGATGCAAGTGCAACCTTTATTTTTTGTCCCGGTTTAAGGGATTTTTCGTTTATAATATTATTGAGTTTCTTTAATTCTTCGACTGAGACACCGTTGTGCTTTTGAGCTATAGTCCATAATGTATCGCCTTGCTGAACTGTGTAGTAAATGAAATTATTTTTACTCTGCTTAGCCGGTGTTTTAGCAGCCAGTTCTTCTTCAGGAGCAGGTGTGATAATTTCTTTCTTACCTACTACTAAAACCTGATTGGGATGAATTGTAGTTCCATTTAATTTATTCCATTCCTGAATATCAGATATTTGCACCTTGTGTTCTCTGGCAATTATATTGAGTGATTCACCTTTTTTTACTTTATGAGTAATATTCTCGGTTTGGATAACTGTTTGGGGTTGGTTTGAAGTATCGGCCGAAGCTATAACTTCTGATTTTGAATCAGGCTTCTCAACAGTTTCTTTTGTTTTAGAGGATTTAGAGGCAATATTTTCCGGCTCAGCTTTTGGTTCACTCTTCTTTGCATAGTAAACAGGTTGTTCAATTGTGGTTTCCGGTCTGACAATTAAACGTTGGCCGATTTGGATAGTTGTTCCTTTAATTTTATTCCACCTCTTAAGATCACTAATTGAGCAATGATATTTTGAAGCAATACGACCAAGACTCTCTCCTCTTTTAACCTTATGGTATTCGGCTTGTGTCACGGTTTTCATCATAGTAAGAAGCTCTTGTTTTTCAGTTTCCTTTTGTGATAAAAGGGCGTATAACTGAGCTTCATTGTTCACATATGATGGTACATATTTTTTAGGTAATCTTAATGTATAGGGTTTCCCATCAACAGCCGGGATAACTCCTGACTTGAAGGACGGATTCAGGAACTGGAGGTCTTCAAGAGGAATTTGCATGTACTCAGAAATCTGTTGGAAGGTGAGAATGTCTTTAACGGTGACTGTATCAATTTCGTAATGCTGAATGCGCGGACTTACAGGTTTTAGGTTGTACTCTGCTGCATAAGTCATTACATATGTTACACCAATAAATGCCGGAACATAGCCTCTTGTTTCAAGGGGTAAGAATGGCCTTATTTGCCAAAAATCCATTTTACCACCGGACCTTCTGATAGCTTTATTAACATTACCTGCGCCAGAATTGTATGCTGCAAGGACCAGCAACCAATCGTTATACATCTTATATAAATCGCTCATGTGTTCGCAAGCAGCGATTGTTGATTTGATTGGATCACGACGGTCATCGACAAAGGAAGAAACATTGAGGTCATACATTTTGCCTGTGCCATACATAAATTGCCATAATCCTGTTGCACCAACTCTTGATCGGGCTTCGGGATTCAGAGCTGATTCAACAATTGCCAGATACTTCAATTCGAGAGGCATATTAAACCTGTCGAGATGCTCTTCGAATATAGGGAAGTATATCTGAGCAAGTCCCATAACTCTTTCGGTGAGTAATCTTTTTTTTACGGCATAGAGTTCAATGTAATCCTTTACGTATTGGTTGTAAGTTAATTTTATAGGTGTGGTTGCATCAAGGCGGCGCATACGTTCAGCATTGACAGAGTCTGAATATACCGGTACAAACCCATTAGAAAAGCCGAAAACATTTTCAAGTTCGTCGGACGTGGCACATTCGAATCCTTCAAAATACCGGAGATTGGCGAGGCTATCTAAAGCTGCGACAATAAAGTCATCTTTTATAAAATCAAAGTCTCTTGAAGTGCTGTCGATTTGGTGCCTGGTTTGAGCGTATGCTGAAGTATTTAGCAGCAAAAAAATTAGACCAATAAATGGCAGAGAAAGACATTTTTTCATCTGTATATCGATTAGTTGCTTACCCGGGTGCAACATGGTTATTTGCAAAAATAATTTTAAATAGGTAAAGATAACTTTTTTTAACTTTTTTTGGTAAACTTTGAGGTAAAGTTGGTGATGTTTAAAAATAAAAAAAGGGATAGCTTTTGCTACCCCTTTAAAATATCTGGCTAAAAATTAACCTGCAAGGGTGAATTTTATAGGCATGTTAAACTGAACACGCACCGGTTTACCTCTTTGTTTACCGGGGTTCCATCTTGGCATAGCTTTGATAACACGGATAGCTTCTTCGTCGCAACCACCACCGATACCACGGAGAACTCTCACATCGGTAACATTACCATTTTTTTCAACAACGAAAGTAACATATACAGTTCCCTGGATACCACTTTCTCTTGCCATTTGTGGGTACTGAATATTTTCCTGTAAGAAACGGATACGGGCTTCATCACCACCCGGATACGAAGGAGACTCTTCAACAACGGTGAAAATTTCAGCTTCTGCAACTTCTTCTTCTTCAACAACTGCCGGAGGAGTATAAGTTTCAATAACTGTTAATTCATCAGCTTCTGCGTCGATGATCAGGTCGTCTTCAACTTCCACATCGTCAGTAACAATATGGATTAAAGTGGTTTGTGCCGGTGGAGCAGGAGGTGGAGGAGGTTTATTCTGTTGAGTTATTTCAACCATTTCCTCTTCAAGAATTTCGACTTGACGTTGACCCATCTCTACTTGCTTAACGTCGTATGTTTTCCATTCGAAGGCGACGAGCATAACAGCAAGGGCAACAACCAATCCGATCTGAACAAAGAAAGTCCTCTTGTTTTCTAAGTCAGCTTTCGGTGTCTTTTTTGCTTCCATATTGTTGATTACTAATTGTTTTGTTTTAAATGAGTGTGTTATCAGTTATAAATAAGTACACTTCTTATTCTGTTACAAAGATATTACATTTATCCTGTAAATCAAACTCATCGAAACAGAATTTTTAATTTCCAATGGCAGAATACACAAAATGCAAACCCTTTTGTGTTAATAGCACAAATTACGCGCCAATCAGATCTTTATAATCTTCTGCATTTAGCAAATGATTGAGTGCATCAGGATTTTCAACTTTAACTTTAACGATCCATCCCTCACCATAAGGATCCTTATTTATTAATTCGGGATTTGCGTTAAGAGCTTCATTGTATTCGAGTACTTCTGCAGAAACAGGCATAAACAAATCACTAACAGTTTTAACTGCTTCTATACTTCCGAAGGTTTCACCTTCTTCAAGAGTTTCACCAACAGTTTCAACTTCTATGAAAACGATGTCACCTAATTCGCCTTGTGCGAAATCAGTAACTCCTACAACTGCATGATCGTTTTCAAGTCTAATCCATTCATGGTCTTTTGTGTACTTCAGATCAACTGGAATGTTCATATCCTATATTTTTTTAAATTATTGAATTTTCGCCAAAAGTAAGAAATCGCCTTAATCAAATCTAACTTTCATCATCATTATTTTTTAAACCCTATTGAGCAAGTGTAAATCTAAGGCTTATACCTGCATTGGTTGTTGAGTTATCAAACTGATTTGATACGAAGGGATTGGTAATAGTTTTGTCAAAGAAGATTCTGACATTAAACCTCTGGTTAATCACATAGTCGGCAGATGTATTAATCGAAACCATCCTGTTACCGGTAGAAATCTGATTAATGTTTTCGTCCAGTCGTCTCAATACAGTTTTGTTTTCCCGGATTGAAACATCAGCCTTAACATTGAGGTCACTCTTAAGTTGTTGACGTCTTCCTCCACTTGATAAGTTCAGCCTTACATCTTTAAATCTGTATCCGACTCCAATAACTATTTCATTATTTGATACCTCAGTCAACTGATTATTTGTAAAGCTAAGTGCAAGACTTCTTGATTTCTTAAATTCAATTTTCGACAGCAGACTATTATTCCAGGTCATATCAATATTGAATAATGGAGCGAACTGTTCAGAAATTGTTACTACATCAATCCTGTTTTCAGGAATGAAATTACCTGCTTCATCAAGATTGACCGGGAATCCCAGTTCTTCAAGGTATTCAACATTCGACAAGTAAGAGCCTATTGAGTAAGCTGATCTGTAAGAATGTCCAATACTAAACTGTTTGAAATACTTTTTGAAGAATTCCAGTCTTGCCAATCCGGTATATGTGAATCTCCAGTTTGGAATAGGAATTTTTGGGAATGGGCTTAAACTGACATCTCTTGCAGACCTGCCTGTGTATGCTGCGATGAATGCCGGGATAAGAACTTCCTGTGATGCCGGACCATACCCGATTGGATATCCTGTAGTGTCATTTATACCACCCGATGCCGGATTGGCTGCACCCAGACGTGCTGCCACGATTCTTCTATTATCTTTAAATTCTTCAAAAGTCGAAGATATATTTTGATCATCGTCTTTCTTGAAAGCTGTTTTCAGTGTAAGGAATGAAATACTGAATGATCCTCTTTCCTGAATACCGCTTGGCTGGAATTCACCGTTAGCGTTAGCTTTAAAATATTCCTGGTGTCCAAATGATTCCTTTTTATCAGCATTGAATTCTATTCTGAATTCAGGGAAAGGCTCATATGTTGCTCTGCCGGTAAGGTCTTTGGTAAGACGAGTAACATATGCATTATTTAGCAAGGTATCAGTTGTTAACCAGCCATTGCGTTCAGCTTCCCAACGGATATCATCCTGACTTCCGAAAGCAAATGGTAAACCAGGAGCCATATCTGTTAAACGGTTTCCAAGGATATCTGGTTTAGGCATGAATCCCGGTAGCAATGTACCATTTGATTCGGTGTAGTTAAACTGAACATCTTTGAATCCGATAAGCAGTTTGACTGCTCCGTTTCCAAGGGCTTTCATAATAGCGACAGACGTGGCCTTCTTTGTAGTATCCTGCACTACTGCATTTCCCTCTTGCACCTCCTGTTGGGGTCTTCTGCCACCAGGCACCTGCTGTCGGCCTCTTTGATTCGCAGATTGATTAAGTTTTTTGAGGAATCCGACTTTGTTATAGAGGTTAGTTAAACGGGCATTACCATTTATATTAACAGTATTTGAATTTTCGATAGTATTTCCCATTATATCCTGTATGGATCTTGGTGATGCTTCCCATCTAAACGTACTGTTATATCTGGCATTTAATGTTACCCAGTTAAGTATAGGTATCTTATTAATTGGCACTATATAATTTAAGGAGAAGTTTTGGGTGAATCGGTTCATTGAACCAAAGTTCATGACTTCATTCCAAATAGTGTCTCTTCTTCTCTCATAATCAGATGCCGACTTATCAATCCTTCCGGGCGGTTCATCGATATATGCATTTGCATTGGCCTGGTATTCCAGTTTAAGAGATTGAGCCAGGTCGAATTTTAGATCATATATCCTGTTCCAATCCCACATTTTGATGTAAGTAGGCTCAAGAAGAATCAATGCAGCACTCTTGTTACGAAGCAGCTTCTCGTTATATTGCCTGTTCATATCAGTTCTGAATGAGAACATTTTAGGCATATAGTAGAAGTTGAAGTCTTTGATTAGTGTAAAAGCTTTTCCCTGGAAGGTTTTTACTCTTTGGAATGGCTTAACCGGTTTAGGGTTGTTTATAAAGTTGTACCCGATACCTCCCCGGTACTGCTTTCTGCGATCGTATTCAACATCAATATTTTGATGATAGATTTCAGTAAAAGCATAGGTAAAATCAAAATTCTCTATGTCGTAAATTCTTGGTTTACCTGTCTGTCCAACCTTTTCTTTACGTACGTTTACAAAGTTGATATTCTTTCTGCGTGTAATATCCTGGACTTTATTCCTGATAGAATCTCTGGCATCTGCTTCTAGCTCGCGTATCTGGTCTTTAAACAAGATATCAGGATCGAGCGGATTATATTTAGGAGTCAATCTTAATTCAGAATAGTCAACGTGCATCGGAATCTTAATTCCGGTTTTTTCCGGGAAGAACTTACCTAATTGTATGTTAGTAGCAATATCAAACTGACCGGAAGCCTCCTGTGAGCGTTCATTTACTTTCTTTTCAATACTTCCAAAACCTGGAGTTGAATAAGCACCGGAGATGACTACATTACCAAGATCGGCAAGATTGGCTGCGATTCTTGCTGTTGCTGCCAGGCCGCTAGTTTCATCGAAGTCTGTAAGGCGAAGTTCATTTACCCAGATTTCAGCGCACTTGGCTTCTCCGTCATCATTATCATCAAAGATTTGTTTCTTCGGGTTTCTGACTCCAATCATGAATGCCTTTATGTCGCTTAAGCTCGGCATACCAACAACGGTAATTTTATTTCTGCCGTCATAGACTTCAAACGGAGTAATAGTAGTAACCATGGAACCTGGTGTACCCATTGTATTGTTACGCTGTTGTTTTGCGTCAACAAACTTCTGAAGCTCAATATTCATCTCATTATTAGATGGCCAAATAGCTCTTGGTTCGTTGAAAGTAGTACCCCAAGGCGTAAATTCTACAGGAACTTCGTACTCGTAATAATTTTCGGTGAAGTCGGAACCGATTCTTATAAACACTGTAAGTTCTCCTGTTTGAAGTTCTTGAAGTTCTCTAACCTTTTCTGCATGAATAAACATGCGTAATCTTTTGTATTGACGGAAATCAAAATCAGTTGTTTTGTAAGCTCCGCGAGCGTCGCCATCAAGGAGATCACACACTTTTAAAACCATTGACTGTTCGTTTAACTGAGTCAGGTTTGTTGTACCAACGTTAATTTCACGTTCAATATCGGGAGGTAATTCGTAGTTCACATTATCACGACCTCTGTTTTCTTCAATATTAACTGATGAAATGTCGAAAGAGGTCAGACTTTGATTTGGATCGGGGATATACTCACCCGGAGCCAGAAGATTATCATAATATTTCCTCCATTCACCTCTAACAAGTTCGAGGGTGGCAAAGCGGAGTACTACAGGCTGTTCCCAGTTTTTCAAGTACATACGCATGAAGCGGATGCTCTTAAAGTCCTGAATATTTCCGACTACCCGCGAAGGACTCTGTACAGGGACCTTAAACTGATACCATCTAACATTAGCTGTTTTACCGTTTTCAAGTCGTATTGGTTCTTCGGGTTGCTGAATATCCACAATAAAATTCTGACCCACTTCCATATTATTGGGGTCAAGTTTGATATGATACTGGAAATACCTTTCCTGCTCGTTAAGGGTGTTATCGCGATTTATATCTTCAACGTTTGGAAGAGTGGTTGCCTGGGTTTGGAATTCTTCTGATGATTGTTCGGAAGCAGGAGAGTTGCCTTCAGTTCCGCTAAATCTTTTGTAGCGCTCTGTAATGCTACTGTACTTTGGATCATTATCATAATCTGCACCCCTGAAGAAATGATAGTTGTCACCTGAAGGGTCGCTTAACGCATTCATATAGGCAGGTGCAGCAGTTCCGAACTGATTGGCTATCTGTTCAAGATATGTATCATTAAAGAAGGATTGCTCATCAGTATCCATCAAACCATCATATCCAACATCCTGGAAAGGACGGGAATTAATGTCATTGTCGAATGCATTAACTAAAGCCTGAAGTATTGGGACGCGGCCCCAGGCGGTTGTATCAACATCAACTACTACTTCGCTGGTTGGAAGTCCGTTCTCATAGCTCTTTCTTCCATCAGGGAGAATATCTTCTGAGATGTCACCAAGGTTAAAGTACAAATCGCCGCCAACATGGGTAGAATCTTCAGAGAATGGATCCATGAGCCAGAATTCTATGTATTCTACATTAGTAGCCTCAAAGTCGGTTGATTCGATCTTCCTCATTATACCACCCCACCTGGATGTAGGATCTTCGAGTAGACCGTTTTCATTCAAACCGGCTGAAAGACTAGTAGGGGCAACATCATAGTTGTAAGGACCTCTTTCTGCAGGGAAGTAGGCGAGGTTTAAGACCTGAAGGTTCATTGGTAATGAATGGTCTTTTGACACATTGGGGAATACTTCCTTTTCTGATATGTACCTTGTAGAGTTCCTTGATAGTTCGTCTTTACTGATGTTTGATGGTCTCAATCGGCTGTTTTTATCATAAAACAACGGATCGATGGTGTACCAACTCAATAAAGCTCTGTTATATCCTGATGATAAATCAGTGCTATAGACTCCTTCGGGGAACATGTCGCGGGTGGTTTGACCTCTTGGAATGCTTGATAAGAACCATGTACCTACATTCTTAAGATCAATGGTTGACTTACTACCCTCAAAATCATCAATATAGGATGTTCCGGCCTTTCCAACAGCTCTGGAATGTCCGGGAATAAAGTGAGCCATTTCTCCATTAATCTGAATTCGTGAAGGTGTTGACGTTCCATAAAATGGCAGTTTATCGACAAGTCGTGTCAGCCATAACGATTCAGTTTGATAATCAAAGTTCAAACCCCACATTGTATTAGAGATTGGCTCTTGCCCGAAATTAGTTTTCTGAGTCAGTGGCCTTTCATGGAGGTTAAGAATTGTAGCACCTACAAGGAAGTTGTTGCTGAATTTGTAGTCAACATGTGCCCCCATCATTGTTTGTTGTTGCAGGTTGAAGGTGGCATTATTCTCAAGGGAGATGTTAAGAGGTGTTCCTGAATTCAGGATACCTTCATTAATAATTTTTACTCTTCCAAGTGTGTAGTCAACAGTATAGTCAACATTTTCAGTCAGAGGAATACCTCCGGCAGTTACTCTTACTGAACCTTGAGGAACGTTAAGTGCATTAAGTGATATTTCTGAACCGGATTGCGATTTATACTGTCCTTCAATAAGATATCTGTTCCTATCTGGATATTGTTGGGCACCGCTTTTTGTCAAAGTGTACAGTGAGTCGAAGGCGTACTTATCTCCAAGTTGCTGATCCTGGAGTTTTTGTCGCAGATAACTTCCGAAAGGCTCTCTAACAGTGAAATAAACCCTTCCATTAGATGACTGAATGGTACCGCCACTTTGTTCGGCATTATCAATAAAGTCGAACAATCCATCATGTGGTGGATTCAGTTGTGGATCGAGATTATCAAAGTTAAATACCCTTAGAAGAGGAACACCGGCCACACCCTCAGGGCCATCAGTAAAGTATCCTGTTGGAACTGTATTCTCGTTACCAGAATAGAGTATGTTCAGGATAAAATCTTCTCTGTTCACCTGGAAAGCACCAATGTTGTAAACGTTTTTCATCATGAGTCGCCACATTGGAATCTTTGTATTGAGGGCAGTACTCTTAAGCAGCTTAACCATAAGGGCTGATGGAGTAGTAATACCTTCATCAGAAAACTGACCAACCTGGTAAATCTGTTCCTGTCCGATAACGGTGTACTGGTAAGCTACAGCCAGAACCTGGTCGGAATTAAGTGCTGCATTCAATGATATAAAACCAAGCTTAGAGTTGAAAGTATATTCACTTGGGTTTAAACGACGTGCATTTTCAACCTTATCGAAATCAGTTCCTGCAACATATCCGAAGGGGGCTCCTGTGAGATACTGAGTAACCTGGTTTATATTACGTATGGTGGCTGTATCGAATTTTGTTAACAAATCGTTTGACCTATTATCAGGATAAGAGATACCGGCATTAGGTACTATTGTCTGATTATAAGGATTCCTTTCACCCAGGTCCTGAAATGCTACAATGTTTCTGTTATCAGTTACTGCAGGTCCAATATTGGTTACCCAAACCTCAATCTTTGTTATATTGATATTTGAATTAATAATTGGAAGCGTACTCAATGCATTATCATAATTATCAGCAAAGTATTGGGCAAGGAAAAAGTGTTTATTGTCTTCATAATCGAGAGCGGTGAGACTAAACTCGCTGGTTTGTGCCCCACCCTGAACGGTTATGTTTGATGTTTCGCTTTTCTGTTGTGAGAAAACTGCAGTTACGGTAGCTTTACCAAACTGCAGTTGAGTTTTGAGACCAAACAAACTCTGACTTCCTGTGATTAAGGTACTTGTAAGAGGGAAAGTGATATCTCCGGCTTCAATAAGTTTAATAATCTCGTCCTCTTTACCTTCGTACTTCAATTTTAGTTTATTCTCAAAATCGAATGTAGCTTCAGTATTGTAGTTGGTATTAAATTCAATTTTATCTCCAATTTTGGCCATCACACTCATCTGGATCTTCTGTTGAAAATCGAAATTGGTGGTTCGTCGTTGTCTAAGATCGAGAGCCGGGTCATCACGACGGTTTGAGAGTATACCAAAAGTTACTTCAGCAGTACCTTGGGGACGGATATCGATAGTGTTACCTCCGAAAATTCTGTCAAATACTTCACCGCCAATATGGATTTGAGGAATGATTCCGGTTCTGGCTCCTGCTCCTGTACCTAAGGCCCTTTGTCGCCAATAACTTTGTAATGACCTTTGCATATCAAGTTCCTGATATTCCTGGAGCGAATATCCAATAGGACTTGAGATATCGAGAGTACCTGCCTTTTTCTTATAAGTATAGGTATTGGTAACAGGGTCATAAATAAATTCATCGGTGATATTTGATGGAGTACCCAGATAGAGCTTATTGTCTTCATCGTTTGCAGGCAATTCACCCGGCTGAGGTGTGGGGATAGGATATCGTAATTCACCCGGGAGTAATGTATCAGGGGGTGAATATTGGTTCAGAGTGCTTTCGGGTGATGCTGAATTTACAGGTGTTATTAAAATGCCCCATAAAAGGGTCACGACGAAAAGCAGTGTAAAAATTCTTAACAGGTATTTTATTATCCGCTCCAAGGAACAATATAATTTATTAGTGTGTTCTTACTCAGTCTATTTTCTATTTGAGTGAAAAGTAAATCCACTCATTACAATATTGGCATTTTGATTTAAACAATCTGAAAAGCATATTTCCGGAATTACAAAGTCTTAAGTGAATTCTTTATCAATTGCTCAACAGAAATGGAACCTCCTTCATCTTGTAAAATCTTATCTATAGTTTTTTCGGCCAGTGCTTTGTTAAAGCCAAGAAGAATTAATGCAGATAACGCCTCTTCTTTATTCGTATTGTGCGGGGTATCTAAAATATCTTGAATACCTGATACTTTCACCAGCTTGTCTTTCAGGTCAATAATTATTCTTTGGGCCGTTTTACCTCCGATTCCTTTCACTTTTTGAAGGATTGCAACTTTCCCGTTAACAATTGCATCCGACACTTCATTAGGAGTTAAGGAGGATAAGATCAACCTGGCTGTATTAGCACCCACACCTGAAACCGATATCAAATGCCTGAATAATACTCTTTCACTTTCGGTTGCAAAACCAAACAGTATATGAGCATCTTCACGAACAACAAGATGAGTCAGTAACCGGCACTTCTGCTGATCTTTAATAACAGTGTAAGTATTCAAAGAAATGGCGATTTCATAACCCACTCCATTACAATTTATAATTGCGGATGCGGGGTTAAGAGATTCAAGGACGCCTTCCAAAAATGCGTACATGTTTTTTACCAATTAGTTAACTGGCAAAAATAGAGATAAATATTTGAATATAGCCCTACATTTTAATAAAATGGAACATCAAATACTTTAATTTTACGCAGTTAAATCGGTAAAAAGTATAGATATGAAAAAAGTGATTACTGTTATTGTTGTCTTTTTTATTGTAACTGGTATAAAGGCACAGCCTTGGTTTGATATAGGTATCAAAGGTGGGGTTGGTACTTCTTTCATGAATAACTTCCAGATTCTCGACGAACAGTATCTTTCACACAAATTTCGTCCCGGATATACATACGGTGGCAAATTAGGCTTCAATTTCATACAGGAACATCAAATTACATTTGATGTTATGAAAACATCAATCAACCAGGGATTCAACTACACAATTCCTGATGTGGGTGAGAAGTACAGGGAGTATAATATTGAATCCTTCGATATGGCACTTATGTACAGAGCTAATAAAAACGGAACTTACTTTGAAGTTGGTCCTCAGTGGTCGAAAGTTACAAAAGTTGGGTACAAGGATGATGGAGGAGATTTCATATCACCGGTAAAACCCGACGATTTGATAAATGAAAGCTTAGTTTCACTGGTAGTTGGGTTTGGTGGATATATTGTGGGAACTGATAATTTCGGGATATCAACCGGAATCAGATTGGCATATAATCTTACAGATATAGCTACAGAAACAGGGAGGGGATTAAACTTTCCGATGCTGGTAGATCATGATCCTAATCCAACAAGAAATCTCAGTGCAATGTTTGTCATTGAAATGAATTATGATTTCGGCTATTTAGTAAGTCCTACCTGTGGAAAAAGAGGAAAGCTGTTTGTATTTTGATACTCTGAAAAAAAACTTTTATAGCACACTATTGTTTTAAGAGCAATAAAAAAATAGCCCTTTCTGCATTGGGATTAAACCAATGTGAGCGAAAACAAGAACTAACAATAAGAAAATGAAGAAGATAACTGTAATTGGTGCTGGTAATGTAGGAGCTACCTGTGCGAATGTGATTGCCCATAAGGATCTTACACGTGAAGTTGTACTGGTTGATATCAAAGAGGGAGTAGCGGAAGGAAAAGCTCTCGATATCTGGCAAACCTCATCCATAAATAATTTTAATACCAGAGTTGTTGGAGTTACAAACGACTATCTGAGAACTAAAGGGTCATCGATAGTAGTAATTACATCAGGATTACCTCGTAAACCCGGAATGAGCAGGGATGATCTTATTAAAACCAATGCATCAATTGTTATTGAGGTTACTCAAAAGGTTATCAAATATTCCCCTGAAGCGATAATTATTGTTGTATCGAATCCGCTTGATGTAATGACTTATGCTGTTTATAAAGCAGCAAGAAAGAGTTCAAACAAAGTATTCGGGATGGCAGGAATTCTAGACACCGGCAGATATAAGGCCTTCCTGGCAGAAGCTTTGGATGTTTCACCTAAAGATATAAACTCGCTATTATTAGGTGGCCATGGCGACTCGATGGTACCTTTACCACGTTTTACGTCAATAGCAGGAATTCCTGTAACGGACTTGTTGAATAAAGAGGAAATTGACAAAATTGTTGAAAGAACCAAAAAAGGTGGTGGGGAACTTGTAAACCTGATGGGAACATCAGCATGGTATGCACCTGGAGCAGCAGCAGCGCAGATGGTAGAGGCAATTGTTGATGACCAGAAAAGGATTTTCCCGGTATGCGCATATCTCAATGGCGAATACGGATTAGAAGATGTATATATGGGTGTGCCTGTTAAATTAGGAGCTAAGGGAATTGAGGAAATTATTGAACTTAATCTCACTCCTGAAGAACATAAGATGATGAAGGATTCAGCAAATGATGTAAAGGCAACTATGAAAGTTCTTGATGAAATGAACTTGTTTGAAGATTAAACACTGCGTACTTTTGTAAGGCTTTAGATAATATTTTAGGAGCGAAATAATTCGCTCCTTTTTTGTGAATTAAGAGCCTTTAATGTGTTTAATCTAATAGAATTTTCAAAATTATGAAGAAGAAAGTTGCTGTACTTACCGGTGCAGGCGTGAGTGCTGAAAGCGGTTTAAGAACTTTCAGAGATTCAAACGGACTGTGGGAAGAATACCATGTTGAAGATGTGGCAACGATTGACGGATGGTTACGCGATCCGGAACTTGTAATTGACTTTTATAACAAAAGAAGGTCACAACTGAAGACAGCTTTACCTAATGAAGCTCATAAAGCACTGGCACGACTTGAGGAGAAATTTGATGTTAGTATCATAACTCAGAATGTTGATGATTTGCACGAAAGAGCCGGTTCCAGGAACATTCTTCATCTTCATGGAGAATTAACAAAAGTAAGAAGTGAAAGCTATCCTGAATTGATCTATACAATAGGGTATAAAGATATTAAGATTGGAGATAAATGCGATAAAGGTTGTCAGCTCCGACCTCATATTGTGTGGTTTGGAGAAGCTGTACCATTAATTGAGGAAGCATCACAGATTGTTTCAGAAGCCGATTACTTATTGATAATCGGGACTTCACTTCAGGTATACCCCGCTGCAGGTCTAATACATTATGCAAAACAAGGTTGTCGTAAATACCTGGTTGACCCGAATGCTGCGTACTATAATAATGATATAATTGTCATGAAAGAATCAGCTGGGAAAGCTGTTCCCGAATTAGTAGACAAACTCTTACAGGAGGAATTAGGATGAAACGGATATCATTGATACTGCTAATCATTTTGCCTGTCTTGATATCCTGTAAAAAGGAAGATGATTACAGAGATAGGGACGATGAGATAATTCGCAATTATCTGGAAGCAGAGGGCTTGACAGCTCAAAAATCGGCAAGCGGATTATATTACATAATTGAGAATCCGGGAAATTTTCCTAAACCTACAATTAATAGTGTGGTAATAGTTCATTATTCAGGAATGCTAACCAATAAGAAAGTTTTTGATTCGACTACCGGGGATAATCCTGCTCGATTTCCCTTATCAGGTGTTATTGATGGCTGGAAGGAAGGGATTCAGTATTTTGGAGAAGGCGGTTCAGGATGGTTGTTTATACCTTCACACTTAGGATATGGTAGCACCATTCAACCCGGGATACCTGCTAACTCAGTTCTCATATTTCAAATCCATTTGATTAAAGTAGAATGAAAAAGGATTAAATTAAGCCAGATTGTTAAGTTTTTGGACAAAAATCTTTGGTTCGACAGGAGAATAATTTATATTTGCACAATAAATAAATGTCTAAACTAATTAGATATGAGCGGACTTAATAAAGAGATTGCTAAAATCCGTCGTTGGTGTGCAATGCAGGAGAGATGCCTTGTAGAGGTAAAAGTTCATGCTTTGGCACTCGGTTTGAGTGAGAAAGAAACCCAACAGGCAATAAACGCACTTATTGAAGAAGGCTTTATTGATGAGGAGCGTTATGCTAAGATTTACGCGGGAAGTAAGTTCCGTAATAAAAATTGGGGAAGAGCCCGTATAATTGGTGAATTGAAGGCACGTCAGATACCAGGTGATGTAATTAAGAAGGGTCTGGAAGAAATTGACGAGAATGAATATCGTAACAGGGTTGTTGAAATGGTTGAACATAAAATTGCTGTTACCGATAAATCAAACACAGTGCTTTTTAAACACCGTTTGGCAAAGCCTGCAATTGCAAAAGGTTATGAAGCTGACCTCGTATTTGAAATTATTGATGACTTAATGAAAAGAAAACAGTAGAACTATGGTTCAGAAAGAGCAAGTGAATGACCTGAAGAAGCGGCTGAGTGCTCTTAGGAGGTTTCTTTGACATTGATGGTAAATTAGCGCAGATAAAAGAAGAAGAAGACATTTCACATCAGCCCGATTTTTGGAATGACCCCAAAAAGGCCGAAGCTCTGTTAAAGGCTGTTTCTGAAAAGAAAAAGTGGACATCTGACTATCAGTCAGCTGTTTCTGCTTTTGATGATATGGTGGTTATATATGATTTCTTTGAAGCTGATGAAGCTGAAGAAGCCGACCTCGATCATCAATATAACCTCGCACTCAGAAAGATTGAAGATCTTGAGCTTAGGAATATGCTCAGGAATGAGGAAGATCACCTTAATGCCATACTTCAGATAAATGCAGGTGCCGGTGGTACCGAAAGTAATGATTGGGCTTCAATGCTCATGCGAATGTATATAAGGTATGGTGAGAGAAACGATTTCAAGGTAAGAGAGATTGACCTGCATGAAGGTGATGTAGCTGGCATTAAATCGGTTACCCTTGAGTTTGAAGGGGATGATGCATTTGGGTATCTGAAAAGCGAGAATGGCGTTCACCGACTTGTACGATTATCTCCATTTGATTCTGCTAATAAGAGACATACTTCTTTTGCTTCAGTTTATGTGTATCCGGTTGTTGATGACCGAATTGACATACAGATAAATCCATCGGATATTACCTGGGATACATTCAGATCAAGTGGCCCGGGAGGCCAAAATGTTAATAAGGTAGAAACGGCAGTCAGATTGCGGCATGAGCCTACCGGAATAATTATAGAATGTCAGGTAACAAGATCTCAGGGTCAGAATCGTGAGAAAGCTCTCCAGATGCTCAAATCACAGTTGTATGAAATAGAACTGAGAAAGAAAAATGAAGCTATAGCTGCTATTGAGGGTAAAAAGAAGAAGATAGAATGGGGCTCACAAATCAGGAGTTATGTGTTGCATCCTTATAAATTGGTAAAAGATTTGAGAACCGATCACGAAACTTCCGATACAAACGAAGTTCTTGACGGAGGGCTAAATGATTTTATCAAAGCATACCTAATGGAATTTGGCAGTGAAAGTACTTAATAAGATAAAGATTATCAGAAGAAGAAAGGATCATCAGTCGTGATCCTTTTTTTTATTTCTAGGGAATCCTTGGCTAATGGCTAAGTTATAATGGTTCAAAACATCATATTTTGAAACGTAACAAAGAATAAATCAGATTTTTACAAATTAAAAGTGCGATAAGTTTGGGGTAATCAAAAATAACTGTCTACTTTTGCAAAAAATTTCAAAAGATGAAACCTACACATATTGAACACATTGGCATCGCAGTTAAAGATTTGAATGCCAGTATTCCTTACTATGAAAACATTTTGGGCTTAAAGTGCTATGCAATCGAGGAAGTTAAAGATCAAAAAGTAAAAACAGCATTCTTTATGGTTGGTCAGACTAAAATTGAATTACTTGAGTCAACTGATCCTGAAGGACCTATAGGAAAATTCCTCGAAAAAAAAGGTGAAGGAATTCATCATATTGCTTTTGCTGTTGAGAACATTGAAAAAGCACTCGAAGAGACTGCAGAAAAAGGAGTTCAATTAATTGACAAAACCCCCCGTGCCGGAGCAGAGGGGATGACAATTGGATTTCTACATCCAAAATCAACATTTGGCGTACTGACCGAATTCTGTGAAGACAAATCAAAAAAATAAATTATAAATCACCGGAGAATCCACTAACAAATTATACCGGTAAAACAATTACAAACTATGGCTTTTGAGGATAAGATTAAGGAACTTCTCGAAAAAAGAGAGTTGGCAAAACTTGGGGGCGGCCAAAAAAGAATAGATGCCCAGCATGCAAAAGGAAAACTCACCGCCCGTGAAAGAATTGAGTTATTGCTTGATGAAGGCAGTTTCGCTGAATTCGACATGTTTGTGACCCACAGATCACATAATTTTGGAATCGACAAGCAGACTTTTCTTTCTGATGGTGTTGTAACCGGACATGGTACTATTGATGGTCGTGTAGTTTATGTTTTCTCACAAGACTTTACTGTATTTGGTGGTTCACTTTCAGAAGCCTATGCAAATAAGATATGCAAGGTGATGGATCAGGCTATGAAAGTTGGTGCTCCTGTAATTGGAATCAACGATTCAGGTGGAGCCCGTATCCAGGAAGGCGTTAACAGTCTGGCCGGTTATGCCGAAATATTTGAACGCAACATTATGGCATCAGGAGTAATTCCCCAAATCTCAGCCATATTTGGTCCTTGTGCTGGTGGTGCAGTTTATTCTCCTGCTTTAACCGATTTCATTATTATGAGCAAAGGAACCAGTAATATGTTTGTTACTGGTCCGAAGGTTGTTAAAACAGTTACAGGTGAAGTTGTTACCGATGAAGAACTTGGTGGTGCTATGGTTCATGGTTCCAAATCAGGTGTTTCTCATTTTGTTGCAGATGATGAGCAGGAAGGAATCATGCTTATTAGAAAACTTATAAGTTATCTTCCGCAAAACAACCTCGAGGATCCTCCTTTAGCTCCTAATAATGACCCAATCGACAGGTTGGAAGATTCACTCAACTTTATCATCCCTGAAAATCCCAATAAGCCTTACGATGTAAAAGATGTTATCCATGCAATAGTTGACAATGGAGAATTCCTTGAAATTCAGCGTCACTATGCACCAAACATTGTTACCGGTTATGCTCGTTTCAACGGAATGTCGGTTGGTATTGTAGCAAATCAGCCCAATTATCTGGCAGGTGTACTTGATATCAATGCTTCGCGTAAAGCCGCAAGATTTGTTAGATTTTGTGATGCTTTCAATGTACCAATTCTAACCTTGGTTGACGTACCGGGATTCTTACCGGGAACAGCCCAGGAATATGGTGGAATCATTGTACACGGTGCAAAATTGCTTTATGCGTATGGTGAGGCAACAGTGCCTAAAGTTACTGTAGTTTTACGTAAAGCTTATGGAGGAGCATATTGCGTTATGAGCTCTAAACACCTGCGTGGTGATATGAACTTTGCTTGGCCGGCTGCAGAAATTGCTGTAATGGGAGCAAAAGGAGCTACCGAGATCTTACAAAGCAGGAAGATTAGTGAAATTACCGATCCTCAGGAAAGAGAAGCATTTATTCAACAGAGCGAAACTGAATACAAGGATAAGTTTGCAAATCCTTATGATGCAGCTAAATATGGTTACATTGATGATGTAATTGAGCCACGTAATACCAGGTTCAGAGTAATCAGAGCTCTTCAGGCATTAGCTACCAAGAAGGACGTGATGCCACCTAAAAAACATTCTAACTTACCATTGTAATATTATTTGTGATGTTTAAATTCAGAGTTTTAAAATTTATAAGCATAGGTGTGTTTGCAATGGCATTACTCTTGACAAGTAATGTTAAGGCACAGAGTGGATTGGATCTTAGAATCAATGAAATTCTGGTACACAACGATTCAAACTATGTTGACGACTATGGAATGCGTAATAGCTGGATTGAAATATATAATTCAGCATACAATAGTGTCAACATGGCCGGAATGTATCTCACAAATGATCCAAAAGACCCTAAAAAGTACTGGATACCTACAGGTGATCCTATAACCAAAATTCCATCTCAGAACTATCTGGTGTTTTTTGCCGATGGAAAACCAACCAGGGGAATTCTTCATTTGAACTTTTCATTAGAGGACACAAACTATCTGGCGTTATATGACATAAATGGTCGCACCTTGATAGATGAAATTACATATCCTCCTGTGAAAGCCGATGTGTCCTACGGGCGTGAGTCTGATGGATCGGAAAAATGGGTTTTTCTGGAAAAAACTACACCCAAGGCAAACAATTACACAGGAGTAGTATTAACATCAGGAGATCAGTTTGTGAAATTTGATCCCTATGGAGTTGGTATGGCTGTTATAGCAATGTCGGTAGTATTTCTGGCTTTAATACTACTTTATCTGATATTTAGAAATATCCGTAAGATATATGCTATTGACCTTCGAAAGATTTTCAGTAAACATGAAAAAGTTGTAGCTGATGTTGATGAATCAAATGATGTACCCGGTGAAGTAACAGCAGCTATTGCAATTGCATTACGCCTGCATCAGGCTGAATACCATGATCATGAGGAAGCAGTTCTTACGATAAAAAAAGTAGCCAGAACATATTCACCATGGAGTTCAAAGATTTACACACTCAGAAAATTACCCAGATAAAAAAGGCCAACGTATCAATTATTAAAGATCAGACAAATAATGAAAAAATTTAAACTTACAATCAACGGGAATATCTATGGTGTAGAGATCCTGAATATTGAAGACAACATAGCAGAAGTTGATGTGAATGGCACTTTATATAAAGTGGAAGTTGACAGAGAAATACAGGCACAAAAGACACCTAAACTTGTAAGATCGGTAAGTGTGCCTTCAACCGACGCCTCACCAAAAACAGCAAAAACAGCCAGTCCTTCTGCTCCGAAAGGAACAGGTAGTATAAACTCTCCATTACCAGGTGTTATCCTTGAGATACATGTAAGAGAGGGAGATACTGTCAAAGTTGGTCAGAGGCTCATAACTCTTGAGGCTATGAAAATGGAAAATAATATTAACGCCGATAAGGAAGGCAGAATTGTTAAGATAAACGTTAACAAAGGTAGTTCTGTAATGGAAGGCGATAATTTAATAGTTATAGGAGACTAAGTAATGGAAGATGTAGGATTTTTAGCTTTTGTAGGAGAACACATGAATAAGTTCTTCGCCTACACTGCTTTTGCAAACCTTACAGCCGGGCATCTCATTATGATATGCATAGGGCTGGCATTTATCTGGCTGGCTATAACTAAAGAGTACGAGCCAATGTTGCTTGTTCCAATTGGTTTTGGAATACTAGTTGGAAATATTGCATTTATGCCGGGTTTTCAAATAGGCATTCATGAATCAGGCAGTGTATTGAATTACTTATACTTTGGTGTACTCCAGGGAGTTTATCCTCCTCTTATTTTTCTTGGGATTGGGGCAATGACTGACTTTTCTGCCCTCATCTCGAATCCAAAATTACTTCTTATTGGTGCGGCAGCTCAACTTGGTATTTTTGGCGCATATGCACTAGCATTACTCGTTGGATTTTCACCAGCAGAAGCAGGTGCTATTGGAATTATTGGTGGGGCTGACGGCCCAACAGCAATATTCCTTTCATCACGTCTTGCCCCTGACCTCATTGGTGCTATTGCTGTTTCAGCATATTCATATATGGCACTTGTACCAGTTATTCAGCCTCCCGTTATGAGATTGCTCACAACCAAAAAGGAAAGAGTAATAAGAATGAAGCCTCCGCGTACTGTTACAAAACAAGAAAAAGTTCTGTTCCCTATCATAGGTTTGTTGCTTACTACCTTTATTGTTCCTTCAGGTCTACCTCTTTTGGGTATGCTTTTCTTTGGGAACCTTTTGAAAGAAAGTGGTGTAACAAAGCGTTTAGCTGATACTGCAAAAGGACCTATGATTGACATAGTAACTATTCTTATTGGTCTTACTGTTGGAGCTTCAACACAGGCAACAACATTCCTCACTGCAAAATCGGTTGGTATTTTTGCACTGGGTGCTATATCATTTATAATTGCAACTTTTGGTGGAGTAATGTTTGTTAAAATTATCAATCTGTTTCTTAAGGAAGGTAACAAGATTAATCCGCTTATTGGAAATGCCGGTGTATCAGCAGTACCTGACAGTGCCAGGGTTTCACAGGTTGTAGGATTGGAATACGACAAGACAAACCACTTGTTAATGCATGCTATGGGTCCTAACGTCGCCGGTGTTATTGGTAGTGCTGTGGCTGCAGGTATCTTACTCGGATTTTTATCTTAATCATTAATAGATAAATTATTATTTTTGAAGCCGGAGTACAGAAGCTCCGGCTTCTTTTTTAATCCAAATTACTTAATTCAAATTTGAAGCAAATGCTCATTATAGGAATAGCCGGAGGATCCGGATGCGGGAAATCAACGGTTGTGAAACAAATCATCAAGCGACTACCCAAGGATTCAGTCACCGTAATTCCACAGGACTCGTATTATAAAGATAACGGACACCTGTCACCTGAAGAAAGATCAAAGATAAATTTCGACCATCCTTCATCAATTGAATTCAACCTGCTTATTAAGCATCTTGATGAGCTCAGTGAAGGTAAGGAAATAGGTATGCCAATATATAGCTATTTAACCTGTGCCAGATCATCCGAAACAATCCCCGTTGCTCCCCGTGAAGTCGTAATTGTGGAGGGAATTCTTATACTTTCGAATCCAAGGCTACGCGACAGAATGGATATAAAGATATTTGTTGATGCTGATGCTGACGACCGCCTAATGCGAATTATCAGACGTGACATAGAAGAACGTGGGAGATCATTCATTCAGGTACTCGACCACTACGAGAATTTTGTAAAGCCTATGCACCTCCAGTTTATTGAACCCACTAAACGATATGCAGACATTATCGTCCCCCAGGGAGGCGCTAATCATGTTGCAATAGATATCCTTACATCCCGAATTAAAATGAACCTTCAGGCAATACGCTAAAAATTCTGATAAATATTTGTAGGCGAGTTATTATTCCGTAAATTCACAACCTGATATTCTGAAATAACTTATCCTTATAAGGTGACCTTACTATGTCGCTATATGCTGTAATTGACGTTGAAACTACCGGGGGCAGCTACCAAAAAGCGCGATTGACTGAAATAGCCATCTTTCTCTTTGACGGTGAAAATATAATTGATGAGTACAGTACTCTGATCAACCCTGAGCAACCGATACCATTTATGATAACACGGCTCACCGGTATTACGGATGAGATGGTTGCAGATGCTCCAAAGTTTTATCAAGTCGCAAAGAAGATTGTGGAAATGACTGAAGGCGCAATATTTGTTGGCCATAATGTTGCATTCGACTATAACTTTATAAGGCAGGAGTTCAAAAGTCTCGGTTACAATTATAAGCGACCATCTATATGCACCGTTAAGATGAGCAGGAAGATACTTCCCGGTCATGCATCATATAGTTTGGGTAAATTATGCCAGTCATTAGGCATAACAATAAACAACCGACATAGGGCTGCCGGAGATGCACTTGCGACAACACATCTTTTAAAACTTCTCATAGATACTGATCCTGAAGCCATAAGCGGTCAGATTTTTGAGGTACCGTCAATTATCAAGGATGTGCCTGAAGAGACAGGAGTTTATTACATGCATGATGAAAATGGCAATATCATCTATGTGGGGAAGAGCAATAATATGTATGAGAGGCTGCAGCAGCACTTCAGGAATTCCGATACATCAAAAGCCCTCGAGATGAAGAACCGTGTAGCTTCAGTTAGTTATGAAGTTACCGGGAGTGAGCTACTGGCTCTTTTACTTGAGTCGGATGAAATAAAGAAGCACCGTCCCCCATATAACCGTGCTCAAAGGAGAGTGCGTTATGAGTATAGTGTGATATCATACATTAATGGTGATGGATACCTGTGTTTTCAGATAACTCATGAGATGAATGGCCATAATCCGGTAGCTTCATTTCCATCTCAGAGTGCTGCAAAGAATTTCCTGTATAAGATGGTCGATAAACATCGTCTTTGTCAAAAACTATGCGGGTTATATGAAACATCAGGAGCATGTTTCCATTATTCTATAAGACAGTGCAATGGAGCGTGTATTAGTGCTGAATCTCCCGAAAGTTATAATCTAAGAGCCGAAAAGGCAATAAGAGAAATAGGCTTCAAAGATGCTAACTTCTTCATAATTGAAGAGGGGAGAAATAATGAGGAATATTCTGTGGTAAGGATAGCCGGAGGAAGATACACGGGCTTCGGTTACACCGATATGTATCATACAGATACTCAGAGTCTTCAAGAGTGTATTCGTCATTATGAGGATAACCGCGATACGCATTACATTATTAAAAGCTACCTACGAAAACATCCACGAGTTAAAGTACTTAAAGTGAACACCGCTCAATACTCGCTGTTTGCCGGTCATGATTTCTTACTTGATCAATAATCGGAAATATCAGGTAATTTTGTGCCGATTTAGTAAAATTTCAATCTTAGCAATGAATAGAATTTATTTGGCTTTTACAGTTATTGCCTCAATGCTGCTCTCTTCGTGCGGCACTTCAGTCAAAGTTCAGAGACCTCCGGAGACTTACACACCTGCATCATTTACACCACGCAATTCAGTGATAAGTATGACCACACAGGTAAAAGTATCTGACATACAGAAGAGAATCAATCAGGAATTCTCGGGACTTATCTACGATGACAATAGTCTCGAAAATAACAACAAGGATAATCTGATGGTGAAAGCCTGGAAACAAGGTGATATCAGATTAGACATGAATGGAAATACCTTAACATACAAAGTACCATTAAAGCTTTGGATTAAAGCAGGCTTCAATATTCAAAAGTTTGGTCTGACACTCTCCGATTATCGTGAGCTCAATGGAGCATTATCCCTCAGCTTTTCCACATCAGTGAAGCTGAATGACGATTGGACAGTCACAACAAAGACAAATGCAGATGGTTATGATTGGATCACAACGCCATCAGTGCGAATTGGGGGTATGGACTTTTCTGTAAAATTTGTTGCTGACATTGTTCTACAGGCCACACTAAAAAAAGTTGGAAGTATTATTGATGAGAGCATCAAAGAATATCTGAATCTGCGCCCATATGCGCAACAGGCATGGGAGCTTGCACAAAAGCCTCTGCTACTCAATGAAACATACAATGCCTGGTTACAAATTAGTCCTTCAAAACTTATCTCTTCAAATTTGACAGCTGTCAATGGGAACATCACTCACAAATCTGGTATTACAGGGGCGATAATTGTTGATGTTAAATCCAAAGAGAACCAGTCGACTGATATTAATGAGAAACCCCTTAAACCATTACCTGCATTATTAATTGGTGAAGTGCCTGTTGATCAGACAACCATTTTCACTTATGTTACCGTTCCCTATACCGAGCTAAGCAGACAGGCAGTCGCTTACCTGAAGGGTAAAGAATTTTCATATGGAAAGCGGAGCGTTGTTATTGAAGATTTAAAAATCTATGGTAGTGAAGGAAGTATTGTCGCTGAGACCCGCCTATCGGGAAGTTTAACCGGGACAATTTATTTCAGGGGCAGACCAGAATATAATCCCACCGACTCTTCACTTAGAGTGCAAGACTTCGATTACGATATTTCGACGAAGAATTTCCTTGTCAAGTCGGCTTCCTGGCTTTATCAGGATGGATTCAGAAGAATGATTGCCAAAGAGCTCAACTGGAGTATTGCCAAAGA
Organism: uncultured Lentimicrobium sp.; assembly: GCA_964547915.1. Taxonomy (GTDB): domain Bacteria; phylum Bacteroidota; class Bacteroidia; order Bacteroidales; family Lentimicrobiaceae; genus Lentimicrobium. The sequence goes on from CAZJPP010000005.1 coordinate 116,351, forward strand.
GATGGGTATGGTTAAGAAACTCATTAATGACAATCTGCAGAACTATGAACTCACACAAGGAGTATATCTGAATGGATCGGTAAACAGGATTGAACCAGCGTCTATTTTAATTACCAGTGAAGGAATCATACCTGAGATAAGGGCATCAGGAAAACTGGGAATAGACATCAAACCATAACAATAAAAAACGCCGGACTCCTGTCAGGTCCGACGTTTTTAGAATTCCGGATGCGGTTAGTAGTGCGTTTAGAGGACAATAGTAAAACGCGGATCCTTCAAGAGTTAGTCAACATGGTATACACCGCCAGAACCGGATATTTTACTATCTATATGATGGGGATATCCTTTATAATATACTTTACCACTTCCACTTATCCGGGCTTTCAGGAGATTATCGACTCTAACTTCGCCTTTTCCGGAGCCACTAATATCAACTTCAGTGTTTTCACTAATCATATCAAAGGCTTTAATGTCACCGGAGCCTGATATACTTATGAATTGATCATCGCAGACTCCTGTAAGATAAACATTACCGCTACCCGATATTTTTGAATCAATGATAGAAGCATCCACATCGTACAGATCAACTTTCCCTGATCCTGAAATCCTTAAGCGGAGTTCATTAGTTATAATTGGAGAATCATTATAAACACTACCGGAGCCAGAAACAGAAATCTCTGTCAGTTCATTTGTAGTTATATAAACTCTTATTGTTTCGTAGCGTTTAACCACCACACCATTAGAAAACTTTATTTTCAATTCGTGACGGCTAACATTCGTTTCGACAACATCTAATACGTTTGCCTGGGCATCGATGGTTATGCTTTCGTTTTCTCCCTGCACAATATAAACTTCTGCAGGAATGTTAAGCTCAATATCATCAAATGAAGCCACTGAGCGAGTTTCACTAACAACAGGACCACTGCCTTTAACAACATCCATCCAATCTTTTTCGCAGGATGTGAATAGTATAGTTGAAAGGAATAATAAGGGGAGATAAAAATTAGTCTTCATAAAACAATGTTTGTGTGATGTATATAAAACAATTAACCTTAGAGATAGCTGAATAAATATTGTGCCAAACTCTGATATTCGAAGGATAATATATATATGAAGCTAAATGATTATATCCGGAATGATTGATATCAGGCGATTATAAAAGAAGACTGCCGGAAACTAATTTAGTTATCCGGCAGCTTAAGCATTATAATATGTTGAATGTATTCAACAGTTAGTGAACATTATCGTACATAATCGGTGTGGTAGTTAAACCCCATCCCGTATAACCGCAGTTAGTTAATAAACTGATCGGCATAATATCGTGCTGTGAGCTTTTCGCCTGTTGCTCTTTGAATCATGTCGTTCCACTCATAATGACTACCGGGTCCAAAGACATTCTTTATCAGATAATCGCCAACTTGTTTATTGTTATAAAAGCTTTGATTCATAAACTTATCCGATTTGATGATGTTGGCGGTTATATAATGATTTAGCTGTGAAGCCAGTAACTCACCCAGCAAATAGTTGTGATAATAGCATGGGAATGTTGCAATGTGAATCTTACTAGCCCAGTCCGGTTCATTGCGGCCTTCGGGCTTCTTAATCATTTGATACTTCTCAACAATATCCCACCATAGTTTATTCAGATCCTGATCGGGATTCTCATACATTGCTTTCTCAAACCTGTACATTACCTGTGCCCAGCGACTGAAAGTAAGCTGTTCAAGGCGTAAAACCTTATACGCATCCATAGCGATTTTATCTCTTTCTTCAGCAGAAATAATCCCCAGGTCGTTCATCCAATATGGATTTGCAGCCATTCTTCCAAAGATCATTGCAATGGCTTCCGTAGTGAAGGTGTGGGCAGGATTTCTCAATGTAAATGGTAAGTCTCTGTCTATGTATTTATCGTACACTGCATGTCCGAATTCGTGCATCATAGTGTTCATCCAGTTGTAGTTAGGCTTTATATTGCACAAAACCCTAACATCACCACTATTATCAATATCAATACAATAGGCATGCTGATTCTTACCGGGTTTTTCATACAGATCGCTCCTACCCATTATATCACTGATATCCATACCTATTGAAGTATAGTAGTCAGCAGTCAATTTTTCTATGCTTTTATCAGCATAGTATTTATCGAGTTCAACACTATAAATTGCAGGGGCTTCCTGAAAGAAACGGTTCTGATAGTGCCATGGCATCAGCTGATCCTTTGTGATGTTAAGACGGTTTGAAAGAAAGGTATCAATCTCATCCTTTAGCTCGACAAAAGAGCCGCGTGTTAATTCATCCAACTCATCAAATAAGGCACTTATTTCTTCAGGATTCTGCTCAGTTAACTGCAGGCTCATTGAATGATAATTATCGAAGCCCAGCTGTTTGGCAATTTCATTGCGAAGTTTGACAAGTTCAATAACATCCTTTTCAACTACAGTCCCGATTGCTTTATGAGCTTCCCATGCTGACTGCAATTCTTTACTGTCAACAGAGGTCTTTAAAATATCTTCAATATCATTATCTGTAAGTTGTTTTCCATTGACTATTGCCCGGAAATTGGAATACTTTTTCTCAACTTCCATTTCCATGTTTATTTTCTTTTCAAGTAATACAGAGTCCACCTGATTACTCAAAAAGGAATTGTACAACGTAATAAGTTGCCTGTTCAAAAGTGTATCCTGAATATTACCTTCTTCTTTAATTTTCTTCAGTAACTGATAATACTCCTTGTTTGTAAAGTATTTAGTTAGTTTAAGATTAGCCTCCCCATATTTAGCATAATCCTCATCGGCTCCCGTAATAGATGCTGTCCAATAAGATGAAAATGCATCAACCATCATAGGGGCAACATCAGCTTCATAATTTTTGATAAAATCCCTGAGTTCATTTTCCATATTTTTCGGCTTTTGATTACAACCTGCTAATACTGTGATTAAAAACAAGGGCAGCAGGACCCGGATACTTCTTTTCATAACATGTGGTTTTGGTTATAAATATTGTGTGAATGCGGTCATTTCTCAATTTCCCAGGTTGTTCCCTCGCGCGAGTCTTTCAGCAGAATACCAATTTGCGACAATTCATCTCTTATCCTGTCAGAAGTGGCAAAATCCTTAGCTGCACGTGCCTGCTTTCTCAAATCAATCACCATTTCCATTAATCCTGCAAGTTTTTCATTTTTTCCTGCTAGTGTCTCATCAGGTATTAATCCCAATATCTCAGTTACGAATGTATCAAACGTTTCTTTTAGCAATGCCAGATCGTCGCCGGTAATGGTCTCCAGATTATTGTATATTGAATTGATAATTCTCACACCCTCAAATAAATTGGCGATAACCATAGGGCTATTGAAGTCGTCGTTCATTGCTTCGTAGCAGTTCTTTCTGATTGAGGCAATATCGGAAGTTGAATTTTCTCCTGTCTTAAGTGAACCAATAAGAGTATGAGCCTTTAAAAGTCTGTCAAGTCCTTTTTCGGCAGCCATCAATGCATCATTAGAAAAATCAAGTGTACTCCTATATTGTGCCTGCAGAATAAAGAATCTGATAGTCATTGGCGAATATGCCTTTTCAAGTGCCTTATGCGTTCCACCGAACAGCTCTTCGAGAGTGATAAAGTTGCCTAAGGATTTTCCCATCTTTTGTCCGTTGATGGTAATCATGTTATTGTGCATCCAATACCTTACAGGTTCCTCTTTGTGAGCAGCAACGCTCTGGGCTATTTCCGACTCGTGGTGTGGAAACATAAGATCCATTCCTCCACCATGAATGTCAAACCGGTTGCCCAGATATCTTGCACTCATTGCAGAGCATTCAAGATGCCAGCCGGGGAAACCTTCACTCCAGGGTGATGGCCATCTCATTATATGCTCAGGTTGTGCTTTTTTCCATAAAGCAAAGTCGAAGGAGTTTTCTTTTTCATCTTGTCCTTCTAGAGTACGGGTGTTAGCAATAAGGTCCTCCAGAACTCTGCCTGAAAGCTTCCCATAGTTATAGTCTTTACTGTATTTCAGAACATCGAAGTACACTGAACCATTCTTCTCATAAGCATAACCGTTCTCAATAATACGCTTGATGAGGTCGATCTGTTCTATAATATGTCCGGAAGCATGTGGTTCAATATTCGGACTAAGCACATTAAGCAGATCCATATCCTTGTGATATCTCTGTGTGTAGTAATGAACCACTTCCATAGGTTCAAGCTGCTCAAGCCTTGCCTTCTTACCAATCTTATCTTCACCTTCATCTGCATCGTTTTCAAGATGTCCAACGTCAGTGATATTTCTTACGTATCTAACCTTATAACCAATATGTTTGAGGTATCGGTATACAAGATCAAATGTCACTGCGGGGCGTGCATGACCCAGATGGGCGTCCCCGTAAACTGTGGGGCCGCATACATAAAGACCTACAAAAGGAGGATTCAAAGGTTGAAACACTTCTTTTGTACGACTGGCTGTATTGTATATACTTACAGTATTTTCCATAACCTGAAAAGATAAATAACAAAAATAGGAATAGTTTATATTGTAAATTGAAATATTTACTCTGATTCAGAACCCGTCACTTCAATATGTCTTGTTTTATAATACCATAAACTGAGGATAAATGTTGCGATTATTGAAAGAATCAGCCACACCCAGGAATCGGTTTTCCCTATTTCAGATGGGTCCTGATTAAAGACTCCGCTATTGTATAAATATTGACCCAGTAAAACCATGCCATTATTAAGGAAGTGTGCAAGAATTGGAACCCATACCGATCCGGTCCAGATAAATAAGTATCCAAACACCAGACCTAAGAACATACGGGGCAGAAATCCATAAAATTGCATATGGAATGCACTGAAAATGATGGCTGATACCCATACTGCAACATGTATATTTCTGAAGACGGACTTAAATAGTCGAATCAGAACTGACCTGAAGATTAATTCTTCACCTATTGCAGGCAGCAGAGCAACCATAAATATATTTATAAGAATTGAAACAGGGTCGGTAAATGATAAGATCCACTCCACTAATCCGTTGGCATTATCTTCAGATCTTCGCATCCAGTCCTCCAAGCCTTTCATGCTTTCGGGGAGCCTCATACCTTCGTTAAGTTCCATTAGTTCTCCAACAATAACAGCAATGGCAAATAACACCAGGAAGGTACCAAACATGTGGTTTGTAGCTGGTTTTCTGAAACCAAGATAACTATTTGGTTTCCGTTCAGTCAGCCATGCTAAAGCCAGTGCAGGCAGAATGAACATGCCAATCTGGTTTAATATCTGCATGACTCTCACGTAACCTATATTTTCCATATTTGCCGGATCTGTGAGGATTTCTTTCCCATACATGGGAATAAGAATCAGATATGCAATTCCTATAGAAACAACAGCCCCCAGGATAATAAGACCAATCAACAGCACAAATCTTGCACCGGTGGAAGATGAGGCAAAAGGTGGATAAAATTTCATTGCAACAAAGTTAAAATGTTCTTGCCGACACCGGTTAAACAATTCGGTAAATTTCCATTATTTCGTCAAGAACTTTCGCAAAATCAAACTTAAGGTCTTTAAGTTTTCCGGTTCTCATGTCGAAAACCCAGCCATGTACTGAAAGCTGTCTTTCTTTGATTGCTCTCTGAACATCGGCAGTCTTAATTACATTAACGCACTGTTCCATCACGTTAAGTTCAACCAGGCGATCGTACTTCAGAACATTGTCGCTTATGCCATTTAATTCATCACGGTGTAATCTGTAAATATCCCTGATATTTCGAAGCCATGGATTTATTAAACCGAGGTCGGTAGATTCCATTGCAGCTTTGACGCCGCCACAATTGTAATGGCCGCAAACCACAATATGCTGGACTTTAAGGTAGGACACTGCATAGCTAACAACTGATTGTGCACTCAGGTCGGAGTTCGGAATCATGTTTGCTATATTACGGTATATAAAGACCTCACCCGGACCAACGCCCATAAGTTCTTCGGCTGTAACTCTGCTGTCTGAACACCCAATATAGAACACATGGGGTTTCTGTCCAACCGATAACTTTTTAAAATAATCAACATCGGTTTCAAGCTTCTTTTCGGCCCACCGACTATTATTTTCGAAAATACTATTGAGATTCATGTAATTTTCATTGGTTTCGCTCTAACCTATTTGGCATATTATTGTTTCCATTATAGCAACATCAGAGCCATTCATTAAACAGAATAGCGCGTTACAAGTTTTAAAGCCACAAACAACCAGATAATATTGGTAACGAAACGACAACAATACATAATAGCCGGATTACCTTTCATAGCATTGGGGCTATTGTTTAATCCCTGGTTAATTGCCAGAGTAACACAATTGATACTTCCGACTACACTTTTTTCGGGCTTGTGGGTTATTTCCATAGTAATGATTGTAATAGGGTGGGGATTTATCTTTAAGAAAGAGCACTTCTTTAAATGGGCGATTAAGAAGTATAAAAGTTTAGCGGTAATAGTACTCAATCTCACAGTAATTTTTGCAGTTATAAACTTTATTGCTGCATTATTCCTATATCAACCACAAAAAGAGCAAAGGACAGGAGCACAGAGTAAATCAACTGCTTATGACACAATGGATGACAAAACCGCAGGAAAGATAATCTCTGAAGAATTACCAATCATGAGGTTGTATAGGATAATAATTGGCGACACCGAAGAAGATAGCAAATCCAACTAATGATAAGTTGTGTAAAATATCTATATAAAAACTATTTTAATTTATAGAATAAAAATCCTAGATTTGTTGCCCTAATTTCAGGGAGACCGACCACAGGCACTTCCGCGCAAAATGGATAAAATGAAATACAACATTTGCAAGGCACTTGTCCTACTTACATTTACAATCTTTATGACGACTCACTTATATGCTCAGGCACCCGGAACGCCCGGAGGGCATGGTAGTAGTGGTAACGAATCAGGAGGATCTGCACCCATAGGTAGCGGATTGATGGTACTTACAGTATTAGGAGCAGGGTGGGCAGGCTACAAGGTGAGAGAGAGCTATAAGAAATAGTAGATAGACATATTTTTAAATGACCGGTTACCATTACTGAGAAGTGAGTGGTTAGGGAGGTTTTTGTGTGTTGAGAATTGAGTTCGTTAGTCACATTGCACACATATGAAAGAATGTGTATAAAATAGATGTGAGATAAATATTTTTAGATGAAACCAACATGTAAATTTCTACTACATTTAATTGGGAATCAGCAAGAAAGCATAGATAAAGGATTACAGCATGTTAATTTATCCTTAAGTCTTGCAATTTTCTTAAAAAATATTATATGAAACTCAAAATTTTTTTTCTTACTTTGTCACCAAATTGAAATTGAGGGGGTTCTCAATTAAATCAACTTAACAAACCGGTTTTTTATGAAGAGATTTTCTTTACTATTTAGTTTTATTGCTCTAATGTTTGTGAGTAGTGCGTTTGGACAAACAGAGGAGATTATTTACCAGACAGGCTTTGAATCAAGTGAGGGATTTACAGCTGCAACTACGTATAATTTACCTGAAACATTGGCAGGTCCGGATGGAGGACAATGGGGAACTTTTTATGGGACACCAACGACGACTGACAAAATAACAGGTAACCAATCATTACAAATGCGCTGGTATACTAATTCTGTATCTAGTTTAGGGTATACTCGTACAAATTTCGACTTGGAAAGTGCTACAAAAGTCACTTTTAAAGCAAAGAGTACTAATGGATTAAAGTTAACCGTTTCGCATTCGATTGATAATGGAGTCACTTACCAATCAGATCAAACTTTTAGCTTGACTACAACGGCTAATAATTATGAGTATTTGATAAATTCGGGCGGAACAACAGCTATGTTGAAATTTTCTATCACTCTTCCAACAAATACACCCTCGAGTACGTCTAGATTGACAATAGATGATATTATAGTATACGGTCTGCCAGAGGCTACGCCCACCATTAGCGTTAATACCAATTCCTTGCTTGGTTTCATATATTCACTTGGTAATGGTCCTTCGACATCTAAATCATTTGCTCTTTCAGGTTCTAGTTTAGATCCGGCAACGGGGGATATAACTATTACTCCGCCTTCCAACTATGAGGTTTCTAGCAATAATACAAGCTTTAGTTCATCCGCAATCACTATTCCATATTCTGATGGTGTTTTAAGTTCTACCAACATATATGTAAGACTGAAAGATGGTTTATCAGTTGGAGATTTTAATGGTTCAGTAACTATAACCGGAGGTGGTGCTACTCAACAGACGGTATCTTTAACAGGCAGTGTAATCAATGCTCTGGCACCAGTTTTAATAGCTGATAATGCAAACAATACAGTTGATAATGAGATTGAAATCACTTTTACCGATGATGCAACATGGCGGGCAGCTATCACTGCACTAAAAGTAGGTTCCACAAGTTTGAATTCGGGCGACTTTGAAATCTTATCAGGTATTATAAAACTTAAACCTTCTGCAGGGAATACATTATTGACCACTTCAGGTAGTAAATCTATTATAGTTGAGGCAACCGGATATAACAATGCAACTGTCAGCCAAATAATTAATCCTGGTGTACCTGCTAGTTTGGTGATTAATACACAGCCTGCAGCTCCTGCAACAAATGGAGCAGTACTTGCCACTCAACCGGTTATAAATATCAAGGATCAATATAACAACACCGTCAACACACAAGTTACGATAACTGCTGCTGCGAATGAAGACACATGGACGCTAGGAGGAACAATATCTAAGACAACTTCCAATGGTACAGCTACTTTTACCGATCTTACTGCAACATCACAAGATGCAGTAGCTGATGCTAAAATTGATTTCACATATGGAAGTTTGAACATTACAAGTTCTTCTTTTACAATCCCCGCACCTCCGTTATCTGCACCTGTAGCATTGGAAGCAACTAATATTATCTCCAATGGTTTTACAGCGAATTGGAATCCGGTAAATAATAGCGATAACTACAGATTAGATGTGTATGAATCCGAATATGAAATTGATTTCTTTGAGGGTTTTGATAACATTGGAGCTTCAGCTACCTCCTATGAAACAAGAACATGGGTGGGGAATAATGATATATCCTGGACAGCTACAGACACAAGAACAGATCAGACGATCAATGGCAAGGCAATTTGTATAAGAACCGGCTATCTTGAATCAGGAGAGATTAATATGAATAGCCCAGTTAACGTCTCTTTTTTAATTGCCACACCTTATAATGGATTAGGGAATCTTAAACTATACATTATGTATGGTAATGATTTCAGCAGTGAAATTTTCGTTGGTGAGTATAATTACAATGACAATTCTGATAATGTTTCGGTAGAGTTTAATAATATTCAAAGTGTAGATGGTCCTTATAAAATAAAAATTGTCAATACAAATGGACGAGTAACTATCGATGATTTATCATTTGAAATGCTTTATCCTTATTATGTTTCGGGTTATCAAGATATAAGTGTTTCCGGAACTTCTTATGATGTTAGTGGATTAACTTCGGGAGTATATTATTACCGTGTAAGAGCTGCCAGGGATTCTGAAGTCAGCCGTAATTCAAATGTAATCGACGTATTGGTTAGTCAACAAATTCATTCTATTGCAGCGGGATTATGGAATGAACCGGGAACCTGGAGTACTAATTCCAAACCTACAAAATATGATGATGTAACTATTTCAGAGAACTTTCCTGTTACTATCACAGGAACTGCAAATTGTTCTAATATAGAGGTGCAATCAGATCTGGTCATTGATAATAATGGTTCTTTAATTATTGGAAATCAATCACAAGGAGATGTAACAATAAAAAGAATGATCGATGATGAATACTACCATCTCATCAGTCTACCTATAACTAATACAATTACTGCCGGTCCAACTTTTAATGGTTTCTATGTCGATGAGTATAGTGAACCTACAGGATCATGGACTCGTTTGGTTGATGAAAGTGACATGGTTTCAATGAAAGGGTACTCTCTTGCCAGAACCGCAGGAACATCAACGCAGCTTACCTTTAACGGTCCGGTAAAAGGTGGTAGTGCATCGTTTGCTAATCTCCCATTTACCAGCGGTGCACCAGGTTACTCAGAAGGATGGAACTTAATAGGTAATCCGTTCACTTCAGGTATTGGACTGGAAGCAGGTACTGATTTTAGTGGATTAAATGGATATATCTATGCATGGAATGGAGAATCCGGCAATTATGAGTCATCCTCTTTAATTGATGGTTCAGGGACTCTTGATTATGGTTTTATAAAAACTTTTGAAGGATTCTTCGTAAGAACAATACAATCAACTAATCATCTATCAATTCCTTCAGTCGCTAAACACCATGGCATAAGGGCTCCTTTAAAAAGCTCCAGGTCAAATCAACTTAAACTTGCAATTGAAGGGAACAACTACTCAGATATCATGATGTTTGTTATCAATACTGAGTCAACTTATGGTTTTGATCAGATGTTTGATGCATATAAATTATATGGCAATGCTGATGCGCCCCAATTATATACATTGGCTGGGGCTGAAAAAGCATCCGTAAGTCAGATTCCTGCTGTCGATGGTAGTTCTGAACTCCCTATATTTCTGGAAGTTCGTGCTGAAAGCAATTATACTTTGACTGCTGCAGACATTGAAACGTTTTTACCTGGAACCGGAGTAATCTTAAAGGACAAGTTAACGGGACAGACAACCGACTTACATGAAAATCCTGTATACAATTTCAGCGCTAAACCTGGCGATAACGCAGACCGTTTCTTGTTACTTTTCAGTCCTCTCGGAACACCGGAAGCAAACTTATTACAAGCAAATGTATATGCAATTGATAAGGAAATCAGAATTCAAATGAACGAGTTGTCAAGAGGTGAGGTAAGAATTACCAATCTGGCAGGACAGGTTCTCGTAGTAAAGCCATTCCAGTCATCAACACAAGTTTCGCTTAAGGCTCCTGCTCAATCAGGTGTTTATATGGTTACAGTTGTAACTGAGGGTAGTACTTTAACCAGAAAAGTTTTCATTAAGTAAGTCAAACAGTTAGTACAAGATATAACCAATCAGAATCATGAAAAAAACGATTAAAAGATTATCACTTTTGGTAGCAATAGCCGGATTATCGGTATCACTATATGCACAACCGTCACCTGGCCAGCAATCCGGAGGTAGTGCTGTTCAAGGTAATGCTATTGGCGGTTCAGGTGGAAGCGCCCCAATAGGTGGTGGTCTTGTTGTGCTTTTAACTCTCGGAGCTGCATGGGCAGGGAAGAAAGTTTATGATGCACGCAAGGAAATGACCGGCAAATAGCATAGAAGACGAACGCCAATATATTAAAGGGTTTCGGATGAAAATTTTCGGGATATTATGTAAACGAAATTTTCGGTCCGCAACCCTTTTGTTATTCCTGTTTCTACTCATTAATTGCCTTTCAGGCAAAGCGCAGATTACTTTCTTTTCAGAAAATTTCGGATACCCTGCTGGTACAACGCCAATTGCCACTTATACAGGCTGGCAGAACGAAGCACCAATTGCGTTCACTGGGAATGCTGATGTTCGAAACACTGGTACTAGTAATACATACCCTGATGCCAGTGGCTACGGAAATGTTTTCTTCACAAATGCACTTGGAAGATATCTAATCATCTCCGGAATTAATTCCTCCCAATATTCAAATATTATCCTTAAGGTAGGACATTATAAAAGTACGACTACTTCAAGCAATGAACTGGTCATTGAAGTGAGCACTGATGGCACAACTTATTACCCTCTCACATATACAAGACCGACAGGTTCAGGAACTGCGACATGGATGGAAATTACACCATCGGGAACTATTCCCAGTACTCCCAATTTACGTATTAGATTCAGGCAGACAAGTACATCACCCCAGTTCCGGATTGACGACATCCGTCTTATCGGAATTCCCAATCCATGTGATGTTACTGTTACCTCGTTTAGTCCGGTTTCAGGTCCCGTAGGAACTGAAGTCACCATTTATGGAACAAACTTCACCGGTGCTACCGAAGTGCGTTTTAATGGCATACCACAAAATGTATTTGAGTATATTGGTCCAACCCAGATAAAGGCACGTGTTCCTGAAGATGCGACTCCTGGTCCTATAACTGTTTTCACTGACTGTGGCGGAACCAGTACTGATGATTTTTCAGTAATTGACCTGGATTGTCCTTATTCAGATTCCGGATTAATCCTATCCGAACTCTGTGATCCTCACAATAGTTACCAAACCGACAGATATATTGAAATATATAATCCAGGTAGTTCGTCGGTAAATCTAACCGGTTGGGAAGTTCGTTCAATTGCCAATGGAACAATTTCTGCTAATTGTAGTGATCAGTATACATTGTGCTGGACTCTTTCAGGAACTATTCAACCAGGCGAGGCATTGACCTGCGGATATACAAATCCGGTAAATGGAGGACCACACAACTTTACAGATCCTAAATGGATTACAACTGATCCCGATCAGGCGTGTTATAATTGGAATGGTCAGGAACGAGATGGGGCGGCTTTATATAATGGCAACACACGTATCGATGCAGTTCTAAGAGCGAATTCAGGTACTACATATTACAGTGACAAGTCATTAATCCGAAACCCTGACATATGTAGTCCTAATCCTAACTCTCCCGCTTCAGAATGGACAGTAACCACAACTGTACCAAATGCAGGTATAGCTCCCTCAACCCCAAGGTTTCATCAAAACGACTGCGCAATATCATCACCTGATATAAACACACATCCCATTGATAAATCGATTTGTGAAGGGGAGACCATCACATTCACTGTCACCGCTTCAGGAGGAGTTCCATCCTATAACTACAAGTGGAAAGTTTATACCGGTTCAGGTACCTGGCAGGATGTAACCAATGGAGGTAACTACTCAGGTGCAAATACTGCTGCTCTGACGATTAGCAACACTCCGGAATCATTTAATGATTACCAGTACTACTGCGAAGTTTATAACAACGATAATTTGTGCCATAGGGCAAGCAATGCAGCAATAGTTACTGTATATGCTAAACCGGCAACATCACTAATCTGGCATTATTAATACAAAATATAAAGCAACATATCAAAACAAGTAATTCATTTAAGAACCAAAGAAAATGAAAACAACCACATCAAAAATTTCAGCATTGATAGTAATGATGTTACTATTCGTTTTTTCGAGCAATGTTTTCGGACAATCGCAAAGTACTACGCAAACAGTATGTCTTGGCCCGCAGGATTATTGGGTAGTTGCTGGAAGTGCCTCAAATACTTTATTATGGGAAGTACTTGGTGGTACCGCAGGAACCGACTACACAATCACTTCTACTGACACCGAGAGCACTGAAATCAACTGGCTGTCTGCCAGAACATATACTGTCAGGTTTACTGAGACAAACAGTACTGGTTGTGAAACCGTGGTTGAAGTGGTAGTAACAGCTTTACCGTCTCCTGAGGCTCCAACTAATCCGATTGATTTGGTTGAATGCGCACTTCCCACTATACAAACTCTTACAGCCACTGTAACTGTACCAGGAGGTGTTACTGTTGTATGGTATGATGCACCTACCGGTGGAAATGTCGTTACTAATCCGATACTGAATACAATTGGAACTGTGACTTATTGGGCTGAAGCGGTAATTGGCACTTGTTTCAGTTCTACACGAACAGCTGTTACACTAACAATAAACCCTGTACCTACGACCTCGCTAATCTGGCATAACTAAGAATTCGGGTTATAATATGACGAAGCTCAGGCACATTCTTTATTCAATCTTTATGCTGGTGTCTTCGGTGGTAAATTCCGCTGAAACACATGTCGTCTGTCAGGGTGACACCAAGCAGTATTGGGTGGATTCTATTGCCGGCTCCGGATCATCTTACAGTTGGCAAATTAATGGTGTAGTAGTACAAAACACATATGCTCTTTTCAGAAAAACCTGGGACATACCCGGGATGTATAGGTTGACGGTGGTTGAGACTAATTCTTCGGGTTGCGAAGGCATAGAACAGGAAATCTTTGTACAGGTTACAGGATTACCTGGACTTCAGGCGATAGGGCAGAGCCCTCCATCGTGCAATTCACCAGGATCAATTAACTTCTCATTTGTCAATGTTCCTGACGGCTCGTATAACATTATCTATTCGGGAGGGGAGTTCAGAAATGTTGTTGTTTCAGGTGCAACTGCAATTGTTAATGCACCACCGGGTTTATACGAGAATATCACAGTTTCAGTTGGCAATTGTGTTTCAACGGATGTTGTTAACGTTACAATAGTTCCACTTCAACCTCCTGTTATTACAAACTATTCTGCCGATCCGTCTATTAATTTCCAGCCAAATGGTGAATTGCATATCAATGCTGATGTATACAATCCTCCTCTACAATATAGCATTGATGGGATCAACTGGCAAAATGAGTCTGATTTCTTCGGACTGTTGCCGGGTCCTTACACTGTTATTGTCCGGGATGCAAAATACTGTGAAGATCAGATGGTTTGTGAAGTTCCAGTAATGCAGGTTGCGGAAGTGGAGATCACGTCAACTGATGGAATTTTATGTCTGGGAACTGAGGTTAGAGAGCCTGTTTTTACCAGGAATTTTTCATCTATCGCTTCTTTCGAAATTAGATTTACTTATGACGTTACAGTAGTTGAATTCGTAGATATTGGATTTCAACACCAGGATTTAAATTCCGGAATAATGAATGTTACTTCAGTTCCCGGTGAGGTAATTATAAACTGGAGTACTGCAGGTTCTGTATCTGTGCCTGATGGATTACTTTTTGATATGTTGTTTATCAGTAAGGCACAGGGATCTTCCGACATTGCATGGGATCCTGTAGAGTATTTAGTATTAACTGGTTCGGGTTATCAAGTACCTGCGCTTTTTTCAACAGGTAATATTAAAATACAACCTACACCGCTTATCTCATCTTCGGGAGGTGGTAGTTATTGTGAAGGTGACGAAACCATTATTAACGTAACATCATCCGATCAGCAGATTCTGTCTATTTTATGGGATGGCCCCAATAATTTCAACTCCACATCTGCTGAAGTTATCTTTAATGGACTGACATTAGACCAGGCTGGTACATATAACATAACAGCATCAAATACTTATGGGTGTTCTGCCCAAGAATCAGTTGAGTTGTTTGTGAATCCTGGTGTAAAGCTTTCAATTGCTGAAGATGAGGAATTATGTGCAGGGTTGACGCATTTACTAGATGCAGGTAATGAATACGAGAGTTATTTGTGGAATACCGGAAGTACTTTACCTTCAATTGAAGTATCTGATACAGGAGTTTATACTGTAGAAGTAGAAAATTCCTCCGGATGCAAAGGATCAGCAAGTGTAGAACTTATACCTTGCACTCTTGATGTACTGTTCCCCAATGCTTTCCGGCCTGACGGTCTTAATGGTACTTTCCGACCTATAGTGGACAGTGACAACGTTCCCATATCTTTCAACATGCAGATATTTAACAAGTGGGGCGAACGCATTTTTGTGACTAATGACTATCAGGAAGGCTGGAATGGTAAAATCAATGGTACAGATGCACCTGCTGATGTTTATATTTTTATTATAAACATTAAAGTACCCGGGTATTTGAATTCCTCATTTACTAAACCTGTAACAGGACACGTTGTTTTGTTGCGTTAGAGCATTAAAAAGCCCTGAATCAAATCCAGGGCTTTCATCTTATTTAATGTTTATTATTGTCAGACTGAGTATCCAACTTATAATCCTTTTTATTCTGATCCATGCTGTTCATATCCTTACTCTTATGAGACTTTAACTGAGAGATTTGTTTTTCATTGTCATCAATAATTTTCTTTGCTAAAGCTTTCATATCGGTATCAGAGCCTTTTTCTACTTCTATCTTACTAAGTTCAATAGCTTGTTTGTGATGGTCAATCATTAATCTGGCAAATTCACTGTCGATATCACCACGCATAGATGACGAGGCATCAGGATTACTCATGGCAGAAACCACGTTATTTTTCATCGGAGAATAGACTCTCCTGATAGCTGCGTCATTGCTATTTTTATCAACATCAAGTTTATCAAGAAGGTCTTCCATTATCTTTATGTCGGCTTTCTTCTTGTCGCGTGCTTCTGTTACCAGCTTTTTCATCTGCTCATTTTCTGTCTTATTTATATAAGCATCTGATAAATCAACAGCACCTTTATGATGTTCTATCATTATCCTGGCAAAGTCAGCATCCTGATTGCCGGTAGTTTCTACTTCATTAATATTCTCAATGGTTTCCTGTAGTTCTGCCCTGAGATCACTTGAGTAATCATTTTGGTTTCCTCTGTCAGTTCCGAATTGAGCATCAGAGGTCCCGACATCTCTTCTGACCCGGGTATTATCCGCATCACGACTTCGACTATCTTCATTATTGCGTTCAATTTTTAAGGCGTCATCACCTTCGCGACTCCGATCAAGTTCATCTTGTCGTTCAATGTCGATAGCTGCATTTCTATCAAAATCCTGTGAGGTAGAGGACCTGGTGGTAGTATCTGTCTGACTATATGCTGTATAGCCGATTAAGAAAAAAATGAGGATGGCAATTGAGTTTTTCATTAGTGTTTTCATAGTATTTGAGCTTTATGTTTTAGTTATCTAATTATTTTAATCTTACTAGTTGCGATTATACATTACACCTAACAAACAGAATATTAATAAGTTGCATAAAAGTTGAGTTCGATAGAAACTGATAAGTACCTGCATTAGTATTACAAGAGAGAAGTAATGACTGAAACTGCCTGAACTTTATCCTATTTTGGCCAAATATTCTTTACACCCGCATTGTGTTTTAACGGATATTCCTAACTTTGGCATCCAAGTGAAAAACCGTTCTAACAACCTCAATATGAATATAAAATTAAGACTTACAGTCATGAATTTTCTCCAGTTTTTTATATGGGGATCATGGCTGATAACAATAGGTGCATACTGGTTTCAGAATAAGCAGTGGTCGGGTGCTGAATTTGGTGCCATTTTTTCTACAATGGGAATAGCTTCATTATTTATGCCCGCTATAGCAGGTATAATAGCCGATAGATGGGTGAGTGCCCAGAAATTACTAGGCATATTTCACATTGTTGGTGCTGCATTAATGTTCTATCTGCCACAAGTTGATAATCCCAATACTTTTTACTGGATCATTCTGCTCAATATGATGTTTTACATGCCAACTCTGGCTCTATCTATTACTGTAGCTTACAGTGCTTTAAAAAGAGAAGGGCTTGACATAGTAAAGGTATATCCCCCTATTCGTGTATGGGGAACTATTGGATTTATTGTTGCAATGTGGATTGTAAGTTTACTTCATTTTGAAACATCTCCTTATCAGTTTTATGTTGCATCAGCAGCTGCATTAATACTTGGTTTGTATTCATTCACTTTGCTGGATACACCACCAACACCTGACAAGGAAGCAAAGAAGAGTTTTATACATGCCATGGGACTTGATGCTTTTAAGTTATTCAAGAGTTACAAAATGGCTGTATTCTTCATTTTTGCCATGTTACTAGGTGCAGCTCTGCAACTGACCAATGCCTATGGCGATACTTTTTTGCACGACTTCGCTCTGATACCTGAATATCAGGATCTTGTGGCTGTTAAATATCCGGCTATTATTATGTCGATTTCTCAGATGTCGGAAACATTATTCATTCTTACAATACCTTTCTTCCTTAAGAGGTTTGGAATCAAGAGGGTAATGCTATTCAGCATGGTAGCATGGGTATTGCGCTTTGGTTTATTTGGACTAGGCAACCCTGCCGAAGGATTGTGGATGATTATTCTTTCATGCATAATATACGGTATGGCATTTGACTTCTTCAATATTTCAGGATCACTTTATGTTGAAACACAGAGCAGTCCGGCTATCCGGGCAAGTGCACAGGGTCTGTTTATGATGATGACAAATGGTTTTGGAGCTTTCCTGGGAAGTCGCATCAGTGGAATTATGATCGACAGGTATTATTTACTCCCTGATGGATCAAAAGATTGGCCGGGTATATGGTTTGCTTTTGCAGTTTATGCCGCTGTTGTTGCTGTTATGTTCGCCATAATGTTCAAACATAAACATAATCCTGAGGAATTGAATACCTCAGCTGCTCAATAATTATATTCCCGTATCTGATACTAACAGGTACCGGGAATTAATCTGAATATACTCTTATATAGTCAATTTCCATCTGCAACGGGAACTCGGCTTTTATTTCCGAGCGTTTTACCGGAAGTAATATTTCTTTGTCAATTGTTAGATTAACTAATACATTCAACCTTTCCTTTAGTTTAGGGAAAACTGCCTGAATTTTTGCATTGCGGGAAGGAGTATTGTCGCATTCGCGTGGATTGCCACCCAGAGAGTTTGTGTATTTGCAAAGAGTCCAGACTTCACGGCCGTCGAAATAGAATCTTAGGTAGTTTGTATCCCACTCCATCGCATATGTATGGAAATCTTCAGAAAGTCTTGTTTTACTCCTTACCCGCTTGTACTCCATTGTCTTAATATCCCAATTGTGAACAGAAATATGAAATATCCGTGGCTTCCTCATTCCGGCTTCCATAAAATCGATCTCTGCAGAGTACTTTCCAAATGTCCACAATGCCGGCCATAGTCCTTTTCCTATTGGCAAGCGGGCCCTGAATTCATAATAACCCATTCCAAAATAGCGTTTTGATTGAATCATTCCGGAAGTGAATGGGCGTTCTTCGCCCATCCAGGTCGATTGTTCTTGTTTAGCAATAAGTTGAAGGACGCCATCTTTAATAACCACATTATCATCAAGATATATCTGATTCTCATTACCATGAGTGCGGCAAAATTCACAAGAATCACTGCCATCATTAGTATATGGATAGTATGTAAACCACTCGCTCTTATTTAATACTGAGTCATTAAATTCTTCAGCAAAAGTTAATTTCCACTTACCCATAGTGGATGGAATACTGTCTCCAGGAGATGCTTGTGAGTATAACTGTTGAACTAAAAAGAGAATCAGAAAAAGCAGGATGTTACGTTTCATAATGATATTCAGCTGACATTATGGGAGAGCTGCTAAACAAAGCTAATAAAGAATATTAAATGAAAGAAGGATAAGTATTTGATGAAGCAATCTGCTCATTCAGATCAACAATATTTCCATCAGATAGATCACTTAAAAGAAGGACGAGAATACGGGATAAAGATCTGTAATCTCCATCCTTTATCAGATATAAACTAGCGCCCAGACTTTGAGCGTCCTTGCGGTCACAATCTTCATCAGATGTTGTGTAAACGACTACTGGTATATGATTGAAAGTGCTACAATTTCTTATCTCCCTAAGGCATTCCAACCCGTTTTTTCTGGGCATGTTTATATCAAGAAATATAATATCAGGTAGTTTATTTTTGGGATTTTGCAAATAGTTACACAACTCAATTCCATCAGCAACCGTTTGCAGGCTTGTTTGAATAGGCAATGTATTTACGACCCTTCTGAAAAGAAACATGTGGTCGTCGTTGTCCTCGGCCAGGAGTATATGTTTTTGCTTTTGAAGCATAAGTCCCTCTGTAAGGTTAAACAGTAAAATAGTAATTCAAGAATGATGGCTGAAGGGGTGCTACTAAAATAGTAAAAATCAGGCGCTTTTACTGTTAAAAATTAATAAGTTATCAACAGCTGTGTGTTTATTCCAGGGAGCTCTTCTTTTTTAGTTTTTGGTTACATTACACGTATTCTCGAACAAACAAGCGCACAATCAGTTAGTTAAAATAAACACACACAATGAAGAAAATACTACTGATAGTGCTTATTAGTGCTCAGGCAATTCTCGTATCCGCTCAATGGGAATTTACCAATGGACCTTATGGTGGCTTATTCAATAGAGTAGTCCAGGATAGTTCAGGTAATTTGTATGCTTTAGGTTGGGGATATTCAAACAGGTCTTTATATAAATCACCTAATATGGGTGAATCATGGCACTATATTGCAAGTGAGGATATTCTCAGGGCTACTGAAATGGTTGTGGCACCTGATGGTTCAATTATTCTTGCAAAGGAAACGAAGCTTTTCCGGTCAACTGATGAAGGAGAAAGCTGGAATGTTATTGAAGAATTTATAGGAACAATCAAAGATCTGACAATCAATAGTGATGGTGATTTGCTAGTGCTATGTGATAAATCCTTCTTTTATAAGTCCAGTGATTTGGGGGAATCATGGACGGAATCGTTCATCAGTAACAGAGCTCTATCTCATATATTAGTTGATCCTTCAGGGTCATTGTATTGTTTTGGTTTTTACTATCTGAATCAAGATGAATTTTTCTTTAAATCATCTGATGGAATTGTCTGGGACTCTTTGGGAATCGCTGATTATGGTGAAATTTTAGACCTTAGAACAGATATTTCAGGTAGAATATACATGTCATATGAAAAGTCATCCGATAAGGGAATAGTTAGGTCATCTGATGGTGGAATTTCCTGGGATAAAATATTTGACGGTCCTGCTGAATCTGTTTTCTTCCTTGATAATAGTTTAGTAGTACTGACTGAAGAGGGCGGATATTTTGAATCTTATGATGATGGCAATACCTGGAATCAGAGAACAAATTATTATTTTTTGAATGAGATTGTTCGTTTGCGTAATGGTGAACTAATAGCAAGTTCAAATGATGGGATCTATATTTCTTATGATCAGAGCGAAACATGGCAAAATGTGAGCAATGGATTATTAGAAGCCTATATTGAAAGTTTTGCTGTTGATGATTCAGGAACAATAATAGTACCGACTGGAATGACTCATTTTAATAATTTATGGAAATATGCTGAATCTGAAGGCACATGGAAATTAATCTCTCATGAAATCCCAGGGCAAGAATATAATATTCAATTTAGTGGAGGCTTTTTCTGGCTTCGGGCAAACGATACATTGTATAAGTCAGGAGGAGACGGCGAGTGGAGTATGGTATCATTCCCATCAGGAACAACCAGATTTTCTGTTTCATGCGCATATATTGGTAATTGCCTTTTCAATACAGATAATGGCTTATACTGGTCACCTTATTTTGGTGATTCGCTTACTTTAGTTGTTATTGATCCTGACATTTACGCATATACCGGTGCGGCTTTATTTTTATCTCAGGATACAGCCTTTGTTGTTTTAAGTGTACATAACTATAAAAGCCCACTTTTAAGAGCCTCTTATATATACAGATCCATTAACGGTGGCTTTTCCTGGTCGCAGGTCGTTCAGATAACTGATGATGAATACTATGCCTGGGATGCTCAATTAATCAAAGATGGTGAAGGTAATATCTATGTAGGGGATGCGGTGTACGACAATGAATTATTTGGGTCTTCCGATCGGGGAGAAACATGGACTTTGATTCAAAAACCATCTGATGCTTACGGAATTTTTGCGAATGATAATTACTTGTATGCAAATATTGATTACCATATTATAAAAAGAACAAATAATTTTGGCGAAACCTGGGAAGATTATGATGAGGGATTGCCTGAAGGATCTGCCTTCCCTATGCGTGCAGGCGTGGGTTCTACTTCAGCAGGGTACGTTTATGTGTTTGTTGTTGAATACCGTTACAAAGGCACAGAATTACAACCAATAATAAAAGGAATCTATAAGAGAAATGTAAGCAATGATGTCACCAATGTCGCTTCAATTCCAAACATACCATTTAGTTTGTATCCCAATCCTGTTACATCTTCATTTACAATTGAATACTCCGACTTCAATCAAAAAGGTAGTGGATTTATTTTAATGGATATTGCAGGTAAACAAGTAAAAGAAATACTCATAAACAAAGCAATGACAACGGTTGATGTTTCCACTCTGAAACCTGGAATATATATCCTGAAGGGAGCAGGGGTTGCCCGGAAATTTACAAAGTTTTGATTGATGAATTTATAAAGCTAGAAAGTGTCTATAATGTCAGTGACAGTGAATTCAGCATCCCTGACCAATATAAAATCACTTATTTGGCCAAAGCAATCTGATTCTGGCAGTCTGTCCTTTTTCCAGGCTAATGGAAAACTGGTTAACTTCATTTCCATTTCTTAGTGAAGCTTTAACCGTTGTAAGAGCTACAGTTCCTTCGCTATCTGCTCTAATGGTAAGCACCGCTGTTCGGGCCTTGGTCAAATCAAATCTAAATGTTTTTACCTTGTTGGTAATTTCAAAGTCACTGACAATTCTTGCCTCATTTTGATAAAGAGAGATCTTGTCACCATCCTGAAATCTGTCGTCAACAATTTCAAGAGTTACTTCACCTGTACGAAGAACAATGTCGGTGGTCATTCCTGAGGTCAGTTCATGTGTTCTGAGTTCCCAGTTTTCCTTCTTCTCCTCCTTAGCAGGCATATCAGGTATCTTTTGTTTTTCTGTAAGCTTGGTGGCTTTTGCCTCTAATTGCTCGATAGTCTTTTCGGAAAAAAGCATTATAGTCCCGGGTTCACACTCTACCTCAGCGCTTTTTGCAATTGCGCTAAATTGGCCTGTAAACACTGAGTTTTTGCCTTTTTTCTCTAACGTACCCTTTACATTCATCAGACAAAACTCAGAATTGGGTATATCCATACTGGTTGAAATAACCGATGTTTCATCAAAAGTCAAGCTTTTATTTTTTGGGTTGTAGTATCCTTTAATAGTAGCTTTTGTTTCGTTAACGCCTTGGAAATCACTTATTGAATAGCCCGTAATAGTATTGTCACGATTCAGCTTATAAAAAATTCGATAACTCTGCACCTCAGCTTTTTGAATTACAATTGCTCCGGTAAGCATAATATCCTGTGCAGTAGCCACATATGTGAAAAGAACAAAAACAGTTAGTAATAAGTAGGTGCAGCGTGATTTATTCATTACCTTTATCCGATGAAAATTACCATGTTTAACATAAAATGTAAAGTTATGAAAATTTCATTACCAAGGCTGGCAAGTGTTTTACTACTGTTTACGTTCATGCTTGGTTTCGTGAATGTTGCAGATGCAGCCTACGCAGGAAAAAAGAAACAAGCAACCACAGAAGCAGTTGCAAATGACGGGTCGGAAGTTACTATGATTTCTCCTGCACCTGTTGCACCGGTGGCCCCTCAGGCCGATGATACCACTATTTTGTTGGTAATTCTCAGTTTTATTCTACCTCCCCTTGCAGTTTACCTTCTTTATGATGAAGCAGGAACTCCATTTATTGTAAATCTAATTCTGACATTGCTATTCTGGGTTCCAGGTGTAATCCATGCATTGTACCATGTACTTAAATAAAAGCAATTGTTCAAAATGATACCAGGCCGGGCATTTGTCCGGCTTTTTTATTTAGTATTTGTTCCAGCTGCTTACTTCCTCGAGAGATTTTCTTTTCTTTTCTCTGGTTGGACCATCTGCGTATCCGATAGTAATAATTAACGGAATGCGCTTGCCGCGATCGACATTTAATAATTTTTTGATCTTTTTTTCATTGAACCACCCTATGATGCATGTACCTAAGCCAAGATCTGCTGCCTGCAGGCAAAACTGATTAACAGCTATTCCAACATCGATCAGCCAATATGGCTTATTTTGAATGACACTTCCGACGGACGACAGAATGTTTTGTTTCTCAACGACCACCACTGCTATAGTTGGTGCTGATGCCACGAATTTGTTCATTCCCATGCTTGCTGCATATTCAGCTATCTGTTTTCTTATAGACTGGTCATCAATCATAATAAACTTCCATGGCTGCGAATTATTTGCTGAAGGTGATAGTCTTGCGGTTTCAAGACATTGTATCAATTTTTCCTTTTCAACGGATTTATCCTCGTATTTCCTGTCGCTTTGACGAATTTTGACAAGTTCTTTGAATTCCATGACAATATATTTAAGACGCAATTTAGGGAAGAATTCTTATAAAAAGTATCCTTTTATGGATGATCAGGTCATGTGAATAAAAAAGTTTCGCCGCTTAGAGTCTGTCTATAATGCCTGGCTCTTTTTCCTTAATAGATAACAACTTTCTTTACTTCCCTATCCTGAATCCTGACAAAGTATAAACCTGAAGGATAATCTCTCAGATCCAACTGGATGAACGGGTCATTGTACTGACCAGAAAATACCATGCTACCAGTGGAGGTATAAACGCTGACTTTTAAAAACTCACTCGTTTTGTACGCGTGATTTTTTATCGTTAGTAATCCGCTTGAAGGATTTGGGAAAATGGTATAAATGGATTCAGGTTTAACCGGATTTTTTACAGGCACAGCACCGGCATTTATGGTTTTAAAAATATTGCCCGACATGCCTACGATGAAGCCGTCCATTTCATTATTAAACCAGATCCTGTCACCGTATACATACGGAATTTCAACCCAGGTTTCGCCTCCGTCGTTTGTTTGGTACAAAGGACCTGCTGCCATGTAGCCTATCTTTTCGTTGATAAAGAAAAGCTCAACCACCGGGTAAATTCGTGTTGAATCAACAAGCTCTGTCCATGATTGTCCTCCATCGGTCGTTTTAAAAAGTCTTCCCATAAATCCACCTACAAACCCTGTGTTTTCTGAAGGGAAGGATATGGAAAGGAAAAAATTATCATTGGGGAAAGGCGACTCGGTATATGTTTCTCCACCATCTGAGGTTTTTAGAACAGAATAGGCCGCTGCAATATATCCCAGATCTTCGTTAACAAAATAAATATCTCTTGGCCAGATATACTCATCGAAATATATTTCATCCCAGGTACTACCTCCGTCTGTTGTTTTATAAAGGACCCCATCCATCTCGCCTGAAACATATCCGGTTTGTGCATCAACGAAAAATATTTTCTGCAGATAACCTTTCCATTGTGTCCCGGTTACGGCAGTCCAGTTATAACCGCCGTCGGTTGATTTGTAAAGTTCGGAGCCATTAGTGAGAAATCCGGTTGAAGTATCAGTGAACCATACTGAGTACAATCTGTTGAAGGTCCCGGTGTTTACAATTTCCCATGTATTTCCTGCATCAGTTGTTTTAACTACCTGTCCCGGCCAGTCGGTGATTGCATAACCTGTATTTTCATCAGGGAATTGTATATCCACAAACCACTCTTCAGTAAGGGCAGTTGTATAATTATGGGATGTGACTCCACCATCTTCTGATTTGAAGAGCCTGCCATGATAGCCAACACCGAATACTCTATCAGGATCTGTAAAAGCGTAACTTCCGATTTCTGACATTCCTACCATTGTCCATGTTTCACCCCCATCAATGGTTTTCATCAGGTTATCGCCTTCAATAGCATACCCATTGAGGTGATCGGTGAAATAAAGATGTTTGCCTGTAATTGTAGGGTGATTGAAATCTTCCCAGTACATTCCACCGTTGAATGTCCGGGCAAAATAACCATCTGAACCTGCTACAAAACCCGTGTCGGCATTAACAAAGAAAATATCTCTTAAATCAAGCATTAGTTCACTGGTAGTGGCTGTCCATGTCTCGCCTCCATCGGTGGACTTCAGAACAGTCCCCAAACTGCAGGATGCATATCCTATCAGAGGTGTCGGGAAGTGGATAGAATAAACATAACCCCCATATATTGGCATATAAGGATATACGTCATACCAGGTCTCACCACCGTCACTCGTCTTTTTCAATTCCATTAATCCTCCGCACAAAAATCCCGTGTTATTGTCGATAAAGTA
>CAZJPP010000006.1:0-137655 GCA_964547915.1 uncultured Lentimicrobium sp.
CGCCGCCTTTTCTAACACTCAGGCTGTCCCATAAAGACAGCCTTTTGTGTTTTTATAAAAGTCTTATTTTTGTCTTTGGTATGAAGGACTTTATTAGTTTCAGACATCATTTGCATTCTATTGCTGAGCTTTCAGGAAAGGAAGTCAAAACCTCTCAGTTCATTTTTAATTATCTTCAATCATTAGATCCCGATTTTCTCAAAGTCGTGGCAGGTAACGCTGTTATTGCTGTATTTAAAGGAACTGAAATTGGTGTGTCTGCTGCTTTTAGAGCAGATATTGATGCATTACCTATTCAGGAAATTAGTGATTTGCAGTATAAGTCTTTAAATTCCGGTGTTTCTCATAAATGTGGACATGATGGACATGCTACAATATTAGCCGCTTTTGCTAAGTTTATTTCTGAGAATAGACCTTCTTCAGGTAGTGTTGCACTTGTATTCCAACCTGCTGAAGAAACCGGACAAGGAGCTGCTGATATTATTCAATCTTCCGAATTTAAAGCTCTTAATCCAGACTTTATTTTTGGAATGCATAACTTACCCGGTTTCCCCAAGAATAGTATTGTTATAAGAGATAATTTCTTTGCCTGCGCATCCCATGGGTTGATCATAAAGCTCAAAGGTGTAGCATCTCATGCTTCTGAACCTGAAAAGGGTATTAGTCCTGCTAGTTTATTGAGTAAATTGCTGACGTCCATACCTTCATTCCAAAATTGTGATACTAGTCATCCAAATTACTCGTTATGTACAATTACCCATGTAAATATGGGAACTTATGCTTTCGGATTATCTCCTTCTGATGCTATTGTCCTTGTCACAATAAGAGCATACTCTAACCTTGTACTTGAAGAAGTTACACTCAAGATAAAGGATATGGTTCGTGAAAGGTCTATTCAGATGGGAATTAGATATTCATTTGATATTGTTGAGAAATTTCCTCCCACAATTAATAATGAAGAGGCAAACATAATTGTCAAAAGTGCTGCCCATAATGCTAAATTAGGAGTAATTGAAGCTACAGAACCGTTCAAATGGTCTGAAGATTTTGGCAACTATAGCTTAAATTATATTTCAAGGCAAGGAGATCCAATTGTAAAAGCATCATTCTTTGGGTTGGGTGCCGGTGAAAACACTCCAAATCTTCACAATTCAGAATACGATTTTCCTGATGATATTATCTACTCAGGAGTCGTAATCCTAAAGAATATCTACAAGAGCCTATTTGAGATTAAAGGCTAATAAGAACTTATTTAACAAGCTTTATTGTGGTTGAATATCCTTTACTACTTGATAGCCTTAGTAAGTATAATCCGGGATTTATTTTATTGAGTGGAATTTTTACGACATTATACCCAGATGTTATGTCTTGAAGCTTTTCAAATACTTTCTGTCCTGCAAGATTAAACACTGAAACTTCAATTTCATGATTGATTAAAGAGTTCAGAGAAACAGTAGTCATTCCTTCAGGATCAATAGCAACTCTGATGTTATCAAATGGATTAAAGGAAAGCTCATTTATTGAACCGGGCATTTCAGCTATAACTTCTAAGGAAATCTGTATTGGTAAATGGTCAGAGTTGCGATACAATGCGTCTAATACATTTCCAGGAACTGAAGTATTAGTTCCACTATTAATTGACTGATTAAAGTGTCGTCCATCCTGTCCAATAGCTTTATAGCTTCCAGGTTTGAATCTTAAACCTTCAAGACCATTTAATATCTGCGGAGATGAAAGAATAAAGTCAAATCTGTCGTCCATACCACCGGATGATTGACAACCATTTCCCGATGAAGTAACTGATTGAGTGTGAACAGAGGCAAACTGTGGGTTATTGTTCCAATCGCCTTCTGTATTGATTGGATCATAGAAAGGAAACGTTAAGGATCCTCTTGTGAGTATTTGATAAGCCTCTTCTTGAGCAGTGTACAAGTTAAAGTCACCCATGATCAGATAGTTGCCCTGTACCTCTGTACTTTCGAGTTGGGAAATAATATTTCCTGCCATTTCAGCTCTGTCAATTTCATCACTAACTCCACTACCGGCTTTAAGATGTGCAACAATGCAGTTGATAAAAACCGTGTCACCTGAAATTGGTATTTTTTTGTAATACAAGGTGTATAAGTTCACATCCCTGACAAATGACTGGAGTACTTTAGACGATTTTAATGAAAGCTTTAGTGTGTCGTAATAAAGCATATTGACTATGTTAGAACCCGCTATATTGACAGAAGGTGCTCTTCCATAGCGTTTATCATCAATTGCTTCTTTTAGGACATTGTTTAGAATCCTGTCGTGATAAGCAGTTATTTTGCTTAGCTCATTAACAGTAAATATATCCGGATTTGAATAGCTTATTATTGTTTTAAGATATTCTTCCTTTACGAGATGGTTGTTGTTTGAGTTATTACAAAAACCCGAGTAATTGCCGAAGTTTAAAAGATTATATTGCAGGATCCTCAAAGAATCCTGGCTATATGCGTTTATAGCTAAGGCAAATAATGCTGCTAATAATGTTTTTCTCATCTAAATAAAACCAGGAAGTGCTGTTATTTGTGCACTTTCCTCACAAATTCTTCTACTTCACTTACTCCACCCTGATAAACAAGATAACCATTGTAAGGTTCTCTAATAGTAATTTCATCATTAATTGGAGTTAACATTAGTTTCTTTACTTCCTCTCTGTCGGTAGTTTGTCCTAATGCCCATCCCAATTTAATATAAGCAGCCTCGGGAAGCATATTCGCAGCAGGGATAATCCCTTTAGCCATAAGATCGCGGCCGGTGTCATATACAAACATGTGCACGTATCCCCAAAGGGTTTGAACAGTCATGTACATGTGAACACCTGCAGCATAAGCTCTCTCAATTGCGGGATACAAAGGCTTATTAACATGCCCCAACCCGGTTCCTGCTATGATGATTCCCTTATATCCATTTTCAACCAGTGAATCAATTATGTCTGGTTGCATGTTAGGATAGTAGTAAATAATTGCAACTTTTTCTTCAAAATAGGGGAGTATTGTCACGTTCCTGTCGTTTCGACGATGGTTGTATTGCTGTTTTATCGGAGTGACTCCCTGTCTTGTGACCGTTGCAAGTGGAGTATCTCCAATTGTGCGGAAAGTTGATCTATAAGAAGAATGCATTTTACGCACGCGGGTACCTTTATGAAGGAAACCATATTCATCACTTGTAGGACCAAACATACATACCATTACTTCCGCAATGTCACCATGTCCAGCTGCAGTACAAGCATGCATTAGATTCAATGCAGCATCAGAACTGGGGCGATCAGATGACCTTTGAGAGCCGACCAAAACAATCGGAACAGGTGGATTCTGGACCATATAAGTTAAAGCAGCTGCTGTGTGATGCAATGTGTCGGTGCCATGACCAATTACAATACCATCAACACCATTAGCGATTTCCTTACCAATAGCTATTGCCAGTTTCTTATAATTGTCTGGTGCCATATTTTCACTAAACACCGCAAAAACCTTTTCGGTAGTCAAGTTGCAGATTTGAGCTAATTCAGGGACAGCACCGTATAATTCACCAGGTGAAAATGCGGGAATTACAGCTCCTGTTCTATAATCTAACCTTGATGCAATAGTTCCACCTGTGCCTATTAGTTTAACTTTAGGTAAGCCAGGTGTGTAAGGGAATTCTTTCTCAGGAATTTTATAGTTGGCTTTCTTGTAACCTGTTTCCTTCATGCCGGTTATTGTCAATACATCAATTCCGACATTATACCCGGTTACAATTTTCATTACAATATGCTTATCGTCGTCATTTTCGCTTCTTGGGAGAATAGTACCTGTAAAAACGCCTCTTGTAGTTTGAACTTCAGCCTGGCCCCAAACTCTCACATTAAATCTTTTGAGGATTTCAAGCGATGCCCCTTTATAGCCTTGGAAAATATCTTCAGACATTATTTATGGATGTTTAAATTGATTGTGATAGTTCGTGTAAATTGACATTTCCAGTTGCTGCAAATCGCAATTGTCCCATAATCCATTGTTTCTCGGCAACAGAATTTTTACTCTTCTGTATTTCAGAAAACTTCTTTCTAAGGAACGGAACTTTTGACAGTAGCTCTTCTTTGGCAACAGGCTTATACTTTATGATCTCCAGGACAGAATGGAAGTCCATCTGAGGATGCTCATAAATTACTGGCATCATTGACCATGCAAGCTCGGGCTTAATTTTCTGTTCTTTCAGGAACTTTAGTAAGGCGTAAATTATTTTATAATTGAAGCTCTTGTTTGATGTTTTAATCTGGCCTTCGGTATACTTTAGCTTATGTCCAAAAAGCGTAGCAACAAATACCGGAGCATAATCGAGCTCGTTTACAATTTTCTCGATCAAAGGGAAGAGATCATTCCTGAAGATATAGGTAAAGACATCTTCGGGTACTCCCCAATTTTTCATAATGTTATACCGTTCAATCACTTCTTGTGGAAGCTTGTTCCTTAACTCTTCAATATATTGATCCTCCAAAGGAATAGGAGCTGAATCGGTATCAGGATACATTCTATCGGCACCGGGAAGAACCCTCTCAAAAATGGTGGTTCCATCAGGCATTGATTTCCTTGTTTCAGGTGGAATGCCGTTAAGAGCCATCAAACATCTTTCTTCGATTGTTTCAAGTGCAGTAGGAACATCCTCAGCCGGTCCCCAAAAGATGATTTGAGCATCTTCTTCTTTAGCTTTAAGCAGTGCTTTTATCTTTGAAAAGTCTTTATCAGATATATCCGCATTAAATTGTTCGCTGTGAATCATATGCGGTAACTCGAGGCATGCAACTACTTTAAGCCTCTCGCTGATTTCGTGTGCAAACATTCTACCGGGTTGTGTAAAATGGCTCAAGGCTCCTCTATATCCAGGCAAGTTAACAGCTATAAGTTTATATCCATTTTGGTTGGCATCAATTATAGGCTGAAAATCAAAATTATAATCGTGATAATTTAATTCGGTACTATTGATTTTCCAGGTAGCAGGATTTATCCCGGTTGATAAAAGTCTGTCTTTTAACAAAAGTAAGGACCACTGTCTGAAGCACTCATTATGTGTAAGTTGAGGGATCCATCTAGTGTGAGCAACCCCTTTAATCTCAACACGTGAACCACCACGGCAACTTACATTAACATCCTGCCGTCCAGCTCCTATTCCGGTTCTCACTTTCCCGGTGCTTCTGTTAAGAAATCTGATATAATCACAAACCTGCTTAACTTCATCAGGATTAACCATGTCAGGATATGTTACTGTCTCAATCAAAGGCATTCCCAACCTGTCGGTCCTGTATATTCTTGTATGACCAATGTCAGAAACTTCTCTGCATGAGTCCTCCTCCAAACTTAACTGAATAAGTCGAATATTTTTGTGAGGTAATGGCAATAGACCCTCAACACCAATTATGGCTGTACGTTGAAATCCTGTTGGGATACTTCCGTCAAGATACTGCTTACGGGTAATATGCACTTCGCCCACTATATTAAGTTTAGACAAAAGTGAAATCCCGATAGAAATCTCCAGCGCTTCGCGATTAACAGGAAATGGCGGAGTGTCATCAACCTCATATGTACAAGTTGTTTCATTCTTCAACCTGTATACAATTTTCTTTCGGGTTTTAAACTCCATTAAAGCTGTGCCGTCATATTCTCCCAACTCACTAAGAGTAGGACGCATATGCCTTATAACCTCTGCATCAAATTGGTTAGGCTTTTGGTAAATACCTGCCGGGCAGTTGCAGAACAGCTTTCTACTGGTTTTTAGTTGCTGATGCACTTCAAGTCCTGACATGAAGCCAATTCTGTCGTAGTCATCCTGAGTTGCTTTCTGCCGATCAACATAACCGGCCTCTTTTTTTGTATTTTCGTAATTGTCGATTGGACTGAAACTCATAGTCATTGTAGTTTCTTTTTAAGGAGCATCAAACGTACAAGATTTTTTTTAAACTACAAACTTTTAATCATGCAGTAAAAGCCTAATTTTACAGCAATATGCAAAGTGAAGAAATAATAGCTCAACAATTTGATACTCAGTTGCCTTATCTTAAAATAGATGAGCCTCATAATGCTCAGGACTCAAGTTATGTTGATTATTTGTACGATAGTATTAATCCCTCACCTCCATCTTCGACCTTCATTTTTCAATTAAAGGATATTATTATTGAGGATACTGTGGCAATTTCAGACACAATAGTAAAAGAGATGCCTTCAATTTTCTTTCCATACAAATCCGAACCCGTAAAAATTAACCCAAAATTCAGAGAACATCAGGCATATGACTGGTTAACTCTACTCTTACTATTGTGTTTGGGTATCCTGGCATGGATAAAGTATGAGGGAGGTAGAAGGGTTTCTCAATTATTCAGAGCCGTATTTGCCCGACATAATATGAACCAATTGCTGAGAGATGGGGATATCTTCCATGAAAGAATAACACCAGGTTTGATGTTCATTGGCCTTATTTCATATTCAACTGCAGTTTCATTATTAATAAGGCCATATAATATAGAATTTCCCGGTGCTGACAGCAGTTTTCAACAATTCTCAATAGTCGCAGGAGTTATACTATCGTTATGGATGTTTAAGCTGCTGATAATTAAACTTTCGGGAATACTTTTCAGGACAAGAAATGAAACCAATGAATATCTTATAACAAATATAATATTCAATGTAGCATCGGGATTAATTGCATTCCCTTTTGTGTTTTCTGCACATTATACAGACAATAGTATAATTCTGTGGATTTCTATTTTGATTATAATTGTTGGTTTATTGATGAAGTTTATTAGGAGTATTTTTGTAGGATTATCGATTCAATCATTTCCTGTAGTCTACATTTTTTTGTATCTTTGCACCCTCGAAATTTTGCCAATACTTGTAATCTACAAGCTTATCGTGAATTAAGATTACCAAGGCTTTCGGCACAAGTGTAATCGTCAAAGAAAGAAATCTTTATGGCTTCTAAGGTAAAAAACATTTTAATTTCACAACCGAAACCGGCTGATCTAGAAAAATCTCCTTACTATGAAATCATCAAGAAGTTCAATGTAAACATTGACTTTTATAAATTTTTTAAGATAGAGGGACTGTCTTCTATTGATTTCAGGAAAGAGAGTAAGGTTAGACTCAATGAATATTCTGCTGTAATCTTCACAAGCAAGAATGGTGTAGATCACTTTTTTCGATTAGCATCGGAGTTAAGGTTTGATACACCAGATAGCATGAAGTATTTTTGCACAACCGATAGTATTGCATTTTACCTTCAAAAATACATACAGTTCAGAAAAAGAAGAATATTCTTCTCTCCTCAGAGTGGTATTTCTGACTTAATGGAGCTGATTAAGCGTCATAAGAATGAGAAATTCCTTCTACCGTGCAGCGAAGATCACAACAACGAGCTTTCAGATGCCTTAGAGAGTAATAAAATTTCTTATGTAAAGGCTGTTATGTACAGGACTGTTTCAGAGAATATGACCTTCCTGGATCTTAAAAAATACGATATGCTGGTTTTCTTCAGTCCATCCGGTATTAAGTCCTTATTTGCTAATTTCCCCGATTTTCAGCAAGGTGAAGCATTAATTGCTGTATCAGGGAATTCTACTGCAACAGCCGCACGTGAAGCTGGTTTGACAATATCGTTTGAAGGGCCTAACTCAGTTGCACCTTCAATGGCAAAAGCTATTGAACTACAATTGCAAAGCTCAAACAAAGGGAAATAGGGTGAAATATCCATTCTGATGCAAAATTTTGCTAAAAATGAGCGTTTGTGCAGCAAATCAGTTATTGATCAATTATTTACTCAAGGGCACTCATTTTTTAAGCATCCATTAAAAATTAAATGGTTACAAGGTCAATGGGATAGTAACAACTCCGTTAAAGTTGTTATATCTGTGTCTAAGCATCGCTTTAAGAAAGCAGTTGACAGAAATAAAATCAAGCGACTCATCAGAGAATCATTCAGACTTAATAAATTTGTGCTGGAGAATGGTTTGAAAGGTCAGAAAGTTTATCTGGCAATAATATATACCAGTAATGAAATACCTGACTTTACCACTCTAAATAGAGTAATAAATGATGTATTTCATCGTTTAAATTTAGATTATGAAAAACTTTCTGGCTAAGTTCTTTATACTTATAATCCGCTTTTACCAACTGGCAATTTCTCCATATCTGCCTTCTTCATGCAGATACACGCCTACTTGTTCAGTATATGGTATTGAAGCGCTGAAAAAGTATGGTCCTTTTAAAGGAAGTTGGCTTACAATTAAAAGAATTGCATCCTGTAATCCATGGGGTGGCAGTGGTTATGACCCTGTTCCCTGAATAGATAAATTAACGCTATGAAAACACTTAGAATTATATTAGTTCTCTTACTAGGGTTACAAATCCAGTCATATTCTCAGACCCCTAATTCTTCATCTTTCGAGGTATCAAAGAACCTTGATATCCTTACAACACTTTATAAAGAGTTGAATAACAATTATGTTGATGAGATAAACTATGGTGATCTGATGAAAACAGGCATTGATGCAATGCTCGAAAAATTAGACCCTTATACAGTGTTTATTTCCGAAGCAGAAATTGAAGATTATACTTTCATGACTACTGGTCAATATGGTGGTATTGGCGCGCTAATTCACAAGCAGGATAATTATGTTGTGATTTCTGAACCATATGAGAATTCACCTGCTATCAAAGCCGGTCTTCAAGCCGGAGACAGAATACTCAAAATAAATGAAAAAGATGCAACCAACAAATCTGTAAGTGATGTTAGCTTGTTACTAAAAGGTCAACCTGGTACTAAACTCGACCTCCTTATTAAGCGTGATGATAGTGAATTAAAAAAGACGGTCATTAGAGAAAATGTTGCTATTCCCAATGTAGCTTATTATCAGTTATTCGATGACGGCATTGGTTACATAAAGTTAACCGGTTTTACACAGAATTCAGGCAAGGAAGTTAAAGATGCCTTTATAAGCCTTAAAGAATCAGGCAATCTTTCAGGACTGGTACTGGATTTGCGTGACAATGGAGGTGGATTGCTCAATGAAGCAGTTAGTATTACAAACTTGTTTGTGAAAAGAGGCGAGATGGTTGTCAGCACAAAAGGTAAGACACCCGACAGAAACAAATCATATAAGACCCTGATTCAGCCCATAGACCCCGAAATTCCTATCGTTGTTCTTGTTAACGGCATGAGTGCATCAGCATCGGAAATTGTGGCCGGTGCAATTCAGGATCTTGACAGAGGAGTTATCATAGGTGAACGTACTTTTGGAAAAGGCTTAGTACAGAACATTATTCCTCTATCGTATAACACACAGATGAAAATAACAGTCGCAAAGTATTACATACCTAGTGGCCGTTGCATACAATCTGTTGATTATGCCCATAGAGATAGCTTAGGGAGATCTGTCAATATCCCAGATTCCTTAACCACCGCATTCAAGACTAAAGGTGGCAGAATAGTTTATGATGGCGCAGGAATTAATCCTGATGTTGAAATTGAACAGCCATTATTAAGCAATATCTCTGTCAGTCTGCTTACAAAGTATTTGTTCTTCGACTATGCCAACAAGTTTAGAAGCGGTCATGAAACCATCCTACCGGCAGGAGAATTTGAAATTACTGATGAAATCTACGCTGATTTTATTTCATGGCTTTCAGATAAGGACTATGATTACATCAGCAGAAGCGAGAGAATGCTGGCAGACCTGAAGAAAACAGCTGAATCGGAAAAGTACTATGACGACCTAACCCAGGAGTTCCAGCTGCTGGAATCCAGGATGATCCATAACAAGCAAGCTGATTTAGAAAAATTCAGACCTGAAATAGAGAGAATACTTAAGAATGAAATAGTGGCACGATACTATAATCAGAAGGGCAGAGTTGAAGCTGCGATAAGTGATGATAACGAAGTTAAAGCTGCGAGAGAATTGCTGAAGGACCAGAAGAAATATAAAGGTATCCTAGATGGCAGCTACGTTCCGGCAATAACTAAATCTTAAGTACGAGATAATGAAGGAATCAGGTATTGGAACCGTGATTCAAAATACCGATATCCAGGCAAAGATATCTGCCTGGATGTTCTATGTAATGATACTCCTGTGCGTTAGTATACCACTGTCAGAGTTTGGTATGAGCGCATCACAATTTCTGCTTTTAGGTCTATGGGTTTATGAAGGAGCCAACTTCAATCAATCATCATCCCGATACGGTATTTCAAGACATCTGTCTATAATAACTTCAAACCTGAAGAGAAAATTCAGAAAAGCACTTAGAAATCCTGCTCTAATCGCGTTAATCGGTATTTACTTGCTTCACTTTATTGGACTTATATATACTCAGGATCTTTCAAATGGAATGAAGGACTTGAGGATAAAGCTGCCACTGCTTAGTCTTCCAATAATAATTGCTACAAGTGAATCATTGAATAAAAAGCGATTTGGCGTTTTAATGATATTTTTCTGTCTGGCTGTATTTGCAGGATCAGGGGCAAGTATTTATGCATTGTTTACACGAAAAATCAGTGATTCAAGAGATTTAAGTCTGTTTATATCACATATAAGGTTCTCATTACAGATTTGTCTGGCAATATTCACTTTGTTGATTTTTGCCTGGAAGCGTTACTATTCAAATAAATGGGT
The DNA here is from genome assembly GCA_964547915.1 of uncultured Lentimicrobium sp. Lineage (GTDB taxonomy): Bacteria > Bacteroidota > Bacteroidia > Bacteroidales > Lentimicrobiaceae > Lentimicrobium. The sequence goes on from CAZJPP010000006.1 coordinate 10,661, forward strand.
CAACATTTCATTTGCTCTTCTGGCATTTTGGTTCATCTATTTTCTGTTTATTCTGAAATCTATGACGGGGATAGTAATCCTGGGAATAGTTTTCATAATATTAGGATTCATATGGATGTTCAGACATAAAGCTTTAGTGATTCCGTCAATAGTGCTTATTATAATTCTTTTTACAGGTGGATGGCTTTATATCAGAGATGTGTATAAAGGAATTACAATTGCCGAAAGAGTTGATTTTGATACACTTGATAAATACACTGCGCTGGGAAATCCATATCAGCATGATACAATTTCCTTCGGTATTGAATATGGAAAACATGTGGGACTGTACTTGTCAGTACCGGAATTAAGAGACGCATGGAATAGCCGGAGTCATATTGAGTACTATAATGCTGATAACAAAGGGCAATCAATAAGATTCACACTTATAAGATACCTTCATTCAAAAGGATTAAGAAAAGATGCCGAGGGTGTTTATAAACTAACTAATGAGGATATAGCCTTAATAGAGAATGGGGTTGCGAATTCTCAGCTATTAGGGAGAGTTAATATAAGAGGGCGCGTTGAACAGGCTTTGCAAGGTTATAGCTCCTACATGAAGAATGGTAATCCAAACGCATCTTCGATAATGCAACGTTTTGAATATTGGAAGACATCAATCTATCTGATAGAAAAGCAACCAATATTTGGCTATGGCACCGGTGACCTCAATATGGCTTTCGAAAAAGGTTACAGGGAAACAAACACCAGTCTTTTACCTGAATTCCGTCATCGATCGCACAATCAGTTCCTTGCAATCACAATCGCGCTAGGAGTATTAGGTTTTATAATTTTTATGGTCTCACTTTTTTTTCCACCCATCAGAATCGGGAAATTCTCTAACATATTGTACCTGGTATTTTTCCTTATCTCATTCTTTTCTTTCCTTACAGAGGATACATTAGAAACTCAGGCAGGTGTTACTTTCTTCTCATTCTTTAGTGCAGTCCTGATTTTTGGGGTGAAGGGAGAAGTAGATCATATATTAAAGTACGGTATTTTCAGAAAGTCTAAATCAAAAGAGGCTTAATAGTTGTATATTTGTGAATTGTCTAAGGATTCAAAATGACAGAAAAAGAGATATCAATAAAATACAACGAGTATAACACTCAAAGTGAGCTTTCCACTGAGCACAGAGAATTATTGAGTGAAGCTGCTGATGCCTGCAAAAACGCTTACTCTCCATATTCAGGCTTTAAAGTCGGAGCTGCTATCAGATGCGGGGATGGAAAGATAGTTAAAGGGAATAATCAGGAAAATGCAGCTTACCCTTCAGGCCTATGTGCTGAAAGAGTGGCACTTTTTACAGCTTCCGCTCAAAATCCCGGAGTGGTGATTAAGGCTATTGCCATCACAACAGAATCATCGAGCAATAGTGATATCCCTGTTTCACCTTGTGGTGCATGCCGACAAGTAATGGCTGAATATGAAAACCGACAGGGTAGTGAAATAGAAATTCTGTTTTCATCGAACACAGGCAGGGTATTTAAAGTTAATGGTGTTAAATCCTTATTGCCATTTACATTTAATTCAAATCATCTTCCTGATAACGGAAGTCATTGATTAAGACCATAACCTTATCATTAAAGTCATTGATTAAAATGAGAAAAACTATTTTAGCTTTTTTGGCATTGATCCTCTTTATGTCTTTGTCAAATGATAAACCGGCATACAAAATATATACTTCTAAAGGTAAAGAAGTCTCATTCGGTCAATTGGTTAATGCGGCAAAGAAGGCTGATATAATTCTCTTTGGAGAACTTCATAACAATCCTATTGTCCATTGGCTTCAGCTAGAGTTAACAAAAACGTTACACGAAGAGTTGGGCAATAAGCTGGTTATGGGTGCTGAAATGTTTGAAACTGACAACTCCCTGATAATAAGCGAATACCTGGCAGGCAAAGTCAACGACCGGAATTTTGAATCAGAAGCAAGGCTATGGCCAAACTACCAAACTGATTATAAGCCATTACTGCAATATGCACGCGACAACCAGTTGAACTTTGTTGCAACTAATATACCACGCCGTTATGCAGCTCTGGTAAATCGAGAAGGACTGGAAGCTCTTGATTCTTTATCATCTGCAGCAAAAAGCTTAATTGCCCCATTACCAATCGAGTATGATGGCGAATTATCCGGATACAAAGCAATGCTTGATATGATGGCAGGAAGTGGGCATGTAAACACTAACCTACCTAAGGCACAGGCGATTAAGGATGCTACAATGTCACATTTTATCCTGCAAAACTTTACAAAAGGCGAGCAAATATTTCTTCATTTTCATGGTACATATCATTCTGACGACTATCAGGGTATAATGTGGTATCTCCAAAAAGCCAATCCAGGCCTGAATATATTGACTATTCACTCCAGTGAAGCAGAGGACATTGAGAAAATAGATGATGAGATTTCAGGCAAGGCCGACTTTCTTATTGTAACTCCCGAAACAATGACAAAGACGCACTAAAACGCCACAAATGTATAATTCAGATTAGCAACAAAATTCCACATAGTTACAATTACAATTGCAATAAGCTTAGCCAGATAGAAGTTCATTTTGCTTTTAGATACCAACAGATAAATAACCAGAGTATTTATAAGCAGGCCAATTAAAGAGATTCCAAGAAAACGAGAGTATTCCCAGACTATTTCAGGGTTGTGACTTTCAAAAGTCCATATTCTGTTTAATATGTAATTGCTTGATGCAGCTATTGTGAATCCAATAGCATTAGCAACATATTTCTGGATCCTAAGAATCTCTTTACACAGATAAGTGATTCCGAAATCGACAAAAACGCCCGAAAAGCCAACAACTCCAAATTTAAGGAGCTTCAAAAAGGTTGCATTGGTAAAAAAGGTTGTCATGTTGCTGATACAGCTATAATTGAATTATCAGAATTTCTTTTTTATTTGCGCGCAACACTTCAACGTTAACTGTTTCCCCTGGTTTAAGCTTTCCAAGTCTGCTCATATAATCATAAACATTTGAAACTTTCATTCCATTAATGGCTGTTATAATGTCGCCTTTAAGCATGCCACCTCTGTCAGCAGGGGCACCCTTTCGCGTTGCTTCAACTTTCATTCCACCATGAGTTTCACTTCCGGTAACATCGGGCATAATGCCAAGTGTAACTTTAAGATTACGACCGTAGTGTCCTGATGCTCTCTTTGTTCCCGTTTCAACATATAGCGGAGCCTGTGGTAGATTCACAATTTCCTTAACAATATCAGCAGTCAAAGCAGTAACATCACTTAAACCCGGGAAGTTAATTGATTGTGCTATATCTGTAGGTGTATGGTAGTCAGGATGGGCACCGGTAGTCAGGAACAATACCGGAATACCCGAAGTGTAAAATGCAGAGTGGTCAGAAGGACCATACCCGTCAGCAATTCGTTTAAACGCGAAACCATGCTCTTTTTCAGCTCTGTTGAGAATAGAATCAGCCTCTTTGAATGTGCCGGTCCCGTATATTGTGATTGATCTACTGCCATCAGTTCCAAGTCGGCCAACCATATCCAGATTTATCATAGCCTTAATTGAAGATGATGGGACTATCTTATTGTCAACAAAATAGCGAGAACCAACAAGTCCCATTTCCTCTGCTCCAAAAGCAATGAATATTAAACTCCTTCCCTGGTGATTTTCGGGCATGGAGAAGAATCTTGAGAGTTCAATTAGAGCTGCAACTCCCGATGCATTATCATCGGCACCGGGATGAATGGCAATTGTGTCGGGGACTCTTGATCCCGAGCCCTGTCCACCTTCACCTAAATGATCGTAATGTGCCCCAATAACAATGTATTCATCCTTTAAAGCAGGGTTATTCCCTTCGATGATATTAATTATATTTCTTGAGACTTTCTTTTCTCTTATTATTTCGGTGGCTGCCGATAATGTACCTTTCAACTCAAACGAAACAGGTTTCTTTGAAGCAAGCATCTGTTTTTCAAGTGAATCAACAGGACTACCGGTTAGCTTTAAAATAGCTCCTGCAGTTTTCCTTGTAATGCTTATAACCGGTATCCCTGAGTCAGAAACTGATTTGTCAAAGGAAATATCAATAGTCTGATCGGTTCTGTCGATTGAAGATGGAGAAACCAACAGAACACCTTTAGCACCCTTGTCTTTTGCAGTAAGAGCTTTAGCTCTGTCGGATGATTGCGGGATAAATGAACTTGAAGGATTGTCGGGTTCCGGATCACCTCTAAGCAACATTACCCATTTGCCTGCAACGTCCAGATTATTGTAATCATCCCATTTTAAACTATCACTCTGACCAACAATACCAAACCCTGCAAAAACTACAGAACCTTCGGCACCGGAGGATGAAGAGAATGAAAATGGTTGAAAATCTTTTCCTGCAGTAAAGCTCAAACCTTCAAACTGCATACTATTTTCCTTTCCCGCAATAACATCAGTTACAAGATAGAAATGTTGTGTGCTGGCTTTGCCGGGCTGGAATTTATTGAAATAGCTTTTTATATAATCGGCTGCAAGTGAATCACCTTCAGAACCTGCTTTCCTGCCTTTTAATTCCTTTGAGGCCAGATACTTAATGTGCTTTTGTAGTGAGTCAATGGGAACCTGTTGGCCATATGTAGATAGTGAAATGTAACCCAGCAGAATGATACTAACGATTTTTCTCATGATTTAACGCACCTTCTTTTAAAGTAAGCAAAGATAACTATTTAATAATATTATGGATTTGACTATAAATGGTGTACTGTTCAGACAACAATGGCCTGAAAGTTTATGTCAGGCCATTGTTGTATAAAAGTACAATACGATGTTTTTAATTTTACCTGAATTCGGTTTTCAGCAGATCAACCCATCTGGTTATTCTTTCTTCTGTTAACTCAGGCTGACTGTCTTCGTCAATTGCCAAACCAACGAATTTGCCATCCATTTCAGCTGTAGAATAGTAAAAAGAATAACCCTGAGTAGGCCAAAATCCCACAACATTTTCTTTTTTAGGAAGGCGACAAAATACAGTCCCCATTCCATCAACAAAGCTCTCCGGATATTCAACCTGGTCTCCTAATCCAAATAGTGCGACTTTTTTTTCCTCAAGATCTGCTTCACTTAATACGTCAATAAAACGTTCCCAGTCCTGATGCATTTCCCCGATTCCCCACGCTGAAGTACCTAATATAAGAAAACGATATCTTTCTAAATCTTCTTTCGTGGCCTCATTAACATTGTGTAGAGAAACATTACTTTCTCCGAAATGGTCACAGATAGCTTTTGCAGTTTTATATGTACTGCCTTTTACTGTGCCCCCATAAAAAATCCCGATTTTTGACATTCTAGCTTATAGTTAGTGTAAGAATTTGTGATTGAGGCTGCAAATATAAACTCTATCATCAAATCATTGCAAAATTATTACTGTTTATTTCATCCCTCTGATATAGTGGTTGTTATAGTTACCAACTCTGTATTTGTTCTTCAGAATTACTTATAACCTTTAAATGCCTATTTGGTTCACTTTTTGTGATAAATATTGAAGCTTTCAATTGCGTTGCTTTTTATACCTTTGCGGTCTCAAAACTGAAATCTCCATTCATGAAAAAAGCGCTTCCTCTGATACTCTTCATTTCATTGACTGTATTGTCTTTCAAGAGCATACTGGCACAAGAAACTGATATTGTTAAGATCGACTCGGTTTCAGGCAAGGAAATACTGGTAGGCGCAGTAACCCGTGAAGGGCTTCATAATTTTGGAGAATGGTTTGATTCAAACTATAAAACCTATTCTCCCGACTCAGACGTAATTAAAAAATTGAAGGAAAATACCAATAAACTTCCTGAGATATTTGTTGTATTGGCTACCTGGTGCGGCGACAGTCGTGAACATGTTCCTCATTTTTTTAAAATAATTGATGAAATAGGCTATCCCGAACAAAAGATTTTTATGGTCGCGGTTGACAGATCAAAGAAAGGTGGTGATTTTTGCCTCGCTGATTTTAATATAAATCTGGTACCTACCTTTATTTTCACTCGTGGAGGCGAAGAAATAGGAAGAATTATTGAGGCCCCGGAAACTAAACTTGAAGACGATCTTCTCAAAATTATTACCGGTGCCAATAATTAACACAAGTAAATCCATGCTGATTTTTAAAGCAAAGCGTGAAGTCTTTGAATTCATTACAACAAATGCCGGCAAAAGAATCGGATTTGTTCCAACAATGGGGGCTTTACACGAAGGCCACATCTCGTTGGTAAGACGGTCTGTTGCCGAAAATGACATTACAGCCGTAAGTATATTCGTTAACCCAATTCAGTTTAATAATCCGGCTGACCTTGAAAAGTACCCCCGCAACCTTGATAGCGATATAACCCTACTGGAAAATGCCGGTGTTGATTTAGTTTTTGTACCGTCAGTTGAAGAAATGTATCCCGATGCACCTACAGAAACTTATGATTTTGGAGAATTGGGATCAGTTATGGAAGGAGCATTCCGGCCCGGTCATTTCAATGGTGTTGCAGTAGTAGTAAGGCGTCTTTTTGACATAGTTCAGCCTACGAGAGCCTATTTTGGTGAAAAGGATTATCAACAATTATTGATAATAAGAGAGCTGGTACAAAAGATTAATTCACCTGTTGAGATCATTGCTTGTCCAATTGACCGCGAAAGTGATGGGTTAGCAAGAAGTTCAAGGAATTTGAGACTGACCGACGAGATGCGTCGGACGGCACCATTTATCTACCAGCAGTTGTTGAAAGCACGTAACATGGCAGATAACCATACTGCAAGGGAAATTAAAGAAGTTATAGAAAAATCATTTGAAGAACATCCACTGTTAAAATTAGAGTATTTTTCTATAGCAGATGGACAAACATTACGAAGTATAGATGGAGCTGTTCCTGAGAACGCATACGCATTTGTGGTTGCGTTTGCAGGAGATATCAGACTCATCGATAACATTCGGTTATTTTAGTAATTTTGCATCCCTATGACCTTAGAAATATTAAAGTCTAAAATTCACAGAGCGACAGTAACCGAAGCCAACCTTCACTACATTGGCAGTATCGGTATTGACGAAGATCTCATGGACGCAGCCAACCTTATTGAATTTGAGAAAGTTCAGGTATTAAATATTAATAATGGCGAAAGACTGGAGACATACGTCATTAAGGCGGTCAGAGGTTCAGGCATGGTTTCATTAAACGGAGCAGCTGCAAGAAAAGCAGAACCTGGTGACCTGGTTATCATTGCTGCTTTTGCTCATATGACCCCTGAAGAAGCAAAAAATCATACCCCTGCAATAGTATTCCCTGATCAGTTCAATAAAATTGTCAAGTAGTTTGAAGAAAACATTAGCCATTACATTTCGATTTCTAATATTTCTGGGAATAGGTATATTCTTCATATGGCTGTTTCTCAGAAATCTTACCGCGGAACAAAAGGGCGACATAATCGATGCCCTCAGGATGGCTAATTACACCTGGATAGTCGTTGCAATTATTCTTGGACTGTTAAGCCATTGGGTAAGAGCACTGAGATGGCGTATGTTAATGGAACCAATGGGCTTCACACCTAAAAAACTTAATGTATATATGGCAGTTCTCATTGCCTATCTTGCTAATCTGGCTCTTCCCCGTCTTGGTGAAGTCAGCCGTTGCGGCATATTGACGAGGTATGAGAAGATCCCTTTCAATAAATCCTTTGGAACGGTTATAACCGAAAGAGCAATTGACCTTTTAACCTACATCTTGCTGTTTCTGTTAATGGTTCTAACAATGTCTGATGCATTGAGTGCATATGTGTACGATCGCATATATATGCCATTAATTCTTAAGTTCCAGATATTTAATCCTGAAAATAGTCCGAGCCTTTTTCTCATTTTAGCAATAGGTTTGGCTTTTCTGGCAATTGTATTTTTCCTTTTCAGGAAAGCAATTATGAGAACTAAGCTGTACAACAAAATTTACAGTCTGGTTTCCGGATTGCTGGCAGGGATGAAATCGTTACTGGTAATACGCAAACCTTGGCTTTTTGTATTTTACACTATAGCTTTATGGGTTCTGTACTTTTTTATGTCGTATGTGGTATTTTTTGCCTTGCCCGAAACTTCATCGCTCTCATTAAAAGCTGGATTAACAGTGCTGGTTTTTGGATCAATAGGAATTATGATTGTACAGGGAGGTATCGGAATCTACCCGGCTATTGTAGCTGAAACTCTGTTACTCTTCTCAATAAATTCAGTTACCGGATATGCAATGGGATGGCTCATTTGGTCAAGCCAAACCATTATGGTGATTGTTGCCGGTGTTTTTTCATTACTTTTGTTACACACCTTTAACAGAAAAGTAAATGGCATATCTGGATCAAATACAAACCAAAATTATTCCGTCTCACCTTCTCCAACAGCAACTAACGATTTGGAGGTCTGAGCATAAGAAGATTGTCTTTACCAACGGTTGTTTCGATTTGGTGCATCGTGGCCACATTGACTATTTGTCAAAAGCTGCTGATTTAGGTGATATATTAGTCATTGGATTAAATACCGACAGTTCAGTCTCGAAATTGAAGGGCAATGGCCGACCTATAATTGATGAATACTCGCGGGCCCTACTTCTGGCATCTTTTGTTTTTGTATCCGCTGTTGTATTCTTTGATGAAGAAACACCATACAACCTTATCAAACAAATCAAACCTGATATTCTTGTTAAGGGATCTGACTATTCCATCGATCAGATTGTAGGACATGATATTGTAATTGGTAAAGGAGGTCAGGTGGTTACACTTGAGTTCCTCCCGGGTTTCTCAACTTCAGCAATCGAAAGAAAAATAAAGGAAAACTGAACCAACATCTAACATGGCTAAGTCAAAAACAGCTTTTTTCTGCAATAACTGCGGGAATGAATCACCCAAATGGATGGGAAAATGCCCGGCGTGCGGCGAATGGAACACCTTTATTGAAGAACCTGTTCATAAGGAAACCAAATCTGCAGTCAACCGTAATCAACCTGAACGCGTAGCTGTAAAAATTCAGGATGTAACACTGGGCAACGAAATTCGCATTAATACAAACAATGGTGAATTAAACCGGGTGCTTGGTGGAGGATTAGTCCCAGGCTCGGTTGTATTGATAGGTGGTGAACCCGGAATAGGCAAGTCTACCCTCATGCTTCAGGTCGCTCTTAACTTAAAAGGTCTGAGATTTTTGTATGTATCGGGCGAAGAAAGTGAGCAGCAGATAAGAATGCGGGCTGAAAGAGTTGGAATAAAGAACGAGCAGTGTTTTATTTTAACTGAAACATCATCTTCTGGGATATTGGCGCAATGTGAAAAAGTTAAACCAGATATCGTTCTGATTGATTCAATTCAAACACTTGAGAGCGATAGCATCGACGCATCACCGGGAAGCATTTCACAAATCAGAGAGTCAGCCTTTGAAATGCTTCAATATGCCAAGCGTTCCAATGTTCCGGTATTTCTTATCGGGCATATTACAAAAGATGGAGGCTTGGCCGGACCAAAAGTGCTTGAACACATGGTTGATACTGTGCTTCACTTTGAAGGCGACAGGAACTATGGATTCAGGATATTACGTTCATTAAAAAACAGATTTGGCAGCACGTCTGAGCTGGGAATCTATGAAATGGTCAATTCAGGTTTACGTGAAATATCAAATCCTTCGGAACTGTTGCTCGGACAACATGATGAGATGTTAAGCGGAACCGCAATTGCTGCAACACTCGAAGGTATGAGGCCTATGCTTATCGAAACCCAGGCTTTGGTCAGCACAGCTGCATATGGAACCCCTCAGAGATCAACAACAGGTTTTGAGAACAGACGCCTTAATATGCTTCTTGCAGTTCTCGAAAAGCGATGTGGGTTCAAACTGGGAGCAAAAGATGTCTTCCTGAACATTGCCGGAGGCATTAAAGTGTCAGATCCTGCTACAGATCTTGCCATTGTAAGTGCCATATTGTCATCAAATGTTGATATACCGGTACACAGAAAAATTTGTTTTGCAGGTGAAATAGGATTATCGGGCGAAATCCGACCAGTTACCAGAATAGAACAAAGAGTGGCAGAGGCAGAGAAGATAGGCTTTAACACAATTGTTATCTCAAAAAACAACTATAAAGCTGCCAAGCCGGCAAGTAAGAATATAAAGATTGAAGCCCTTAACAAAATAGAACAACTGGCCGAACTACTGTTTGGTTAATAATGATTATGGCAATACCGGGAAAATATAACAAACTGAAAATAACCAAGATACTCGATTTCGGAGTTTATCTTGACGGTGGAGAATTAGGTGAAATACTATTACCAATGAAATGGGTACCTGAATCAAGCACACCCCACGATGAGTTAATGGTATTTTTGTATTTCGACTCTTCCGACAGAATAATAGCCACCACACAGAAACCATTTGCTATAGCCGAAGAATTTGCCTACCTGACTGTTAAGGCAGTGAATCAGGTAGGTGCTTTTCTTGATTGGGGCCTGGATAAAGATCTTTTGTTACCATACAGAGAACAAAAATATAAAGTTGAAGCCGGCCAACAAGTCATTGTATACATATATACTGACGACAAGGGCAGGATAGCAGCATCGACCAATATTGAAAAGTTCATTGATAAGCAGACATCTGAACTAGAAACAGGGCAGGAAGTTGATCTTTTCATTTATGCAGCTACCGAATTGGGATTCAAGGCTATAGTAAACAACCGATGGGAAGGTGTAATCTTTGCAAACCAGGTATTCCAAACCTTAAAGAAAGGCCAGAGAATTCAGGGGTACATCAAAAACATCAGAGATGATGGCAAAATTGACCTGAGTATATACAAAATGGGTTACCCTGAAAAGATAACCGACCTATATGAAATAGTTCTAACGGAGTTAAGAAAGAACAACGGCTATCTTTCAATCACCGACAAACACTCTCCCGAAGAGATATATAGAAGAATCGGGATGAGTAAGAAAAATTTCAAACAGGCAATTGGTAGATTATTCAAAGAAAGAAGAATAATGATCGAAGAATCAGGTATCAGACTAATAGAAGATATTGAGTAACCAAGCAATTATCCTACCACTTAATTCATCGCACTGAAATACAATTGGACTGCTGTTTTTTCACAAAAGGCGATCATTAAACTATATCGACTACCAATGTATGTGTAAACATGTAATAATAAGTTTGATAAGTGTAACATATAGCCTTTCCTGATACATCATCTTTGTAATGTGAAAAAATGTGTAATTCTTTTGTTATTGACAATCCTATTGTAGTAAGTTGAATATTTCTTATATTTATAGTTTAGCTCTGGCACATATTTTGAAATGCATTATAATAACCAAACAAACCACAATTTTATGAAAAGAATTCTTCCATTATTCTTAGTTGCAATTCTGCTTGGGAGTTGTACAACTAACAGAGTTACCGGTCGAAAGCAGCTTAGTTTAGTCTCCGAATCTGAGCTACAATTAATGGCAACTGAGCAATACAGCTCATTTCTAAAGGAGAATAAAGTGCTCAGCCCATCTACAAACAACGATGCCGCAATGGTAAAAAAGGTAGGGTCAAACATTGCAAATGCAATCACTGACTACTATAGGAGCGTAGGACAATCAGATGTTCTGGAAGGATACAATTGGGAATTTAATCTCGTTGAAAGTGGTGACATTAATGCCTGGTGTATGCCCGGAGGTAAAGTGGTTGTATATACAGGCCTGCTACCCGTTACCCAGTCAGAAGATGCACTTGCAGTTGTAGTGGGACACGAAATAGCCCATGCAATTGCTCAACATGGAAATGAGAGAATGAGTCAACAACTTGTTCAACAACTTGGGGGAGTTGCTCTACAGGTAGCCATAGCAAATCAACCACAAATGACTCAGGACATCTTCATGACTTCATACGGACTTGGATCAAACGTTGGAGCAATACTTCCGTTTTCACGGAAAGAAGAGCTTGAGGCTGACAAGTTCGGATTATTCTTTTCTGCTATGGCAGGATATGATCCACAGGTTGCAATACCTTTTTGGGAGAGAATGGCGAATTCAGGTGGCTCAAAACCACCGGAATTCCTGAGTACTCACCCTGCTGATAATACACGTATTGAGAAGCTTAACAGCATTATGCCCGAAGCAATGAAGTACTATAACCAATCGGGAAAGAAAGCTTCACAGGGCACTCAGGCAGGTCAGACCGGAGGTGGGGATACAAAACCAAAAGTTAGAAAAATCAGGTTCTAAATAATCTGATAGAATTATTACAATAAAATGAAACTTAAAATTTTACCATCATGAAAAAAATCAATCTAGTCTTTGTTCTACTAATTTCCCTTCTCATGTTCAGCTGTTCATCAATGAACCGCTCACAGAAAGGTGCTGTAATTGGTGCAGCAGGTGGGGGTGCAACTGGTGCTGTAATAGGCCGGGCAGCCGGTAACACCGGCTTAGGCGCAATTATCGGGGCAACTGTTGGTGGTGTAGCCGGAGCAGTTATTGGCAAGCAGATGGATAAACAAGCTGCTGAAATGGAACGCCAGGTCCCGGGCGCAAAAGTTGAGCGTGTAGGTGAAGGTATTGTTGTGGAATTCAGCGGAAAGGTGCTTTTTGGTTTTGATAAATCAGATCTTACACCCGAAGCAACTAATAACCTGTCGAGTCTGATTCAGATTCTTAACAAATATCCCGACACTGACATTGAAATTCAGGGCCATACTGATAGCAAAGGTTCAGAAAGCTATAACCAGTCACTTTCGGAAAGAAGAGCTATAACAGTTGCTAATTATCTTGTTATGAATAATATAGCAAGCCCCAGAATCAACACTAAAGGGTTAGGAGAGTCTTCTCCAAAATATAGCAATGATACTGAAGACGGTCGTGCTCAAAACAGACGAGTAGAGTTTCTGATAACTGCAAATGAAAAGATGATTGAAGATGCCCGCCGACAAGCAGAAAGCGGTAATTAACGAGCAGATTTTTCATCATGCAAATTATTTAGTATTCACTTAAACTTAATGATCATGAAAATCTTAAAAACGATATTAACAATAGTAGTATTGACAGTAATTTCCACCGGGCTCTATGCTCAAGGCTTTGGAGCCAGAGCGGGAGTTAATTTTCAGAACATCAACGGAAAAGATATTGATGGTGATAAGCTCGAGAATGGTCTAAAAATAGGCTTTAATGCAGGGATTAACTATGAAATTCCTGTTGGAACCGATATTTATTTTCAGCCCGGCCTTCTGTTTTCGACCAAAGGAACTGATGTCGACAGGGAAATTGATCTATTTGATTACAAGTTATCAGTATCATATATCGAAGTGCCTTTAAATGTTGTCTTTAAACCATTACTGGGAACCGGTCATATGGTGCTTGGTTTTGGGCCATATGTGGCATACGGCGTTGGAGGTAAGGCTAAAGCAGATGATGACGATCATGATGTAGAATTCACCAAAGAGGTTGAAATTGGTGATCCTATTGATGTGATTTACCTCAAGGCATTTGATGCAGGAGCAAACTTCATAATTGGATATGAAATGTCGAATATGCTGTCGTTGCAGCTGAATGCGCAGTTGGGTCTGGTGAATATCTATCCCGATAACTATTTGGCTGAAGATGACAGTGTTTGGAAGAATACTGGTTTTGGTTTGTCAATAGGTTATCGTTTCTAATATTTTTAAATAAAGAGATTAAAGAATCCCTCCTCTCCCCCTCAACGAAACCGCCACACATCCCCGTGGCGGTTTTTCTTATTAAGCTAAATAATGAAAGATAATGAGAGAGTTATATAAAGAAAAAAGGAACCCGGGAGGGTATATTTGCAATTAACCTATGTGACATTAGCTATTTTGATGTCTAAGGTGCTGAAAAACAATCACTACTAACTACTAAAAATTTATAACTATGGGAAACTTGCTCTATATTATTGCTGTTATTCTTATTATAGCCTGGGCTATCGGATTTCTTGGATATAGTGCAGGGGGATTAATTCACATTCTTCTGGTAATTGCAATTATTGCAATTATTTTAAGAATAATTCAGGGAAGGAGCGTTTAGCAAACTTCGTAGAAGTGAAATAATTGCTCTTACTCCTAAAACTAACATAACTACAGATGCTATGAGATCTATTTGGAAAGGAGCAATTAGCTTCGGTTTGGTCAATATACCAATAAAACTATACAGCGCTACCCAACAGAGTAGTTTGAATCTGGAACTTGTTGATAACCGTGACCTTGGCAAAATCAGGTATCTGCGGATTAATGAGAACAATGGTCGCGAAGTTGAATGGACCAATATCGCGAAAGCGTATAAATACGAAAGCAAATACATTCTGCTTGAGGATAGCGACTTTGAGAAAGCCGCTCCTGAAAAAAGCAAAATTATTGAAGTCAACAATTTCGTAAATGAGACGGATATTGATACCATCTATTATGAAAATTCTTATTATGTAGAGCCTGAAAAATCGGGACTCAAAGCCTATGCGTTGTTACGCGAAGCTCTAAAGAAATCAGGCAAGGTCGGAGTAGCGCAGTTTGTTATGCGAACTGCTGCTACCCTTTCTGTTCTTAAGCCTAAAGGAGATGTGCTCGTTTTAAGTAAAATCAGATTCGCTGAGGAAATAAGAGATTTTGATGATCTCAATCTCCCTCTCAAAACCGAAGTTAAAGCTCCCGAGCTTAAAATAGCTATGACACTGATAGATCAGTATACTTCGGAATTTGATATTGATAAGTTTAAGGATGAGTATTCAGCAACTCTTAGGAAAGTTATCGAGGATAAAGCAACAGGCAAAAAAGGGAAAATCAAGAAGTATAGGATTTCACCTCAAAGGTCACAAGATTTGATGGAGCAATTAAAAGCCAGCCTGAAAAAGAAGAAGGCAATCTGATATTATTAAATTCAGTGATCATTTAATGGGACTCTCTCAATATAAATCAAAAAGGGACTTCAAACAGTCCCCTGAACCCTCGGGTAAGAAGAGCAGCAGAGGTAAGGAGCTTAAATTCGTGATTCAGCGACATGATGCTTCAAGACTTCATTACGATCTGCGGATAGAACTTGGCGGGGTACTAAAGAGTTGGGCGGTTCCAAAAGGACCTTCAATGGTTGCTGGCGACAAACGATTGGCGGTTATGGTTGAAGATCATCCCATTGAATATCTGAACTTTTATGGTGAGATACCCGAAGGTAATTATGGTGCCGGTGTTATGGATATATTTGATTCCGGAACCTACAAAGCTTATAAAGCCCCACCGGATGTTGATGAGGAAAGACACCTGAAGTCTCAGCTTGAAAAAGGAGATTTGAAAATTATATTTGACGGTACATATATAAAAGGTGCTTTTGCACTCGTGAAGATTAAAAGTGATGAAGCAAATAACTGGTTATTGATAAAGAAAGGAGACGGATTTGAGCTGCAAGAGTTTGATATAGAATCCTTAAAGCCTAAAGTGCCGTCAGGCGCTGTTAAAAAGCAGAAATCAAAGTCGGGTGCAAGATCCTCAAAGACCAGACGTGCTGCCAATGTGTGGGAAACTCATCAAAAGCCTATGCTTGCCACCCTTACCAAAGGAATTGTAGACCAACCCGGATGGATTTACGAGTTAAAATATGATGGATACAGGGCCATAACACTTATAAGTAATCAGAAACCGGAAATAGTTTCACGAAATGGCAACAGTTTCAATAATCAGTTTCAAACATTGGTAAAAGAACTATCCGTAATAGAGGATGAGGTCATTCTGGATGGAGAGGTGGTAATTGAAAATAAGGCTGGCATTAGCGACTTCCAGCTACTTCAGAATTATTCAGGCAAGGGAAAAGAGAAACTCCTTTATTACCTCTTCGATATTTTATATTTAAATGGTCATTCAGTCTTAAATCTCCCACTTGGTGATAGGAAGGACCTGTTGGCGGAATTTATGGAGAGCTATACTTTCAAAAATATTAAACCGGCACCATATGTTGAAGGACAGGGAAATGATTATTATGAGCAATTGGCAAAAGAAGGCCATGAAGGAGTAATTGCTAAAGATATCAGAAGCACATATCAACCCGGGAAAAGAAGCAGACAATGGTTGAAGGTGAAGGCAACAATGTCGCAAGAAGCAATTATTTGCGGATATACACTCCCACAAAACAGTCGTAAGTACTTTGGATCATTAATTCTTGGAGTCTACGAGGAAGGAAAACTAGTGCACATTGGAAATGCAGGAACAGGATTTAATGATGATTCATTAAAAAATCTGTATAGTCGTTTTCAGGATCTGACTACTGATACAAAACCGTTTACCTTAAAAACTACCCGTTACACCCGTGGTAAACCTGTTTGGTTAAAGCCGGAACTGGTATGCAATGTAAAGTTCTTATCATGGACGCAGGATAAATTAATGCGGAATCCTGTATTCCTTGGACTTAGAGTTGATAAACCAGCCGATGAAATCGGGATAGAACACACAATTGAGACCACAACAAACAAAAAAAGCAGCAAATCGAATACTATGATTGGTCAGGAAAAAGAACAGATTTTGAAATTTGGAAGTAAAGAACTTAAACTAACCAATCTTCACAAGGAATTCTGGTCGGAGGAGCACATAACTAAAGGAGAACTTTTATCCTATTACGAACAAGTTAGTCGTTTTATACTGCCATATCTGAAAAACAGACCTCAATCATTAAACCGATTCCCTAATGGTATCAAAGGACCCAGCTTTTATCAGAAAGATATGGAAGTAAGTCAACTGCCAAAGTGGGTAAAGACAGTTAAAATGTATTCGAAATCAAACAATCGTGACATTGATTATCTGATTGTTAATGACTTGCCGAGCCTTTTATTCATGGTCAATTTAGGGAGTATTGAAATAAATCCATGGCATAGCCGGTACACCAAACCCGATCATCCTGATTATTTAATGCTGGACCTTGATCCGGGCGATATATCATTTAAGGAAGTAGTCAATACGGCTTTAGTTGTCAAAGAGTTGTGTGATGAATTAAAAATGCCTTGTTACTGCAAGACAAGCGGCGCTACCGGGCTTCATATATACATGCCTCTTGGTGCCCGATATGATTACGATCAGGTGAAAACATTTGCTGAAATATTAGCAAAAATTACTCAATCACGAATTCCTGAGGTTACTACAGTTGAAAGAACTGTGTCGAAACGGGGCAATAAAATCTATGTTGACTTTCTTCAAAATCGAAAAGGGCAGACAATTGCTGCGCCTTATAGTGTAAGACCACGTCCGCATGCAACAGTATCAACTCCACTTGATTGGGATGAGGTTAACCATAAATTAAGCCCTGAGATGTTTACCATTAAAAACGCTGTTAAGCGTTTCGAGGAAAAGGGTGACTTGTGGCAGGGGGTTCTAAAAAATCCGGTGAATCTTGCTGCTGTGCTTAAAAAACTTGATAAACTCAAATAACATCCTTAGCCCGGATATTGATACAAATCAGATTGTTGAACGTTTAAAGCAAAGAGAAAATGGAAACGGAAAAAGACATAAATGCGAGAATCTTAGATCTCATGACGAGAATTCAAAATGACCATCCTGAACCAATGCCTTATATAGGAGAAATACCTGTAACCATACCAACCGATGCTTCCCCTGAAATCAACAACAGTATCCTGCAGGATTACTACGAATCACTTAATCTTATTCTCACAAATCATCTGAAAAACAGACCCCAGGATGAAGCCTGAAATCAAAAAGCCCTTTAGAATCTTCGCACTACTTAATTGTTAACAATCTGGTGCATATGAATGTAACTCAATCTGCGTTCAAATTCTGAATAGGGGAGGTCAGAAAACACTTCAACAACTTTTGTTTCTCCCGGTAAAAGATCAAAGAAGTTATCAGAAAACTCATAGGCATTACCTTCACTAATAAGCATAAGGTTCTTGCATAGTTTGTCGCTTGATATTTCAAGTTCATATTTGCCGGTCTTTTCGCGAATATGAATATGAACATTGACAAAGGGAAGTTTGAGATTCTTTACAGGTTCAAAGTAATATGTGTCAGAATCAATAACTTTCTCATTCCTGACAATCGAAACAAAAAGCAGTGAAGTCTTACTGTTTTTCATGGCAGGAATTTTATCCAGTTCAATTTCAACAAGCTTTCTTGCTGAATTATCAGGCATTTTAACGCTATATGACCTGTTCCAGATAGATGTACCATTAAAATCCATCAGATTCACTCTCAAAGAAACTTGCCCTCCATTCACATCTGAAATCCCATAAATCTGGATTTTATCATCCGCAACATTAACACGAACAATCTGATTTTTAAAGCTCTCTTTAACACTATAATGTAATGCTTTCCACCTTCCATAATAATCAATGCCCGACCAGGATGCGGCCGGCCAGCAGTCATTTAGTTGCCAGTACAAAGAACCCATACAGTAAGGCATGTCAGAACGATGGCTTTCAATGGCGTTTTTTATTGCTTCGGCTTGCAATAACTGACCCACATAAAGGAAATCTTCAAACTGCTCAGGAACAAAATAGTACTGACTCATATATTCAGTTATCCGGCCATTACCGATATAGCTTCTCTGATGCGCATTCAAAACCTCTGAATCTAAATACCAGTCAGAAGGTTCGGTAAACTTTTTAATGCTTTCAAACTCGGGGAAAGATTGAAATCCGTATTCACTCATGAACCTGGCCTTATATTCTGAAAAGTTCTTAATAGGTTCATTGCCATGCCAAACACCCCAATAATGCATATCACCTGAATTGTTGATATGACTAGCCAGCTTTCCCATACCTGCAGAAGGGGAAGAGTGCCAGTATTCTGTTTCCGGGGCAAACAGTTTCACCTGTTCAGGTAATATTTTATGGAAAACCGTATCGTAGGCTTGCCATATTATTTTCCGTTCTTCAGCAGTATATCGCTGTTTCCATCCCCAGCCTCTTTGTTCTTCATATTCAGCCCAGGCTATTTCAATTTCATTATTTCCACACCATAAAGCAATGCAAGGATGATTCCTTAATCTCCTGATATTATATTCTGCTTCCTGGGTAACTTCTTCTAGAAATTCCGTGTTACCCGGATACATTGCGCAAGCAAACATGAAATCCTGCCACACCATAATGCCGTATTTATCACACAAGTCATAAAAAATATCATTCTCATAGAATCCACCTCCCCACACTCTTAGCATGTTCATATTGGCCTCTGCTGCAGCTGATATAATATCCTCATATTTACCGGGTGATACTCTTGGGAGGAAGACATCGTTTGGAATGTAATTGGCTCCTTTTGCAAATATTGGTTTGCCATTCACCTCAAAATAAAAGCTTTCGCCTTGCTTATCAGGTTTCCTAACCAGTTTTATATTTCGTAACCCAGTTCTAACTGTTTCTTCATCAAGTAATTTGTCTCCATCATAAATCCTTATTTCAAAGTCGTACAGATGGGGGCTTCCATGACCATTAGGCCACCACAAACGGGGATTGCTTATAGAAAATGGAAGTATTATGGTATTATTGTCAAGCGCCGGTTGTTCGCTTTGAGTTGTTGAAACATTCTGACTGTTCAATACTTTACCATCTGATAGAACCTCAACTTTTAGCTTCGAAGGCTTAATAATCTTTAATTTAATCTCTGCTTCAAGGGAGGCAACTTTGTCGTCAAGCCCCTTTTGCCTGATATAAATGTCCTCAATAGAGGCTTTGTTGACAAATTGAATATATGCATTTCTCCAAATGCCTGAGGTTACCAACCTGGGTCCCCAATCCCATCCATAATGATATGGAGCTTTCCTTGTAAAAACACTTACCCTGTTGTCACCCATGCCTCCTTTTGCTGACTGATCATTGTCGGCAGGAAGAGGAAGCCCGTACTCCTCAAGCTCTGATAAACCTGTGATGACAGGGGATTTGAACCTTATAATCAATTCATTATCCGTTTTCAGGTTTGCGTTAGCCAGGCTTATTTCAGATTTAACAAACATGTTGTTATTTGAATGGACTAGTTGGTCATTCAAATACACATCAGCATAAGTATCAAGACCTTCAAAAACCAAATATGGAGTGCTTTCATTTAACTCATCCTTGTTTAAATTGAATGATGTTCTGTACTCCCAGTTTACTTTATCAATCCACTGGAGTTCATTTTCGTTAGTCCTGTAAAATGGATCTTTTATGAGATTATTAGCTAAAAGATCGGTATGAACGGTTCCGGGAACGAAAGCAGGGTACCATTTAACGGTTCCTGTTTGTCTGAATTCCCATGTAGAAAGCTGAATAAAATTCTCCTTTTGATCATTTATGTTCTGCGATGCAGCAAACAATTGAATCGACAAAAGAAACAGCAGAGTCAATAGATTTCTCATTAAGCTTGAATTGATGCTGCTAAAATACCAAAGTTTATGGAAATGGGTTAAAGTAATAGTACAGTAACGGTAAGCTTACGGTAAACTTACGATAAACTTACGGATAAGATACGATTATCATATATGTTTACTAAGTTATTTCTAATTTCACTGTTAATATAAATCAAATTTATCACTTATTTCAGACTTCTGCAAATTTTTGCGATAATTCTCCTGCTTATTTTTGGAGATAGAAGAAACATGAGTATGATATTCAACTTTACACCAGATATCTTGTTTAAAGATGAAAGACAGCCAGAACTACATGACGAGAATTTTAATTGTTGATGATGATCCTACTTTCAGCCTGATGTTAAAGTCTTATTTATCAAACAAAGGGTTCGAAGTTACTGAGGCTTATACTGCCAGTAAAGCACTAAAAGCACTTAAGGATCAGAAATTTGACGTTATTTTAACTGATTACCGATTACCCGATATTGATGGACTTGAATTAATAGGTGAAATAAAGAAAGTTAACTGGAGTATTCCCATAGTCTTATTGACTCGTTACGGTGATATTCGTTCTGCTGTCAACGCTATTAAATCAGGAGCCTTTGATTATATGACCAAGCCAATAAATCCTGATGATTTGCTGAACATAATTCAAAGCGCATTACAGGCGGGGAAAGAAGAAAAACCCGAAAAGCAGCCTGTTGCTCTGGAAAACTCCGGAATATTCATTTATATGCGAGGTACAAGTGATGTATCGATGCAGGTGGAAAATTATATTAGTCTGATTGCACCAACCGATATGTCGGTAATAATTCAGGGTGAAAGCGGAACAGGCAAAGAGTACGTTGCCCGTATGATCCATATGAAAAGTAATCGCAATCATAAACCCTTTATTGCGGTTGATTGTGGAGCATTACCTAACGAATTGGCTGCCAGTGAATTATTCGGTCATGTTAAGGGGGCTTTTACCGATGCTCAGTTTGAGAAAGAAGGCCAATTTCAGCTCGCTAATGGCGGATCCCTTTTTCTGGATGAGATTGGAAACCTTTCGTACGAGAATCAGCTCAAGCTTTTAAGAGCTACCCAGGAACGAAAAGTACACAAAATGGGTAGTACAAAGGAAGAAACGGTTGATGTAAGAATATTGTGCGCGACCAATGAGGACCTTATAATCAACGTCCAAAAAGGAGCTTTCCGCGAAGACTTGTTTCACAGACTAAATGAATTCAGCATATTTGTTCCCCCATTGAGGGATAGGGGTGAAGACATACTCCAGTTTGCTAATTACTTTCTTGAAATTGCCAACCGGGAATTGGATAAAGATGTCAAAGGGTTCGACAAAGAGGTTATTGAGCATCTGCTCACATATTCCTGGCCCGGGAATATCCGTGAAATTAAGAACGTAATCAGAAGGTCGGTTTTGCTTGCTTCAAACGGGATGATAACTAAACAGCATCTTCCTTCAGTAATGTTCGTCAGGGAAACTAAAAATGATGTGACTTCAGTTTCGACCACCGATCTCAAAAGTATGGCTGAATCTCAGGAAAAGGCTACAATTATCAGTGTATTGAAGAAGACATATTTCAATAAGACCAAAGCAGCCCAGCTGCTTAATATTGACAGGAAGACATTATATAATAAAATAAAGCTATATGGCCTCGAAGGCTAAGGTTATTGTCACTTCAGTCCAGCTATCTCTTCTTCCAGACTCTTATGCAGAGTCTTGTTGATTTCAATGAGCTTATTAATTAAAGACTCGACTTTATTACCATCGGGATTATTTCCATCCATTCCTTCAAGGTGTTCAAGAACATTAACCGCATTATGAACTTTAAGATGTCCGTATGTGGTTAGTAAACGATGGGATATTTCTTTAATCTCCTGATAATTATTGTTTATGGCTGCCACCTTCATGGTTTCAACGGCAGAACCTGAGGACATTATGAATGATTTTAAGATTTCAATGAGTGTTTCGGGTTTGCCACCGGCAAAAACTTCTATATGTGAAAGGTCGTAAGTAATTTCTTCATTGTAACTTGCCTCTGGATTATTCATTTCAAGGTTACCGTCAGTTACGCCGTTTATTCCTATATAATCTGAAATCCTGTTAAGAAATTCATCTTCGGGAAAAGGTTTCTGCAGTACTTCATTAAAA
Source organism: uncultured Lentimicrobium sp. (assembly GCA_964547915.1). Lineage (GTDB taxonomy): Bacteria > Bacteroidota > Bacteroidia > Bacteroidales > Lentimicrobiaceae > Lentimicrobium. Next base: position 33,158 of record CAZJPP010000006.1, read on the forward strand.
CCAAGGGCTATAAGTTTATCATCAAAACGTTCTTTCTTATTTGCAGTAAATGCAATTACGGGTATGTTTGCAATAGCTGAATCAGGATGGTTCCTTATGAATGCTAACAGGTCGAAGCCACTTAATCCGGGCATCTGCAAATCGGTCATTACGAGATCAAATTTCTCATTATTAATCAGTGACTCTGCTTCAAATCCATCTTTTGCTACTCTGATATTCATACCATGATTTTCGGTTATAATCCTTGTAAGCAGAATGTTAAATTCATCGTCATCAACAACCAGTATCTTAGCACCTTTCAGTGCTTCCCGGTTTTTGATCCATTGAGGAACGGTTTGAGGTAAAGATAATATTGTGCCTTCTGTTTTGTCTAAGACTTTGTATTCGATAGTTAGCTTAAAGGATGAGCCTTCATCCGGTTTGCTTTCAACAGTTATATCACCACCCTGCAATCGTGCCAGTCTCCTGCTAATAGCCAATCCAAGTCCTGATCCACCATAGGATCTGGCTGAGGAACTTTCAATTTGCTGGAAGTCCTCAAATATTGATTCAAGCTGACGTTCAGAAATCCCTATACCTGTGTCCTTAACTTCAATTTCAACTTTAGCTGTGTCGTTATTCTTAAGAATGCTGCATATAAAGCTGACTTTCCCCTCTTTTGTGAACTTAATGGCATTACTCAAAAGATTATACAGTATTTGCCTGAGTCTTACAGGATCACCCTCGAGAACCAGATTATCGGGATATTCACAAATCTCTTCAAACTGTAAGCCTTTATCCTGAGCTTGTATTTGGAATGGTTTAATAACATCATTTAGAACAGCACCTATTAGGAAAGGTATTTTGTCAATACTGAATTTGCCTGCTACTAATCGCGACATATCGAGTATGTCGTTTACTATTTCTAATAGATGTTGTGAGGAAATCTGAACTGCGTCGAGGTATCGGGTTTGTTGTTTATTCAATGCTGAATTTGACAATTGGTTTGAAAAGCCAATTATAGCATTGAGTGGAGTTCTTATTTCGTGACTCATATTGGCCAGAAATTCTTCTTTAACCCTCGCCAATTCGTTAGCCTGAAGATTGGCATTGAGAAGTTCCTTACGATACTTTTTACTTCGTTGTAAATTGTTCAGGATGAGAATCACAAGGACAAGGATGATAACAAGAGAAACGATTGTGACAATTCCAATCAGAAACAGCGACCTGGAGGCATTGCTCCGGGCTTCAGCTGATCTTTTTTCGTTTTCTTCAAGCACAGACTCTTCCACTCGGTTTAATATCGCAGTTACTTCATCTATTATAAGTGAACTGTTTTGTAACATGTGCAGCTCTTTCTCTCTTAAGTCAACAACAAGCCGGCGATCTCTGGCTTTAATTGCACCCAGTTCTTTTTCAATATGTCCAATTTTCATTGTATCGGAAGGCCTTACAATTGATGTATCCATCTGAATACTTGTGGTTGAACGTATAATCGGATCAGGAATTTTGACGTCTTTTTCAGGAGGTGCATTTTTTGTGAATACATCTTTGATCTTTCCAAAGAAACCCTTTGTTTTACCAGTACTTCCTGATGAATCAACAGGAGCGGGGATGGTGTCGTATGTTGTTATTATTGTGGTGCTGATATTCTTACTACGTATAAGAGAGTCGGGGGCTCCTTTTCTGATAGTCCTGAAAGCAACGTTGGTAAAATCAAATTTTGCCTGATCCTGCTTGGATTTAATGAATGAAACAATAAGTTCTTTGCGTTGAGCCATCAGATCTTTTACCAGATCAAGCTGGTTTTTAGTGATGGTGTCACCTTCATTGTTGATGCTTAGTACCTGAATATCTTTCTCAATGGAATCAATAAGACCGTTATACTGGGCATAAATTGCAGTATCATTCGTCAGAGTATAATACCTTAGCTTATTTTCAGCTTCTGACAATGAAGACAGGATATCTCTCAGAAGTGTAAGTTCACTTATCGGATTTGTTAATTCGTTGAGGGTTTTTCTAAGAACTCTTTCATTTTCCCTTACAAAATAAGCAGCAAGCAGCACAGCCGCCAGAGTAATTGTGAATAGAATGAAAATATTAGTCTGTAGGCTACGAATGGGAAATTTCAATTTATTAGCACTCATGGCAACTCGTGTGTTATAACAAAACACAATTACCGGCTAATGGTTAAAGAGCGTTGGCTCATTAATTGAAATCCTTTATGTACGCTTAACTATATAACTCCACTCGGGGTATTGCCTTATATACTCTTTTACAGCAGGACAGGCTGCTCTTACCCAATAGCCGTTAAGCACTGCAAATTGCAGTGCAAAAAGTATCAATGAGGCAGCGTGACCGTTGCCTCTCAAAGATTGAGGAACATAGGCTGAAAACAATTCGATAGTGTTATCTGAGATGTAGTAACGCAAATACGAACTGTCGATTTCTGTTTCAATGGCAAACTTATTGCCTTTGTCAACAATTTCAATATGTTGCTTAATCTGGAGTTGCATAACTAGTTGTTATGTGTGATTGAATGGATGAATATTGGAGACGTGAAATTACAACAGAAAAGGCCGCTTCTTACATTTAGCTGATGAAAATACGTATAATTACTTAGGGCGGAAGATTTATTAATTAAGGAGGTCTTAAAACCTGGTTTTTGGCATACGTGTTTTCACTTATAGCACTTATCAGTTAGGTCAAAATTTGAGTAAATTTACTGTACTTCTATAAAAAAGTGATGGCTTCACAACACTACAAATTGGTTTTGTAATGCGGTGAAGCCATATTTTAATTGGTTAAATGCTCTATTGTAATGGAGTAACCACCTCGAGAAGTTCAGGTAAGTCCATACCCAGATCTTTGAGATGTGCAATCGTGGGTACACCATTAAGGTTCCATCCTCTTCTGGTGTAAACAGCGTCGAGCAGTTTTTCGTACTGCTGTTCACGATATTTACGTGTAGCTGCCATCTTTTCGTCAAGTGTCATTGTCTCAGGATTTAATCCCTGATTATCAATCAACTGCTTGTCGTATCTTTCCTGACGTGACAGGTACTCTTCCTTGGTAACAGGTCCTGCAGCACGATAGGGCTGAGCATCATTCTTACGCAAACCGTAACCGCGTCTGATGTTAAACACTCTCTGGAAGTTATAAACTCGCTCTGATTGTCGTATCATTTCCGGTATGTCAATATTTTTTCCTGTAACAGCATTGTAAACAGTTATATAATTATCAACATGTTCAGGAACTTTATGAGGTTCGGCAGTCTGTTTGTTGTTTTTTGGAACCACATCATTCCATGGTAGCTTGCAAAATCCCTGTAGTCCAAACCATGTTCGGAACATTGGGAAGTAATGGAGTGCTTCAGCCTTATCTTTAAATGTAGGAAGTTGGTTATTTACCATATCCATAAAAATAAGCCATGCTTCATCATGCTGAGGACCTTTATTGGTCATTCCATAACCACCTTGTTGTGCGAGAGATTCTTTTGATACATATTGTGAATACTCAAGTCCTTTAGCCTCCATACCTATATCGTTGAGGAAATCGGCATCGGCACCATATTTTTCAACGAAGAGTTTCTTCATGCGATGTACTCCAAGTCCTGCAATTTTACCGAATCCTTCACCTCTTGCCAACTGGTGTAAAAGTTCGAGAGCGGCTTCTTTATTCCCAAAATTGAGTTCGAGTCCGCCGGTAATTTCTTTGTTGAGTATACCGTTCTCATAACATTCCATTATGAAGGCTAATGTAGTTCCCCAGGTAATTGTACAAATACCGTAAGTGTCGCAATAGAAATTAGCTTCAATAATAGCAGGGTAATCAAATATACCCAGATTGGATCCTAAACCTGCTGCTGTTTCGTATTCCGGACCGTCAACTATTACTTTTTGTCCTTTATACGGGCCTGTCTGCAATTCGAAATCGTCAACGCCCTTAGAACATGACATGGCGCATCCTATCCAGCAACCATCGGGGATTCCTAAGGTGAAATACTTTTCGCGTAATAAATCACTGTGGATGTTAATGGCATCCATGTGACTTCCATATTTAAAGTTATGAGTTGGAAGTAAGTCGTAATCGTTCATCACGTTCACGATGTTAGCAGTGCCCTTTTTTCTCATCTGGCACTGATGGTCATCGAGTTCACGAATTTCCTTCTGGTATATGTTACCACGTTCCATTATTGGTTTTAGGTCGTGTACGTTGTTAAGGTTACCTGAAACGCCTGAAACATGAGCGACGATTGCTTTAATTTTCTTGTTGCGGAACACTGTGCCAAGACCACCGCGTCCGGCCTGTTTTAATCTTATCTTTTTCCTCTTTATATCATAAAAGGTGAAGTTCAGCATTCCAAGGAGTGATCGTTCTGCAGCGGCTCCTGTTGACACGATACCAATATTTTTGGCATCTTTTTCATTTTCGGCAAACACTTCAGTGAGTTGTTCAGCGAGGATGTGTGAGTCGGCTTCAAATCCCGGATCTTCGAATATCTGAATTACGTGATTACGCCCATCGATGTATATGATTACATCTTTATCAGCTTTCCCCTGCAGCTCAATTGCATCAAAACCTGCAAACTTGGAAAATGGTCCGAAGAATCCACCAACGTTTGAATCCATTACTGAATCGGTTTGTGGTGAGATAGTAACAAGCAGGGATTTACCGGTACCGGAGTATTGGGTTATTCCACAAACCGGACCCCCGGCAATAACTATTTCATTATCATCATCATCCCAACGTGTATCAGGTCTTGTACCATCCCATAACAATCTGAGGCCAAATCCCTTACCACCAATAAACTTGTCTTTCATTTCCTGTGGAACTGGCTTTTCGGCAATTTTGCCGGTACCAACGTTGATGTAAAGTGTTCGGTTGTTGTAGCCTTTTTCAATTGGATGCCAGGTGTACTTGTACTCTTTAAGCAGGCATAGCGATGATTTTTCTACTTCAGCAAGCATAATTTCTTGTATTAGATTATATAAAGTCTTTTCTAAGTTGCCGTTTGTTTATTTTTTCACAAATGTAATAAGATTTGGGTCACAGATAGCTTAATGCCTGAAAAATAGCGATATGCAAAGCGTTTCATATCAGTTTGACCGACAAATTTCTAATTATGTTTTGAGGTTATTGAGCGGAATAGAATTTTGTATATTAGCGCAAGTATATTTTCAATTTTTGATAGAGATGGAAAAAAACTTTCCTGCCAAAGTGAGGGATTATCTTAGTACTTGTACTGTCGGCATTGCAGGATGCGGAGGCCTGGGCTCCACTTGTGCAATTAACCTGGCAAGAGCAGGTGTTGGAAAGCTTGTTATAGCTGACTTTGATATTGTTACCCCCGAAAATCTTGAAAGGCAGTACTATTTCAGAGACCAGATTGGTAAACTGAAAGTACTCGCTTTGAAAGATAATATTGAACGTATAGATCCTTCCATCTCGGTTAAGGCTTTCGATTTGAAATTATGTTCGTCGGATATTATGGAGCTTTTTGCCGGTTGTGATATTATTGTGGAAGCATTCGACAGAGCCGAAATGAAGCAAATGATAATAGAAACTACACTTAATGACATGCCCGATAAGCACCTGGTTACAGGTTGTGGTTTAGCAGGTTGGGGAAAGACTGATATTCTGCGTGTTGAAAGGCTTGGAAAAGTGATAGTGTGCGGTGATCAGATATCTGAAGTTACACCTGAAACTCCACTTACTGCCCCGAGAGTTGGAATAGTGGCAAATATGGAGGCAAATGAAGTTATTGAATTGTTAATGCAAAAATTTTTAAAGGAGAATGAAGATCTTACTAAATAATAAAGAAGAGGTTATAGAAGCCGGAAGTATTACAATTAGTGAACTTTTGGTTTTAAAGAAGTTTACGTGGAAGATGTTAATAATCAAGGTTAATGGCAGAGTGCTGAAACGCAGCGAGTACGACACAACCACTGTAAAGGATGGCGATGATGTTAGCGTGTTTCATCTAATCACGGGTGGTTGATAGATCGCGTTTAAAGACATGACCGGAATACCATACCGTGAGATATAATAGAGTTACTATTAAAGAACTTCAGCAACCGTAAAGGCACTTCCTCCTATAAAAATCATATCAGTAGCAATAGCCTGAGCTTTTGCCGCCAACAGTGCTTCTTTTACTGAATGATATGTGCTGCCGATTAAACCTGCTTTATTGGCAAGAAGCTTAAGCTCTTCTTCATTTAATCCTCTGGGAATATTCGCCTTACAGAAATAATATGTGGCATTTTTTGGAAGCAATCCGAGCATTCCGTTGATATCTTTATCGTTAACTACACCCAGGACAAAATGGAGATGATTAAATTCCTGCTTATTAATTTGATTAACTACATATTTCAAACCGTGAACATTGTGTCCTATATCACATACTGTAAGCGGTTCTCTGCTGAGAATTTGCCATCTTCCCCGGAATCCGGTATTCATATGAACGTTCTTTAATCCGTTGAAAATAAGTTCTTCGTAGTTGGGTTTGTCTATTAACTTCCTGAATTCCTGAAGCCTTGTGCAAGCCAGTAATGTTGTTATATTTTTAATCTGATACTCGCCGGTTAATGGTGAGATGTACTTTTTACCTGTTTGGCTGTCAGTTATCTCCAAATCCCCGGGAGTTTCGGTTGCTTCAATTGCCACTGTTTTATCAGCAAACACAATCGTACTTTCTTTTTCAATTGCTTTTTCCCGGAAAACAGGGTCGGTATCGGTATGGCTTTCACCTATAATAACAGGCACTCCATGCTTAATAATGCCAGCTTTTTCACCTGCAATTGATGGGAGCGTATTGCCTAAAAATTGCATATGGTCGAAACCAATGTTTGTTATTACACAAAATAATGGATCAATCACATTAGTTGAATCCAGTCTTCCACCCATCCCGGTTTCAACGATTGCAATATCTACATTACACTTCTCAAACCAGGCCATTGCCATAACAAAGGTCATTTCAAAGAAGGAGGGTTTTATGATTTCAATATCGTCCTTATATACCTGCAGAAATTCTGTCACAAATTCCTCAGTAACCATTTGGCCGTTTACTCTGATTCTTTCTCTGAAATCAACCAGGTGAGGGGAAGTGAATAATCCGGTTTTCAGGCCTGCCTCGGTACAAATAGAAGCAAGCATATTTGATACTGAGCCTTTACCGTTAGTTCCGGCAATATGAATGGTTTTGAAGTTCTTATAAGGGTTGCCGGCTGCATTACACAGAGCTATTGTGTTATCAAGATTGGCTTTATAAGCGGCAGCGCCGATTCGGTGGAACATTGGCAATTGACTATAGAGATAATCAAGCGCCTCTTTATAGTTCATGAGTCTTAGTTTAAGTCGAAGTGGTAGGTTATAGTTCCTTTTTGTTCTTCAGGGGCATCGGGTTTTGGGTCAAACCGGGCCTTCTCAGCAGCGGTTTTAGCTAGTTGTTGAAGCTGAGCATTTGATGTAGTTGTGCCTTTGGCACCGGGAACAGCTCGTGTAACGAATCCGGCACGGTTTACCCAGATGGATACAACCACAGTTCCCTCTGTTGTGAAGTTTCGTGAGGGAGCGGGAAGAGAACGAACGCTTCGGCCTGCAAGACTGAATGAAGTGCCTCCGCCAACGCCTCCCGGTCCACCGCCTGAACCTCCTGTGCCATCATATCCTGTTGCATTTGGATCACCAAAAGTTTTACCCTGATCTCCGGGTTTGCCTGTTATTCCCTCATTGCCTCCCTGACCAGTATTATTACCGGTTGTACTTCTTCCGGGGAATAAGGCCCTTGGGTCTACTTTAGGAAGTGGCTCAGGTGTTGGTTCTTGTTTAACCACTTGTGTTTGTTGTGGCTTTTCGACCGGTTTGGGTTTAACTACTTTCTTAGGTTCTATAACAGGGGCATCTTCAACATCCTGTGTAAGCATTTCGTCAGAAGGGTCAGTACGTGAAGGTGGTGGAGCAGGTGATGCAGCCGCCGCTAGCTCTAATGGCTGAACACTTCCCATTCCATCATCAGAATTGCCGAGGTTAACTTCGACACCACCTTCAGATGGCAGGGGCAAGGGAGTTGCCAGTGCCAGCCAGAATAAAGCCAGTACCAGTATTGCATGGAATACAACTGTGCCAATAATCCCTTTTATCTTATCCTTTTCCATCTGCACTTTACTTAGCAGGTCGTGTCGCCAATATTACCTTATGCTTTGCCTGCGTCATTTCATTTACCTTATTAACTGCATCAATAAGGTTTACAACATATTGAACCGGGACTGACTCATCTGCCCTCAGCACTACTGAGCCTTCTGTCTGTCCCTGTAATTTTTGTCCGATAGTTTCAGTTAAAAACTCAACAGAAACAGGATTTTCTTCAACAAAATAATTATAGTTGGCATCAATATAAACAGTTAATGTCTGTTTTGCCATTGTTTTCCCTGTACTGGCAGGTAGCAGGAGCTTGATGGCATTAGGCGCAACCAGTGTTGATGTCAGCATAAAGAATATCAACAAAAGGAATACCAAATCTGACATTGAAGCCTGACTATATGCAAGACTGATTTTATTTCTAGATTTAATTGCCATTTTGCTCGTTTGTGGATGTTAATTAGAGGCTGGTTCGTGCAACAGGTCCATAAATTCAGTGGCTCTTGCTTCAAGCACAAAAACTACTTTTTCAACTCTGGCAACCAGTATGTTATAACAGATATATCCTAAAATACCAACAATCAGACCGGCAACAGTAGTAATCATCGCCTGGTATATACCGCTTGAGAGTAATTGAATATCAATATTATTCCCTGCCATCGACATATCATAAAAAGCCTGTACCATCCCGGTAACTGTCCCCAGGAAGCCAAGCATTGGAGCAGCACCTGCTATTGTAGCCAGTCCTGCCATAGTCTTTTCAAGTTTGGCAACTTCCAGTTTGCCAACGGTTTCAATTGCCGTACTGATATCGTTTAAAGGTTTGCCAATTCGAAGAAGTCCTTTCTCAATCATTCGTGCAAGCGGAGTATGGTTATTCTTGCATAATGACAAGGCGGAATCGATTCGACCATTATGAATGAAATCACGAATGTTGTTCATGAAATTTGACTCTTCATGGGAAGCCTTGCTAATCACAATATACCTTTCAATGAAGATGTAAATAGCTATAACCGACATAAGTGCGATTGGCAGCATTATCCATCCTCCTTTTAATGCGAGTTCCCATATTGAAAGACGAATTTCGGTTGGTTGTACCGGTTGTGCTGCTACTTGTGTTAATGTATCGGACAAAGCCGCAGCTTGTTGTGTAATTTGAAGAAGAATTCCTGATACCATTTGTTATGGATTTATTTTGCACGTAAAATTATGTAATAATTATGCCGGATTGCTTCACCGGGTCAATAAACTTTTAACATTACAGTGTTAATATAACTGACAAGTGCATGGTTTATTATCTGAGAATAAAACTCTTGTATCCTGGCAATAAAAAAGGAGGCTGTTTATTACAGACCTCCTTTAAATTATATTGTTTCAAAAACTATTACATAAGTAAATCCATCAATAACTTGATCACGACTAACAGTACAACGAGACCGCCGAATACAATTATAAAAGGTTTAAAGCCTGAAGTTTTTGGTTTTTCTATATTTTCTGACATTTTTTTAAGATTTAGAATATGAATAATAGTGGCATTCATATACCTGATATGTGCCATAAACTTTAAAAGAAGCTGTTATTAATTCTAAATCCGGAGATTCCTGACTGTAATAATGAATGGATGTTCCTTATAACCCTGTCGGTAAGGGCTGAAATCGGGCAAAACTCTTTCATGCGAAAGACTTTTCCATGAATCATTAAATGCAATGTATGGCAGTGTTTGGACTGTAAATGAACCTTGCACTGTTTGTGAGATCTCACTTTGCCTGAATGGTAAAAAGACAAATGAGTGCTCATTAAAAGCATATTCTGATGTAAAACTTTCCTCCTGTTTTTGGGGCAGAGAGGCATGGAATGACAGGTTTAGTGCTGCCGCAAACACTATTACAAGTATAATCTTATTTGTAAGTTCCTTTATAAAGGTCATTTCCTGTCGATTGAAAGACAAAAATAGTCAAAATATTGCAAGATTTTATTCGCAATGGTGTCAAAAATATTGTAACTTACAAACTCCCATACTGAACCCTGTGCATGGATTCGAAAGCATTAATAGAGACTATTAAAAACGGTGATTCATCAGCTGGCGAGAAACTCGTTGAAGAGTTTCAGGTTAAGGTATACAATATCTGTATGTCGCTGCTGCATGATCATCAGGACGCTGAAGATGTTACACAGGATGTGTTTATTGAAGTGCTGAAAGGCTTGCCCAAATATCGTGGAGACGCAGAACCCGGAACCTGGATCTATAGAATTACAGTTAATCGTTCCTTAAATTACATAAGGAACAATAAAAAGCGGAAATGGTGGAAGCAGATAGATGAGCTGTTATCCTTTTCATCTGAGAGAGATACTGATTCAAATAGTGTATTCAAGAGTTATGAGCCCTTTGTTGATGAAGAGATTATGGAACAAAAGGAGCAAAGAGATGTACTTAAGAAAGCTATAGATTCTCTGCCCGAATCGCAAAGAGTTGCTTTTACACTTCATAAGATTGATGATATGCCTTATTTGCAGATTGCAGAAGTGATGAATATTTCTCACTCTGCAGTTGAATCTTTAATTCACAGAGCCAGAAAGGCCTTAAGAAGTAAGCTGGCGGTTTATTATGAAAAGCTGCGAAACTGATTATTTGGCAATTATTACGATTAACCGCAAGATTTTGAAATTACAAGTGTCTAACTAACAAATCAATAGATAATGGACTATAACAAAAAGGATAAACTCGACGAACTTATTGATGAAGGGCTGTTGGGGTTGAAAGGAGAGTTAAGAACTACTCCAGATTCTTATTTGTGGTCGAAAGTACAAAGGAGAATGTCAGAAGGTATTGACCGAGAATCAAAATTACAATATACAAGACCTTCAATATTCAAAATTGCCTATACAACAATTGCAGCTGCAGCCGCTATTATGACGGGTATTTGGGCGGGTTCTTCATTCATGAATAGTCCGACTCAGGAGGCAGAATTGTACCGTCAGGAGATCTCAATGAATTCGGGTAACTTCAGCGGACTAAGCAGTGAGTTAATAAATTATATAGACGGTGAAAATACCACTGATGATGAAAATAATAGATAATAAACGTGTATTCCTCTTTATAATGGTATTACTGACTCTGGTAAACATTGGTTTTGTTATCGCAGTAGTCAGGATGTCGCGTGTTGATCAGACTGAAAACCGTGAAATGCCGGGTCGTGGTCCCCGCTTTATGGAATCGGAAATTGGTTTCAATACCGAACAAATGGAGGTATTCAGACAGTCACGGAAGGACTTCCGTCAGCAAATGCATCCCATATTCATGGAACTTCGCGAATTGAATCGTCAACTTGTTGTTGAAGCAACTTCAGAAGTGCCTGATTCAGCCAACGCAGCCAGGTTGTCACGTATGATTGGTGATAAACACAGGGAGATAAAGGAAATAACGTACCGGCATTTCGAGGAAGTAAGCAGAGGAGCCTCAGTTGAGCAGAAAGAGAAGCTCAGGCAGTTTTACTTCAATATGTTTGATGATGGTCAACATATGCGAAAAGGTCGTGGCAGACATGGTAATAATCAATAAAAATAAGTGAAAATGAAAAAAGTGTTTTTAATGTTAATGTTCTCGGGCATAGTAAGTATAACTGCAGTTAATGCTCAGGCGTATTGCAGGGCTGAACGAGGATTCCAGAATCGCACGGAGAGATCAGATGAATTTCAGCGCGGAGGGGATTGCATGATACCCGGACTCACAAGTGAGCAGCAGGAGTCAATAGACAAATTGCGGACTGCTCATCTTAAGAAGACAAATCAGTTGCGTGCTACTATGGATGAAAAAAGAGCAAGACTCAAATCACTAAGAGTTGCCGATAACTATGATGAAAAAGAAATCAATAGGACTATTGATGAGATTGCCGGTATAAAGGCAGACTTAATGAAGGAACGCGAATCGCACCAACGCGATGTCAGAGCGTTATTAACAGATGACCAGAAAGCATGGTTTGACAGCAGACCAATGCAAAAGAGAGGCGATCGTATGCATAGAGGAGGCAACGGACGAGGATTCAGAGGGAACTTCTGATTATTTAAAAATTGCCCAGAGCTTTTTTAGGCGGGTAATTTATGACTCCTGAGCAACAGTCCATTTTGGCTCCTGTTGCAGACGCCAGACAATTATTAATTCCTTCAACCCTTAAAACTCCTAACAGAGCAAAAACCAGAGCTTCTTTATAGTCAATTATTTTTTTAGTCGGCTTAATAATTTCACAATTAGTCTGGTTTCTAATAAGATCAATTAAGTAAGTATTATGAGCTCCGCCTCCCGTAATGATGGCTTTACTGCCTGATTTTACCGGGAGGCTTTTACTTATTTGAGATGCAACGTGGTGAGTGAATGTGCACAAAAGTACTTCAGTCGATATGGATGAACCGTTGATAAGTGGAAGAATCTCTTTTTCAACCCATTCTCTGCCGAGTGATTTAGGTGCGGGCTGCTTATAAAATCTGATCTCCTCAAGTTTTCTGAATAATGCTTCATCCATATGTGCCTGGCTTGAAATAGTACCTTCGGGATCGTATGGCAATCCGATCTTGTTTGCCAGGGTATTAAGGACGATATTTGCAGGGCATATGTCCCATGCGTTTCTTCCTGCTGATGTTTCCATCGAAATATTTGCGAAGCCTCCGATATTCACACAAGCATCATACTGAGCAAACAGCAACCTGTCGCCAATAGGTACAAGTGGAGCACCCTGTCCACCTAATGCTACATCCAATGATCTGAAATCTACTATAGTAGTAACTCCTGTTTCAGCGGCAATTGCTGCACCACTGCCTATTTGCAGGGTCATTCTTTCATGCGGTTTATGAAAAATCGTATGACCGTGGCTTGCAATAAGCCGTGGGTGTAATTTGTGTTTTGTAATAAACTGAAAAACCGTTTGACCAATCCAATGCCCGTATGATGTATTTAATAATGCAAGATTCGCTCCATCAGACAAGGGAGCGTCTTTAAGTAGTTGTTTCCAGACCTGAGGGTAATCCACTGTTTCGGTTTCCAGAATATCAAATTCCCATTTGTTATTAAGAATCCGAATTTCACAAAAAGCTATGTCAAGCCCATCTAAAGATGTACCCGACATCAGGCCTATTACATTATATGTTTTTTTCATTTGCTGTTCTTTTAGGAAAGCAATTGTGTTGGTATTTCCTTTTAATAGCCTTGAAGTTTTTAGAGTACCTCTGTTATTATTTCGAGTTTCATACCCCTGGAGCCTTTTATAAGGATAGTTGATTGGGTAATTGGAGCAATCGTAAGAGCTTGCTTGAGTTGTTCGGTGGTAAGAAACCTTTTAATGGTAGGGATATTTTCAGAAGCCTTGTAAAAGTGTTTTCCGGCAGTGTAAATCTGGTCGAATCCGGCTTGAGTTAACATTCTTATTACCCCCTCATGTTCTATTTCTGAATCATCTCCAAGTTCGAACATATCACCCACTATTACTACTTTATTCCCCGCATTTATACTGCAAAAATTATCAATTGCCACTTTCATGCTCGAAGGATTTGCATTGTATGCATCGAGTATGAGAGTGTTTTTCTCTGATTTTACAACCTGCGATCTGTTCATCTGCGGCTGATAATTGCCAATAGCCTCAACCATCTGATTGAGATCTACTCTGAAGTGGTTGGCAATGCATATAGCTGCCATAACATTCTCAAAGTTGTAATTGCCTGTAAGATGTGTGGCTACTTTGAGTGTTGTAGGTTTTTGCAGCTCAATGGAGATAAAATCAATTTCTCCAATACCTTTTTCGCTTTTAGCTTCCGATAAAAAGCCGGATACTGAGTCAGATGGGGCTTTGCCGTATGTAACTCTGTTACTTGTAGAAGAGAACTGCATCAAAAGATCATTACCACTATTGACAAAGACAGTGCCTCCATGCTCGTTAAGGTAATTGTATAATTCCTTCTTTGTCTTTTTCACACCTTCAAAGCTGCCAAAACCTTCCAGATGGGCTTTGCCTATGTTGGTTATCAAGCCATGTGTTGGTCGGGCAATCTGACAGAGACAGTCAATTTCTCCGGGATGATTAGCGCCCATTTCAACAACTGCAATTTCAGTTTCAGGCTTTATAGATAGTAATGTCAGAGGTACGCCAATATGATTATTAAAGTTGCCATGTGTGGCGACAGTATTGAATCTGGCAGACAAAGCGGTTGCAATCAACTCCTTTGTTGTTGTTTTCCCGTTAGTGCCGGTAATAGCAATAATAGGAATCTTTAACGTAGCACGATAAAGTGATGCGAGATCCTGCAAGGATGCGAGTACGTTCTCAACAAGAAGGGTTTTAGTACCGGTACAGTACTCTGGGTCGTCGATTATAGCATAACTTGCTCCATTCTCCAGAGCTTTTGCAGCAAAGGTGTTTGCATTGAAATTTTCTCCCTTAAGGGCAAAAAACAAACTACCCGGCATGACTTTTCGCGAGTCAGTGCTCAGGTAGGGATGTTTTAAATATTTTTGAAGTAATTCTTCAGTACTCGTCAGATGCATTATTTTTTTCCGGCATAAGCACCGCCAACACGACCCATTGCACAACGGAAACCAATAAAGTTGGTTGCCTGGTCTTCATTCATATATCTACGTGTAGCAGGGCTCAGATAATAAGCAGGATCTCTCCATGAACCACCTTTATAAACCCTTGCCTTATCGCTTATGAGTGATGTTTTGCCATACTCATACATCATATTAGTTGTACTAATAGTATCGGCAGGTGGAGTAGTCCAGTCAGGATTAATTGTTGACTGATAATCACCGTCGAGGTAATTAATTTGATTAGAGCTACGGTAATTGAAGCGGTCTTTACTTTCTTCAACGGTTACCTCGCGAACCTGGATTCTTCCAAGACTGTCTTTTGGAGCGAGGAAGCCTTCTTCGTCAGTAAGTTTTGTGGTAAAGACATTTCCACGGAAAGGAGCATAGTCAGATACGTCTTCGAAAGAAAGAGGACGATAAACATCCAAAACCCATTCAGCAACATTGCCTGCCATGTTATACAAACCATAATCGTTTGGCCAGTAGGAGGCAACTTCTGCCGGAAGATCTGCACCGTCATTAAGATTACCGGCTACACCCATATAGTCACCTCTGCCACGTTTAAAGTTGGCTAAGAATTGACCATAATATTTCTTTTCATCGGAGCGAACAACTGTTCCGTTCCATGGATACTGACGACGTTCAACAACTCGTTCGTACATTGTGTTTCCAACTAGTCCAACAGCTGCGAATTCCCATTCTGCTTCGGTTGGTAGTCGGTATTTCGGAACAAGGATACCATCTTCGAGACGGGCACGACGTTCGCCAGTGCCACTAGGATTAAGATCTCTCAGAGGTTTGTTTACCAATCCTTCGTATTGACCTGCTAAATAAGCATCAGTGTTAAAATTGTTCTGGTCTTGCTGATCAGGATCAAAGTCGAGAATGCCTTCTTTAATAAGCAGCATTTCATTAACACGGTCGGTACGCCAGAGACAGTATTCAGTGGCCTGAAGCCAGCTAACACCTACAACAGGGTAATTGCGGTAGGCGGGATGGCGGAAATATGTTTCAACCAATGGCTCATTGTATGCAAGTTTCTCTCTCCACACGAGTGTGTCGGGCAAAGCTTTGCGATAAACTTCAGGGTAGTTTGTACCGAATACCCTGCTAAGCCAGAATAAATACTCGTTGTAATCAACATTTGCTACTTCCGTTTCGTCAATATAGAATGAAGGAACAGTAACTCTGCGGGGGATGTTATCCCAATCATACATCGGATTGTCGCTTACACGACCCATAGTAAATGTACCACCTTCAATCATTACTAAACCCGGGCCCATTGCTTGTCCGGCCCAATTAGTATTGACTTCAAATCCACCATTCTTAGAATTGTTATATTCCCAGCCTGTTGTACGGGAGGCTTCTTTACGGCATGATGTTGACAGCAGGATTGCTGCGATAGCAAAAAAGATTAATTTCAGAGAATTGTTGCTGTTGCTGATCATTTCAGGTATTGTTGTTTAATAGATTATTGTTAACTAAAATCTTGGGCATTTTATTGCCTTATGTTTAAAAGTTTTTTGTGGGCAATCGAACTGCCATGTAAATGAAACTTCGTGTGCTCCACCGGTTGCATTAGTTAATCGCGAAACTGTGTAATCGTAACTATATCCTACCTTAAATTTTTGTGTCATGAAACCTAATAATGCAATTACCGCATCAGGGTTCTCAAACGCATGTCGGTACCAGGCTCCAACTACAAATGGATACATGTTGAGGTACAGACCTAAATTCATTTGACGAAACTTGCCCTGTTGTTGGTACATTATATTCGGTGCAAGGCTCAGGTCTTCAACATCAACCTGACTCCCATAACTGTTTATTCCAATTAAGGCACCTGCGTGTGCAGTAACCTTCATATCGAGCCGGCTCTCTCCATTACTATAAAAGGAGTTGTCGGGTTGAGAAAGATGGTTTACTGCCAACCCTGCGTATATTCTTTCCTGATATGCTATTACCACTCCTGTAGAAAAATCAATCATACTGGCAGTTAGACGATCTGCAATAGGTTCGTTAGATAAAGGTATTGAGCCACCGCTACCCGGTTGAATACCTTCAAGCTGATCAGCGAAAATCAATTTATCCCAGTTAAGTTTATTCTGGATATAGGTAGCCTGAAATCCCACTGTCATTGTGGTCTTCTTGGATAAATCAGTTCTGAAAGCGTATAATCCGGAAACCTGTGTTGATTTAACAATTCCTTTAGCTATATCTTCAGCAACTACCATAATACCAATGCCTCCTGATATAGGGTCAATATATCTGTCGTATGAAGCAGCGTAATTAACGAAAGTGCCGGGAATTGACGGCCATTGATTCCGATAATTAAGAGTAAGCCTGGGACAGATTTTTGAACCGGTAAGAGCAGGGTTCAGATATAAAGGATTTCCGTAATATTGCGAAAAAGAGGGATCCTGAGCTTTCAGGAAGTAGGAAGCTGATAACAGTATACTCAGCAACAGCAGCTTTTTTCGCATTTTAAGTATGATAATTTTGGCAGTCAATATTACGAATATTTTCAATATGGCGAAGGATTCTATCTAAAATTCTGTCTTTTTTAGCTACAATTCTGCAATAACCTTTTCAAATAGTCGTTTAATTTTAAATTTTATAAAGCGAAGATACAACATTGTTGCCTAATGAATAGTTTTTGAACTATTTTGTCGGCCTCCTATTAATTATTATTGTTCTTTTGCAAGCATAAAGTTCTATATACTATTAGGTACTATATCGGTCTATATATGAGGCGTAATTACTATCTGCTCAAACCTTTCGGATTTCACTACCTGAGGGAAGCCGCCTTATTATGTCTTGCTTTCACATTTATTTTTAGTTTATCATCAAAAGCTGAAATTGTAATTCCTAAATCATCAACCAGCAGAGATTATGCTCCTGTCTCTGTCTTGAAAAGCGGAACCTGGAAAAAGATATCTGTGGACTCACCCGGTATTTACCGACTAACATACAGTGATCTGGTTGCAATGCAGTTACCTGTTACTGGTATTGAATCCAAATATTTGAGATTACATGGTTTTGCCGGTATGTTGCCTGAAAATGCAGGATCGTTCCGATATGACGACTTACCGGAAGTCGCCATTCAGGTAGTTGATGGTGGAGATGGTCGCTTTGATGAAGGTGATTATTTGTTATTCTATTCTCCGGGACCTCAAGGTTGGCGTTATAATTCAGAAACATCCCACTATGAGTACCTGGTTAATATTTACTCTGATTATGCTTTTTATTTCTTAACGGTTGGACAAACTGAAGGCAGGAGAATAAATAATTCAATTCAACCCACCCAGGCTCTAACACAGGTTGGATTTTATGACCACCGTGATGTGGTAAGTCCTGAGTTATATAATTTCATTTGGTCGGGCAGAGGTTGGTATGGCGATCTGTTTGACCTAATCACAGAGAGAGAGTATAATTTTAATACTTTTACTCCCAGGTCAGGGTCAGAAATAAAAATCAGATTTAGTGCTTTGGCGCGATCTCTTGCAGGTAGCTCTTTTACACTAACATCACAGGGTAATTCTTTTTTCCTGCCAATATCACATATCTCAACTGATTATACGACTAATTACGCTCAGTTATCAACTTACCTGTATACTTATCCCGCAAGTGGGGACTTCAATTCTGTTGAAGTTCAGTATAACAAGACTAACGGCTTGGACAACGGATGGTTGAACTTTATTGAAATTGGTGCAGAAGCATCACTGAAATATCCGGGTAGTCAAATTCAGTTTCGTAAAAACGGATTACAGGGAAATGTTGAATTTGTAATTAATGATGCTGTTCCGGGAATGATGGTGTGGGATGTTACTGACCAGACAACTCCTTTTGCAATTAACGGTACTTTCGAAGCTAACCAGTTCAGATTTAAGGCAGTTGCTGATACAGTAAGAGAATATGCAATAGCTCATCCGGCTGACTATAAGAAACCTGAATTTGTTGAAACTGTTGCCAATCAGAATCTTCATGGCATGATGACTCCGCAATTGCTGATAATAGCACCAACGGAGTTTATGAGTGAAGCAGTAAGACTGGCAACATTTCACAGCAACAATGATGATTTGTCGGTTTCGATAGTTACACCCCAGGCTATATACAATGAGTTTAGCTCAGGAGCCCAGGACATCAGTGCAATACGCGATTTTATCAAGATGTTATGGCATAAAGCAACTCCGGATAATTTGCCGCGTTATGTGCTTTTATTTGGTGATGCTTCTTATGACTACAAGAATCGTCTTGCCAACAATACAAATATTATCCCGACCTATCAGTCACCTGAATCATTGCATCCAATTTATACTCTGGCAACCGACGATTATTTTGTTTGCATTGGAGATGAAGATGGGGGAAATGTAAACGATATTGTTGATATCGGTATTGGTCGTATACCTGTAAGGACACCGGATGAAGCCACTGCCGCTGTGGATAAAATTATTCATTATATCACGGATACAGAAGCGGTTAATGGTGACTGGAAAAATGTTATTGCCTTTGTAGCTGATGATGAAGATGGTAATATCCATATGTATCAGGCCGATGAAATGGCTACTATGATTGACACTACGCATCAGAATTATATCACTGATAAGATATACCTGGATGCTTTCAGACAGGAAAGTACAGCCGGTGGACAACGGTCGCCCGGAGCAAATGCTGCTATCAATGAACGTGTGAATAAAGGTGCATTGCTAATTAATTATACCGGGCATGGAGGTGAAACAGCCTGGACCCTTGAACAGATTCTTCAGACAAATGATATTAATTCATGGAGTAATTATGACAGATTGCCGGTTTTTGTAACTGCAACCTGTGAATTCAGCAGATATGATGACCCGGCAAGAGTTTCGGGAGGCGAGTTGGCTTTTCTTAACAGAAATGGAGGAGCTGTTGCTCTGTTCACTACTGCCAGACCAACATTTGGCACTCCCAATTTCTCACTTGTCCAGAATTTTTATCAGATTGCACTCCAGCCGATGAATGGGGAAATGCCGCGCCTTGGTGATATTATCAGACTTGCTAAACAACATACTCAACCTAGTGATAACGCAAAAAAGTTTGTCTTGTTGGGCGATCCTGCAATGAAACTTGCGTATCCTGCATACAAAGTCCTGACTTCTTCAATCAATAACCGACCGGTAGGAGATGGAATTGATACTCTAAAGGCACTTCAGGAAGTAACTATAACCGGTAAAATTGTAGATGACGAAGGGCAATTGATTGAAACTTTTAATGGTTTAATTACACCTACTGTTTTTGATAAGCAAAGTAGATTTGAAACGCTTGGCAGTCAGGGAAATACTGTTATGCCATTTTACCTTTGGAGAAATATCATCTATAAAGGCCAGGCTGAAGTTAAAAATGGTGAATTTAAGTTTACATTTATTGTGCCCCGCGATATTGCATACAATTTTGGGAAAGGAAAAATAAGCTATTATGCAACGGATGGCGTTGCGGATGCATCAGGTAATTATAGTGATCTGGTTGTCGGAGGATTCAGCAAAGATTATGAATCAGATACTGATGGGCCTGCAGTGAGATTGTTCATGAATGACACTCTCTTCATGGATGGCGGTTTTACCGGCCCCAATCCGGAGTTGTTGGCATTTATCAAGGATTCATCAGGGATCAATACACTTGGAAATAGTATTGGGCATGATATTGTTGCCATAATTGATGGTGATACACAATTTCCTTATGTGCTTAATGAATACTATAAGGCTTCATTAAATACATATAAAAGTGGTACTTTGAGATACCAGTTTAAGAACCTTAGTCCTGGACGACATATAATAAGCTTCAGAATTTGGGATGTCCACAATAATTTATCTGAACATACCGTTTCTTTCTTTGTGTCGCCCGAAGATCAACTTATTCTGAGTGAAATTGAAGCCTGGCCTAATCCAATGCAGGATGAAATTAATTTTGTTATAGGACATAACCATGCGGGTAAGGAACTTAAGACATTGTTAAATGTTTATACTATTACAGGTCAGCGTGTTGCGATGATCGATAAAAAAATTAAAGCCGGAGGATTCAGAACACCGGTATTGAAATGGAACGGCACCGGAATTGATGGAAACAAACTACGGGCAGGTATGTATATAGCTAATCTGCGGATAGAAACTCCTGAAGGTTACGTTTCGGATAAATCAGTTAAGATCATAATAGCCAGGTAAAATGAGAGTAAAACTATACTTTAAGATTCTTCTCGTTTCTATAATTTCCGCTCTTTCGGGACTTCCTGTTTTTGCACAGGATAGTGGTTTTAATAAAGAGAATTCACAGGTGACGGGAACAGTAATAATTAACTGGCAACCAAATACCAGTATTGTCAGAGGGAATATGGAATCAATTGAGGCATTATATTTTGAAGGTGCAGCATTTGCCGGTTTGCCAGATAATCATTTGCCTGCATCTGTCTCCAAAGTAAAAGTAAATGATGCCAACGTAATCGTAGAGCTTAAAGACTTAAAATATATGCCCCTTAGTCAGGAAGATATAAATACTATAATTGATTCAATTCCTGCCGTCGTACAAACATCGTTGAATGTAATGACTGAACGGGGTATAAAGTATGCTTTTGTTACAGTGGTTCCTTTTGGCATTGATCCGCTAACCGGACAACCTTCAAAATTATCAGGCTTTACGTATACTTTAAAGAGCAATCCGCAGAATCTTGAAAATATAAATGAAGGTTCGACACTTGATCCTTCAACTGTACACAACAATAATGAAATTTGGGATAAGGATTGGCCACCACGGTTTGCCGCTCATTCAAAACTTGCTATGGGTGATTGGTACAAATTGTGGGTTGAAAATACCGGTGTTCATCTAATCACTTATGAGAACCTGCGTAGCATGGGTATGGATGTGAGCAAAATAAATCCTTCGTTGATTGCTATGTATAGTAAAGGTGGCTCAATGCTGGAAGAAGAAGCAGGTAAGAATTATAAAGATGACATGACTGAGATTTCCATTAGAGTTGTCACAGCTAATGAAGGCATTTTTGCCCCTGGCGACTATATCTTATTTTATGGTGAAGGTCCGAATACCTGGAAATATAATAACACTTCTGGAAGGCTAACCTACGAACCTCACTTATATACCGATAAGATTGGCTATTTCATTACTGTTGGCAACGTGCCCGGAAAGAGATTGCCAAAAGCTGATCCTGTGACTGCAAATGCCAATAAACAGTCAGCCTATTATACAGCAGTAGATTATTACGGAAAAGAGGATATCAACCTAATTAAGAGTGGAAGAAAGTGGTTTAGTGATAAATTGGATACTTATACCAGAACAATAAATCTTCCGGTCTTCAATTTTCCCGATATCGACCTTAGTTCAAACGTGCAAATGGGCTATGGATTTGCAGGGAGAGCTACTGAACAGATGTACTTTAACATTAAGGTTAACGGGAATATTGAAAATACAACAACTATTGGCAAGTGGATGGGCGATCATTCTTATGCTAATGATATCATCAGTAATCAGTCTTTCAGGCCAACATCCGGCAATATGCAGATTCAAATACAGTTTAATCCTCCTAACAGTTCTGCATTGGGATGGTTTGATTTCATTTCTCTTAATGTAAGAACAAAACTTAAATTTTACGGGAGTCAGATGAATTTCAGGGACCCGGAAAATGTTGGTCAGGATAACATTACAGATTATACATTGGATGGTTCGGGTGCAGAATTGGAATTGTGGGATGTAACCGATCATTCTTATGTTCATCAGATTCCAATGACAAGAAACGGGAACAGTTATACTTTCAGAGTCCAAACCCCGTATCTCCGTGAATTTATCGTGTTTAATGGCAAAGATTACTATACACCATCTTTTGCAGGAAAAATCAATAATCAGGACCTGCATGGCATGAAGAATTACGACATGATAATAGTAACTCATCCAATGTTTAAAAAGCAGGCAGAGAAGCTTGCTGCATTACATAACAGTATGGGAGAGATTACAGCTAAGGTTACTCTATTGCCGGAAATTTATAATGAGTTCTCTTCGGGCCATGAGGATATCACAGCTATAAGAGACTTTATGAAGATGCTTTATCATAAAGGTGTTGAATATGGATATCCCAAATACCTTCTGTTGTTTGGTAATGCTTCATACGACTACAAAGACAGGGTATTCAACAATTTGAACATAGTGCCGACTTATGAAAGCAATAGTTCGGTAAATCCTATTGCGTCATACCTGTCTGACGACTACTATGGATTGCTTGATGATGGAGAAGGTATTGGGCAGACTATTTCAGGTCTTTTGGACATTGGAATTGGTCGCTTTCCTGTCAGGAATCAGGAACAGGCAGATGATGTTATGGAAAAGATTGAGAAGTATCTGCGAAGAGATACCGATGTGCTTGGGGACTGGCGTAATAATCTTTTAATTATTTCAGACGATGAAGACAGGAATATGCATTTGAATCAGGCTGAAAGGCTAAATTCAATTATTGAGACTGAGGAACCTTTGTATAATGTTAACAAGATATATTTTGATGCTTACAAACAAAATAACACACCTGGTGGAAGCCGATATCCGGATGTTAACAGGGAAATAACATCGCAGGTTGATAAAGGTGCATTGATAACAAACTACATTGGTCATGGTGGTGAGTTAGGCTGGGCTGATGAGAGGGTTCTTGAAATATCTGACATACAGGCATGGAAGAATTTTAATAGGATGGGACTGTTTTTCACAGCAACTTGTGAGTTCTCACGATTTGATGATCCTCAACATATTTCCGCAGGTGAGCTTGTATTCCTTAATCCACAGGGAGGAGCTGTCGCAATGATTACAACTACCCGTCTTGCATGGGCATCAGTTAATGAAAATCTAAATGAAAGCTTTATTGATACCGTTCTGATAAAAGAAGGTGGAATCCCGAGGTTAGGAGATATATTGAAATACACTAAAAACAAAACTAAAGCTTCTTCAAATCAACGACACCTTACATTGTTCGGAGATCCCGCTATGCCGATGTTTTTGCCTAAGTATAATGTTGTAACTACAAGCATAATTAATCCTGAAACTTTATTACCGATTGATACTCTTTCGGCAAATGCCAAGGCAACTGTATCGGGCGAAGTACAGGACAACTCAGGTAACCTACTCTCAGGATTCAATGGGGAAGTCTCGGTTAAAGTGTTCGACAAAGTATCAACAGTACGAACATTAGGACAG
Source organism: uncultured Lentimicrobium sp. (assembly GCA_964547915.1). Taxonomy (GTDB): domain Bacteria; phylum Bacteroidota; class Bacteroidia; order Bacteroidales; family Lentimicrobiaceae; genus Lentimicrobium. The sequence goes on from CAZJPP010000006.1 coordinate 57,060, forward strand.
GATACAGATAGCTTTGAAGTTGATTTTAATGTTAGGAAAAACGTTATATACCAAGGGAAAGCCAAGGTTGTAAATGGTGTTTTCAGTATAACTTTCCCTGTACCGAGAGATATTGATTATAACTTTGGAACCGGAAAGATTAGCTATTACGCAACTGATGGTTATGTTGACGCACATGGCTATTATACAGACTTTGTGATAGGCGGAGATAAGAAAGTTGTAGAAGCTGACCTAATCGGTCCTGGAATAGACTTGTATATTAATGATACAACTTTCATAGAAGGCGATTTAACCAGTGAGAATCCCAAGCTTCTTGTTGATTTATTTGATGAAAGTGGAATTAATATTCTAGGGAATGGAGTCGGGCACGATTTAATGGCAATAATAGACTATAACAACTATAATTCAGTGATATTAAATGATTTCTATGTTGCCGATATAGATAGCTATCAATCGGGAAGAGCTGCTTACCATTTCTTTAATCTGGATGAGGGAGAACACACAATTACTGTGAAAGCATGGGATGTTTATAACAACTCATCAGAGAAAACCATAGGATTTGTAGTAAAGAAAGATATCAGACTGAACGTAGATGATGTGACTGCTTACCCAAATCCTTCAAGAGGAGAGGTGTGGTTCAAATTCAAACACAATCTGTTTGATGCCCTCTTAAATATTGAAATAGAGATCTACAATTCAAACGGTACATTAGTGCGGATTCTGAATCCTGGCAGAGTAACTGCAAATGGCTACATTGTTGAAGATGTTAAATGGGATGGTTTGTCTTCAGAAGGCAAAGTGCTGCGCAATGGCTTGTATATTGCACGGGTTAAGGTACTTGACAGAAATAACCATTCTGCAGCCCATACCGTTAAGATCATTATGGCAAAGTAAGAGGAATAAGACTTTATATGTTAGCAGTCTTATGGCCGCTACCCGGGATTTCAGGAACAACAAACTTTTCAGGGTACCGGGCTGTCTTTGATTTATAGAAGTTATAAAGATGATGGTAATCAGCTTCATAATTTCCTGAAGGAGTGAAACTATATCCAAAACCACCTTTCTTCTCTTTATAATCCAGAAATCCTAACATAACAGGCACTCCTGCACTTAAAGCTATGTGATAAAAACCACGCTTCCAATTTTTATTAGGCCGGCGTGTTCCTTCGGGAGTGATTGTGACAATGAAACTTTCTCTTTTGTGAAATTCTTCAGCTACCTGCAGGACAACATTCGTGCTGTTTTTGCGATCGACAGGTATTCCTCCCATTACTTTGATTATGCCTGAAGTATACCAGGTGAAAGCTTCTTTCTTAATAAGGAAGTGTGACTTAATTCCCATAGAAGTATATCCCAGCCACCCAATAAAGAAATCGAGATTAGAAGTATGTGGTGCCATGACTACCACTGATTTTGGAGAGGGATGAGTACCTTCTATTTTCCAACCGGCAATTTTCAGGACAATCCTTGCAAAGTACTTAAGCACCATTTAGTCAATTTTTGACAAAGATATCTAAAAAAGTGTCCTTTTATGCAAACAGTCTGTTCGTTAATGAACATCCATGAAAATGCCATATAAACAAAAAGGGTTGACTATCAGGTGAATGTAAGATGGAATGATATTTGAGAGGCTGACTGAAACAATCAATGTCTATGAAACACTTCTTCATTACTTTATTTGCAATGATGTTTGCCGGTATATTAAACGCCGGCAATCCATTTATTAAACAATCTACGGCTACTAATGAGGCCCTGGTCTATCACTCCTCAAACCCTTCGTCTACTGAAAATCCAGTAATTACACGTGAAAACGCACCTGAGAATGCCAAATGGCGACTAACAGACATTTATCCTGACATTAATGCATGGTCGAATGATTTGGTTAAAGCTGAAAACGTGCTGAAAGAAATGGTTTCATTGAAAGGTACATTAGGAGTAGCTCCCGAAAATCTTTTAAAGTACTATTTACTCGGTGATGAGATTGGAAAGGTATCTTCAAAGCTCCAGTGCTATGTTTATTTACAGAGATCTCTCGACAGCAGGGACCCTGAAATTAACCAAAACTTTCAGAAAGTGCAGTCTTTTGCCATTAGGGCTAGTCAGGAATTATCCTGGACAACTCCAGAGTTAGTTTCAATTCCTAAAGAAAAAGCCCTGGGTTGGGCTAATGCTGATAAGCAGTTCAATCCATACCGTTTTAGCATGGAAAATATGTACCGTTTACAAGACCATGTACTTCCTGAAGAACAGGAACAGTTGGTTTCATATTTTTCGGGGATGTCGGAGACACCTTCTTCAATTTATACTGAAATAGCAATTTCTGATCATGTTTATCCGCAGTTTGTTAGAAGTAATGGCGATACTGTAACCCTAACAAGACCAATGCTTTCAAATATCTCTAATTTCAGTACTGACAGAGATGAACGCAAAAGAGCTTATGAGACGTTTACGGCTAGTTATAAGGCTAAGGAAAATACAATGGCAGCAATCTTGCTGAGTGTGGCAAAAACCAATGCTGCCTATGCCCGTGCTTATAACTTCAACTCAACCCTGGAAGCATCATTGAATGGCCCCAATATTCCTGTATCGGTATACGAAAACCTGATAAAAGTCGCAGGCGAAAACACCCAGGCATTACAACGCTATATTGAGCTACGTAAAAAGATACTGAAACTGGATGATTACTCATCATGGGATGGCGGTGTTCCATTAGGTACATTTAATCGTAAATACACATATGAAGAAGCTAAGAGCATTATAGCCGAAGCTTTGAAACCATTAGGTGATGAATATTCAACCGGAATCCAAAAAGCTTTAAATGGTGGTTGGATTGATGTATATGAAGGTGCTGCAAAAGAAACAGGAGCTTATTCAATGGGAGTTTATGGAGTGCATCCATATATCTTACTTAACTACGATGAAACAACCGATGCCGTTTCAACTATGGCACACGAACTTGGTCATACCATGCACTCCATGTTTTCTTCGGCAAACCAACCTTATGAAACACACCAATATTCAACATTTGTAGCTGAAGTTGCTTCAAACTTTAACGAGGAACTGTTGCTCGACTATATGCTGAAGAATTCAACTGATAAGCAGGAGCGTATTGCACTGCTGGATCAGGCAATCAACAATCTCATTGGTAGTTTTTACAGGCAAAGTCAGTTTGCTGATTTCGAGTTACAGGTTCATAAACTTGCAGAGAATGGTGAGCCTGTAAATGCAACTATTCTGAATACCATAATGAGAGAACTTAATGATCGCTATTATGGTGAGACCATACTGCCTCATCCATACAGGGATATCACATGGACTCAGATTATGCATTTCTACAATCTGCCCTATTATGTTTACAACTATGCAACAAGTTATGCTGCCGCCTCAAGGATTCATCAGTTATTAACTACCGGAACAAACGACCAGAAGGCTGAAGCTCTTAATAATTATTTAACACTGCTTAAATCGGGTGGAAATGACTACCCTGTTGAGCAACTTAAGAGAGCCGGTGTGGATATGACTTCAACTGAACCAACACTGGCAGTTGTTTCAAGGCTTAATGAGCTGATTGATCAACTGGAAAGAGAATTGAATTAATTATTTAGTTTTAAGAATGAAAAGAATGCGGGGCGATTACCCGCATTTTTTTATGCCTGATATTGAACGCTATTTATTAAAGATCTTTAAGTCAGATTAGGTAAGTTGTGGCCAGAACCCACGCCCCCGCAATAAAGGCTATAAGTGCAACAGCAAAGATTATATTCTTAATTGGCCTTGAATAGTTTATCTTACCTGCCAGGGGTAAAATAAGGGGCATTATTATGAGTGTTAGCAGAATACCTATGATACTTCCCGCAAGTACATCTCCAGGAAAGTGAACGCCCAGATAAATCCTGCTATAGCTGATTATACAGGCTGCTAAAGCAATCATAATCTGCAGTAGCTTCTTTGGTTGCAGTCCGTATACAATAGCTGTTAGTGCTGTCATTGCAGTAATGCTGTGACCGGATGGAAAACTGTTATGGAATAGTCTGTAGAAAGGTAGCGTATGCACTGAAGTGCTTTCATTAAAATGTCTTAAAGGCCTGTCCCATCCATCAAACATTAAATTCTTTAATAGTTGCCCTGTTAATCCGGTAATAACAACAAGTATAATCAGTGTAACTACAAGCTCAGGTTTCTTATAGATTATCAGCATGCTTAATATTGATGCAAGAATGAGTGAGTCGCCCAGATGGGTTATCATGAACATCGGTTGATCCAGCCATAAATAGTTGTCTGTATTAAGCCACATGAAACTTTCATAATACCCCCATTTGATAACGGAAGCTGCTAATCCGGCAAGGTAAATGCCTGTTATTATCAGAAATGGCAGCATCTGGTGTAATGCTGATTTGTAAGATTTTTGGTCCATCATTCCTGAGAAAATTCCTTCACTAAGTTTCTATATGATGAGAATACGTTGGCCCTCGAAACAAATCCAACATACTTTCCATTATTTAGCACGGGTAGGTTGTAATGGGACGTTTCATTAAATTTCATGGCAACATCCTCCATAGTTGCATCAATGTTAATGATCGTATCAGGCATGAACATAAGATTCCTTACATAAGTATTGTCATATAGTTCTGTACTAAACATTATGTTTCGTATTTCATTGATAAAGACCACGCCCAGAAAGTTGTTTTCCTCATCCACAACAGGGAAGACGTTTCGCTCTGATCGTGCAATGATTTTAACAAGCTCGCCAAGGGTGGCATCAGGTTTTACTATTAGGAAGTTATGCTCAACAAGCTTGGTAATCTTCATTCTTGATAGTGCTGCTTTGTCTTTGTCGTGCGTAATAAGTTCACCTCTTTCAGCCAGATTTGTGGCGTAGATGTTATGTCTTTCGTAGAAATATATTGTGAGATACGAAATAGTGGCGGTTATCATTAGAGGAAGGAAGAACTCATAGCCTCCCGTAATTTCAGCGATCAGGAATATAGCAGTAAGAGGAGCGTGCATAACTGCAGCCATAACACCTGCCATACCTGCGAGTGCAAAGTTGCTTTCGGGGAGGTCAACGAATTTAAATATGTTTACTGCTTTTGCGACCAGAAATCCTGTAACACCTCCCATAAACAATGATGGTGCGAAAACACCTCCAACACCACCACCACCGGTGGTGAATGCCATGGCTATGACTTTAAAAAACAGGACCAGGACAATAAATAGTAAAAACAGCCAGGAGTTGTCCTTGAAGCTATAGAAAAAGCTTCCGTTGAACAGGCTTTCGCCTCTACCATTTAATATATCGGTAAGAATATCATAACCTTCGCCATAAAGTGGAGGAAAAAGAAATATGAGCAGACTGACTACAATTCCCGTGATTAGCAGTTTACGGAATGTATTCTTGATATTTGAAAGCTTTGATTCTATGAATCGGTTTGCCCTTACAAAATACAATGAAACGAAACCTGCAACTATACCCAGCAGTATGTAAAAAGGTATGTTGCTTATGTCGAAAGGTGCAACTGAAAAGAATGCAAACATCACAGTTTTACCCATGATCAGGGAACTTAGCGTTGCGCCAGTGATTGATGCAATTAGTAATGGAATAATTGATCCCATAGTTAGGTCAAGCATCACAACTTCAAGTCCGAAAAGTATTCCGGCGATAGGAGCGTTAAAGATACTTGCAATTGCACCGGCTGCACCACAACCAATCATGAGTGTGATGGTGCGGTAATCCATTCTAAGAACACGTGCCAGATTAGAGCCAATTGAAGCCCCGGTGAGGACTATTGGTGCTTCAAGTCCTACTGACCCTCCGAAGCCGACAGTTAAAGTACTGCCAATCAGTGATGAGTAGTTGTTGTGCGGTTTCAGGTGGCTGTTGTTACGACTAATTGCATATAGTACTTTGCTGATTCCGTGGGATATGTCGTCTTTGACAATGTATTTAACAAATAATACAGTAAGAGCCATTCCAAAAAGCGGGTATAACAGATAGAGAAAGTTCACACCTTCGGCCTCAAAACCCACTGTTAAAATGTAGTGTGTATAATAAACTGTATTTTTGAGAACTACTGCTGATAGCCCACTAATAAGTCCAACAACAAAACTCAGTAATAATACGAAGTTGCGGTGACTTATGTGCTTAAGTCTCCACTTTTGTAGCTTTATAAGAGAGAGGGATAGTATCATACATGCAAATGTATAAATTTGCCTTAAAGAAAATTAATTAGATTTAAGAAATCGAACAATACTAATTGTCCCTGAAGTCTTTCTTTCTGTTGAGCTTAAGGTCCTGAAGTACCGAGGCTTTAACTTTTATGTAGAAGTTCCAACTTTTCAGGTATCCAATTGGTATCCAGTTAAATCTCATCTCCCAGCAATGAAGGTCGCGGTAGACACTGATAGATGTGTGTGAAAGAGCTTTATTCTCTATATCGTAATTAGTCGTAAAATTAACTTTCCATTTAGGTGTAACATTAATATCTCCGTTTACACCAAGGGTGTGTACGACTTTGTTTTCGTATTTGCGCTGTGGATAACTTAAGAAATCATTATAACCCAAACTGTAACTGAAATTAAGGTTCCATTGATTATTCCAATTGATATAATTATCAGGGTTTTGAATTATGTCTTCCACTTCTTCTTCAGGTACAACTACTGAAGTTGAGGAAGTGGGAGTTTTAGATTTTCCGGGACTTAAATTATACGAAAGTGAGAAATTCCAACTTGAATTGTCTCTTCTGAATAATCTTTTGTTTTCTGTCCATTCAAACCGGTCAATCAGTTTGCCTTTATCGTTTGTAACATATGGACTAAAACTCGAACTATATGATATCTGTAATTTCTTAAAGAGTGTGGTTCTGGCTGACAAACGCAAAGGACTCCATTGAAGTGTATCTTTTGCCAGGTCATATGATGAACCAAGCGTTAAGTTTTCAATTAACATCACTTTTTTCATTCCTGTAACTGTGTCATTGCGTGATCTCACTTTGATTTCCAGATTATTGGATATGGAGAAATTTAATGCTCCTGATTTTCTGTCGGGTGGTGTTCCATAAATACCATCGCTGAAAATTGAATATCGCTCAATTCTGCCTGTTGTATCTGCTTGTACACTTTTATAATATCCAAGTTTTGAACTACCAAAATCAGGTCTCAAAGATAAGCTAACAGAAGGTCGAACAACATGCCTGACAGCTCTCAGCGGGCCTTTCTTAAATTGCTTCATCCCATATACGGTTGTTGATAGTCCGGTTGAGTAGTTGTATTCATGAATTGCATAGAAGCCGGGAACAGTATCCCATAATTGGTAACCTGCAACTGTATCTCCGTCAATTACCGCTTGTTCATCTATCCAGATTCGGGTAATACTCCTCGAATACCAGCGTTCAGTAAAATTAACTGTATTTGAAAAACTAAAATACTTTAAAAGCTTAAGTGTTAGATTTATGGGAATTGTATGCTGTATCCCATTGTCCATGTTCTTAAACATAGCATTTGTAAACATCAGTGAATCGGCAGTCCTGATTTCATTTTTTGCAGTCATGGTATATGATATGCCTATGTTGTCATACCATTTAAGGTTTGATACTTTGTCAGGCCTGCGGAAAGGAAAGAACTTGTTGACGCTTAGGTTAATTGATGGAAGTGTGAAGTTAACTAACTTGGTTGAAGTGTTTTGACTATGAGTGAGAGAACCTGTCATGTTTACACGATCGCCAAAAGATGTAGAATAACTAATACTTGACTGAAATGTGTTCGTAAGGTGGTCATTAATAGATACCGGATTATAGCGTGAGAATGTACTTGATCCAATATTCACACTTGCGTTAAACTGGCTCTTTGGTCTTGCTTTAGGATCCTGACGATGGGTCCACATTATTTTGTAGTCTCTTCTTTTTGTAAAGCTCTGAGTCTCTCTTACACCTGTGGTATTAATAGCGTAATTGATGTTTAAACTACCTGAAAATTTATAGCGTTTCCGATAGTTAAAAATTGGTTTAACTGCCCAGCTTCCTCGTGAGGCAATATCACCTATCAGTTTTAATTCCATGTATTCACTAATTCCAAAATAGTAACCGCCATTGTCAAGATAGAAACCCCTTTGATTTGATTCTCCGTATGTTGGTATTAAAATTCCTGAAGTTTGTCCGCGTTTGTTTGGAAAAAGTCCGAATGGTAAAATGAACGGCAGGGGGACATCCTCTATGGTCATATAAGCAGGACCTGTAACGATTTTGTTATTTGGTATTACTTTAGCTTTGGTAAACTTCAGACTAAAGTGGGGATGATCAAGGTTACATGTTGTATATCCGCCACCTTTCATGTTACTGACATCATTATCCATCTTCTTTACCACTTCACCATGTAAATAGCCCTGTCCTTCCTGAGTTATGACATTTTTTATGAATCCTTTCTTAGTTTCGAAATTATACCTCATTTCTTTAGAAATGAAGCTTTGAGAGCCTTCTGAGAATTCAGGGAGACCTATTTCTACATTTGCAGTATCAACCAGTGGTTTTGCTGTGAGGATGTTGGTTTTGAAGTCAATTTCAATGTAACCGGCTTTTTGTTTGATTTTCTCATAGCTTATATCGGCATCCCTGAATAGGAAAACTTTTTGGTTTTCGAGATCAAGCCTGATAGAATCAGTAGCACTATACACTACCTTTGAGCTAATTGCACTCTTTTTCTTTTTTACTGCAGTGGTGTCGTTAGATTGAGTCTGATTCAACGAATCAGGTACTGTAATAAACAATGAATCAACCGGTTGAGATATTGAAACTGTTGTATCCGGCTCAGGAGTATTGATGGTATCATTTTGGGCAAAAGTGGATGCATGTATTGCCAATGTTATGGAAATGGCCAAAAATAACTTCAAACTTAACCAAAAATCAATGTTAAAAGAGTAGCCGGTGTGCTTCAATTATATTAAATTTGTGTGTTAATTAGTGGTTGACAAATCCTGGTAGAGCTATTTCAATATTGCCTTACTATTTTGTGGCAAAACTAATCAAAATAAACATGGTGATAAAACGGATTTTTTCTTTCTTTATTCTCTTATTTGCTGCATTATTGATTTCTTTTAACGCAGATGCTCAAAAAGTTAAAAAAGTGGTTATTGATGCCGGTCATGGAGGTCATGATCCGGGAGCAGTAGGTAAGATTTCGAAGGAAAAGGATGTAACACTTGCAATAGCACTTCAAACCGGCCGTTTTATTGAAGAGAACCTGCCTGATGTTAAGGTTATATACACCCGTAAAACTGATGTTTTTGTAGAATTATTCCGTAGAGCCAGGATTGCAAATGAGGCAAAAGCTGATTTGTTTATATCAATTCATTGTAATGCCAACAAATCATCAACACCCTATGGTGCTGAGACATATGTAATGGGACTTCATAGAAGTGATGCGAATCTTGCTGTTGCTCAAACTGAGAACGCTTCAATTCTTTTGGAAGAAGATTACCATGTGCAATACAACGGATTTGACCCAACGTCTCCCGAAGGATATATCTTTTTCTCTATGCTGCAGAATGCATATATGGACCAAAGTCTTGGCCTGGCGAGTAGTGTTCAGAAACATTTTAAGGACAGGGTGAATCTTTTTGACAGGGGAGTAAAGCAGGCAGGCTTTTTAGTTTTGTACAAGACTACTATGCCTTCTGTTCTTATTGAAACTGGTTTTATAAGTAATCCCAAAGAGGAAAAGATGCTTGCATCAGAGGAAGGGCAGACATACATTGCTTCTGCTATATACAGAGCTGTTAAAGAATACAAAATGAGTATGGAGAAAACTCCGAATCTTGCAGTTTCAGATGAACTTAAATCTCCGGGCTCCGGGAGCAAAAAGGAGGATTCTTCACTTATTAAGGATAAGTCAAAACCCAAAAACGATAAGACACAGGAAGTTCTGCTGGCTCAGAAAGATGTGGCACCATCTATTGAGGGAGATAATTCAGAACCTTCTGTAAATAAACTTGTTTTTAAAGTACAGTTCCTTGTCTCAGATAAAGTTCTTAGAAATTCAGATAAGGCGTTAAAAGGATTGAAAGATGTTGATTATTACAGGCATAGCGGTATGTATAAATATACCTACGGCTCTGAAATGAGTTTTGAGGATGCCGAAAGCAAGGCAAGAGAACTGAGAAAGCTTGGTTTTGGCGATTGTTTTGTTGTTGCTTTCTTAAATGGTGACAGGATTGATATTAATGAAGCTAAAAAATTGCAGAATAACTGATTAAAAGTAAATAATGAGATTTAACCGGTACAGTCGTGAACTGAAGATAGGACTTGTTACAGTTTTGACAATTGTAGCATTTATTTGGGGTTTTAACTATCTGAAAGGTAAAGACCTTTTTAATAGTCAACGCACATTTTATGTTGTGTATAATAATGTTTCAGGTTTAATGAAGGCCAACGCCGTAACTATTAGCGGGCTTAATATAGGTCAGGTAAATGGCCTGGAATTCCTGGAAAGTGATCCTACAAAGGTCGTTGTTGAGCTTACTATTTCAAATGACATCAATATTCCATCAAATTCAACAGCCAGAATTTATAGTTCCGACCTGCTGGGTACCCGTGGTATCGAGATCGTGCTTGGAGATTCTCCTGTTGGCGCAAAATCAGGTGATACGCTCCGCTCAGCTGTGTCAATGAGCCTTCAGGAAGAGGTTAATGATATGGTACAGCCGGTACTTGTAAAAGCAGGGAGTATGATGAGTAGCATCGATACTGTTATAACGGCTGTTGGAGAGATTTTTAATTATGGCACCAGAGAGAATCTGATAAAAAGCGTTGAAAGCCTTCGCAATACTATTGCCAATATTGAAAATGCCACTAAATCCATTGACACTTTGCTTGTAACTCAGCGTAGCAGGCTCGTAGGAATATTTAAGAATGTGGAGTCAATTACCACTAACCTGGAGGAAAACAATGAGGAGTTGTCGCGCATAATTTCCAATGCAGCAAGCATTTCTGATACTATTGCACGATCTAACCTTTCAGGAATGATAGCAAATCTAGAGACCTCCATTACGAATCTTACTTTAGCAACTGATAAGATCAATTCAGGCGAAGGATCTATTGGGTTGTTGCTGAATGATGAAAAGTTATACAGAGACCTTGAGTCTTCGTCAAAGCAGCTTAATCTGCTTCTCGAAGATATCAGACTTAATCCACGAAGATACCTGCAATTCTCTGTTTTTGGGAAATCAAAACCGTATACTCCACCTGTAACTGAATAGCATTACTGCCACCTGAAAATATCGTATCGGTCAACAGGGCGGAGGTGATCAAGCCATTCAAAGTCATTGAGTAGTAATTCCTGAGGGGTGAGCTCTCCTTCGGGATGTAAAGTTGCGTTTGGTTTAGAAAGGTATGTCAGATCACGAATCTTACGATCGCGAATTCGTATATTCATGTTACTCGAGAAGGATTTATTAATACCTGTTAAAGTGCCATCTTCTTCTCTTACCCAGTATAAGGTTTCGGAATTCCCCAGAACTTTTATGAATACTAACTCATTATCAGTAAAATAACCTTCCATGTCTCGCCCCTTAATCTGATTGTAACCGGTTGTATCTTTCGAGACCATGAAAGCCGATGAATACAGAAACATCTTTTTTATGGATTCTTCGCCGGTAAGGACATAAATTGAATCAGCAGTTAGTTGATTGCCATCCGCCCAGAGTACAGGGTGTCTATGCAATCGCATTGTTGAATCAGAAAATGAATAGATCAGTGAGTCGGCCATACCCTGCATATCGTTTCTGAAGAACTTCATTTTATAGTAGGCATAGATTTCTTTTGTTTGCTGGGTAGAATCGAATGTTACCTTCATTGTATCGGAGTGGATAAACAAAGTGTCGTTATCATCAATCATATGCGCTTCGGGCATATCAGTGATAAGTGTGTATCCTATTGACTTATCGTACTCCGCGTATTGTCCATATACAATCATGTTTTGCACTGTGTCAATTACCCGAATATTCCTAAAAGCCTGTCCGTAACCATTGGTTCTTTCATAATAAAGGCTATCACCGGTAAGAACTTGATCGCCATTGCGCACGCGTGCGTTTTCATTAAACTCTGAAATGTCAGTATCAGTATTATACCAGCCGTTTTCAGCATATATATCAGTGCCTTCGCCAACTATTGTTGTAGGTCCTTTGAATTTGGATATTTTAGTTTGAGTATTATATTCGAGTGTATCGCAATTCATCTTGTAATCGGGATTAATTAACACCACATCCATCCGGAAGAAAAAATCTTTTGTATCCGTATGGTAGTATCCCCTTTTACTGTCAAGCGTATTATCTGCATTCACAATGTGTCCCTTATTCAGGTAGTATGCAATCCCACTTACACGATCAAATGTTAGTTTATCAGTGGTAAGCACAGTTTGGTTGTCAATAAGCTTCACATTATCAAAGACTTCTGCAACCTTTGTTTCGCCATTATAATAAATAGAATCGCCATAGAGATGAAGAGTGTCGGCCGAGTTGATATGCACATTACTGTATGCTTTTACACTATTGTTGGCATTATTGAGGTGTGCCGAATCACAATACAGGAAAGCTCCTTCATGTTCGAAGACAGCATTGCCAAGAATTCGTTGAATATTTTCACCCAAAGTGCGATCATACACTGCTTCGTTAGCCTGAACAAGGCGAATTTTTTTTCGTTCCTGAGAGGATGCAGAAATTGTGATACAAAGTGATAAGAACAGCAATAAAATATATTTCTTGGGCATATCAGGCTATAAAATTGGTTGTCAAAGATAGGGTATATAGTTAAAAAATATTTTAGGAAGGCCTGTTATTTAGTTATAAATTTGCCTGCCAACTTTATTAATAATATTAAATTGTTTTCCAATGAGTTTGATGGACACAATCAGGGACAATGCAAGAAAACTAAACAAATGCATTGTATTACCTGAAGGAACAGAAGAGCGTACACTAAAAGCCGCTGCGTATATCCTTAACGATAAACTAGCAAGAATTATTTTACTTGGCAACAGGGATGAAATACAGCGTAAAAGTGAAGAATTTGGCTTGCAGAATATAGGTGAAGCCACTATTATTGATCCGGAGAATAATCCTGATGCCGAAAAGTATATTAATATGCTTGTGGAAATCAGGAAATCGAAAGGAATGACCTATGATGAAGCTTCACAATTGGTCAGAGATCCTTTATACCTGGCTACACTGCTAATTAAGGCAGGTATTGCTGATGGAGAAGTAGCAGGAGCTAAAAATTCTACAGGAAATGTGCTGAGACCGGCATTTCAGATTGTAAAGACCTTACCAGGCATCAGCGTAGTATCGGGTGCTTTCATTATGATTTTAAAGAATAATCCTAATACCTCTGATAAAATACTGGTGTTTGCTGATTGTGCCGTTCATCCTGATCCTACTGCTCCTGAGCTTGCTGAGATAGCCATTTCAACAGCTCAGACTGCAAGGAAGATTGCTAAAATTGATCCCAAAATAGCCATGTTAAGCTTTTCGACAAAAGGTAGTGCAAAACATGCTTTAGTGGATAAAGTTGTTGAAGCTACAAGAATAGCCAAAGAGAAAGCACCATGGCTTGAAATCGATGGTGAACTTCAAGCTGATGCTGCACTGGTTGAATCAATTGGAATGAGTAAAGCACCGGGCAGCAGCATTGCAGGTAAGGCTAACGTTTTAGTCTTCCCGGGCCTGGAGACTGGAAACATTGCATATAAACTGGTTCAGCGACTTGCAGGCGCGGAAGCCATAGGGCCAATCCTTCAGGGGATGGCTGCACCTATTAACGATTTATCGAGAGGATGTTCAGTAAGCGATATCGTTAATCTTGTTGCAATAACAGCCAATCAATCAGCTCAGTAGATAATAATTTAAATATAATTCAAATGTCGGAAAGATTAGAAGATTTTAGCCTGGGAAAATCCATGCAATCTAAAGGTACTATTCAGAAGGTAGGAATCGTGGGTTGTGGTACAATGGGTCAGGAATTGTCAGTACTCATGAGTCAATCGGGTATTGAGGTTGCTTTTATCGATTTAAGTGAAGAGAGGGTTTCGGGAGTAATACTCAGAATTGAGTCAATGTTAGACGACCGCATCAGTAGATGGGGCTTAACCGGTAGCGAGAAAAAACTCATTATGTCGAGAATTAAAGGCTCGGTTGATTATTCAACAATTGCAGATTGCGATGTTGTATTTGAAACGGTTAATTCAAAAAAGAAAGGCACAAGCCTGGAGCTAAGACAGCAGATTTTTGCAAAGATTGAAGAAGTTGTAGCACCGACAACCATCATTACATCAAATACTGCAACTTTAATGATCTCAGAAATAGCTTCAGCTCTTAAACATCCTGAAAGAGCAATGGGCCTTCATTTCTTTTCACCTGTTGGGAAAGTTAAAATTATTGAAGCAGTACGTTCTGTCTATACTAATGACGAAACCTATGCTGTTGTGAGAAAACTCGCTCTTTTAGTTGGTAAGAAGCTTATAAATGTTAGTGAATCATCAGGCAATATCAGTACCCGAATGATTGTGCCGCTAATTAATGAGGCATGCGAAATCCTCATGGAAGGTATCGCAACAGTTGCTGATATTGATGAAACAATGAAAGAAACATCAGGACTTCAATTAGGCCCATTTGAAATGGCCGATAGGATTGGTCTCGATAAATTGCTGAAATGGATGGAGAACTTATATATCGAATTTGGTGAGCAAAAATATAAACCATCTCCGGTGCTTAAGAGAATGGTTCGTGCTAACCTGTTTGGTCGTAGAGTAGGTGAAGGATTCTACCTGTATCAGGATGAGAAAAAAGTATCGAAACAAGGTCAGATTCTTAACCTGGGACGCCTTTAATTTAAGTTCAACTCACATTAAAATGTAAAGAAATGAAAGTCATAGTATTAAATTGTGGAAGTTCTTCGATAAAATACCAGTTATTTGAATTGCCATCCCAGGCAGTTCTTGCTAAAGGACTGGTTGATAAAATCGGATTAAAAGGCTCGCTGATAAAGCACTCGAGAAATGATGGTGCTGAAGTTAAACTTGAAGGTGAAATTTTAGATCATCAACAGGGAATAGAGTATCTGTTAGGTGTTTTGATGAGCGAAAAGTATGGAAGTATTAAGGACCTTAATGAGATTGATGCTGTTGGACACAGAGTTGTTCATGCAGGTGAGAAATTCAATGGCAGTGTATACATCACCAAAGAAGTAATAGAAGCTCTTGAGGAATGTATAGAATTGGCACCTCTTCATAATCCGCCAAATTTGAAAGGTATTTATTCAATAACGAACCTTCTTCCTGATGTTCCTCAGGTTGGAGTTTTTGATACAGCTTTTCATCAAACTATGCCCGATTACATTTACTTGTATGGTATTCCATATTCTCTTTATGAAAAATATAAAATAAGGAGGTATGGCTTCCATGGATCAAGTCACAGATATGTATCAAAGAGAGCTTGTGAGATTCTGGGTAAAGATATTAATGAGCAGAAAATCATTACATGTCATCTTGGAAACGGTGCTTCAATTGCAGCAATCAAAAACGGAAAGTCAATGGATACTTCAATGGGGATGACTCCCATAGAAGGACTTATAATGGGAACCCGCACTGGCGACCTAGATATTGGAGCATTTTTACAGATTATCAACAAAGAGGAAATTGACATCTCCGTGGCCAATACATTGGTAAATAAGCACTCGGGAATGCTTGGCGTTTCAGGCGTATCGAGTGATATGAGAGATGTTGAAAAAGCCGCTGAGGAAGGAAATAAGAGGGCGAAAGTTACTCTTGAGATGTACTATTATCGTATAAGAAAATATATTGGCTCTTATGCCGCTGCAATGGGTGGCGTTGATATTATAATATTTACCGGTGGGGTAGGTGAGAATGACTCTGCAACCCGCCTGTATAGTACCAGTGGATTAGATTTCATGGGCATTAAGGTTGATGAAGCTAAGAATAATGGCTTAAGAGGAAAAGAAGCTGTTATTTCGACCGATGATTCTAAGGTTACTGTTATGGTTGTGCCTACAAACGAAGAGCTGGTAATTGCTCTTGATACTTATGAGATTGTGGAGAGTAGAAAAGCTAATGCTTAAACTTTCCTTATCGGAATAAAAAAGAGAGGCGGTATTTTTATACCGCCTCTCTTTTTTTATAGAAAGTAAAATGCTATTCCATTTCTTCTATCATTTCATCTGTAATTTCCATATTATGGAACACATTGGTGACATCGTCATCATCTTCAAACAGATCAATTAATCTCATCACCTTATGTGCAGTTTCCTTATCCACTTTTACAGTGTTTTTTGGAATTCGTTGCAATTCTGCATTTTCAGGTTCTATCTTTAACTCTTCCAACTTCTTAAGCATCGGACCAAAATCCTCCATTGCAGTACTCACAGTGATGACGTCATCTTCAAGCTGAATATCTTCTGCGCCTGCATCTATTAGATCCATTTCAATATCGTCCATATTGATGTTTGCTGCAGGAATAGTGAAAATGCCTTTTCTGTCAAATAAAAATGCAAGCGAACCATTCGTTCCAAGACTGCCACCAAATTTGTTGAAATAAGATCTGACACTTGATATCGTGCGCTGTACATTGTCGGTTGTTGCTTCAACGAATATTGCTATTCCATTTGGAGCGTAGCCTTCATAAGATGTTTCCTGATAATTTGCCGAATCTTTGTCAGCCCCTTTATTTATAGCCCTCGTGATATTATCTTTAGGCATACTTGCTCCTTTTGCATTCGCAATAGCAAGACGTAAACGGGGATTGCCATCGGGATCAGCTCCACTTTCTTTAACAGCGACAGTTATTTCTTTGATGATTTTTGAAAAGATCTTGGATCGCTTAGCATCCAGGGCTCCCTTTTTTCTCTTGATAGTTGACCATTTATTGTGTCCTGACATAGGTACTTGTGTTAATGAGTTTCAGGTATGTTTCTTACAAGTTGTAAAAATAGTAATTTTTAATAATGGAAAATGCTGTCCTTTTATAAAGAACAGCATTCCCTTCAATTCATTAATCAAGTATTACCAGTTTGCCAAAGTTATGCCAATTGCGAAAGGATAAACTTCAGGTCCACGGTTTTCTTTGAATAGTTGGGTTAAGGAATATTTTGCAAAGATGTTCAGTTTTCCCCAACCGGCGCGAGCCATAAGTTCAAGTTTAAAAGGACTCATTGCAGTTGAACCATGGTCTTTATCTTTCTTGTCGTTTTCATCAACGAGCTTGGTGTGAGTTCCTATTCTAAGTCCTGAGAGAACTCCAACCCCCAGATGGAAGCTGCTTACCTTTGAGTAGCTGTTTGACTGTAATTCGAACATAATCGGGAGAGTGAGGTAGGTGGTAACAAGCTTGCTTTTTACAAAACGCGGATCGTCAATTACATCCAAATAGCCGGCAAGTGTATCCAGATTAGAGATAACTGCATTGTTTTTAAAACGGTAGTTATTCCATTCTAATCCAAGCCCCGTTGTTAGACCAAAGTTTTCACCAATCAGGTTGAAATTCTGCTCATAAATGTTTAGTCCGATGTTAATTGACTTTTCCATTTTTTGATCGAGGAATTCATAGTCCCTGGGTGTGTCCATTTTAAAATCTTCATTTAAGAGTCCGTTTATGCCAATATCAAAACCTCCCCAATGGCCATCATATTTTTCTTTGCGATCACTTTTAAGTTTAACATTTCCTTCTTCATCAATTTCAAGATTGTGTCTTCCAACTCCAATTGATGTTTTATCATCCATTTCATTTACGCGTATATCAATGTTTCCTAACTTCACAAAAGTTGAATCATAGCCATCAAATACTGAAAAATCCATATCACCAAGTTTAACAAATGTTGAATCTCCATCTTCCATGACTCTTATTTCTATATCACCACCGCTAAATTCATCTGATGATTGCTGAGGAACAGCATCATCAGGATTATCAAGTGCTATTTCAATTTTACCTGTTTGTCTCAGTTTCTTGATATCAGGGTTGTCGAAATAAGTTAGTACACCGGCTCCGGTTACATCAGCAGAGATTTTATTCTTGGCAAAAACTGAAATCTTTGATGCACCGGAAGTGCTTGTATTAGTTGTGATAGTACGCAGCATCATAGCATTAACAGAAGAAGCACCGGATACTTCAGAGTTGTGATTACTTGCTGATCCTCTCAGTGTTAAGCGAGAAGCACCTGAAGCCAAAGTTGACAACTCCTGGGTATTAATTTCAATATTTGCTCGGGATGCACCTGTTGCGACTAATCTTAATGATGGTAATTCAAGAACACCTTTTGATATAAGTCTGGCAGCTCCGCTTAATTCTATTTCACGGATATCAGGGGCTGTTACGTATGCTTTCAGCGATGTAGGATTTTTAATTGACCCTGAATTTATTTGAAGAGTACCTTTATTTACCAAAGTGTGAATTTCGTCTTTTAAATTATCGTCGGTCTCAACAATAACTGAAGAAGGCTCACCCTGAGTAAGAATCACAGTAAAAGCACTGCCTACTTCTATGCGGGTAAATTCAGGCAAAGGGCGGTCTTGTCTTATAACATTGCCACTTCCTTCAACTTGTGAAAGTGCTGTTAATGGAAGCAATAATGCTACCAGAGCAATGTTCAGGATGGTAGTTGTGTAAATTAATAGCGATTTCATGGCGTTAGTGTATTAAAGTTTCGTTTATGACGGCTGTACACGGCCGTATGTTACAATTAATAATTTTATTTTTTATTTTTCTACAACTGCGATATTTTTAAAGTTACCGGAACCGGCGTAGCTACGTTCTATTTTATAATCGTTATTGGTAAAAAAGTTGAATCCCTGGATTCCAATATCAGCCAATAGCCATACATTAAGAGATTCAGGAATCTGAGATGCAATTTGCTCTCCCGAACGAATAACAGAGCTTAAAATCCTTCCGGTTTTTACCCCCGAGACTCTTTGCTGATTCATTTGTCTTTCGTTAAGTTCTTCCCTGTCTTCTTCGTTGGCAAGTGCCAGTTCCTGCGATAGTCTTATGTCGTCATACAAATCCGAATAGAAACTTCGTGTATTGTTTTCTGAAATGAGAGGAGTGGTATTTATAATCATAGGCTTTGATCCTATTTTTTTAATAGGTGCCTGATGTTTGGTCTCATTTGCAGTAGCACTTTGTTTAACAGGTTTTGGCATGTCTTTTACAGTAACCTGCTTTTTGCCTGTGCCTTCAGTCTGCTCTTCAATAACGGCTTTTTGCTTATTCTCCTCAACTGCTGTCTGGGTTATTTTACTCCCTTTGTGCGTGGCCTGATATTCAACTGAGTTCCTCAGTGCTTTATCTAATGCACTATCGTTGTCAGGTGTGAGTCTG
Organism: uncultured Lentimicrobium sp.; assembly: GCA_964547915.1. Taxonomy (GTDB): domain Bacteria; phylum Bacteroidota; class Bacteroidia; order Bacteroidales; family Lentimicrobiaceae; genus Lentimicrobium. The sequence goes on from CAZJPP010000006.1 coordinate 76,423, forward strand.
AAATAAACTGTGGCCAATAGAAGTATTCCTGCAGCAATTCCGGTTGCAAAGTAATATCTGATAAATACTGATTTCTGTTTGATTTTCAGCTTATCCTTTTCGGGATATACTATCCTTGCTTGTGGTTTTACTTTACAATAGGCGTATAACTTGTACTCTTCTTTAAGCTCAGGATGTGTAAGTAAAAAGCTGTTGAGTTTTGAAATACCTTCCGATGATAAATCACCCTCTGAGGCTGCAATGAAATAATGTGGATAGTTATCTGTTGAAAGATTTAAAGCATCAATGTCATTAGGCTGATAGAGCGACTCTTTAAATCCCAGATGTTCAGATAATTCTGCCGTTAAGGTAAAGTCACCCATATCCTGCATTTCTTCCTTTATCTCCGGATTCTGCTCTAAAAAAAGAAGGAGATTGGCCGTATCAACAGGATTTAGCTTATTATCAAGATAATCGATAATAAACTCTTCATAGTTGGTGTGATTAATATTCATGATGCTTCCTCCTTATTAAATGACCTTCTCAATGCTGCCAATGTAATTTTTTAGTGCTAACCGACCTCTGTATATATAAACTTTGACTTGCGACTCAGACAATCCGGTAATTTTACCAATTTCCTCGTAAGAGTAACCTTCGTAATCCCGAAGAGTAATAACATTTCTTTGAATCTCTGGCAGAGTATCGAGTGCTCTGTTCAGAATCTCCTGCAGGTCATTGTATTTATTAAATGAGACCTGGAGATTGAGATGTTGATCTTCAATTGATGTATTTCTTTTATCCTTGCGAATCATATCGATCATTGTATGATAGGCGGTTGTGAACAAGTATGTTTTAGCTTTTTCGAATGAGACTTCTTCCGCTTTTTCCCATAGTCGTGAAAATGACTCCTGTACGATGTCACGTGATTTCTCTCTGTCGCCCAGATTCTTTTGTATAAAGCGATAAACGCCGTCAGCATAGTTGTTAACACACTTATTATACTCAGCCGTATTCATAGAGTTATTTAAGTTAGTACTATGACAGATTAACCATGCAAAAAGTTACATCTCTGTCTGAAAAAGTTGAATAAAATTTCTAATGTTAATAATTAAGAATTAAATACTTGATTAAATTTCCTATTTTTGTAATAACCAACTTCGCCAATCTATAACCTGATGTCTGAAGATCAAAATTCTGCTACTTTTATAAATACTGATAACCTGACAAGCAGAAAGCATATATCGGAAAAAGCTTTAAGTGAGATTAATTCAATGTGTATCTCCTCTGTTTCTCATGATTTCAGAACTCCTTTATCAATCATTTATGCTAATCTCCAACTTCTGGAATATCATGATTTTAACCTTGATAAAGAAACAATTAAAGATGCATTTTCACTAAGTCGTTTAGCCATTAAGTCCTTATTGCGGGTTTTGGATAAAGTTACGGTTATTGACTCAATTAACAAGGGCAGGCTTGAGTATAAACCTGCAAAAGTTTGTCTTGAAACACTTTGCACCAATCTGGTAAAGACGTTAAATGAGGCGGAAATTGCAACCGACAGGCTTATTTATATTCATGATAGTTCGATTACCGAGATTGAAATAGATCAATATTTGTTCACTAGTTTATTTACTCATCTTATATTTAACTCATTAACATACTCGAAAAGGGATTTTAAAGTAGTCTTTGAATCAAAACTGCTATCTGATAATGAAATCAGATTTACTGTTAAAGATTTCGGAATTGGGCTTTCAGCTGCACAATTGGATGTGGTAAACAATTTTATGACAAGTGACGAAAAAGAGTTGATAGATGGAATTGGGTTAGGGTTGATAATTGTCAAGGAATGTTTATTACTCCAAAAGGGGACCATTCATATAGCAAGTGAACCGGGTAAGGGAAGTTTATTTACAATATGTCTGCCTATAAGTAGAAATTGTTAATAAAAATTAACTGATGACCAAACAAATAGAAGATCAGATCAAGATACTGCTAATTGAGGATGATAGGGCACTTGCCTTAACAATCTCTAATCTTTTGAGGGTTAAAGGATACGATGTTACCCATGCACCCGACGGAGCTTCAGGAATTCAAAAAGCATTTGAAATTATGCCTGATCTGATACTCTGTGATATCTCCATGAAGGAGATTAGCGGGTACGATGTTTTTAATGTTTTAAAGGAAAGTTCTGCCACAGCAATGATTCCTTTTGTATTCCTTACCGCAAAATCGGAGCTTAAAGATATCAGGTTCGGCATGCAATTGGGCGCAGACGATTATATTGTCAAGCCATTTGAATACGATGAATTATTAACCTCTATTGCCACCCGATTAAACAAAGCTGAAGCCCACAGGCGGGCCAATGAAGAGAAGTTTAAAGCTCTTTCAATGATTTCCCCGTATGGCATATTCATATATCAGGGTGGAAAGTTCATCGAGACCAATCCTAGTTTATCAAACATATTGGGTTATTCAAGAGAAGAACTTCTGCACATGGGATTCCGCGATCTCATTAGTGAGGAGAATAAAAACCCTGTTATGGAAAAGATCAACAGGAGTCTTCAGGGTTTTGAAAAAGAAATTCACATCAGCTTCATGGCAAACCAGAAGTCGGGTCCCCAGGTTAACGTTGAAGTATATGGTATTGAGGGTTTTAAAGTTAAAGGGCGCACCACTTTGTTAGGTATTCTATCACATGTTCATAATCAGGTTAATGAAGGACAATTGTTTGGCGGATTAAGTCTTGATGACATCAAAGAATTTGAAAAAGCCATAGATATTTTAGGTTGGAAAGGTACCTACATTTCTGCTGAACTGGTTAACAAGCTCAGGGCATTGTTCAATTCAGATGCTTATGAAGACCGAAAGATAGAGGACATTGGCTTCTCAGAAAGGGAACTTGAAATACTTACACTTGTTTGCAAAGGTTTATCTACAAAGGAGATAGCCGACAAACTATTTATAAGCAGCCGCACTGTTGAAAAGCACAGAGCTAATCTGATGACTAAAATAGGTGCAAAGAATATTATAGAAGTGATAATTTATGGCCTTAAGCATCAGCTTATAGGCATATAAAATCCAGCTATGAATCTTGTTTAATCTAATTTCAGCACAGCAAGGAATGCTGATTGTGGCACTTCTACATTTCCAACCTGTCTCATTCTCTTTTTGCCCTTCTTCTGCTTTTCCAGCAGTTTTCTCTTACGAGTGATATCACCACCGTAACATTTAGCTGTAACGTCCTTTCTAACAGCCTTAACCGTTTCACGGGCAATAACTTTTGATCCAATAGCAGCTTGAATAGCAATATCAAATTGTTGGCGAGGTATAAGCTCCTTAAGCTTCGCACACATTTTCGCACCGAATCTATATGCATTATCCTGGTGGATTAAAGTCGAGAGTGCGTCAACTGATTCACCATTTAGCAATATATCAAGCCTAACCAACTTGGCAATTTTATATCCGGTAATATGGTAGTCGAATGAAGCATAACCTTTTGAGATGCTCTTTAACTTATCATAGAAGTCGAAGACTATTTCACCCAAAGGAAGTTCCACACTCAGCTCTACTCTGTCGCTTGTGAGATATACCTGGTTAAGAAGAGTTCCTCTTTTTTCAATGCAAAGAGTCATTACCGCACCTACGTATTCCGATTTCGAAATGATTTGAGCAGTTATATAAGGTTCTTCAATATAGTCAAGGTAATTTGGTGCAGGCAATCCCGAGGGATTATGTACTTCAAGCATTTCGCCTTTGGTAGTGTATGCTTTGTAGGAAACGTTGGGAACGGTTGTAATAACATCCATATCAAACTCCCTGTCCAAACGTTCCTGAATAATTTCCATATGCAGGAGGCCAAGGAATCCACAACGAAAACCAAATCCTAAGGCAGCCGAAGACTCAGGTTCAAATACCAGTGATGCATCATTAAGCTGTAATTTTTCCATCGAAGACCTTAGCTCCTCATAATCATCTGCATCAACAGGATAAATACCGGCATAAACCATTGGCTTTACATTAGTAAATCCTTCAATGGCTTTTTCTGTGGGGCGCTTAACATGAGTTATCGTATCGCCTACTTTAACTTCACGAGATGTTTTAATACCCGAGATGATGTAACCTACATCACCGGCGCTCAGAACCTCTCTGGGTTGTTGAACCAGCTTAAGAACTCCAATTTCGTCAGCATTGTACTCTTTACCGGTTGCGAAAAATTTAACGAAATCTCCTTTACGTATTTGTCCGTTGAAAACTCTGAAATATGCAATAATACCTCTAAAGCTATTAAAAACAGAGTCGAAGATTAGCGCTTGCAGAGGTGCTTCAGGATCTCCCTTTGGTGATGGAACGCGTTTAATAATTGCTTCCAGGATTTCATCAACCCCCATACCGGTCTTACCACTGGCTCTTATGATTTCTGAAGGCTTACATCCGATAAGATCAATTATTTGTTCTTCAACATCTTCAGGCATCGCATTATCCATATCCATTTTATTCATAATGGGTATGATTTCCAGGTCGTGCTCTAATGCCAGGTATAGGTTTGAGATTGTCTGTGCTTGTATTCCCTGCGTGGCATCAATTATAAGCAATGCTCCTTCGCAGGCAGCTATTGACCTCGAAACTTCGTATGAAAAGTCAACGTGTCCAGGGGTGTCAATTAAATTCAGTTTATAGTTTTGACCTTCAAAGAGGTAATCCATCTGAATAGCATGACTTTTAATAGTAATGCCTCTTTCACGCTCGAGATCCATATCATCAAGAACCTGGTCCTGTTGTTGTCTTTCGGTAAGTGTGCCGGTAAATTCCAACAATCGGTCAGCCAGGGTACTTTTACCATGGTCAATATGGGCAATTATGCAAAAGTTTCGGGTGTTTTTCATCGGTGCAAAAATAGAAAAAAAGCATTTAGTAAATTCACCTGTATATTACGATGTTAAACATTGCTTACTCTTTAAAGGCAAATTGTACAGTTAATTGTTTATGCTTGTTGCGTGTGTGCTTCAACAATTAAATTCATGAGTTGTTAATGTATTTAATTTGTTAACTAATTTTGCATTCGTAACAAGTAGTATTCTAAATAACATTAAAGTATGTCAAAAATTAAACTAGCCATTAACGGCTTTGGTAGAATTGGACGTAATGTTTTCAAAATTGCTTTAGAGCGCGAAAACATCGAAGTCGTAGGTATCAATGACCTTACAAGTACTAAAACACTGGCTTATCTTTTGAAGTATGACTCAACCCAGGGAAAATTCAATGGTAATGTTTCATACGACGAAACATCATTAATTGTAAATGGTGTAAAATATCCTGTAACAGCCGAAAGAAGTCCTTTGAGCATTCAATGGGCAAGCACTCCCGATGTAGTTGTTGAATCAACAGGAGTTTTCCGTTCACGCGAAAGCGCCAAGGGCGGTTATGGTGATCACCTGAAAAACGGTGCCAAAAAAGTAATCCTTACTGTGCCTTCTAAAGATGAGATTGACAGAACAGTAGTTTTAGGTGTTAACGACCATGAAATTAAAGAAACAGACCAAACAGTTTCAAATGCTTCATGTACAACTAATTGTCTGGCTCCTGTTGCTAAAGTCCTGAATGATCGTTTTGGAATCGAGAACGGACTTATGACGACAATCCATTCTTATACTAATGATCAGACTATTCTCGATGCTCCTCACAGTGATCTGAGAAGAGCCCGTTCAGCAGCTATATCTCAGATTCCAACTACCACAGGTGCTGCAAAAGCAGTAGGAAAAGTTATTCCTGAACTTAAGGGTAAACTTGATGGACTTTCTGTAAGGGTACCGACCCCAACAGGCTCTCTGGTCGATTTAGTAGTTAATCTGAAAACTGAGGTTACCAAAGAACAGATTAATGCAGCCATGAAGGAAGCAGCAGAAGGACCAATGAAAGGTATTCTGGAATATACAGAGGATGAAATTGTATCTGTTGATATTATCCATAATCCGGCTTCATCGATTTTCGATGCACAGAGCACAATGGTAAACGGCCGTACTGTAAAAGTACTTGCCTGGTACGACAATGAATGGGGCTATTCAACAAGAGTTGTTGATCTTGCTGAAAGACTTTTCTAATAATCCTTTAAATTAAAAAGGCTGCCATCAATGGCAGCCTTTTTTTATTTATCTTCATCAGTAAAGCAAATGCAGGCTATTCTGAATTGTTCTTTTCTGGGTTGATGTTTCCTCAGGGGCATCGGGTGAACCAACTGCCTCATACACAATGCATCGGTAAAAATAAACGCCTTCGGGACAAAGATTGTTTGTATTTTTATCTCTGCCATCCCATTTAATTTCCGGATCATTCGTTTCAAAAACCAATATGCCCCAGCGGTTAAAGATTTGCATTTCAACTCTCTCCACAGAAGTATAACCGGGGAAGGGGACAAAGAAATCATTTATATTGTCACTATTGGGCGTAAATACATTAGGCAATCTGTACCTGGGGCAACCATTAATTCCAAGGCAATAGGCAAAGTAATTTGTAGTATCAACGTTCCCGTTTGTGTCTGCGGCAACTATAAAGTAACACGCTGATATTGACTGATTTGGTAATGTATAAAGATATGAGGTTTCAGTAGGCTCAATAGTTGCTAATAAAGTCGAAGGATTTCCCTGTTGCCATAATTGATAGTTAGCTATGTCGGGGGCGCAAGTTAACTGAATGTTCTCCCATGCAAAGAAGATAGTAAGGTCTTCGCAGTTGATTGTCGCCGTAAGCATTGGGGGACATGGCGCTATGTTATCAAGGGGTACGTCGCATTTTATTTGCGATAAATTGATTAACGGATCAATGTAACCCGGTGAGCCATATGTGCCTATCGTCTTAACATAGTAACAATATGAAGCACCGTTAATCAGAGCCGTATCAGTATAAACCGCAACTCTCTCCAGCGCGATACTATCAAAAACATCAGATCCGGCCAATCGACGATATATAACATATTCTTCATTTGACCATGGAACATTGTAATTGATATTTATGGTTATCTGTTTGTCAGATGGTGTTGTGGTTAAATATACCGAAGATGCCGGAACAGAAAAGCCAACAGAGAATACATTCCCCGGACTATTATTTATAAGCTCAATTTCGTAGGTATAAGCGAAATCTAAAGTATTTATATCTGTATCTGTATAAACAGTATCATTAAGGTCATTGAATTCAGCAATCATTACTGGATTGTCAGATACAGAGCCTGTTGATCTGTATATTCTGTAAATGAAAGGCCCCGGAGTTTGAATGAGATCCAATTCTGTGGGCTTTGACCATGCAATGTACATTTCACCGTTGGTACCCGAAGTTGATAACACACTAACATTGGTAATTACCGGTAAATCTTTCTTAAGATCGGTACAAACTTCTTCTGAAGCTTTACTTTCTGCACCATCATTAAAATAGTAGGTAATTATGTAGCAATACATTACACCTCTTACCAGTCCGGCGCCATTATTATCATCAGTGAAACCGGTATTTTGAACTCCCTGGGTGGTTTGAATAAGCTGGTATCCTGTTTCAGGAGGGACACCTGTGACACACTCACCCGGAATAAAATCGGAAGTTCCGGTTCGGCGATAAATTTTATATCCCACGGCTTCAGTACAAAATGCCCTATCCCAATCAAGACTGATTGTATTTCCCAATGGTTCGGCCGAAACATTTTCAACCGGAGGGGCAATCACTTTAATGTTAAGTGTTGCCAGATCTACCAAAGAAATTGGGGATGCATCATCCTCGGCTCTGAAATAAACCTGATAAGACTGATTACGCACCTGAGAACAATTAACTGACCATTCCAGAACACCTGTTGTTAATCCAGGCATATCTGACGTAATACTAAATGTGGCAGGATTTGATGAGAGAGTCATTGGCCCGCCACTGGCTGTGAGTGTAATTCTGTCTCCATTTACATCAGTGGCAGATATATCCATCCGGAGAGTAGTACCGGCCATCACACAAGTATCGAATAGCTCACCTATTTGAGGAGGATCATTATTGCAGGCTATTGCATTAATCTGCATATCTCTGGTAATGTAGCCAATACGCACCCCGTTTCGCCACTCTTCAATAATAAGGGCTATATTATATTCACCTTGTATAGTAGGACTATCCCAAAGTATATCACCGGTCACTTCATTAATTGTAAAACTACCCGGATTCTCTGTATCAACGAGATTGGGAAGTTGATAACCAAGTATGTTTAACCCTCCTGCACCACGAGGTGTAACCAGCTTATATGATAAGCTATCACCATTAGGATCAAAGGCTCCGGGGTTGTGAATGAAAGGTATTCCTATACAAGCATTATCGATAGGAGGGAGGAGGAGCTGCGGTGAGCTGTTATTTCCCAGGAATGGGTTTATTACCAGGACTGTCTCAAGATAAAGAGGAACATCAACAGAGTTCGGAATATTCTGAATTCCCATGTTCCTGTTGGGATCTTCAAGCCAGATTCTGTATGTAGAAGCCGAAGGATAAGTGTGGATACCTATATAAATATTTTTTCTGATATCACGGCCAACCATCTCACCGGTGTGGTTACATTGTATTCCTGCGGGGGTAATACCCGGAGGGCCATTGGTCCTTCCAAGGATACTGTTCTGTCCATCACCCCAGTTTATTGTCAATTCGCACCTGTCAGCTGCGCTGGGAGCAAAAGTATAAGTGGTTATCGTAATTTCATACGTTAAATCACTAATGTGGCGATATGTGATTTCACCGGCTCTCTGATGTGTTGCATAAAGAGGATTAAATGCAGAAAAACAGAGAATTAGAATAAGAAAGTAAAGTTGTGTGTGGCGAAATTCCATAGTATTAAAGCCTTTGCAACCGGCAAGTATAAAAATACTCAGTATATTTTCAGTTATAGAACAAATATAAGGCAATTTTGGCTTATGACTTGTTTTTTTATTAATCTGAGTTGCAGTGGAGGTTTCGTTCCATAAATCGGTAACTTTGTGATAGATTTGTAAGAGAAAGAAATGAATACGACGTACATAGCTGACCCGGAACAGGAAAGAAAGGAAATACTTAAGCGCTACAGGAGCCTGCTTAATGCCTGGAGTACGAGAGCAGAACTAAAAAATAAGCGTACTGTAAGAAAAGCGTTTAATCTTGCCGTAAGCGCGCATAAAGATATGCGCCGCAAAAGCGGTGAGCCATACATATATCATCCTCTTGAAGTTGCCCGTATAGTTGCCGGTGAAATTGGCCTGGGGGAAACTTCCATAATCTGCGCCCTTCTTCACGATGTCGTTGAAGATACCGATTATACTATAGATGATATGCGTCGTATGTTTGGCGATAAAGTAGCCCGTATTATCGATGGATTAACAAAGATTAAAGAACTATTTGACCATACCCCTTCTGCTCAGGCAGAGAACTTCAGGAAGATGCTTCTTACTCTATCAGATGATGTAAGGGTTATTCTTATAAAGCTTGCTGACAGGTTACATAATATGAGGACCCTCGAATCAATGTCACATGAGAAGCAACTTAAGATAGCATCCGAGACAATTTACCTTTTTGCACCTTTGGCTCACAGATTGGGGCTGTATGCCATTAAAAGTGAACTGGAGGACCTTGCTCTCAAGTATACAGAGCCCGAAATATATAACTCAATTGGTCGCAAGCTTGAAGAAACATCAGCAGAGAGAACCAGGTTCATCAACAAGTTTATTTTTCCTATTAAGAAAGCACTCCTTGCCCAGGGGCTAGTTTTTGAAATCATCGGAAGAGAAAAGTCTATCTACTCTATCTGGCAGAAAATGAAAGCAAAGCAAGTTCCTTTTGAGGAGGTCTTCGACATTTTTGCCATCCGTATAATCATCGATACAAGTTTTGAGAATGAAAAATACCAATGTTGGCAGGCCTATTCAATAGTGACTGATTTCTATAGCCCAAAACAAAACAGGTTACGCGACTGGATTTCTACGCCTAAAGCTAATGGTTATGAATCGTTGCATACCACTGTAATGAGCCATACAGGGCAGTGGGTAGAAGTGCAGATCAGAACCAAGAGGATGAACGAAATTGCCGAAAAGGGTTATGCTGCTCATTGGAAATATAAAGAGAAAACAAACAGTGAAAGTGGCCTTGATCGTTGGTTGAATAAGATTAAAGAGCTATTGCAATCACCCGATTCTAATGCCCTGGCTTTCCTCGATGAGTTTAAGTTAAATCTCTTCGCCGATGAGATAATTGTATTTACACCTAAGGGTGAAGTTAAAACATTGCCATCCAATTCAACCACACTCGATTTCGCTTATAACATTCATAGCGAAATAGGTAACCAATGCATTGGAGCTAAAGTAAATCACAAGCTTGTCCCTCTGAACCATGTACTGAAGAGTGGTGACCAGGTAGAGATCATTACCTCAAAAAAGCAAAGTCCCCGTGAAGAATGGATAAATTATGTTGTAACAGCACGAGCCAAATCCTTTATTAAAGATGCCCTGAAAGAACAGCGCAAAAAGTATGTGGAAGAAGGCAGAGTTAAGCTCGAACAGTTCTTTAAAGAACTTAAAATCGAACATAATAGAAATAGTCTGCTGAAACTTCAGGAGTGTAACCATATAAGTTCAACCATCGATCTTTATTATCGTGTAGCCCTTGGCGAAATAGGAATAAAGGAAATAAAGGATTGTATTAGCCAACATGAAAAAAGCGGATGGCTTAATCTTATAACCAGGCCTTTTGTCAGGAACCGGCATGTAATTCCACAGCGTCTGAGTGATGAAGTGAAACAAAAAGTTGGTGCAAAAGAGCTCGTAACAACGCAGAATGGTGAAATTGAATACCGCATCTCCGATTGCTGCAACCCTATTCCCGGTGATGAAGTGGTTGGTTTTGTTCCTCAGGATGGCGGTATATGGATTCATCGGACTAATTGTCCTGAAGCAATACAGCTAATGTCGAAATATGGAAACCGCATTGTGAAAATTAACTGGACCGGAACCGATTCGGGTACTTTTTTAAGTGGAATCAGACTGGTTGGTTTTGACAATATGGGATTGCTAAACGACATTATAAATATAATTTCCACGCAAATGAGCCTTAACATAAGGTCATTTCATATTGACTCCACAGGTGATGTTTTCGAAGCTACCATAATGCTCTTAGTTCATAGTACCGACGACCTGAACAAATTAATGACCGAGCTTAAAAAGTTAAAGGGCATCAACAACGCTTACCGTATAAGTAGATTAACCGATAGTGTCGTAAAATAGACTTTGAAGTATTATTTTTAATTATTCTAAATAACATTAGAATATTTATTAATTTTACACACTGTAAGCCATGAGCTGATACTTAAACGGAAACTTACACATGGAAAAGAATGATAGCAATCGCTTGAACTTCGAAACTGTAATAGAGATTTTTACTGATTATCTTGAGAGTAATGGGCACAGAAAAACGCCCGAAAGATACACTATACTGAGGGAAATCTATTCTACCGAAGGTCATTTCGACATCGAATCCTTATATGTAAGGATGAAAAATAACCGTTACAGAGTTAGCAGGGCAACATTGTACAACACAATTGAGCTTCTGCAAAATTGCAATCTCGTAACCAAACACCAGTTTGGAAACAATTACGCACAATACGAGAAGTCATTCAAGTTCAGGCAACATGACCACTTTATTAATATAGAAGATGGTTCGGTACTTGAATTCTGCGATCCCCGCATCCAGGAAATTAAATCTTCAATAGAGCGCATTCTTGGCGTTAACATAACAAGCCATGCCTTAACCTTCTATGGTTATATGAATAAGAGCAAGCCCAAACCAAAAAGATCAATAGAAGAGAATACTACCGAAGCATTCGACGTTGCTGAAAACTAATTTTATTGGTCATTATCTGCTGAGCATCGGCGTTTTTTTCTTATTATTGCATTAAATCCGAAACCTTCTTTCGGAGCATGTTGAATTGCTAACTGGATCATTTTTTTAATCTGCAAGTTGCTATAAATCATTTATAATGAAAGTTGATGTCTTACTGGGCCTGCAATGGGGCGATGAGGGAAAAGGAAAAATAACTGATGTACTAACACCCGAATACGATATAATTGCAAGGTTTCAGGGAGGCCCTAATGCCGGTCATACCCTTGAGTTTGATGGCGGCAAGCATGTTCTCCATACCATTCCTTCCGGAATATTCCATAAGGAAAAGACAAACGTTATTGGAAATGGCGTTATTATTGACCCGTATATACTTTCACAGGAAGTAAAGAAGCTCCGTAGTAAAGGCTTATCGCCCGAAAAGAACCTCCTAATTTCCAAAAGAGCACATTTAATTACCCCTACACACCGTCTTCTCGATTTCGTATACGAAGATTCAAAGGGCGCATCAAAAATAGGCTCAACCTTAAAAGGAATTGGACCAACTTATACCGACAAAATTGCAAGATCAGGTATCAGGATTGGCGATACTCGTTTGCCCGGATTTAAAGAAAAATACTACCAGCAGCAGGAAGCTCACTTTAGAGTGATTCGCTCATTTGGATATGATCCGGCCGAACTGACAATTGAATCAATGAAGCTTCATGAATATGAAAGTCAGTGGTTCGAAGGCCTTTCTTATATTAATGATATTCCGCTTATCGACAGTGAACTGTTTATTAATGAGAGCATAGCGAAGGGTAAAAAGATATTGGCAGAGGGCGCACAAGGTTCCTTGTTAGATATTGACTTCGGGACTTATCCTTTTGTTACTTCATCAAATACAATAACCGCAGGTGTTTGCTCAGGTTTGGGCATTTCACCTCAAAAAATCGGCAAAGTCTTTGGAGTATTTAAAGCATATTGTACCAGAGTTGGTAGTGGCCCATTCCCTACACAACTTGATGATGAAACCGGTGACCTGCTCAGAGATAAGGGAAACGAATTTGGCTCTACTACCGGACGACCACGTCGTTGTGGTTGGATAGACCTGCCTGCCTTAAAATATTCAGTAATGCTTAATGGTGTTACTGATCTGGTAATGATGAAATCAGATGTGCTTGATGAATTACCCGAAATCGGTGTTTGCACAGAATACAGAATAGATGGTATAAACTATTCTTTCCCACGGTTTGAATCAATCTCTGATGACGTTAAGCCGGTATATACATATCTCAAAGGCTGGAAGTCATCAATCATAAATCTGAAGAAGTGGAACGAACTGCCTGAAGAGTTTAAGGATTACATTCTATATATCGAAAATAATCTGAATGCTCCAATTTCTGTTGTTTCACTGGGACCTGAAAGAAACCAGACAATAATCAGAAAGCAAGACAGGTAAACCAAAATATGAAGATTTGAAAGAAATTTCCGAACTCATAAAGAAAGATTTTTTACTGGAACTAAGGCAGAGATATGCCATAAATGCCATCTTACTTTATGTAGTTTCTACTGTGTTTGTTGTTCAACTGGCCTTCGGAAGAATCATTGATGCAAACACATGGATTACCCTCTTTTGGATTATTATGCTATTTGCAGCTTTCAATGCTGTGAGTAAGAGTTTTATACAGGAACATCAAACCCGATGGCTATACTACTTTACATTGGCATCTCCTCAATCAATTATACTTTCAAAGATAATATACAACAGTATCCTGATGGTTTTGCTCGGATTCCTAAGCTTGCTGTTATATGTACTGTTCATGGGGATGCCCGAGTTTAACCAGACAATTCTATATCCTGTTTTTATTCTAGGATGTGTGGGGTTAGCTTCAACCCTTACAATGGTTTCTGCAATAGCCTCTAATGCCGGAAATAACATGGCATTAATGGCTATACTTGGCTTTCCTATAGTACTGCCTCTGTTGCTTTTGGTTATAAATTCATTCAAAATTGCATTAAGTGCTGAAATTTTTACAATTCAGTTAATAAAAAGCATTGGTTCGTTGTTCTTAATTGATACCGTTGTTGTTATAATGGCTACATTGCTTTTTCCTTATCTTTGGCATAAATAAAACTAAAACAGCATTTTCTTATGCTCAGAAACTGGTGGTGGAAATTACTCGGTTTAATAGCGATAGTCTATTCGATAATTGCAGGACTGACTATACAGGTCCCTAAACTGCCTGTGATATATCAAACAATAAGGAATCTGTTTTTTCACGTTCCTCTGTGGTTTACAATGTTTGTGATGTTTGGCACATCGCTGGTATATAGCATTAAATATCTCAATAAACTTAAGCCGGGAGATGATGTGGCTGCATCCCAATCAGTAAATACCGGGCTGTTTTTTGGATTACTCGGACTTCTTACAGGCATGATATGGGCAAAAAATACATGGGGCGATTATTGGACTAACGACCCACAATTAAACGGTGCAGCTGTCAGCATATTAGCATATCTCGCTTATAATGTACTACGTGCTTCAATCGATGAGAGAGCCTTGCGAGCCAGAGTGTCTGCGGTATACAATATATTCAGCTTCATGCTTCTGGTAATATTTCTAGGCGTACTGCCACGACTAGCCGACAGTTCCCTTCATCCTGGAAAAGGCGGCAATTCATCCGCAATGGCTGATTTAGACCCTACTATGAGATTAGTGTTTTATCCTGCCGTAGCCGGATGGATAATCATAGGCTTTTGGATCCTGGAACTCCGTAAGCGCAAAAGAAAAATCGAAATGTTTTTAGAACAATCCTAATAAGCAACCTTTATGATAGGAGACGATAAGTTTTTTGTAGTAGCATTGGTTCTGGCCATAATATTTGCCGGTTTGGCGGTCTATCTTATTATATTAGATATCAAGCTTTCAAAAATTGAGAAACGAGTAATGCAGAAGAATGCTACAGCCACATTAAATCAATCAACTGAAACCAAATGAAAAAGGTACATATACTTTTATTAATTGTTCTGATTGCTGCAGTAGGAGTGGTGCTTAGTCTTTCAACCAATACATCTACCTATGCGGGCTTTAACGAAGCCCAACAACATCAGGGCAGGGAATACCATATCATGGGAAAATTGAGTGAGGGTAAGCCAATAGAGTATGATGCCCTGAAAGATGCAAACAGCTTTTCATTTACAATGATTGATGAGGAAGGGACGGAGATGCTTGTCAGATACAACGACAGTAAACCACAGGACTTTGAAAAACTTGACCAAATAGTGGTAATAGGCCAACTGAAGAATGGGTATTTCGAAGCTCACAAAATGAACCTGAAATGCCCATCCAAGTATAATAACAATCAAGTACCTACGGAATTTACAGAAACAAGTTTCTGAAATAACCAACCCGGATTAATCGTTTACTTTTCTGCAGGAGGGTAAATAAATTCAGCCCTCAAATCATCTACAAGAAGTTCGCCGGTTTTATTATTCATAACGTAAACTTTCACTACGTCATAGATATCGAGTTTATCGGGCAGGTTATATGTGCTTTCAATTTTATGCCATTCACCTGGAGTGACAAAAAGTGAATCAGCTACATAAGCTTTATAGTATTTATCTCCTTTTACCGATACTACTAACCTTGCTTTAGATTCCGGCTGTAAACCATAACAGTATGCAGAAACCTTAACCTGTTTAGGTACTTTATGTTCTATTAAATTAAAAGAACTCTCAAATAAGAAACTAAACTGATTAACAGAGTCAATTTTACTGCAGTACTTACCGGAATGTGCTGAAGTTTCTACAACAGTCGACATATTTTTCCAGATGGAGTTGGATAATTTAGCCAAAGAATCAGGATTATCCATTCCTGTAAAGAAAATTTTCGAATAAGAGCCATCGGAAGTCCCAGGCTGTTTTGGTGAATTACATGATGCAATAATTAGCATAGATGCAATTAAAGCAAATCCTTTCAATGTTGTGATTTTCATGTCTTATAGGTTGATATTTTTTGCGATGCAAAGATAGAGATTGGTATTAAAATACAATTGATATTTCTCTTAAAAATTGAAGGGATTATTAAGTTTGCCTATTCGTTTAATAGTTTTATCTTTGCCTTCTATTGTTGTAATTAACAATCACTTAAAATATAATTTTATCATGATCGATTCATTGACATCAGAAAATTTAATGCAACTGGAAGATAAGTACGGTGCACACAATTATCATCCACTACCGGTAGTTCTGGCAAAAGGAAAAGGTGCTTTAGTATGGGACGTTGAAGGTAAAGAGTACTATGACTTTCTATCAGCTTATTCTGCTGTAAATCAGGGTCACTGCCACCCAAAAATTGTAAATGCTCTAATTGAACAGGCACAAACAATAACCTTAACATCACGTGCTTTCTTTAATGATTCACTTGGCGTTTATGAAAAGTACATTACAGATTACTTTAAATACGATAAAGTATTGCCAATGAACTCAGGTGCAGAGGCTGATGAAACAGCTCTGAAACTTTGTCGTAAATGGGCATATAAAGTAAAAGGAATAGCCGAAAACCAGGCAAAGATTATTGTTTGCGATGGTAACTTCCATGGAAGAACCATTACAATCGTTTCTATGTCATCCGATCCTGAGTCTTATGGCGGATTTGGTCCATTCACTCCGGGTTTCATTAAGATTCCTTACAACGATCTGAACGCTCTTGCAAAAGCACTCGAAGATCCTAATGTTGCCGGTTTCCTCGTTGAGCCAATTCAGGGTGAAGCAGGTGTATTTGTTCCGGATGAAGGATATCTGAGCAAAGCTTATAAAATGTGTAATGAAAAGAATGTTCTTTTCATTGCCGATGAAGTACAAACAGGAATTGCACGTACAGGAAAGCTTCTCGCTTGCGACCATGAAAATGTACGCCCCGATATACTTATACTAGGTAAAGCATTATCAGGTGGTGTTTATCCTGTTTCAGCAGTATTGGCTGATGATGAAATTATGCTGACTATTAAACCGGGTGAGCATGGATCTACATTCGGAGGTAATCCTATAGCAGCTAAAGTTGCTATGGCAGCACTTCAGGTTGTAAAGGATGAAAAGCTTGCTGAACGTGCAGCATACCTTGGCGAAATTTTCCGTCGTGAAATGAGAAACATAAAATCCGAAATGATTTCACTGGTAAGAGGCAAGGGACTGCTCAATGCAGTAATTATTAAGCCTAGAAACGGTAAAGAAGCATGGGATGTATGTTTGAAAATGCGCGACAATGGCGTACTTGCCAAACCTACTCATGGAGATATCATCAGATTTGCTCCTCCAATAGTCATCACTGAAGAGCAACTTTACGATGCTATTGAAAGGATTAAAAAATCGATACTTTCTTTCTAAGAGAGAAGTATTTAAATATACTGAAGGGCACCTTTTTCCTGGCGCTCTTTTTTTTTGTTTCAGGATATGAGCAATAATATGTCATCTTATTACACATAGTTGCCCTGGAACAAAAAGAATTACCCCTAAAACCTTAATGGTTCTTAGGGGTAATTCATAAAATGATTAACTTTTACAGTTAAATCTAATAGTTATTTCTAAAATATACTGTTATTTAATCCTATTGCTTTGTAAGAGTAAATGGGAATGATCCAAATGAACCCTGGTCAACAGTAATAGCGAATAACATTTCATAAGTTCCGTTGCACGTATTTAGTGATCCGCTTCCTTCATATGACAAGTTTGTATAATCCCATGCTACAGAAGCAAGTGCTGTTTTTTCAGCTTTAACTGAAAAGTCTAAAGCATTTACAACCATTTTGAGCGGGCCTTGATCTTCAGTTAAACCATCGAGCTCTGCAAGACCGGATACATAAATTATGTAAGGATCATCAGGGTCAACGGTAAGTGTAACTGTACCATCAACAGCCCAGTCAGCACTTACAGCACGATACGATCCAGTTACATTGTCCGGATTATATGCACAAACTACGGCTGCATTGATAACAGCATTAGATCTGTATGTCTTACCACCCTGAACAGTTATAGCTTCAATAGTGAAAGCATCACCTGCAACAACATCATCAAGTGAAATTCCAAGTGCAGTTGCGGCTTCATGCATGTAGATTTTTACATTTTGCGGAAAAGTCTGGAACGATACGAGTTCCTTCCTTTGTAGGGTATCATTGAAAGAGACTAGAAATTTTACCTCACTTACAATGTTTGGGTCAACGTTCAGATCAAATTGAACGAATGTGTTCGATGGGTCGTTTACATCAAATACAGCAGGGTTTAGATTTGTAATTGCAGGCACAAAACCCACGCCTCTTTCGCCACTGGGATCTTCAACCTCTGTCTCACAGGAAGAAAACACCATGACCATTGTCACCAGAAATGCTAATATTTTGTTTGTTTTCATTTTCAAGTATTTAAAAATTATTAAATATTAACGTGAACCACCTGCCCACCAAACATTCTCAGTATACACATACCTTCCATCACCGTATGCATTTCGAACATTTGCATTGGTCGTAACGTCACTTGATCCATAAGTGAATCGCACTGGAAATTGGTTATCGTTCAATGGATTGTCAAGTTCAATAACATTGTCACCCATTGCTTCAAGTCGACGGTAATCGTTATAGGCCTCAACAGCTTCTTCTTCGAAGAATGCGATGTATTTTTGATTCATTACCTCTGCAAGAGGATTCGCATTAAACCTCGGAATTACCTCATCAGTTAAATACGTTTCTGCTTCTTCAACTGTCAGACCAATATTGACTTTCTGGAAAGCGGCTTTAACAGCGTTGCTTAATGCTGTTTCGGCATCATCCAGTCTATTTAGTCTAACGTAAGCTTCGGCTTTCAGGAATTCTATTTCATGATAGCTCAGAAGAAAAGTTGGTGCAGTAGGTGTTGAAATTGCTGATACAGCATAAAGACCTTGAGCCTGTACCGGATCACCATTTGGAGCTAATAAAAATTCTCCAGCAGCAGGATGAGTTTCCCAGAATACATCTGCCCTGGGATCATTTCTCGATGTAAGTTTATCTGCAAGACTCTGACTAGCACCTAAATAGTCACGATCAGTGAAAAATCTATAGAAAGGACTGAAGGTTGTTGAGGCATTATAATGGTATTTAGTTTCCTCAAGAGCGGAGGTAAATGACTGATTTGCATAAGTGATAACATCCTCATATGCTGGTGACCTTAGTGATAAACGCATCGTATAACGTGCTTTTAAACCATAGGCAAACTTCAGCCAATTTTGTGCATCTCCGTTATAAATAAAGTCTTGTGTACCTAAAGAAGGGAACAATGTTTCTTTCTGAAGGTTTTCAATAGCTGCATCAACCAAAGTCATGACGTCGCCATAAATTTTTTCCTGGCTGTCAAGTGTTGGAGTATAAACTACTCCTGGTTGAAGAGCTTCTGTCCAAGGCACATCACCCATAACATCAGTAAGTATTGCCAGATTATATGCAGTAAGTACTTGAGCAATACCAAGAGTATGGAAATTACCAGCTTCTGATCCGCCTTCTGAACATTTACTGATGATCAATTTCAGATCTGCAAGGTTTTTATATATTGCATTCCACGTATTATTATATGTAGTGGCGTTTGTAGGCTCTCCAGACCTGATTTCTGCATTGTAACTCTGGTTCCAGACTCCAACGTTGTGTTCAATATATACCGATGAATAAAAGGCCAAATCACTTCCGGTAACATTGAATGCAGTGCTTGTTATTACATCAGTGATAATTAGGTTTGTCGCAACATCGGTAGGGTCATTCACATTCTTGTTGATATCATCCATAACATCTTCTGAACAGGAGAATGCTGTCAGGATTAGAAGCCCGAGGATTAGGACATTTTTTATCTTTCTCATTGTTTTCTTTTTTTAAATTAAAACGTTACATCAATTGTAAAGCCAATACTGGTGGTTTGGGGTAATGAGAACCTTTCAAATGATCCTCCCATATTGGTATTACCCTGTGAGGTTTCAGGATCTATGTTGCGAAGAGCACTCCAGAGGAGTATATTCCTGGCATAAACCGATATACCGGCAGTAGCAGTTTTGTAGAAGTTGTTTGGCAACTGATACCTCAATGAAATTTCGCGTAGTTTAATAAATGAATTATCATGAATATAATATTCATCTATATTAGATAGTACATTTGCATAAAGATCTTCAACTGCATTAAAAGGATCATTTGGTCCACCCCTAACAATATCGTTTGGAGTTCCATCGGGTTTTACACCATCAAAGATGAATGTAGACTCCCTGTCTTCAGTAACGGCTGACATCCCATAGAGATCAAGCAAACCGTTTGAGCCTGAATACATTTCGCCACCTTCCTTCCATTCTAATACTGCACTCAAAGAGAGAGATTTATATCTGAAAGAAGTAGTACCATTAAGAATAAAATCAGGCGATACTTCTCCAATTACAGCAGGATCACTTGCTTGCGGGAATCCATGATTCCATGCGCCGGGATCGTCAACAACAACAATTTTACCATTATCATCACGAAGGAATGAACTTCCATATATTACTGGGAATGTATTTCCTATACCTGCACGAACTTGTGGTGTAACAAAACCACCGAGGAAGATACTTTCTACACCAGGTGCCAGTTCGTCAACCATATTAGTGAGTTTGGTATAATTAAGATTGATATCCCATGTGAAATCATTTGTTTGAACTGGTACAATATAGAGCATGATTTCATGTGCATCTGTAGTAACAGCACCTCCGTTCATTACCAGTGTTGATGCTCCGGTTGAGCCTGCAAGGGGAACTGGGAATATCTGGTCGGTAACATTCTGTTTCGAGAAAGTATAATCAACTCCAAACCTGTTGTTTAAGAACTTAAGATCAATACCAAATTCTGTTGATTTTGTGTTCTGAGGTTTCAGGTTGGGGTCGTATAGATCTTGACTCGGAATATATGAACTTATACCTCCAATAGGATATTGAATTGGTGCACCAACCCAAAAGCCGCCTTCGTAATTTGGAGCTAAGAAGTAGTTTTCATAGAACGTTCCTGCCTGTCCTACTTCTGCATAAGAAACTCTTACTTTTGCATATGACAACCAGTCAATGTCTTGTAATGCACTCATTTCTGTTGCTACAAATGATAAGCCAACTGAAGGATAGAAGAAGGATCTGTTGTCTCTTGGCATTGTTGAGACAACGTCATTTCTACCTGTAGCGTTCAGGAAGATCATTGATCTCCATGAAAGTAACATACTTCCAAAAACTCCAACAGTTCTGTTAGCCCACTGTTCTTCGTTTGCAACAACAACACTGGCATTTCCAATATGATTCCAACCTGGGAAGTTGAAGTTGGTTCCTGTTTCAGTATAAGCTTTAGTGTTTTCATGATTAATTTCATTACCAAGCACAAAGTTGAAAGTAAAGTCACTAGAAATATTCCAATCAAATGTACCTGTTAACAGAGAGTTGAAGATGGAGTTTGTTGTTCCATAATTATCAATTACTCCTCTCGAATTTCCTCTACTGCCATAACCAAATATATCCTGTAAATGTGTTGAATAAGTATCGGTACCAGCCTGATAACGCACGTTTAAGGATTTGGAATTATCGATTTGAGTTTTGTAATTAACGAAAGCACTTCCAAAGAAACGGTTTGTGACTTCATTAAAAGTATTATTGTGCTCAACCCAGTATGCATTGTCAAAGCTACCTCCACGATAGTATATCTGACGGGTAGGTTCTCCTGGTCTGCTATAAGGATAGCCTTTCAGGTTATAACTTGAAGGAGCTGCCAGCACACCAGCCAACGAACCGTCATTTGCACCGGATAATTTATCAATGTCAACAGTTGAATAATTGGCTGAAAATCCTGTAGTAAAGTTTTTATTTAGATTTTTCTCAGCATTTGCCCTAACATTGTAACGTGTCATTCCGGTATTCAGAGCAACACCTTCCTGATCAGTATTGCTGAAACCGAGTGAGTAGTTACCTTCGCTGTTTGCCTGAGATATACTGATATTGTTGCTCATCGTATAACCTGTCTGGAAGTAATCATCCCAGTTGTTAAAAACTTGAGGAGTAACCCATGGATGAAGGCCACCATCAGCAAGTTGTGGTACATAGAATTTACCTTCTTGTAATCCCCATTCCTCAGTGTAGGCATTCACAGTATTTCCACCACGGTCAGGATCGTTTGGTAAATCTACAATCTTAGGACCCCATGACATGGATGATGTTGGATTATAAACACCTCCGGAACCTTGAGCGTAAGTAGTTTGGTAATCAGGTGTTCTTGAAACCTTATCGAAACTACTGGTATGGCTTAAAGATACTACGGGACGACCTACCTTGTTATTTTTTCCACTCTTAGTAGTAATTATTATAACACCATTAGAAGCGCGGATTCCATACAAAGCGCCTGCTGCCTGCCCTTTTAGTACTTCGATACTTTCAATATCGGCAGGATTAATGTCAATTGCTCTGTTAGAAATGTCAGAGCCTGTGACACTATTTCCGGTGGAATATGCCGGTGTTGAAGAAATCGGCATTCCATCTACAACATACAATGGTGAGTTGTTTTCGGTGAAAGAACGTGCACCTCTGATCTGGAATTGTGAAGAGGCACCTGGCATACCACTTGAAGGTTTGATTTCAACACCTGCAACTTTACCTTGCAGTGCTCCAAGCAAATTGGTGTTACCTGTTCGTGTCAAATCTTCAGCTTCTACATCCTGAACAGCATATCCCAGAGATTTTTTCTCACGGCTGATACCAAGTGCGGTAACAACAACCCCTTCAATATCCATGATTTCAGTTTCGAGCACTACATTAATAACGGTTTGAGTGCCAATTGTAACCTCTTTTGTGGTCATACCAACAAACGAAAATTGTAACACTTCGGCATTGGCTGGAACTCTTAGTGAATAGCGTCCGTCAATATCAGTTGTTACTCCTGTTGTAGTACCCTTAACCTGTACTGCTGCACCGGGTATAGGCTGCCCGTCATCAGCACTGGTAACTACCCCAGTAATGGTGGTTTGGGCCAGAATAACCTGTACTCCTGCAAAGAATAGAAGTACAAGCATCAAAGCAAATTTTCTCATAGTGTGTGTTTTTGGTGATTGAATTGTTTTACATTGTTTTTAAAAATGTTTCTTTGGTTAAGCTTTGTTGTTCTATTTCTTTGTGAATATTACCTCCATTTTTGGTTAACAATAATAGTTGACTATTTTTTTAAGACGATCTAATCAGTCCCAAGGATGCATCAAATATTGGTTTTTAATAAAAATTATTCATAAATGGTTCCTCGAAAGGGCTATTTGCCTGCTTTTGTTGATGCTAATGTAGATAATATTTTCTAAAAAATGCAACAGTTGTTTAAAAATGTTAAAAAATCACAATTTATTAGGAATAGTGCGGGTTTATAAATAACAAAAATGCCGTTTGACAATTCAAACGGCATTTTTACAAGCATTATTTTGTCAACAACCCGACTATTCAGGGAAGTCAAACTGTATGTTTCGCAAAAATTCTACTGAATTTGCGATTTCACTATACATAATGGTATCATCAGTAACAAAAGGAACAACACCGCGGTATTCGTCAATAAATGCCTTAAGGAAAGGTGATGTGTTTGCAATACCCCTGAATTCAAGGGCCTGAGCCCCTGTAAATAACTCAATGGCCAGTATTCTCTCAAGATTGTTAACTACCCGGTGCGCTTTCGTAGCACTGTTTGCACCCATACTCACATGGTCCTCCTGTTCGTTCGACGATGATATTGAATCAACCGATGCCGGTGTCGCCAGTTGCTTGTTCTGGCTTACAATACTTGCTGCAGTATATTGTGGAATCATAAATCCTGAATTCAGACCGGGATTGGCAACCAAAAACTCAGGTAATTCCCTTTGTCCTGAAATCAGTCTGTAAATCCTTCTTTCCGAAATACTGCCCAATTCAGCCAGTGCTATAGAAATGAAGTCAAGGGTCAGGGCCAACGGCTCACCGTGAAAATTACCTCCCGATAAAACAAGATCTTCGTCAGGGAATATCGTAGGATTATCTGTAACCGCGTTAATCTCCGTAAGCACAACCGATTCCACATAGTTAACAGTATCTTTAACTGCTCCATGTACCTGTGGTATGCAACGGAATGAATATGGATCCTGAACTTTTTTGCCTGTAAATTCAATTATCTTGCTCCCTTCAAGGAGTTTCCTGAAATTACGTGCAGTCTCTATTTGTCCTTTGTGAGGCCTTATAATATGCAGTTGTTCCATGAATGGATCCAGTTTACCATTGAATGCCTCTAATGAAATTGCCCCGGTAATATCAGCCAGTTGACTTAATTTCCTTGCTTTCAGGAGTATGCAGACAGCGTGGGCACTCATAAATTGCGTGCCATTAAGTAATGCAAGTCCTTCTTTACTCTGAAGACTTATTGGCTGCCATCCAAATTCTTTCAGCACTTTACGTGCCTGTATTAATTTACCTGCCATTCTCATATCTCCCATTCCCAATAACGGCAGACTTAAATGAGCTAATGGTGCAAGATCGCCCGAAGCTCCCAGAGAACCCAGTTCATATACAACCGGAAGTACATCATTATTGTAGAAATCTATCAATCGTTGTACTGTTGCAACCTGCACTCCTGAATTGCCCGATGATAAGGCATGAATTTTAAGAAGCAGCATCAGCTTTACAATTTCCGAATTCACTTCATCACCGGTGCCACAAGCATGTGATTTAACAAGGTTTTCCTGAAGTTTCGAAAGCTCTCCCTCCGAAATCGATATGTTGCACAATGAGCCAAATCCGGTTGTGATTCCATATATTGGCTCCTTACTTGTTCTTAATTTTTTGTCAAGATAATCGCGGCAATGCTGGATTCTTGTGATTGCTTCCTCCGACAGTTCAAGCTTTGTTTCCGAAGTAAGCAACTCGCTTATAATATCAAGGGTTAAGGGTTCAGGACTAATTAAAAAGCTCTTCATAATTTTTTAGTGTATTTTATGCTATGTAATCTTTTAATTCTGTGGCACTTAATTCAACTTGCTCACCTGTAGTCATATTTTTAAGTTGTACCTTGTTTCTTGTTCTCTCAAGCTCTCCAATAATCACAACCCATGGAATCTGTTTACTGTCAGCATATGCAAATTGTTTTTTCACTTTTACATTATCGGGGTAGTATTCCGTATTCACACCCTGGTTTCTGAGTGATTCAGATAATTCGATGCAGTATTTCTCTTCTGATGCCCCGAAGTTTATAATTAACACTTTGGTTGAAGCTTCAGATGATGCCGGGAACAAATCTGCCTCCAGCATAACATCGTAGATTCTGTCGGCCCCGAATGAAATTCCAATACCTGAAACATCGGGCATACCGAATATTCCGGTGAGGTTGTCATATCTTCCGCCGCCGCTGATACTTCCTATTCCTGCATTTTTAGCCTTTACCTCAATGATCGCACCGGTGTAGTAATTAAGACCTCTGGCAAGCGACAAGTCAAGTTCAATCTCATTCTTAATATTCATTGAAGACGCGATTTCCATCACATCTTCCATTTCTTTAATTCCCTGCATTCCAATCTCACTGCCACTTAACACCATTTTCATTTCATTAAGTTTGAATGAGGTTGTCCCCGAAAGGTTTATAATAGGCTGTAATTTATCAATGGCTTCCCTTGTAATTCCTTTACTTTCAAGCTCTTCATTAACTTTCTCAACGCCAATTTTATCGAGCTTATCAATAGCAACCGTGATATCTGTGATTTTATCAGGGAAACCTATGGTATCAGCTATACCTGTAAGGATTTTCCGGTTATTTAATTTTATAACGACCTCAATATTGAGTTTACTGAATATTCTGTCGGCTATAGCCAGAAGTTCAGCCTCGTTGAACAGCGAATCAGAACCAATAACGTCAGCATCACACTGGTAAAATTCACGATACCGGCCTTTTTGCGGTCTGTCGGCTCTCCATACAGGCTGAAGCTGATACCTTTTAAATGGAAAAGTTATTTCGTTTCGGTGTTGAACAACATACCGGGCAAAAGGAACCGTGAGGTCATACCTGAGGCCCTTTTCACTAAGTTTGGATGCAGTTTTCTGATATCCTTCTTCCAGATCTTTAGCAGTGATGTCACTAAGGAAGTCTCCCGAATTGAGAACACGGAACAGTAATTTGTCACCTTCTTCTCCGTATTTACCCAGTAGAGTCGACAAGTTTTCCATTGAAGGAGTTTCGATGGGGGAGTATCCGTATAATTCGAAGACACTTTTGATGGTCCCGAAAATATAATTACGACGGTTCATCTCAACAGGAGAGAAGTCGCGTGTTCCTTTTGGTACTGATGGTTTTTGAAAGCTCATTGAAATCTATATTATTGAAGCTTTTTGTACTTAATTCTGTGCGGTGTTTCATTGCCAGTTCTCTTCCTTCTGTTTTCTTCATAATCAGAATAACCGCCTTCAAAGAAAACAACCTGCGAATCACCTTCAAAAGCAAGTATATGTGTAGCAATTCTGTCGAGGAACCATCTATCGTGCGAAATGACAACAGCACAACCGGCGAAGTTCTCAAGTCCTTCTTCCAATGCCCGGAGTGTGTTTACATCGATGTCATTTGTCGGTTCGTCGAGCAGGAGAACATTAGCCTCTGACCTCAGAGTTAATGCAAGGTGCATTCTGTTTCTTTCACCCCCGGATAAAACACCGGCTTTTTTACCCTGGTCAGCACCACTGAAGTTGAATCTTGCAACATAAGCTCTTGAGTTAAATAGCTTACCACCAAGCTGAATATTCTCGTTTCCCTCGGAAATTACTTCCCAGACTGTCTTTTCCGGATCAATAGCAGTATGTGCCTGGTCAATATAACCCAGTTTAACTGTTTCGCCAACAACAAAATTCCCGTTATCAGGTTGATCCAAACCCATAATTAGCCGGAACAACGTTGTTTTACCAGCCCCGTTTGGACCAATGATACCTACAATTCCCGCAGGCGGAAGGCTAAAGCTAAGGTTTTCAAATAATAGCTTATCTCCATATGCTTTAGAAATATTCACAGCCTCAATCACCTTGTTACCCAGTCGGGGTCCATTGGGTATAAATATTTCCAGCTTTTCTTCTTTCTGCTTTGTGTCTTCACTCATCAGGCGCTCATAGGCCGACAAACGGGCTTTTGATTTGGCATGACGTGCTTTGGGCGACATGCGCACCCATTCGAGCTCTCTTTCAAGAGTTTTTCGCCTTTTACTCTCTGCTTTTTCTTCCATAGCAAGCCTGTTGGATTTCTGCTCCAACCATGAAGAATAATTGCCTTTCCATGGAATCCCTTCACCTCTGTCGAGTTCCAGAATCCAGCCTGCTACATTGTCAAGGAAATACCTGTCGTGGGTAACTGCAATTACAGTTCCTTTATATTGTTTCAGATGCTGCTCCAACCAATCAATGCTCTCAGCATCCAGATGGTTTGTCGGCTCATCGAGTAATAGAATGTCAGGTTCCTGCAACAAAAGTCTGCATAAAGCAACCCGTCTTCTTTCACCACCTGATAAATTAACAACAGGAGTTTCCGGATCCGGGCATCTCAGAGCATCCATAGCTCTTTCAAGCCGGGCATCCAAATCCCATCCATTATGCTGATCTATTAATTCAGTCAATCGTCCCTGTTCTTCAATCAGGGTGGTCATTTCATCATCAGTAAGAGGTTCTGAAAAGCGGTTATTCACTGTTTCAAAATCCTTGAGCAGTTTAACAGTTTCTGCAGCACCTTCTTCAACTACCTCTCTAACAGTTTTATTACTGTCAAGATGCGGTTCCTGAAGTTGGATACCAACAGTATAACCGGGAGAGAAAACAACTTCACCGGAATATGACTTATCAAGTCCGGCAATTATTTTGAGAAGTGTTGACTTGCCCGAGCCGTTTAATCCAATAATGCCAATTTTGGCACCATAATAAAATGAGAGGTAAATATCCTTAAGTATCTGTCGGTTAGGTGGAATTACTTTACCCACACCCACCATCGAGAATATAATTTTATTGTCTTCTGACATATGCGAAAGTTTTGGCAAACTTACGCAAAAATCCAATGTCATTTTTTGAAAAGCAGCAGGTATTAAGCTTAAGCGGTTACCGGGACCGACACTTTTGAACCGGGTTGCATAATAATAGTGAATGTGCTTCCTTTACCCGGCTGGCTTGATACTTTTATAGTCCCTTTATTTAATTGCATAAATTCCATACACAGACCCAGGCCCATTCCTGTTCCACTTTCTCCTCCTGTACCTGTTCTTCTTATTTTCGGATCGAACGTGAATAATTTATCAATTACATCCGGCTCTATACCAACTCCGCTATCAGTAACTGATAATCGTGTTGAATCAATAGTTTGAACTGCCGAAATTCTGATGTCACTATCAGGATTGGAAAATTTAATAGCATTTGATATTAGGTTCCTCAAGACAGCTCCAATCATATTCTGATCGGCATGAGCCAGAATAATCGGGGCTATATCAATATTCAGCCGGAGCTTCTTACTTTTCAGTGATACTTCAAACATTGGAGCAATTGAGTCAGCCAGATCCTTTAGATTGATAAACTTGGGATTAACAGTTGCATTTCCGGTTTGAATTCTTCCCCACTCAAGCAGATTTTCAATAAGCTTATAGGTGTCAGAAGTAACCTTGTGCATATTATTCAATGCATCAATCCTTTGTTCATCATCAAAATGCTCATACTCTTTACTGAGCAATTCAGTGAATCCAAGCAATGACTGGAACGGTGATTTCAAATCATGCGCTACAATACTAAAGAACTTTGTTTTAATCTCATTAAGCTTATATTGCTCAAGATAAAGCTTATCGAGCTCTTTCTTTTGATTTAGTATCTGATCATTCCTTAATGCCAGCAATTCATTTTTCTTTTTCTTTGAATAGTACAATAGGAATAGGAATGCAAGAGAAACCAGAACAATAGCAGAAATAACAATAAACAGGTTTCTGATAGTTTGCTGTCTCTTAATTGCCAATTCGGCATAAATATTTTGTTGTCTGAGAAGTTGGTTGTCTCTTTGAGTTTGCTCCATTTCAAAGCTAACCTTAAGCATGTTAAGCCGGTTGCTGTTTTCACGGCTCTTAAGGGTATCAAGAACCTCCACACGTCGGCTCAGATAATTGAATGCACGCTCAAAGTTTTTCTTTTCACTGTATGCTTCTGCCAAACCGGCATAGATTTCACTGGTTAAGAGCTCAAATCCCGGCTTATCAGCATATTCTAAAGCCTTTTTATAGTAGCTTATAGCTTCATCGTGCTGATCCATGAAATTGCTTACTTTGCCTGCAGCAGCCTGGATGGTAGCTTGTACACCTCTGTCGGAAACTTTAGGCGACAATCGTATTGCTTCTTTAATATGAGCTAACGCTTGCTCTGACTCATTAATTTCCAGACATATTTCACTCATGTTAACATGACTTGAAACGATACCTTCATAATCGCCGATTTTTCCGGCTATTTCAAGTGAAAGCTGGTTGTACTTCAAAGCCTCCTTAATATTCTTCAAATTCAGGTAGGCTTCACCTATATTATTGTAGACAGTTGAAAGTTCTTCCTGTTCATTATATTTAATGTGAATCTGCTCCGCTTTTTTGTAACAATTTATGGCTGATTTAAAGTCTTCCATACTCAAATAAATATTGCCTATATTATTATAGGATGGAGCTATTCCTGAAGTGTCTTTTAAACTAATACTATTTTCCAGAGCTTCAGTGAGTGCCTCCAAAGCCAGATCGTATCGCCCAAGTGTAGAATAAACACCACCAATATTGGAGAGAGGAATCGTTTTCTTCTTTCGCGAAGCATAAACCTTATCAAACATTTTTACTGATTCGGTGTATTTTTTTATTGCCTTGGGATAGTCGCCTTCTCTCTCAGCAATTATCCCTAAATTATTCTCCACCGATCCAATTCCATCATAGTCATTCAGACTTCTGTAGATAATTAAAGCATGCTCATTATATTCCTTGGCCTGTCTGTAATTCTGCTTATAGTAGTGTGCCAAGCCTAATTGTTTAAGTGCAGTAGCCCTGTAAGGGCTGTTTTTATCGTCGTTAGTTGCTTCAATAACCTGCTTGGCTAATGAAATGGCTTCATCAGGCGACTCTCGTAATAGCTCACTTGCCTTTTCAGTCAGTTCTTTTAAATCAGATTTTCTAAGATCAGCTGCTTCAATATTAACGCATAGCAACAAGAGCATCACAATGAATGAAATTCTACTTAGGACACTGTTATGTTGCATTTTGCAGTTTTCTTTATTGTATTGATGTGAGTTTTTGAAGATTGTAACTCAAAAACTCATTGTTTTTTTCTCCGAAACCTGTTCCATTAGCTCTGACAAGTGAACTGTTGAACCTGTCCAGCTATAGTTATTCTGGATAAATGTGTAGCCATTAGTGCTGATATTATCAGCGAGTGATGTGTCCGACAGGAGTTTAATTGCCTGCTCAGCAACTTCTTCGGGGGTATTACCAATCAGAATCTCTTCGCCTTCCCTTGCCATCAAAGCTGAATTACACAAACTTGATGTAATACATGGTAATCTCATTGCCATTGCTTCAAGAAGCTTATTCTGTAAGCCTGTGCCCAGTTGCATAGGTGCCATAAATATTCTTGCACCTGCATAGTATTCTCTAATATCATCAACCCATCCCGTTACAATTACTTTGTCATTTTCAAGCGATTTAACTCTTGAGTGCGGTGTCGCACCGGCAATAGTAAGTCTTGCATCAGGGTATTTGGTATGAATTATAGGGAGTACTTTATTAACAAGATATTCAGCGCAATCAATATTAGGGGGATATCCCATATTTCCTGTAAAAAGTAGCTCAGTCTGCTTTTTGGTTTTGTATGGTTTGAAATATTTCTGGTCTACTCCGTTCGGTATTACATGAATTTCCTCTCTTTTTTCATGTGGAATGCAATCTCTGTCGGGCTTTGATATTATGGTTTTCACATCAAAAACATCAAAGATCCGCTTTTCGTATTTCAGGAGTCGTTTAAACTCAACCCGAAAGATAAATCTAAAAATAGCCTTGGTTTTAGGGATTCGTCTTTCAACACCTTTTGAAAAAACATCCTGATAATCGAGAGTTTTTGGTACTTCGGTATTAAATGCATAAGCTGCAGTTCGTAATAACTGACAATAAATGTGGTCGGGTTGTATTTCTTCAATTACTTTGTTCAAGGCACTTTGAGCACGACTATTGTAATAATAGCCGGCCTGGAACGGTCGACCATTAATCAAAGCACGCAGCAAGTTCAATCCAATTGAAAAAGGCCTTAGTCGGTGAATTATTATTGATGAGCAGTATGGTTTAACCATTTCCTCATCCGACCTTTTTACCGCTTTATCAGTAAGGGCAAAAAGTGTAATGTCATGAAACCTCGACAGCACTTTTATTTGATTGAATGCTCTGAGTTTATCTCCTTTTTCTGTGGGATATGGAAAACGAGGTAAAATAACTAAAAGCTTCATTCAATTTTTTAGGTGTTGTTTCTATTTTGTCACCTACGATACAAAGATATGGAATTTGATCAATCCTTTAAGGAAGAATAGAAACTTTCAAGCTTACTTATCAGTAATTGGTTATTGTGAGTTGTCATTATGAAGTCAATAGCGTTTTTCCCCAGATCTTCAACTTTTTGTTTGTTATCAACCAGGTATGTAATAGCCTCTGTAAACTGCTCTTCATTATTGGCAATAATTAGTTCTCTGTCATTAGTGTACTGAATTCCTTCGGCGCCAATTGTTGTAGTTATTACTGCGCAGCCGGCCATCATCCCTTCAATAATTTTAATTCTTATACCACTGCCCGAAAATAAAGGAACCACCATTATTTTATACTGCTGCATATAGCTCAGTGCATCGGGGACTTCACCATCAATAATCACATTTTCAAGATTTGTATTTCGCAGCCATGCAGGAATTTCCCTGCCGGCTATTCTGAAAACTATGTCTTTTCTTATTGCAACTATTCCCGGCCATACTTTTTCAAGAAACCACTTTATGCCTTCAATGTTTGGCATCCAGTTCATTGAACCCAGATGGAAAATTGTTTTTTGTGATGAATTCCCGGAACTCTCATTTGGTTTAGAGTGCTCTATTCTATCAGTGTTTATACCAAATGGAATTGAAATTACCTTACCGGGATTCATTTTCTGCTTAAAGAACTCAGCATCCTTTGGCGTGATCGCAACAACCCCGTCTAATTCCGATAAGACATTTATCTCAAAGTTTTTTAATGTCTTTGTAAGGTGTCGCAGATACCACTTTTTAATTGGATTCTTCTCATTGATGCTCAATCGCTCCCATATAAGATGTTCAATATTATGGGCTCTGAGAATTATGTGGGCAGCTGACGATTGTCTTATCAAGGGAATGTAGGGTGCAACAAATAGGGTCTCCAGCTGTACAATGTCGAATTTGTTGTTTAACAGTATCTTTCGCAATGCTTTACCAAAATCCTTGCTAATAAATCTTTTAACATGGTATGATTGCGTAGAAAAAAGGTTAAGAAAGGCATCGACAGGTTTAATCCTCAAATCAAGATGAACCAGTTCTATTTTTGTCTTTTCTTTGTATTCGTCCGGGATTGATGATAAATCCACATTGTATTTATGGCTGTTTATTGCCAGCACTTTCACATTATGACCGGCATTTAACAATCCTTCAACCATCGCATTCATTGCAATCGGGCCTCCTTCCTTAGGTGGCCAGGGCGATTTGTTGCAGATTATCAGGATACTTTGCGCTTTCACTTTTTGCTAAACTTTTCCATTATGCGTTTTATACGTATTTTCCATGAATCTACATCGAGTAGTGGAGAGTCGTTTGTCGCTTTATAAGTAAAGAGTATCCCTAAAGGAAGAAGTACTAATGAAGAAAGCCACATGCCAAAAACAGGATCAACAGTGCCGGCAATTACCGATTTTTTACCTGTCATTGAAATTACATGGTAAATCACAAAGAACACGATTGAAATAACAAGAGGCAAACCCAGACCCCCTTTTCTTATAATGGCTCCAAAAGGAGCTCCGATAAAGAATAGTACCAGACATGCAAAAGACAGCGTAAACTTCAGATGCCATTCAACTTCATGTTTTCTAATCAGCACCATTCTTTCATTGTAATCATTACTCTCATATTCTTCGGAATTCAGAGCATTCCTTGAGTTATTAAGTGCTTTATCCAGTGCCTGAATTTTTTCAGATTTAGAAAGCAAACTTAGGGCAACCAATCTATCATCAACCTTAACACTACTCTTTTGAATTGAAGTGTCGGCCTTATTAAGATAAGGGAAAGCCATCATTGAAGAACGGTGATAACTTTCTTGTTTATCTGTAACCTGTTTCTTAAGAGAATCAACCGAATGCTCCAGTTGCTCAAGGTTAAGCATCTGATAGTGATTTCGGAATAAATCCTCGTTGGTCCTCATCATTTTGAAGTCTGATAAATCAAACTTTCTATATTGTTCTGCGAAGTAAGTTCTTTGGAAAGGTCTTTTATTCTCGTTTCTGCGATCAATTCGTTCATCGTAATTATAGCCATTAAACAAAGTAAGTTCAAGAAGACCACCGTCACCACTCTGCACCATCTTTCCCCATTCAGCTTTTGTAACGTTACTGCCGCCTGCTTTGCTTGTATGATCATAAATAATGACATCCCGAATTGTAACACCATCGCTCTCTTTTTTACCTATCCGCATAACATACCCGTCAATGTCATTATAAAAAATACCCTCCCTTATGTTCAATGCCAGTTTTTGCTGACGCACATCATAGAGTATAGATTTGAATTTCAGATTTGAGATTGGAAGAAGATTGTTTGAGAAGAAAAAGGCACCAATACTAATGATTACAGACAACACGACCAGAGGGCGCATTATAGTGCTCAGAGAAATACCTGCAGATTTCATAGCCACAAGCTCATATCTTTCGCCAAAATTACCAAAGGTCATCAGCGAGGATAAAAGAATTGATAATGGGAGAGCTAAAGGAACGAATGTAGTTGAGGCATAAAACAAAAGTTGAGCAACAACGTGCCATTCAAGCCCTTTACCCACCAAATCATCAATGTACTTCCAGAGGAATTGCATCACAAGAATGAAGAGAGCAATGAAGAAGGTAAGTATTAGTGGCCCGATATATGAACGGAGTATAAGGACATATAATTTTTTCACCCTTGTTTTTTTATGCAAAAATACAATTATTAGGGCATAAGCCGATTAAGCCTTGCTGTTTACATTAAACGAATTTAGAAGCTATTTCTTATGAAGATTGAATCTTTCATTACATTTGGACTTGATTTCTAAATAACATTCGCAAAATGCATCACATTGAAGTTCACGATAAAAGAACAATCAGGTCGTTTCTTGATTTCCCCAAAAAGCTCTATAAGAATGATCCTAACTGGGTATGCCCACTGGATTCTGTGATTGAAGCGGTGTTCAATCCAACTCTTAATGTGTTTTTTACTCATGGAGAAGCCATCCGATGGATATTCATGAACGACAAAGATGAGGTAATAGGTAGGGCTGCAGCTTTCATAAACAGAAAGAAAGCATACAATTTTCAGCAACCCACAGGCGGAATGGGCTTTTTTGAGTGCATTAACAGCAAAGATGCAGCTTTCTATATTTTCGATACTTGTCGTGAATGGCTCACTGCAAGGGGTATGGAAGCAATGGATGGACCTATTAATTTCGGAGAAAATGATAACTTTTGGGGCCTCCTTGTGGAAGGATTTATACCACCCAGTTTTGGTATGAATTATAACTTCCCGTATTATAAGAATTTCTTTGAGGAATATGGATTCAGGCCTTATTTCGAGCAAGTGACCAATCACCTCGACCTTACAAAGCAATTCCCCGAAAGATTTTGGAAAATTGCTGATTGGGTCAGGAATAAGAAAGGGTATTCATTCGAACATTTCTGCTGGAAAGAAAGTGAGAAGTTTATAAACGACTTCAAAATTATATACGATGATGCATGGCAATTTCACGAAAATTTTACTCCTATTAACAAGTCAGTATTAAAGGAGCAACTCGAAGAAATGAAGCCTATTGGTGAAGAGGAATTTATATGGTTTGCATATTCTGACGGAGAACCAATTGCATTTCTTATCATGATACCGGATGCCAATGAAATGCTTAAGCATTTTAACGGAAAGATTAGTCTATTTGGAAAGTTAAAGTTTGCCTATCTTCGGTGGAAAGGAGTGTTTACAAGAGCCAGGATAACTGTTATGGGTATCAGGCCAAAATTCCAAAAGTCAGGTATTGAATCAGCAATATTCTGGCATATGGAGAAAGTGATGAAAAAGAGGCCTAATTATAAAGAGATTGAACTTTCGTGGGTCGGAGATTTTAATCCAAAGATGCGACAATTACATGAGTCAGTTGGCGGTCACTTTGCCAAGCGGCATACCACATACAGGTATTTATTTAACTCACCCGGTGAGTCACAGCATGCAACTGAGATTCCAATGGATACAAGAGAGAATCTGTTAAGAGATTAACCATGGTAAATTAACCAGATTTGTGCTTTTATTAAGGAATAAAAAAAGGGAGATGTTGCAAAACATCTCCCTTCTTTTATAACGCACGATTATTATTTAACAATCATTTTGCGTGTTACACGGCTGTCATCAACTTTAACAGAGTATGTATAAATACCTGCTTTTAAGTTTTTGGCATCAATAGTAAGTTCATGTGAACCGGCATTTAATGTAGCTACCGGAACTTCATAAACTTTTTGTCCTACCATGTTGTAAACTTCAAGGCTAACATTAGCTGCTTTTTCAATATTTACTTTTACAGTAGATGTGCCATTGAAAGGATTTGGGAAATTCTGTGAAACTGAAGCATTGTTAATAACAGAATTGTCTACACTTTCAATTGTGAAGTCAGCATCAGTAAAGATAAAGCCCTTGACATATTTATAAGTAACAGGAGCAGTAGGATCATTAATATTCATATCCTGATATGCAAAAGGAATTTCGTAACTGCCTGCAGCAGGTTCCAAAGAGTAATATGAAGCTGTTGCCATAAAAGCAGCATACCATGCATCTGTGAGGTAGGTAACATTAACGACTTCAGTGTACATATTGCTGGCAACATCCCATCCTATACAATAAATGTCAGGTTGAGAGTTATCTTCAAGACCTTCAAAATCACTATCAAGCCATGAGAAGAACATTTTAGTACCATCAAAAGTAGTAGTAATTTGTGAACGATTATCTTCATCGATAGCATCGTCACCAGCTCCCCATGTACCACGGAAAGTAATTAAGTTTTCACCTAATTTCTGTGCATACCAGCTTTGGCCCTGATCAGTAGAGTAGATGTTATATGAAGCGAATAATCCGCTTGAAGATCCAATTGAATATGTTGTACCGGGATAGATTCCAATAACAACTGAAATTACAGGATTACCATTAGCATCAACAGCAAGGTCATGAGTAAAAGCAGTAGTGTAAAGGATTTCATCACGTTCAGGTAGTGGTTCTACGAATACCTCAGCAATTTGTTCATCAGTCAGAAGACCATAAACAATGCCATTTAAACCTTCAGGTCCACTTAAAGGAACAACAATAGGATTTTCTTCCCATGTTATACCACCGTCGGTAGTTTTATAGAGAATTGGGTAATAGCTTGCACCTGTAGCAAACTCATCACCTTCGTTATCACCTAAGATTGAAATATAACCTATTTGGCCATCAGGAGCAAAAGCAATTCTTGTATCAGCATAAGAAGCGGTATCAGGTATATGACGCATAGGTGCCCAGAAAGCATCTTGTTCATACTCATAAGTTCCTAGTGAGGAATTGAATATACCACGTGTAATTACAAGAGTGTCAGTATAATTTGGAGTCAAACCGTCAATAAGCGCACCTTCAACAACAAAAACATCACCGGTTACCGGATTGACAGTCATTGCATCAGGAACATTATGTCTTAGTGGAGGTTCTGAAGACCAACCGTCCTGGGATAAACCGGTTCCATCAAATTTTAAAGTAGAAACGCCATATCCACCCCAGCTAGCTGCAACATTACTTCCGTCGAGTGTAGGCCATAATCCTGACATGTATGCATTTGCAGCATTTGTGTTACCCTGAGGATTGTAAATCACACCTTGTGGGTATCTTGCATTTGCAGTACCTGGTGTCGTTGGATTAAAAATTTGCTGATTAACTGACCATGTACTACCTCCATCGGTAGAAAAGTCAGCAGCGATATAGCCTGAACCCGGTGTTGCACCCATTCTGTGGAAGAAAGCTACAGCGTTAATGTTTGGATCTGCCCAGATAGCAGTACGACCTCCATTATACAGGCCATATGTATTGGCTGAAGTACCTAATGTGACAATTGAAACTTCTGTTGTTCCTTTGCCTGCAGGCTTAACAAAATTAATTTGAGTTGGAGTGATTTCCAAGTCGACATCGTCATTCTTTTGGATTTGCATAGAAGCCGAAGGTAAGTTTGCTTTTAACTTTACCGGGCTTTTCTGTGCCATTACCGAAAAGCTAACTGCCAATGCTGCAGTTAAGAGTAGTGTAGTTCTCATTTTTTTTTAATCTAATTTAGTGAAACATTATTAATGAATATTTAAGTAATTGTCTGATTCAAAAAAAAAGGAGATGCTGCAATACATCTCCCTTTGGAATATTGCTTGATTGCTATTTAACAATCATTTTGTGGGTTACGCGACTGTCATCAACTTTAACAGAGTATGTATAAATACCTGCTTTTAAGTTTTTGGCATCAATAGTAAGTTCATGTGAACCGGCATTTAATGTAGCTACCGGAACTTCATAAACTTTTTGTCCTACCATGTTAAATACTTCAAGACCAACATTAGCAACTTTTTCGATACTAACTTTTACAGTAGATGTTCCATTGAAAGGATTTGGGAAATTCTGTGATACTGAAGCATTGTTAATAACAGAATTGCCTGCACTTTCAATTGTGAAGTCAGCATCAGTAAAGATAAAGCCCTTGATATATTTATAAATAACAGGAGCAGTAGGATCATTTATATTCATATCCTGATATGCAAAAGGAATTTCGTAACTCCCTGCAGCAGGCTCAAAAGCGTAGTATGAAGCTGTTCCCATAAAAGCAGCGTACCATGCATCTGTTAGGTAGGTAACATTAACAATTTCAGTGTACATATTGCTGGCAACATCCCATCCTACACAATAAATATCAGGTTGAGTGTTATCCTCAAGACCTTCAAAATCAGTATCAAGCCATGAGAAGAACATTTTAGTACCATCAAAAGTAGTAGTAACTTGTGAACGATTATCTTCACTGATAGCATCGTCACCACTTCCCCATTCTCCACGGAAAGTAAGTAAATTTTCACCTAATTTCTGAGCATACCAGTTCTGGCCCTGATCAAGAGAGAAGATGTTATATGAAGCGAATAATCCGCTTGAAGATCCAATTGAATATGTTGTACCGGGATAGATTCCAATAACAACTGAAATTACAGGATTACCATTAGCATCAACAGCAAGGTCATGAGTAAAAGCAGTAGTGTAAAGGATTTCATCACGTTCAGGTAGTGGTTCTACGAATACCTCAGCAATTTGTTCATCAGTCAGAAGACCATAAACAATGCCATTTAAACCTTCAGGTCCACTTAAAGGAACAACAATAGGATTTTCTTCCCATGTTATACCACCGTCGGTAGTTTTATAGAGAATTGGGTAATAGCTTGCACCTGTAGCAAACTCATCACCTTCGTTATCACCTAAGATTGAAATATAACCTATTTGGCCATCAGGAGCAAATGCAATTCTTGTATCAGCATAAGAAGCAGTATCGGGAATATGGTGCATAGGAGCCCAGAAAGCATCTTGTTCATACTCATAAGTTCCAAGTTCTGAATTGAATATACCACGTGTAATTACTATAGTATCAGTATAATTTGGAGTCAAACCATCAACCAAAGCTGGTTCTACAACGAATACGTCACCTGTAAGAGGATTGATTGTCATTGCATCAGGAACATTTTGCCTGATAGGAGGTTCTGAAGGCCAACCATCTTGAGTTAAACCGGTTCCATCAAATTTTAAAGTAGAAACTCCATATCCACCCCAGCTACCTGAACCGGCATTACTTCCGTCAAGTGTGGGCCATAAACCTGTCATATAGGCATTTGCAGCTGTAGTGTTACCCTGAGGATTGTAAATCACACCTTGTGGATACCTGGCATTAGCTGTACCTGTAACAGTTGGATTGAAGACTTGCTGATTAACTGCCCATGTGGTACCACCATCTGTAGAGTAATCAACAGCAATATAGCCTGATCCCGGGGTAGTATTCATTCTGTGGAAGAAAGCAACAGAATTAATGTTTGGATCTGCCCATAGAGCTGTACGGCCTCCGTTATACAAGCCATACGTATTAGCTGCACCACCTAATGTAACAATTGAAACTTCTGTTGTCCCCTTAGCTTCAGGTTTTACAAAATTAACTTGTGTTGGAGAGGTGCATAGGTCGGCATCGTCAGCATTTTGAATTTGCAAAGAAACCGAAGGCAAATTTGCTTTGACCTTTCCCGGACTTTTTTGCGCCATCACTGTGATGCTTAAACCCAGTGCTACGGTTAAAAGTAAAGTTGTTTTCATTTTTGATTTAATTAAGTGAAACATTATTGTTGAAATTTGGTAATTGCCTGATCAAATGATTCTTAAATCTAAACGTTGTGCTCTCTTAATTGTTTCTCTATCGAATGGTTTTGTATATGCGCATTCTGCAAATTTATAAAAAAAGCGATTGACTCTTAAATTTCTTTCAATTTCCTTCAATAAATATTTTCTGATGTTTTATTTCAGGACAATTAGTTCAAGTCTTAACAAAAATTTGAGGTTAATTTTCTAAGTTGGATATTCTAAAGAAATGTTTTTGCGAAAGTACTTTTAAATTCAAAATGCCCGGGAATAAGTATTGCTTAAGTCCCTGGCATTTTGAACTAATTTTAATCTTTGTATCTTCTAGTAAGAACCCATGTTACTTAAATTTCGTATCTAAATAGATCAACTGATGGACCACCTGTTGGAGGATTCCAACCAATTCCGTTCAATTCAACGCAAGAGCCTAATTGTTCTGCGTTTACATTATATAGTTTCATTGTCGCACACGCGGTCCCAACAAAATGAGGATCATAAAAGCCGAAATAATAATCAGTTTGGCCATAGACAAAATTTTGAGTATGAGTAATTCCATCTTGTGTCTTTACGGTAATCGTTCCATAAGTAAATGGGTTAGCATAACTCATTCCGTAGAAAGTAAGCTTAAGTACTCCACCAGGCTCTTTCTCGCCTGCTTTTGTTCCATAAGGTATTAATACCAGTCCAATGAGTAGAACAAATCCAAAACCTAAAATTAGGTTTAAAATGCTTTTTTTCTTCATGATGATTTGGGTTTTGTGTTAATAATATCCAAATATAGCAAAAAAAAATGCAAATATTTGATTGAGACAAAAAATATTGTTATAAATATAAAAATCTATATTAAAATGTAATTTTATTTCACCAAACAACGTGAGTGACAGATATTTAGCATCATAATAAATATTTCTATAATCCAGGACTTACCTTAGAAATTGATTTCAAATCTTTTAAAATTCACTCAATCTACTGAAAACTGAAGTATAATATGCCAATTATGCCTTTCATTCTTTCACTTTAACATGCTGGTTTGGAAAAATAAAACAAAAAGTGTTCTTTAGCAGTTGTTTTTCAGATTTTCATATATTAGCATCGAAAATTATTAATGTAATCCAAATCTTAAAAATTATGAGAAAACTACTACTATTGTTTGTAGCTGTTACGCTATGCATGGGGGTTTCAGCTCAAATGCAACGAATTAAAGCACCTGCAAAAGCTTTAAAACTTGCAGTTGAGCAGAAGGCTGCAATTATTGAGACCAATAATTTACTTCAAACTGTTAATCCTTATGTAACAAGAGGTTCAGTGCCACAAAATGAACAAGAAATTGGTGCAACCGTCTATGATCTTCAATCTAACGTTGCCACTCCTTCAAACAGGATGGAAATATTTGAAGATGGTACGATTGGAGCAACATGGACCTATGGTACAGGATCTCCTAACTACACTGACAGAGGTACTGCCTACAATTACTTCAATGGATCAAGTTGGGGCCCTATACCAACCAGCAGACTGGAAGCTGCAAAGGCAGGTTGGCCTGCTTATACTAAATGCGGACCGACAGGTGAGTGCTTTGTTTCTCACGTTTCAGCAACTGTTCCTTTGAATTTTTTAAGAAGAGATGTCAAGGGTACAGGAGACTGGATCGTAAGCACAATATCTGCTCCCGAAGGAGCTCCAGCTGGTTTGTTATGGCCAAGACTAATTTCAAGTGGTCCTAATAATGAATTCCTTCATCTGTTTGCTTTAACAGCACCATCCGGAAATGGTGGTGCCGTTTATAATGGACAGGATGGTGCAATAGTATATATCCGCTCAACAGATGCAGGTTTAACCTGGGAAGAACCTATTGTATTAGATGGAATGGGTCCTGATTACTATATTAATTTCGCTGGAGATTCATACACACTCAGTGCAACAGGTAATAATGTAGCGTTGACAATTTCTGATAATTGGCTGGATTTATTTATAATGAAATCAACCGACAATGGTGAAAACTGGGAAAAAATAGTTGTATGGGAACATCCTATTCCTTTCTGGAACAATGTTCCTTCAATCGATACTATTTATTGCCCCGACGGATCTGCTCATGCTGTGTTTGATCATTCAGGCAAATTGCATATGACTTTTGGAGTAAACCGTGGTCTATTCGAAGAAGGAGATGAATTGCCAAGTTGGTTCCCATTTGTTGATGGTATTGCTTACTGGAACGAAGATAAGCCTACATGGGTAGGCGGTGACCAGGTTAATGTACTCAATCCTGACCTATTATATGAAAATGGCGATTTAATTGCGTTTATGGTTGATATTAATGGAAACGGAGAACTTGATTTTATTGGGTACGAAACATTTAATATTGGGGCATATTACGTTTCTGCTAGTGGAATGCCATATCTGACAATAGATCAATATAATGGACTTTATGTTGTTTATGCCTCAGTCACTGAAGGTTATGACAATGGTTTACAGCAATACAGGCACTTATGGTGGGTATATTCATTGGATGGTGGAGAAACATGGAGCGATCCTGAACATCTGTCAGATAATATTCTTCATATGCTTGATGAATGCGTTTTCCCATCAGGAGCAAGAGAAGATGGAAATTACAGAGAGTTTATTCCCATCACTTATCAGGCAGATGCTGAGCCGGGTTTAAGTGTA
Organism: uncultured Lentimicrobium sp.; assembly: GCA_964547915.1. Taxonomy (GTDB): domain Bacteria; phylum Bacteroidota; class Bacteroidia; order Bacteroidales; family Lentimicrobiaceae; genus Lentimicrobium. The sequence goes on from CAZJPP010000006.1 coordinate 118,626, forward strand.
CGTGGTGATGAAGATCAACCATCCGACAACCTGATATATTACACGGCAATACAGAAACCTAATGTAGGGATTGATGATTTACAATATGATTCAAAACCAATAGAGATTTCAGTATATCCAAATCCTGTTTCAAGCAGAGAAGCTAAACTTGATATCATTTTGAGTAGTAAATCAAATGTATCATTGGAATTATATTCAATTACAGGTCAAAAAGTTACAGAGACATCTTACGGAGTTCGTCAACCTGGTGTGTCAACTGTAATGTTAGACATTTCAAGATTAAATGCAGGAGTTTATTTTGTGAAAGTTAAAGCTGGTGAGCAAACCAAAACTACTAAAATAAACGTATTGTAAAAGTTTTAAATAATGTAAAAAAAGGTTGGCAACTCAATGCCAACCTTTTTTTTATGTACTTCTTACTCCTGTTAGGTTAAAAACTGATATCTGATTATTTTAAAATCATTTTATTGGAAACACTGCTTCCATTGACAGTTACGGTGTAAGTGTAAATACCTTTAGATAATGAAGATCCATCAATCTCAAGCATAGTTGACCCGGCATTGTATGTTTTTGATGGAATTGAATAAACCTGACGACCAACCATATCAAACACCTTCAAATCTACGTTTGAAACCTTTTGCAGGGAAACTTTCACAGCGGTAGTGCCATTGAAAGGATTTGGATAATTCTGGTCAACCGAGAAATTATTAACATCAATATCTCTTGTACCTACGTTAACTACATCTGATTTGTCGAACTCTGCATAGTAATAAAGATTTTCTGCAGGAGCATCTTCATCACCTCTTAATGCGAGACCCGGCTCATTGTCCAACTGATAGATAAAGTGAACCCTGTCTTCAGATGTTCTGTTTGCAATTGTAGGGAAAACGCATTCATCAAGCATGTGAAGTATGTCAGCATTTAAATCGACAAAATCACCCCATGTTTGACCACCATCGCCTGAGCCACGAGCCCAAATGTGTCTGTATTGCTGCGTACCATTATCAAAACCTTCAGTTATGCTGGTATAGATTACATACACATAGTCATTTTCATCAATAGTAATCTGAGGCATACTGGAAGCTCCAACGGAATAATCACCGATATTAGCTACCTCATATCCTATAAGATCTAACTCACCATTCTCATTAATATCCTGCATCCAACCTATAAGATTACCACTTTCATATAATGCGTCAGGATCAAGGGCATTAAGTTGATCTCCATCGGTCCATGTCGGCATGTCCTCATTCCAGTAAGCAACACCATCAACAAATGGATACCAGCTTGGCAGCTCACTTCCTTCTTCGAAAATTGATCGGCTGATTCCGAACACTGCATGAAGCTTACCATTATTATCAAAAGTTATATGTGCTGCTCCATCAGGGCAATAAAAAGTGTCGGCCGGGGTTGGATTATTAATATCCCACATTGGATAAGGATGTTCCCAAATAACTGTTTTTTCCCAGTTTTCACCATTATCAGTCGATTTCATAATAAAAAGATCGTGCCACTGATCAGCTACAATGAAAGCTAAATTATTGTCTTTAGGATCAGCCCAGGCATATGTATCTCCACTGAATTCTATATAATCTTCTGACCCCATCCCGGGTAGAATGCTGTGTTGAATGTCCCATGTAGCACCACCATCCTGAGAACGGTAATATAATACGGCACGGTTCTGGCCCTCATAGGCAACCCATGTACTTGCCAGCATATGAATATTTTCATTGTTATCGCCGGTGCTAACAATTCGTGGCCATGAAATATCTACGGCACCTGCAGGTCCTGGAAGGATATATTGTGTCCAATCTCCGGTTGCACGCTCAGGTCTTCTATTTACAATAAAACCTTGTGCATCATGGTGAGAAACAATAATTTCACCATCGTATTGAGGTGCATAAGAAGGCCAGCCGGCACGTACTGTTTCTATGCGTGTAGTTGGAGCAGGTAACCAGTCGGTTCCGTTGTAATAATTATATCCTGTACCACGGTCACTATAACTATTTGAAGTACCAAGTCCCCTGGTCCATGCAGCAGCCATGTGTCCATCTTCATACCTGTAAAATCGGTTTGAAGTAGATGCATTTGATTGTAGATCGTAAATAGTGTTACCTAATTCAACTTCAGAAATCGCTTTACCTGAGCTAACATAATAGTTTATTGTTTGCTCCAGTGAGTTATAGTTCCCTTCCTTTACATTTTTTGAATCGGGAACTGCTTGATTTCTCCAGTTGGATGGAACCCTAACCGGATGCTGAGCACTAAGGAATAGCCCAACTGTCAGTAACACAGATAGTAAGTAAAATTTTTTCATAAGGTATTTGTTTGAAAAGTTTGTTTTGATTCTTCAAATGTACTAATTTTTGAATAGAGTCAAAATGTAGTTAAAACTGATTGTTATTTTAATGTATTTGAACCGGATGTTAAATCACGTATAGCTTAAAGTAAAATTAATGAACACATACTAAAACGGTAATTATACCGTAAGTTTTTCGTAAGTTAACCGTAAGCTAACCCTAAGTATAAATCTATTTTATCTTCTTTCAGTGCTTAACATTTACTCCGGATGATAAACAAAAAAAAGAGGCCCTTGTCGTTAAGGGCCTCTGTATTTGTTGAATTTATTTTTCTTAAATTGGCATAACCGATGCCTTTACCGGCATGTTTAGTGAATCGAGCTTGCGGTTCATCTCAAGTCTCACTCTTGTATAGTCGTCCAATAGTTCCTTCTTTACAGGCAGTGAGGGCGGCGATTCTACCTTTAAAGGATCAACCGGCGTCCCGTTTTTGTAAAACCTGAAATCGAGATGTGGGCCGGTCGACAATCCTGAACTTCCAACATATCCAATCACCTGACCTTGTTGTACCCTTGCTCCGGAACGAATTCCTTTTGCATATCCTGACAAATGCAGGTAAGCTGTTGAGTAAGTTGAATTGTGCCGGATTTTAACCATTCGTCCTGCACCTCCGGCATACCTTACATCGGTTACTGTTCCGGCACCGATTGAGTGAACGGGCGTGCCTTTAGGAGCAGCATAATCAACACCATGATGTGGACGGCGAATCCGTAATACCGGATGTAAACGGCTGTTTGAGAATTTAGAACTTATCCTCGAAAACTTAAGAGGTGCTTTTAAAAATGCTCTTCGTAAGCTTTGCCCTTTTTCATCAAAGTAGTCGGCAGTGCCATCCTGCACATATCTGAAAGCATACTGATCTTTACCGGCATGTTTAAACCTTGCTGATATTATATTGCCCAGGCCAATTGGTTCGCCATCGACAGATAGTTCTTCGTACAAAGCTGTGAAATTATCACCCTTCTGTATTGCATAGAAGTCAATAGTCCAGGCAAAAATCTCGCTTAATGCAATGGTAAGATTAGGATTGGCTTTCATTTCAGCCATAGTATTCCAAAGTGAAGAGGTAATTGTTCCACTGGCAGTCTTAATTTTAACTTGTATTTCTTTTTCACCGGCATGTACATGGAGTGAATCGCCGGCTTCAAAGATTACATATTGAGTAGGACTGCTTTCGTAAATAAAGTAATGCATTCTCGGCAGAGAATCATTAGTTAATAGTACGGTGTACTTATTACCGTGCCTTATTTTCCTTACATCAAAAATACCGGCAGCTTTCTGAACGAGTTGCTCAATTGTTCCCATGCTCAGATTATACTGAAGCAGAATGTTGGATAGATTCTCATTTGGCTTCACTTCGTCCTTTATAACCTGAAATGAATCAACAACTATCCCATATTCAATTCTTGGTTCAGGAATGTATTTGTTGTCGGCTTCAGGTTCCCGGTCAAGCCCTGTTAAGTACCAATCCAGTGAAAAAACACTTAAAACCAGAGCAACTATAATAATAACAAAGGCAACAATATTCTTTTTGGTCAGGTGTTTTCTCATCAGGCAGTCTGAAGTTTTTTCGTGGCCGTTTCGTAGCCTGCTTTTAACGCACTAAGATTAATATCTACGACTTCTTCACCCTTGCGGCCAAAAATGTTTCTTATAGCCTGTTGGATATCTTCGTATGGAATGCCAAGGAAAGGGCAAGCTGCACCAAGTATCACCACATTGGCTGATTTCGGAGCACCGAGTTCTTTGGCGATTTCATCAGCATCAAGTGCGATGTGGTTATCGAGCGACTCAATTTCAGCCATCAGGTTATCCATTTCAGGGTAGTTTTTGATGTTGATGAACGGCTTAGTGTTAGTTATCAACCATCCTGTTGGCGATAGCATAGGCAAGTACCTTAATGACTCCATGGGTTCAACCGAAATAATCATATCGGCTTTACCAACCGGAATTAAATCGGAAGCTATTTCTTTATCAGAAATGCGGAGGTTGGATTGAACATCTCCACCTCTTTGGCTCATTCCGTGTACTTCGGCCTGCTTTAGAAAAAGCCCGGCCTTAAGCGCTGCTGTTCCTATTATTGCTGCAATAGAGAGTATTCCCTGTCCACCGACTCCTGCCAGAATTATATCTTTTTTCATGTTTTTTATGCCTCCTTTAATTCATTTAATGCTTTCTTTTTATTTTCCCTGATTCTGCGGGCGGCAGTTTGCAGGCATTCTCTGCGTGGAATAATCACAGAAACACCATCATGGTGAATTTCCTGTTTGATTATTTTCATGTTCTCCTCATGATACTTTGGCGATGGATTTAAAACATGAATGTGGTTTTCGTCAACACCCAATGCACGACATATAGCTTCTATTTTACCAAATGCTGCAGAGTCTTGTCCACCGGTCATTCCAGTGGTTGAATTATCAAGAATCACAACAGTGATATTCGATTTGTCGTTCACAGCATCCAGTAATCCTGTCATTCCGGAGTGGGTAAATGTTGAATCTCCTATAACGGCTACTGAAGGAACCAAACCTGCATCAGCGGCTCCTTTTGCCATAGTAATTGATGCACCCATGTCGACGCAGGAGTTAATTGCATTGTAAGGTTCCATAGCTCCCAGAGTATAGCATCCTATATCAGCAAATACTCTGCCTTTTGTGTGTTCCGAAATTGCTTCGTTGAGCGCATTGTAACTATAAATATGCGGACATCCTTTACAAAGTGAAGGAGGGCGTGCGGCAACAAGTGCAGGTATATCTTTGCCGCGGGTATCTTCCTGCCCTAAAGCAACTGCTACAATATTGGGGTTTAATTCACCATCGCGGGGAACTGTTCCGTCAAGACGTCCTTTTATGGTCTTGCCATTATTCATAAAACCACGAAGCATTTCCTCAACAATTGGATATCCGTCTTCCAGAACGAGTATTGAGTCGCACATATCATAGAATTCCCTGACCATCTTTTCGGGCAGAGGATATTGACCTATCTTTAAAATTGGATGTGGCACTGCATGGTTTTCAAAATTCTCAAGCAGGTAGTTGTATCCTAAACCACATGTTACGATTCCTAAGCTCTTATCAGGGTGATTTATTAATTTATTGAATTGTGAGTTTTCTGATAATTCAATGAACTGAGCCTGTTTTTGGAGTAATGATTTGTACTGACGGCGTGCGATGGCAGGTAACAAAATATATTGACGTGCATTTTGAGGAAGTTTCACGTCGTTCTGCTTTTGAGCTTCCCTAACGAGAACACCTGAACGTGAATGTGCCAGTCGGGTTGTAACTCTCATCAAGACTGGAGTTCCCAGGTTCTCACTGGTTTCAAATGCTTTATGAACCATGTCGTAAGCTTCCTGTTGGTTGCCCGGCTCAAAAATTGGAATCATGGCGAATTTACCATAGAAGCGGGAGTCCTGTTCGTTTTGTGATGAGTGCATTGATGGGTCATCAGCCACCAGCACTATCATACCACCATTTGCTCCGGTAATTGAAGAGTTAATAAATGCGTCGGCTGCAACATTCAGCCCCACATGTTTCATACAAACCATTGTACGCTTTCCGGCATATGACATACCAAGAGCAGTTTCCATGGCAGTTTTTTCATTGGCACCCCAAACAGCTTTAATCTTACCTGATTTGGCTTCTTTTGACTGCATGACATACTCGGTGATCTCCGTTGAAGGAGTGCCAGGATAGGCATAAATTCCCGAAAGGCCTGCGTCTATTGCTCCCTGGGCTATTGCTTCATCGCCCAATAATAAATGTTTTTGCATTATGTATAATGATTTTTAATTGATATCCACCTGACAAAATTAGTAAAATTGAGTAAACTGCTCCATAAAAACACTTTAAGTTAAGAATTTAAGACCTAACTTTGGTGTTTATTGTAATGTATGAATTTTCTAGCTCACCTATACTTATCCCGGAATGATAAGGAATGTATTATCGGGAATTTCATTGCTGACCATGTTAAGGGTAGCAAATTGCATTCATATAGTAATGGGATAAAGGCAGGAATACTGTTTCATAGAAAAATTGACCAGTTTACCGACAGCAATCCTGTGGTACAGAGGACAGTACTTAACCTTCGACCATATTTCAGGAAATATTCGGGAGTGGTGCTTGATATGTTTTATGATCATTTTCTTGGAAACGACTGGAGCAAATATTCTGACCGTGTCCTTGAAGATTTTACCGATAGCATGTACTCGGTGTTGAATGAGTCGTTTCATATACTTCCGCCAAGATCACAATTTATCTTGCCATACATGATGGGGGAGGACTGGTTGACAGGATACCGCACGTTTGAAGGGCTAAACAACGCACTTACAGGGATTTCACAAAGAACAACTTTTTATTCGAATCTCGACAAAGCAGTTGAACACTTGAAAGATGAATATGAACTTTATAAAGACTCTTTTGATGAATTTTTCCCTCAATTGGTTGAATATAGTAAGAAACTGCAATGTTTAAGCTGAGTTATGAGGAAGTAGAAAAAAAATCTCTAAAGTTTTTGGTAGATTGAAAAATTATAACGTACTTTGCAGTCCCAAAAAATAAACAGGATAAGTTTTAAAGCCATGTCAAGATTTTGCGAAATTACAGGAAAAGGAATGATGGTAGGAAATAAAGTTTCCCACTCAAATATAAAGACCAAACGTAGATTCTATCCTAATCTACAGACAAAGAAGTTCTACATTCCCGAAGAGGATGCATGGATTACTTTAAAGGTTTCAGCTGATGGATTACGTCACATCAACAAAAAAGGTATCAGTGCCTGTCTGAAAGAAGCAGAAGCTAAAGGTTTTATTATCAGGTAATTTAATTACAACTTATATATACATAGGCTGTTGCTGAAAAGTAACAGCTTTTTTTGTTTAATTACTAACGATACTGAATTATATTTGCTGTTTATTAAGGCATAGATGGAGATTTTAATAATTTTCGTATTAATCCTGTTCAACGGTTTCTTTGCCTTGTCAGAGATTGCCCTTGTTTCTTCCCGGAAGAGCAGACTCGAGGGATTGCGCGATTCAGGCAGTAAAGGTGCTGTTGCAGCTCTTAAACTGCTTGAAAAATCAGAGAGCTTCCTCTCTTCTGTACAGGTTGGAATTACATTCATCGGAATCATCAATGGTGCTTTTGGTGGTATTACAATCGCCGAAAAGGTAGCACCGGTGTTCATAAGCATGGGGTTGTCGAATGAGTTAGCATATCAGATAGCACTTCCTCTTACCATTATTCTTATTACTTACTTCTCTATCGTTTTAGGTGAACTTGTCCCAAAGACAATGGCACTAAGTAATCCCGAGAATGTGGCTGTTAAAGTTGCTCCTTTTATCAGAGTATTCACCACTATCTTTTTCCCTTTTGTAAGATTCTTATCTGCATCAACCAAACTCGTAAATTCAATATTTGGCATTGAACAAAGTTCAACCGGATTAACAGAAGCAGAACTTAAACAAATGATCAGAACTGCTTCAACAGAAGGGATTATCGGGCAGGATCAGAATAAAATGCACGAAAAAGTGTTCCGGTTCGCCGATAAGAAAGCCCGGCACATAATCACCCACCGACATGATGTTGAATGGATTGATATCACAATGCATCCTGATGATGTGCAAAAGGAAATACTGGCTGCACGCCACAGTCAGCTTCTGGTATGTAAAGAAGATATAGATAATTTTATTGGCTTCCTGAACGTTAAAGAGTACCTTATTAAGAAGGTTGCCTCGAAATCTATAAATCCGGCAGATGTCGTAACCGAGCCCCTCATATTTCCGGAGGCAGCCAGTGCCCGGTTGATACTGACTGAAATGAAGAATAAGAAAGTGAATATTGCAGCGGTTGTGGATGAATATGGTAGCTTTCAGGGTATATTGACACTTCATGATATGATGGAGAACCTGCTGGGTGAAATGCCCGATAAGGATGATGAAATGGAACCGATGATTGTAAAACGTGACGATGGATCATACCTGGTTAGTGGATTTGCACCCATTGAATATGTTTCAGAGCTGCTCGGTGGATTTGATTTTGATTTTGAAAAAATTGACTATTCAACAATTGCCGGCCTCGTGTTATCTGAGACCAAAGGAATGCCTGCCATTGGCGAATCATTGGTTGTTGGTAATCATATTATTGAAATAGTTGATATGGATGGGCATAAGATTGATAAACTTCTGATTCGAAAACTGTGAATATGACCACTGTTGTTAATAATATTCTTAAGAGCACACTATTTGTACTGGCTGTTATACTTTTTACCAATTCAGGTTACTCACAAGAATTCGCTGAAGTTTACGGACGGATAACTGATGATTTTAATGGACCGGTGCCTCTCGCTAATATCAGAGTGAACGGACAGGATGCAGGTACTATATCGAAAATGGATGGTACCTACCGCCTGAAAATACCGGCCGATAGGGAAGTAACCCTCGTTTTCTCATACGTCGGGTACAATACCTCATACTTTAAAATCAGGCTTAAGTCGGGCGAAAGTCGTGAAGTGAACCGACGTTTAAATATGTCAACCACAGAACTTTCAACTTTTGTTATTACGGATGAGAAAATAAGATCAGGCACATTAACACCTCTCGATCCAAAACTTGCCAATACAATCCCAAGTCCTGCCGGAGGATTGGAAGCGTTAATAAAAACCTTCCCCGGCGTCTCTTCAAATAACGAGCTTAGTTCACAATACTCTGTCAGGGGTGGTAATTTCGATGAAAATCTCGTGTACGTTAATGATGTGGAAATCTATAAGCCTTTTCTGGTACGATCAGGACAGCAGGAAGGCTTGAGCTTTCTGAATTCTGACCTTGTTTCTTCAATCCTGTTTTCAGCGGGAGGTTTCGATGCACGTTATGGCGACAAAATGTCGTCGGTGCTCGACATCAGATACAAGCGCCCGACAATTACAACAGGATCGGTGAGCGGAAGCTTACTTGGCGGATCAGTACACGTTGAAGGTTCAAGTAAAGACAGACGATTTATGTATCTAACGGGCGTTAGAAACAAATCTAACCAGTATTTGCTGAATATGCTTGAAACCAAAGGTGATTATAAACCATCGTTTACCGATTTTCAGGGAATGCTTATATATGAAGCCGGCTCAAAATGGGAGTTCTCGTTATTTGGCAACTATGCCAGAAACCATTACAGGATAGAACCAACATCAAGAGAAACAAGCTTTGGAACTATTAATGAAGCATTACACCTCTCAGTTTATTTTGAAGGTAGTGAGCTGGATAAGTTCATAAATTATATGGGTGCTTTTACAACTCATTTCAAACCAACAGATGCTTTATCACTTAAACTCATTGTTTCTTCATTTCAGACTATAGAAAGCGAAACCTTTGATATTACCGGTCAATACTGGATTGGTAACCTTGAAACCGACCAGTCAAAGGAGACTTTTGGTGAACCGGTAGAAACCAAAGGAGTGGGGTCATATCACAATCATGCCCGAAACTACCTCGATGCCCGGGTGTCATCAATAGAACACAGAGGTATATTAGTGAAGGATTTTTATACAACCATGTGGGGCCTGAAATATCAGTCGGAAGTAGTGAACGACAGACTGAATGAGTGGGTTATGAATGATTCGGCCGGATTTACACTTCCTTACAACCAGGGAATACCCGGTGAACCCGGAAATCTGTCTGATATTGAATTGCAGGATATTGTAAGAACCTCTATAAACCTGAACTCAAACCGTTTTTCGGGATTTGTTCAAAACTCATGGGAATTAGGCAATGAGAGAGGAATCTGGAACCTTAATCTTGGTGTAAGAGCCAACTACTGGGATGTGAATGAGCAATTATTAATTAGTCCAAGGGGAGCTGTTTCGTTTAAGCCGGATTGGGAAAGTGATGTTGTTTTCAGATTTTCGTCGGGTCTTTACTATCAACCACCATTCTACAGAGAATTACGAAGTGTAACAGGCGTTTTAAATAAAAATTTAAAGGCGCAATCATCCCTGCACTTTGTATTAGGCGCTGATTATAACTTCCTTGCATGGGGCAGGCCTTTCAAGCTGACTTCAGAAGTCTATTACAAGTACATGGAAAATCTGGTTCCCTATGATGTTGACAATGTGAGAATCAGATATTATGCTACCAACAGCGCAAAAGGATATGCAGCGGGAATTGACCTCAAAGTCAACGGTGAATTTGTTAAAGGAGTGGAGTCATGGGCAAGCTTGTCAGTAATGCAAACCAGGGAAGATTTGATCGATGATGATTATTATAACTATTATAATAATGAAGGAGAAAGGATAATACCCGGCTTTACAACTAATAATGTTGTGGCTGACAGTGTGCTGGTAACACAGGGATTTATACCACGGCCGACAGATCAGAGAATAAATTTCGGATTATTTTTCCAGGATTACCTTCCTAAAAATCCAACATACAAGATGCACCTGAACCTGTTATTCGGCACAGGGCTTCCATACAGTCCTCCGGGTTCAGTAAGATCAAGAAATATGCAGCGTATGCCCTCCTTCAGAAGGGTAGACATTGGATTTTCGAAACAACTGTTAGGAGCTTCAAGATATTCGGAGACCAATACGAGGAAGAATTTCAGGTTTATTAAAGATGCCTGGATCAGCCTTGAGGTGCTCAATTTATTACAGGTTAACAATACAATTTCCTACATCTGGATAAAAGATGTTACAAACAGAAGTTACGCGATCCCGAATTATTTAACTCCCAGACAGTTAAACGTTAAACTTGTTGTTAATTTTTAGCATTTATCACTGCAAATCAGGCACGAATAGATAAAAAACACAAAAATTGTTGTGGGAAATATAAATATTTACACAAGAATTCGCTGTATTCAAAAAAAATACCTATTTTTGCACACCTTTTAAAGGGAAGTCTGTCCGATGGTGTAATGGTAACACGTCTGATTTTGGTTCAGAAGAGTCCAGGTTCGAGCCCTGGTCGGACAACTGATAGATCATATCACCTACTTGCGAGTTATAAGGTAGAAATGGTGAAAAGAGGTTGAGGGGGCTTTGTTGTCCCCTCTTTTATTAAAACCGTAAAATGATAACAGCCGACGAAATAAGGAAATCAGTTGAAGAATATCTGCAGGAATCTGATAGGTTTATTGTGGATATTAAAGTAAAGCCGGGTAACAACATCACAATATTACTTGATAGCGATTCAGGCATAAAAATTGATGACTGTGTGGAGGTTACGCGATTTATTGAGTCATCTTACGACCGGGAAGTTGAAGACTACAATTTAATGGTAGCTTCCGCCGGACTGGGTCAGCCATTAAAACTTTTGCGTCAGTACATTAAAACTATCGGCAAAGAGGTTGAAGTGGAATACACCGATAAAACTAACATTAAGGGTACTTTATTAGCAGCCGACAATGATAAAATCACTGTAAAGGTGATTACTAAAGTTAAAAAGGAGCTTATAGAAAAAGATCACGAGATTCCTTTCTCATTAATTAAAAGCGTTAAAGAAGTTATTTCTTTTAAATAATCGTTCACATTTATAAAGAACACAAGGTAACAAATGGAACATATCAATTTAGTAGAAACCTTTTCTGAATTTAAAGAATTCAAGAACATTGACCGCGAAACAATGATGCGCATCATTGAGGATGTTTTCAGACACATGCTTATCAAAAAGCATGGATCGGACGAGAACTTCAATGTTATTGTTAACATCGACCGTGGTGACCTTGAAATATGGAGAAACCGTGAAATCGTTGAAGACGGTGAGGTTGAGGATGAGAACAGGCAGATTGCCTATTCCGAAGCCATAAAGATTGAACCTGACTTTGAAGTAGGTGAAGAGGTTTCAGAAGAAATTAAAATGAAGGACTTTGGCCGTCGCGAAATTCTTAGCATCCGCCAAAACCTCATTTCGAAAATCCAGGAGTTTGAAAAGGATAATATCTTTAAGAAATACAAGGAAAAAATTGGTGAAATTATTACCGGTGAAGTATACCAGGTGTGGAAGAAAGAAATCCTTGTTGTTGACGATGAGTTTATAGAACTGACTCTGCCACGCACTGAGCAGATCCCGTCTGATTTCTACCGTAAGGGCGACACAGTGAGAGCAGTGGTTCTGAAAGTTGATATGCGTAATAATACCCCGGTAATTGTTCTTTCGAGAACTTCACCGGTTTTCCTCGAAAGATTATTTGAACAGGAAGTTCCGGAAGTCTACGACGGACTTATCACAATCAGAAATATCGTGAGAGTGCCCGGAGAAAGAGCAAAGATTGCTGTTGAAAGTTATGACGACAGAATTGACCCGGTTGGTGCTTGCGTTGGTATGAAAGGTTCAAGAATTCATGGCATAGTCAGAGAGCTAAGAAATGAAAATATTGATGTGATTAATTTTACCAACAATCCTTCACTTTATATTACACGTGCTCTTAGTCCTGCAAAGATTTCATCTATTACCATTGATGAAGCGAACAAAAGAGCTGATGTATTTATGAAACCCGACCAGGTGTCACTTGCTATAGGAAAAGGTGGATATAATATCAAGCTGGCCAGCAAGCTAACCGGATATGAAATTGACGTATACAGAGATACTGAAATGGACAATGAGGATGTTGACCTCCAGGAATTCTCTGATGAAATCGATCAGTGGATTATCGATGAACTCAAGGCTATTGGTTGCGACACGGCAAGAAGCGTACTCGACCTGAGCTCTGAAGAATTGGTAACCAGAACAGATCTTGAAGAAGAAACCATTAAAGAGGTTATAAAAATATTGCGTGCTGAGTTCGAATAATACTTGGTGCAACTAATTGATGAATAAGATAAACGAAGACTAAACAGCAAACCGGCACGGCTTGAATAACTTTATTAGCTTATTTTTACAGAAAATCCGTATTAACGGATTTAACAAAACATCGGATTACAATATGGCAGAAACGAAAAGCATAAGGCTGGGGAAAGCAGCGCAAGAGTTTAATGTTGGGATATCTACTATCGTCGAGTTCCTGAATAAGAAGGGGATGAAGGTGGATAATAATCCCAATACTAAACTTACCCCTGAGATTTACGCTTTACTTGTGAAGGAGTATTCTACGGAGAAGACCGTAAAGGAAACTTCAAAGAAAATAGAGCTCGAATATACTCAGCACAAGTCTATCTCTGTTGAGGATAAAAAGCACTCAACTGAGGATGAAGATGTTGATAGTCAGCGTGATGAGTTGTTCATCCGTAATATGCCTATTGATAACCGTACTACAAAACCACAAGCTAACAAAGAAGCTGAGGCACCAAAAGAGGTCAAGGCTGAAGTTGATGCTGAGCCTGTTAAGGAAGCTCCTGTTAAAGAGGAAGCGCCTGTTAAGACAGAACAGCCAGTAGTAGCAGAAGCACCTGTTGTGACTGTTGAAGAGAGCCTGCCTCCTGTTGAAAAGGAAGTAAAGGCTGTTGAAACTCATGCCGAAGAAGAGCATCATGCTGAAAAGCATACCAAAAAGCCAAAGACTCATGATGTTGCTCCGAAAGAAGAAGTTCCTGCTGCAGAACTTCCTGAACCAGAGGAGAAAGAGATAGCTCAGGTTGAGACTGGTGAAGAGAATCGTACTCATGGGAAACTAAAAGTTTTAGGCAAAATAGACCTGGATTCTCTGAAAAAGCCAAAGAAATCATCCAAAGGAAAGAAGCACGAAACTCCTAAAGAAGAGGAAATTGTTGCCCAGCCTGTGGAAGTTGTTGTTGAAACTCCAAAAGAAGTTGAACCTATAGTTGTTGCTGAAGAAGTTAAACCGGAAATTAAGCCGGTTGAAGAAATTAAGCCGGTAGTAGAAGAAAAAGCTCCTGAAGTAACAGAAGTTACACCACCGGTTGAGAAGGAATCAAACTTCCTGAAAACTGAAGTCAGGAAACTGGAAGGTGTTACCATTCTGGGTACTATGAAATTGCCCGAACCAAGGAAACCGGAGCCTAAAAAGCCTGTTGCTTCATCTTCTGATGATTCATTAAAGAATAAGAAAAAGAAGCGTAAACGTATTAAGAAGGAAGGCGAAAAGCCTGCTTCAACAACTGAGACTACTACTGATCAGACAGGAAGACCAGCTCAGACCGGTCACCAGGGTCAACAGAAACAGGGTCAGGGCCGACAGGGTGGTCAGGGACAATCGCAAGGTAAACAGGGCCAGAGAGACAGAAGAGGACAGGGTAGGCGTGATGTTCCTAAAGTTGAGTTAACACCCGAAGAAATCCAGAAGCAGATTAAAGAAACTCTGCAAAGATTGAGTGGTGGTGGCAAATCAAAAGCATCAAAACACCGCCGTGAAAAACGTTCGCTTGCCAGTCAGCATATGGCTGAAGAAGCTGCCAAGAGAGCCGATGAACAGAAAACCATTATGGTTGCAGAATTTGTAACCGCCAATGAGTTGGCTACACTTATGAATGTCCCCGTTAACCAGGTTATTTCTACCTGTCTTTCACTCGGGTTGTTCGTCTCAATCAACCAAAGGCTCGATGCTGAAACAATCGTTGTGGTTGCTGATGAATTCGGATACACCGTTAAGTTTGTTGGTGTTGAAGAAACAGAGGGCTCAGACGAAGTTGTTGAAGTAGAGAATGAAGAAGATCTTGAACCAAGAGCACCTATTGTTACTGTGATGGGTCACGTTGACCACGGTAAGACATCGCTGCTTGACTATATACGTCATTCCAATGTTATTGGCGGTGAAGCCGGAGGTATTACCCAGCATATTGGTGCTTACGAGGTTAAGCTTGAAAACGGAAAGAAAATAACATTCCTTGATACACCTGGTCATGAGGCCTTTACAGCTATGCGTGCCCGTGGTGCCAAGATTACTGATATAGTTATTATTGTAATTGCTGCTGATGATACCGTGATGCCTCAGACTGTTGAAGCTATAAATCACGCACAGGCAGCAGGCGTTCCTATTGTATTCGCAATCAATAAAATTGATAAGCCTAATGCTAATCCTGAAAAGATCAAGGAAGAACTTTCAAAGAGAAATATCCTTGTAGAAGATTGGGGTGGCAAATATCAGAGTCAGGAAATTTCAGCCAAGAAGGGTATCAATGTAGATGTACTTCTTGAAAAAGTATTACTTGAAGCTGAATTGCTCGATCTTAAGGCTAATCCTAATCGTTTGTCAACAGGTACGGTGTTGGAATCATCACTTGATAAGGGCCGTGGTTATGTTGCCAAAATTTTGGTACAAACAGGAACACTTCGCCAGGGTGATGTTGTTTTAGCCGGTACTACCTATGGTAGGGTAAAGGCTATGTACAATGAGCGAAATATGCCGATTAAGGCAGCAGGTCCAAGTACCCCAACATTGTTGCTGGGATTGAATGGCGCTCCTCAGGCCGGTGATATTTTCAAAGTAACAACTGACGAGCGTGAAGCAAAGAGTATCTCTGCAAAACGTCAGCAGTTACAACGTGAACAGGGCATCAGAACCCAGAAGCATATTACTCTCGATGAAATTGGCCGCCGTATTGCAATCGGTGACTTTAAGGAACTTAATATTATTGTTAAGGGTGACGTTGACGGTTCAGTTGAAGCTCTTGCCGATTCATTACTCAAATTGTCATCTCCTGAAGTTCAGGTTAACATTATCCATCAGTCGGTTGGTGCCGTTACTGAAAGTGATGTACTGCTTGCATCTGCATCGAATGCAATTATCGTAGGATTCCAGGTTCGTCCTTCATTAAGTGCACGTAAACTGGCTGAGCAGGAACAGATTGATATCAGAACGTACTCAATTATTTACACTGCAATCAATGAAATTAAGCTTGCTATTGAAGGTATGCTTTCACCTGAAATTGAAGAGAAGATTGTAAGTAACCTCGAAGTGAGAGAAGTATTCAGAATCAGCAAGGTGGGTACCGTTGCCGGATGTATGGTTCTTGACGGAAAGATACATCGCAATACAAAAATCAGAATTATCAGGGATGGTATTGTTGTTCATACCGGCACTTTAGGCTCACTGAAACGTTTCAAAGATGACGTGAAGGAAGTATCGGCAGGTTATGAATGCGGTTTAAACATCGATAATTTCAATGATCTGAGAGTAAAAGATATCATTGAAGGTTACGAGGAAGTTGAAGTTAAACGTAAACTATAAATAAAAAGACCGGTCATTTTCGACCGGTCTTTCTTTTTTCTCCAAATTCAGGTTTCTTTACTTTTTGAGTTCTTCGCTGAATGCTTTGTACTCTGCGTATTTAGATTCAACATCTCTCCAGTTAACCTTTGTCCAGAAAGCATCAATATAATCAGCCCGTTTATTCTGATATTTAAGATAATATGCGTGCTCCCACACATCCAGGGCAAGAATTGGAATACCCCTTCTTTCAGCAATATCCATAAGTGGATTATCCTGATTGGCAGTTGAGGTTATGAATAATTCTCCGGTTGTAATATCTACAGCCAGCCATGCCCATCCTGAACCGAAACGACTCTTTGCAGTTTCATTGAACTTTTCGGTAAACGTTTTGAAGTCTCCAAACGATTTTCTGATGGATGCTGCAAGTTGCCCTGAAGGTTCTCCACCTCCCTCGGGTGATAGATTCTGCCAGTATATTACATGGTTAAAGTATCCGCCCGCATTGTTGCGAACAGCAGCAGGATGCTTGGAAATGCTTGCTAAAATGCGTGTTATAGGCATTTTTTCAAGTTCTGTTCCTTTGATTGCATTCTGGAAATTGTTAAAATATCCCCTGTGATGTTTGTCATAATGCAATTCAACAGTTTGTTTGTCGATAGCCGATTCCAACTGGTCATATGCATATGGCAGGGTAAAGAACTTAAGCTCACCGGCAGGTGACATCCATTCTGAAATGTACTCAGCCGGCTTTACAGGCATAGGCCTGTCCTGACCGGATGCTTGTTTCAAGGAGACCGACTTATTTGTTTTAGACGGTTTTGCTTTAGTATCCGTGTCTTTTGACTGTAAAGTCTGACCGGTTCCGGTTAGGTAAGCAAAGGAAATAATTCCCGCCAGTAAGATTTTATAGTTCATAATGTGATTGACTTAATTAATTTTTAGCATTTTCAAAGTTCTCACTTACTTTCTTCCAGTTAATTACGTTCCAGAAAGCATTGATATAGTCAGGACGACGGTTCTGATATTTCAGATAGTAAGCGTGTTCCCATACGTCGATTGTCATAATTGGTTTGCCCGGGCACTCTGTAACATCCATTAATGGATTATCCTGGTTAGGAGTTGAGCAGATGCTGAGACTATTGTCAGATTTAACACACAACCATGCCCATCCACTACCAAATCGGTTTGCAGCTGCATCGTTGAATTTAGTTTTGAATTCTTCAAAAGAGCCAAAGCTTTTATTGATTGCATCGGCCAGAGCACCGGTTGGAGCACCACCTCCATCAGGACCCAGAATTTCCCAGAAGAGGTTGTGATTAAAATAACCGCCTCCATTATTACGCAGGGCAGCAGGGGCCTTACTTATTTTACTGAAGATTTCTTTAATTGGTAAATTTTCAAACTCTGTGCCTTTAATTGCTGCAACAAACTTGTCGAAATAAGCTTTATGGTGTTTTGAATGATGTATTTCCATTGTCATCTTATCGATGTGTGGTTCGAGAGCATCATATGCATACGGCAGATTGGCGAATTCGTAATTCATTATTGTTCCTCCTTTTTACTTTTTTAATAAGGTTGTTTATTGTTTTAGATTGCTACAAATAACAGCTAAAGGTACAAATTGTTTACGGTACGATATGCAACATATGTCATAGATAGTAGTTTTATACTGTAGTACTCACAAAGGCAGGAGATATAGCAATGAAAGTATATGGTGAACAAATAAAAAAAAGATTTAACTTCGCCAATTGTGAGTATATGGATGCATATACCAATAAGATTCTATTATTCAGATTGTTCAACTATTTCTTGAATCAACAAATCCTATAGATGAAAAACTTCACGCGTTTAAACAACATCGGTGGTGCAGTTTCTTTTTTAATTGCAGCCGTTGTTTACACTTTAACACTTGAACCAACAGCAAGTTGGTGGGATGTGGGTGAGTACATTTCAACAGCCTACAAACTTCAGGTAGGGCATCCTCCCGGAGCTCCTTTTTTCCAAATGGTAGGTCGCTTCTTCTCACTCTTTGCTTTCGGAAATGTTGAAAATGTTGCTTACATGGTCAATTTCATGTCGGCAATGGTTAGCGCCCTTACTATAATGTTTCTGTTCTGGACTATCACCCATATGACAAGGAAGCTCGTCGTAAAAGGCGGTTCAGAAATGACTACCGTTCAGAAGTCTATTATTTTAATCAGTGGTTTTATAGGTGCTTTAGCTTATACTTTCAGCGATTCGTTCTGGTTCTCGGCTGTTGAAGGCGAAGTATATGCAATGTCATCATTGTTTACGGCTGTTGTTTTCTGGGCTATTCTCAAGTGGGAAGAGCAAAAGGAGCAAACACACTCTATAAAATGGATCATTCTGATTGCTTACCTGATAGGTCTTTCTGTTGGTGTCCACCTACTTAACCTTTTGGCAATTCCGGCCATCGCGTTTGTATGGTATTTCAGGAATTATAATAAGGTAACCGGTAAAGGCATTATAGTAACAGGAGCGATTTCAATAATACTTCTGGCCTTGTTAATGTATGTTATCATACCGGGTATTGTCAGCTTAGCCGCTAAATTTGAGTTGTTC
>CAZJPP010000007.1:0-126039 GCA_964547915.1 uncultured Lentimicrobium sp.
GTGACTCCGACAGGATTCAAACCTGTAACCTTCTGATCCGTAGTCAGATGCTCTATTCAGTTGAGCCACGGAGCCTTTTTGAGGCTGCAAATATACGCATTTTTCCGATAATCCAAATCAAATTTCCTTAATTTTGCAGCCCTTAATCAAATTTATTCCTTATGGATATTCCCTGGCTAAACACACTTCCCGTAGCTATTACTGTAAGTGACAAAGATGGAAAGATCATTGAGATGAATGAGCAATCAGCAAATGTTTTCTCAAAATACGGTGGCTATGATCTTATAGGAAAACAACTTAACAATTGTCATAGTAAACGTTCACAGGAAATAATTGCTTCTTTGCTAAAGAATGGGACTACCAATGCTTATACTATAGAAAAAGAAGGTAAGCGAAAACTCATTTGCCAGGCCCCCTGGTATATTGACAATGAGCCGGCAGGACTTGTTGAACTTTCATTTGTACTGCCCGACTCAATGCCACATTATAAAAGATAACTACAGCTTATAGCTATTTCTTTGCAACCTTAATTGTGCAACCTATTGCCTTTGTGAAATTCACTTCAGGCTGATTCCCTTTCTGCAGTGATTCAATTGCTTGAACTACATATTTTTCAGTAGCTGCAGAAGCATCTTCATAATTATTATCAATAGCACCTATATAGGCCACTCTGTTTCCTTCCTTTACCTTTTCCAAAAGATAAACATGAGGTGTTCTGGTAGCTCCATATTGTGGGAAAATTTCCTGTCCTTCATCAAAAAGATATGGGAAGGTAAAGTTCTTTTCTTTAGCTCTAACTATCATCTTCTCAAAAGAATCATCCGGTGATACGGCCGGATCATTCGGATTGATAGCTATAACAGGATAGCCTTGCGGCTCGTATATGCGATTGAGTTCGATAATTCTATCCTCGTATGCAATGGCGTATGGACAATGATTGCAGGTGAAGATTACGATATAACCTTTGGCATCTTTGTAATCAGATAATGAAACACTCTTGCCGTCAACATTTTTTAGTTTGAAGTCGGTTGCCATATCCCCAACTTTATATCCCTGACCATAGGTAACAACCGATAATCCAATAATTAACATGGCGAACAATACTACTTTTTTCATAAATAATTAGATGGTTTTAAATTAGAATTAGTTTTGATTGATTTCAGTAAAGCTTTTTACAATTTTTTCAAGTTCTTCATAAGTAAACTCCTGCTCAAAAAACAAACGTTTCTCATTCCTGTAAAAAACAGTAGCAGGAATAGCACCTGACCATGAAGGGTCAACTTTGTCTATCCATTTGTTGGCATCGGGATCACTTAATAAAATTACCTGAGGAGTTAAGCTATTCTTTATAATGAATGGTTTTACTCTGTTTTCAAGTTGTCGCTCAAAATCCAGACTAACGAGCAATACCTTTACTTTCCGGTTCAGGTATTCATCATGAATTCTTTGAAAATAAGGCAATTCTTTAATGCAGGGAGCACACCATGTTGCCCAAAAGTTAATGATATACAGAGTATCATTTTTCTGACTCAGGTATGGCTCAAAAGCATTATAGTCTACTACAGGGACGGTCACATTTTTTGACTCATGCTCCTGTGAATAGATAATAAAAGGAAGTAAGACAAGCAGAGATACTATAAATAATCTACCCATTGATATTTGTTTGAATTCCAAATAACACCAGGTAAATTCAATTGTTCACAAAGAAGAATAAGTTAGGATTTCTTAACAAAATTGGTAAATAAAGGAACTACATAGAATAAACCACCTTACCATCAATATAAGTACGAATAACTTTTGCACTCGGTATTTCACGT
The DNA here is from genome assembly GCA_964547915.1 of uncultured Lentimicrobium sp. Taxonomy (GTDB): domain Bacteria; phylum Bacteroidota; class Bacteroidia; order Bacteroidales; family Lentimicrobiaceae; genus Lentimicrobium. Next base: position 1,818 of record CAZJPP010000007.1, read on the forward strand.
GCATTTACCTGCATGATATCTCTGTCGAGAATAACAAAATCAGCATTCTTGCCAGGCTCCAGACTTCCTCTGCGATCTTCTTCGAAACATGCTTTAGCAGCCCAGATTGTAATACTTCTAAGTGCTTCCTGACGGGTAAGAGCATTTTCACGTTGAAAACCCTTTGATGGTTTACCACTCAAATCTTTCCTGTCAACTGCAGCGTAAAAAGTGTAAAGCGGATTAATGTTTTCTATTGGAAAGTCAGTCCCATTAGGTAACCAGCCGTTTTCTTTCATCAGTGTTCGGTATGCATATGCATTTCTAATTCTCCTGCCAAGTCTTTGCCTTGCCCAGGACATGTCGGAAGTAGCATGTGTTGACTGTACTGAAGGAATAATATTAAACTCACCAAACTTATGAATATCATCTGGATGAACTATCTGAGCATGTTCCACTCTCCATCTCAAATCATTTCCGGGCAGAAGGTAATTGCTGTAAACATCAAGAACCATTCGGTTTGCCGAATCTCCGATTGCATGTGTATTAATTTGATAGCCATTATCATAAGCAACAATACACCACTTTCCTAACTCTTCAGGAGTGATTGTCATAACACCATAGTTTCCAGGGTCATCGCTGTATGGCCTTAGTAAACAAGCTCCACGAGATCCTAACGCTCCATCCGCATACAGTTTAATAGAGCATATATTCATCTTATCGCTTCTGGATGGTCCTTTTCTGATATATTGCTCCAGATTGGCATCTGTGGGATTTAGCATTATATAGAATGCCATATTGAATTCATCTTCCGAATGCAAACTGTCGTATAAGTCAATTAACTGACTGTCAGCTCCTGCCTCAGTAACCATCGTCAATCCGACTTTATGGCATTCATTAGCAGATATAACCATCATATCAGCCATCTCTGCTCCCCTTGGTGCCGGCACCATATTCCTGAACAAATCGGCAAGAGACTCTTTAAATATACCAGTAAACTCTCCTTTAACAACGACCGCTTCAGGAGAATTAGCCAGACTATCAACCTTCAATCCGGCTCTGTCAATAGCTGCATTATTAACTAAAACGGCATGACCATCAACTCGTATTAAGACAACCGGATTGCCCGGGAATAAATCATTCAAAACTGAATTGTCAGGGAACTTCTGGCCGGGCCAGTTATTCTGATCCCATCCTCTGCCAACAACCCATTCAGTCGGGCTTTTCTTATAATATTCTTCAACCAGTTCAAGCATGTGTCTCTCAGATTTTGCATCCTTAAGATCAATATACCTATGGTTAAGGGCGTAGCCATAAAAATGACTATGAGGATCAATAAAACCCGGATAAATAGACTTGCCGGCTGCATCATACACTGAGTCAGACTGATAGTAATCATTAATGCTTATATCATCACCAACGGCAACAATAACTCCTTTATTAATTGCCATAGTTGTATGAAGGGTAAAAGCACTGTCGGCAGTATAAATTACGGCATTCCTTATAATTAAGTCAACCGTTGATTTACCATCATTACATGCTGTAAGGATCATAGAAATGAGCATAACAACACCCAGTCGTAAAATTTCACCGTGTGTTCTATTTGGATATGTTAGCATAATTTAACACATATATGCATGATAATCAAGAATATAGATTAATAAGATTCTCAACTATGACATACACTATTATCATTGCGAAAATAAGAAAATTTTGCATTAAATATTTTGGCAATCATCAACTGCATCTCTTGCACGTTAAATATTATTCAAGCAACTTTGTCATGATAAAAATCGACATTAATTTGATAAAAAAGTCAGTATTTTCGATTCCCGGTTATCTGAGAATAGCAGTTTTTTTATTTTTTCTGGGATTGATTGCCTTCGGTTCTCTTACTCCTCCCAAAAGCTTTCCTAAGCTTTTAAGCATTCCGCATTTCGACAAAGTGGTTCATTTCCTGATGTATTTTATTTTTTGTATTCTAGGGATATGGGCAAAAGATAAGAGGGTATGGCAAAACTCAATATATAAAGGCACTACTCCTGTTTTGCGTGATTATATATTCATTTTGTTCATTGCAATAGTGTGGGGACTATTGATGGAAGTTGCCCAGTATCTTATGGGATTCGGCCGATCATATTCAAGTTTGGACTTACTTGCTAACACAACCGGGGCAATTTCAGGTACAGTCTTATATTTTATACAGTTTAAAGGTGTTGGGCAAGATAGGGCATAAAAAAAACAACACCCTGCTCAATAGTACAGAGTATTGTTTTTTATAATTAAAGTTAACCGGTAAGAATGCCGGATAAACTTATTTTATTGCTTTGCTAGTCACCAAACGAAATACCAACTCCTCTTGCTGTGCGCATGAGTGCTGTATCTGAGTCAACCAGATTTGGTTTTTGAATTGCTTCTTCCAGAGTTACAGAAGTTATATATGGATGGCGGTATGAAACCATTCTACCATATTCTCCATTCAATACCAATTCCATTGCTTTAACGCCATACTGAGTTGCCAGAACTCTGTCGTACGCGATAGGAACCCCTCCTCTTTGCAGATGACCCAGGACGGTAGTTCTAATACTATGTTCACACCCTGCAACTTTCAGTTCTTCTTCAAGGCGGAAACCAACACCACCAAGACGAATATTTTCATAACCTACTTCTTTACTGCTTGTTGCAACAATGTCACCCTTAATATTACGGGCGCCTTCGGCAATAACAATATTTATGAAACCTCTGCCTTTAACAAATCTGCTCTCTATTTTTTCCATAACCTTATTAATATCGTATGGAAATTCAGGAAGCAGACACAATTCGGCTCCACCGGCAACTGCTGCATTAAGCGCGATCCAACCGGCATTTCTACCCATAACCTCAAGGATCTGAACTCTGTTGTGACTTGCTGCAGTAGTAACAAGTTTATCAACAGCTTCGGTTGCTATCTGAATGGCTGTCTGGAATCCGAAAGTAGCATCTGTTGCCGACAAATCATTATCAATGGTTTTTGGAACTCCAATAATATTTAGTCCTTGTTCAAACAAACGCTGTGAAATTCTTTGAGAACCATCACCACCTATATTAATAACAGCATCAATACCCATGTATTGAATTTTCCTTATCATTTCATCCGAACGGTCAACTGCAATGTAAGTTCCATCTTTTTGCCGAACCGGCCAGGCAAATGGACCGCCTTTGTTAGTTGTTTGAAGAATCGTGCCTCCCTGATAGTGAATACCTGAAACTGCTTTCTCATCAAGAACAACAATTTCAGTTGGCTCTCTCAGGATACCGTTAAATGCCTCAATACTGCCTACCACTTCCCAGTCCTTTTCCTTTGCGGCTCTCTTAACAATTGCTCTTATCACGGCATTTAAACCGGGGCAATCACCACCTCCTGTTAATACTAATACCCTATTCATTGAATGGCTTTTAGTGAATAATTAATGTTTATTTTGAGTAAAAAAAAATCGGTGCAAAAATAATCATAATTAAGTTTCCATTGACGTATCATCAATATTAGGTCATATCATATTTGGTCAAACATATAAATCACTATTTTTGTTACTTTATAATCACAAATGAAGAAGAATAAAACCATTGCAATTGTTGCTCATGACAACAGAAAACTCGACCTAATTGAATGGGTCGAATTTAATGCAGCAAGTTTAATCAGGCATAAAATAGTATGTACAGGCACTACCGGTAGATTACTTGAAGAAAAGTTAAAAAGTAAACTTGATGAGCATGAGCTGAAAGATTTTGAACTTATCAAGCTTAAATCCGGTCCACTGGGAGGCGACCAGCAATTAGGAAGCCTCATTGTTAATGGAGATATTGATGTTATGATCTTTTTTTGGGATCCTATGATGCCACAGGCACATGATGTTGATGTTAAAGCTCTGCTTAGAATTACAGTGCTATATAATATTCCAACCGCATGTAACAGGTCAACTGCCGACTTTCTGATTTCATCTGCCCTGTTTGATAGCGAATACCGCAGGAAACTTCATGATTATTCCGACTATATTAACCGCGATCTGGAATCAGGTAATGACTAACCGTATTTTCACTTTAATTTATATTAAACTAACTCTTTCGTAGCATTTTAAATTAATCCTTATGAAGCTTAAATTCTTAGCAGCTCTGACAATTTGTATCGCACTGATTTCAGTTCGTACTGTCGAAGCTCAAAACAAAATTGAATTCAGGGAGTACGATCTTCCAAATGGGTTACACGTTATTCTGCACAAGGATAATTCAACACCCATAGTAGCAGTAACAATTTCCTATCATGTGGGATCAAAGAACGAAGACCCGGTAAGAACCGGTTTTGCTCATTTCTTCGAACATCTGATGTTTGAAGGTAGTGAGTATATTGGTCGGGGGGAATTTGATATCATTGCTATGAATGCAGGTGCGCAATTAAATGCAAACACTTCATTCGACCGAACATTCTACTATCTATTGCTTCCCTCAAACCAGATTGAGCTTGGTTTATGGATGGAGTCAGAAAGAATGCTACATCTCAAAATCGACAGTATTGGCGTTGAAACCCAACGCAGTGTTGTTAAAGAAGAACGTAAGCAATCATACGAAAACCAGCCTTATGGCACTTTAATGGAGAAAATATTCTCAAACTCTTACTCTAAACACCCTTACAGATGGACTCCTATTGGAACCGCTGAATCTATTAACAATGCCACCCTGGAAGAATTCATGGAGTTTCACTCTATTTATTATGTGCCAAATAATGCAACTCTTTCTATAGCCGGTGATATAGAATATGACCAAACAATTGCTCTGGTTGAGAAGTATTTCTCAGATATCCCAAAAGGAACCAAAGAAGTAAAAAGACCTAATATTGTTGAACCTGTCTTATCTATAGAAAAAAGAGATACTATTTACGACAATATTCAAATGCCTCTTGTTGCCCAGGCTTATCATATTCCTGCTATGGGCACTCCCGATCATTATGCATTGAGTATGCTTACTACTCTTCTTTCAGAAGGTGAAAGTTCACGCTTTAATAAATCTATAGTCGACAAACAACAAAAAGCATTATTTGTGGGAGCTTTTCCAATGCCATTGGAAGATCCGGGACTTTTTATAGCTTTTGGTATTACTAATATAGGGGTTGAACCATCTGAATTAGAAAGCTCAATTGATGCTGAAATTGAGAAAGCTCAAAAAGAACTATTGACTGATAAGGAATTTGAAAAACTCCGCAATCAGGTAGAAGTAGATTTTGTTACCCGGAACTCTACTATGGCAGGAATTGCTGAAAGCCTTTCTGATTACCACATTTACTATAAAGATGCAAACCTTATAAATACTGAATTACAGAGATACATGAGTGTAACGAAAGAAGATATACAAAGGGTTGCTAACCAATATCTTACAAAAGACAAAAGGGTAGTTCTTTATTATCTTCCAAAACAAACCATGTAAAAACCTATTGCCATGAAAAAGAACATAATAATAACCATACTTGTAATTTCAGCGTTTTTACCGTCTTTTATTACTGCTCAAACCAAAACTTCTGCTAATTCAGGGGCACAGAAAGAGAAGCTCGACAGAAGTATTCGTCCTCAACCTGGCCCTGCACCTGTTATAAATATAGGTGAGTATTCATCTTTCACACTGGATAACGGTTTGAAAGTATTCGTTGTCGAAAATCATAAAATACCCCGCGTATCCTATTCATTAACTATCGATTACACTCCTGTAAAAGAAGGTGAAATGGCAGGTTTAGCTGATTTAACAGGTCAAATGCTGCGTACCGGAACAACAAACCTATCTAAAGATGAACTGGATGAAGAAATTGACTTTATCGGAGCCAGCTTATATACCAACTCAAATGGGATGTATGCTTCGGGACTCAAAAAGCACAATGAAAAATTGCTTCAGCTCATGTCAGATGTATTGTTAAATCCTTCATTTGCTTCAGAAGAGCTTGAAAAAATAAGAACCAGAACCCTTACTACGCTTGAAACCGAAAAAACCGAACCGGGTGCTATAAGCAACAGGGTTGGACAGCGATTAGTATATGGAGAAGTTCATCCATATGGCGAATCAATGAACGAAAAGTCAGTTAAAAGTATTACCATTGATGCATGTAAAAACTTCTATAGTAGTTACTTTCAACCACAAATATCTTACATGGCTGTTGTTGGAGACATAACACTTGACGAAGCTAAAGAAAAGATTTCGAAGTATTTCAGTTCATGGCCAAAAGGAACAGTTCCTGTTTCAACACTTGCCATGCCTGCTCAGCCATCTTCTAATGTGGTTGCAATTGTCGACCGCCCCGATGCTGTACAAACAACCCTGAGTATTAGTTATCCTGTTGATCTTAAGCCAGGTACACCTGAAGCAATAAAGGCAAGTGTTGCAAATACAATCCTTGGAGGAGGCTCATTCCGGTTATTCAATAATCTCAGAGAGGATAAAGGATATACTTATGGAGCATATTCACGACTGGCATCTGATAAGTATGTAGGTATTTTCAGAGCCTATACCGAAATCAGGAATTCGGTTACAGACAGTGCTATTAATGAAATATTATTTGAGATGAACCGTTTGTGCAATGAACCGGTTCCTGCCCATGAATTATCACTGGTTAAAAATTATATCGGAGGTAATTTTGCTCTAAGTCTTGAAAATCCTTCAACAATTGCCAATTTTGCTATCAATACTGCCAGGTATAATCTCCCGGATGATTATTATACTAACTATCTGAAAAATCTATCCTTAGTATCGACAGAAGATGTCAGTGAGATTGCTGCAAAATATATTAAGCCTGCAAACTGCTACATTCTGGCAGTTGGCAATGCTAAGGAAATTGCTCCGCGTCTTCAGTCTTTCTCCAAACTTCCGGTAAAATATTTTGATTTTGAAGGTAAAGAATACGATCCTTCAAAGAAATTAAAACCGGCTCCTGAAGGCGTTACGGCCCTAAGCGTTAACGAGGCCTATATTGAAGCTTTAGGAGGTAGAAAAGTCCTGAGTAAGGTGAAGGATGTTACTTTAAATGCCACAACAAATATGCAGGGAATGACTATTGGATTTGATATCTACAGAAAAGCCCCCAATAAGTATATGATGAAACTTGGCGCAGGAGAAATGATATTCCAGCAAGTTATTTACGATGGTGAAGAAGCTGTTGTTAAGTCACCAATGGGTGGAGGCGACCAGAAACTTGAAGGAGAAGAGCTTGAAAACTATAAGTACGAAGCAATACTTAATCCTGAGCTTAGATATGATGAACTGGGAATTAAACTTGAATTGCAGGGAATTGAAACTATTGATGAAAAAGATGCATACAAAGTAGTTGTCACTCTTCCTAATGGTAAAACCAATACCAGATATTTTGATGTGACCAATAATCTTTTAATCAGAGAAACAAGCGACCAGGGTCAGGTGGATTACAAAGACTATCGTGTTGTGGACAAAATAAAGTTCCCTTATTCAATCAAACAAGCAATGGGGCCCCAAATGATTGAACTTAATGTTATCGGTATTAAGATAAATAGTGGACTCAAAGATGACATTTTTACGATCATGTAACGAATAATTCTTTAACTCTTTAATATAAAGGGATGCTTCAATAGCATCCTTTTTTTATTTCCCGGATATTGTGAATTTTCATTATGATAATGGTAATGACAAATTATATATTTACATAATTTTAGCTTAAAATTAACTTAGGTAACATTTAGGCAAATAGTATCTTATCCGTAACTTTACCGTATGTTTTCCGTAATTTTACCGTAAGTTAACCCCTACTCTATCTATTACGAATTCCCATCCCAGGCAAAGTGTTGTGGCAGTATTTTGCATGACAAACATCTTATTTAATTAAACGTTACATTGATACGGGAGATGAGAGACTTGACTAACAAAGTACAAACCATTAAAACATCTTAAAATGAACGATAAAACTTGTTGTGGGCTAAAAAGAAATGTCGGCCCAACCGACCGTATAGTATCAATTGCAGCCGGCTCGGTTTTGCTGGTTAGTGCTCTGACAACTAAGCGATTAAACAAACTACAACTCTTAGCTTCGGGTTTTCTGTTCTTCAGAGCTTTCAGCGGTCATTGTTTTGCTTATGATCTTTTGGACACTGACTCCTTAGAGGAACCTACAAAACATCTGTCAATCAAAGCATCAGTGACCATTAACCGGTCGCCATCGGAAGTCTACAATTTCTGGCGCAAACTTGAAAACCTGCCACTGTTTATGGAGCATCTTGAATTGGTAAATCAAATTGACAACAAACTATCTGAATGGACAGCCAAAGTGCCGGGAAATCTGGCAACTATAAGCTGGAGGGCTAATATTATAAAAGAAATTCCCGACAGGCATATCAGCTGGCATTCACTTCCAAATTCCGATATAGAAAATTACGGAACAGTCAATTTTATGGAATCAGGTGTAAATATGACACAGGTAGATGCTGAAATATCTTATAGAGCGCCAGGAGGAATTATTGGTGAGAATGTGGGCAAACTCCTTACCCCTGTCTTTAAATCAATGGTTAAAAAAGACATCATGAATCTGAAACATTATATGGAGACCGGACAGAATCCAACAATATAATTAAATACGGATCCGACCTGTTTAACTATAAGAAAACCACCTGATCCCGGGTGGTTTTATTCTTGTAGTAATGAAAACTATTAATTGCAATTAATTTCTATTTTTGTTAAATAAATGGGTATTGTATCTCATCACTAAACTTTAAAATATGAAATTACAGAAATCATTCATTTACCTGCTTTTTGCATTTCTCACCATTGGGGCATACTCATGCCGACGTGATGCTCCTAAATCTGAAATAGCCACTCAGATTACACAAGTAAAACATCCTGACTGGAGTAAGAATGTCAGCATTTATGAGGTAAATGTAAGGCAATTTACACCCGAAGGGACATTCCAGGCCCTTGAAGCTCATCTCCCCCGTATCAAGGAACTTGGCACTGATATTATTTGGTTGATGCCAATACAACCTATAGGAGAAAAAAACAGGAAAGGAACTCTTGGAAGTTATTATTCTGTTAAAGATTATTATGGAATTAATCCTGAATTCGGAGATTCTGCCAGTTTTAAAAACTTCGTCAACAGAGCTCATCAGGAAGGTTTAAAAGTTATTCTTGACTGGGTAGCCAATCACTCAGCTTGGGATAACGCCCTTGTGACTGAACACCCTGAATTTTATGCAAAAGATTCAACCGGACAGATGTATTCACCATTTGACTGGACTGATGTTGTTAAATTTAATTTCGAAGTGCCTGAAATGAGGCAGTACATGCTTGATGCAATGAAGTACTGGATTCAGGAATTTGATATTGATGGCTACAGATGTGATGTCGCCGGTGAAGTACCAATGGATTTCTGGGATAATGCCAGAACAGAGCTTGATAAAATAAAACCTGTTTTCATGCTGGCTGAAGCCGAAGGTCCTCAGTTCCATTCAGCATTCGACATGACCTATGGATGGGAATTCCATCACATTATGAATAAGATCTATAAAGGCGAAGCGAAACCAAATGATATAGAAGCTTATCTGAAAAAGAACGATTCACTTTATCCTGAGGACTCTTACAGGATGTATTTCATTACTAATCACGATGAAAATTCCTGGGCTGGTACAGAGTTTGAACGACTTGGAAATGGAGTTGAGTCATTCTTTGCTCTTTCTGCAGTTATTCCGGGTATGCCATTAGTATACTCAGGTCAGGAAGCTCCATTACAAAAAAGATTAGAATTCTTTGAAAAAGATCCGATTGACTGGAACAATTATCAAAAAGCTGAATTCTACCAGACCATCCTGGATTTAAAATCATCTCACCCTGCTCTGTATAATGGAAAAGAAGGCGGAACCTGGAAGCGGGTAGCAACCGACAACGATGATAAAGTTTTTGCAATACTCAGAGAGAAAGGAACTCAACAGGTTGTTGGAGTCTTTAATCTAAGCGGAGAGGAAGTCACAATTACACTCAACGATGAAAATCTGAGACAGAGTTTCAAGACTTTGTTTGCATCAGAATCAATTACTATTGATGAGTCTACACGGATTAAACTTCCGGCATGGTCCTATAAAATACTCTATAGATAATACCCTTAATAACTAAAATAAAAAACCGGCCTGATGGCCGGTTTTTTCATTCTGCTAAATCCTTTGACTTGCTAAGATAACTGCCCCATTTTATCAGCATTGCCTGCAGAATGTTAATATTAATAGGTTTCGACATATAATCAACCATACCACACCTTAAGCAATGCTCCTTGTCTTCGGTCATAGCATTTGCCGTCAAGGCTATTATTAATGGTTGTTGATTAGAAGGCACTTTTGCCTTAATTATCTCTGTAGCTTCAATTCCTGTTAATTCAGGCATTTGAATATCCATCAATACGATATCAAATTTCTCTTTTTGCACGATTTCAACTGCCTCTTTTCCATTTACAACTGCTTTAACTTTAAAGCCCATTTTAGAAAGCAAAGAAATAACCAGTTTCTGATTTACCAGATTGTCCTCTGCAATCAGAATTCGCAATGGGTACTTCTCATTCAGCTTTTCATCAATCTGATGGGCATTATTTAACCTGGTTTCCGGCTTACCGTGCTGAGAACGAAGTTTAATAACTTCCTTAAACATATCCTTATGCCTTACGGGTTTCGATAATTGCGATTCAAAAAGATTGGCATAAGAGGCTTTTGCGTGTCCCGAGGATGACAATAACATCAGTGGGAAAGAATGTACTTTTTTAATTTCAAAAGCTAGTTGTTCACCATCCATATCGGGCATTTGTAAATCTATAACACCTAATGAAAAATCTGATTGTTGCTCAAGTGTCTTTAAAGCATAAGCTGCCGACTCGCATACTGTTGGAACCATACCCCACGTTTCAAATTGCACCTTCAGAATCAATCTGTTGATTTCATTATCATCAACTATCAATACTTTATGACCTTTCAGTTCCGGCAGATGACCTTTTACATGTACTTTTGGTTGTCCGTATTTTGCATTTTTCAATTTGATAGTAAAATAGAACGTCGATCCGACATTTATTTCACTAATTACCCAAAGCTCACCACCCATTAACTCCACTAACTTTTTGGATATTGGAAGGCCTAATCCTGTACCGCCATATCTTCTTGTTGTAGAAGTATCGGCCTGGGTGAAGGCTTCAAAAATGTATGCAGTCTTATCAGAAGGTATTCCAATTCCGGAGTCTTTTATTGAAAATTTTAATTCCAATACTTCTTTGTCGAGTCCTGACAGTAGCTCCACTGATGTAAACACTTCTCCTTTCTCTGTGAATTTTATTGCATTACTGATCAGGTTTGAAAGCACCTGTTTTAGTCTTGTAATGTCACCTATCAGGTAAGATGGAACGTTATTATCAATGAGATAGAGTAAGTCGAGTCCCTTTCCAATGGCTTGCATTGCAAAAAGATCGTATATATCTTCAATACAAGATCTTAATTCAAAAGTAGTGTCTTCAAGTTTTAGTCTGTCCGACTCTATCTTAGTGAAATCCAGAATATCATTAATTATCTTTATAAGGCTTTCGCCAGATAATTGGATAGTTTCGGCATAATCTCTTTGCTCCGAGGATAACTGAGTATTCAATAATAGACTGGTCATACCAATTACCCCATTCATAGGAGTTCTGATTTCATGACTCATCATAGCCAGGAAGTCAGATTTCGTCTTGTTGGCTGACTCCGCCTGCTGCTTAGCTTTTGTAAGCTGTTCTAAAGCATTCTCCTTTTCAGTAATATCCTGTATAATAACCAAAATGGATGTAAATCCTTTATGCTTAATGAGCTTAGCCTTGCAGTCACAAAGTAACTTTTCCCCTTTAGCGGTAATAATATTTGTCCTAAACCTATGAGTATCGAGTATATGATCTCTGAATATTAATTCAAGCTCTTCAATTCTTTCTTTTTCTTCCGGAGCTATTAGAATATACGGTTCAATCTGAGTTAGTTCTTCCTGTGTATAACCCAATTGGTTTACAGCGATCTGATTTGCGTAAATAATTGAATCTTCATGATATATTATAACAATATCATTCGTATTGTCAGCAACAGCCCTTAATTTCTGATTGTATTCGAAGAGCGAGTTGTAATAATTAATCAGAGGCGTTTCGTCATAAATGCTCAGCAAGTATGATGCTTCAGGATTGTCAATACATTTATAATATATAATTGAATCTACGTACATTACCTTATCATCGGCCAATGTAATTCTGAAATTGCATCGTTCAAACTTGCTTGAAAGAGTCTCCTCAAACTTTTTAATGTCTTCTTTATGAATATATTGAAGAAAAGGAATCCTCTCTCCATTCTGAATTTCTATGCTCATTAGAGAAGATAATTCATCTGCAATGTGAATAATACCGAGTTCATTATCCAATAGCAGATTGTACTTGTTCAAGGACATTCTTCGCTGATTTACTATATTGTCTCTTACTCTAAGCATTCAGAATGGCTATAAAATTATTCTCTGATATTATCATTCAACAATTTTGCAACCATTTTTGCAACGTGCTGTAAATGCGTATACTCAATAATGTACATAAGATACTTTTGTCCCATTAATGGACATTTGCAACTAAATCGGGACATGGTATAAATACACACGTGCAATCTGATAAGAAATGCATTTTTAATAACTTTACACACTGAATTCAAACACATTAATAAACTAAACTTTGCAATTGTGAAAAGAAACTTGCTAATCGTTATTGCTTTATTTATTGGCATTTCAGCTTACTCCCAGAACAAATTCTCGGCTGAATTATTATGGAAACTGGGCCGTGTAAGTGATGTTAAGGTATCACCTGACGGCAATTCTGTAATTTACGGAATAAGCCGGTATGATGTTCAGTCAAATAAAGGTAACAGAGACATCTACAAATTAGATTTAACAGCTGAATCGCCACGAAAACTTACTGATTTTAAAGGAAGTGAAATAAATGCAATATGGAGACCCGATGGAAAAAAAATAGGTTTCCTTTCAGCTGAATCAGGCAGCATGCAATTATGGGAAATGGGGCCCAATGGTGAAGATAAGAAGCAAATCTCAAATATTGATGGAGGAATTAACGGCTTCAACTATTCTCCCGACATGAAGCATATTGCTTACATCAAGGATGTCAAAATTGAAAAGGATGCAAAAGACCTTTATCCTGATTTACCGGAAGCAAATGCATTAATATACGACGACCTGATGTATCGTCATTGGGATAGCTGGCATGATTACAGCTACAGCCATGTATTTGTTGCACCATATACCGAGGGTAAAGTTTCTGATGGAATTGATATAATGAAAGATGAGCCATACGATAGTCCTCTTATGCCAAATGGTGGAATGGAACAGATAACATGGGCTCCGGATGGACAATCACTGGTATATGTAAGCAAAAAGCTCGTTGGTAAGGAATACGCAGTAAGCACGAATAGCGATCTGTATCATTACATTTTGGAATCTGGCAATACAGTAAACCTAACAAAAGATAATCCGGGATATGACCAGGATCCGGTTTTCTCACCTGATGGATCAAAGATCGTTTACAGGAGTATGAAAACTCCGGGATTTGAGGCTGATAAAGACAGAATTATGCTGATAGACCTTTATCCCGGTAATAAAGATTCAAAAACATCCTCAAAAAAAGCCAAATCTGCACAAGCTATTGCTGAAACGGCACCTGTTTATACCGACCTTTCTGAACAATTCGATCAGAGCTCTGCTAATTTCGTTTTTTCAAAAGACGGTAAAACTTTGTACTTTATAAGTGGAATCCAGGCAACTTTCCAGATCTTCAAAATTGATCTCCAAACCCGACAAATAACCCAGGTTACCAAAGGTGACCATGACATTACAGAACTTGCACTTGCCGGAAATGATCTGATAGCTGCTAAAATGAGAATGGACTTCCCTACTGAAGTATTCAGAGTAAAGGGTGATGGATCAGAAGAGCAACTTACATTTACTAACAGGGAGCTTCTAAAAGGTGTTGAGTTGGGTAAGACAACGAAACGATGGATCACAACCACTGATGGAAAGAAAATGCTTGTATGGGTTATCCTTCCCCCGAATTTTGATGCCAATAAGAAATACCCTGCCCTTCTTTATTGTCAGGGTGGTCCCCAGAGTGCTGTCAGCCAGTTTTTCTCTTACAGATGGAATTTCCAGATGATGGCCGCGCATGACTATGTTATAGTAGCACCTAACCGACGTGGGCTCCCTACATTCGGACAAGAATGGAATGATCAGATTAGCGGAGATTATGGTGGACAAAACATGAAAGACTATCTGACTGCTATTGACAGTGTTGCAGCAGAGCCATGGGTCGACGAAAACAAGCTGGGTGCTGTTGGAGCCAGTTATGGAGGTTACTCGATTTACTGGCTTGCCGGTAATCATAATAAACGTTTTAAGACTTTCATAGCTCATTGTGGCATCTTCAATCTCGAAAGCATGTATGGATCTACTGAAGAAATGTTTTTTGTTAACTACGACCTAAAAGGCCCTTATTGGTCACAACCCAAACCAAAGAGTTATGATTTTTCACCACATCTCTTTGTTCGGAATTGGGACACTCCAATATTAGTAATTCATGGTGGCAATGATTTCAGAATTCCATATACCGAAGGAATGCAGGCATTTAATGTTGCACAGCTTCAGGGGATACCTAGCAGATTCCTATTCTTCCCTGATGAAACTCACTTTGTTACAAAGCCACAAAATGCTATTCTTTGGCAGAGAGAATTCTTCAGTTGGCTTGATAAATGGCTTAAATAGTTCGGAGACAATAGCTCATTTTCGATAAAAGAAACGCTCTCATTTTATTCTTATAAATGGGAGCGTTTTTTTATAATATCAATGAAAGGAATTCTATCTGATTGTCATTTAAGCTTGGAATCAAGCCATGAAATAATGGCTTCGGCATCCGGCTCCATCCATTCAAACTCTTTATCCCTTTTGAACCAGGTTATTTGTCGCCTTGCATATCTGCGGGTGTTAGTTTTTATCTTCTCAACAGCTTCATCAATGCCGGTTTTACCATCGAAATAATCAAAAAGCTCTTTATAACCTACAGTGTTTAGCGAGTTTAAATCCTTTAAATGATAAAGTGACCGGGCCTCTTCAACAAGTCCGGCACTAATCATTTCATCAACACGGGTATTTATCCTTTCATGCAATTTTGCCCTGGGAATATTCAGTGCTATCTTAATGATTCTGAAATCACGTTTGACCTTTTCATTATTCAGATGAGCCGAATAAGGTTTACCTGTCTGGATAATCACTTCAAGTGCCCGCATAAGGCGGTTAGGATTAGCCACATCAACAACTGATGCATACTCAGGATCATGGGATTGCAGCATTCGCCTGAGCGACGTCAATCCCCCGGTGTTATAAATATTTATTAAGTTCTTACGGATTTCAGGGTCAGCATCAGGCAAATCATCAATGCCATCGCAAACTGCTTTAATATACAAACCTGAGCCACCTGTCATTATGACAACCGACTTATTGGCAAATAATTCTTCTAGTAGTATTAAAACAGATTTTTCAAATAGCGATACATTGAAGTAGTCATGAGGATCTAAATGACCAATAAAATGATGCTTCACGGCATTAAGCTGTTCCTCGGAAGGAGCTGCCGTGCCAATCTTCATCTGCTTGTAAAACTGTCGGGAGTCAGCAGATATAATATCGGTTCCAAAGTGTTTGGCAACTTCAATAGCGACACCGGTCTTACCCACAGCAGTAGGCCCGGATATTATAATAAGAGTAGGATTACCTTTGGGATCTCCCGGAATTACCATTCAGTATTTATTTCTGGAGTATTATCAATGATGATATCGTCGTCATCATCGTTCTCAGTTATTTCATCAAATTCACCCGGTAATGTAATTTCATCTGCTTCATCAGAAATGAATGGCATTGGGGAAATTACCGTGGATATTAATTTACCCGAGCTCTTGATGCATTTGGGATATTTTTCTTTCATATCAGCATCAACTATCTTCATCAATTCTATATAGAATGTTTTAGGATTGAGAAAGTCATACTCGAATAATAGTCTTTGGTGCGGATCATCAATAATATCCTTGATTCTAACCTTTGACATTTCAAAGGTTGGCATTTTAGAAGTTCTTCCGGGTTTTTCATCCTCATCATCTATAACTGATGAAAGGTCTTCCTCACTTTGTTGCATATCAATGAGGGTAATTTCCTTCTTTTTTCTCCAGTTCTTGTCACAAATGAAAAAAGATGCCAGTTCATTCCCCGTAAGCTCCACAGTTTCCTTAATAAGGTCATGGAAATCTAAAAATGTTTGTGAAGCAAGTATATCATAATCACGAAGAAAATCTTCCTGTTCTTCATATAAAAGTCTGAATCTGTAAAGGTGCATGCTATTAAAATTTGATGTCAATACAATTAGTAAAATTAGCTGTTTTTATACAAAAATCAAAGCCCTAAATTGTTCACATTTCGAAAGAAACGTAATTTTTTTTGAATTATTTGTCCACCAGTTTAAGTCCAAGTTTTTTACCTTCCTGGATCATGAATTCATAAGCTGCGGTATAGTCATTTGAAATTTTTCCTTCGAGAATTGCCTCTCTGATAGCAGTTTTTATAACTCCGACCTCTTTGCACGGCGATAGCCCAAAAGCTTCCATTATCTGATCGCCCGACAACGGAGGCTGCCAGTTTCTCAGATTGTCTTTCTCTTCAATTTCTTTAAGTTTTTCTCTGACTAAGCTGAAATTGGCGAGATAGCGGATAACCTTTTGTTGGTCTTTCGAGGTGATATCAGCCTCGCACAGGAGCATCAGATCTTCAATATCATCACCGGCTTCAAAAAGTAACCTCCTGATTGCCGAATCGGTAACCTCTTCCTCTGAGAGTGCGATTGGTCTCAAATGTAGAGAAACCAATTTTTGCACATAACGCATTTTTTCATTTAGCGGAAGCTTAAGTTGGCGGAAGATCTGAGCAACCATTCTCGAACCTTTGACTTCGTGTCCGTGGAAAGTCCAACCGGTTTCAGGGTTAAACTTTTTTGTAATCGGTTTAGCTATATCATGAAGCAAAGCAGCCCATCTAAGCCATAAATTGCCGGTATTGCAGGAAATTCTATCCAGCACTTCCAGCGTGTGATAGAAGTTATCTTTATGCGCTTTTCCTTTAATTGTCTCCACTCCTTTCAGAGCAGTTAATTGAGGTAGTATTATACTCAATAGCCCTGTTTTATCCAAAAGCTTAAATCCCAACGACGGCTTTTGGGCAAGTATCATTTTATTTAATTCTTCTGAAATCCTTTCTGCGGAGATAATCCTGATTCTTTCACGATTTGCCTCTATAGCTGTTAGAGTAACGGGGAAGATTGAGAATTTAAGCTGGCATGCAAACCTAACAGCCCGCATCATTCTTAAAGGATCATCAGAAAATGTAATTTCAGGGTCCAGAGGGGTTCTGATTACTTTATTCTTAAGATCTTCTAATCCATTAAAAGGATCAAGAAGCTCACCGTAATCTTCCTCATTCAGGCTTATAGCAAGTGCATTTATTGTAAAATCTCTCCTGTTCTGATCATCTTCAAGAGTTCCGGCTTCAATATCCGGCTTCCTGGAATTGAAATGATACGATTCCTTGCGTGCTCCAACAAACTCAATCTGCATATCATGGTAATGAACCATTGCAGTTCCAAAGTTTTTGAAAACGCTTACTTTATTAACTCCATCTATTTTAGAAGCAACAGCCTCAGCTAGTTCAATTCCATTTCCAAGTACAACGAAATCAATATCTTTAGATGGTCGCTCCAGTAAAATATCCCTAACAAAGCCACCAATAACATACACCTTGGTATTAATGCTTCGGGCAGACCTGGCAACTATCTTAAATATTTCCGAGTTTATTTTGTGATGAAGATTCATCAGTGAACATTTTATGGGGTGCAAAAATACACATTTTGCAGCTATGACCCGAGAGATTGAAGTATCAGCATCTGAATTATAATCCAGAGTGCAATTAATGGTACTTTTGCATCAGTTTGTATTTTACTTCAGCTTTTATCTTTTATGGAATTCAGCCATCTGTTTTTTGACCTCGACGGAACTCTGATTAACTCCAAACGTGGCATTTTTAACTCAGTTAAGTACACTATGGATAAATTAGAAATTCCTGAAAATGAAAGACCTAAGAACCTCAATCCATTCATTGGGCCTCCTTTAAGAAAATCATTTATGAATTTATTTGGAATGACAGCTGATGAAGCTGAAAATGCAACTAAACTCTACAGAGAATATTACAAGGTGAAGGGTGTGTATGATTTTGATATATATCCGGGTATTCCCGAAGTTATAAAAAATCTGAAGGATACCGGTTTCTCTATTAGTCTTGTTACTTCAAAGGCTGAGGAATATGCAAAACTGATCCTGGACTCTACATCTTTCGCTTATTGCTTTGATACCGTTTCAGGTTGTGAAATTGATGGTAAGCGGAGCGAAAAGAGTGAGTTGATTTCATATACCCTCTCTAAGTTAAATCTTCATCCTAACAGGGAAGTTTTAATGGTTGGAGATAGATATCACGACATAAGAGGAGCTAAAGCAATAGGCATATCATCAGCTGCTGTGCTTTATGGATATGGAACGCGCGAAGAATTACATTCAGAGGATCCTGATTTATTTCTTGAGCATCCCGATTCCCTGTTACAATTAAAACTGACCGGAAACAGATAAAAAATCTCTTTTACATCCTTTCGGGCACTTCAATTCCCAATAGTGAAAGTCCGTTTTTAAGATTTGAAGCTGTAATCATTGAAAGCGCAAGCCGAAGATTCTTTTTATTCAGGTCTTCTTCCCTCATAATATGCAATTCGTGATAGAACTGATTGTATTCCTTAGCCAATTCATAGACGAAATTAGCAATTACTGAAGGTGAATATTCAAGTGCTGCTTGTTCTATTATCTGAGGAAATGAATGGTTTAAAATAATCAAGCTTCTCTCCTTTGGATGCAGAGAGGTTTCGTGCTCGAATTTAATTTCTGTCTCTCCTGTTTTTCTCAGAATCGACTTTATACGGGCATATGTATATTGAATAAAAGGTCCGGTATTCCCATTGAAATCAATACTTTCAGCCGGGTTGAATACCATATTTTTCTTAGGATCAACTTTAAGAATAAAATACTTTAACGCACCAAGGCCTACTTTCCTATAAAGGCTATTTGCTTCTTCGCTCTCAAAGTCCTCAATCTTACCCAATTCAAGAGTCATCTCCCGGGCGGTTCCAATCATTTCGTCAATCAAATCATCAGCATCTACAACAGTCCCCTCGCGTGATTTCATCTTTCCTTCGGGCAATTCAACCATACCATACGACAAATGGAAAATGGCGTCAGCCCAGTCTTTACCAAGTTTCTTTAGGACAAGCTTCAATACATCAAAATGATAATTTTGCTCATTTCCAACTACATAAACCATCCCTTTTGGCTTGTATTCAGTATATCTCAGCTCAGCTGTACCCAAATCCTGGGTCATATATACAGAAGTCCCGTCAGACCTTAGTAAAAGCTTCTCATCAAGACCATCTTTAGTGAGATCAATCCATACAGAATTATCTGATTTTTTATCGAGGACTTTTTGATTGAGTCCCTGCTCAACTATTTCTTTCCCGAGTAAGTAAGTGTTGGATTCATAGTAGGTTTTATCAAACTCAATTCCAAGTGACTTGTAAGTTGTATCAAAACCCTCATAAACCCAACCATTCATCATATTCCAAAGCCTCATTGTCTCCGGATCCTTCTGCTCCCATTTAATCAGCAATTCTCTTGCTTGTGACATTATTGATGATTGCCTGGCAGCTTCATCCTCATCCATTCCTGAAGCTTTAAGTTCGGCAAGCTCTTCTTTGTACTTTTTATCGAACAAAACATAGTAGTCGCCAACAAGCTTGTCTCCTTTTTGTCCCGTAGATTCAGGAGTAGCTCCATTTCCGAATAATTTCCATGCGAGCATTGATTTACAGATATGTATACCTCTGTCATTAACCAAATTAACCTTAATGACATTTTCACCACCGGCACTAAGTATTCTGCTAACTGAATCGCCTAAAAGATTGTTACGTATATGACCCAGGTGCAGAGGTTTATTAGTATTAGGAGAGGAAAACTCGACCACAACAGGTTGTGAGTCAATTGACTCCTTTAAACCAAATGATTCACTATTGAAGTTACTGATAAGAAAGTCATTCCAGTATGACACACCGACTTTCAGATTCAGGAAACCTTTAATGACATTGAAAGACTCAATTTCGGGACAATTTTCTATCATCCACTCTCCTATTAATCGGGCTGTCTCTTCCGGAGATTTACGGGAAATCTTAACGATTGGGAAAACGACAAGTGAAAAATCGCCCGATTCCCTGAAATTGGCAATAGTTCTTTGAATTGTTATGTTTTCATATTTGAGTTCAGTATTAAAAAGTACTGAAACTGCTTCTATAGTCCTGTTTGTGAGAATATCAATTATCATTATTATAACTTATAAAGACTTATCGAAAGGTACCCGGTTTCTGATAGATTTTCCTAATGTTACTTCATCTGCATATTCGAGGTCATCACCTATAGCAATACCTCTTGAGATTGCTGAAATTACCGGTATACTGGATTGAACTTTTCTGTAAATGTAAAAAGCGGTCGTATCACCTTCTGTTGTTGAAGGCAATGCCATTATTAACTCTTTAACATTGCCTGATTCAGCTTTCTGAATCAGAGAATCAATGTTAATATCTTGCGGTCCAATGCCATCCATTGGGGAGATTACACCATCAAGAATATGGTATACGCCAGAGAACTGATTAGTATTTTCAATTGCTATTACATCGCGTATATCCTCTACAACACATATTATAGAATGGTCTCTCTTGTTGTCCGCACAAATGTTGCATATTTCACCATCAGCAACATTGTGACATTCTTTGCAATAATTAATCTCAGTTCGAAGGCTAATAATTGCCCGGCCAAGTGCCTCAGCACGTATCGGATCCTGTTTTAATATCCACAAAGCCAGTCTCAGGGCTGTTCTTCTTCCAACACCAGGCAATTTCACAAGTTCGGCAATTGCATCATCAAGCAGCTTTGAAGGATATGAGTTCATGATATAACCGGCTAACGGAAGATTATGTAATTTTGTGGGCAAATATACAAACAGTTTAGTTTATCTTTTAGCTTAGAACTAAGGTCGATGTTGCAGGAAAACTTTACCGTGAAAAATATATTAACAACATGACTACTTCATATAACAAAATACTTCTGACAATCGTAGTATCCATAGTCTTTTCAACGTGGGTTCTTGGGCAGGAAAATGAAACAATCAACAAAACTGACCAGAAAGGAAATAAGCAAGGATTCTGGAAAAAAATCAATGAAGAAGGCAAACTGCAATATGAAGGCCAATTCGTTGACAACATACCCACAGGGACTTTCACGTATTATGATTCATTGGGTAATGTAAGGGCTATAACCAAATTCTCCGATAATGGGAATGTGGCTAATACTCAGCTGTTCCAGAAAGGAATAAAATTGTCAGAGGGAGAATATCTCAATGAAAGGAAGAATGGATTATGGAACTATTACAATGAGAATTCTGTATTGGTGGCCCAGGAGTCTTATGTAAATGGAATCCCCGATGGTACTTGGAAAATATACTACTATGATGGTTCACTGCTCGAAGAAGTAACTTATGTAATGGGCATAAAAGAAGGTGAATGGAAACAGTATTTCATGGGTGGTGCTGTTAAGACAAAAGCCACATACAAGAATGGAAATCTTGAAGGATTGGCCACATTCTTTCATCCTAACGGACGTGTATTTATTTCGGGACCTTATATCAATAATCTAAAAAATGGAACCTGGATGCACTTTAACGATAAAGGCGTGACTGAAAAGCGGGAAGAATGGGTAAATGGATATTTGAAATCAGAGGAATACTTTGACAAATCGATTGAGAGGATGGTTAAAGAAGAAAAGTGAGAGTGGTTAATCAATCCGTTTATAAAACGATAACCCATCTTCTTTGCCAATCAATTCAAATCCCTCTTCTTTCAATTCATTGGCTTCCAATAAATTCAGACCAAATTTCTTTAAATACTCTTCAGTTAGTATCATTGCATCGATTTGAAGAGAATCAACAACATCAAAAAAGGATTTATTGTTTATTGCCCCCGATTTGTACATCTCATCGATACTTAGATCACCCTGGATTCTTTCATATAAAGGCAACTCGTTGAAGATAAATGTCATAGGTGCCAATAGTGTGGTATTCTCATGTGCTGGAAAGTATTTTTCTGTATATGCCCGGTTTCTTTCGGGATCATATTTCTCTACTGAAATAAGCACATTATAAATCATATTAACTGAAAAGTAAAGCCCGGTAAGTGCTAGAAACATAATCCATTGCCTGCTTTGTTTTCTTGATACACTTTCCTGCTGTCGGTATTCAATATAATTGTATTTCAGGCTTTTAATAATAATTAAAATGATAAGAGGCAGGTATAAAAGAAGATACTTACTGGTAGAATGTACAGTAATCAATGAAAGTAAAATCACAAGTAAGAAAAAATAGTGCAGGTAGATAGTATTTGCCCAAAGCTTCCTGAAATTAAGAACAATTGAAAAAATAAACAGAAGAGAAAGCACAATTTCCTTGGGACTATGGAAGAACCGCATATGTTCTCTTAATATTTTGAGCAGATAACCAATCGAATCAGGGAATGCTTTAGAATTGTGGAATGCAGGAGAATCGTTAATCTGATAAAACCAGAAAGCAAAATTATGTTGCGCGGTAAAATCGTAGAAATACAGAGCAATTCCGAGTAATGAAGCACAGCCCATTATAACAGATGCAACAGGTTTTCGCTTCCACAAAAGCAGAATTACTCCTGCACCGACGAATATCAGGCCATTCAAGTGCCCTGCAGTAGCAACTCCAGCCAAAAATCCACTAAGAACAACGTTCACTCTTTTGTCATTTTCGAGATATCTTTCAAGAAATATAAAAGATGAAAATCCCAGAGTCATTACAAGGATCTCGGGACGATATACGAAACTATACTGAAAGATAAGAGCATTTACAGCAAGAAGCACTATACCAAACCAGGCCGCATTTCTTCCGATTTTCTTCTTTGTGTAAAAAAAGAAACAAAGCAGAAATATGCACACCCAGAAAAGTGAAACACTTTTTAAAGTATACAATGAAAAGCCGAAAGCTTTAATAAAGGCCAAGCCGTTTAATGTGAAAAATTTATGATGAACCAAATGTTTCTCTTGCTGCAGAGTTATACCATGCATTAGCTCAGACTTCACAAAACCTTTTTGCGACATCCAATAAGCGTGTTCACCAATCCATGCATCATCAATATCAGGGACTCTTTGCCAGATACTATAAATAAACAGAATAAGAATAATTAAAAGAGATGGCCTGAGCAATTTGCTATAAGTCATGTGGCATAGCTTAAACTGCAAAAGTAGGAAAATGAACTGTCATGATAGCCCTTTTTTCTAAATGGATGTTATATTCATCATGCTTTATTATCTTTGTCAAAAAAAAGAATTCGTTATGATCCAGAGGTCACAATCAATCTATCTATTACTAGCTGCAATAGCGCTCACTGTATTATTCTTTTTACCAATTGCCAGTTTTTACTCAAGTCTTTCATACAGCCATAATTTATATGTGACTCATCTTAAGCCCTTAAGCGATGGAATTGAGCCAGTAGTAAATTCGAAAAAAATTATTCCTTTGGGTATTATAGCAGGTATAACTGCTGCTATTTCAGTACTTACGATATTCATGTATAAACGGCGAATAGTTCAAATTAAAATCGTAAGAATCCTCATTCTGTTTACTGCAGTATTACTGGGTCTCATTTTCTTTGTTTATGGTCCAATGATTAGTAAGATAACTGAAACAGAAGTCAGGTATGAAAGTGGCTATGGACTGTATTTGATACTAACGGCCTTTATCATGCTATTTTTAGCGCACAGAGGAATAGTGCATGATGAAAAGCTGGTCCGTTCAGCTGACAGGCTCAGATAATATACTAAAATACTTTATTTTCCCTCTCAATTTCCAGCACCTCGAGGTCTTTGATATCAGATCCGTCGACTATGAATTTAATTGCAGTTATAAATTTGTGAAATCCGCTCTTTCCTGCGGCTCCCGGATTTATGTGAAGCAGGTTATTCTTCTGATCGTTCATTACCTTGAGTATATGTGAATGACCTGAAATAAATAAAGCAGGCTTCAACTCCTTTATAAGTTCCTTCGCCTCCTTGGAATACCTACCCGGATATCCCCCGATATGTATCATCAGGACTTTGACTTCTTCACAAAAGAAATCCTGGTAATGAGGATAGAAACTTCTTATATCCTGACCATCAATGTTACCATAAACAGCCTTAAGAGGCTTTATAGATGCTATGGATTTTGCAGTTTCAACATCTCCGATATCACCAGCATGCCAGATTTCATCACATTGTTGCAGAAATGAAATTACTGAAGGATGAATAGAAGAATGTGTGTCGGAGATCAATCCTATTGTTTTCATGTATTTTCCTTTTCCAGATTGAAATCGGGATTCAAAGTATAATGAACACCTGATTCGGAATAAACCATCTTTATTATATCAAGAACAATGAAATTTGCCAGAATATGCTCGCATCGCTTAACAGACAAGCCCGATAGTTTCCTAAACCCACTGAGTGAAATGCTGCCATTATGTTCAAGATATGCAATGAGCGATCTCTCAATTGGAGAGAAGCTTATTTCGACACCATGTTTGTTTTTTCTTTTCTTCCAGACTTTAAGTAAAACCCCATTAGCGACAAAATTCTGATCGCCAACCCTGACAAAGACCTTGAAATTTCCATCTTTATCAGGTGCTGAATGGATGAGATTACTAGGGGGAACTATAATCTCAAGAACATTCTTTCCATTTTCATCCCATTCCTGTATATCGAAAGGCACTGGAGGTTTACAAAACAATTGCGCACCAGCTTCCATCATATAATACTCTTCATCAGACCGAACCCCGGCAATAGCACCATTATCTTTTACGCCCAAAAGTAAACGACCTCCATCAGTATTGGCAAATGCCGCAAGTGTACGGGCAATTTTTCGGGAGTCGTTCACTCCGAACTTAAAATCTAACTGTTGGTGTTCCCCCTCATTTATCAAGGTTCTTATATGCGATGGCATGAAAGCAGCAGGTTAGTGAAACAAATAGAAAGCCCGTTATAAGAATAACAAGCTTAATAAGCAAAAATCAACCGAATACCTAATTAATTTCGATGTTGTTCTTGCCGGTTATTTTTTCACAATACTTACACTGCAATTTCAAATCAAGCTTATCAATAACCTGGAACTTGGTAGTTATTTGCTGATGATTTGTGATGCAGTTTGGATTAACGCACTTTACAAATTGTTCGATGTTATCAGGAATCTCAACCTGACGCTTACTGACTACCTGGAAGTTCTTGATAGTGATTAATGTAGCAGACGGCGCAACCAAAGATATTTTATTAGCATCAATGTCTTTAAAGTAATGATCGCTCACTTTAATGATTCCCTTTTTGCCGTATTTCTTACTTTCAAGATTATATCCTATAGTAACTTTTTCATCACATAACTCCAGATTCAGCATTTTAACAACTCTGAAAACACTTTTGGTTGGGATGTGATCTATAACTGTACCGTTCTCAATAGCTGAAACAACCAGCTCTTTTCTTATATTAGTATTCTCCATTTTAGTTTACGTTTAACCGGATTATTTAACACCCAATATTGAAGCCAGAAGTGCCTGGCGGATATATACACCATTCAGAGCCTGCTTGAAGTAATATGCCTGATTAGTAGAGTCTACATCAACAGTGATTTCATTTACTCTGGGTAATGGATGCAGAATCCTCATATTTGGTTTACAATTTGTAAGCATGTCTGCGCTCAGGATATAAGCGTTTTTAACCTTTTCATATTCGATAGGATCAGAAAACCTTTCACGTTGAATACGGGTCATGTAAATAATATCGGCAGTCTCCATCACATCCATAAGGTCAGTGTATTGGAAATAGTTGAGGTTATTATTTTTAATGTGCATTTTCACATAACTCGGCAGTTTCAGCTCAATTGGAGATACCAGGTGAAATGTTGTTTTGAAATTACACATTGCCATAACAAGTGAATGAACAGTACGTCCGTATTTAAGGTCGCCAACGAAAGCAACATTTAAATTATCAAGTGTACCCTGGGTTTTGCGAATAGAATACATATCCAGTAGGCACTGTGTAGGATGTTGGTTTCCTCCGTCGCCTGCATTTATAATAGGGACCTTTGAAACTTCACTGGCAAATCGGGCACTACCTTCTCTGGGGTGGCGCATTACTATAATATCGCTGTAATTTGCAACGGTCATGATAGTATCCTTAAGCGATTCTCCTTTAGATACGCTGGAGTTTGTTGCATCAGAAAATCCTATTACTTTAGCTCCCAGTTGAGAAGCTGCACTCTCGAAGCTTAACCTGGTGCGGGTAGAGGGTTCAAAGAACAAGGTGGCAACAACATACTTTTCAAGAAGGGTCTGTTTAGGTTGTTTCTCAAACTCTTCGGCCAGATCGAGTATCTTGAGATACTCCTCCTTTGTGTAGTCATTAATGGATACCAGACTGCGGTTTTTCATTGTTTTGCTTTTATTAGTTGTTGTTTTTACAAAAGTAACCAAAAAAAAAGCTGCCAATTAAGGCAGCTTCTTCTCATTTTATTAAATTATGTTTTTTAACGAAGTCCTTTAGAACTATTGTCAAATTAGGAGAGCCAATCTCCTGTAATTCATATCCGACTTTGACAGTAGGCTTGTTAATTTTAACAATTCTTGACAAGTCGATAGGAGTAGCAATAACAACACTGTCGCATTCCACTCTTTCAATAGTTCTTTCAAGGTCTTTAACCTGTTCGTCACCATATCCCATTGCTGGAAGCAGAGTTCCGATATTTGGATAGATACGGAAGGTTTCAGCAAGTTTACCAACTACATAAGGACGAGGATCAACAAGTTCAGCAGCACCACATTTTAAAGCAGCAACCACACCTGCACCAATCTTCATCTCACCGTGAGTAAGAGTTGGGCCATCTTCAACAACGAGAACTTTCTTATTAAGAATGAGTTCAGGCTTGTCAATAGTCAATGGTGAAGCACCATCTATTATTGTAGCGTGTGGGTTAATTTTATGAAGGTTATCCCTTACAATGTTGATGTTATCGAGTGAAGCACTATCAATCTTGTTAATCACGATTACATCAGCTGTACGGGCAACTACTTCACCAGGGTAGTAACTAACTTCGGCACCTGCACGAAGAGGATCGGCTACACCAATCATTAAGTCGGGCTTGTAGAATGAGAAATCGTTATTACCACCGTCCCAGAGAATTACATCACAACCCTTTGGGTCGTTTTCTGCAGCTCTGACAATAGCTTCATAATCAACGCCTGCATAAATAACATTACCTCTGACAACATGAGGTTCATACTCTTCCATCTCTTCGATGGTACATTTGTGTTTGTGTAAATCCTCGATAGTTGCAAAGCGCTGAACTTTCTGAGCATTTAGATCACCATAAGGCATTGGGTGACGGATAGCAACGACCTTAAGCCCCATTCCCATCAGAATTTCAATAATTCTGCGGCTGGTTTGACTTTTACCACAACCGGTACGTGTTGCACATACTGCAATTACGGGTTTTGTGCTCTTGACCATTGTGTCGCGGGGACCTAATAAAATGAAATTTGCTCCTTCGGCATTGACAATTGCACTGATATTCATTACTCTGGGATACGGAACATCACTGTAAGAAAATACGCAGTCGTCAACCTTAAGTTCATGAATCAGTTTTGGAAGATCATCCTGAGCATAAATTGGTATGCCATTAGGATAAAGATCCTCTCCTGCCAATTCTTTAGGGTACTTACGGCCATCAATGTCTGGAATCTGAGCTGCAGTAAATGCAACAACATTGTAATTAGCGTTACCTCGGAAATAGGTGTTGAAGTTGTGGAAGTCTCTTCCCGCAGCTCCGATGATAAGTACGTTTTTTTTCATTGGTTTTTGAGAATTGTTAATAAGTTAGTGAAATAGAACTTTTTAAGCTCTTTCACGGGCCCGGGCAGGTGGGGAACCTGCATTGAACCTTGACCGGCAATCTGCCGCAAAAAAACCATATGCAAATATAAAAAGATCGCTTTCTTATACACGTTCAGTTAAAAATTTTTTTTGAACCATTCTGTTAAATTCTTCTATACTTTTAACTTCACGTTCGTAATCGTTCTCTCAATCAATTCATCCGATAAACTATTAATTTACAGGTGATAATAAACATACATAAAGCAAATGAAAGAGGCTATTCGGACTTTGGATGGCTGAAATCACATTTTACATTCAGCTTTGCTGAGTATTTTAATCCTCTGAGACAAAAATTTGGAGTTATTAGGGCTCTGAATGATGAGGTTATTTCACCTCATTCTGAGTTCACAGCTACTTCATATAAAAACATCGAACTCTTATTTATCCCAATTTGTGGCGAATTGAGTATTAGTACAGATGCAGATTATAAGCAAACTGTGCAAACATCTCAGATTCAGTTGATTTCAGCCGGTACTGGTATGCAGTTGACTCTGGCAAACAAGTCGGATGAACCTCTTCACCTTATTCAGTTATGGATATACTCAAAAGAAAAAAATCTTTCTCCGAACTTTCAGATCTCTCAGTTTGATTCACGCGAAAGAAATAATCGTTTGCAACTGATTGCTTCGCCCTCAGTAATAACCGATGTGCTTTGGATAAATCAAAATGCCTGGATTTCGCAGATTGACATGCAGAGTAATTCAACGTTTAATTACCGTTTATTTGATGAGAAGAATCAATTACTCATCTTTTTACTCGAGGGAGAACTGTTAATCCGTGAAGAACAATTTGATGGGGAGAGTCAGGACAAAACAAAGAGCCTCAGTCAATACAGCGCTAATAAAAGAGACAGTATTGAGATTATGGATATTAAAGGTTCGTTGTCAATAAATTGTACCAGAGAATGTCGGTTGCTCATTATTGAAGTACCGGAAGACTGATTAATCAGGCAGAAAAAACCTCAACCTTTTGTGATACAGTATTTTCATCTTCTTCAATCAGGTCGAAGATTGACAGTTGATTTGCTGGTGTATCGGGTTCAACTACATACTTATCACCGTAACCGTTATTAGTAAGATAAAGCATAATAGCTTTCTTATACATTCGTATAGGAGTGGTTTCATGCTTGCGACAGTATGCATCAATTCTTTTCTTCTGTTGAACAGTAAACTTAAAGGATACATTTTTAAACCGCCTTATTTTTCTTCGCTTGACCATAAGAAAGTGTTTAATGTGACCTGATAACTTCTTTTATATCATTGATTATTTTAACTGCAATAGCTTCTGCCTTAGTTTCCGAATTACTCTCGGAGTAAATCCTGATAATAGGCTCTGTGTTTGACTTCCTCAAATGAACCCATTCGCTATCGAACTCAATCTTAACACCGTCTTCCCTGTTAACTTTCTTGTTACTATACTTATTTGCCACGGCATCCAGTATAGCATCAACATCCATGGTCTCAGTTAATTGAATCTTGTTTTTGGAAATAAAGTAGTTTGGATAGGTTGATCGTAGGGAAGAGCATCTTTTTCCTGAACAGGCAAGATGTGTTAAAAACAGAGCGATACCGGCCAGTGCATCCCTACCATAATGGAGTTCAGGAAGTATCACTCCCCCATTTCCTTCACCACCAATAACTGCATTGACCTCTTTCATTCGGGCAACCACATTAACTTCGCCCACAGCTGAAGAAAAATATTGCCTTCCGTATTTTTCGGTAATATCTCTCAAAGCCTGAGTTGATGACATATTGGAGACTGTGTTACCCGGATTCTTTGAAAGAACAAAATCAGCAACAGCGACAAGTGTATATTCTTCTCCAAACATCTCACCATCTTCACAGATAATAGCCAGACGGTCAACATCAGGATCAACCACAAATCCTACATGCGATTTGGTTTTAACAACCACATTGGATATCTCTGTCAGATTTTCGGGTAATGGTTCAGGATTATGAGGGAATATACCGGTTGGTTCACAGTACAATGTTTCAACCTGCTCCACTCCCAGCGATTTCAATAACAAGGGGATCGCAATACCACCTGTTGAGCTAACCGCATCAAGTGCAACCTTCAACTTTGCAGAACGTATTGCAAAAGAGTCGACATAAGGAAGCTGAGTTATTTTTTCTATATGTTTTCTGATTTGGCTGTCATCGTATGTTATTGATCCTATAGAATCGACAGGCGCGTAGGAAAAATTACCAGATTCGGCAATTGCAAGGAGTTCTTCACCTTTCCGACCATCAATAAATTCACCTTTGCTGTTTAGAAGCTTTAGAGCATTCCATTGCCATGGATTGTGACTTGCTGTAATAATGATCCCGCCATCGCACTGCAAATCTATAACTGCCATTTCAACAGTTGGTGTGGTTGATAGTCCAATGTCTGTAACATCAATACCCATTCCTACCAAAGTGCCGCAGACTATCTTATTTACCATATCGCCCGAGACTCTGGCATCACGGCCAACAACTACTTTTAGCTTTGACGTTTTACCTTCTTTTATAAGTGTAGCAAATGCACTGGTAAACTTTACTATATCAATAGGACTTAATCCTTCGCCTGGTTTTCCACCTATGGTTCCCCTGATTCCTGAAATGCTTTTTATCAATGTCATGACTGCAAAATTATTCGTTTCAAAAGTACCCAATTTTAACTAACGAGAATCTTATTAACAGCATAATCGTCATAACTTATAAACTGAAATGGTTACACAGGCTTTCATTTAGAATAATTTTGTATGTAAATATAGCTTTAATTATTCAATCCTTAAAGATTCTTCATAGCAGTTATAAAAAAGCTTATTTTTGCAATGATAATTGAGTAAATACGATGGACGATTTTCTTGATGACGATAGTGATGGTTTGTCAGCGGTAGATGAATTAGTTAGGCGATTTCAAGAAATGCTTGAAACCGACAATTTAGTATTCTTTGACACTGCTGAGTACGGTGAGATAGTTGACTATTTCCTCGACCAGGATGATTTTGAGATGGCTGAGGAAGCTATTAATCTTGGAGTTAATCAATATCCTGGCAATACAGAGCTTCTAATTAAAAAAGCAAGATTGCTCATTGACACTAACAAGCCTGACCAAGCTCTGAGTATTCTGTCGGAAGTTGAACAATACGATCCGACAAATGGCGAATTGTACTTCACGAAAGGAATTGCTTATAGTAAGCTTCATAATTTTAATGAAGCTATTATTGAATACAAAAAGGCAATATCCGATTATGATGACCTTAGCTATTTATATACCTGCATTGCCTTTGAATATGAGAATCTTAACAACTTTGACAAGTCAATAGAGTATCTGAAAAAAGCTATTGAACTTGAGCCAACAAATGAAGCGATATTTGCAGAACTGGCATATAGTTACGAAGTTGGTCAGAGATTAGATGATGCTATTGTATTTTTTAATTCATTTTTAGAAAAGTACCCGTATTCCCATACTGCCTGGTTTAACCTTGGTATCATCTACAATGAGTTGGAACTTTACGAAAAAGCAGTTGATGCTTATGACTATTGTATTGCTATCGATCCGGAAATAACATGGGTTTATTTCAATAAGGCAACTTCATTGTCACAAATGGGGTTGTATAAAACAGCAATCAACACATACAAAGAAACATTCTTCTACGAAAAACCCGAGGCTACTACTTATTATTTTATTGGTGAGTGTTACGAAAAACTGGAAGATTACCATAAAGCCCTCGAATTCTTCAAGAAGGCCGTGAGTGCAGACAAGTCACTTGCTGATGCATGGATTGGAATGGGTGTTGCATATGAGGAGCTTGGTGATATGACCTCTGCCCTTAAAGCTGTAAGTAAAGGCGTGAAACTTGATCCCGAAAACCTGTCATTTATTGCAACAAAAGGTCTGATTGAACTTCAGGCAGGGTTATTTACCGAAGCAATTGCATCATTTGCCCAGGCCGTTGAATTAAATCCTTTAGATGACAACATCTGGCTAGATTACTCAGATGCATATGCAAGTATAGATGATTATTCTCTTGCATTGGATATCATAGATCAGGGCATTTCGTATCAACCCGGTAATTACTACCTGAAACTAAGGAAAGTGGCGTATCTGTATTTTAACGGACTTCATAAAGAAGCAATTTCAACATTGCAGGAAGTACTCCTGGTGGAAGACGCCAATCTCGATGATTTGTGGGAATATGCTCCCCTTTTGAAAGATGACACTTCCATAACAGAGATTATTCACGATCTCAGATAACCATTTATTACTCTATATATGGCTTCCAATTACGGACTTATAGGATTTCCATTAGGTCACTCTTTCTCTAAAATTTATTTCACTCAAAAGTTTGCAAGAGAGGATATTGATGCTATTTATAACCTATACCCACTCGAAAGTATAGACCAAATTAAGACACTTGTTACAGATATTCCTGATTTAAAAGGCCTTAATGTTACTATTCCTTACAAACAAAAGATTATTCCATTCTTAAGTAAACTTTCACCCGAAGCCTCACAAATAAAAGCTGTTAATACTATTACCATTGTAAAGCAGAACGGACAAATTGCTCTGACCGGTTATAACACAGATGCACGGGCTTTTCAATCTGAACTACTTGACTTTTACGGATGTGACACCGGAAGGGCTCTGATTCTTGGTACAGGCGGAGCTTCGGCTGCCGTTGCTTATATTCTTGGAATTTTAAATTGGAAGTTTAACTTCGTTAGTCGTCATCCCTCAGGCAACAATGTTATTGGATACAATGAGATAACTGAAAGTCTCATTGAAAATGTTGACCTTATTGTAAATACGACTCCTGTTGGTATGTTTCCCGAATTTGATAATGCGCCGGGTATACCATATCATTATCTGAAAAGTAAGCACTATCTCTTTGATTTGGTCTATAATCCCGAGAATACAGCATTTATGAAGGAAGGCTCAGCGAGAGGTGCTAAAGTTAGAAATGGATTGGGAATGCTTCATAAACAAGCCGAGTTAGCCTGGAATATATGGCAAAGTGAAAAATGATAGTAAAAAGTGCTATCTTAGTCAGCCATAAATGAAAGAAATATGAGTGGCAATAAAGAAAATGAACCGGTTGTTTCTTCGAATGCCGGTAGTCAATTCAAAAAATCTTTTAGCGTTAAGGAAGACAATGATAGTTTGTCTCTTTCAATCCCTGCCAAAGGATTCAAAGGTAAAGGACTGATTACACTTATTGTAATTGGATTTTGGATGGTCACTATCTTTATTTGGACTATCATACTGCTTTTCATGAAACCCGTAAATGCTTTGTATTCCATTCCTTTCTGGGCAATTGGAGTCCACACTTTAGTGAAATCCCTGAAAATGATCAGACTGGAGCAGGCAATTGAAATAAGTGGCGATTCTCTTATCTACAAAGCTAAAAGAGGCAATCATTATGACGAAAAACAATTCAATATAAAAGATGTAAAAGTAAGCCTGGTTGAGGGTTCTTACTATACATATAGCGGATTGAATAAACGTGGCCATTATCCTGCAATAATTAAAGATGGTGAAGCATTCAGTTTTGCTGAACGTTTATCCATACAGGAAAAGCATTGGCTTGTTGGCCAAATCAACACAAAAATGTATTTAAACGCACATAGTGATCATTAATAATATGAAAGAGCTGGATCACAATCTTATTAAAGAAATCCTCGCAAAGCATGATAGTCGGGTTATTTTCGAGAAGACCAACATTGTACCCGATGAAACCAGCCTTCTGAAGGATCTGAACATTTTATTAGACCCATCAACTATAACCCGTAAATCGGTTTTGGGTCTTGACATCTATCAGTATAGTTCTTATGGAGAGTTCGAGCAGATGCTCATTCCCTTTTTGTTCAGAACAATGTTTAATACAACTATTGACCTTTGCTTAGTAAACCACCCATTTATTTTCCAGAAATATACTCATGAAGATATAGCCAATTCATTTATCAGTACAGGTGACGGTGGTTTTCTAATTCTGGACACTCCCCTTCATTCTCTGATTTTCGCCTGCAATTACGCAATTGTTCTGAGGATTTATAATGCATTTCATTTCTTTCCGCGATTAAGAAAAATAATTGGTGGTATAAGTACCCGATACGCTATATCATACGATAAGGTTTATACCTATAACAACAATTTCTATGGGAGAGCTATTATTAACAATAGCCGTATGCTTTCAAGTGACAGTCTGAACCGCTGTTTACTAGACGAACATGCTCATCGCTGGTTTACTGTGAATATTGATGGTATTGAAAATCTGCAGGTTTTGACTATCGAGGATGTTTCTCACATATATGAATTCAGCACCGGATATGACACTGCACTGATTTCAACAAAAATAGACCATATATTCGGGCATACAGCTTCACGTAATGAGGGTATAATTAATTCCGACATATTGAAAGTTGGCAAAATCAGAGCCAAAGAAACCGATATTAATATTTACAATCTGCATTTGCAGGTGAGTATGGGATTGGTTAACGATGATGATCCTATGCAAAAGAAGACTGTAACCGTAAGTTTAGGCAACTTAAACACAACAGGTATATAATTAATCTCAAGTGATTGTTAATCAACTTGTTTTATTGTTTCTAAACCAGTACCGTTATGAATTCATATAAAATTCTGCCCTCAGTTATAATCAGAGAGCTTGATGCATATACTATTGCTAACGAGCCGATTCAATCAATCGACCTGATGGAAAGGGCAGCACGTAAATGCTTTGAATGGATAATTCAGAAAACTGACATCAACAGCAATTACAAGATAGTATGTGGCATGGGGAACAATGGAGGTGACGGATTGGCTATTGCACGGATGCTTTATAGGGATGGAAGAAATGTGGAAGTGTACTATATCCATCACTCAGAAAAAGCTAGCGACGATAACCATAAGAACTTCAGGAAGATTGCTAATATCCCCGGACTTGTAGTAACAGAAATCTTTGAAAACGATCCGGATATTGATTTTTCAGAAGGTGATATTATCATTGATGCAATATTGGGCTCTGGCCTTACTAAGCCCACATTTGGTCTAATATCCGATATAATCAGACAAATCAATGAATCGGACGGGTATATTATATCGATTGATATTCCTTCAGGATTATTTGCGGATATTCCGACAAATCAACGGTCGGAATCAGAGATAATTAAAGCAGATTACACATTAACTCTTCAACTTCCAAAACTTGCATTCTTTATACCTGAAAATGACAAGTATGTAGGAGAATGGAGAACTCTTAATATAGGATTAGATAAAGGATTCATCAAAGACGCAAATACCAATTATTTTCTACTAAGGAAAAAAGAGATTCGGGAATTATACAAGCCCAGACTCAGGTATTCTCATAAAGGCACATTCGGACATGGGCTAATAATTGGAGGAAGTTTAGGCAAAGCCGGAGCTCCAATTATGGCCACTCAGGCTGCTCTCAGGTCGGGAGCAGGTTTAATATCGGTTCACATTCCCCAATACTGCATTACAGCGATTCATTCATCAATCCCTGAAGCAATGGTCAGCATTGATGAGTCAGAAACAGACATTACCCATTTGCCTGATCTGTCTCCTTTTAACGCAATCGCCATAGGTCCCGGGATTGGAATGCATGAAGACACACAGAAAGTATTAAAGCTTGTTATACAGGAAGCCGGGGTGCCTTTGGTTATTGATGCTGATGGTTTAAACATACTTTCAGAAAACAAAACATGGCTTTCATTCCTGCCCCCTAACACAGTCCTTACTCCTCATTTTAAGGAATTTGAAAGACTAACCAGTAAAGCGGGTAACCATTTCGACAGGCTGGAGATTTTAAGGGCTTTTTCCGAGAGATATAAGGTTTATGTCGTACTTAAAGGAGCTTATACGGCTATAGGTTGCCCTGATGGAAAAGTATTTTTCAATCCCACAGGCAATCCCGGGATGGCTACCGGAGGTTCGGGAGATGTTCTTACAGGAATAATAGCAGGACTTCTAACATCGGGTTATAAGGCAAAAGATGCTTGTTTAATGGGTGTATGGCTTCATGGTAAGGCCGGAGATCTTGCTGCGTCAGAATTATCGCAGCCTTCAATGATTGCCACCGACATTACAAAGTATTTAGGAAAAGCTTTTAAGCGTCTTGAGTAAATGGTACAGCTTAAATAGTACTCAGGTTGTCCTCTACCAGATCTTCTTCCAGCCTTAGGTTGTCAATAATGAAGTTTTGCCTCTCGGGTGTGTTCCTGCCCATATAAAAAGCAAGTACATCATTAATTTCAGAAGTTTTACGCAGAATCACCGGGTCAAGCCGCATTGTTGATCCGATGAAATTTCTAAACTCATCGGGAGAGATTTCACCAAGACCTTTAAACCGGGTTATCTCAGGATTTGGGCCAAGTTCCTTAATTGCGTTTACTCTTTCTTCCTCACTATAACAGTAATTGGTTTTCTTTTTGTTTCTCACCCTGAATAACGGAGTCTGAAGGATATAAAGGTGTCCGGTCTTTACAACATCGGGATAAAACTGCAGGAAGAATGTAAGTAGCAATAATCGTATATGCATACCATCGACATCAGCATCGGTTGCGATTACAATGTTATTATAACGCAAATTCTCAACACCTTCTTCTACATTAAGAGCAGACTGTAATAGGTTAAACTCTTCATTCTCATAAACCACCTTTTTGCTTAAACCAAAGCAATTGAGTGGCTTACCCTTTAAACTAAAAACTGCCTGGGTATTAACATCTCTTGATTTAGTAATTGACCCACTGGCAGAATCGCCCTCTGTTATAAACAGTGTTGTGTCGAGACGGCGTTCGTCATTACTATTATAATGAATACGACAGTCACGAAGTTTTTTATTATGCAGACTAACCTTTTTGACGCTTTCTTTCGCCAATTTCTTAATATCGGCAAAGTCCTTCCTCTCCTTCTCATTCTGGAGAATTTTACGAAGCAGAGCCTCTGCAACATCACCATTCATATGGAGGTAATTATCAAGCTGCTTTTTAAGCAAGTCACCAACATAATTTCTGATACTCTGACCATCAGGCTCCATGATTGTTGAGCCTAATTTTGTTTTGGTCTGAGATTCAAACAGAGGTTCAGTGACTTTAATACTTATTGCAGCTACAATGCTCTGACGAATGTCATTCGGATCGAAGTCCTTTTTATAGAAATCACGTATTGTCTTAACAATTGATTCTCTGAATGCTGCCTGGTGGGTACCTCCCTGAGACGTATGCTGTCCGTTAACAAACGAGTAGTATTCCTCACCATACTGACGACTACTGTGAGTAAAAGCACATTCAAAATCCTCATCCTTGAGTTGGATTATTGGATAAACTATGGAATTACCATTGATATTTCTCTGAAGAAGATCAACCAATCCATTCTTAGCCTGCATTTTGGTTCCATTAAACCAAATTGTCAAACCGTTATTGAGGAATACATAATTCCATAAAAGCTGTTCTATATATTCAGCAATAAAGTGATACTTGCCAAAAACAGCTTCATCAGGGGTAAAGCTAATGAGAGTACCGCTACGGAGAGTACTTTGCTCTTCGGGGTGCTCATTTATAATCTCACCCTTCTCAAATTCAACGATTTTCGTTTTCCCTTCTCTGATACTCTGAACCATGAACCAGGAGGAGAGAGCATTAACTGCTTTAGATCCAACTCCGTTTAAACCTACGGCTTTTTTAAAGACCTTGGAATCATACTTTGCACCAGTATTGATTTTGGACACACAGTCAATAACCTTTAACAAAGGTATTCCACGACCATAATCTCTAATAGTAACTTTTTGATCTTTAATTGCAACTTCAATGGTTCGTCCATTTCCCATCACGAACTCATCAATAGAGTTATCAACGATTTCCTTGATAAGTACATAAATACCATCATCCTGTGAAGAACCATCTCCTAACTTACCAATATACATTCCCGGGCGAAGCCTGATGTGCTCCTTCCAGTCAAGTGTTCTTATCGAGTCGTCTGAATATTGTCCTGAGGTTACCGGGGTGTATTCTAATTCATCCATAGGCGCAAAGATACTGTAAAGTATTTCTCCGAGTAATTCTGATTTTAATTGAAATGTTAATTATTCTTGCTTGGAGGTTTTAATAACCATGCATCAGGGAATTTCTTTCTTACCTCTGCCAATGAACTATAGGCTCTGCTCTCTTCTTTGAACTTGTCGATTATAATTCTGTAGAAACTTGTAGTAACAAGATACCCGGCATTCTTATAACCTCTTGATCTTAATTTATTTACTTCTTCAATTGCCTGATTTTCGGTACCGGTGTTTCCAACAACGATATAAAATTCACGCTGTTCCGATTCCGTTTGTATCGCATAGTTTGACTCAATATTATGCTGATTTTCTTCAACTTTAGCAGGATTGACTGAAACTAAAGTATCGATAACAGTACTCTGAATTACCACTACTTTAGTCTGATCCGATAATGTATCTCCTTTTTGCGTACTATTGGAAGTAACAGACGGTTCGCTGATTTTAGAGGAGCAGAACACAACCGAACCGGCAGGATCTTTTGCCTCACCAAACCACACCGAGATGTATTCGCCATATATGCCCACACCCAATGCATTCCAAGGCTTTTCCCATTTCCCCTTATTCAGAAGATAGTCATTCATAAGAGGTATTCCCTTCCAAAATTCGAAAACTTCTTGTGGACTTTCACCTTCAGTAGCCGAATACACTACTTCGTATGCAACTGATTTATAAAGTGTCAGCTCTCTTGGTTTAAGAGTCATACACGAAACTCGTTTTTCATCTTTAGCATAACAACAAGGTTTCCATTTGCCCTTATCTGACCAACTATGAAGATTGCAACCTCCAAAATCAGGACGGTTTCTTTTTAAATCCATAGAATGAACTCTTGCTACATATGACAGGGATGAAGAAAATGCAATTGAGTCAAGCTGTTGACTGTTTCTGTAACCGTTTATCAGATTGTATAGTTCTCTTTCTTCATCAGTTACACAATGATTTTCAGGTAGTAATTCCTGTTGTTGTGCGACAGCGGAACCACTAAAAAGTAGTAATACAAAAAGAAATCGATACAGCATTCTCAATAATTTACATTTCTAGGGTAAAGATAAGGAATTAAAAATCTTTTGAAACATCAATTATTAAAACTCTCTTTGAGTTCCTTAATGACTTTAATACAGTCACTCCTTGTTGGAATAAAGACAGAGTATCTAATGCTGGTTTTCTTCTTAAACACAATAAGTTGGTACAACATACTGGTTAAATAAGAAACAGATGATGTTATCCCCGCACCAATTACGCCATACGCAGGAATTAAAATAAGGCCGATGACAATAGTTGAGATAAGCCCTAGTCCAGAAGAAATAGTATTGTGTGAAGGTGTGCCATTGCCCGAAAAATAATGGCTAAGCATTAATGATATTGCAATTGCAATAATCCCCGGTGAAAGGCTGGCTATAACCTCTGCAATATTACTAAAGTCACTCTGAAATACTGCAATAAATAACTTATTTGGCAAAAGCACCACAAGGAAGATGAGGAGTGTTGTAACAATCGCTGAGAACTTTATGAAACTAATGGTAACGTTTACAGAATATCGTGAATCCCTGCTATTGGATATCTTGCTATATAACAATACAGCCATACTTCTTGCAACAATCCATATGCTTTCGGCAAGCTGAACACCCAATGAAAAAACTCCTAGTGTCGCCCTGTCAAAGAATTTTTCAATGAAATAGTAGCTAAGCCTGTAATTGAACAGTTGCATTATGTTGGCAGTCTGCAGGAAACTCCCGTATTTAAAAGCCTCTATAACAACTTTCCGCTTTGGAATCCTTATCGTTTTGAGTGGCGGCATGGTGATAGATGTCCCCACAAGTGCGAGCAGTGACATACTGATGAATTGCGAAAACACATATGCTTCTGTATCTTTCCAATCAAAAATCAGAATGGTAATAGTGAGAGAAAGTAGCAGAACTAATGACTGTAATACTGCCATCATATTGTAATGCTTTATCTGCTCCTTACCCAGAAACACATTCTGATTTATTGTAATGACAGACCCAAGTATTGCCAATCCCAGGACTTCAAATGAAAACTCAGTTGGAATCAGTGCAAAAACTTTTAAAATGAACCACACAGGAATGCCACCAATCAAAGTCCATAGCCATGCAATGACTAATAGGTCAGCTAAATTATAACGTGATGTCTGGAAAACTATCGAACTTCCGGCAAGTATTGCAGTAACAATTTGAATAATACTGATACCGAGAATAATAAGAGATATAGTACCTAAAGCCTCTGCTCCTAAGTGCCTGGCACAGATCCACACAACTAACAAATTAATAACTCCTATAAGAAGTCGCGAAAAAGTAGTTGTTAAAAGGTTGCGTATCATCTTACTATTTTGTTAATCCTAATTTACGTTTAAGATGATATCTGAAACTTGCAGGAGAAAATGCCGATTTCTTTGCATCGAAATACATAAAATCACCTGCAAAAGAAATAGTATGTAATCCTTTAAACCCCTCAGGAGGTTCAAGAACACTGACAACCATCTCGAGAAATGAATCTTCCGATAAGACTTTAACTTCATGGATGATGACTCTTCCTCCATACGAGTGCGAGCAATCCTGGGATGGTCGGTACAATCTTCCGTCAAGATAAAACAAAGGGCCTGCCGGACGAGAGTTGCTAATATCAGATTTGACAGGATTTAAAACATGAGGGATGAACTCCTTATCCAAATCGTCAGAGTGCCAGATATGTAATTCTACATTAGCGGCCTTTGAAGAAGTGAAGAAGAGGAACCAGTGATTCTGGTGAAAAATCAAAGTAGAATCAATTGCACTTACTCCCTTCACTAAAGCCCTTTCGTGTACCAATTTTAATGTTTGAACATCAAGTCGGTATAAATCAATGCTTCCCTTATCATTACATGAAGGAATACAATAGATAATATTGTTGTGCTTGAAAATAAATGGATAAGATAAATGCCAGGGTTCTTCTAGTAAAGTAACGGGTTCACTGAAAGTGAAATCCCGCTCATTAAACCAGACAGCCGAAATTTTCCCAAGCCTGGCTCTATATGAATAGTCCTCATAAAGAAGTAACAATCTCTCAGACAACCTGATAGCAAAACTGTCAGCAAAGTAATTATCCTTTCCCTTAGCTGTATACCAGTCGACTTCAATTGGGTCAATGGTATATGTTAATTCTCCAATTATATCAGCTGTACGGGCTTTTATCACTCCTGTCTGCCAGATTTCACTTGAAAAGAGTTCATTAAAATGATGTCTGATTTTATTATTCAGCAACTTCAACAAGAAGAGAAAGAAAGTTGTATTTCCTGGCAAACTATAAATCTGAGCATTTGTTTCAACACCCTTTGTTAAATCAGGAAAAGTATTTTGATTAATAATCTCCCTGCAAACATCAGCAGGCCAGCGTTTTGTTAATTCCACAACCTGCGCGTAGTTTAAACTCCATGAATGGTCAATGGTCTTGAAGTGGCCCTTTCTTAAAATTATTCCGCTATCGGTATCTTCTGTTAACCGATGTAATATTGCTCCGGTTTTGTGGTCGTTAGTATATATTTCCCAAAAAGCGTGGGGGAAACCTCTGAATTTTTGTTCATCTCCATGATGAAACGCCCAAATACCTAATGGTGTAGAAGTTAAGATCTCTCCCCTGATATTGTTGAAGCCAAACCTTATGATAAAATCAGGACTGCAATTTTGAATGGCATCAATATCAGACTTGTGGAAGTATTCATATTCTCCTTTCAACTCAGTTGAACAAATAATGACAGGGACATTTACCGCAAATTCCTCAATGTTTTTTTTCCTGATAACCTTAGGTTTGAATAGACTACGTTGATAAAATTTGAAAAGTAGATTATGCCAGGATTTAGAAAGCACCCTCCGATTATATTTCCTCGTCTCAGGATTATTCAATACAATAGCAACCAATTTAACACCGGGTTCTCTCATCAATGATTCAATGGAATCATATTGCCACTGATCCACGTCGTAAGAGTCAATCATAATGGCAAAATTTAATCCCTCTGAATAATCTCTTATGCTCATATACTATTTCATAACTTGTTGATATAGACTGCTTAGCGATCTTGAAACTGAACTAACACTACAGGTTTCAATT
Organism: uncultured Lentimicrobium sp.; assembly: GCA_964547915.1. Lineage (GTDB taxonomy): Bacteria > Bacteroidota > Bacteroidia > Bacteroidales > Lentimicrobiaceae > Lentimicrobium. Next base: position 44,220 of record CAZJPP010000007.1, read on the forward strand.
ACCTTTGAACGAATCTCTTCCGGATTGTACAAAGTATAATTCTGAAGAACCATCTTCATAGCGTTTGCCATTGATTCAACATCCTTTACCGGAACAATTATTCCTGAATTCTGATCAATAATTCTTTTTAAATCAGCTACATCAGTAGAAATAACAGGTAGTCCACAGGCTAATGCCTCGTAGGCTACTATGCCGAATGTTTCGTAGTTGCTGCTTATAACCAGACAATGAGATTGCTTCAGTACTTCAGCTGTCTGGGAGTATGCGAGGGTACCCGTGAATTTAATATTAATACCTGTATGCTTAGAATATTGTATTATCTCTTGCCTATCAGCCCCATCTCCAATCATAAGAAGCTCAAATAAAAGTCCTTCCTTGTGCAATATCTCAGAAGCATCTATTAATAACCTTAAGTTCTTTGATTTTTCTTCAAAACAAGTAATGCTCACGAAAGTAAAAGCTACATTTTTTGACGGTGAGATATTAAACTTATCAGTATCAACAACATTGCATAGGATTTCATGATTAAACCTCAATCCGCGGCTTTTCATTGCTGATGTAAGACTTTCTGAGACAACAGTCACTTTACTGGCATTATTCAGAACCATCTGTGTTATGAGTTTCCTCAAAAAACCTTTGTAGCTTAAGTTATGACTGTAATACCTTGACCAATGTTCAGTCAGAATATAAGGAACCTTATAAATTTTGCTCAGGATAAAAGCAAAGAGCCCGGCTCTGGTTAAGATATGAGCATGAATCAGGGCAGGTTTGCCATTTGACACAATACTGTATTTCAACACTTTAAACCATGCGATAAGAAGTGACAGATTAGCTAAAAGTGAAGATTTGCGATAGTAGTAAATGATTTCCTTTAATCCATCCTGCTCGTGAACTGAATAGCCTGTATTGATGTGTTTACTGTCATTGATTGCTGATGCATATGCTACTACTACATTTATTCCTGACTTTGCAGCGGCCAGGGCATGATTTCTGACAAATAAGCCAAGCATAGGATCGACTTCTGTTGGATACCAGCGTGTTATATAAAGTACGTGGTTTATGCTTTTCATAAATGAATAACAGAAAATTCAAAGGTAAGCATTACCCTGATATTATAATCATGTTATGCGTTGACAATTGGTACAAAGCCTTTGGATTTCAATAAACGTATAGCATTCTGAAGTCGTTCACTCCCGGTTCCTGTTACAATTCCAAAAGGATAATCCAACTTAATAAGTTCATCTTTAAACAAATTGAATAAGTAATCTCTATTCTGAGGATTTTCCCTTAATGGATCGTACTCCCACGGTAAGTCAACCTGACATAACAGAGTGAAATCGTAAGACTCCTGACGAATCATTTTTTCAATCCATTGGTGAGACTTTCCGTACCTTACTTTTGCCCAGATATGAGTAACAAGGAAGTCAGTATCACAAAAAAGGTAGTTAGGTGCAGTTGACAACAAGTCAGTTTCCTTTTGATATTGACCCTCAGCTATTTTGAGGATATCATAATAATTATAAGCACCACCGGTTTTAGCAAGAAATTCGCGGGAATATTCATCAACAAATGGCTCATTAAAGTATTTGCTTAATGATATACAAAGCTCTGATTTACCGGTTGATTCAGGACCTGTTATTGCAATACGGACTGGTTTATTAATGCCCATCTCTTTTTCCATTCAATATAACCCATAATTGCGATAATTAGAAACACTATGTACTGAAAACTTGTAAACACTAAGCCTTTGTATAAGTAAAGAGGGATTGAGATAATGTCACCAACAATCCAATAAATCCAGTTTTCAACACGTTTTAGAGCCATCTGCCACATACCAATGATGAAGAGTGCTGTGGTTAACGAGTCAATAAATTGTATAGGAGAACTAAGATATGCAATATTATCACGATTAAAGTACCTGATAGTTAAGAGTACCCCTACAAAAGACAAAATGGTAAGCAGAATTCCGGTCAATTGTTCAGATGGTTTATTTACTGAAATCTCGAGCGTTTCAACTTTGCCATTTTTATGTGTCCAATTGTACCAGCCATACAAACTGACAACTGCATAGAAAAGATTAATACCCGCATCGCCAAATAGTTGGGCATTAAAGCAGATAAATACATAAATAATGACACTTATGATACCTACCGGATATACCAGTATATTTTCTTTACGTGCAAACCAAACACTGCCAATTCCTGTTAATGCAGCAATCAACTCCCAATAACTAGTGTTTAGAAGGTTGATATAAAACTGATTGAAAAAGCTCATCCTAATTGCTTAAATCAGAGTTTATAATCTTCATTACAAATACAGAGTGAGGAAGTTGAAAAGCATTTTTAATGCAACCGGTAATAGTTGACATAACTTCGTCAAATTCACCAAATACCTGAGTTGACATAGTGTTAGTTCTTATTTCAAGAGCGTTATTCTGTTTTAAATCGCTAATGAATTTCAATATAGGTTGTTTATACTGTTCATTAAGCGGATAATAAGAAAGTTCTACTGAAATTCGCATGATAGTAGGAGTTATATTTGTTAATAAATCATCTACAAAGATACACCAATTGCACACTTTGAAGAAATGACTATCAGAGTAACATTTGCAAAATATTCATAATATTGCATAAAAATAATCTTAAACCATTTACTATGCCAAAGACTCACAACAATTCCATTTATCGTTTAAGATTTTGTCTGTTTATCCTTTTGTTTGCCGGATTTCTCACTTCCTGTCTCACGGTAGAAAAGAAGGAATACACATTTGAACTGGGGAATGATAACTCAGGGACATTGACTATCAAGTACATAAACATCCTTTGTGTGATGGATAATGGGGTCAATGTATCAGAAGCAGATTTCAAAGAGTTAGTTGAAGTGTATCTTGAAGGAGATCAGTTGGATCAGGACTATCCTGCAGCCGAGGATATTAAAACCAGGTTATTTGAGGAGAATGGGCAGCTTTGTGGAGAAGTGAAAATGAAATTCAATGATCTGAATTCAGCACGCCTATATCAGTATGATCGTAATAGCCCGATTATGATGAACATAAGCACAAACCTTGATTCAGAAACTTATATCAGCACAAACGGCGAATATGGAAATGAGCACATGCCGGTAGTTTTCTGGAAAAGCGGGACAAAAAAACTAGTAGTTACAACTCAGGTAACTGCTCCTGACGAAAACAGCGTTAATCTGGTTGATGAGTACAGGAAATGGAAAGCAAATTAAAAATAAAGAGGCAGCTTCAAAGCGAAACTACCCCTTTACCCCTTCTTCCTTTGTAAGTATTAATTCACTTTTTTACGAATTGTAACTTTTAATCCTATTTCATCACTAATATAATAGTCTTTGAGGTTATCAAAGAATTTTCGTGAGCCATATCTGACATCCCATACTGAGCGATCAATTATAAACTGAGGAGTATTTACAACTACAGAATCTCCGGTTGCAACAAACGATGCAGGGAATTTAACGCTTGCTGTCTTATCCTTCATAGTCAGGTTTCCTGTTACCTCATAGTTATTAGTATTACTTACCCTAGTTGCGCTTGTAATTTCAAAGCGTGCTGTGGGATATTTCTCAATATCAAAGAAATCAGCTGATTTCAGGTGGCCTATCAATTTAGCATTTGTTTCAGCATCGGTAAGATCAAGATCCTTTAAAGATGACATGTTAATAGTGAAATTGCCTCCAATTAACGCACCATCAGTCATAAAAATCTCACCTTTTGAAACATTGATAGTTCCATGATGCTGTCCGGTTGGCTTATATCCCTCCCACTCTACAATTGCATCAGTAGAATCAATACTTAAAGTTTGTTCACCTTCGGTCACAGTAACTTCTCTGGCTTCACCAGTCTCAGCTTTGTTCTTGCTTCCCGAATTGCACGAAATAATAGCAAACGAAAAAATCGCTGCGGCTGTAAGTAAAATTGCACGTTTCATTTTTTGATTATAAATTATAAAGTTAATATTGAGTGTGATAAACTCTTGTTGATACTTTTTGTTCAATTGATTAAACAAGTACCTATCATTTAACATTATTTAACCGGTACAATTTAGTTGTTTAAGTGTATATTTGTTGGTCATTCGCACCCTATGTTGTCAAAATCAATATCCATTCTGGCTCTACTGTTAATTTTTACTACCATTGGATTGAAAGCACAGCGTTATATATTGATAAAAGGACAGGTTTGGGATTTTTCAGGTGAAGAGTTAGTTGGCGCTCATGCATTCAATAAGACCCGACATTACGGAACATTTACTGACAGAGACGGGATCTTTTTCCTCGTAATGAATCCTGGCGATTCTCTTCAGGTTACCATGGTGGGATATAAACCATATAAGATGAGAATCCCGCAAAAGTTAAGTGCCGATACATACAAGCTTGACGTAACACTTATGGGTGATACAATTATGCTAAAATCTGCTGAAATCAAGCCGTATCCTGAAACTTATGCCGAGTTGAAACAAGAATTCATCAAATTGAAAGTTCCTGAGGAAAAAATCCTTAACAGAATAACCTTGCCCAATGAAATCTACAGGAGCAAATATGCAAATCCTGATGGTACAGGATTAGTGATTGGTGGTCCAATTACTGCTCTGTATATGGCATTCAGTAAAGAAGGGAAAGAGCTGAAGAAAATGAGTACAATTATGGCCAGGGACAGATTGAGGGAAAAGCTTTTAACTATTATTTCCAGAGAAGTGCTTGAAAAGAAATTCGCATTGAAATCAGACCAACAGATTGATGACATGATTCAGAATTGTAATATTACTGAAGAATTTCTCCAACGTAATTCAGGCTACGAAGTTATCCGGTTTATAATGAGGTGCACCGGACGAAAATAATATCTAAATCACCTGTTAGTTTTACTGAACTTCATGCGACACTTAAATTTAAGATGAACCAAGAGGTGGGTAAATTGTTATCACGTTTCAATAAAGAAAAGCATTATGAATACAAAGGAGGCAATTAAATCTGTCAATAAGAATAAAACCGGCTTATCATCAAAAGAAATTATTAACGATTACAGGATTGCATTTGAGAGCAGACAAGCCAGCATTCTGGGAAGGAAAGAAGTGTTAACCGGCAAAGGTAAATTCGGAATCTTTGGAGATGGGAAAGAAATACCGCAGCTTGCGATGGCAAGGGCATTCAAAGAAGGAGATTGGAGATCGGGATATTACAGAGATCAAACATTTATGCTTGCGACAGGGCTCATGACCCTGGAGGAGTTCTTTGCACAGATTTATGGAGATACTGACCAGACAAAGAATCCCGGAACTGCCGGCAGAGTAATGAATAATCATTTTGCCACACGGAGCTTAGATGAAAATGGAGATTGGAAAGACTTAACAAGCCAGAAAAATTCTTCAGCAGACATATCCCCCACTGCCGGTCAAATGCCCAGACTGTTAGGTTTGGCTCTGGCATCAAAGCTTTACAAGGATAATAATAATCAACACATAGAGAACAAGTTCTCAGTTTCAGGGAATGAGGTGGCTTTTGGTACAATCGGAGATGCTTCAACATCAGAAGGACACTTCTTTGAAACAATAAATGCAGCCTGTGTTTTACAGGTGCCATTGGTTATTTCAGTTTGGGATGATGGATGGGGAATATCGGTGCCCAGTAAATATCAGACAACAAAGCAAAATATTTCAGAAATTCTTAAAGGCTTTGAAACTAACGAATCAGGTAAAGGGCTGACTTCATACCGAATCCCCGGATGGGATTATGAGAAGCTAATTATCACTTACCGGGAAGGGGTTGAAAAAAGCAGGAAGGAACACACCCCGGTTCTTTTCCATGTTTACGATCTTACGCAGCCACAGGGACATTCAACAAGTGGTTCACACGAAAGATACAAATCTAAGGAACGACTTGAATGGGAGAAAAAATATGATGGCCTTTCCATAATGAGAAAATGGATTCTGGATAATGGTATAGCTGATGAAAAAATGCTCATACAGATTGAGCAAGATGGCGTTGAAAGAGTAAGAACTGCAAGAAACACTGCATGGGATAATTTCCAAACCCCTATTAAAAAACTAAGAGATGAGTTTCTGCATGTGGCTGATGTATCAACATGCAATTGTGCTAAAACTGAAAAAATAGAAAAGCTGAAAGAAGATCTGAGATTAATTTCTGAGCCAATTAGGAAGGATGTGATATCCTCCGCAAGAAAGGTTCTTAGGCTGATATGCGACTCTTGCAGCAATCCAATGAATTCTTTGAAATCAAATGTAACTAAATGGCTTGAAACGATTTCAGAAGATAGCGTGGAGAGATATAACTCGCACCTTTATAGTCAGTCTAAGTATCAGATTTCCAAAATCGAACCTATTAATCCTCAGTATGATAATAAGCAGGTACAGCTAATCCCGGGAAGAGAAATCCTGAGAGACAACTTTGATGCTTTATTCGAAAAATATCCACAATTAGTATTATTCGGTGAGGACGTAGGGAAAATCGGAGGAGTAAATCAATCGTATGAAGGGCTTCAATCAAAATATGGCAAGCACAGAATATTCGATACCGGTATTAGAGAAGCAACAATAGTAGGGCAAGGTATTGGACTTGCCATGAGAGGTTTCAGGCCAATAGCTGAAATACAATACTTCGATTACTTACTATACGGTCTGCAGGTAATAAGTGATGACTTAGCTACACTTCAATACAGAACCAAGGGAGGGCAGAAAGCACCCCTTATAATTAGCACAAGAGGACACAGACTGGAAGGCATATGGCATTCGGGATCCCCGCTTAGTATGGTTATAAATTCGATCAGAGGAGTTTATGTTTTAGTTCCCAGAGATATGACCAGAGCGGCAGGATTCTATAACACAATGCTCAATTCCGATGAACCGGCTTTGATTATTGAACCATTGAATGCTTACAGACTGAGGGAACAAAAGCCGCTTAACTATGGAGAGTTCAGAATTTTACCGGGATATCCTGAAATAATAAAAGAAGGAACTGATGTTACAATAGTTACATATGGATCATGCGTAAGGATTGCCCAGGATGCAGTATCTCAACTTGAGGGCTTTAACATTTCGTGTGAGTTAATTGATGTTCAATCATTAGAGCCATTTGATGTTGAGCATATGATCACACAGTCGCTTAAAAAGACAAATAAGATTGTATTTTTTGATGAAGATGTACCCGGAGGAGCCACAGCATATATGATGCAAAAAGTTCTTGAAGAACAGAATGGCTACAGGTATCTGGACGCAACTCCACAAACTATCACAGCCAAGCCTCATAGAGCAGCCTATAGCACGGATGGTGATTACTTCTCAAATCCCAATGCTGAAGATGTGTTTGATGCTGTTTATAATATCATGCACGAGCACAATCCTAAAAAATATCCAAAAATATTTTGACAGTTTTACTATTTATGTTACCTTAGTTGTTTATCCGATAATAAAAGATAAATTACCTGATGAGTATTGAAGAAAATAAAATCCTTCATCATGAGACTAAAAGGTATCAAAAATGGATAATTCCGTTATCCATTTACTCAATTGCTGCGATACTGATAACTACAGCAGGTTGGTTATATTTCAATGAAAGTAAGAAAATTGCATTTGAAAAAACAGAATCGCAACTAACAACCCTCAATCGTGCAAAAATTAATGAAATAGACAATTGGTTTTCGGAACGAAAAAAGGACTTAACGTTCTATGTAAATAATGACTTTTTCATAGTAGAAGTAGAAAATTTTCTTTCAAATCCTTATAAAGACAGGGCCAACTTACAGGACTGGCTACATAACACCCAGCAATCGCATAATTATGACATCTTCATAGTTACTCCAAATTCCAAATCCTACTTCATATCGGGAAATGATAATACACCTTTGGGTGATACCATTGTGCAACAATGTGTTGCCTCAATAAGGAAGGGCAAAAGCATATTCATTGATATATCCAGAAGACCAAATACGACAAAGTTATTTCATATATCGATAGAGCCTATTAGATTTAGAAATCAGGATATAGCTTCAGCCTGTCTGGTTTTCAGAACTAACATTAGTGAACATTTTATTAATGAGGTAATATTTGAGAGCAATAAGCTTAAAGATGTTTCTTACTCTCTTATAAAGAAAGAATGCGATTCGGTTTTTCTGATCAAAGAAAACAGTTTCTTTCATATCCACGATTTATCAGAAAATGGTTCTGACAAACTTCATAACTCTCCGTTCTATAATGCTATTAAAGGAAAAGAAGGAACTTATAAAGGTGAGGGCACTGAGGAGAAAGAGATCATTGCATCAATAGGACAGTTGCCACGATCTTCATGGTATTTGGCAGTTTACATGGATACCGATAGCATTCAAAAACCCTTATCAGAAAACTGGCCAACAGTTATCGGGTATCCCCTATTGATAATCCTGATTTTTATCTTATGGCATCTGAATTTTGTTCAGAAGGAAAAACATAAAAACCTGAAGATTCAACTTCAACTCAATGATGAACTAATTAATAACAGAGAGACACTTCAAACAATCATTCAGTCTTCTCCATTGCCATTAATTGTTATATCAAAAGATAAGAGAATCCTGATTTGGAATAGGTCAGCAGCTAATATATTTGGTTGGACTTTTGTGGAAATAAACAATGGATTCAACCCACTATATGACGATGAAAATATTGAAGAATGGGATCAAATTGTAAGCAACCTGGTCAATGATAGTGATTTGTACATATTTGAAACCAGAAAAAAAAGCAAAGAGGGCAGGTTAATAGATTTGAAATGTTGGGTAACTATTATACATAACCCTACTGAACAAAATAAAGAATACCTTTTTATCTTTGACGATATAACCGAACGTAAGCAGGTGGCTGATGAACTCTTAAAGCTTAATGAAGAGCTAGAGAATAGAGTGAGTGAAAGAACGATGGAAGTTGCCAAACTTAATAATTCGTTAACCGAAAGAGCGGCACAATTAGAAATTCTAAATTCAGAGCTTGAATCTTTTACTTATTCAGTATCACACGATTTGAAAGCACCTTTGAGATCCATACAGGGGTTCTCTGATATTATTTTGCAGGAGTACTCAAGTGATTTTAATGAAGAAGTAGCACGTCTTTTTCAAATTATCAGGAAAAATGCATGGAGGATGGATCAACTCATTAAAGATTTGCTTGATTTATCTAGGATATCAAGAGTAAACCTGAAGTGTAACAAGATTGACATGGATAGCCTGGTAACCGACATTCTGAAAAGTGATTTTTCAAATACGGTTGTTGATAGAATTAATATTCAAAGAGAACCTTTGTTAGAGGCTTCAGGCGACTTGGTTTTAATAAGGCAGGTATGGGTTAACCTGATTTCCAACGCAATTAAGTATTCCCATAAACAGGAGAATCCCACAATTTCAATAAGCAGCAGAAAAGATACCGGATTTATTGAGTATAATGTAAAAGACAATGGAGTTGGATTTAATCCGGAATACATTGGTAAGCTTTTCAATCTGTTTCAGCGATTACATTCAGATAAAGAATTTGAAGGAACAGGGGTTGGTCTTGCAATTGTTAAAAGGATAATAAAACGACATAATGGAGATGTTTGGGCAGAAGGTGAAGAAGGCAAGGGGGCAACTTTTCATTTTACATTGCCAGAAAGGGTAAACTAACCAATATCACTTCTAATATTTTTAATATCTTTACCCGCTTGAATAACCGCCTCATTAATGAAGCTCTCAATTGTTATAGTTAATTACAATGTCAAGTATTTTCTTGAGCAGTGCCTCCATTCAGTGGAAAAAGCAATGAGCTCAATTGATGCTGAAGTGTTTGTTGTAGACAATAACTCTGTTGATGGCTCAAATGAAATGGTGAGGGCTAAATTTCCATGGGTAAAACTTATTACGAATACCAATAATGTCGGCTTTTCAAGAGCGAATAATCAGGCAATAAGAATATCATCGGCTGAGTATGTTCTTTTACTCAATCCCGATACAGTGGTTGAACACGATACATTAACAAAATGTATCAAATTCATGGATGATCACAGTGATGCCGGTGGTCTCGGAATTAAAATGGTAGATGGCAAAGGGAAATTTCTGCCTGAATCAAAAAGGGGATTACCCACTCCTAATGTTGCTTTTTATAAGATTTTCGGACTTTCGTATTTATTCCCAAAATCAAAGCTTTTTGGAAAATATCATTTAAGCTATCTTGATAATGATAAAATCCATGAAGTGGAAATACTTTCCGGAGCATTTATGATGCTACGGAAAGAGACTCTTGATAAAATAGGGTTACTAGACGAAACGTTCTTTATGTATGGGGAGGACATCGACTTAAGTTACCGAATAATTAAGGCAGGGTATAAAAACTACTATTTTCCCGAAGCCCGCATAATTCATTATAAAGGTGAGAGCACCAAGAAATCAAGCATAAATTACGTGTTTGTATTTTACAACGCGATGATAATTTTTGCGAAAAAGCATTTCTCTGAAAAGAATGCTAAGCTCTTCTCAATACTAATTCATCTGGCTATATATTTAAGAGCAGGTATAGCTATTCTTACCAGAGTGTTCAGAAAATTAATCATCCCATTAATTGATGCAATAATAATATATCTTGGGACTCTTCTGATTGTTGACTATTGGGAATCGAATGTAATTTATACAATTGGTGGGCATTACCCACCCCTGTTTCTAAGTGTTATTTTACCTCTGTATATCATTATATGGCTCTTTGCCGTGTTTATCACCGGAGGATATGATAAGCCTGTTAAAATAAGAAAGATTATTGCCGGAATACTTGCAGGGTCAATAGCAATTCTTGTATTTTATGCTCTTCTACCTTCACAATTCAGATTTTCAAGAGCAATTATATTACTATCAGGAACCTGGTCAATAGTTTCACTTACCAGCCTGCGAATTTTCTTACACTTCGCAGGATTCAAGGATTTCAAGTTAGGATACAACGCCAACAAAAGATTTGTTATTATCGGTGAATCGGAAGAAGGAAACAGAGTTGCCGATTTACTACATAAAACACTAATCAGTCCATCATTTATAGGTTTAGTCAGTGCAACCGGAAGTAAAAACAACTCGGAGGGATTTATTGGCTCCCTTGACCAGATAAATGAAATTATTGCCATTTATAAGATTGATGAGATTATTTTTTGCGCTCACGACATACCTGCACAAAAGATTATTGATACCATGACAGAGCTTCAGGACACTGAGGTGGATTACAAGATAGCACCTCCTGAAAGCTTATCAATTATTGGTTCAAACTCTATAAATACTACGGGTGATCTATATGTAATTGACATAAATTCTATTAGCAAGTCGAATAATCTAAGAAATAAGAGGCTTTTCGATTTGGGGATTTGCCTTGTATTACTTCCGTTATCGCCTTTGCTGATGTTTGCAACAAAGCATCCGGCAGGCTTTATCCCCAATATTTTAAAAGTACTCTTTGGATTCCGCACCTGGGTTGGATACAGTAATCAAACAGATATTTCATTGCCAAAAATTAAAAAAGGTGTTTTAAATCCCACTGATGTTTTCCCTACGAGAGAAATAAATTTAGAAACATCTGCCCGTTTAAATATGCTCTACTCAAGGGATTATAAAATAGGCACTGACTTGAATATTATCTGGCAGGGTTTCAGACACCTTGGACGAAAAGTATAACCCCAACAATATCAAATAAAAGGCAATTTATAACGGTATCTCTTGTATTTAGCCGAATTGTAAACCTTTTTTACACATGTTTGTTAATTAGGGCAACGCCTGAGAACCTATTCTATCAGGTATAAATCAGCCTTACAATACAAATAATTATGGCACATTTTGAAGTAGTTATGCCCAAATTGGGCGAAAGCATAATTGAAGCAACAATAACCAAATGGATTAAGAAACCTGGTGATACGATTGAAGAAGACGATCCGATTGTTGAAATTGCAACCGATAAAGTGGATTCAGAAATCCCTTCTCCAGTTGAAGGAAAGCTTATTGAAGTTAAGTTTCAGGAGGGAGATGTTGTAGAAGTTGGAAAAGTAATTGCAATTATTGAAACCGATCCTGGTAGTATTGATGAAAATACAGAAAGTGTTGAAAATCAAGAATTAGAGACATCCACTGTATCAGACCAATCACAGACAAATCGCAATGAATCAGATAGAAACCGGCAAACGCAAATAGAGAAAGAACCCGAAACTACAGGGAAAGAAACTATTGAATCCGACCGTTTCTACTCTCCTCTTGTAAAGAACATTGCAAAGACAGAAGGAATACCTATAGCTGAGCTTGAAAAACTCGAAGGTTCAGGGAAAGATGGTAGAATAACCAAAAATGATCTGTTAGCATATATTGAAGATCGTAAATCGTCTGCACCTAAGAGCAAGCCTGTACAGGAAACGAAACCGGAAGTATCAGAACAAAAACAGCAACCGCTGTCACAACCTAAAGAGCAAGTAACCCCAGCACCAAAACAAGCACCTCAGGTAAGTGCATCTCAGGGAGATGAGATAGTTGAAATGGATAGGATGAGGAAACTCATTGCCGACCATATGGTGATGTCGAAACAAGTTTCGCCGCATGTAACTTCATTTATCGAAGTTGATGTAACCAATATGGCACAATGGAGAGAAAAAGTCAAAGATGAATTCTTCGCCCGTGAGAAAGAGAAGATCACCTTCACTCCTATTTTTGTGGAAGCAGCAACTCAGGCATTAAAAGAACTTCCGGGAGTGAATGCATCGGTAGATGGATACAATGTAATTCTTAGGAAAAACATCAATGTTGGAATTGCGGCAGCCCTTCCAAATGGAAACTTAATAGTTCCTGTAATTAAAAATGCCGATCAGAAAAGTCTGCTCGGACTAGCCAAAGAAGTTAACTCACTGGCAGATAAAGCAAGGAAGAACAAACTTGCACCTGATGATATACAGAATGGCACATTTACGATTACAAACCTTGGAACTTTTGGAAGTATAACCGGTTCTCCAATTATCAATCAACCACAGGTAGCAATTCTTGGGCTAGGAGTTATTAAAAAGAAGCCGGTAGTACTTGAAACACCACAGGGTGATGTAATTGCCATAAGGCATATGGTAATTCTTTCACTTGCATATGACCATAGAGTTGTTGATGGTGCCCTGGGAGGAATGTTCCTTCAAAAAGTACAGCAAATTCTTGAAAGATTTGATGTAAACAGATCAATCTAAAATTAATAATGCCTAATTTAGCAGCACTGTGAGCACTAAAGCTTGCAGTGCTTTCTTTTTATAAATGGAACTTAATTTAATAAAGCCTTTGGCGGTTTTCGATTTGGAAACTACGGGCACGAATGTTGCGACTGACCGGATTATTGAAATCAGCATAGTAAGAGTGTCACCTGATAATAAGGAACAGATTCTCACCCAAAGAATCAATCCTTGTATTCCTATCCCTGCTGAATCAACTGCTGTTCACGGTATTACCAATGAAGATGTTTCAGGCATGCCTACTTTTGCGGAAGTTGGCCATAAGTTGGCTACATTCTTGAATAATTGTGATCTTGCGGGATATAACTGTAATAAATTCGACATTCCATTGCTGGTGGAGGAATTCCTTAGAAACGACATTCCATTTGATATAAAAGGACGCAGGCTGATAGATGCTCAAAACATCTTCTATAAGATGGAGCCTCGAACATTAAAAGCTGCGTATAAGTTCTATTGCCATAAGAATTTAGACAATGCTCATTCAGCAGAAGCAGATGCCACCGCTACATTTGAAATTATCAAAGCACAGCTAGATCGTTACAAAGACGTTGAGTACACAAATCCTGACGGAAGTGTTTGCAAACCTATTGTTAATGATGTAAAGGCTTTATCTGAGTTTTCATTTCAACACAAGTTTGCCGACCTTGCAGGGCATATTATTTATAATGCAAAAGATATTGAAGTCTTTAATTTTGGCAAATATAAGGGCAAGACAGTAGAAGAAGTGTTCTCTATTGAACCATCATATTATGACTGGATGATGAAAGCCGATTTCCCTCTATATACTAAGAAGGTAATTACTGCTATTAAATTGAGGGGTTTTAATAAAAATTCAGTTAGTCTTTCTTGATCAGGAATTCATGAAGATAATTTGCATTGGAAGGAACTATTCTGAACACGTAAAAGAGCTGAATAATACTCTCCCAGAGCTCCCGGTATTCTTTATGAAACCAGAGTCAGCTCTCTTAAGAGGAAATCTTCCTTTTTTTTACCCGGCATTTTCAAATGACATACACTTTGAGGTAGAACTTGTGCTTCGTATTAGTAAAGTGGGAAAGAATATAAACATTAAGCACGCCCACACATATTACAATGGCATCGGGGTTGGAATAGACTTTACTGCCCGCGACCTTCAACAGGAAGCAAAGCAAAAGGGATTGCCATGGGAAATTGCCAAATCTTTTGATTTTTCAGCACCGGTAAGTGAATTCATTCCTCTTGATGAAATTTCCGATTTAAACAATATTCATTTTGGTCTTTACAAAAACGATCAGCTCGTACAGGATGGCTTTTCATCACAGATGATCTTTTCATTTGACATGATAATCTCTTATGTTTCCCGATTTGTAACATTAAAAATGGGAGACATGATATTTACTGGTACACCATCAGGTGTTGGTCCTGTTATGATTGGTGATAAACTTGAAGCTTTTATTGGAGAACGAAAGTTGCTCCTGTGCAATATTAGGTAGTCTTAGAGAAAGAATATTTCATCAATCACATTATAATCGGTCTCCTTATTTATATTTTGAACAAGCTTCTTTCGGGCAAATTCGAGTTCATGCTTTAAAGAACTGGATTTGATTTTAACAAACATCACCCTGTTTTTAATATAAACAGTCTCAGTTTCAGAGGCTATTTGAGGACCGACAATGGTCTTCCACAAAGAAACAGCTTTCCCCTCATAGTAACCTCTCTTGTTCTTTAAAAGTTCCACCCACTCTTCAATGGCTTCCTTGAGTGCTTTTTCACTGCTCATATTTTGCTTATTGCTAGTGCATTTCCATTGTCAACACTATAAATCAGGTGGTTATGTGATGAATTCCTGAAGATCATATTAATTCTCTCCGGTTGTGTGTCAGTAATGAATACTTGTCCAAAATTATCACCTCCTACCAGATTAATAATCTGAGAGACTCTCTTAAAGTCAAGTTTGTCAAATATATCATCAAACAGGAGTATTGGTTTAAAACCTTTTACATTCTTGGTGTATTCGAACTGAGCTAGTTTAAGTGCAATAAGGAATGACTTTTGCTGACCTTGTGAGCCATACTTTTTCACAGGAAGGTTACCAATCTTTAATTCTATATCATCCTTATGAACGCCACCGGTAGTATATTTAAGGAAAATGTCCCTTTCTGTGTTATCTCTGAATATTTCCGGTAAAGTTTTCTCCTGCAGATCAGACTTGTATACAATGTCAACCTGCTCTTTATTATTAGAGATAAACGAAAAGTAATCTCTGAAAACCGATATGAATCCATTTAGAAAACTGATTCTCTTTTGATAAATCCTATTAGCAGGATCATTCATTTGTTCGCCGTAAATCTCAAGTGTTGAAGAATCAAAAGAGCGGTTTTCGCTCAATCTTTTCAATAGAAAATTACGCTGCATTAAAGCTTTGTTATAAGTTATAAGATCCTCGAGATACGAGCGGTCGAACTGTGAGATTACACTATCAATATACTTTCGGCGAATTTCACTGCCATCGTTTATCAAGTCACGATCGTAAGGTGAAACCATAACCAGGGGGAAAATACCAATATGATCAGCAAGTCGGTCATAATCCTTGCCATTTATTCTGAACTGTTTCTTAGAGTTTCGCTTCTGAACACAACTTACGTCATCAAAATCACCATTCTCATGAAAGAACTTTCCATGTATAGCAAAGAAATCCTGATCATGCTTTATATTTTGACTATCAAGAAGATTAAAGTAACTTTTAGTGAACGAAAGGTAGTAAATGGCATCCAGAATATTGGTTTTGCCTGCTCCATTATCACCAATAAAACAGTTGATACTATCAGAGAAATTAAAACTATTCTCCTCGTAGTTTTTGAAATTATAAAGCTGGAGATTTCTAATAAACATCTATTAATACTATGATTACCTGCCTAACATTCTTTTTATTTCATCAGCCACTTCTTCCAGTAACCAAATGGGTGTTGAATTTCCGCCTGAAACTCCAATTTTTTCAACATTGTCAAACCAGTCAGGTAATACTTGACCAGGACCAGAGACCTTAAAAGCGCGATTGTTTTCCTTTTTGGTTACTGAATATAAGTAATTCCCGTTTGAGCTATGTTCTCCTGCAACAAAAACGATAACATCATGCTCTTTTGCAAATGACCTGAGTTGTGGCACTCTATTTTTCATTGGAGTGCAGATTGTATTGTATACCTGAACTCTGTTAGCTTCCAACCCATTCTCAAGGAGCTTATTATATATATTATTGACAAATTGTTCAAAATCAGCGACGTTAGCTGTTGTTTGAGCAAAAATACTTATCGGGCTATTAATGTCTATATTCTCAATGTCCTCGGGATTTTTGGCAATAACATATTTGCTGTGACAATACCCAATAAGTCCTTCAACTTCAGGGTGATTTTCTTTTCCGTATATGACTACTTGTCCATCAGATTGCCTCATTTGCATACTACTAATTTTAACTTTTTGCTGCAAACGATATACAGTTCCACAAGTAGCGTCAGCTATTTCATTATTTGTTTTATTTAGGCGATGCTGCACATTTGGAGATACTCCATGAGCCCGAATCAGAATTTTGGAGTCGGATACACTGTCAATATCTTCTTTTGTAATTGTTCTTAGTCCCAGAAGTTCAAGTCTGCTAATTTCTTCAGGACAATGCACAAGTTCCCCAAGGCTAAATACTTTTCCGGGTGAATCCAGCAAATTTTCAGCCTTATTTATAGCGTTACTAACACCGGGGCAAAAGCCTGCCTTCGGATCAATCAATACAGTAACCATACAGGCACTTTTCTACAAAAATACGAAAAATAAAGGAAATAATTGAATCAAAAGCGTGTCACTGTCAGAGGTTGATTCCCAGACTAAATATATTTGGAGAACCTGAAATATGGTAGGCAGATCGGGCGTAACTCAGATTAAATCTGTTAACCCTAAAACCAAAGCCCCAGGAGAAGCCAACAGTTGAACGTTTGCTCTCAAGCTTCATTTCCTGTCGTCGTTGATAATTGTAACCCAGTCGGATACTAAAGTTTTTAGTAGGCAAGAATTCACCGCCAACCACAATATGTCGCATTGCTTTGTCAGCGAATTCCTCAGCTTTAGACTTTTCTTTAATTTCTCCGGTAAACGGATCAATGTTATCATCAGCAGGATCAGAGTATGTAAGATCCCATTTCTGAAGATTTGTGAGTAAGATTGAATATCTAAAAGGGAGGTGCGCTAGTTTCTTAGATAAGCCTAATTGAATTTCAGTAGGCAGAGGTTCTTTTTCTCCGGGATTAAACTGGGTTATTTGCATTCCTATATTTCGGGCGACCAGTGATATAACAAAATTTCCTTTTTCATTGATATATGATCCTGCAACATCAACAGCAAGTCCGAATGAATTGTAGTTTTCGAATGAAGAGTATATACCCTTAATATTTGCTCCGATCGCAAAAGAACTGTCGAGCCTTCTACCCCATCCAATAACGGGTGCAAATTCATTTGCAGCAAATTCGCCCAATTCTTCACCAGTCTCATCTGTTCTTTTAAAAGTACCGTAATCTATATACTGTACTGTTGCTGCAAAAGAGCCCAATTTGTCCCATGATCTCGAATAGCTAACAAAGCCATAATTAATATCTGCATAATTATCAACAAAATTAAGAGAGATGTCATTATGCATTTCTCTACTTATCAGGGAAGGGTTATTTAGTCCAATACTCAAATCGGGATCAGCAATAGCAACAAAATTATAACCTAAAGCGGCCACTCTTGCTGAATTTGGAAGATTTAGAAATGAAAAAGCCTGATTTCCACCCTTTTGAGCGAATGATTGAGAGGTCAATAATCCGATTAGTGCAAATATTACTATTCTGTAGAATTTAGTCACTGGTGCCGGTTTGAGATTTAGACAGATGCAAATTTAAGGATAACAACTTATTATCCGCATTTAGAAACGGCATATAACCTTATATATTGTAAAAATCTGCTAAATAACAGATTTTTCCAATAATGTTTTTCTTATAAGATTTAGAGCACTGCCAGCTTTAAACCATTCAATCTGTGACTCATTGTATGAGTGCTTAACCAGAAAAGACTCCTCAGAAAGATCACTATGTGTCAAATGAATAGATAGAGGCTTTCCTGGTTTAAAATCGGTTAAGCCAAGTATTGATATAATATCATCTTCTCTGATCTTTTCATAATCATCCTTGTCAATGAATGTTATTGCAAGCATTCCCTGCTTCTTTAGATTAGTTTCATGAATACGGGCGAATGACTTAACCAGGACGGCTCGCACCCCCAAAAAACGAGGTTCCATAGCAGCATGTTCCCGTGAAGAACCTTCTCCATAATTTTCATCGCCAACTACAATAGAGCCAAATCCATTTGCCTTATAATTACGTGCCACTTCAGGAACCGTATTATAAGTTTTATTAAGTTGGTTCTTAACTAAATTGGTTTGGTCATTAAAAATATTCACAGCCCCGATCAGGAGATTGTTTGATATATTATCGAGGTGGCCTCTGAATCTTAACCATGGGCCTGCCATTGAAATGTGATCGGTTGTACACTTACCTTTAACTTTAATCAGAAGCTTCAAATTCGTAATGTCATTTCCATCCCATCCTTTAAATGGCTCGAGCAACTGCAATCTTTCTGAGTCTTCTTTCACGATTATTTTGATATCTGAACTCTCATCAGCAGGTTCAATATATCCGGAATCGCCAACTTCAAATCCTTTTGATGGCAATTCATCACCAACAGGCACATCAAGAGTGACCCATTCGCCATTCTTATTCTGTAACTTATCAGTCAGAGGATTGAAAGTTAAATCACCAGCTATAGTGAGTGCTGTCACAATTTCAGGTGAAGCGACGAATCCATGAGTATTAGGGTTACCATCATTTCTCTTAGCGAAGTTTCGGTTAAATGATGTAATTATTGAATTTCGTCTGGTCGGATCATCAGTGTGCCGCTTCCATTGTCCAATACATGGACCACATGCATTTGCCATTATAACGCCACCAATTCCTTTAAAACCATCAAGAAGTCCGTCGCGTTCGGTGGTATATCTAATAAGCTCGGACCCCGGTGTAATAATAAACTCTGATTTAACCTCAAGATTTTTAGCATTTGCCTGTCGTGCAACTGATGCTGCACGAGTTAAATCTTCATACGAAGAGTTTGTGCAAGAGCCGATAAGACCCACCTCCAATTTAGCAGGGAAATCCTTTTCTCTAACAATCTTGCCAAATTCCGAAATAGGGAATGCTGCATCAGGGGTATATGGTCCATTAATATATGGCTCCAATTCAGAGAGGTTTATTTCAAAAACCTGATCGTAGAATAATTCAGGTTTATCGAGCACTTCTTTATCAGACCTTAAATGCTCTTTAATTCTATCGGCCAATTCAGCGACATCAGCTCTGCCAGTTGCTTTAAGATATTGATTCATTTTAGAATCATATCCGAAGATTGATGTGGTAGCGCCAATTTCAGCACCCATATTGCAAATTGTAGCCTTCCCGGTAGCTGATAATGAGTCGGCGCCTTCGCCAAAATATTCTATAATATAACCAGTTCCTCCTTTGACTGTGAGAAGTCCTGCCACCTTGAGGATGACATCTTTAGGCGCAGTCCATCCATTCAATTTTCCTGTAAGCTTAATGCCAATAAGTTTTGGCATGCTCAACTCCCAGGCCATACCTGCCATAACATCAACAGCATCTGCTCCACCGACTCCAATAGCAACCATACCTAAACCACCTGCATTTACAGTGTGAGAATCGGTACCAATCATTAATCCCCCAGGGAAGGCATAATTTTCAAGAAGAACCTGGTGTATGATTCCTGCACCTGGTTTCCAGAATCCGATACCATACTTATTTGATACTGACTGAAGGAAATTAAAAACTTCACTATTCTGACCCAATGCAACATCAATATCACGGTTAGCACCCATCTGTGCAAGTATAAGGTGATCACAATGAACTGTTGTGGGTACAGCAGTTTTTTTTCTTCCGGCTGTCATAAACTGAAGAAGGGCCATTTGAGCAGTGGCATCCTGCATTGCTACCCTGTCGGGAGCAAAATTAACATACGACGATCCTCTCTTAAAATCGTTCATAGGTTGATCATGAAAAAGATGGCTGTACAGTACTTTCTCGCTTACAGTTAAAGGGCGTCCAAGCACTTTTTTTGCATTCTGAATTCTTACAGGCAAAGTCGCATATATCTGCCTGATCATTTCAATATCAAAGGTCATGACTGGTTACTTAAATTTTCCTTTCAATAACAGGATAAGTGGAACTTTGTTCGGATGAGAAAGCATAAGCTATTTAAATACTCCCCTTTTCACCTATGAAATAGTCAGTCTTTTCTTTAAACAAAACATTGAACGTGGTTAGACTGCCGTAAATTCTTGTAATGTATTGTTGTATATTGACTTTGTCCTCATCACTCAGAGTACTTGAGTTAACCCGTTGCTCCAATACTCTCAGACGATCTCTCACCATAACTATTTTATGAAAGAAACCCTCAATAGGAATTTCTTTTTCCTTTAGTGAAGGATCTCCCGGATATAAAACCATGAAACCACCGGACCATTTCGAACCCATCTGTATTGTTTCCTGCAAATCAGAATAGCGTCTGAGAATGCGTATAAGGCTTTTTTCTATCTTTTCATAGGTAACCATTTCTTCAGGTGTTTCAACAGCTTCAATAATCTTCAGATCGGGAAAATTTCTTTGAATTATTCTGGTACCATTCTCAATAAAAGTTATTTCCCATGCATCACTACGAACCTGAATAATGACACCTTTACCAAACTGAGGGTGCTGAACACGTGATCCAATACCTAAATTCTTTTCATCCATATGTTGATATTTTATAAATAATACTAGGAATCCTCCTGCGTCATTGATAAACCGAGTAATTCATTATGAATTTTCAGTACCTGAGGAACGGCCAGACAATCATCGTCATTTTTTATAATGTAATCGGCCATTTTCACTTTAAGCTCTTCAGGCCATTGGTTTTCCATTCGCTCATCAAATTGGGACTTCGTCATATTGTCACGGTTTTTTACACGCTCATAACGTTGATTGACCGGACAAGTAACAACAATGATTTTATTGAAAAATGAGCTAAAACCGGTTTCAAGCATAATAGCAGATTCTTGCAGGATGTATGGTGAAGAGTTATGATTTTCGACCCATTCCAAAAAATGTTTCCGAACACGAGGGTGAATCAGCCCATTTAACCACTGTAGTGCCTCAGTATTATTAAATACTCTTCCGGCCAATTCTTTTCTATTGACAAAGCCATTATCATTCAGAACGTCATCTCCAAATTTCTTCTTCACTTTATCAATGATATCGGGGAAATCAAGAATCTTCTTTGCTTCAATATCAGAAACGTAAACTGGTATTCCCAGTGAGGAAAATACTTTTGCAATGGTGGATTTTCCACTCCCGATACTACCAGTAAGACCTATCTTTAACATATCACAAATTTTATATTTGTAAAGATAGAAAAATTGCTCAATTGGAAGGCTTGATTTTATGAATTGAAAGAGTCATTTAATAGCATGTTCTTTCTTAAAGCCCTAAGGGTTATTTCTTTATACAGATATGTTTTAAGAAATATCTTCAAGATTTTATCTAAACGTTTTTGATTTCTATGTTCCATATAATCACCTTATTTATGATGTCATATTGAACTTACAAACAAAGTACCTAATATGTTTAATCGGGATAGCTTGCCCACATATGGGAGCTTACTTTAAGATAAGAAATTCAACCTTCTCGGGCTTAATTTTCATTACCCGTGCAAACGATGGTTGTCGGGTGACCACTATCTCAGTAAAATTATTATCTGACACCGCAGCTTCATCAGCATTTATTGTCACGGAGAACAACGAAGGGTCCAGACGATCATATTCTTTCATTGCAACCCTGCAAGTCAATTTAACTTTATCAGGAAATGTTCTGAAATTGATGCCATCTCTGTTATTATTCGTTACCGGTACTTCTATCTCTGCTTCTGTGAATCTTTCAACCTTAACTTCGGCTATTACTGTATCAGTCGAAATGACCAATGCGGGTTTAGTTTTTGGCTTATGCAATTTTAGAGTAAGAAGCTTATTTTCTTTAAGATTTCTGACAGTCTGATGCTCGGTTTTAATGAAGTAGGTTGTATCAAGTATTGATTTAATTCCGAATAAGGTCACAGAGTCGGGGCTTACTTTAATTGAATCATACAGTTGAAATTGATCAGAAAATGAGAGTTTAAGATTTACACTTACAGGCACTCTCCTCCTATACTCCTGTTCAAAAACAAAGCGGAGTGTGTCGGGTTCAATCCCTAGGAGGCTATTTTCCTTTGGCAACTGTTCAGATATATCTTTTAATAGTCTGCTTGAACGGATATAACCATAAAAGTTGTCACCTTCTCTTCTGAGTCGCATACCCGACAAATCAACATTTACTTTATTTTTTGAAGGATTAAACATTAGGCTATAAAGTTCCAGGCCTCTGGCACGCATATTCAGAGTAATAGTTGTATCTACTGATTTAACCAGGACTTTGTCGGAAGGAATATTTTGTAGTGTGATACTATATTTAACCGGAGCATCATAGATTCGGGAGAGTTTAATAAGGCTCCACATGAAGAAAGAAATAATAACACAGATAAGAAATACAGAAAGCTTGTTTCTGTATTTCTTACTGCTTGGGATAAAAATTCTCCGAAATGGAAAACTCTCTCTCTTCATTCATTTGTTATTCTGATTCGATAATGCGATGACTTATTTAGTATCGGTAATCTGGTCTTCGGCGCTTGATGCGATTGCACTTTTCTCATAACGCATCCTTGAACCGTCTTCTACTTCAAGAGTAAAGGTGTTATCCTGTACCTCAACAATTTTACCATGTAGTCCACCTATAGTAACAACTTTGTCACCCTTTTTCAAAGCTTCGCGATATTTACGAAGATCTTTAGCTTTTTTTGATTGTGGTCTGATAAAAAAGAAGTAGAAAACTACCATTATCAGTGCCAGAAAGATCAATGAGCTATATCCGCTGCCACCTCCGGCTTCACCGGCAGGAGCTCCCATTAATAGAATACTTGTTAGCATGAGTTTATTATATTTATTGGTTAATTCATTTCTTCGGGCAGTACAACCTGAGCTTTAATTCTCAGAATAGAAGTACTAGGCTGAGCGTTGCTTAATACAGTAATGGTTTTATTTTGAAACCCTCTCCGATTATCACTATCAAACTTAACTTCAATCTTATCAGATTCGCCTGGTTTAATGGGTGTTCTTGAAAAATCTCCAATAGTACAACCACAGGAGGATGATACTTTAGAAATAATAAGATCGGATGATCCCTTGTTAGTAAACTTAAAGTTATATGAAACCTTTTCGCCTTGTATTATTCGTCCAAAATCATAGAAATCCTTTTCAAATTCAATTACAGGCATATCAGTATTAACAGTTCCCTGAGCTGAATTGGGATTTTTAACGATATCGGTAGGAAGTAGATTATTGCTTTCGCCTTGTTGCTTGCATGAGGAGCCATAGAAAGCTACAAGAGATATTAGAATTACAATGCAATACTTAGACACTTTCATTGTTATAGCAAAATTTTAGAATTGATAGAAGAAGACAAAGATAGTAAAAAGCGGTTATTCTTCAGAGTGCAGGTTACGTTTTATCAATACTTCGTAATCACCAAGGTTATTAAAGCCAAAACTTCTATAAAGATTTATAGCTGCTTCATTAGTTCTATGAACCTCAAGTTTTACCTGATAGCCATCCTTGATGGCTATTTGCATGCAATGTTCCATGAGTTTTCGGGCCATACCTTTCCTGCGATACTCCTTACCTATCCCGAAGTGGTGAATATAAGTCCTTCTCTTATCATTTGTCATCCAGCAAGTACCTATAACATCATCATTCACTCCAAGCATAATCACCAAATGACCTCCATATGAAAGAGTGCTTTCAATAATCTCTGCATTATCACCTCTGAAACTTCCGCCTAAATCATTATTTATCCAGAAGTCGTTAATTTTATGAAAGTAATCAGGTGTATAATCTGCGAAGTTGAATTGTACCATAATTAACCAGATTATTCAATTAATCCTCTTCCCATCTTTTTTATTCTACCTTCCTTTTTCATGTCAGCTGACATCTTATCGAGAAGGCCATTGATAAACTGTTTACTCTTAGGGGTACTGTATTCCTTTGATATTTCAATGTATTCGTTTATAGTAACTTTGATTGGGATAGATGGGAATTCAATGAACTCAGTGAGAGCCATTTTAAACAAAATTACATCAAGAATTGCAATGCGTTCAAGCTCCCAATTGGCTGCGTACTTTGCAATAAGAGTATCAAACTCATCACTGTGTAGTATAGTTTTCCTGAAAAGTTTTAAAACAAAGTCATCGATTAGGTCATCGCCTTCTTCATCAGGACTAACCAATAAAGGTGGAAGCAGCTGATATTCATTAAATGATTTGTTCCACTTTTTGATTGTTTTAAGAATCATCATCACAGCAGTATCCATATCATCAGCCCAGTAAAGATTCTTCTCTTCAAATAAGCTAACAAATGCTTCATTAGCTAATAGGAAATTTGATAGAAGCTTTACAGTAATCTCCTTATCTTCCTTATAGCCTGAAGATGAAGCCTTCATATAAGATTTATACTCCTCACTTTCTCTGAAGCTCAAGAATATTTTTCTGAAAAGATCTTTATCATCCGACCAGTTAATTTTAAGTCGATTTATATTTTTTCTCAGATCTACATTATTGTCAAGTTGAGTAATAAACAAATTATGAACAAACCGTGTATTCGGATTTAAATCTTCTTCGGTGGGAAGGAACTTTTGACGTGCATCTTCAAGAATGTTATGAGCAATGTCTTTAACCTCAATAATTGCAGACAAGAAGTGAATATACAAATCGTAAATACTCTCAATGTTTGACACTAATTTCTTCTCACTCAGTATAACCGTACTATCCTCAATCTGGAAATGAGCATATAAAGCTTGCATCACTTTTATCCTCAAATGTCTTCTACTCAGCATGTAATATTTATGTAAATGAACTTAAAAGAAACTGAGCACAAAAGTAGTGGTTTTAGCAATTCGAAAAAAGCTAATAAGCTGGTAATGTTAACAACTTTGATTTAAGGATTCGTAAGCGGCACTGAATTAATTGTATTTTTGTGAACCAAACCAAAACAATGGTCACCAAAATAACTAATTGAGTTAAAGTTAGTAAGAATACATGGGGAAAGTAATAGCTATTGCTAATCAGAAAGGTGGAGTTGGTAAAACAACAACCGCAATTAATCTTGGAGCTGCTTTTGCAGTACTGGAATATAAAACGCTTATCATTGATGCCGACCCTCAGGCAAACAGCACCTCGGGGGTTGGTTTTGATCCAAAAAACATCAAAACAAGTATTTATGAATGCCTGCTTGATGAGGTTGAGCCACAAAATATCATATTAAATACATCAACTCCAAATCTCGATCTTTTACCAGCACATATAGATCTTGTAGGGGCAGAAATTGAAATCATCAATCAGCCAAACCGCGAGAAACTAATGCGCAGAGTTATCGGTAAACTGAAAGATAAATACGATTTCATTGTAATAGATTGCAGTCCTTCTCTCGGACTTATTACTGTTAATGCACTTGTGGCAGCAGATTCTGTAATAGTACCGGTTCAGTGCGAGTATTTTGCTCTTGAAGGATTAGGAAAACTCTTAAATACAATTAAAATAGTTCAGTCGAGGTTAAACCCGGCACTTGACATAGAGGGCATTCTGCTAACCATGTATGATTCAAGACTACGGCTTTCTAATCAGGTTGTTGATGAAGTGAAGGCTCACTTCCAGAACATGGTGTTTGATACTCTTATAAACCGTAACACCAAGCTAGGTGAGGCACCAAGTTTTGGAGAAACAATTATTATGCATGATATCAATTCGACCGGTGCGGTGAATTATCTGAACCTGGCTCGTGAAATTCTGCAGAAGAATGAACTTACCAAAATTAAATCATCCGAAAAACAAATCAATATTGAAGATGAATTCTAAGAAGAAGGCACTTGGAAGAGGACTTAGCGCTATTCTGGAAAGTCCGGAAACTGATATTACTTCAAAAGATAATTCCGGTAGCTTTGTTGCCGGTGCTATTGCATCTATTCCAGTTGAACAAATAGAAACAAATCCTTTTCAACCAAGAGTTGAATTTGAATCGGAAGCATTAAATGAGCTTGCCGAGTCTATTCGCGAGCAAGGCATAATTCAACCTCTTACTGTCAGAAAAATGGGTTATGACAAATATCAACTCATTTCTGGCGAAAGAAGATTAAGGGCATCTCAGATTGCCGGGTTGACTGACGTACCATGTTATATCCGCATCGCAAATGATCAGCAGGTTCTTGAAATGGCCCTGGTTGAAAATATACAACGTGAAAATCTCAATGCTCTCGAAATTTCCATCAGCTATCAAAGGCTGATAGAGGAATGTGAATTAACACAAGAAGAATTAAGTCAGAGAGTTGGAAAGAACCGCTCAACTGTTACGAACTATCTTCGATTACTAAAGCTTCCTGCTGAGGTTCAAGTTACAATACGTGACGGACATATAACAATGGGTCATGCCCGTGCACTACTTGGAATCGAAAATGAAGAAGGCCAGGTGAAGATTATGAAAGAAATCATTGAATATGATCTTTCCGTAAGAGAAGTCGAAGAGAAAGTTAAAAATTTTGGGAAACCTCTTCCTGTACCAAAGCAACATCAAAAAAAGCCCGTATCTGAAGAAATTACGAATATCAGTGAGAATATTTCAGAGAGATTCCGTACCAAAGTCAGCGTTAATCTGAACAATAAAGGAAAAGGGACTATCGTTATAAGTTTTCAAAATAAAAAAGAACTGGAACGCCTGTTAAAGGAACTAACAGCTCCTGAGCTATAAAATGAAGCGATTTCGTTTTATTATTTTCTTAAAAAGGTCTTCGCTACATTTTGTTCTGAAGACTTTCATTCTTTTATTAATTATTCCGCAAGTAAAAGCTCAGGACACTATAATTCCACCTGAAATTCCACCTGACATAGTAATTGACACGACTGCCAACGTAAAGCATTCTGCTCACAAAGCAACCATATATTCTTTAGTACTTCCGGGATTAGGTCAGGCTTACAATAAGAAATATTGGAAAATTCCGATTATTTATGCCGGATTTGGTGCATTAGCATATAACATTGCCATCAATAGTGCTGAGGAAAAAAAGTTTACTGAAGCCTATCGTTACAAGATAAGCGGTGACACAATGCCAATTGATAACGAATATGTTGCCAGGTATCCTGATCCAAATGATCTCCTGAAAGGCCGTGATTTTTACCGACGAAGGGTTGAACTTTCTGTTATCTTTACAGCTGCTTTATATCTTTTAAATGTTGTAGATGCTGCAGTTGATGCACACTTTTTCGACTATGATGTATCAGAAGACCTCAGTCTGAATATACAACCTGTAATGATAAAAACTCCGCAACAACCATATGGTACCGGCGGAATACGATTATGTTTAAACTTTTGAAACAGTACACGTGAAAATAATAATTTCAGGATACGGTAAGATGGGGCATGAGGTTGAAAAAGCCGCTCTTGGAAGAGGTCATATAATTGTGGCCAGGTATGATAGTGAAACTGATTGGAATAAGGTCCAAATGCCTGAATGCGATGTAGTTATTGATTTCAGTACCGCAGGAAATGCGCCATTAATCGTTAACCGCTGCTTTGACTTGAACATTCCGGTTGTCTCAGGAACTACAGGTTGGAATGAATTGGTGCCAATTTATAGGGAAAAAGCTGTAAAACAAAATAAATCCTTTCTTTATGCATCCAATTTTAGCATTGGAGTTAACGTTGTGTTTGCTTTAAACAAAAAACTAGCTTCTCTTATTGGCAGCCAAAGCAACTATAATGCTAAAATTGAAGAAATACATCATATTCATAAAAAAGATGCCCCAAGTGGTACTGCAATTAGCCTGGCTCAAGGAATATTGGATAATTGTAACAAATATGATGGATGGTTGCTTGACAAGCAGGAAGACGACAAAATAACTATCAACAGCCTTAGGATTGGTGAAATACCGGGAACTCATACTGTAATATGGGCCTCGGAAATCGATACAATTGAATTGAAACATACAGCACATAACAGGAGCGGATTTGCTATTGGAGCTATTTTAGCAGCAGAATGGTTACAGGGCCGAAAAGGCTCATTTAGCATGCAGGATGTAGTTAATTAGTCGAATTTAACTATTTTAAATAAATTTGCATTCAATTCCTTGAAATTATAATAAGGTAAAATTAAAACTGACGATATGTCACTAACAATTATCCTTTTAGTTCTGATCACTTTCTTCCCGGTGGTAGTCTGGAAAACATTTGAAACAGCAGGATATGCAGGATGGAAATCATTGATTCCCTTTCTGAACTATTATTTATGGTTAAAAATTATTAAGAAACCTCTTTGGTGGTATATCTTTCTGATAATACCATTTATTAATGTATTCGTAGTAATGCTAATGGTTGTAGAGACTGTTAAATGTTATAAGAAGTTTTCGCTTGGTGAACAAGCTATTGCAGTCATATTTCCTGTTATATATCTTCCATGGCTGGGAATAAAAAAAGAAAACGAGTATGTTAAACCTGAAGACCGAAAGCCTTTCAAAAAAACGATTGTACGTGAATGGGTAGATGCCATAATCTTCGCAGTTATTGCAGCAACCATTATAAGAATGTTTATGGTGGAAGCTTATACAATTCCCACTTCATCAATGGAGAAGTCCTTACTTGTTGGCGATTTTTTATTTGTGAGTAAGCTTAGCTATGGACCTAAGATTCCTAACACGCCATTAGCTTTTCCGTTCGTTCATCACACAATGCCCTTAACCAAGTACACAAAATCTTATGTTGAGTGGATAAAATGGCCATTCTACAGATTCCCGGGATTTACAACGATAAAAAACAATGATGTTGTTGTCTTTAACTACCCTGATGGAGATACTGTAGCTCTAAAACTTCAGAATCAAAGTTACTATGATCTGGTCAGAAGATTTGGAAGGGCTAGAGTATGGAATGACAAAATGAATTTTGGCGATATTGTAGCGCGGCCTGTGGATAAGAGAGAAAATTATATCAAGAGATGCATTGCTATTCCCGGGGATACAATGCAGATAATAGATCAGGTTGTATACATTAATGGTAATGAAGCCCCTCTACCAACAGAATCTCAATTCAGATATCTGGTGAGGACCGATGGGACAAGAATAAATCCTAAAGCACTTGAACGCCTTGGAGTTACTGAACAGGTTTTGATGGGACAACAGGATGAATACGAAATTACACTTACATCAAAAGGAGCTGAACAACTTAAACAGTTTGTGAATGTAAAAGAAGTTAAGAAGATAATCCAACCTGCCGGTTTTTGGCAGATGTATACTTTCCCATTCGATTCAGCATACCCGTGGAATGTTGATAATTATGGGCCATTGGTAGTGCCGAAAGCTGGTATAACCATCCAACTCAATTCCACTAACATTGTTTTGTATGAGAGAATTATTAAGGTTTATGAAAATAATTCATTAGAAATTAAGGGGGATCAGATATTGATAAATGGGAAACCTTCGACTGAGTACACTTTCAAAATGGACTACTACTGGATGATGGGTGACAATCGTCACAACTCAGCCGATTCAAGATATTGGGGATTTGTACCTTATGATCATATAGTTGGCAAAGCCGTTTTCGTATGGCTGTCACTTGATTCTCAAAAATCACTACTTAATGGTAAAATAAGGTGGAACAAATTAATGAGAACAATTCACTAATTAAATAATTATTGAAACATGCAAATAGCTGAAATACACACTTCTAAGGGAGTAATGAAAGTAAAATTTTATGAAGAAGATGCACCAAATACCGTTGCTAACTTCATTAAACTTTCAAAAAGTGGATTTTATGATGGATTAAACTTCCATAGGGTTATACCAAATTTTGTGATACAAGGAGGTTGTCCTCAAGGTACAGGTGCAGGTGGACCCGGATACACAATTAAATGCGAATTAACCGGTAATAATCAGTATCATGACAGAGGTGTATTATCAATGGCACACGCTGGTCGTGATACTGGTGGATCTCAGTTTTTCATCTGTCATAATCGTCAGAACACACAACATCTCGACAGAAACCATACTTGTTTTGGAAAAGTATATGAAGGTCTTGATGTTATTGACTTAATACGTCAGGGTGATAAGATTGAAAAGATAGTAATTACTGAGGAAAAATAGCTATTATTTTGTCAATGGCAGGTAAAGTTAATACTCTTAAAAAGAACAGACCTAAAGAAGAAGCAGAGGAGAAACAACCACGAGTAAAGAAAAGTGGAAAAAAGTCTTCTCCTTCCTGGCTTAGAGATGGAAGAATCGGGAAAATTACCGGTGTTTTTCTAATCCTTGTTGCCATTTATCTTCTTTTTGCATTTTCTTCTTACCTGTTCATGTATTTCAAATGGAATGCCGACGATATCTTTTCTCATCTGAGTTTTAAGGAAGTACTATCCGACACTTCCAGAGAAGCTGACAACTGGGCTGGAAGACTTGGAGCAGCACTTTCAATATTTTTCATCAAAAGAGGTTTTGGTGTTTCATCTTTCCTTATCATACTAATCCTGATAGTATCCGGACTGCGCCTTTCTCTTAAGGTTTCAGTACTTCCATTATGGAAAACAACCGTAAATTCGCTTATTGGCTTAATATGGATCTCCGTTGCCCTTGGCTTCGTTTTTCAAAATACTTCATATGCGATTCTAGGAGGAATAACAGGCTACCAAAGTTCGCTGTTCCTTGAAGGATTATTAGGAAAAACCGGTACCATAATATTCCTCTTATTCTCATTGCTAGCCATACTTGTGCTATCTTTTAATATGCCATTAAGTTTGCCAAAGCCTCCTGTTGATACTGGTAATGAAGATGAACAAGCCAACTCATCCAAGAATATCGATGAGAATCCTAAAGCCGCTAATTATATTAAAACAAACGGTCAGAAGCCTGAAGACAAGTATAACACTGTTGAGTTCGCTGTCAAAGAAGATGAAGACGAAGAGGATTTTATACTAAAACAGGATGAAGACAATGAAGCGCCTGAGAATAAACAGGTATTTGACAGACGAAATGATATTGAGCTGGAAATAGAAGAAGTCAGCCAAACCGAGGAATCGGTTGAAGAAGAACTGCCTGAAGTTGATACTCCACCGGTACATTATACAATTGATACACAGTATGATCCAACACTTGACTTACCCGATTACCATAAGCCTACACTAGATCTTCTTGATGAGTACGCACCTGCTAACATATCTGTTGCAGCTCAAAAAGAGGAACTTGAAGCTAATAAGGACAGAATTGTTGAAACTCTGGGTAATTATGGAATTAGTATCGACAAGATCAAAGCCACTATAGGACCAACGGTAACCCTTTATGAGATTATTCCTGCCAAAGGAATAAGAATATCGAAAATAAGAAATCTTGAAGATGATATTGCTCTTAGCCTTGCTGCGATGGGTATTAGAATCATCGCTCCTATTCCGGGTAAAGGCACTATTGGAATAGAAGTTCCGAATCTGAAACCCGAGATAGTTCCTATGAAATCGATACTGGGTTCAGAAAAATTCCAGCAAACAAAATATGATTTACCCTTTGGTATTGGGAAAACTATACAAAATGAACCATTTATAGTTGATTTAGCCAAACTGCCTCATATTCTTATGGCTGGTGCCACAGGTCAAGGGAAATCGGTTGGACTAAACGCATTAATCACTTCATTACTCTATTTTAAGCACCCATCGGAAGTCAAGTTCATAATGATCGACCCAAAGAAGGTTGAGCTAACATTGTTTTCTAAGATTGAGCGACACTTCCTTGCCAAACTTCCTGATTCGGAAGAAGCAATTATAACCGACACAAGAAAAGTAGTTCGTACTCTTAATTCTCTTAACATAGAGATGGAGAATAGATACGATTTGCTGAAAGATGCTCAGGTTAGGAACATTAAGGAATATAACGTAAGGTTTGTTGCCCGTAAATTAAATCCATTGCATGGTCATAGGTTCCTCCCCTATTTAATCGTAATCATTGATGAGTATGCTGACCTTATCATGACTGCGGGTAAAGAAGTCGAAGTTCCTCTGACACTGCTAGCCCAAAAAGCAAGGGCAATTGGGATTCATTTGGTAATTGCTACCCAAAGACCTTCGGTAAATATAATTACCGGAACTATAAAAGCAAACTTCCCTGCTCGTATGGCATTCCGTGTTATATCAAAAGTTGACTCAAGGACAATACTTGACCATGGTGGAGCTGACCAACTGATAGGAAGAGGTGATTTACTGCTGTCAACCGGAAGCGACCTGTTAAGGTTACAGTGTGCATTCGTCGACACTCACGAAGTAGAAAGAGTAACCGATTACATTGGCTCTCAACGAGCATACCCCGATGCTTACCACCTCCCGGAATTTATTGAGGAACAAGATGAAAAAGAAGTCGATTTCAACCCTCAGGAGCGCGATGAGCTCTTTGAAGATGCCGCCCGACTAATAGTAGCAACACAACAAGGAAGCACTTCTTTATTGCAGCGTAAGCTAAAACTCGGATATAATAGAGCGGGGCGAATTATTGACCAACTGGAAGCCGCCGGAATAGTAGGTCCTTTTGAAGGAAGTAAAGCCAGAGAAGTGAAAGTTAGTAATGAAATTGCTTTGGAACAGTTTTTGAAGGACCTGTATTTAGACAATAAGAACGAATTATAACAATTACCTAAATTTAAAAATGAAAAAGTTATTCCTAATCAGCAGCTTATTTTTAATAGCATTCTCTTTAAGTGCCCAGACTGATTCAAAAGCAAAAAAAATACTCGATGAAGTTGCTGCTGCTACCAAAGCTCACAAAACTATCAGGTTAGAATTTACTTATAAAATGGTAAATACTGCCCAAAAGATTAACGACAGTTACAAAGGTGTTTTGATTTCCAAGGGAGATAAGTATAAATTAACAATCTCCGGTCAGGATGTAATTAGCGATGGTA
Source organism: uncultured Lentimicrobium sp. (assembly GCA_964547915.1). Classification (GTDB taxonomy): domain Bacteria; phylum Bacteroidota; class Bacteroidia; order Bacteroidales; family Lentimicrobiaceae; genus Lentimicrobium. Next base: position 77,614 of record CAZJPP010000007.1, read on the forward strand.
AGACTGTATGGACTTACTTGAAAGATGCTAATGAAGTTCAGGTCAATGATGTAGCTGAGGCTACTGACGCTATTACCCCTCAGAACATTCTCACTTCATACAGTAAAAACTTTAAAACTAAACTGATCAAAGAGACTGCTCAACAACAAATCATTGAATTAATACCTAATCAGAAGAAGAACTTTAATAAAGTTGTAGTTACAATCAACAGGTCAAAGAAGATGCTGGATACAATTGCTATTCACGATAAAAACGGTTCAACATACAGCTATGTAGTAAATAAAATGGACGTAAATCAGAACTTCTACGACAATATGTTCACCTTTAAACAGGCAGATCATCCTGGTGTTGAAGTTATAGATATGAGATAATCCCGGTTATTTATGGTTATCGGAACAGATAGTCCGCTACGAAAATGTAGCGGACTATTCTTTTTATATGCAGAACATTTAAGCGGTTAAGTGGTTATACGTGCAAAAATAGTCATATGAGTAATCTATACTACATTTTCTTAATGATCCACTCCTGGAACAGGTGGATTGTACTTATTGCTGCTCTGGTTCTTTTCACATCCTTGATTGTCACTTTATCCAAACGTGCTCAGAACAATAAAGCAATAAAAATTTCCTCGATAACATTCCTTAGCTCAGTTCATTTTCAGCTACTGGTTGGGATTATCCTTTACTTTTTTCTCAGTCCATATACACAAATAGCTTTCAATGATTTTGGCAGTGCCATGGGAAATTCTGAATTACGGTTTTGGGCAATAGAGCATACATTATTAAATCTCATCGGAATTGTCCTAATTCAGGTAGGTTATTCAAAAAGCAAAAAGACGGTGAACGACAGAGCTAATCAGAAAACACTTCTGATGTGGATGGGTATAGGATTTGTCATAATCATGCTTGCAATTCCTATGGGATTAATGAGTGTTGAACGACCATGGATGAGATTTTGATGTATTTTAGTGATTTGTAAGATAACATTCTATTCATCCTGTCGTTAGCATTATTATCTATTTGAACTATTATGCAAGATATAGAGCCTTTTTATGCATGGGAAGATTTATATATCGCAGCCTACGATGAGCGATCTCCATTTTTTGGGCGACAATATCATGAGACACTATGTACCAATTCAATCTATAATTACTATATTCACCCCAAATGGGATGAAATAGGATCGGCAACATTATATACTAAAGTGCTTTTTACAGACTATGAGGAGCACTTTTGTGTCATTGAGCTTATCGGTGAATGGAACGATTACCTATACAATGATGTCATGTACCTAAAAAGGAATTTGATAGAACCATTGCTTAAAGAAGGTATTACAAGATTTATTCTGATTGGTGAAAATGTGCTTAATTTCCATGCTGATGACGACTCTTATTATCAAGAGTGGTTTGAAGATTTAGACGATGGATGGATTGCACTTATCAATTTCAGAGATCATATAATTGACGAACTTCGCCATAGTCGTCTGGGTTATTATCTGAATTATGAAGGCCTTTTAAGAAGTGTAAACTGGCGGACACTAACACCCCGAAATTTGTTAGCTGTAATAGAGCACCTAATGATGCACAAGCTAAATGAATAGTTTGCCAGCTGGTGCTATCTTGTTGCTCTCAACATCTCGTGCTTACCCGGAGGTCCCGGTAAGCGTTCTGTTTTAAAGCCACATTCCTGCATAATACGTCTTACAGCACCTTTGCTGCAATAGGTAACAATCACACCACCTGGCGTCATTATTTCATACAATGATTTGAATACACCCAGAGTCCACAGGTTTGGTTCAACAACAGGCGAAAAGGCATCAAAATAAACGAGATCGAATCTATTACCTTGAAAATTATTGTCTTGAAACCTGGTAATAAGCTTTCTGAATTGAAACACCTTATTTACCAAAATACTATCTCCACTTGCCAAACTGTGCATTTTCATAAAGCTTTCCTCCAATAAATTATTATGAAGGTAATTTGCATAATCAAGCTTTTGGACCAAGTCTAAATCAAGTGTTAATGGTTCAACACCAGTATATTCAATCTCTGCAATATTTGTTCCTGAAGGTAAAGATGGGGCTTTAAATGAAACTTCTGAATCTGCTTGCGAATTTAAAGTCAATACAAAATCGAGTGTAAGTAATGCGTTAAGTCCCGTTCCAAAGCCAATCTCCAAAATGCTTAATTTCTGACGAGACTTTAGCATATGCTGCAAACCGGCATTAATAAAAACATGTATTGATTCTTGAACAGCTCCATGTATTGAATGATAATGCTCTTGCTTGCTGTGATTATAAATGGTTGACGAACCATCTTCAGTTATGGCTAATCTTAACTCTTGTTTGTCCATTATTTATTGTATTGAATGTTAACATCCTCAACCTGATCTGAAAACTGCCAAATTCGGGAGCTTGAGGTTTGAGGAAGATTATAAAGGAGTACTTGTTCTCCACTTGCCACATATAATTGATTATTAACCTCATCAAAAGTAAAAGCAGTATTTTGTTTGTCAGCTATATACTTTACAGAACTACCTGTTGAGGGGCGATACCAGAAGATATCATTGCTTGTTCCAATAAATACGTTATCCTTATTACCTTCAACTTTATCAACCTGAGTGGCAGGAAGTTCATGAAGAAATAGCAAATGCTTATTTGTGGCAGAGAGAATATGTGCTGTGACACGATCGGTACCCTGAACAATTAAAAGGAAATCGCCAGAATCATAACTAATGATTCCTTTAACTTCCCCTAAAATATTGGTGGAATAAAATATATTACCGGCAGGAAAATTAATCACATACACTGTACTCATATTACTAGTGAACTGTTTGTATGCTGCAACAACAAAATCATTGCCCTTGATTATGGAAGTAAAAACACCATTTCCATCAATCTGGCTCCTTGACAATCTTTGTCCACTCTCATCAAAAGTTTCAATAATACCATCTGATGTTCCAATTGTAACATACCCATCAACTCCATCAAAACACTGAATAAAATCATAATTGCTACCTAGAAACGATTGCTCCCAATCAGGAAGATTTTCATTAAGATTGACAGCCTTAATAATCGATGGAGTGTTTCCACAGATATAGTATTTCACAAATCTGGAATCAACGTAACCTTGCAAATAATCCTGCATCCATTCATGAATCAGATTCTGAGTACCATTGACTGACAAACCAAATAACTTGCAATGGTTGAATGATTTTGTTACAACCAAGAGCTTTTCAATTACTTTGTCAACAGGCTTAATCTGTATTTCTCTCCAGTAATTGAATACTCCAAATTCGTCTTCCACTTTAATTAACACAAAATACTTATTATCCTCAAGATATCGGTCTTCAATTACTAAAATCTCAGATAGTTTAAAATCAGAAGCTCCAATTTCAAAACTCTTGCCCGATACTACAGGTTTCTGGCCAGCATCAACAATAGTAAGTGTTACTCTTTTTATGATTTGAGTATGGCTGACCATGATATCTACACTAACAGAATCATATATATCGAATACTTCACTACTCGAAGGAGAAATAAAAGTAACTTGTGGTGTATTGCCGGATAAATCATCTTTTTTACAGCCAAAAGAAACTATGGAAGCAATTATAGCTATCAAAGCAAACAGCTGAAAATTGTAATTATACTTCATTCTCATAGTATAATCTGCATGGATTTATCAATAAGTAAACTCAAGTCTTAAACAACAAAATTATACTTTCGCACTTGATATTAATAACTGCAAGGACGTTTTATTTAAGTACCTTTGCCTTCTTATAAAAAAACCAACTATGAAAATTAAATTAACCATTCTGTTATCGATTATTATACTTGTCTTTTCATTCGATGCTTCGGCTCAAAGAAAAAAGGACAATAAGAAATCTGAAACTAGTGAGCAATCAATAAAGATGGCCACATACAATGACAGCATAAGCTATATTCTGGGACATGACATTGGCAACAACCTTAAAATGAACGATATTCAGGTCAATACTGAGTTTTTCAATATTGGTGTAGCTAATGGATTGATTGGAAACGATTCATTAATTAGTGACGAACTTACAAGTGCAATCATGCAAAAATTCCAACAGGAAATGATGGCCAAGAGAGAAAAGCAACAAGCCGAGCAATTAGTTTTTGAAAAAGCAAAAGGAATGGCGTTCCTAAATGAAAATAAGACAAAACCTGGTGTAGTTGAAACTGAAAGCGGACTGCAATATCAAGTAATTACTGAAGGTAGTGGGGAAACTCCAGCGGAGACAGATGTTGTTGAAGTTCACTATACAGGGAAACTAATTGACGGATCAGTATTTGACTCTTCAGTCGACAGAGGAGAGCCAATTAAATTCCCTTTAAATCAAGTAATTAAAGGATGGACAGAAGGTGTTCAGCTTATGAAGCCTGGTGCCAAATACACTTTTTTCATTCCATCGGAACTCGGGTATGGTGATAGGGCAACCGGACCAATTCCTGCAGGCTCGACATTAATCTTTGAAGTTGAACTATTATCAATAGAGAAGCAATAAAGAGACATTATAAATCAAATAACTTAAGCGGGGGATGAATTACTAATTTTCTCCGCTTTTTTAATCGATACAGTTAGTTTGGGATTACTTCATATTCATTATGAAACAATAATAGCTGGTTGTTGATAAATATAAAGACAGTATCGTTTTTAAAAACAAAAGTTGTTAGTTAACTTTGGTCAATGGAAGAGAGTAAACCAAAATACAAAGAATCACCCAGGCTCAAGGTCGGCAAACCTGATATATTTACTCATGGGAAGTTACCTCCTCAGGCTGTTGATCTGGAGGAAGCAGTATTAGGAGCCATAATGCTTGAGAAAGATGCACTTGCATCTATCATTGACATCATTCGTCCTCAGGCTTTTTACAAAGAGGCCCATCAGATTATATTTTCTGCAATCACGCGTTTATTCGCGAAAACAGAACCAGTTGATATCCTTACAGTTACAAATGAGTTAAAATTCTCAGGTGAACTAGAAATAGTTGGTGGTCCGTTTTACATTGCGCAACTCACAAACAGGGTTGCATCCTCTGCTAATACTGAATTTCACACCAGAATTATCATACAGAAGTTCATTCAACGGGAATTGATCAGAATTTCATCCGAGATAATTCATGATGCCTATGAAGACACAACAGATGTTTTTAAACTCTTAGACAAGGCAGAAAACCAGCTATTTAATGTAAGCGAAGATAACCTCAGACGTAACTATGTTAACATGCAGTCGCTTGTTAGCAACGCAGTTGAGCAAATTAAAGCAGCAAGAAATAATCAGAACACTTTTACAGGAGTTGCGTCAGGATTTACTTCATTAGACAGGGTAACGTCTGGTTGGCAACCTTCAGATCTTATTGTAATTGCTGCACGACCTGGTATGGGTAAAACAGCATTCGTGCTTACCATTGCCCGAAATGCAGCGGTTGACTTTAAAGAACCAGTTGCCATATTTTCACTCGAAATGTCTTCTGTATCTCTTGTGACACGTTTAATTTCGGCTGAAGCTCAAATACCGGGAGATAGTTTAAGAAAAGGAGACCTTTCAGCAGATCAATGGAGTTCCTTAAATTACAATATCTCAAATCTGATCAATGCCCCATTGTATATTGATGACACCCCTTCCCTATCAGTGTTCGATCTTCGTGCTAAAGCCCGAAGATTGAAGGCTCAGCATAAAATTAAAATGATAATCATCGACTACATTCAATTGATGACGCTAGGAGTTGAAAAAAACCAAGGAAACAGAGAACAGGAGATAAGTCAGATCTCTCGTTCACTCAAGAGTCTTGCAAAAGAACTCAATATCCCGGTTATCGCATTGTCCCAATTGAACAGATCTGTTGAAACCCGACCTAATAAAAAGCCATTACTTTCTGACCTTAGGGAGTCAGGAGCAATTGAACAGGATGCGGATATGGTTCTATTCATATACCGACCAGAATATTATAAGCTTGACTCAGGTCCCGAATCTCAGCATCCACCGGGATATGCGGAAATAAGCATCGCGAAGCATCGTAACGGTTCTCTTGAGGACGTTGGACTTAGATTTATTAATAAGTATGCTAAATTTACTGATGAAGCTTATCAGGAAGAAACATCTTTGCATTCTATGCCTGTATCAAAATCAATGATTATTCCATCAAAGATGAACAATGACGATGATTACATTGCCCGACCAGACCCCGATGGGAACAATAAATTCTAAGAGGAATGTAACAATAATTACCTTCAGTCGTTTATTTGATTCAAATGGAACTATAATGCGTAAGTTGCTTTTAACACTATGTCTTCTGGTTGCTTTTAGTCAGGTTCATGCTGCCTATATGTTAATACCTATGGATAGGCAGCAGAAAAACCATCTCAAGGCGTATGGATTGACTTACTGGGTTCTTACCCAAAATGTTGAGGTAAGTTGGTTACTCAATTACAGAGGTGGTAGTTTTATGTTTCAACATCATTCTATTCTCGAAAATGAAGCACGAATTCGTGGAATATCCTATGAGATAATTGCTGACGTCCAGGCTGCTTCTATACTGAATGAAATTGCCGATCCGCAGTCGAACATGGATGAAATGAAACTTCAAAAAGCTCCCCGTATTGCTGTTTATACTCCAAAAAGCAAACTTCCTTGGGATGATGCAGTTACTCTTGCACTTACATATGCCGAAGTACCTTATGATATTGTATATGATGAAGAGGTGATTGGTGGATCATTGCCATTATACGACTGGCTACATCTTCATCATGAAGATTTTACCGGTCAATTTGGCAAATTCTGGGCTGCCTATCGGACTGCTCAATGGTATATTGAAGATGTGAGGGCTACTGAAACAATGGCCCAGAGGCTTGGTTTTTCAAAAGTATCTGATCTTAAACGTGCTGTGGCAATGAAAATTAGAGAATTTACCGCTGGAGGAGGGTATCTTTTTGCCATGTGCTCAGCACCCGATAGTTATGATGTAGCACTTGCCGCCGAACACATTGATATCTGTGATGTTATGTTTGACGGTGATCCCTTTCAGCAAGATGCCAACGATCATTTAAACTATGATAACTGCTTTGCTTTTACGGACTTTAGTGTGGTTTTAAATCCCTATGAATACGAAATTTCAAATATTGATGTTAGCACAACTCGCAGAGTTTCAATAGCTGATGACTTTTTTACACTTTTTGAATTCTCAGCTAAATGGGATCCGGTTCCCACAATGTTAACTCAGAATCACGAAAAAGTAATTAAAGGATTTATGGGTCAGACTACAGCATTCAATAAAGATTATATAAAACCCAATGTAGTTATAATGGGTGAAAATAAAGCAGCCAATGAGGCCCGTTATATCCATAGCTCATACGGAAAAGGTACATGGACTTTTTACGGGGGACACGATCCTGAGGATTATCAACATCTTGTCGGCGATCCACCTACTGATCTGAATTTATACCCAAATTCTCCAGGGTATAGGTTAATACTGAATAATGTACTATTCCCTGCAGCTAAAAAGAAAAAGCAAAAAACATAATGCGAAAACCACACTTCTCTGGTATCCTTAAAATTATATCTCTCATTGGTATAATTTTTCTTTCAAGCACAGTGGTGTCACAAAACAAGTATTCTATAAGTGGATACGTCAGAGAAAGCGATAGCAGGGAATCACTTCCGGGTGTTAATATTTATATTCCTGCAATAAAAGCTGGTACAATCACAAACAATTATGGCTTCTATTCCCTCACGTTACCTCAGGGTGATTATGAAGTGCGATTTTCATTCGTAGGTTTTGATCCTGTTATACTTCAATTATCTCATTATAAGGATACAATAATAAATATTGATTTAAAGAGTATCACTCTTGAGGGTGTAACTATCTCAGCCGAAAAGTCAGAAAGAATTACTGAAACATCAGAAATAAGTGTCATCTCCCTTCCAATTCAACAAATAAGACAAGTTCCGGTATTATTAGGTGAGAAGGATGTTTTCAAGACAATCCAGCTAATGCCTGGAGTTCAAAAAGGTTCTGAAGGAAATGGCAGTTTATATGTAAGAGGAGGAGGCCCTGATCAAAATCTGATTATCCTTGATGATGCGCCTGTTTATAATGCTTTTCATTTATTCGGGTTCTTCTCAATCTTTAACGGTGATGCCATTAAAAGCGTTGAGCTTGTGAAGGGTGGATTCCCTGCGCGTTTTGGTGGGCGTTTGTCTTCAGTTGTTGAAATGACAATGAAAGATGGAAACAGGTCAAAATTTTCAGGTGAAGCAGGTATAGGCCTTATCTCTTCGCGCCTTGTGCTTGAAGGTCCATTCTCAAAAGATAAATCATCATGGATAATTTCGGGCCGCCGAACATATATAGATGTTCTTGCAAGACCATTCATGAGCAAGGAAGAAAATGCCGGATATTACTTTTATGATCTAAACGCTAAAGTCAATTATGAATTTGGCTCCCGTGATCGTTTATTCCTTAGCGGGTATTTTGGACGTGACAAATTCAGAGTCATTGCCGACTATGATACTAAAGAAGAGGGAGGTCTTTATTGGCAAAATGGAACAGGTACTTTAAGATGGAACCACATATATAATCCCAGAGTTTTTTCGAACACTTCATTGATATACAGCCATTACTCTATTAATTTTTATAACCAGGAGAGCTACAACAACGAAAGCTACTCACTTCGTTATACTTCCGGGATTAGAGATCTCACATTAAAGAATGATGTAGAAATAAACTTCTCACCATTCTATAATCTAAGAACAGGAATTCACCTTATAAACCATCTTTTCACACCTAGTGCAATAGTTGAAAAAGACAATACCGATGTTCTTTACAATTCAAATGAAAGTGAATATAACTCGCTTGAAGGTGGCTTATATGTTGAAAACCAATTCTCCATAGGGCAACGAATTAAAGCCAACGCAGGACTCAGATTTAGTAATTTCCTTACTGATGAAAAACACTATTCTGCATTTGAGCCAAGAATATCAGCTAATCTGATGATTTCCCAGGGACTATCTCTTAAAGCAGGATATGCCCAAATGAATCAGTATATTCATCTTTTAAGCAGTACCGGACTGTCGCTCCCCACCGATTTATGGGTACCATCAACTGATAGGATTGAACCTCAAGGCTCTTCACAAATTTCTCTAGGCATTGCAAAAGACTTTGCAAAAACCGATTTGCAAATTACAATTGAAGGTTATTTTAAGGAAAGCAACAATATCATAGGGTATAAACCCGGGGCAAGTTTCCTTATTATAGACGATCCATCAAATAGTCAGGACTTTACATGGGAAGACAATGTAACTCCAGGTAAAAGCAATTCATACGGTATTGAAACGCTTATACATAAAAAGTCAGGGAGGTTAAATGGTTGGATAGGATATACATTATCATGGACAAAACTTCAATTTGATGAGATAAACTTTGGTAAAGAATTTTGGGCTAGATACGATCGCAGACATGACATCTCAATTGTTGGAATATATAGAATCAGTAAAGGCGTCAATTTTTCTGCTACCTGGGTTTACGGAACAGGAAATGCAATTACAATACCCATAGGAGAATTCCCGGGAATTGAGCATAATCCTTTAACCGATGCATTAGTCAATGCTGGTCAGCCATTTCCCTACAACTATTTTCCATCAGTAAATGATTATGGTGAGATGAATACTTTTAGGATGAAACCATACCACAGACTTGATTTCGCATTTCAGTTCATTAAAACCAGAGAAAAGTACCAGCGAACATGGGAAATTGGAGCTTACAATACATATAGTCGAAAAAATCCATTCTTCTATTACATTGACTACGATTATGTTAATAATCAGTCAATAAGCAAATTAAAGCAGGTATCAATTTTTCCAATAATTCCTTCAATCACTTATTCAATCAAGTTCTGACGATGAAATTCTCAGCATATATAATACTCACCCTTTTTATAATTGCATTCACAGGATGCGAGAGTATGATTACGGATGTTGAAATTGAAACACCTAAACCTAAGATTGTCGTAATCGGCTTTATTTCACCTGACTCTCCTTACAATTCTCTTAAAATTTATGAGAGCAGACCTCTATTCTCTCCTCTTCCTTCTGGTTCAGAAGATTTCCCGGTAATTACAAATGCAACTGTCATTATTTATAGTGATAACGATTCTGCAATTGTGAACTACAATCAACAGTTTAATGATTATAGGATTAGCCGGGATGAGATGCCCATTATAAAAGGTAGAACATACAGTTTGAAAGTAACAACCCCTGGAGGATATTATGCTACCTCGTCCTGTACTGTTCCAAACAATGAACCTCCAGTGTTTGAAATAGTTGGCATTGACACTATTAGTAAAGAAGAGAGTTGGGGCCCATCTATATGGCTATATCAATTAAGAGCAAGAGCTCAATATAAAGACTGGGACGGAGAAGGCCATTTTTATAGAGTGGCTGCCGGACAGTTGAACTGGATTGATGGTGAGCAACCTTACCAATACTCATATGATATAGGTCTTTCGAGAGGTTCATCCCTTTCATCAGATAAAAACAACGATGGCAATACTTATGCAATAACTACCAATGATTTCATGGCTCAGACTGGCGAAAAAATAAGGTTGTATTTCACAATTTCTATAACAGACATTCATTATTATAATTATCACAAAACCCTGATGAACTTTGAAGGAGATAATCCGTTCGCCGAACCTACAGCAATTTACAGTAATATTGAAGGTGGATTAGGAGTATTTTCATCCTATATTCAGGATGATGTTATTTATGATATAAGATAGTCTTTTCTGTCAGTATCAGTTTTTTCTGATGTACGTAATGTAGGAATAATCGAATCCAAGATCCCCTGTATCATAAAAATCCTCTCTTTCTATCTCTTTCCATTCAGTAAAATCAATCTTGGGAAAGAAAGTATCTGCCGGAAAATCCCTATGTACTATAGTAAGCAATAACTTGTTGGTATGTGGAAGAAATGCTTCATAGATCTGAGCACCTCCGATAATAAAATTTTCCTTATCGCTATTTAACATTGAAATAGCGTGCTCTACAGAATTCGCGACTTTGCATCCTTCAAGCTCAATGCTCCTTCTTGTCATAACAATGTTAGTCCTTCCGATCAAAGGCTTTCTGGGAAGAGACTCATATGTTGACATTCCCATCACTATATTGTGTCCTATTGTGATACTTTTAAACCTTTTTAAGTCAGTAGGAATGTGCCACAACAATTTATTTTCACATCCAATGGCATTGTTTTGAGCAATAGCCACAATTATAGTTATAGGTTTCATTACAGGTAGAATTTGTCAAACTAATTACTAAACAGATACTGACGCTTTTATAGCTGGATGCGGATCATAATTCTCCAGTTTAAAGTCATCATATTTGAATTCGTTAATGCTTTTGATCTCAGGATTAATGTTCATCTTGGGCAAAGGCCTAAAATCTCTGCTCAGCTGCAGTTTAACCTGGTCCAAATGATTACGATAGATATGTGCATCACCAAAAGTGTGAACGAATTCGCCGGGTTTTAAATCTGTTACCTGGGCAATCATCATTGTAAGCAGTGAGTATGAAGCAATATTAAAAGGTACACCAAGAAAAATATCAGCACTTCTCTGATATAACTGACATGACAATTTGCCGGCTGCAACATAAAACTGGAAAAGAATATGGCATGGAGGTAAAGCCATTTCACTAAGCTCACCTGGATTCCATGCGGTAACAAGATGTCGTCGGGAATCGGGATTCTTCTTTATACTTTCGATAACCTCTGCGATCTGATCGATAACCTCTCCTTTAGGTGATCTCCAGGACCGCCATTGATGTCCGTATATTGGGCCCAAATTACCATCAGCATCAGCCCATTCATCCCAAATAGTAACCTTATTCTCGTGAAGATATGCGAGATTAGTTTCACCCTTCAAAAACCATAACAGCTCGTGAATAATAGATTTGAGATGAACTTTTTTTGTGGTAAGCAAAGGAAATCCTTCTGAAAGGTCAAACCTCATCTGATATCCAAAAACACTAATTGTGCCTGTACTTGTTCTGTCTTCTTTCTCTATTCCATGATCAAGCACATGCTTAAGCAGATCGTGATATTGCTTCATAGATGAACTTAGTTGTTATTACTGTCTATTTTTGAAATGTGTTGAATCACCCCATTCACTGTAGCCTATTCTATTGCCAGAAAGCTTTATACGAGCTTCAAGGCAATTTGTACAGTCAGCAGCTTCTTCATCAGTACAAGGTTTATTTTCGTAAAGTTTATAATTATTACGATACATACCGGGAGTAATGTTAGGCATAATAATATTTGCTCCAATTTTAAGAGCTTTCTCCCGACCTATTGGATCAATAGCCTGAAGAGCAGTTGCTGAAGCGATATTGATATCTTTCATTATGATCCTTAAAACAGCAATCATTTTTAAGGCAAGAGTAAATCTCTCTTCCAGAGGCAGTAATTGATCCCGGTATTCCCAGAGAGGTGTATCCTGGTGTTCAATATAAGGCCCCATCCCACACATATCAATATCTCTTTCCTTCATAAATAGAATGTCATTGGCAAGATCTTCAGATGTCTGAAAAGGTAAACCTATCATCACTCCAGTGCCAACTTGATAACCTGCAATCTTAAGATTATCTAAAGCTTCCAGTCTCTTTTCAAAATCATGCATTTCATTTCTAGGATGTATTTTATAGTACAATTCCCTGTTTGAAGATTCTATACGCAGAAGATATCTATGAGCACCTGCATCGAACCATCTTTTATAAGTATCAAGAGACTGCTCTCCAACTGAAAGTGTGATTCCTAATTTATCGTTTGAAACTCTTTTTATTTCTTTTACCAGACGTTCAATACGGTTTATAAAAGCCCTTGCAAAAAGTTCTCCTCCCTGTAAAACGACAGAGCCATATTTGTTCTCATAAGCAAATCGAGCTGCATCTAATATCTCTTCGTCACTTAGATTATAGCGAACAGTCTTCTCATTTCCTTTCCGTATACCGCAGTAATAACAGTTTTTACTGCAAATATTTGAAAATTCAATTAAACCCCTAAAGTAAACTATATTGCCTATATATTTTTCCTTAATCGCAGTAGAATGAGTAAAGAGCATATTCATATCAGCCCCTTTACTTTCCAGTAAAGTGATGATATCTTGCTTTGTAAGGTTATCTTTTAGAAAAATAGAATTAAATCCACTCATTGCTTTATGTTACAAATGATTGCAAAGGTAAGCTTAAAAACAATGATAACTGCTACTTAACCCTTAATCTGGAACCTACACTCAGAATTTTAGTTTCCTTGATTCCATTGAGTTTACAGATATTCTTAACCGTAGTCTTATGCTTTAAAGCTAAAGCATATAGAGTGTCGCCTGATTTAATCTTGACATATTGAGATCCGGTATCTGAGGAATCATTAACGATTAGTGAAGAGCTTTTTCCACCAAAACCCAAGAGAGTTTTATCCATTGCCAAGTGATCATGTTTCAGACAATAATGTTCGAAATCAATGATTTTATTGGGATTGAAATGTTCACCGAGTATTCTTGTTTCAAAATGAAGGTGTTCTGTAGAAGCCCTCCCGGTTCTGCCACCTAATCCTAATAGTTGACCAGCTTTAACTTCATCATTAACCTTTACACAAAATTTTGACAAGTGTCCATAAGTTGTTTCAAGTCCATTATTATGCCTTACCACAACTATTTTTCCATACCCACTGATAGTTCTGGCAATTCTTACTTTACCATCAAATGCGCTAACTACTGAGTCTCCCCTATCAAGCTTGATATCTACTCCGGCATGAAATCTTCCTCCTCTGGGACCGTATGGCGAAATGAGTTTTCCTTTGAATGGGAATACAAAAGAATCCTCATTTATATTGTGCATAAAAAGTATTGATGAATCAGAAATTTTTGACCAATCAGTTCTTCCTATTCGAATATTAAGTGTATCCCACATATTTTTATACAGAATATCAGCGGGAACGAACATCATTTCATGTGAGACTCTCTCATTTGAAACAATTGATGGTTCATTATCCAGGTAATAAGGTTCAGGGCCAATAAAATAATCAGTCGGTTCAAAGAAAGATGCTGTGTCAATTTGAAAAGTTTGTGCGAAGGAATTATTGCCACAATAGGCAATAGTGATAATAAAAAATAAAAGAAATGTCCTTCTGCTAATGATCATAAATTGTATTTAACAAATTCACAAAGGCAAATTTAATTATTTAGGTCTTACAAGAAAAGTTTAGAGGTTATTAAAGGCTGTTAAAAAATGTTAAAGGGATTGTGAATAAGATTTAAAGATAACATTTGGTGGGGTAGTGCTAGCCTTATTCTCTTGTTTAAATTGGGGCAACATAGTCCCTTCTTCACAATTAATTAAGGAACTGATATTCATAGACGCTGGTCATATACAGAGACATGTCCTAAATATATTCTATCAAACCTCAATTACAGTGCCCAATTTATTTCAGCCTGACCTGTGGATTTAAGAATTTCATTAGTTTTAATAAATGCTTTGCACCCAATAAAACCTCTATATGCGCTTAATGGTGAAGGGTGTGGTGCTTCAAGTGCATAATGCTTTGAAAGATCAATTAACACTTTCTTATTCTGCGCATATCTTCCCCATAAAAGAAACACCACACCAGTCTTATTTTCTGATATCTTTTTAATAACTGCATCTGTAAAGGTCTCCCAACCTTTTCCCTGGTGAGATCCTGCCGAATTAGCCCTGACCGTTAAAGTTGCATTTAATAGGAGGACACCTTGGTCTGCCCATTTATATAAATTGCCAGAAAACGGCATTCCATAGCCATAGCAATTATTCAGCTCAGTTAAAATATTAACAAGTGAGGGTGGAAATTGCACTCCATCAGGAACCGAAAAAGATAATCCATGTGCTTGTCCCGGACCATGATAAGGATCCTGACCAAGCAAGACAACTTTAACTTTATTAAAAGGAGTACGATTAAAAGCTTCAAAAATATACTTTCCTGGAGGATAAACCACATGGTTGCTTTTCTCATTAACTAAAAAAGTTTTTAGCTCAGTAAAGTATGGCTTGTTGAATTCTTCCAGTAAGATTTCTTTCCAGCTATTTTCAATTTGTGGATTAATTTCTGACATAAAGAGTTACTTTTGGAAAAAATATAGATAAACAATAAAAGGTCTAAGTTTTAAGTTTATTATTATCACCTCAAACATAACCTGACGCGTAAAATTATGAAAAAAGCAGTTCGGATTATTATTATCTTCGGGGCTTTAACCGTCCTCGCAGTCTCGTGCAAATCGTCCCAGAAATGTGCCGCTTATGGGGAATCAAATCGGTATAAAGTAGAAAGGAACTTCTAAGATATTTTATCTTATTTAATAAAGCCTGTGATATTTATCGCAGGCTTTTTGTTTATAGAGTAGTCCATTTGTATAAATTTGTATTGAGAATTGGATTACAATTATGAGAAAGGCTATCAGTTTAATCTTTTTACTTCTTGCTTTAAGTCCGCTTTGTGCTTTGGCCCAGTCTGAGCCGGGGTACGATTCGATAGCTGATAATATACTTTTCCGTAAAGAAATGAATGGAGCTATATTCATACATACAAATGGATGGGGTCTGGAATATCGTATTGGCGCTAATCGCTCAGTTTTTAATAAATGGATGCTTGAGTTCAATTTGATGGAGTATAAACATGCGAAAGAGATAAAGACAATTAATCCCTTTTATAGTAATACTAAAAGCTATATATACGGAAAGCTGAATACAATATACGACCTAAGAGCTGGATATGGTCAACAATTACAATTGAACAGGAAACCTCGTAGTGGTGGCGTTGAATTGCGATTGACATACACAGGCGGTCTTTCAGTAGCGTTAGCAAAACCGGTGTATCTCAATGTTATACAATTTGACACAAATGAGATACGACAAATATTAGTAGTAGAAAAATACAATCCAAATAGTCACTTTCCAGATAATATATATGGTCGGGCTTCCTTTCTTAAAGGATTTGATGAGATAAAGCCCTACCCTGGTGTATATGCAAAGGTTGGTTTGGGTATTGAGTTCGGCTCAATAAATCAGAACACTAAAATAGTGGAGGTTGGTGCTGCGGTTGACTACTTTGTCAAACCGGTTCCAATAATGGCCACTCAAAAAGACGAGCAATTCTTTTTTACACTTTATGTGAGTTTCGGATTAGGAAAACGATATAACTGATTTCAGACTCTATCCATACATTTTAGCAAATCATCAACCTTTATAGTTGCAATTCCCGATGTAATGTCTGACATTGCATAAGGAATAACTAACCTGTTATTATGTATTAGTGCCCCACATGAATAAATTACATTTGGAACATATCCCTCCCTTTCTTCTTCAGTGGGTGAAAGCAAAGGTTCGTGGAGGCGGGCAATTACCTTAGAGGGATCATTTAGATCTAATAGCAATGCCCCCATAAAATACTGTCGCATTGCCCCTACCCCATGAGTTAACACTAACCATCCTTCGGAAATTTCGATCGGAGAGCCACAGTTACCGATTTGAATAAATTCCCAAGGTTCCTGAGGTTCTTGTATTAGGATTGCTTCCTGCCAGAAATGCAAATGGTCTGAGTACATTATGTAATTGTTTTCTCCGTCCTGACGCCCTAGCATCACATATTTTCCATTGATTTTTCTTGGAAACAAGGCCATTCCCTTATTCTGAACCGCCATACCATTCAAAGTAATTATATTAAATGTTAGGAAGTCCTTTGTCTCAATTAGTTGAGGCAATATGTTAAAGCCATTATAAGCCGTGTATGTTGCGTAATACGTTATTTCACCATCGTCGTCAGCGAATCTTACGAATCTGGCATCTTCGATTCCCCTGCTTTCATTCTCCGATACCGGGAATATAACTCGCTCAGAAACCTTACTTTTGGAATCAAATCTAATCTTGTAATTTGAATTTGCCAACCATTTAATTTTAACCAATGTTTTTTCGTCGCTTTCAACTGCTGTGTCCTGATGCACTCGAAGAATGCTCTCAGTTAAATCATTAAAAGTAAAAACATCAGGGAGTCTTTCAATTATTTCAATGCTGGTATCATCCCATACTCCCATATCCTGTAGTTTCATCTGAAATAAATCCCTCATGTAGTATGGATCATGAATCATTTTAGGTGTCTGTAAATAATCAGTAATACTATCAAAGACAACAGCACCATCATCTTCAATCAATCCGGTTCTGAATACAATTGATGAAATATGACCCTCACCAGTAGCTCTAAGACTCATTATAAACCGAAGTTCATCAGACTCAAGACCGCTCTGATTGGGATGAGGAACTATTGAAGGATTAAAAAGAGCTGCTGATTCAACAGAATACTCCATGGTAAAGTATGCACCAATGAGAATTTGTTTTGTATAGCTTATTTCAATCTCAGGATCGATATAATCACAAACCTTCTTAAAATTCTCGGCAAGACTAAGTTCGATATTTTTATGTCTGCTTGAAAAACTAGCCAGCACTTCCTTAAGCAAATCAGCTGCATGACTTTCTTGAAGAAGAAGCACCCTGTCAGCTATCCTTTTAATCCTACTAAAATTCGTCGGTATATGGGTCCTTGTGATTACTCTTGAAGTATCTCTGTGCAATCTGTTTTTACGTCTTTTTATAAGTTGTCTTACACTTGTTGCCATCGATAAAAATATTATTGATTGAACTTGCAATGATTATTTAAGTATAGAAAAGGATCTCAGCAGTATAATTAACTGTAATATTCTTCATATACTTCAAGTACTGTCAGGTATGAAATCAGATACGACAAAGTACTTTCTGCGCCCTGGTTTCTGTTTACTCCATAACTTTCTAAACCATCACAACAACCCTTAGTTTCATAATCATACAGACTCAAACGAAGATCATTTTCTCCAAGGAACCACATAAAACATGTAAACATCTTATTCAGGTACTGCTTGTCGTGTGTTATAACATAAGCCTGACGAAACATCAGGACCATTGCCATCGCATCAATAGGCTGCTGTGCAAATTTTGATTTCTCCTGTCCTTTAGAATACCACTGGTGATTTCCAATGATTGAAAGATAGCCTTCAGATAATGCTATTTTTGAAAGGAAGTCCATTGTTGCCAAAGCTACCGATAACACTTCATCATCTTTAATGAATTCATGAGCATGCAATAATGCAAGAGGAAGGAGCGCATTATCATAAGCAAAATACTCTTCAAACCAAGGCCAATCTTCTGAACTGTACTTTTTGAACAATTCTGTAAGCCTGTCAGTAAATGACTTCAGCAATTCAATCATTCCATCATCGGAGGGTTTGCTCTTTAGGTAGTAAGAAATACCCATTATGGTGTACGCTATTGCTCTGGGTGATTTAAGGCTTTTTGCAACAGGAAGTGCCCCAAAAAAGATTAGGTGTGCAGATTGGTAGTATGAGCCATTTGGCGAATTGGCAAGCAGATACCCCAGTGCCCACATTGCACGTCCATATGAATCCTCAGATCCAGCTTCATCTAAATATGTCCTATTAAAACTTAGGAAATTACGAAAAGAGCCATCTCTATTCTGCATATAGTGAATGTAGCTTAGATAAACAGGACAAAGTACCAATGCCGCTTTATCTTTCTTTTGCTTCACAGTCATAGTAGCCAGAAGTAAAGCTCGAGCATTATCATCAAGACAATAACCCTCTTTCAAATTAGGAATTCCAAATTTGGCATGTTGTATTATTCCGGTGTCATCCGTCAACCGCTTGATATGCTCGAGTGAAAAAGGTGGCAATTGCTTAATGTCGAATGGTATAATTTCTCTTTTTACAAGTACTTCTTCGTTAGAAACTATTTCAGCAAGTTTGCAGTATTTTAAACCAATTTTAGGCCAGATTATAGTCCTTCCATATTTATTAGCATTTTCTCTTATTTTCTCCCTTTTTTTCTTGTCTCCAAGTAGGTCTATAAGTATCTCACTTAATTGTGAAACATCATTAAAATCAAACAGTACACCTACTTCATTGGAAAGAATTTCCACAGCATGCCAATAAGGAGTAGACACGACAGCAGATCCAACACCAACCGCATATGCAAGTGTGCCACTTGTAATTTGCGCCTCATTTAAATATGGGGTTATATAAATATCAGATGTGTGTAAATATTTAAAGAGCTCTTTCTGCCCAACAAATTTGTTTATAAGAACAACATTCCTTTGAAGATTGAGCTCATTAATAAGCCGTGTAAGGTAAATACGATACTCATCCCCTGAATGACGCATAACATTGGGATGAGTTTTACCTAGTACAATATAAAGAAGATTTGGGAACTTCTCAACGACTTTGGGAAGAGCCTTAATTACAGTTTCAATCCCTTTGTTGCGACTGATTAAACCAAAAGTTAACAAAACTTCACGCCCGACAAGCCTAAACTCCTTCTTTGTCTCTTCCTGATTGAAAGAAATATCAGGAACTCCATGTTCAATGTACATTATCTTATCCACTGGCACATCGTAGATATGAATGAGAAATTCAATGGCTTTATGACTCATCACAATAATCCTGTTTGCCATCTTACAGATCTCCTGCAAGACAGCCTTCTCATTTAATGAAGGGGCCTTTATGATAGTGTGTAATGTAACAATTAATGGGATCTCAAGTCTATATAGTAAAGGTAAAATGTATACTCCATTATCACCCCCGTAAATCCCAAATTCATGCTGCAAAATACAACAATCAGCCCCACTTAAATTAATATATTCAGCAGCAGAAATATAATCTTCCTGCTCATTTTGTCTTATTGTAGAATACACCTCATCAGGGTAGTTGTATTCAATATCATTGTCATTTAAGGCCACTACGAAGTTCCTGTAACTATCGTCTGCTTTAAGACTCTGGTTTATTGCTTTAAAAAGATTATTGGTAAAAGTACCAATACCACATTCCCTTGGTGGATATGTACCGATAAATGCTATTTTCATAATCTGCCAAATTATTAAGTAGGGTTAATATCTCCTAACTTCCGAAATAGTAACATTTGAAAAGCGTTATCAGTTCGATATAATTAAATTGCCGAAGAATCTAGGCTAATATGAAAACAAAAGGATGAACCTGACTTTGGTTCATCCTTTGAAATAATCTTAGGAGAATAAATATCAACCTTTAAGTTCATTCTCCAAACTAATAGCAGCCGGAAATAATATGTTGTTCTCAAGGTGGATATGTTTATGAAGATCCATCTCAAATTCTTCAAGCAATGCAAAAGTCACCTGATAAGTTCTACAGCCATCAGCTGGTGTTTCATAGTTGTTACTTAACTCAGCAATCTTTCTAAAACGCTCTCCTTCAACATCGTGCTCACTCATCATTACTTTCACAGGATTTTGGACTGACCAGAAGCCTGAATCAATTTTTTCATTTGACTGAGAATTTTTAATTTGTACTAGTTTAGCAATATAAGGAAATAGCATCATCTCTTCTTTTTTCGTGTGTGAAGCTAAATTAGTTGCAGCAGTAATGAAAAGTTCCTTAATTGAGTTTAGCTCCGGGTGATTTTTACCATGAACATCTACAATTTTATTAAGGTATTGTTGAATGACGGGAACCGTACGTTCAATATAATTATGGTGTGTTTCAACAATATAATCTGACAATTTATCAAGTTGCCAAGTACGAAAATCAGGCCCTTCGATAACATCCTTATTCAATGTTGCTTGTAGCTCTTCGATTAGCTTCGTTAAATTGATATTATATTGCTCAGAAGCCTCAGCTAAACTAACCCCACCTCTACAACAAAAATCAATCCCATACTTCTGAAATACTTTTGCAGCTCTGTAATTCTCTGCGACAAAAGACCCAACGCTTTTTTCTCTTGAAATTTCCATTTATGTTTCTCCTTAATTATTAATGTTAGTATTTACTCTCTTCTTAAGAAACTTAATCCCTGATCTATCTCTTCAGTTAGATTTAGAAGTGATGTTTGCTCCAGCATTTCTTTAAGTCCTTCTCTCACAACCTTATATTTGTTATGAATAGCACATGGCTTTAAATCATTGCATTCGCTAAATCCTAAAGCACATCCATTCATGATAGAATCTCCATCAATGGCCTTGACAATGTCGCTAAGTTTTATTTCAGAACACCTTAACTGACTAACGGAAAAGCCTCCAGTGGGACCTTTAAGTGATTCAAGAAGACCAGTCTTTACAAGCTTCTGAAGAATCTTTGCTGTAAATGAAACAGGCGATTCGATACCTACAGCAATCTCTATCAACCCTGATCGTCCACCATTCTTTGATGAGACTGCAATAAAAACCATTGACTTAATGGCATATTCGCAAGCTTTTGAAAACATGATCAGTTATTTAATTTCTGCAAAGATACAATAAAAAAGTATTAGAGGACTTTTTTGTCCTTTATTTTTTTGTTTACATAAAAAGTAAAAAAAACTGCCTCTTATCGAGGCAGTTTTTTATGCTATTTTAAATTAGGTCTATTTTTGAATAATTAATTTAGAAGTGTATTTCCTTCCTTCAGAAAGAACACTTACCATATAAATACCGTTTGTCAGATTATCAACAGGTATGTCCTTTATAATTCCATTAGTACTATTAACAGTTGTTTTAAAACGTCTGGAACCTAACAGATCATAAATTTCTATTTCATTTACACCTGTAAAGTTACCTTTTAAATTGATATTTACTTTCTGAGAAGCTGGTGAAGGATAGATGCGTGCATTTTGATTAGCAGCAACCTGATCATTTATACCTAAAGCTACAGTCCGGAAATTCCAAGTATTGCTATATTGGCTTGAATCACGACTACTTATCGCTCTGACTCTCCAATAATATACCTTAGCACTATCAACAACATTTAAAGGAATTTTGAACTCATTACCGCTTTCAACCCTATAACTAAAAGCCTGATTAAAATCCAGATTATTTGCTATATCAACTTCATAATATAATAAACCGGTTATTGGCTCCCATGAAAGAACTGGTTGCAATACGACATTAGTTGCATTATTTGAGGGTGATGTAAGAGTTACCTGATCAACAGTCGATAAGTTCCTAATTTCTGAGAACAGTGTATCATTTGCATGAACACCTATTACCTGCCAATAATAATTAGTTCCAAACATCAAAGTGTCAGGAATAAATTTGGGTGACGTAAGTGAAGCTGATACATTATACGCTTCAAAATGCAGCATTTCAGGATCAGTTGAGACAAGCAGCTGATATTTCTGCAGTCCATTGATTTTACTCCAACTAAATTCAACATCAGGAGAAATACCAGTTGAGTTATTAGCAGGATTCTTAAGCCCTAAACTATTATTTACTGTAAAAACTCTTATAGTTGACCAATCTGAAGTGTCACTTACATGACGTGCGCGCATTCTCAGATTGTAGGTTTCTCCAAATAATAAAGAATTGGCATTTGTTGTTTGTGCGTTACCAGCAACAGAAAGTACTGACAATGCAGGACTGTCAAATGTATCTATTGTATCAAACTCCAGGTCGAAGTTAGTCACACCCGAAATACGTTGCCAAATTATTGCAACATTAGCATCAACATTACTAGCTCCATCTGTTGGTCTGCTAATTGTTACAGTATTGATTACTGTGAAAGAACGTGGATCTGACCATTCAGAAGTTGCTGAATTATCGATTGCTCTGACTCTCCAGTAATAAGTTCTGCCAAATTCAAGTTCGGACATTTGATATTTGGTGACATCCGTTGTAAATGTAGTAGCAGAAGAAAAATCGGCAACTATATCTAATTGAGCTTCATAGTGCAATCCAATATCACCTGTAACTGCATTCCAATCTAGGTCAACATCCGGGAATACATTAACTGCATTATTAGCCGGATTAGATAATGTTGGTGTGTATATATCAGGTGCTGCATTCAGTTTAACCACTGCCAACAAGATGAGTAATGTAAAGAATATATTTTTCATAGAAAATTGATTTTTACTTTGTTAATATCAGGTATATGTTTTACTCTGATTATTTTACTACTACAAATTTAGCCCTTTGAACGTCAGTACCGGAAATTAGCTGAATCAAGTAAGTACCAGCTGGCAAATTCATACCTGGAATCTCAACTTTGTTCACACCTTTGCCGAGAATACCTAATCTATGAGTACTAATTAGATTTCCTCTAAGATCGTAAATATTTGCAACAGAGTTTGTGGTTTTAGAAGTTTGCACCTTGAGATTAATCTGGTCTGTTACTGGATTAGGATAAACAGTGATTTGATTATTTATAGTAGACGGTTTATTACCTATAATATCATCCATCCCAACATACAACCTGTTTTCAAATATTCCATTTCCATGTGATGCAATATATATCGCACCTTTGTTAGTTATTGTTCCCAGTCCCTCAACATAAGGGCGAGAAGTTGTTTGTTGTCTTATAGCTAATATTGGTAATGCACCCATACCACTGTTCTCGGCTGTCCACTTTGCGCTAGCGCCTAATGCTTTCGTTGTATAGATTCCGAAATCAGTACCAATGATTACATCTGAGGATGTCATTTCGAATAAGCTGGAATAAACAGGCATTTTTGGAAGGTTACCTTGAACTGATTCAAAAGTTGGAGCCAAATCCAATGCATTAGTGGAATAGTATACAAAATTATCGTTTCCATAACCACCCAGAGTAACCAGTACATTCTTTGCGTTTGACGGATCTACTGCAATTGATGTAACATTTCTTCCGGCAAATGTTTGTATGAGAGTAGTTGAGATAATCTGTGATGAACTTGTAACCTCAGCTCTGATTGAGTCATTAGCGAGGGCAATGTTTGAAATTCTATATACTTTACCATCCTGAGTGCCAACATAAAGGTAATTTACATCAGAAGAATAAGCCATACTAGTTGGATTACCTTCAATATTAGCTATTTTGAACCATTTTGGTAATTTACTGAAGTCTAGAACTTCTTTTGACATATAAACGGCATTAACTGCACCAATGAAAAATCGTGAAGCAATTATATCCTGAATCTTTACAGAGTCTCCTTTGAATAGAGGCTCAGTGAAAGTATAATCAAATGGGAATCCACTAGTTTTACTTTTAACGGTTATTGTTTCACCAGCCTGATGATCAACCTTGGTTATATAAGTAATACTATCTCTGGATACTTCGAAATCAAAGCTTTCCCACATTCTGAAAGGAGTCTGGAATAAAGAACCATTTGCAGTTGAAATATCCGCATGTACAAATTCATTTGCAACAGATACACCAAGGTCGGCAGAGCGCTCATAATAACCATTATTCGATGACCAGAACAATGCCTTAGGGTTAATCATTGATATTTCAACAGAACCACCAACATTACCAGTGAATATCTGATGACCGGCTGCAGGAGTGTTCCCTTGACCATCAATGAAAACAACACCATTTCCTTGAGTTCCACCTAATACTTTTCCGTTATCATTAAAGGCTACAGTATAGAACATTGAAGTCCTATAGTTTCTGTTGAGACCACTAATTTCATTAAATGATGTAGTGGTTTTAAAAACGCCTTGGTCAGTTGCCAGGTACATATTGTTTTGTGGATCAATAACCATATTATGGAAACGATTTACGATTCCACCTGTCTTTTGTTGCCACTGATAGAATCCTGTTTCAAGCACTTTGGTACCTTCCCATATATTAACACCACCTAAATATATCATATCAGGATTCTCAGCATCAACAATTAACGAAGCTACATAGTCACCATAGTGAGTAGTATTAGCTGCATCACCAAATACATTGAATAATACACTTGCACCTGGACCAATTAACCTCCATGTATCTCCCTTATCTTTAGAAACATATATGCCATATAACTGCCCCCTTAAGAATCCACCAGAGGTTCCGTCAGCAATCAAAACTGCATATAGTGTATTAACGTCAGTCGGTGCAAAAGCAAGTTCGATACGTGCTAAACCTCCTTCTGGAAGTTCATTATCACCTTCATCTCCAGATATCTTAACAAAAGAGTTACTTGCTCCATTCGCTGAAAGATAGACGATGTTACCTACAGAAGCAACGACTGTACCATCAGAAGCGAGTTCGACTTCTGTTGAGGGGTTATTAAGTTCAACATCTCCTGCCATAGCTGTTGTCCAGGTAGTTCCACCATCTGTCGATACCTTAAGTCCACTATTTGTAGCTGCATACACTTTTCCATCTACAGCAGCAATTCTGTTAACAAAAGCCCATTCAGCATTGGGATTGTTAAAAGAACCCGGGTCGGTTGAAGAAAGTTTGGTAAAAGTATTACCATCTGTTGATTTATAAATCCCCTGACCTATAAATCCGGAATACAAATTGAAACGCTCGCTAGCAAAACTTTCGCCGGTTCCAACATAAATATCTCCAGTTGGGGACTGAGCAATACAACTTACATTCAGGACAACATTATCAGTGTTAATCTGATTCCATGTCAATCCTTTAGTCGTGGATTTCCATAATCCGCCTGAGACACCGCCAGCATATAACGTGTTAAATTGAGCATCCTTGTTGGATAAAAGTAAAGCTCTTGTTCTTCCTGAGTAATTGTCCGGCCCTAATGAAGTCCAGTTTAACCCTAAAGCTGACTGTCCATATGTACTGAAGGTGGACGTAATGAACAACCCTGCTGCAAACATAAATGTCAGAAAGCCAATGAGTAATTTTCTACTTTTCATATAATTTTAGTTTATTAAAATTTAATGTATAGCACGATCTAGAGTGGCACAAGTTACGCTAATTTACAATATATACAAGTAGAAAGAAGCATTTTTTCTGTTCTACAAGTTGAATATCATAAATAGGCGCTTTTGAGCCTGCTTTTGTCGGTTTCTGTTCGGGCAAAGGTATGAAAATGCAATTCAATTTAACCAAAAAATTAGCTCATTTTTTTGTTTTTCATGAGTTTTTTTAAATGTCTTTTATAGATTTGCAGACACCAAAAAAAATATCATGAAAACACTAGTTATTTCTCTAATCTGTTCCTTTCTTTTATCTTCTACCTCGTTTGCCCAAGAGATTGAAGATCAGGGTTATAAATTCATAACACAAGTTGAACTCAAATATACACCAGTTAAAGATCAATATAGAAGTGGAACATGCTGGAGTTATGCAACTATTTCATTCATTGAATCGGAATTGCTTAGATTAAATAAAGGCATCTTCGACCTTTCAGAAATGTTTTATGTGCATGATGCATACAGGATGAAAGCTAGTAAATACATTAGATATCATGGTAATTACAATTTTGGTCCCGGTGGTCAAGCGCACGATGTTTTCAATTCAATAAAAAAATATGGTATTGTCACACAGCAGGAGTATTCAGGAATACCTTCAGAAAACGACAACAAACCTGACCATGGTGAAATGGATGCTGTACTTAGTGGATTCCTGAAATCATTGTCTGAATATAGAACCAGTAAAATTTCATCACAATGGCAATTGGCATTTAACGCGATTCTGGAAGCTTATATGGGAAAATTACCATCTCCAGATAATAACTCTAAAAATGGGCTTTACGGTATAGATCCAAGTGATTATGTTGAGATTACATCATTCATGCATCATCCATTTTACTCGCAATTTGTGCTAGAAATACCAGACAACTGGTCAGGTGAAACATACTACAATGTTCCAATTGATGAACTAATTGAAATAATGCACTACTCACTCGACAAGGGTTATACAGTTTGCTGGGATGGTGATGTTAGTGATAAAGGTTTTTCACACTCTAATAGTATCGCAATTTCACCCGTACTTCAGCCAATTTCCAATGATGGCACAGAAATGGCCAGATGGGAAAAAATGACTGATAAAGAAAAGAATGAGATTATATACAACTTTAAGAATGTGCGCAGTGAAAGAACCATTACCCAGCAAATGCGCCAGGACGCATTTGATAATTATCAGTCAACCGATGATCATCTTATGCATATCGTTGGTAAAGCTATAGATCAGAATGGCAAAAGTTACTTCATTACCAAAAACTCTTGGTCGGATAAAAGTAATTCAACGGGTGGCTTACTGAATATTTCAGAAGCTTATGCCAGGTTAAACACAATAGCTATTGTTGTTCACAAACAAGCTATTCCTTCAGAAATAAGAAAGAAACTTAATCTATAATGAGCCCTTCGTAATAGGTGTAAAAAATTGAGAATAATTGTTTTTCAATTGGCTTTCGCCAATTTCGTTTAAATCAAATACATCTTGGGCTTATCTTCATATATTTCTGTTTAACAATTTTTAACAGCGAATAAAGGTTGCAGACCATGTTGTAATGGTATTTTTGCAAAAAAAATACCATTATGATTGAAACTGATATTAAGGAATTGAACGAGCGCATTCAAAGAGAAAGTGCTTTTATCAATCTTATTGAAATGGAAATGCATCGTGTGATAGTCGGTCAGCGTCACATGGTAGAACGTCTGCTTATTGGTCTTCTTTCAAACGGTCACATACTACTTGAAGGTGTCCCAGGATTGGCAAAAACACTAGCAATAAAATCTCTGGCAAATATTATTGATTCAAGGTTCAGTCGTATCCAATTTACTCCAGACCTCTTACCAGCTGATCTAGTAGGAACGATGATTTACAGTCAGAAAAATGAAGAATTTACAGTAAAGAAAGGACCGATTTTCGCAAACTTTATTCTTGCAGACGAGATAAACCGTTCTCCAGCAAAGGTGCAAAGTGCATTACTTGAAGCCATGCAGGAAAGGCAAGTAACTATTGGAGAAAACACTTATCCCCTTTCTGAGCCTTTCCTGGTACTAGCGACTCAGAATCCTATTGAACAAGAAGGAACTTATCCGTTACCAGAAGCTCAGGTTGACCGGTTTATGTTGAAAGTGCTTATCGATTATCCATCAAGAGAAGAAGAAAAGTCTATAATGCGTCAGAATATGGGTGAGGAAATGCCAACAACTAAAACTGTTATCTCCCCAGAGCAAATTCTTAAAGCACGGAATTTGACAAGAGAAGTATACCTGGACGAGAAAATTGAAAACTATATTACAGATATCGTATTTTCAACAAGATATCCTGCAGAAAACAAACTCAAAAAATTCGAGGGTCTTATTTCATATGGTGCCTCACCAAGGGCCACAATAAATCTGGCTTTAGCCTCAAAAGCATATGCCTTCATTAAACGCAGAGGATATGTGATTCCAGAAGATGTCAGAGCTATTGCTCATGACGTTTTACGTCACAGAATAGGATTAACTTATGAAGCCGAAGCCGAAAACATTACCACCAATGAGATTATTAATGAGATACTAAACACTGTAGAAGTTCCATAATCTGGTTTTCAATCGTCATATAACATGGAAACATCTGATATTTTAAAAAAAGTTCGCAAAATTGAGATCAAGTCCAGAGGATTATCCAATCAGATATTCTCCGGAGAGTATCATAGCGCTTTTAAAGGGCGTGGAATGGCATTTAGTGAAGTTAGGGAATATCAGTTTGGTGATGATATCAGAAGCATTGACTGGAATGTAACAGCTCGCTTTAATCACCCTTATATCAAGATTTTTGATGAAGAAAGGGAAATGACTGTGATGTTATTAATCGATGTTAGCGGATCAAATGAATTTGGTACTAGGGTACAGCTTAAAGAGGAGCTAATGACTGAAATTTCAGCACTTATTGCCTTCTCTGCAATTCATAATAATGATAAGGTAGGAGTTATTTTTTTTAGCGATCGTATTGAGAAGTTTATTCCTCCACAAAAAGGCACAACTCATATTCTGAGAATTATCAGAGAGTTAATTGACTTCAAACCTGTTAGTCAGAAGACAAATATTGCCGAAGCTTTGCGCTTTCTAACCAATGCTATGAAGAAACGTTGTACATCCTTCCTTTTATCAGACTTCATTGGTACAGATTTTGAAAATGCATTGAAAATTGCAGGTAGAAAGCATGATTTGGTGGCATTACAAATCTTCGATAAGATGGAATCTGAATTACCAGATGTTGGCCTGGCACAATTGTATAGTAAGGAATTAGGAAAAAGCGTCTGGGTTGATACCTCTAATATGAAGTTTAGAGATGAGTATCGCAAAATGGCACTAAATCGTAAACAGAACCTTCAAAATATATTCAAAAGATGTGGTGTGGATTATGCAAGTATTCATACTGGACAAGATTATGTAAAGCCATTGTTGAATTTATTTAAATCAAGGGAAGCCAGAAGGTAAATCATTATGACGGGTACAATGATATACAAATTGAATAAGGCACTGATGACAATAATGGTTTGCCTGGTATCTGCTGTCGCGCTTTACTCGCAGAATGTAACAGTCGATTCAACGCGATTCCCAATTGGAAGCAGCCGGAACTTAACTCTTGAATTTGCTCTTACACCAGGTACCACGGTCTCGTGGCCAATATTTAGTGATACTTTAACCAAATCGGTCGAAATATTATCAAGGTCAACAATAGATACGACAATTACTGACGGGGGCAGAAATGTACTGCGACAAGTTTTACAGATTACATCATTTGATACGGGATTTCTTGTTATTCCACCGATTGTATTTCAGACAAAAGACGCTAATGGGCAAAACTCATCATTAAATAGTCAACCTTTGATATTGGAAGTCTATAAGCTCAAAGTCGATACTAATGCTGACATCAAGGATATTAAGCCAAACATTAAAGCGCCTGTTACTTTTAGAGAAATTGCACCCTGGGTTTTAGGAGTATTGTTCATAATTTTATTTGCATGGTTGCTGTATAGGTATATTAAAACGCGCCCAAAAAATAAAATGGAAAAACCTGTTATTCATAGGAAAATACCAGCCTGGGAAATTGCTTTTAAAAAACTTGATATGCTTAAAGCTGAACAATTATGGCAACGTGGAGAAACAAAAGAATATTATACCAGGCTAACTGACATCCTTAGAGAATACTTTGAATTGAGATATACAGTAGCTGCAGGTGAAATGACATCTGCCGAAATAATGATAGCTATGGATAAGCATATTCATGATACTAATGCTATTAATTCACTTCAAGCGCTTTTATTTTTGGCTGACATGGCGAAATTCGCAAAGGCAAAACCCGGGATGTCAGATAATGAGCAAAGTATAAACTTTGCATATAATATCATAGAATTAACAAGGGAACAACAAATACAACCTAAAGTCAGCGAGGATATTTGATTATGTTTGAACACATAAAATTTGCCAATCCTGAAGCATTTTACTTGCTATTATTAATACCATTAGCAATATTATGGTTTTGGTTGAAGGGCTCAAAAAGTTACCCTACATTACAAATATCTGATCTGTCAATATTTCCGTCGCGTAAAAACCGGATTAAAGAAGCATTACTATATTTCACATGGTTTTTAAGAATTGTTGTTTTCGGGCTTCTGGTAACGTCTTTTGCAAGGCCCCAATCAAGCAGTTCAAGACGGGATGTTAACATAGAAGGCATCGACATTGTAATGGCGTTGGACATCTCAGGAAGTATGCTTGCTGAAGATTTCAGGCCAAATAGGCTCGAAGCCTCCAAAGAAGTAGCTAAAGAATTCATACGAGGAAGATCAAATGATCGAATCGGTCTTGTGGTTTTTAGCGGCGAAAGTTTTACACAGTGTCCATTGACAACTGACCACGGTGTTTTACTTAACCTAATAAGTGATATTAAAAGCGGAATGATAGAAGATGGTACTGCAATCGGTGATGGATTGGGAACAGCAGTTAACAGGCTCAAAGAAAGTACTGCTATTAGTAAGGTAATAATACTGCTGACTGATGGTGAAAACAATCGCGGATTCATCGATCCTCTTTCAGCTGCAGAAATTGCTAAGGTATATAACCTAAGGGTTTATACCATTGGTGTGGGAACAATCGGATTGGCACCTTATCCTCAGGAGACACCTTTCGGAAGACAATATCTGCAAATGGAAGTCAGGATTGATGAGCCATTGATGAGACAGATTGCTAATATGACCGGCGGTAAATACTTTAGGGCAACAGATAATAAGAAGCTAAAAGATATTTATCAGGAAATTGACCAACTGGAGAAATCAAAAATAGATGTTACAGAATTCAAAAGGAAATCGGAAGAGTTTTACCCTTTTGCTTTTGCAGCTTTAGCATTAATGTTAATCGACTTTTTAATTTCCTCAGTTTTTTTACGACGTTTTACTTAAAATTTGGAAAAATCAATGTTTAAGTTTGAACATCCTGAATATATTCACCTACTCTGGATTCTACCCTTATTATTGGTAGTACATATTTTATACTACCGGTGGAAAAGGAGAAAATTAAAAGCACTGGGTGATGCTAAAGTTGTTGGATTAATGATGCCGGCAAGGGCGCCTTGGCGCGGTCATATTAAGTTCCTGATAAATCTTTTGTCCATTGCATCGCTTATTATCGCAATCGCAAATCCCCAGATTGGATCTCAACTTGAGAAAGTTAAAAGGCAAGGTATAGATATAATGATTGCCCTTGATGTTTCGAACAGCATGATGGCTCAGGATATAAAACCAAATAGACTGGAGAGAGCAAAGCAATCAATCAGTCGACTAATCGATGATATGGAGAATGATCGTATTGGATTGATTGTGTTTGCCGGTAAAGCATATACACAACTTCCCATAACTACTGACTATACAGCTGCAAAACTGATGTTATCAACAGTTTCTACAAATTTAGTACCCGTACAGGGTACTTCAATTGGTGAAGCTATAGGGCAATCGATTTCATCATTCAACATTGAGAAATCCGGCAAAGCAATTATTATCATTACAGATGGTGAGAACCATGATGAAAATACAATGGAAATGGTGGATGAAGCTGCTGAGAAAGGAATTCGAATTTTTACAATTGGATTGGGACTTCCGGAGGGAGCACCGATTCCTGAGATGAGAGAAGGAGCCATTACAGGATTTAAAAAAGACAGACTTGGGTCAACAATCATCACCAGACTTGACGAAACCATGCTTCAACAGATTGCAGAAGCTGGGAAAGGAATATATGTGAGAGCAAACAATTCTCAGATTGGTCTCGACAAAATATTTGATGAGATCAAAAGGCTAGAGCAAAACACATATGATATTTCAAGTTACTCTGACTATGAAGACAGGTTTCAATACTTTATAGGTATTACCCTAATTTTAATTTTTATAAACTTTATAATTAACGAAAGAAAAAGTCGTTTATCAAATAAGTTGAATATCTTGAACCCAAATCAAATAAAGGAAAAATGAGAAACCTGATAATATTGATTCTAATTTTGTCGGGCCTCCAATCGTTTGCACAATCCGACAATCGTATTGTCCGTAAAGGGAACAAGCAATACGACAATGGAAAGTATAAAGATGCAGAAATTAATTATAGGAAAGCTCTTGAGAAAAATCCCACTTCTATAAAAGGTGTTTATAACCTGGCAAACTCACTTTATAAACAGGATAGCTACGAAGAAGCCGTTAAGAATTACCAAGGCACAATTGCAAAGTTAAACTCCAATAATAGAATGGAGCAAGCAGCCGCTTATCATAACCTAGGAAACGCTTACCTAAAAAGTGAAAAATATCAAGAAGCAATTGACGCATATAAGCAATCGTTAAGAATAAATCCAGATGATAATGACACAAGGTACAACCTCAGTTATGCTCTGAATAAATTAGCTATGAATCAAAACCAGAGTGAAGGGGGTAGTCAAAAAAAAGATAACAACGATGAGAATAAGGAGCAACAGCAAAGTTCTCAGTCAGACAACAATCAGCAACAAAACCAGAATCAAAGCAATCAAAACAAACCACAGATTTCTAAAAGAGATGCTGAAAGAATGCTTCAAGCTTTAAATAATGACGAACAGAAAACTTTAGATAAAGTAAATAAGCAGAAGGTAAAACAAATACCGGCTCAACCTGAAAAAGACTGGTAGTCAGCAAAACTTTAAAAAACGAATATGAATATTAAGCTTTCAAGACTTACTGTTTACGTAATAATCCTCTTAATAATTCAAGCAAGTACTGCATTGAGTCAGAACGTTGATTTTAAAGCAACTGCACCTAATGAAGTTGCTTCAGGAGATCAGTTCCGATTGGTATTCAGTGTTAATGCTCAGGCGAATGGTTTCAAAGCCCCTACAATAAGAGACTTTTCGATCCTCTCGGGCCCCAATCAAAGTTCAAGTAGTAGTATGCAGATTATTAATAACCAAGTTACTCGCTCGGTTGAATATTCATATACATTTCTACTCCAGGCAGTTAAAGAAGGTGCCTTTACAATTCCTTCGGCATCAGTTACAGTTGAGGGTACCGTTTATCATACAAAGCCAATAATTATTAGAGTAACTAAAGGCAGTACCCAACCACGAAGTCAGCAGAATAGGCAACAACAGCAGGGTTCGCCTGACATTAGTTCGAGCAACTTATTTGTAAAAGCTTCAGTTAATAAGTCTAATCCATATCAGGGTGAGCAAATAATTCTCACATACAAAATCTATACTAGGGTTCCAGTCTCTGAATATAGTGTTAGCAAAACGCCTTCTTTAATAGGATTTTGGACAGAAAATCTTATTAAGGATAATGCCCCGCTTAACCAATACAAGGAAGTAATAAACGGTAGTGAATACGTTGTAGCTGAGTTCAAGAAAGATGCATTATTTGCTCAAAAGGCTGGTAAACTTACAATTGAGCCACTACAACTTGATGTAATTGCACAGGTTGAGAGGCAGAGACGCCGGACAAATGATCCATTTGAAGATTTCTTTAATGACAGCTTCTTTGGTGGCAACTATCAGAATGTTCGAAAAACTTTAAGCTCTAATCCTCTTACAATAAATGTTAAACCTCTTCCCTCGCTTTCTAATGAAAAGGATTTCGGAGGTGCTGTTGGCAACTTTAAGATACAAACTTCAATTGACAAAACAGAACTTAAGGCTAATGACGCATTAACACTTAAATTCACAGTTTCGGGAACAGGAAATATTAAATTAATCGATAAACCAAATTTTACATTTCCTTCTGATTTCGAAGTATACGATCCTAGAATAAACGACAATATTAAAGTTGGATCAACAGGAGTATCAGGAACAAGGACTTTTGAGTACCTACTTGTTCCACGAAATCATGGTAGTTATACAATAAAGCCTTCATCATTTATTTATTTCGATTTATCAACTGGAAGCTTCAAAACTTTAAATACACCCGAATTTAAAATAAAAGTAGAAAAAGGGACTGGTGGAGACTCCTTCATATCAGGAGATTCAAACAAGGAAAATTTCAAATATATTGGTACTGATATTAGGTTTATTAACACTAAAATCACAAAACTTAGACCTATCAACAGCCACCTTTTTGGAAGTATACTATTCTGGATTCTGCTGATACTACCTCCTGTTCTTTTTGGCACTTTTCTGCTAGTATGGCAAAAAGAGCTGAAGAAAAGAGGAAATATTGCCTTAATGAGAAATAAGAGGGCAACTAAAGTTGCAAGGAGGAGACTGAAAGCCGCTGAGAATCATTTAAAGGGTGGCAATCAATCATCTTTCTGCAATGAAATATCAAGTGCCTTATGGGGATATATCAGCGACAAATTCAACATTCCTCGTTCTTTGTTATCAATGGAATCTGTCACAACTGCATTACAAGAAAAGAAAGTAAAAGAAGAGCTTATCCAAAAGTTCGTTGATACTCTTAACAATTGTGAATTTGCCAGATTTGCGCCAGGAGATAAATCACAAGTAATGAGCAATTTGTATTCAGAAGCTTTAGAAGCGATTACCCAAACCGAACAAGAATTAAAATAATGAAAAGAACATTTATAATAACTCAACTAATTCTTTTTACTATTTTTTGCCAAAAGGTAACATTTGCAAATACCAATACAACACTTCAGAAGGCAAATACCGCTTATCAGGCAGGCTTTTATGAAAATGCAGCAACATTGTATGAACAGATTATTGAGCAAGGTAAAGTTTCATCAGTGATATATTACAATTTGGGCAACTCATATTTCAAAATGGATGAGATTTCAAAAGCAATCCTCAATTATGAAAGAGCTTTAAAACTTGACCCTTCAAATGAAGATATTACATATAATTTAAGAATAGCCAACAATAAAATAGTCGATAAAATTGACCAACTGCCTCAATTATTTTATATAAAGTGGTGGAAGAGCCTAAAGCAACTTAGCTCACCGGACGGATGGGCGACTCTATTTATAATATTCTTTTTTACCTTCTTCTTAATTACCGCATTTTTCTTGCTTTCAACTTCAATTAGGCTGAGAAGGACTTTCCTAATTTCAGGATTAGTAATCCTGGTATTCTCTGCTTTAAGCTTTATACTTGCTCTTCAAACATACAAAGAATCTGCCTTTAATCGGGATGCAATAGTTTTTACACCTTCTTTACCAGTTAAAAGTTCACCCGAAGAATCTGGTATTGATCTTTTCGTAATTCACGAAGGACTTAAAGTGCAAATTATAGATCATTTAACCGGATGGGAAGAAATAAGGATTGCAAACGGAAGTAAAGGTTGGGTTAAATCAGAAACCATAGAGAGAATATAAGCAATCATAATTCAGTTCTCATCAATATTTATTGACATTTAATAAGTCATAGGTATTGACAATGCCTTAATTTTTCTTAAATTTACGTTTATTTTAACGATGAAGAAAAGAATTCTGATAATCATCTTAATATTTTTATCATTCCAGCACATTAAAGCTCAGGAAGTGGTTGAAGTTAAACCTATTGGTGGTGATCAGTTTTTGAAGTCGTTTATAAGTCAAATATTTGAGTACCCAGCTGATATATATAACAAGCAGTTGGAAGGAACAGTCTCATTCTTGTTTGAAGTAGATGAAAATGGAGCTGCATCAAACATACATAATATAGAAAGTTTTCACTCTGATGCTTTGAAAGAAACACTAAGAATTTTCAAGCTTATTGAATGGGACCCGGCCACGCGTGGGGGTAAACCTATTAGATATCTCAAGAGGTTTACTATGGAGTACAATATCAAGAAATATGACAGATTGGTAAAAAGCAGAGGCTATCAGGGAATACGTAATCCATTTGATTCAATTGACAGTTCTAATATCGTTCATTGGTACCGGCATCTGGATTATGCTCCATATCCCATGAAAGGCACTCAACATTTAAATCTACCTGCCTTCATTGCCTCAAATCTGAAATATCCAGAAGCAGCAATACGGCAAAATGTTACAGGAGTAGTAAAATTAAACTTTATCGTTGAAACTTTCGGCAAAGTTTCAAACATACAAACCACACAAACAGTCGGTGCAGGATGCACAGAAGAAGCAATAAGAATATTAACAATGACGAACTGGATGCCAGGCATATTAGCCGGAAAAGCAGTCAGAACACGAACAAATATATCGATTAATTTTCAACTCGATAAAAATGGCAACCGATTTGAACCAGTTATTAAATCAAGTTATGGGGAATAATATTCTAACTAGATAATATAATGAGCCTGACCGCATTAACAACCTTTCTAGCACTTTTCTTTTATTCGTTCGTTACCAATGAAAGTGAAGTGCAGAATTACAAGTTTATCAATTTGAAACAGTCCTCGTTAGAGAAGGACATTTCAATTGAAAAAGATACGATTCCTGAGCTATCACCCAATACTGATTCAACAACAATTGATACACTCAGGTTAATTGTAAAGGACTCTGTGACCGGGGGTTCAACACAGGTAGGATTAAATGATACACTTGTAATAAAGGTTAGTCCTTCGTGGGACAAAGGTGGTAAATTTTCCATGACATTATCACAAGTATCCTTATCAAACTGGGCCGCCGGTGGAGAAAACAGTTTTGGAGGTAACAGTTATCTCAACCTGTTTGCTAATTACAAGCAAGGTAGTAAAGCATGGGATAACAATCTTTCAATGGCGTTTGGAATTTTGAAACTAATGGATCAGGATCCAAGAAAAAGTGAGGATAAAATTGACTTTATGTCAAAATATGGGCATGAGATATCCAAACAACTTTATCTATCTACGAATCTAAATCTATTAACACAATTTGCCAGGGGTTATAAATACCCCGACGATTCTGTTGTTGTATCGACATTCCTTGCTCCGGCCTATATTCAACTCGGGGTTGGTTTGGACTATAAACCTGCAAGCTATTTCTCAGTTTCATTTTTACCGATTACAGGTCGTCTAACAATTGTTAAAGATCAGCCACTGGCTAATTTGGGGGCATATGGAGTTGAGAAAGCAACTTTTGATGATGATGGAAATATTATCAAAGAAGGTAGAAATGCAAGGTACGAGATTGGGTGCGCAGTTATCTCAACTTTTCAAAAAGAGATCTTTAAAAATGTAGAATTTAAAAGTAAACTTCAACTATTTAGCAATTACCTGGAAAACCCGGAAAATATAGATATAAACTGGGATTCAATGTTGTCACTAAGAGTTAATAAATACATTTCTACCAACATTGGCTTGCTTGTTTTGTATGACGATGATGTAAACATAGTTGATACTGACGGTAGTTCAGGGCCTAGAACGCAACTGAAACAAACATTTGGATTCGGATTATCAATGGATTTTTAATAAACCTATATTCACCAAAAAAAAGCAGTTATGAAAATTTTACAAGAATTCAAAGCATTTGCAATGCGTGGCAATGTGCTTGATTTGGCAGTAGCCGTTATTATTGGTGCAGCATTTGGCAAAATAGTAACGTCATTCGTAAATGATATTCTTATGCCCCCTTTAGGTGTTCTTATGGGCGGATTAGATTTTAAAGATTATGTTTGGGTGATGATACAGGCAACAGGCGATAAACCTGCAGTGACCCTCAATTATGGCATGTTCATACAGAATATTATTGACTTCCTAATCATTGCCGCTTCTATTTTCCTACTGATCAGAGCTTTAAGCCATCTCAAGAAAAAGCCAGAAACAGAAGTTGCAGCTCCTGTGCCTCCAACAAAGGATCAGCAATTACTTGAAGAAATCAGAGATATCTTAAAAGCCAAAAACTAAAGCAACAAAAGCATTTGTATAAAATAAGTTAAGAGGGAGTTTATAATGCTCATTTTACTGTCACCATCTAAGACCCTCGACTTTGAGTCAAAATATCGCATCCCAAAAGGGCAGGACCCTGTATTTATAAACGATTCGCAAAAACTAATAAAAGCTCTGCGAAAATTCAAAGTACAGGATCTTGCCGATTTGATGAACATTAGTTACAAGCTCGCATCTTTAAATTTAATGAGATATCAGGAATGGGATTATCCATATGACGAAACTAAATCTCGTCCAGCCTTAGCTGCATTCAAAGGTGATGTTTACCTCGGTTTAAAAGCATGGGAATTAAATGATGATCAAATTACAAAAGCCGACGAGATAATAAGAATTATATCAGGATTATACGGTATATTGAAACCTACTAGCAATATTCTCCCCTACCGTTTGGAAATGGGAACACAGTTAAGAGTTAACCGTCATCAGACTTTATATGAATTTTGGGGAAATAAACTCACACAGTACCTTAAAACAGAATTGAAAAACAAAGGTAGCAATGTATTAGTGAACCTTGCATCTGCAGAATACTTTAAAGCTATTGAATACGATAAATTAAAAGTAAGAATTATAACACCTTTCTTTCAGGAATTCTCAAATGGTGAATACATGTTTATAAGTACTATTGGGAAAAAAGCAAGAGGATTAATGACCAGATATATTATTGATAATAATATTGAGGATCCTGAAGACATAAAAGGCTTTAATTATGAGAATTACTCATTCAATTATCAGAAGTCTGATAACACAAGGTGGGTATTTACAAGATAAACATATTGAGTATTCTATTCCACAATTTAATTAAAAAATGTTAATTAACTACCAGATAATCAAATAGCGTATAAATTGCATATAGCTTTGTGTTGACATTATGGCAACAAAAGAAGGAATTTCTTTGTTTCAGTCTTGCTTTAAATGACCATTTATGAAACTATACCTTAAGTACGATATTCACCAGGCTATAAATACCATAATAAGGGAAAAGTTCACGGAACTGAAAATATCATATGAACAGGGTGGTTTGGGAGAAATCGATATAATAAGTGATCTTTCACCTGAAAAACTTCAGGAAGTAACCGACATTCTAAATTACTATGGAATAGAAATTGTTGATAACATGAAGAGCACATTGGTGCAAAAAACGAAAGATGTTATCAGAGAGATGATTTATAATGAAGATGGATTACCTACTTCAAAAATATCATCCTATATAGCCGATAGGGTTAACCGAAGCTATGGTTATTTGCATAACCTCTTTGCAGAAAACACATACACCAGCATTGGTAATTACATTATAATGCAAAAGATAGAAAGAGCGAAGCAACTAATAATGGAAGGAGAACTAACCCTTACAGAAATTTCCTACAAATTAAGTTATAGCAGTGTCGCTCATTTATCATATCAATTTAAGAAAACAACCGGACTAACACCTTCTGCCTTCCAAAGGATTATAAAAAGGCGAAGAGGAGAAATTGAAAACATCCCTGATAAGTTGAAGCCATCGAATATTACAACATCATCATTAAACGAAAACTAATAAAATCCATGCCAAACAAACCTTTAAATATTCTATTAGCCGACGACGATGAGGATGATCGCTTTTTCTTCAAAGAAGCAATCGATAAGGTGAAGGTAAAAACCAACCTAACCCTTGTTAATGATGGAGTTGAATTAATGAGGTATTTGCATAATCCCGAAAATATAAAACCTCATGTTGTCTTTCTTGACTTGAACATGCCTCGTAAGGGAGGGATTGAGTGCCTCGAAGAAATAAGAGCTAACAAGGACTATAAAGATCTAATGATTGCAATTTACTCAACCTCAGCGTCTGACAGCGACATTGAAGAAACATTTGTTAAAGGGGCAAATGTCTACATCAGAAAACCTAACGATTTTAAAGTTCTGAGAAAAGTCCTATCAGATGTATTATCAATCAATTGGCAATACCATACATCGGGATTAAACATTGAGCATTTCGTTCTGAGTATATAGACCAGGGCGTATGAAACGCACTGCATTTATTATAAAACTTCTAAGCATTATCTCAGTAGTATTAGTTACTGGGATTGTATTTCTATTGGTTTACCAAGGAGATATTGAGAGAGTTGTAGTTGAGAAATTTCATATTACTAATAATCATCCTCTCATTTTTTTCCTTGCCACAGTTACTATCTTCTTATTTTTAATTTTGGTTGCTACCTATTTTGATGGTAAGAAACTTTCACAAACCAACAAAAAATTACAGATTCTAAACCAAAGCTTCCTGCAAGCAGAAAAGCTAGCCTCTCTCGCTCACTGGAACTATCATTGCGAAACACACGAGTTTTACTCTACTGAAAATCTCAAAATTTTACTGGGAATTGAGTTGCATGATTTCAAACCATCTATAAGGACTTTCATGGGCTTGATACATCATGATGATCAAAAAGAGGTTTGGACAGCTTTTAAAGATACTATCAGGTACTTAAAGCCCCTTAATATAATCCACCGCATTGTAAGTCAGGGTGGACATGTAAAATATATAAAAACTGTGGGTGAATTGATTCTGGATTCTCATGGAGACCGCTATTTAATTTGCATAAGTATGGATATTACTGAGATGACGTTAAAAAACAGACTTCTGGAATCCAAAAACCAGAAACTTGAATTATTCATCTCTGATCTGGCATCCTTTAATTATGTTGCAAGTCATGACCTGCAAGCTCCCCTGAGAAAGATCCAGATGTTTATTTCCAGGATTAATGAAAGTGACGCTAACAATTTAACACTAAACGGTAGAGAGTATATCAATAGAATTCATAGTGCTGCGAGCTATATGCAGTTGCTGATTAATGATTTACTATTGTTCTCCAGAATAAACGCATCTTCAAAGAAATTTGAAATGACTGATCTAAATGAAGTGCTTAATAATGTTATTAATGAATTAAATGAGATAATAGAATGTAAAAGAGTTAAGTTTCATTCTGATACTCTTCCTATAATAGAAGGAATAGCCTACCAGATACATCAACTTTTCTTTCATCTAATTAGTAATTCAATAAAGTT
This sequence comes from uncultured Lentimicrobium sp., assembly GCA_964547915.1. Classification (GTDB taxonomy): domain Bacteria; phylum Bacteroidota; class Bacteroidia; order Bacteroidales; family Lentimicrobiaceae; genus Lentimicrobium. Next base: position 118,718 of record CAZJPP010000007.1, read on the forward strand.
TTCAAATCCTGAGATTATTCCCGAGATTAATATTGTTTGTCAGGAAATAGAAAGAAAAGACGAGATAACAGATGCGGTAAACAAGATTATTAAAATCGATATTATTGACAATGGAATAGGATTTGATAAGCAGTACTCAGAAAAGATTTTCAATTTATTATTTAGATTGCATGATAGAGAAAAATACCAGGGAAACGGTCTTGGTTTGGCTATATGTAAGAAAGTAATGGAAAACCATAATGGGTCAATAGAGGCATTGTCAAATGAGGCGGGGTCAATCTTTACTCTATACTTTCCTCTAAATTGTCAAGAAATCCATTCTTAAAACAGTCCTAAAAGAATCGCTGTTTAACTTTCTATAACAGAAAAGTTAAAATATGTAAGATTCTCATACAGAGTTTTTTACGTCAGATTGTTACTTTATTACCGATAGGTAAAGTAAACTGTTATTGCTATGCAAAAAGGAGATAAAAAAGAAATAAGAGAACCCCAGAAGCAACCAAAACCCGGTATAGAATCAGAAATGAGACCTGAACCAATTTATGATAATCCAGATCAAAAGGGAAGCGATAAACTTAAGGGAAAAATAGCTTTAATTACTGGAGGAGACAGCGGAATTGGGAGAGCTGTTGCAGTATTATTTGCTAAAGAAGGTGCTGATATTTCGATTGGTTATCTAAATGAGCATTCAGACGCTAATAAAACGAGATTAGTGGTTGAAAAATATGGACGCAAATGTTTAGCCTTTCCCGGGAATGTTCGTTATGAGATTGTATGTAAGGATCTGGTTGAACAGACAATTAAAGCATATGGCAGAATTGACATACTTGTCAACAATGCTGCTGTACATTATCAAAATAAAAACCTTGAGGATATAACAACAGATATAGTTGTAGAAACTTTTGAAACCAACTTCTACTCTTATTTCTGGACAACAAAGTACTGCCTTCCTTATTTGAAAGATGGCTCAATCATAATCAATACAGCATCCGTGACAGCTTACCGTGGTAGTCCGGATCTTATAGACTATTCTGCAACAAAAGGTGCTATTGTTTCATTCACCAGAAGTCTGGCGCAAAACCTTATAAAGCGAAACATACGAGTAAATGCAGTGGCTCCAGGACCAATTTGGACACCATTAATTCCCTCAACATTTGATTCAGAGAAAGTCTCAAAACATGGAAGTTATTCACCTATGGAGAGAGCAGGTGAGCCAATTGAAGTTGCACCAAGTTACTTGTTTTTGGCCTCAGATGATTCGAGCTATTTTAACGGACAAGTATTACATCCAAATGGTGGAGAGATAATTAATGGATAGAAATGCTTATATGTAAAACTTGAAAAGATACTACTAAATAATGTAACGCATTAAGACAATACTTACTACATCTTTGTAATTACTACAACCTACTTATACTAAACTCAAAAACTAAACTATTTAAAAACATGAAAGAATCAGGAAAGAATAGTCCCAAGAAAGCAAAAACTGGAGCTGCTAAAGGATTGCATGAACTATTTGAAGAAGAATTAAAAGACATTTTATGGGCAGAAAAAGCAATTTTAAAATCAATGCCTAAAATGATTAAGAATGCAACTTCACAAGAGCTGATATCTGCTTTAGAAAACCATGTGAAGCAAACAAAAAATCAGATTAAAAGACTCGAACAAGTTTTTGAAGCAATAGGAACAACTGTTGAAGACAAAAAGTGCGAATCGATGGAAGGACTTATTAAAGAAGCTGAAGAAATCCTCGCTGAGACAGAAATAGGAATGGTAAGAGATGCTGCCATTATATCAGCAGCTCAAAAGATTGAACATTATGAAATTGCATCTTACGGGACCTTGAGCTCTTTCGCACATACACTTGATGAAATGGAAGCTTATGACTTACTGGAAGAAACATTAGATGAAGAAAAAGAAACCGACATGCTATTGACTGAAATTGCGGAATCTTCAATCAACATAGAAGCTATTGAGAGTGACGAAGAATAAAACATTTGATTACCAATTGACTATCTATCACTAATTCATTAACTCAAAACTAGAACTATGAAAACAAATCAAAATGTAATGAATGCCAACGAAAAGAAAGGCAACTCTCGAAAAGAAACCGGTACAGGCAAATCATCTACGGGAGGTGGTAAAAGTGGTAATCGTTCCAGATCAGAGGAATAGATTACTCAGTTTCCGCAATAAAAAATAAATGGAAATACACCAAAGTAAAAGCCTCTCAGTTAATTCTGAAGGTTTGTTATGTATTAACAACATTGTAGTGGATCCTGATTTCATCTTGTTTGAAGAGGACGCAAAAGCCTTTCTTGAAACTGAACTCATGGAAGTACCACTTTTCTATAATCCCGACTATGAGGATGATTTACCTTCGAATATGGATGAATTAGAAATAACATCTGATAATGATTCCACATTTGATGACGAAATCTCTTTTGATGGGAGTAATCAAGATTTATTCACTGAGGATACTGAATAAATCAATGTTTTTTCTAGGAAGGCTATATAGAAATGTATAGCCTTCTTTAAGAAAATTATTATCAAAAACTTGCATAATCTGCGAACATTTCATATATTAAAGGAGTTTTCTATTTAGAAAATGGAAAAGTAATAGATCTATGCTTAAGTAGCGAAATTGACAGCAGAATGCACGTTTACAATAAATAAAAACAAACTAAAATCCAAAGGACCATGAACGCAGGTAAAATGATTTTAAGCATAGCGGTTGGTGTAGCAGCCGGTGCTGTTATTGGTGTCTTATTAGCACCAGACAAAGGAAGTGAGACTCGTCGCAAGATTTCTGAAAGGAGCAATGAGTATGCTGATGGTTTAAAGACCAAATTCAATGATTTTATAGAAAGTATGCTCGACAAATTTGATTCTGTTAAAGCAGAAGCTGAGAATTTAGCTCATAAAGGCATGAATAAAGCCGACGAAATTAAGAACGAAGTTAAACAACCGATGAATCAACAGCCCCCAAGAGGTTGATGATAGAATTAAGCAAAAGAACATGGAAGACAATACAACGTTTTTCGGTGCCTTACTGGAAAAGGCTGAAAGCTACGGTAAGACAACGATTGACCTAATTAAGCTGAAAGCAGTTGATCAACTTTCCAAAATAGCATCTAATGCTGTCTACGTAACTATAATAGCCATACTTACCTTCTTTTTCCTGATGATACTAAATATGGCTCTGGCATTTTGGATCGGTGATTTATTAGGCAAGATATATATTGGCTTCTTTGTTGTTTCAGCCTTCTATGTTCTTTTGATAATTCTTCTAATGATATTTAAAAAGCAAATTATTAAAGCTCCATTAACCAACAAGATTATCTCCAAATTCTTGAAATAATCCAAGTAGATATGGCTAAAGTCGATCCAAATTCAGAGCTTCAGGAAGCAATTCTTGTACTTGAAAGCAAACAAAAAGAAGAATTAAAACAGCTAAAGAAAGAATTTGAAGATGTAACTGAAAGAATGAAGCCACAAAATATAGTTAAGTCAGGAATTGACCAAGTACGCTCTTCACCTAAAATCAGGAGTACTCTTATTACGGCCGGAGCTGGATTATTGACATTTGTTTTAATCAGAAAGATTACTTCAGATAAAAGGAAACAGGCAAACCTTACAAAGCATACTTTAAGTAATCCCAGTGCACGCCAAGTTAAAAAGGCTGCGGGTTCAGTAGTGAAATACATTATTGCTGCCCTTATTTCACAAAATTCCAACAAAATCAGGGATGTTGCGGTTGGTTTAATCAATAGAATAAAAGTATCTTCAAAAGGCAAATCAACAACAACCAGCCAAAACTTATCCTAAAATCACTATCGTTTTCTTCTATTTAATTTAGCAGCTAACCTACGCTGTTCTTCAAGTTTTTTCCAACAGTCGGCCATCTCATCATGTACAGCATGCTGCGAAGGCTCAACGTTTCCGAATTTCATATCAGAGTATGCTTTGGTAAATTCAGCTCCAAAAAAAACAATCATTGATGTATAAGATACCCATAGTAATATTAAAATAACAAACCCTGCTGCACCATAACCTGATCCTGGATTTGCCTGTCCAAAGTAAATTCCCAAACCTGATTTCCCTAATGCGAATAGTAATGAGGTCAAAAATGCCCCTACCCACACGGTTCTCCATTTGATTCTAGCATCTGGCATAAACTTAAACATCATAGCAAAAAGTAAAGTAATCACTGACAGTGAGAAAATGAAATTTAGAATGTGAAAAACAAACATGATGACATCTGGCCAGTTACGTTGAATATAACCAGCTAAAGCTGAAAGAACTGTAGTAACAACCAGAGATATAAGCAAAAGGAATGCGATGGTAATTATCAATCCCAGTGAAAATAGTCGAGCTTTTACTATTTGCCATATTCCTGACTTTGAAGCATCAGGTTTAACGCCCCATATAAAATTAAGTGATTTTTGAAACTGAATAAATACACCTGTTGCTCCCATCAAAATAGTGGCGACCCCAATTATTGTTGCAATTAAAGACTGATTCTCATCATAGGCTTTGTCTATGACCAGTTGTATTTGTTGTGCAGTATCTGCAGTCATTGCACTAGCAATTTGGTCACTCAAATAAGCCGAAACCTGACCCTGGCCAAAAAAATATCCTGCCAGTGTAATAATTACCACTAATAATCCAGGTAGCGAAAATATTGCATAATAAGCGATTATTGCACTTTCTCTAAAAGGATCCTTTGCGTTCCATTCCTTGAAAGCAATCTTGTTAAGGTTCCAGAAATTCCGAATTCGATTTCTCATAGTGATTTCATTTGGTTAATTACAATTAGAGATATCTTGCAATGCGTTGGTCTTATGTCCATCGATTAATAATTATCATCTACATGGTCCACTTTATTCCCATAACAAGTGAAAATTTATATCGCTATTATCTTATTTAAACATGACTGTTAAAATTCTTAATAACTGGATGTACTAATTGGATAATGATTAAAATAAATTACAGCATTATGAAAATCAGCGAATCACATCTCACTTATAATTATTCTACTTTTGCATTTTCCTTAAGACAATTTTAATAACATAATAACTAACATGTTAAATATAGAGTAGCTGTATTGGTTGACTATTATACAACCACTTTATTTATTTACATGATTACAATACTTACTGGTTAAAAGGTTGCCAGAAACCATTTAATATTTTAAATCTAAGCATAAAGACCCAACTAACAATATCCAATTTCTGATGTTGTAAGGGAGTATTTTGCCCAATGAATTATACTTATGAGCCAGAAGACCGAGTCGCAAGTAAAACAACAAACTAAGGATTTGAAAGATCATATTTTCGATCAGGCTGAAATCAATACAGACATCGGAACTTTTTATTGGAACTTAAATACCCAAGAGCTATCCTATTCTGACAATTTTTACCGCATACTTGGTTGTGAACCAGGAGAATTTGAACCCAATATAGATTATTTTAATAAACGCTTTTTGCATCCAGATGATAGGGGAAAAATTGAAATGGCAAGGTCGCAGGTTCAACAAACTGGAGAAGCAGATTCATGGGAATACAGAATAATAACCAAATCAGGTCATATTAAGTACATAAAAGCACACAGTAAATTTATAAATGTAAATGGAGAGAGAATCCTGGTCGGTAACCTTCAGAACATAACAAGCGATATTATTAAAGTAAGACAGCTAAAAAAGCGACAGGAAGAATTGCGATTAAAAAATATTGAACTTAAAACCTCATTGAAGGTAATACACAATGCTGAAATAAGCGCAGGACTAGGACATTGGCACATAAATCTGGAAACTAATCATTTCTACATTTCAGAAAATCTCAAGAAAATAAGTGGACTCATTATAGATGAAAGAACTACATTAGAAAGTGTGTTGAGTATGGTACATCCTGATGACCGTCAAAACCTTGTGGAAACCAGTATGAAAGATTTTGAGCTGAATCGAACAAGTATAAGTGTGTTCAGAATGATTAAACCTGACGGTCAAATTAGATACATAAAAGGCACATCAGATAAAATGAGAATAAATAAAGTTTATTATCTGGTTGGTATCTTTCAAGACATCACCTCTCTAATTGACAAAGAAATTATGTTGGAAGAAAAAAATCTTCAACTAGAAAGGAAAAATGAAGAATTGGCCTCGTTCAACCATATGGCATCACATGATCTACAGGAGCCTCTCAGAAAGATCCAGATTATCTCAAAGATGATAATTGAAAATGAAAAGGAGTTATCAGAAGTCTCAGTAGGATATTTTAAAAGAATGATCCAGTCAGCTAACAGAATGCAGACCCTCATTAATGACTTGCTTAATTATTCACGGGCAAATGATTTGCTTGCAATTAAAGAAAGGACTGATCTTAACGTAATACTAAAGGCAGCAATTCATAATATGCAGGATGAGATTAATATCTCAAAAGCAATAATACATTTTGATCCTTTACCTATTCTAACGGTTATTCCATCACAAATAGAGCAACTTTTTATAAATTTACTTGATAATGCATTAAAATACACCCGTAAAGAAGTTAAACCAATTATTAATATAACAACAAAAATTGTTCCTGGGGAATCAGTAACAGGTTATGGTATAAAAGAGATTACACATTACTATTGCATAAATTTTACTGACAATGGAATAGGCTTTGACCAAAAATATGCACATAAAATCTTTGATATTTTTCAGAGATTACATGGGAAGAATGAGTTTTCAGGCACAGGTATTGGTCTTACAATATGTAAGAAGGTTGTTCAGAACCATAATGGATATATCACTGCGAGCGGGCAATTGAATAGAGGAGCCAGTTTTAATATCTTCCTTCCGGTTGAAGAAACTTCAGACATAACATCCATTGAATAAAATGTAAGAATTACTTAAATGAATATAAAGCATAATGATACTGTAGTACTATATTTGCATATAACTAATTATATATCAATATTCTACAGAAAGGAAAACTAATGAATAAGCTCGAACTAAGAGGAAATTGGAATGAACCAAAGGGAAAACTCAAACAGCGATATGCAGAATTAACCGATGATGACCTTGTATATGAAGAAGGGAGAGAAGATGAGTTACTTGGTCAACTTCAACAAAAACTTGGAAAAACTGAGGATGAAATCAGGAAAACCCTTAGAGATTTATAAAAAGATACCCAATTGATAATATTCAAAAGCCTCAATTCAGAGGCTTTTTTTATACACATTAAAAAAGTCTAAGGAAATTCAATACATTTGCATTTCTTTTCGGAGAGATGCCAGAGTGGTCGATTGGGGCGGTCTCGAAAACCGTTGTACCCTCG
>CAZJPP010000008.1:0-124282 GCA_964547915.1 uncultured Lentimicrobium sp.
GAACCTATATTTAAAGTTTAGGAAACTTCCGTTCTATCCATTGAACTACAGGGCCATTTTAATTGTGTGCAAAAGTAGTCATTATTTTTGGTTTTTTACTTTACTTTGCACCACTTTTTTAAGCACTCCAATGAGCCCCAGAAGAATCAGCCTGTTTGTTGCAATAGCACTGACAATACTATTTGTCCTGATGTTCTTCAGCAATAGTATAACTATCAGCGGCAACAGAACAGAGACAGGTTTTAAGATCGCTGACATCTTCATCAAATACCCGAACGCTTCCTCATTCTTTTATGAAGAACAAACAGTGGTTAATTTGAAGGCTGACAGTCTGATTCAAATAGCCGACAGCATTATCCACATAATTGGAGAAGACGTTCTTGATTCAGAACTGAAGCCTTCAATCCCCGACCTATCCAATCTTGATACGGCCAGCATCACAAAAATTAGATATCCGGGTGCTGACACTTCTTTTATAAGTGCAATAAGTAAGCAACTTGAAGGGGGATCATGCAGAATACTTCACTATGGAGATTCGCAACTCGAAGGAGACAGAATTACAGGATACCTGAGAAATCGCCTGCAGGGCATATATGGTGGATCGGGACCGGGATTTGTCCCGATAAAACAAGTCTACAACCAGCTGGCTGCCGATGTGATGGTTAGCGAAAACTGGTACAGGTTTGCCATATTCGATCCTACACAAAGAATTACACAGGAAAAAGATTACGGGCTATATGCTTCTTTCTCAAGATTCACATCATTTGGCTCAGGAGATGTTGACAGCATTAAAGCCGGAAGCCTCATGCCCACAGTGGCAACGATTACCATCAAGCCTTCGTCAAAATCATATACCCGCTTAAAAAAATACAACCTCATCAGATTGCACTATGGCAATGCTGAGTACCCTGTGAAAATAAGGATACTGCATAACGGCAACCTGTTCAGGGAAAGCAGTTTGATTGCAGATAAAGCATACCATAGCTTTGAAATTGTTACAGATGCTACTCCATCGGATATAACCATTGAACTCGAAGGAATAGTAAGTCCTGACTTCTACGGACTCACATTAGACAGCGACTCGGGTGTAAGCGTTGACAATATTGCAATGCGCGGGGCATCGGGTACCATTTTCAGTAAAATGAACCATTCTGGTTATAAAGCCATGGCCCGTGAACTTACACCCGACATAGTGATCTTCCAGTACGGCGGGAACACGATCCCTTACGTGAAAGATTCAGCGGCTATTGATAATTATGCAAGGTATCTTATAGCAAACATCAACTGGGTGAAAAGAAACATACCAGGGGTGAAAGTGCTCTATATAGGACCTGGTGACATGAGTACTATGATAAACGGAGAAATGGTAACCTATCCCCTCCTGCCATACCTGGATAAAAAACTCAGGGAAACCTGCTTAAGAAACGGAATAGCTTACTGGAGTATGTATGAGGCAATGGGTGGCTACAATTCCATGAAATACTGGGTTGAGAAAGGGCTTGCCGGTTCCGATTATACACACTTCTCTCCTGGGGGTACACGAATTATTTCAGAGTTGTTCTTTACAGCTCTTTTTATTGACTTGAACAAGTAATGAACAGAACAGTTATAATATCCATAATACTAGTAATAACTACCCTTTCGGGATGGTCTCAAACATATATTCTCGACAGTCTGCGGCCATATCTTCCATCAGTAGTCAATGAAAAGGCTGATACACTTGCATATGCGGACTCTTCGGCCAATTTCAATAAGTTCTTTGGCAAACTTGATTCAATACACAAAGGTCTGGGAGGTAATCTGCATATATTTCACATTGGAGGATCACACATTCAGGCAGATGTTTATTCAAACAAGCTTCGCAGCTATTTTCAGCTTATGAATAATGGTGCCATGGGACAGAGGGGCTTTATCTTTCCTTACAATCTGGCATCAACAAATAATCCTGCTAACTACAGAGTAGTGGGAAACAGGCAAAGATGGAAAGGGTACAGATCATCAGTCAGGTCGGATTCAGCTACATGGGGACTTTCGGGAATTACCGTTAACCTTACCGACAGCATTGATACGCTTAGAATTACAACAGGTCAGAAACTACCCGAAGCTTTGAGAAACCGGTTCAGCAAAGTGCGATTCTTTGTTGAAAACCCATGCCTTTCGGCCAATTATAAAGTTACCGACAGTCTGAATATGGTAATAAGGGATACCTGTGACTGTGAACTGGGCTACAGGGAGCTTACGCTTTCGGGCGAAACCGATGCTCTCGAGTTAGAAGTTTCACGCAATGATTCTTTATTTGTACTGTATGGGATTGAGCTGATGAGTGACAGGAAAGGAATTCAGTATACTTCGGTGGGAGTTAATGGTGCAAGCTTTGAATCATACAGCCGATGCACATTGTTTGAGAAACAACTCCGGATGTACAGTCCTGATTTATTCATCATTTCAATAGGTACCAATGACGCTTATACACCAAATTTTGATGCTGCTAAATTTGAAAATTACTATCGGGAGTTTATGTCGATGGTTTTACGTGCCAATCCCAATTGTGCCATATTGCTTACAGTCCCCAACGACAACTACTATAAGCGGAAATATCCGAACCGTAATACTGAAATCCAGCAGGAGATTGTCCACCGACTTGCCAAAGAATACCATATGGCAGCATGGGATCTTTATGAAATAATGGGAGGCCTGGGGTCGTCCCAGAAATGGTATCTGAAACATCTGATGCCCCGTGACAGGGTTCATTTCACCGCCACAGGCTATAGTTTAATTGGCGACTTATTACTGAAAGCGTTGACCGGTCAGTGGGAAAAAGTGACAGGTGCTGAAAGCGGCAGTCTGCTGGAATCAATTATCAGCGTGGAAATATGAAGCGGCTGCAGGAAATATTCTCATTCTCCGAAGATTTCCCGTTAATCTTCACCCAGGCACAATTCTGGATATTTTTTGCATTGGTGTACGTGGTTTTTACCATGGTGTACAAGCGCGTTAAACTTCGTAACGCGTACTTGCTTTTTGTTTCGCTGTTCTTCTATTATAAAACCAGCGGACTATACCTTGGACTTCTGATCTTTACAATACTTGTTAACTTTTACTTCGGCAAATTCATTCATAAATCAACGAAAAAGGGTACACGGCTGACTTTAATTTCGCTGAGTGTTGTAATCAACCTCTTCACGTTAAGCTATTACAAGTATGCTTATTTCTTCATTGATACAATAAACAGCATTGCAGGTACCGGATTTGAAGTAGTTAACAGTCTGGCTGCTGCCGGAAATTCCCTTTCCGGAAGCAATTACTTTACAGTAGATAAGATTATTCTGCCGGTGGGAATATCATTTTTCACGTTCCAGGCAATGACATACGTGCTGGATATTTACCGCCGTAAAATGGAACCTGTGAAATCACTGTCGGACTTCAGTTTCTTTGTCAGCTTCTTCCCGCAACTGGTTGCAGGTCCAATAGTAAGAGCAGCGGAATTTATCCCGCAAATCAGCAAGGAAACCCATATTACCCGCGAAGATTTCAACAACGGGATTTACATGATTATGAAAGGGCTTATCAAGAAAATGATATTTGCCGATTACATAGCCATGCATTTTCTCGACAAGGTTTTTGATGCACCTCAGATGTTTTCGGGTTTTACCAATGTTATGGCAATGATAGGATACTCCCTGCAGATATATGGTGACTTTTCGGGATATACCGATATAGCGATCGGACTTGCCTTATTAATGGGATTTAAACTTCCCCGGAACTTCAACTCACCATATAAGGCTCTGAATGTGGGGGATTTCTGGAAGCGGTGGCACATGACATTGTCATCATTCCTGAAAGACTATCTGTACATACCACTTGGTGGTAATCGCCATGGCAAATTCCGTACTAATGTAAATCTGATGCTCACCATGCTAATAGGAGGTTTATGGCATGGCGCATCATGGAAGTTTGTAATTTGGGGTGGACTGAATGGCTTGGGAATAGTGACCTACAAATACTGGAAGCGCATAAGTCCCTGGGAAAAATCCAAGAGTGTACTTACAGTTACATGGAAAATAGCCCTGACATTTACCTTTATTACATTCACACGAATTTATTTCAGGGGTGAAGACATGGCGCATATTTCTGCATGGTACAACCAGGTATGGAACAACATGGACTGGGCAGGTGCTTTTGACGTATTAAATACTTACAGGAATGTGTTTGTGGTTATGCTGCTGGGCTTCATTACTCATTGGCTTCCATACAGGACTAAAGAACTGATTCTGAATTCATTTTCCGAAAGTCATTATGCAGTTAAGCTTGCAACAGTTGTTGCCACAGGAATAATCTGTTATCAGGCCTACTCTGCAAGTTTTCAGCCATTTATCTACTTCCAGTTTTAGTGGTAAGGTGATTAACGTCCGGTATTACCGGGATGTCTTTCTTTAATATGCTTTAAGCCGACAACAGGAATAATTGTTGCGACCATTCCGATAAGCCCAACCATAAGAAAGACATTAATAAAATCGCGCCAGTGCATAATAACAGGATAAGCTTCTATGAGGAATGAGCCACCTTGTGCATTTATTTTTACCAGTCCGAATTGTTGCTGCAGAACACATATAATGGTTCCCAGAATTATGCCCAGCACTGCACCACTGAGAGTGACAAGGCTTCCCTCGGTAAAGAAAATACGCTGTATGAGCTTTCTGTCGGCCCCGAATGCCCTTAATACCGAAATATCTTTTCGCTTATCAAGTATAAGCATTGAAAGTGAGCCGACCATATTGAAAGTTGCAATGAAAAGTATGAATGACAGAATCATAAATATGGCCAGTTTTTCGGCCTTCATTACTTTATAAAGAGTTTCCTGCTGCTGGTAACGATCTTTCACAGTATATGCGCTTCCCAGTTGAGCTTGTACCTTTGCAGCAATAGCCTCCAGGTTAGCCTGATTAGAGACAGATATTTCCACTGCCGAGAGTTCGTCGGAGTATTCATATAGTTCCCGCATGAAGCTCAGCGGAACGATCATGTACTTTGTGTCGAAATCCTGCTGTATTGAGAATACCCCTGAAGGTCTGATGTCAAGGCGTTTAAATGCAGTCTCGGGATTACTCATTGAAGCTGATGTCCTTCCCGGAGCGTATACTTCAATAAGAGAATTGAAATCGCGGATATCGATGCCAAGGTAATAAGCTATTCCTTGTCCGGGAATTGCCAGTGGCTGACCTCTGAACTCAAGAGTGAGACTTCCGTCGACGATCATACTGTCGAGCCCGGTCCACTTCTCATAAGTGGAATCAACTCCCTTCAGTGTGGCAAGAAACTGGTTGGTTCCATACTTAAGCAAAGCCTTTTCTTCGAGCACACCGGTTGTGGCCGTCACCCCTTCAATTGAACTGATCTGATTCCAGGGAAAAGCCGTTGAACTAAAAGTCTTGCCTTTTGCAGGCATTACCTTTACGGGTGGGTCAAAAGAGTTGAACAGTGATACAACCAGGCCTTCAAATCCGTTAAATACAGAAAGTACCACAATCAGGGCCATAGTGCCTATTGTAACTCCGGCAACGGAAATGCCGGTGATAATGTTGATAACATTGTGCGATTTCTTCGATTTGAGGTACCGCCAGGCAATATGGAAAGGTAGGTTCAATACAAGGACCGGTTAAGTGTAACTCACTGTTTCAGAAGATTGTCAATATTCTCAATATAATCGAGCGAATCATCAATAAAGAATTCAAGCTCTGGAATAACCCGCAGTTGTGCTTTAACACGGGTAGCAAGCTGATGCCTGATATCTTTCTTATGATGATTAATTGTATTAAACACTTTCTGCTTATCGGTTGGACCAAACAGGCTAAGATAAACTTTGGCTACTGACAAGTCGGGCGAAACATTCACCTTGGTTACAGTAATCAGATAGCCCGTGATAATGTCGTTAGCGAATATTCTGAAGATTTCGCCCAGGTCTTTTTGAAGCAGCCTGGCAATCTTTTGTTGTCTTTTAGATTCCATAATGCAAATTTAAGCAATAATAATAAACCTAATCGCCTTATCTTTGTCGTGCTCCACACTTATAATAAACGGGGTACCTATGAAAAATCTTCTTAAGGTTCTTAAATACGCTCTGCCTTATAAAGGTTATGCTGCACTGAACGTAATCTTCAACATATTTGGAGTTCTCTTTTCGCTTGTTTCATTCGCTGCAATTATTCCGGTTCTCAACATTCTTTTCAAGCTGGAAGCTTTAGTTACTTCAGCACCGCCTTTATCTCTCGATTTTGAATCGCTGAAACTGAACTTCTATTATCTGATTAGTACGATGATTGAAAGGTACGGCGAACTGACCACACTTGCCTATATCTGTGGGGTAATGGTTGTTACGTTTTTCCTTAAAAACCTCTTCAGATACCTTGCCATGTTTTACATAGCCGAAGTAAGAAACGGCGTGGTGCGCGATATACGTAATGCCATGTATAAAAGGGTTCTTATTCTTCCGCTCTCTTACTACAGTGAAAAGCGTAAGGGCGATATTATGAGCCGCATGACTACGGATGTACAGGAGGTGGAATGGTCAATTATGAGTTCACTCGAAATGATTTTCAGAGACCCCATAACTATTATCTCATACCTCGTAGCTCTCTTTCTGATGAACTTTGAGCTTACGCTGGTGGTGCTGGTTCTGCTCCCAATCAGCGGATTGCTTATCGGAAAGGTTGGCCGGAGTCTTAAAAGGACATCCACAAAGGGACAAATAAAGATGGGTGAGTTACTTTCAACTATCGAAGAGACATTGGGTGGTTTAAGGATAATAAAAGCTTTTACTGCAATTGACTGGGCCGACAGGAATTTCAAGGAAATCAATCACAAGTACAATCGCCTGATGGTGAGATTGTACCGTAAACGTGACCTTGCATCTCCTTTGAGCGAATTCCTGGGTGTGGGTGTCAGCGTATTTGTTATTTGGTATGGCGGACGCATCATTCTGAGCCCTGATTCGAGTATGGATGCTGCAATATTTATCTCTTACATAGCCATATTCACGCAGATTATAAATCCTATAAAAGCACTGAGCACTGCAGCTTATAATATTCAGAAAGGTGCAGCATCGGTTGAACGTATTGAGCAGATTCTGCAGGCAGAAGAGCTAATCGTACAGAAAGAAAATGCAATCAGTATAACCTCTTTCGATGAGTCTATCGAGTACAGGGATGTAAGTTTCAGATATCAGCAGGATGAGGTTCTGCAAAACATCAATCTGAAAATTGAGAAAGGTAAGACAATAGCACTGGTAGGAGCATCAGGAAGTGGAAAATCGACCATGGTTGATCTGTTGCCCAGATTTTATGATGTGACAAGTGGACAAATACTAATAGACAACATCCCGATTAAGGATTTGGTGATTAATGATTTAAGGTCACTTATGGGAATTGTTTCGCAGGAAACAATACTATTTAACGGGACAGTGATTGATAACATTGCATTCGGAATGACCCATATTAGTGAGGAGGAAGTGATTGCAGCCGCAAGAGTGGCCAATGCGCACGACTTTATCATGCAGATGCCCGAGGGTTATCAGACAAACATCGGTGACAGGGGAATTAAAATGTCGGGTGGACAAAGGCAAAGACTAAGTATTGCCAGAGCTGTACTTAAGAATCCGCCGGTACTTATACTTGATGAAGCTACATCTGCACTTGACACTGAATCTGAACGACTGGTACAGGATGCATTGGTTAGTTTGATGAAAAACAGAACTTCGGTTGTTATAGCACACAGACTATCGACAGTTCAGTTTGCCGATGAAATAATCGTTATGCAGCACGGGCGCATAGTTGAAAGAGGCACACATTCTGATTTAATAGCAAAACAGGGAGTTTACAAGCGGTTGCACGATTTGCAGAGTTTTGAATAAGTTGTTACTGGTTTGACAAATTGTTCCTGGTTCTTTGTTCTTAGTTCTTTGTTGCCCGTAGCTCTATAAGTTGTTCTTGGTTCTTTGTTCCTGGTTCTTGTTAAGTTTCAGAATGCTGACTGCTGACTGCTAAATGCTAAATGCTAATAAATATCATGGAAATTATTTCTTCAATAAAAACAAAAGCGAAAGAATTATCATCTGAATTAATTGAAATCCGCCGTCATTTACATCGTAATCCGGAACTTTCAATGGAAGAGGAGATGACAGCATCCTTTATTGCTTCACAACTTGGAAAGCATGGTATTCCTTTTAAAGCAGGCATAGCAGGCCATGGAATAGTTGCGCATATTAAAGGGAGAAATCCTGAGAGTTTCACCATTGCCCTGAGGGCTGACATGGATGCCTTGCCTATTGCTGAAGAAAACATCACAGAATATAAATCATGCAAGCCCGGAGTGATGCATGCCTGCGGACACGATGTGCATATGGCTTGCCTTCTGGGAGCTTCATTTATTCTTCAGGATCTTAGAGATAAGTTTGAAGGTACTATAAGGCTGATCTTTCAGCCATCGGAAGAGAAGTTTCCGGGTGGTGCATCAATGATGATTAAAGAAGGTGTTCTTGAGAATCCAAAACCATATCAGATATTAGGGCAACATGTTTTACCAACTCTGGCAGCAGGGAAAGCAGGTTTCAGGTCAGGCTCCTATATGGCATCTACCGATGAAATCTATCTTACTGTCAAAGGCCGGGGTGGTCATGCCGCAACACCGGAAATAAATATTGACCCTGTTCTCATTGCCGCGCATATTTTGATCTCATTACAGCAAATAGTCAGCAGAAATGCGCCACCAACGCTTCCTACGGTCCTTTCATTTGGCAGGTTCATTGCCGAAGGACGCACCAACATCATCCCATCGGAAGTAAAGCTTGAAGGTACTTTACGAACATTTGACGAAAAGTGGCGGGCAGAAGCCCACACAAAAATCACACGTATGGCTGAAAGCATTGCCCAAAGCATGGGTGGCACTTGTCAGGTCTTTATCGACAAAGGGTATCCTTTCCTTGTAAATAATGAGCAGGTGACTGACATGGCGTATAAGGCAGCAAAACAATACCTCGGTGATGACAATGTGGTTAAACTCGATATGCGATTGACAGCTGAAGACTTTGCCTATTATGCACAACAGATTCCGGGATGCTTCTACCGGTTGGGTGTAGCTAATCAGGAAAAAGGAATCACACACAATCTTCACACTCCACTATTTGATATTGACGAATCAAGCCTTGAAACCGGAGCAGGATTAATGGCTTGGTTGACTTACAATTCGCTGATGCAGGAATAGGGCTGAGCTCTGTTCGTTCTTCTTGATTCATTATTCTTTGTTAAGAGTCTCAAATAGACTCCGGTCCACTAGTATAATTCTGGTTCATTGTTCGCCGTTTTTGGTTCTTGGCTCTTGGTTAAGAGCCTCACTTTTGGTCCCCTATAAAACGGAACTTCCGTCCATCTTTATAGGGGGCCAAACCATCCTGAATATATAGTAAGTCTCGTTTTTCTGAGTTCTGCGGGCAACAAAGAACCAAAAACAAAGAACAATTTCTATTAGATAAAGCGGTATCAACCTTCAGTTATAACTAACTCAAAACTGATTCATCTATAGGTAAAACCTAGTTTTGACTGAGAGTTGACTGAGAGATGACCTAGAGATGGGGTAGAGTTGGTATCAATTTATAGACACAAAAAAACCAGGAATAATTCCTGGGTCGTTGTTCTTTATTCGTTGTTCTTAGTTAGGAGTCTCATGTATAGATTAAGTATCGTTTTAGCTGTTGGAATGGGTAACAAAGAACCAAAAACCAAGAACTAAGAACAATTAAAGAACAAATTTTACAATTTAAAGTACTCCTCAAGAACTTTAACAACTCCATGTTCATTATTGTCGAACCGGGTTACGTGGGCTGCAGCATCAAATAAGTCGGGGTGTGAATTCTTCATAGCGTAACTGTTTGGAGTCAGCTTTAGCATCTCTATGTCGTTGAGATAATCACCAAATACCATGATTTCATCGGGTGTGACATTACAATGCTGCATAATATATTTCATAGCATTGCCTTTGGTTGCATTCTTGTTAGTCATATCGAGCCATATCTCCCCGGCAACGGCAACCCTGCACTTATCCTGTAAATCTTTATAGTGGTGATAGCTGTTCTCTTCAGAGCTTATGAAGTCGCATAAGGTAAACTTTAGTGCTTTATCATCTACTTTAGATAAATCGTCAGTCATTTCCAGTTTCTTATAATACTTACGTGCTTCTTTCAGTAAAGGCTCATGATCGTCCTCCACATAAGCTGAATTCTGACAACACAGGATTGGCCATGCATCATTGACTTCTCTTCCCCGTCGGATAAGCTCAGGGACCAGTACTTCATCCAAAGGATCTATATGGATAAGCTGACTGCCTTTCATAACCATTGAGCCGTTTTCGGCCAGTAGATAGATGTCAGGAAGGTAATCGCCAAACTGGTCGGCCATAGTGTAGTACTGACGACCACTGGCAAAAACCCATGTTATGCCTTTGTCCCGTAGCTGATTATAAATTTGGTGAAAAGAAGGAGGAAGTTGTTTTTTGTCATCCAGCAAAGTACCATCAAGGTCAGATACAACGAGTTTTATCATAGAGTTAATTAAGGATAGTCATATATCAACAGCGAACATTTTTAGTGGATTTTTGTTTACTGTCTTCAACCAAAAAGTGAATCAAAAGTACAACCTTTTTAGGTTACAAAATAATCATAAACGTATTTAAATCAAACGACTATGCAAGAAAGAATCAGATGGGAAATGGATCCCACACACACTCAAATTGAGTTTAAAGTTAAACACCTCATGATTACCAATGTTAAAGGACAGTTTAACAAATATGAACTGGATGCAACAACATCAGGCAATGACTTCACAACAGCTGATATTACTTTCAGAATAGACACGAATTCTATTAACACAAGTAATGAGGACAGGGACAAGCATTTACGCAGTGCCGATTTTTTTGATGTAGAGAATCATGGTGAAATGCTTTTCAAGTCGACTTCAGTTGAAAAGGCCGGTGAGGACCTTTATAAATTAAAGGGTGATTTAACCATAAGAGGAAACAGCAAACAGGTTGAACTGGATGTTGAATATAACGGATTAATGACTGATCCATGGGGAAATCAAAAAGCCGGGTTTACCGTTGAAGGAAACATCAATCGCAAAGATTGGGGCTTGAACTGGAATGCTGCATTGGAAGCCGGTGGATGGCTTGTTGGTGACAATGTAAAAATCAATTGCGACGTACAGTTGATCCGCAAAGTCCAGTAATAATGTAATAACGGATGGGGTTAATTTCTGTGGGTTTTCTCATACTTTGAGATAACTTTGCCTGATTCATTGTTAAAAGAAGTATGAACAAGGAAAAATTGGAGAATACATCACAGGAGATAATTGAAAAGACTGCTCAGTTTGTTCGCAGGCAACTTGAAAATGCCGAAGGGGGGCATGACTGGAATCACATTGAGCGAGTAAGGAAAGTTGCACTGCATATTGCCAACACGGAACAAAAAGGCGATTTGCTTGTAATTGAGTTAGCAGCTTTGCTTCACGATATAGCTGATGCCAAATTTCATAATGGTGATGAAACCATTGGACCAAAGATGGCCGGGGAGTTCCTTCAGTCGGTAAATTTGCCTGAGGACCTTACCGGCCATGTTGTTAATATTATAGAGCATATATCTTTCAGGAAACGATTTACAGTAGGTTTTGATTCTATTGAACTCCGGATAGTTCAGGATGCCGATCGACTGGATGCTATTGGTGCACTGGGTATTGCCCGTGCTTTCAGTTATGGAGGATTCAAAAACAGGCCTCTTTACGATCCTGGGGAATCGGACAGAGAATCGATCCTTTCAGGAGAACTATCACTGCAGGATACCAATCAAGGCAAAGTGTCATCAAATCATACAATCGGCCATTTCTATGAGAAACTGCTGCTCATAAGCAAGCTAATGAATACTGAAACTGCCAAAAAGCTTGCTTCTGAGCGACACGAATTTATGGAGAGGTTCCTTGATCAATTCTACAAAGAGTGGTATTTCTGAAATAGAGCCTAAAGATCAAATATCCTTTTAACTCCATCCTCGTACTCATCGAAAGTCCTGGTTTTTTTGATGTGGCGTAATACAGCATCCGGGTGGGGAAACCAGTCGGCCAGGTAATCCCAGTATTCCTTAAGGATATTAAGAATCGATAATCTGTCGTTCATATCCCTGCGGTATCCGAAGTATAAATCATCGAGAAATCGTTGCAAACGGTGTCGGTATTCAGCGGTAGTAATGTCACTTATCTCTGAAGGTTGGGCTGTGAATTTTAATAACCTTTCGGGAAGAAATGGGTCACAAAGTATTCCACGTCCAATCATCCATCTGTCAATATCAGGCATTAAGGTTTTCACTCCGGAATAGTCGGTTACATTCACAATATCACCATTATGTACAACTGGAGCTTGAAGCAATGCAGCAAGCTCAGCAACCTTCGCCTGATCGGCAAATCCCTCATATAGTTGTCTGCCAATTCTGCCATGTATTGTGATTTCAGAGATTGGATAACGATTGAAAACAGGCACTAATTGCAAGATCTCGTCAGGACTCTTATAGCCGAGGCGGCATTTAACAGAGAACTTAATCTCAATTTTGCTAAATACATCATTTAAGATTGTATCGACCATATCAGGAAAAGGCAGCATCCCCGAGCCTCTCCGTTTATCAGCTACCTGAGGATGAGGGCATCCCATATTCCAGTTCAGTTCTTTAAATCCCCGTATTTGACATATGCGTGCAAACCGCAGAATTTCAGCGGCATCTTTACTTAATATCTGAGGCACCACTTCAGCCCCGGGTATATCAATATGTTGAAGTTCCTTTTCTTTTCGATCAGAAATCTTAACATCAGTGTCAATTTTTGCGAAAAAAGGAGTATAAAAACGGGTAACACCCTTAAAGTGCCTGGCGTAAATGCGGCGGAAAGTATGTAGTGTAACTCCCTGAAAAGGTGCGAGATAAATGTTTAGTCCGTTACTCATTCGCTGCAAAGGTAACTCAGAAAATAAAGCACCTTAAACAAAAGGGTTACAATTTCGTTTCTTATTTTTTGAACAATGAACCTTCTTTGAGTCGCTATTGTAATAGTGGTTCGAGATAATGGTAACATATTTCATATATTTTCGACCTAAACACAATCAGACTATAATAACAGGTACATGCCTACTAGAAATTATTAAATAGCAATTCACACATGTTTAACTAAATTTACAATGCACATGAAAAAAGTCCTGATTACTCTCTTTGTTGCAATTCTGACAATGCAGCTTTCAGCGCAGGAAAACCTACTAACTAAAGGTGAAAGAGTACTTAATGTTGGAATTGGATTTGGATCAACCCTTTACAACGGTTCGGGTTACAATTCAACAGTACCCCCTATCTCAGCTTCATTTGAAGTCGGAGTAAAAGATGATGTACTGGATGTTGGATCTATTGGTGTTGGCGGATACCTCGGATATTCTGCTTACAAATGGGAATATGCCGGTTGGGGTCACAAATTTTCTGACTTCATCCTTGGAGTCAGAGGTACCTTCCATTACCCACTTGTTGAGAAACTCGACACATATACCGGCCTTATGCTTGGATATGAAATCATTTCTTCTAAAGATTTTGGTACAATTGATCCTTTGTATGATCCTGATTACTCAACTAGTGGAGTTGCCTGGTCATGGTATGCCGGAGGTCGTTACTATTTTAACGACAACTTTGCTGTAATGGCTGAGCTTGGCTACGGAATTGCTTACCTGAACATTGGTATTGCGTATAAATTCTAAACGTATACTATAGATTCTTTAAAAGAAAGACTGCCTCAACAGGGCAGTCTTTTTTGTTGTATAATCTATATCTTTGCACACCAAATATTTGATAATGAAGTCGAAAGGTTCACTCAATGATTAATGACAGGCGACCTATAACTGATTGGCTTCCTGTTTCGAAAGACGAAATTGATAAACGTGGATGGGAACAGGTTGATGTAATTCTGATTTCGGGTGATGCTTATGTTGATCATCCTTCCTTTGGTGCTGCAGTTATTGGTCGGATCATTGAATCACAAGGCTTCAGGGTAGCTATTTTACCACAACCTAACTGGCGTGATGATCTTCGCGACTTTAAGAAACTCGGCAAACCCCGGTTGTTTTTCGGAATTACCGCAGGAAATATGGATTCGATGGTTAACCACTATACTGCAAACAAGCGCCTCAGGTCAGACGACGCTTATACTGCAGGAGGTGCTGCAGGTTTCAGACCTGATTATGCCACAGTTGAATATACACGTATAGTAAAAAAGCTTTACCCTGATGTTCCGGTAATCCTTGGCGGGATAGAAGCTTCAATGCGAAGGCTCACACATTACGATTATTGGAGCGACTCGGTTAAACCTGGAATTCTTTCATGGAGTGGTGCGGATATGCTTGTATATGGTATGGGCGAAAGGAGTCTGCAACAAATACTACAGCACCTTTCATCAGGGAAACCATTGTCGGAACTGCATGATGTGGAGCAAACAGCATGGCGCATGCCTGGTGAAGAAGTTCCCGCAGGTAAAAGCGACTGGAATACTATCATTCTGCCTTCGCATGAAGAGTGCGTTTCTGATAAAAAGAAATTTGCGGGGCATTTCAGAATATTCGAAGAGGAATCTAACAGATGGCAGGGAGCCCGACTCATTGAGAAAGAAAAAGGCTTCATCACAGTGGTGAATCCTCCTTACCCTCCAATGAAGCCGGGGGAGCTTGATATAGCATTCGACTTGCCTTACACCCGTGAACCTCATCCCCGTTATAAAAAGCGTGGTGCTATTCCTGCTTTTGAGATGATACGAAATTCAATTAATCTTCACAGAGGGTGCTTTGGCGGATGTTCTTTTTGTGCCATTTCAGCTCATCAGGGTAAGTATGTTGCAAGCAGGTCAGTCGGAAGCATTCTTAAGGAAGTCAGACAGGTAGCTGATGATCCTGAGTTTAAGGGACACATTACCGATCTTGGTGGCCCCTCAGCCAATATGTACATGATGTCGGGAGTTGACCAGACACGCTGTATGAAATGCCACAGACCATCATGCATATATCCGTCAGTTTGCCGTAATCTGAACATCAATCACAAACCAATGATTGACCTCTATAAGCAGGCAGAGGCAATTAAAAATGTAAAGCGAATAACTATTGGGAGCGGAATAAGGTATGATATGATTGTAGGGCACACCGAAGCAGAAGATAAAGCTTATTCGCTTAGTGAGTACCTGCGGCAGGTCGTTGCACGGCACGTATCAGGTCGACTAAAAGTAGCACCCGAGCATAGTTCACCGGAAGTTCTGAAGATCATGCGTAAGCCACATTACCGTACCTATCAACAGCTACTTGCTAAATTTAATCAGCTTAACGCTTTACAGGGTACACGCCAGCAACTAATACCATATTACATTTCGAGTCACCCCGGTAGTAAGCTTGCCGATATGGCTGAGCTTGCATGCGAGACAAAAAAGCAGGGGTTCAAACCTGAACAGGTTCAGGATTTCACCCCCACACCAATGACATTATCGACAACCATGTATTACACAGGGATTGATCCATATACAGGAAAGCCGGTTTATACAGCACGGACGAAGGAAGAGAAGCTTGAACAGCAGAGGTTTTTCTTTTGGTACAAGCCCGAAAACAAACATTGGTTGCAAAGTACACTGCGTAAGATTGGCCGTAGCGACTTAATCCCAGTGTTTGGATTAAGATAAAAAACAAAGGTCACCTACTCCTACTCAAGCATCATATCTGTTTCAGAATGTAATTTAAATACTTTGGCCAGAATATCTGTCCTTGCTAGTTCCTCAGATGTTAATCTCAAATCAATCTGAATCTTGGATTTGAATCTGAAATTTGTTAACTTTAAATATTATTCCAACCTAATAAAAAGATTATGAAACACATTATTGCACTGCTCTTTGCCTTAATCATGGTTTCGTGTACCACACAACAAGAGAGCAAGATTGATTACGGATCAAATTCCGCAGCCGGGAAATATATGGATATTAACGGCATAAAAGTTTATTATGAGACTTACGGCAATGGTGAGCCATTATTGCTGCTGCATGGTAATGGTGGTTCTATTGAAAGTTTTACCTACCAGATTCCTGAGCTTTCAAAGCACTTTAAAGTCATTGCCATGGACAGTAGAGCCCAAGGCAGGACTACAGACTCAGACCAGGAAATAACTTATGCCCTGATGGCTTCTGATGTGTCGGCATTAATCGACAAGTTAAACCTCGGGAAAGTCAATGTGGTTGGCTGGAGTGATGGTGGTAATATAGGCCTGGAGTTGGCGTATGCCCATCCCGAAAAGGTTCTAAAAGTAGTGGCTATAGGAGCGAACTATACTCATGAAAACGCACTGACATCTCCAAATGGTGTGGTAATGGATCAGGGAGATCCTTTGTTTGTGAAGACTGCAGAGATGAAAGAGAAGTACCTTACTTCAGCGCAGAGGCTGTCACCCGATACCTTGA
Organism: uncultured Lentimicrobium sp.; assembly: GCA_964547915.1. Classification (GTDB taxonomy): domain Bacteria; phylum Bacteroidota; class Bacteroidia; order Bacteroidales; family Lentimicrobiaceae; genus Lentimicrobium. Next base: position 16,542 of record CAZJPP010000008.1, read on the forward strand.
AATTACCTGAAATCAGAAAGAAGCTTACAAAATTAATGGATGAGTACCCCAACTTCACCACCGACCAGCTGAAGACTATCAAAGTTCCTTTTCTGGTAATTGCAGGTGATCATGATGCTATAAGTCTTGAACACACCTTATCACTCTATAATAATCTCCCCCAATCGGAATTATTTATAGTACCGCATGCTTCTCACCTGTTATTATTTGAAAACCCTGAAATTATCAACAATCAGGTCATCAGATTCCTGAAAGAAAAGTATTCGGATATTGATCCGTTCTATTTTGCTAAGTAGTATTCAGTTTGCAGTACGACTAATATAACCTTCCCTTCAGCAAGATGGCGGTTATTACTGACCATAGCTAAAATGGAAAATGTTAGTACCCATTTTCAGATTCTACCAGCATTTTAATCATTCTAAGGAGAGATTTCCACAACTCTTCTGCCTGGTCGCGTTCCTTTAACGAAAAATTATTATCCTGAGTAATCAGCACTTTTGTCTTTTCACTTTCTTCGGCAAACTGCCACACGACATTATGGTAATTATCAGGAACATCATCCTTTCCTGATGAAGAGCTATAATAAGTATGCCTGATTGTAAGAGGTTCAGCAATTTGGGTGATTCTGCCCTTTTCTTCACGAATCTTCCCATTCCAGTATCCTCTCCAGATAACTTCAGCTCCCTCCCGCCAGTTGGCATCAAGTACCAATCCCGGAGCATGCCGGTTAATTAGTTCAGAATCAGTAATAGTATCCCACACTCTGCGCACCGAAGCGTCAATGGTTATTTCTGCTCTGGCTGTCATATTATTTTCGAACTCTGTATTGATACTGCAGAGGACGTCCTCAAGAATATCGTTGAACTTCTCAGCCTTTTCAATCATCGGGTAATGACCGGTAGATTCAATAAACTCAACCCGGACGCCATTCTTTATCAATTTTTCAAGATTAATAACGTTAACCGGATCTGCATCATTGACAATCAGATACAGTTTCTGTTCAATAAGTGGCAGTCTTGTTTCCAGGTGGTTGTAATGCTCCGTGAAGTTTTGCAGAGAGCTTATGCTAATAGCTTCATCAGCATTAATAAGATCTGAAAGTACTCTCTCCCGAACTTCGGTAGGAGTTGATGCATGAAACAGAAAATTTTCAGCGTACCCTGCTACTGCACCTTTGTAATTGATTTTCATTGCATCAAAAAAACTTAAGATCTGATCAATTTCTTCAGGAGTGAGAGCATCACCTACTGACTGAAGATTATCTATACCTATTAATGCTATTATTTCTTGTGGATTTGAGCCGATTGCCACTTCAACAATTATGTCACCTGCCATGGAATGCCCTATAAGCACAACATTCTTAAGATTTAGTGTCTTTATGAAGTCCTTTATGTCGAGGACATATTCTTCTATTGTCCACTCCTTACGGACTGCGGCTTTTGATTTGCCGAAACCCGGAAGGTCAGGTGCGTATATGGTAAATTTGTCTTCAAAGTGTTTAAACTGCTCTTCCCAGTAGGAACTGTCAATGCACCAGCCATGCAAAAAGATTAGATTCAGATTTCCGGTTCCTCCGGACAGGTAGCTAATTTCAACCTGTCCCATCCTGAGCTTTATACTTTTACTCTTCATAAAATGCCTTTTTAAATTAGACGCATGAAGACATATTAAGTTCAATGTCAGCACTCAGCAATTGGCACTCAGCAGTCAGTTCCATTCCGCCGCAATTAACTCAGCGCTTTGCGCTGCTCTTTGTTCGTTGTTCCTGGTTCCAGCGTTAAAAAGCGAAGCGCAGAGTGCAGAGAGCTGATTGCTGAAAGCTGATTGCTGACTGCTGATTGCTGACTGCTTATGTCAATTTACTTTTTCTCACACCGTACGAGAAGTAAATAATAAGTCCGATTGCCAGCCATATGATGAAACGCAGCCAATTTGTGATGCCGAGTTGCGACATCAGGTAGAAATTAGTCAGCAGCCCTAATACAGGAATCAGCGAGAGCCTTTTAGCGATAGCTGCATAGGTCACACTTATGGCAACGATGAGGAAAGCAATATGTGGAATTTTATGTTTCAGCACATCCCAGAAGGTTTCGCCGTTTGCCTTGCTGAAATCGGCAATTGAGCGAAGATCTTCCATGTCGAGTGTCATTAAAATTAAAACTACACCAATCCAGATAAGGGGTAACCATTTACGACTATCAAAATATGGAACCCTGAATTTTCCTGTTCCTTTACCTCCAAGATTACCAACAGGTTCTTTGTGCCCATCAATGAGTAAAATCCCCCCTGATACAAGTACAAAGGCAAACAATGTACCGATGCTGGTAAGGTCAGTTACTTCTGTGAGGTTCATGAACAGGGATGGCACAGCTACCAGAATTCCGGTAACAATAGTTGAGAATGTTGGTGTACGGTATTTCCTGTGGAGACGAGAAAAAATTGGCGGAAGCAGACCATCGCGGCTCATGCTCATCCATATCCTGGGTTGTCCAACCTGAAATACAAGCAGTACGCTGGCCATGGCTATCACAGCACTCAGGGCAATGATTCCCGATAACCAGGTAAGATTAAGTTTCTGAAAAACAAACGCCAGCGGATCGGCCACACCGAGGAAGTGATAACTTACCATACCTGTGAGCACCAGACTAATGGCAACATACAGGACAGTGGTAATGAGTAGAGAATATATCATTGACCGGGGCAGGTCGCGTTGCGGATTTTTGCACTCTTCGGCAGTAGTGCTAATGGCATCAAATCCAATATAAGCAAAGAAAACTCCTGAGACACCTTTCAATACGCCCGATATACCATTTGGTGCGAAAGGATTCCAGTTGCCGGGATTTACATAGAATGCACCCACTGCAATCACTACAAGCAGTATGACTATTTTAAGCAGAACCATAATATTTCCGGCAGTCTTCGATTCATGGATACCTACAAAGACAAGCCAGGTAATGGCAGCTACAATCATGAAAGCAGGTACATCGGCAATTATTCTCACACCCCCGATCTGAGGGGCTGTTGTCCATGCCTGATATGCTTCCTTCAATTCACCTGTAATCATTGATAGGTCAGTACCCGAAGCCAGCAACTCTGTTACTTCACGAAATCCGCGCGAAGCACTCAGATAGTCGATGGCAAGAAAATCGGGAATTGAAATGCCAAGTCCCGAAAGTAGTCCTACAAAATAACCTGACCACGATATTGCCACCGCAATATTCCCCACGGCATACTCCATTATCAGATCCCAGCCTATAATCCAGGCAATAAGTTCTCCGAAAGAGGCATACGCATATGTATAGGCGCTTCCGCTAAGTGGGATCGACGAAGCAAATTGGGCATAACACAATGCCGAAAATCCGCAGGCAATAGCAGAAAATATGAATAAGAGTGAAACCGCAGGACCGCCTTCAAATGCGGCATTGCCAATAGTACTAAAGATACCTGCACCAATAATTGCAGCAATGCCAAGCGAGGTTAAATCTCTAACGCCCAAATCCTTCCGCATCCCGCCGTCCACTTTTTCATCATGGGCATGCGAAAGAATCATATCGATACTCTTTCGGCGGAATAGTGATTTGAAGCGCACTCTACCTTAATTGGTTAGCAAAAGTTTGCCAAATATATGGAAAAGAACAAGAAATTGTTCCTGGTTCTAAGTTTTTGGTTCGATGTTACTCATAGAGTGGAAAGCGGTTCATAGTTCTTTGTTCTTTGTTCTTTTTGCAATTGATTTCTTCATGAACATAAAAGTACGGTTTTGTGGCGAACTTCTGTCCATCTTTATAGGAGGCCAGACCAGTTTCGTAAAATCATTAAGAACGCGAAGAAGCGGTTCATGGTTCGTCGATCTTTGTTAAGAGTTTTGTAAAATGATTAAGAACAGTTTTGTAACGTGGAATCGGAACAAAGAACAAAAAACAATAAACAAAGGACATTCTTGGTCGTGAGCTTTTAGTACTTTTTCATCATGGGAAAAATACAATGAAATATTGATGAAGAAAATAAGTTATTAATCAATTCACAAGAATCTTAACAAAGAACAAAAAACATAAACAAAGAACACCTAGTCAAGTGAACGAAAATATAAAACCGTAGTACGATGGCGAACACCTTATATTACTAATTTGTTTAAAACAAAATGCATATCGTATTCATAATCAATGCGTACCGCCATTTGGCATAATTATAGTATAATACTTTTATCTGAAAACTTTCCTATTACAATGATAGAAATAAAGAACCTCAATAAATCGTATGTGACAGGCGCTAACAAGTTACATGTGTTGAAAGGAATCGACCTTAAAATCGGCCAGGGAGAATTTGTATCGGTAATGGGATCATCGGGTTCCGGTAAGTCCACACTACTGAATATTCTGGGAATCCTTGATGAATATGATGATGGCGAATATTACCTCGACGGAAAACTTATACGAAGTCAGTCGGAGACTAAAGCTGCAGCCCTTCGTAATAAGTACATCGGATTTGTATTCCAGTCATTCAACCTTATTTCTTTCAAAAACGCTGTTGAAAATGTTGCTTTGCCTCTCTATTATCAAGATATAAATCGTCGAAAACGAAATAAAATCGCGATGGAATATCTTGACAGGATGGGATTGGCTGATTGGGCAGAGCATATGCCAAATGAACTATCGGGTGGACAAAAGCAACGTATAGCAATTGCACGTGCGTTAATTTCTAAACCTAAGGTTATTTTGGCCGATGAGCCTACCGGCGCACTTGATACTGCCACTAGTTATGAGGTGATGCAGATCCTCAAAGAAATTAACGATCAGGGGATAACCATAATACTTGTTACTCATGAAAACGATATAGCACACATGACCCGCCGAATCATCCACCTCAAGGACGGACTGATAGAGCACGAGATAATGAACGGACACAACAACGAAAACCAGCCGCTATATGTTTGACGCCGATAAATGGTCTGAGATATTCAGCACCATTAAGAAAAACAAGCTTCGCACCTTTCTTACCGGCTTTAGTGTTGCATGGGGTATTTTTATGCTCATCATTCTGCTTGGGTCGGGAAAAGGTCTTGAGAAGGGCGTAAATAAACAGTTCGCGTCATCTGCCACCAATACAATTTGGGTTTGGAACGGGCAAACCAGTCTTCCTTATCAGGGTATGAAACCGGGTCGGAATATTCAAATGAAGACCGAGAACTACAACGAAATTATCCGCACAGTTGAGGGGATTGATCTTAGCTCACCACGTCTCCAGATGTGGGGAAACAACACACTGAATTATAAAAAGCAATACGGCACCTATAATATCAGAGCTATTTATCCTGATTACCAGCATATTGAAAAACTCGATATAGTTAAAGGAAGGTTCATAAATACACCCGATGTACAGCAATTCAGAAAGGTGATTGTTATCAGCACACAGGTTGAACAGGCTCTGTTTAAAGGCGAAGACCCACTGGAAAAGTATATCACCGTAAGGGGCATACCATTCAAAGTAGTCGGAATTTTCAAAGACGACGATCAGAACGACGAGAACATGCGCATGATATACCTGCCTATAACTACTGCACACCGTGTATTTTTTGGAAATAATGATGTTGGCACTCTTGCCATTACCGTGGGAGATGCCACCACAGAAGAGAGTAAACAGATAGAAGCCAATATTAAATCGAAGCTTGCTCAAATGCTTAAGTTTGATCCTTCTGATCCCCGTGCTATCGGTTCATGGAACTCAGTTGAAGACTATGCACGTTTTCAGAGGCTCTTTACCGGTATCAGGATATTCATATGGATAATCGGTTTCGGAACCATCATAGCCGGGATAGTCGGTGTTAGCAATATAATGATGATCGTGGTTAAGGACCGCACCAAGGAAATTGGTATCCGTAAAGCACTGGGTGCCACTCCATGGAGCATAATAAGCCTTGTGTTGCAAGAAGCCATTCTTATAACTTCCTTTGCGGGATATGTGGGTCTGGTGCTGGGGGTTGTTCTTCTTGAAACTGTGGGAAACAACATCCAATCGACCTTCTTCTCACAACCTGAGGTTGACATTAACGTTGCGCTCTATGCACTCTTATTGCTTGTGCTAAGTGGTGCTGTGGCGGGATTTATCCCGGCAAGAAAAGCAGCAGCTATTAAACCAATTGTTGCATTGAGAGATGAATAAGCGATCAGCAGTCAGCGATCAGCAGATCGAATCGCAGAGCGCAAAACGGATAGAAGAGGATAATATAATTGATTACCACTGAAACATTGAAACAGCTGAATGCTGATAGTTGAGTACCCAATACTGAATGCTGAATGCCGAATGCTGAATGCCGATTAAAACTAAAAACTAAGAACACTAAATAACTAATCCATGTTTGATCTAGACCGTTGGCAAGAAATAGTAAGCGCTCTGAAGAAGAACAAAATGCGAACATTCCTGACCGCATTTGGTGTTTTCTGGGGCATATTTATGCTGGTTGTTATGGTTGGTGCAGGTAATGGTCTACGAAACGGTGTAATCAGCGACTTTGGTGACTTTGCAACAAATAGTGTCTTCATGTTTACACGTTCAACAAGCATTCCATATAAGGGGTTCCCTATTGGACGTCACTACAATTTCTATGACGAAGATATCGAGGCACTTCGCAAACAGGTTCCTGAAATAGATATACTCGCACCCAGAACACAAGGTGGTGGAATGCGGGATGGCAATAATGTCACAAGGGGTATTAAAGCCGGAGCCTTTTCTGTTTTTGGTGATTATCCCGAATGGAACGAAATAGACCCGGTAACCATTACAGGAGGCAGGTTCCTCAATGATTCTGACCTGAAGGAAAAACGTAAAGTGGCAGTCATCGGTAATAAGGTACAGGAGATTCTGTTTGATCCTTCTGAAAACCCCTTGGGGCAGTACATACAGATACAGGGTATTTACTTTCAGGTAATAGGCACATTTAAACCCGGGCAAACAGGTGTGAACTTTGGCGGGGATAAAGAACAAAGCATCTTTATCCCGCTCACTACCTTCCAGAGGGTATATAATTGGGGAAACATAATAGGTTGGTTTGCTTTCACGTCAAAGGAAGGAATTCCTGCATCTGTAGTTCAGGAAAAAGCAGCAGCTTTGATGCGTAGCCGCCATTCTGTAGCTCCCAATGACACGGAAGCTATCGGTTCATTCAACCTGGAGGAAGAATACAACAAGATGAACGGGCTGTTTCAGGGTATTAACATGCTGATATGGATAGTGGGAACCGGCACATTATTGGCGGGTGTAATTGGTATTAGCAATATTATGCTGGTAATTGTGAAAGAGCGTACCAAAGAAATCGGTATACAACGCGCAATCGGAGCATCTCCATTCAAAATAATTTCACAAATTATAACAGAGTCGGTGTTCCTCACCACATTAGCAGGGTATATCGGACTGGTGGTAAGTGTAGCATTGCTCGAAGCGGTAAATAAAGCACTACCCCCTCCCGGAGAATCATCAGGAGGAACTATGTTTCTGAATCCCGGAATTGACTTCAATATGGCCATTACAGCTTTAGCTATATTGGTAGTTTCGGGTGCAATAGCAGGATGGTTTCCTGCACGTAAAGCTGTTAGAATTAAACCTATTGATGCGTTGAGATATGAATAAACAAAAACAAACAATAGTAAGGCTTCAGCAATTATTGCACAAGCTTACAAAGGAATTACCTCCTCTTCAAGGAATTGGTATTCTAATATTTCCGGGTCTATTGCCGCTTCTGCATAAGAGGGGAATGTACAATCTTAAAGCAATACCTTGTAAAACACCACGACAAATCACTCAAAAGTGACAATCAATAGACAACAAACAACGAACATCGCATAAACCCTGATAAAAAATGAAAACTGCACTTAAAATCTTCATCGGACTGATAATTCTGGTTGTATTTGGAGGAACCATAGTATACCTGTACAAAAAATCGGTTGCCAAACCAACCGTTTATGAAACTACAACCGCTCAGGTTACTAACATCATAAAGAAAACAGTGGCCACAGGGAAAATAGTCCCCCGTAAGGAAATCGAGATAGTACCCCAGGTCTCCGGTATCATTGAAGAATTATATGTTGAACCGGGTGAACGTGTGAAGCGGGGCGATATGATTGCCAAGGTTAGGATTATCCCAAATATGGTAAGTCTTAATGAAGCAGAATCGCGGCTTAACCGCGCAAGGATATCGCACGACGATGCAAAGAAAAACTACGACAGGCAGAAAGCGCTTTATGATAACAAGGTTATTGCCGAAGCAGAACTGCAAAGCTTTGAACTTGCATTGACCACAGCGCGTGAATCAGTTGATGCTGCCGAAAATAATCTTCAGCTTATAAAAGAAGGTATTACTAAGCGGGCAGGGCAAACAAGCAATACCATCATAAGGTCAACTATTGAAGGTATGGTATTGGAAGTACCGGTAGAGATTGGTAATTCGGTTATCGAAAGTAATACTTTCAACGCAGGTACTACCATTGCTACAGTTGCCGATATGGGCGAAATGATATTCAAGGGAAAAGTCGATGAATCGGAAGTTGGTAAACTTCACGATGGTATGGAACTTATTCTTACGATTGGAGCCATTGATACCGAAAAGTTTTCTGCAAAACTTGAACATATTTCCCCAAAAGGGGTTGAAGAAAACGGTGCAATTCAATTTGAAATCAGGGCTGATGTTCAGTTGAAAGAAAACCAATTCATTAGAGCGGGATATAGTGCTAATGCGGATATTGTACTGGATAGGCGCGATAGTGTTCTTGCTATTCAGGAAAGTCTTCTAAAGTTTAGTGCCGATACTGCCTGGGTTGAAATTGAAACTGCTCCACAGGTCTTTGAAAAACGTGTTGTTAAGACAGGTTTAAGTGATGGACTTAATGTTGAAGTTCTGAGCGGTTTGACCGAAAAGGAAAAAATCAAAATACAAAACGTACGTCAGGCTGAGGAATAAACTCTGTGTTGCTTCTGCTCTGACGGTAATTGCATTCGATGTCGTCTGAAATTAGAGAGAAGTCAGTTTATTCTACTTGGATCGCCGATCCGATGAAAAAATTTATGAGCAACAGCTCAACAAGCGGTATCGTGCTGTTGACTGCGGCCATTATTGCCATTGTTCTTTCAAATACAAACCTTAAATACTGGTATCACGATCTTTGGGAAATAAAGGTTGGATTTACCTGGGGGAATTTTATTCTCGATAAGACTCTGCACCATTGGATTAATGATGGTTTGATGGCTGTATTTTTCTTTGTTGTAGGCCTTGAACTGAAAAGGGAAATAATTTCGGGTGAGTTAAGTTCGCTTCGAAAAGCCATCTTACCACTAGGTGCAGCGATTGGGGGAATGGTTGTACCGGCAAGCATTTATCTCTTTTTTAATGATCCTTCAACATTATCGGGTAACGGTTGGGGTATTCCCATGGCAACTGACATAGCATTTGCACTGGGTGTTTTGTACATGATGGGCGATAAAGTGCCTGTATCACTTAAGATTTTCCTTACTGCACTAGCAATTGCTGATGATTTGGGAGCAGTGCTGGTCATCGCATTTTTCTACACATCAGATATTAATTTCACAAGTCTGCTAACTGGTTTTATCTTCATGGCAGTTCTACTGTTCGGAAATTATATTGGTATAAGGAATACGGCGTTCTATGGCATAATAGGGATTTTCGGACTCTGGCTCGCATTCCTTATGTCGGGTGTACACGCGACTATAGCAGCGGTGCTGGCAGCTTTCACCATCCCAAACAATGCGGTTATCAGCGAAAATATTTTTAATAAGCGAATAAATGTGCTGCTGAGTAAGTTTAAGAAAGCTCAGGATTCATCAACACCAACTGTTACTCATGAACAGCAACATATACTTGAACGCATAAAAAACTTAATACGTGAAGCATCAACACCTTTACAAAGACTTGAACGTTCACTCCATCCACTGGTTTCGTTTATTGTGCTTCCAATATTTGCTTTAGCCAATGCAGGTATAACAATAACTCAGGAAAGTATTGCGGATATAGGAAATTCGGTGACAACCGGTGTAGCGGCCGGTCTCTTGCTTGGAAAGTTCATAGGTATTGCCGGGGCAGTATGGTTACTCACAAAGTTTAAAATATCAGAATTACCATCAGGTGCTAACTGGAACCATGTTTTAGGAGTAGCCTTATTAGGGGGCATTGGCTTTACAATGTCGCTTTTCATAACTGAGTTGGCTTTCGAAAGTAAATTTATGGTTGAGCAGGCAAAGATGGGTATTATAATTGCCTCATTAGCTGCAGGAATTATCGGTTTTTTAATACTAAACAGAGCAGGAAAAAAAATTAATTCGCAATAACATTAAATATTTCATTATTTTTATACACCAAAAGTGACGGATGCCCCATGTGAATCTGGGTATCTATTTTACAGTAGGTTGCTACCGGAACATATTAATTTTATTATGAGTGAAGTCCCAACTAAAAAGGCAAACCAGTGTACATGTTGTGTGCTGCACGATAACAGTTATTCACTGGCCCTTGAAACATTAAAGGCAGGTGTTTGGAACTGGAATCCTGAATTAAGGAAATTAATTTGGAACGACACATGTAGTAAAATTTTCAGCATAGAGGATAAAGAACCCAATTTAGATCAGTTGATTCAGAAGGTTCATCCTGATGATATTGAAAGGGTTAAAGCTAGTTGGGCAGGAATGGTTTCCAAAACCGAATGGGTTGAAGTTGAATTCAGAATCCTGGCACCTCCTCAAAATGAAAATGGGGATTCCGATATCCCGGCTGAATTTCCATCTGGTTTTCCACCTGAATTTCCTCAAGACGACCCTGCTGATGATCCAATGGAAGATCCTGAAGAGGAAAAATGGTTACGGATGCTCGGAAAATTTATTCCACAGAGTAACTATTCAACGGGAGCGATTATTGACATCACTCATGAAAGATCATTCAGATTAAAGCTTGAAGAAGTAAACCTTACTAAGGACAGGTTTTTCTCAATAATTGCTCATGACCTCCGCAGTCCATTCACTTCAATTCTGGGTTTTTCAAGACTTCTGAATGATGAATATGATGACTTTTCTGACATCGACAGGAAAATGATGATAAAGCAGATACTGACATCAACTGAGAGCACGTTCCAGCTCCTTGATAATTTGCTTACATGGGCAAAAACACAGTCAGGAAAAACATCGTATAATCCTGAAATATTCAATATAGAACCCCTCATTACTGATATACTCAACCAATCACTGGCTCAGGCTCGTATCAAAGGAATTAGCATCAAGGCTGAAATGATTGAGAATGTTACAGTATATGCTGACATAAACATGATACGAACCGTGCTTCGCAATCTTCTTTCAAATGCTATTAAGTTTTCTTTTGACGGCACTATTGTAACAGTAAAAGCTAAGGTAGTTAAGGATAAACTCAGAGTATCAGTGATTGACCAGGGAGTTGGAATGGATAATATTACCCTCAGGGCTCTTTTCCGTCTGGATGAGAAAGTATGCTCTACAAAAGGTACTGCAAATGAAAAAGGTACAGGCCTGGGCCTGATACTTTGTAAGGAATTTGTAGAAAAAAACGGCGGGAGAATTACTGCTGAAAGCGAGCAGGGTGTAGGTTCAAAATTTAATTTCACAATTCCGCTTCGAAACTAGAGATTAAGTCCACTTCGCTACCGGATACTCATGGAATGTTGCTTTGCATGCCGTGATACATAGCCCGGTTTCATTCGTCAGAAATCCTTATATTAGCTGCCAAAATTTAACGTCAAATCAAACAATAACCATCATGTTGCGTAATGTATTATCAATGCTTACAGCATCAATTATGCTTGTATTTATGGCAGGATGCTCAGGTAACAGCACTCAAACTGAAGAAGAAATGGAAAACCAATACACCGGAGTGATTCCCCAGGGAACAGCTTTAACACCCGACACCACTGTAGACGTAGCGCAGAGGTTGTCGATTTATGCTCCGTTTACACTTACTGCAGATATCAGCCACCTGTCAGACAAAGAAAAACAAATCTTACCACTACTGTTTGAAGCCGCATCTTTGATGGACGAAATCTTCTGGCAACAGACAATTGGAAACAAGGAAGCATTTTTAAGTTCAATTCAGGATGAAACTACACGTCGTTTCGCTGAAATTAATTATGGACCATGGGACAGGTTAAATGGTAATATGCCATTTATACAAGGTATTGATTCTAAACCTCTTGGGGCTAACTTCTATCCTGTTGACATGACAAAAGAAGAGTTTGAAGCCTTGGCTGATGAAAACAAAAACAGTCTGTACACTCTTATCAGACGAAATCCTGACAACACATTGAGGGTAGTTTGGTATCACGAAGCATATGCTTCAAAAGTCAACAAAGCAGCTGAACTTTTAAACCAGGCTGCCGGACTTGCCGAGGATCCTCAGCTTAAAAATTATCTGGAACTCAGAGCAAAGGCCCTTCTTACAGATCAATACCAGGAAAGTGATTTTGCATGGATGGATATGAAAAACTCAAATATTGATTTCGTAATCGGACCTATAGAAAATTATGAAGATGCTCTCAATGGTGTGAAAGCTGCACAGGAAGCTTATATCCTGATAAAGGATGTTGAATGGAGTAAAAAGCTCGCACACTTTGCTTCACTGCTTCCTGAATTACAGAAAGGCCTTCCTGTTGACCAGAAATATAAAAGTGAAGTCCCGGGTTCAGATGCGGATCTAAATGCTTACGATGTAGTTTATTATGCCGGCGATTGTAATGCCGGTAGCAAGACGATAGCAATAAATCTTCCCAACGACGAAGAAGTACAACTAAAAAAAGGCTCAAGAAAACTACAGCTTAAGAATGCAATGAAAGCTAAGTTCGATATGATTCTCGTTCCTATAGCTAATGAACTCATGGATCCTTCTCAGCAGGAGTTTATAAAATTTGACGCTTTCTTCGAAAATACTATGTTTCACGAAGTGGCACACGGTTTGGGTATAAAGAATACTTTAAACGGAAGTGGTACTGTAAGAGAAGTATTAAAAGAGCAATATTCGGCAATTGAAGAAGCAAAAGCAGATATTCTTGGATTGTACATGGTGACTAAGTTGTATGAAATGGGCGAATTAAATCAGGGCCAGGTTATGGATAATTATGTAACCTTTATGGCCGGTATTTTCAGGTCAGTAAGGTTTGGTGCAGCAAGTGCTCATGGTAAAGCCAATATGCTGACTTTTAGCTACTTCTCAGAGAATAATGCCTTCGATTATGCAGACGGAAAATACAAAGTTAACTTCGATAAAATGAAAACTGCCGTTGAAGGTTTGGGAGGAATGATTCTTACTATGCAAGGTGATGGTAACTATGAGGGTGTCAAGGAGTTAATCCAAAATAAATCAGTTATTCCTGCTGCTCTTCAAGCCGACTTAGACAGACTTAAAGATGCCAACATTCCGGTTGATATAGTATTTACACAGGGCAAATCACAACTAGGATTGTAAGTGAAAGTATATTTCGCAACATAATATTTAGCTAATGGCTTAGTGTTCGATTGCGAAACGAAGCCGTTCATTATTGTACACAGTCAAAAATCAATAAAATAAAAATCAAACTCAAACACAACTTAACCATTATGAAAAAACTACTCTTATCTATTCTGCTGGTTGCTGCATTTGGGTATACCACCCGTGCCGGCAATCCGCCGGATGAAGGAATGTGGTTACCCATGTTCGTTGAACGTCTCAATTATGTTGATATGCAGAAGATGGGACTTCGACTCAGCCCACAGGAAATATATGATATTAACAACAGTAGCATTAAGGATGCCATAGTTAATCTTGGTAATTTCTGTACAGCAGAAGTGGTGTCTTCACAAGGATTGCTTTTTACCAATCATCATTGCGGCTACGATGCTATTCAGTCACATAGTTCTATTGACCATGATTACCTTACAAATGGTTTTTGGGCTGAAAGTTTTGATCAGGAGCTCCCTAACGAAGGTCTGAGTGTTTCATTCCTCGTAAAAATGGATGATGTAACATCCCGAATTCTTGAAGGAATTACTCCTCAAATGAGTGAAACAGAAAGAGGTACCATGATTTCGAAAGCTGCCGAAACACTAAAACAGGAAGCTTCAGAAGATGGAAAGTATACTGTTTCAGTTAAGAGTTTTTATAATGGTAATGAGTACTACCGTTTCGTATATCAGGTTTATGAGGATGTACGTCTGGTAGGAGCCCCTCCTTCAGCAATAGGGAAGTTTGGTGGTGATACCGATAACTGGATGTGGCCACGTCACACCGGTGACTTTAGTATCTTCAGAATATACACAGCTCCTGATGGTTCACCTGCTCCTTATTCAAAGGATAATGTTCCTATGAAAGCAAAATATCACCTGACGGTTTCAACAAAAGGTATAAAACCAAACGATTTTTCAATGACCTGGGGATTCCCCGGTTCAACTGAAAGGTATCTTACATCATGGGGTATCCAGTCTAACCTCAATGAAACTAATCCTGCTATCGTAAAAATGGGTGGTAGAATTCTTGAAGAAATGAAGGCTAATATGGATGCTTCCGACGAAATAAGGATTAAATATGCATCAAATTATGCCGGTTTGGCAAACTTCTGGAAGAATAAAATAGGTGAAACACGAGGTTTAAAGAGGCTTAATGTATTCGATAAAAAGAAAGCCATTGAAGAGCATTTCACCAATTGGGTTAATGCTGATCCTCAGAGGAAAGAGATGTATGGAAGTGTACTTCAGGATTTTAGTGATGTATATAGCTATTATACAAGCACTAATTTCAACACCCAACTGTGGTATATTCAAATAGCATTCTTTGGATCTCAGGCTCTTCCATTCCCGCTTCAGAATCAGGGAATGATTAATATTTTAAAAAGTGATTTAAAAGGTGATGAGCTTCAGGCTCAACTTGCTCCTTTAGCAGCAGAAGCTGAAGAACATTTCAAGGATTATGATGCTGCAACTGAAGCCAGAATTCTTAAAGGAATTCTTCAGATCTTAAATACAGATCTTCCTGCAAACTCACGCCCTGATGTATTTAACGTGATTGATAAAAAGTTCAAAGGTGATATCAATGCATACGTAGATGACCTGTTTAAGAAATCAAATCTGGTTTCACATGACAAATACAAAGCATTCCTGGCTAAACCTTCACTTAAAAAACTTGAGAACGATCCTGCCTTCAAACTGACTAATTCAGTTTACAATTTCCTGATTACACAAATGATGTCATCAGGGGCAATTAACGAAAAACTCAATAAAGCAGAGAGATTGTTTGTTGATGGTCTGCGTAAAGCAAATCCTGATAAAGTCTATTATCCAGATGCTAATTCCACACTCAGAATGTCGTATGGACAGGTATTGGACTATTATCCGGCTGATGCTGTTCATTATGATTATATTACTTATGGCGAAGGAATTCTTGAAAAGGAAGATCCTACAAATGAAGAGTTTATTGTACCGGCAAAACTTAAAGAGTTGCTTGAAAAACGCGACTTTGGAAGATGGGCAGATGAAAGTGGCAGACTTCCGATATGTTTTATCAGCAATAATGATATTACGGGTGGCAACTCAGGTAGTCCGGTATTAAATGGAAGTGGTGAGCTTATTGGTCTTGCATTTGATGGCAACTGGGAAGCAATGAGCGGTGATATAGCCTTTGAACCTGAACTTCAAAGATGTATCAACGTGGACATAAGGTACGTGCTGTTTGTTATTGACAAATATGCCAATGCCCAGAGATTACTAAAGGAATTAACATTCGCTGAATAACCGTTATAACAGTTTAATACAAAAACCCTTACCATCATTGAGTTGGTAGGGGTTTTTTATTTCAGGTAAAAGGAGTTAAGCTGTTGATTAAAATCTGTAATAACAGCCTAATACTAAAGCATCGTTATACTGTCCGTGCTCAAAAAACCGCCATACATCACCATTCACTCTTTCTTTACGGATAGAAAAAATTGAATTGTTGGTCCGTATGCCCACTTTAATTCTGTCAGTTAAATTATATGTAAGTCCCAGAATAAAGCAAAGATTGCTCTTATCAAAGGGTGCATCAAGTTCAACACCGTTGTATTTTTCATTACTATGAATAAGAAAATCCATTGCCAGTCCTGTTTCAAAATTGAGCTTATTACTATAAATAAGTCTGTAAATCAAAGGCAACTCCACGTAGCCTAATCTCATAAGATAAGAATCCATCTTATCCTTTTCGTAGTTAGGATTCTCACGGCTACCTTTCTGAATGTATGAGAGCTCCATTTGAAGCTCGTGGTGAACTGAAAATTGTAAGCTCACCCATCCTCCTGCTGAAATACCCGCTTTATTGTATCCACTAAAAAGGTCACCGGCAACCTGGCTTCCAACAAGTCCTGCGTGAACACCACCTTTAAAGATCTGGGCATGGCACACCGGTGAGGAAAAGGCGCAACAGAAAAGAATAAATAATGAGTAGCGTATAACTGGTTTCATAGGCAGGTAAAAACTTCAGATTTATACCCGCTAAAATAATGATTATAATCTTTAGTAATTACACACTTTGGGAGATCCCTGAGGGTCTTTTAATTCCCCAAACCACACTACCGCGTAATCGCCATAAACGCCTACACCCATTGCTCTCCACTCAACATCCTCCCATTTCCCTTCGTTTATTACGATTTCCCAATGTCCTTTACTCGATTTCCAACCTTCTACAGCATCCTTAAGGAATGCTGATTCATTCGGGTAATCGTATGTTGAATAATAGGCAATCTCATATCCATCGCCTGTATAGCTGGTAAGTTCCCTGGGTTTATCCCACATACATTCAGACTTTCTATGATCGGGGGTATAGCAACATGAAGACCATCTAGGATCTGATGACCAGCTGTGAAGATTGCACCTCCCTCCAATTTTAAAGCTTTTATCAAGATCAATCACATGCAATCGGGCAACGTGTGATAACGAAACGGAAACAGGTATTGGCGGAAGCTTTTTAGCAGCCCTGTATTCATTTATCAGCTTTGCCAGTTGCTCCTCCTGTGTTGTTAGACAGGTATTATCCCTTGTAACAGGAGCACGATTTTGTGAAAATGATTGAAAGTTTGCAATCAGAAATATTATTAGCAGAATCTTAGTTCTCATTATAGTTTATTGATGGTTGTCACAATCATTATATGCACCTCTCAGTAATCAAAATTGATACCATTGCATAGTTCTATTTAAAAAGAGGGTCTGTAAATCGTTCTTTTAAACGCAATGTGCCTGGTAAGATTGTGTTGAGCCTGAACAAAAAAAGTCTAATTTTGAATTGATTGTAAAACAGTTTATGATGGAGCAGGACACTATCCTATTGGTTGACGACGAACCGGATGTACTGGAGTTTTTGAGTTATAATCTTAGTAAGGAAGGATTCAGGATACTTAAGGCACAAAGTGGAGCTGAGGCTATGAAAATACTTCAATCCACTGTACCCCAGCTTATCATATTAGATGTGATGATGCCCGGTATTGATGGAATAAATACGTGCCGCGAGATTAGGTCCATGCCCGGAATGCAGGATATTATAATTGTCTTCTTATCAGCCCGGGGTGAGGAGTATACTCAATTGGCAGGTTTTGATGCTGGGGCCGATGATTTTGTTACAAAACCTGTTAAACCTTTAATTCTGGTTGGTAAAATCAAAGCACTTCTACGCAGAGTTAAAACCAGTCCTGATTCACCGAATTCTGCTATCTCCTCTGATCTCAAAATAGATAAAGAAAGATATGTCGTTGTGAATCAAGGACAGGAAATCATTCTTCCGAGAAAGGAATTTGAATTGCTTGCTCTACTGGCATCACGTCCTAACAGAGTATTTACCAGAGAAGAGATCTATTCTCAGGTTTGGGGTGCTGAAGTTGTTGTTGGCGAAAGGACAATAGATGTTCACATTAGAAGAATCAGAGAGAAAATTGGGTTGGATAATATAAAAACCATAAAGGGTGTAGGTTATAAGTATGAAGAAATTGCCTGATGAACCGCGAAAACTAGCTTTGATTACAGCGGGATATATATCCGGATTTCTGATATTGATACTGTGGATTGTCATGGAATTTCTGGGAACAAGGTATTCCATAGATATCTCTGTTTGGTTAGTAATTTCTGTTGGTATTATAGCGGGAATCTTTGCCTACTTCGTAATTAATTACATGGTAAGGAATTATATCGGAGAGAAAGTCCGTCTCATATATAAAACTATCCGCACCTCTAAATTGCCTCTGAAAGGTGACACATCATTTGCCAAAAGTTCTCTCGACAAGGTCAACCAAGAAGTTATTGCATGGAGTAAATCAAAAACCGAGGAAATAGAGGAGTTGAAGAAAATGGCAGAGTATCGTCGGGAATTTTTAGGTAATATTTCGCACGAACTTAAAACGCCGGTCTTCAATATTCAGGGCTATTTGTTAACACTTCTTGATGGAGCAATTAACGATGAAGAGGTTAACAAGCAATATCTATTGAGGGCTGAAAAGAATATTGAGCGAATTATAATGATTATTAATGACTTGGTTAAGATTTCAGAATTAGAATCAGGTCAGTTAAAACCGGAGTATTCCAGGTTCGAGCTTACCGAGTTGACTCACGAGGTGATGGATCTGCTAGCAGATAAAGCATCAGCTAAGAACATCAACCTTAGCTTGTTGCAGCCGTATGAACAGCAGTTCATTGTGCGTGCCGATAAACAGCGAATTAAGGATGTTCTGATCAACCTTATTGACAATGCAATCAAATACAGCAACCCAAAAGGCCGAATTCGTATAAGTTTCTATGTAATGGACTCACGCATCTTAACTGAGGTCACTGATGATGGTCCGGGAATAGATGCACATGATTTGCCGCGAATATTTGAGAGGTTTTACCGCGTTGATAAATCACGGACCAGAACGGATAACAATAACGGTGGAACAGGTCTAGGTCTGGCGATTGTGAAGCACATTATAGAAGCACATGAAGAGCAAATTAATGTACGAAGTACAAAAGGTGTCGGTACTACTTTTGCTTTTACACTAAAAAAGGCAAACTAATACATTATTTATTTCTCTCTGTGGTAAAAACAACCATTTCCCTGAGCGAATGCAGTGACTGAGATTCAGGGAAATCATTAAGTAAGTTTAACGCCTGATCTCTGTATTCATACATCTTTTGAGTTGCGTATGTAATACCTCCGCTATTCCTTACCGTCTCCATTAACTCATAGACTTTCTTCTTGTCCTGATTGTGGTTCTTAACGGTATAAATTATGCTTCTTTTTTGGCTGTAAGATGAATTATTGAGAGTATAAATTAGTGGCAGAGTCATCTTTTTCTCCTTGATGTCAATTCCACTTGGCTTTCCGGTATCAAATGTTTTATTGTAGTCAAAAAGATCGTCTTTAATCTGGAACGCGATACCGGTCAATTCGCCGAATTTGTGCATTTTATCAATTGTCATTTTATCGGCTCCCACGGAGGCAGCTCCTGCAGCACAACATGAAGCAATAAGTGAGGCGGTCTTTTTTCTGATTATCTCGAAGTAAATATCTTCCTGAATATCCAGCCTGCGTGCCTTTTCTATCTGAAGTAATTCACCTTCACTCATTTCCCTCGTTGCTTCTGATACAATCTTTAAAAGTTCGAAGTCATCATTATCGAGCGATAATAAAAGCCCTTTGGACAAAAGATAGTCACCTATCAGCACGGCTATTTTATTCTGCCATAATGCATTAAGTGAGAAATAGCCTCTTCTCTTGTTTGAATCATCAACAACATCATCATGTACGAGAGTAGCAGTATGAAGAAGTTCTATCAACGAAGCTGCACGATATGTTGAATCACTTATTTCACCGCACGTTGAAGCAGACAGAAATACGAACAATGGTCGCATCTGCTTACCTTTTCGTTTAATGAGGTAGTTAGTTATTGTATTGAGAAGTGGAACCGGACTTTTCATTGACCCCCGAAAGCGCTTCTCAAATTCTTTTATATGTTCCTCAACCGGTGCTTTTATCTCATTCAGGGAAGTCATCTCTTGTATTTGGTATTCCAAAAGTATAGAATATTTGGGTAATTTTGTAAATAAAAACAATATGGGTGGATTCCTGTTTAATGAAATCGTTTTTGGTCCGGTAAGCAGTCGCCGTTTTGGTGTTTCGCTTGGCATTAACCTCCTGCCGGAAACAATGAAATACTGTACTTTTAACTGTGTTTATTGCGAATGTGGATTAACAAGTGAGGATCAGGATAAACGAGTAAAATTATTTCCTACTTCTGAAATATTGGATGCCCTTGAGGCACGATTTAAAGAATTATTTGAAAAGGGACTTGTACCCGATAATATAACTTATGCAGGCAACGGCGAGCCTACTATCCATCCGGGCTTTCTCGAGATTATAGACCGTACGATAGTTCTTCGTGATAAATATTTCCCTACTGCCAAAATTACTGTGCTGTCTAATGCAACACGAATTCATAAGGAAAACGTAATGAGTGCATTGTTAAAGATAGACAACAATGTACTGAAACTTGATGCCGGAACTGATACTACATTCCAGCTTATTAACAGGCCGGCTTCTCCAATACACATTGAACAGATTGTTGACAATCTCGTTAAATTAGATGGCAAACTGATAATCCAGACTCTCTTTCTAAGGGGCAAATCTGGTGATAAAATCATTGATAATACTACGCAAGAGGAAGTAGATAAGTGGCTTGAACATCTGGTAAAAATTAAACCTTCTCTTGTTATGTTATACTCAATTTCAAGAGAAACAGCAGAGGATGGATTAACGAAGGTTAGTCGTGATGAACTTGAGGCAATTGCCGAACGGGTGAGGTTGCTGGGAATCGAGACAGAGGTATACTGATATTTACCCGATTAACGATTGATCGATTAGAAAAAATCAGAGCTATGCTTAATTATCCTGTTAAGATACTTGTTGCATTTGGAGAGACCATTTCGGGAAATGATGAAATTTTCCAGTGGCTACTTACCAATGGGTATCCCGAATTGGCCGCATTGTCAAAAGCTATCAGGGGCAGCGAAGAGGCATTCAACTGGTTGATGCTAAATGGATACAGGCAATATGCAGCACTTGACAGTGCGATTGATGATAATATCCAAGCCTATAAGTGGCTTACTGAAAACCAATATTATTTTCTTGCAGTTCTTTCAGATGCCTGTCACAAACAGCCAGAGGCGATTGCATGGCTAACAAAAAATGACCTTAAGATTTTTCTGATAATAGCTGAGAAAATTAGACATTTTAGGGATAACCAGATCTTTGATCATCACAAAATGCACTTCTGAAGTCAGGTTAGAAATCAAGACTTAAAGAGATGTAGAATATTGGGTCTCTGATCACCATATCTTCAATTCCCCATGCATAATCTGCTCTGATGAAATAGCCAAGAATCCTTGCTCTTGCCCCAAAACCTATACCACCGACCAGAGGTTCTCTTTGTTCCCTTATAGTGATTTTTAAGGAACCCCTCTGAATTACCCTTGTAAACAATGCATTCTCATCGGAATAAGGACTTGGTCCTGTCCACACTGTCCCAAAGTCACCAAATCCAACTATCTGGAAGCTGTTAAAGAAATCAGATCTCAGTGGCCTGTTTGCCAGGTATTTAATAACCGGAAAACGAATTTCACTATTAATAAGGGCGAATGAGTTACCATTACGGATATTCTGGTTGAAACCCCTCATATTTGTCGCCAAAGTCTGGTAAGCATAGTTCTGTGAATAATCGATTGGAGCTTCGCGTGTAAATTTTGGCGATAACCAGGTATCAACACCACCCATATAGTAAATAAGCTTACTCTTCCCAAAAGAAGTACTTGTAGCAAATCTGTTAGCCCATATGAGTGAACGGTGAATAGGAAGATAGTGTCTGATGTCAAATCCCAGTACAACCATGTTTGTATTCCGGTTGTCACCCTCTATCTGATGGTAATATTCACCAAACACCTTGAAGCGTAATCCATCATAGAGGTTTACACCAAGCGACCGGGTGCCGTCATATGTAAGATCAAGTTTTCCTGATACCCAATATCTGTCGATATCCGGCTCCCTAAGATTATATTGGTCGGTAGACATAAATATGGCTCTGTCTTTTCTTACAGTTGCTGTCCCTTTAAGACTTAATAGCTGGTTAAATGGATACTTCAGAATATAATGCAGTTCATGAATACGATATCTTACAATAGAATACATACCAACCTGTTCAATCGATTGCCTGTGAAAATAAATCTCCCGATCTAGCCGGTGTTTCAGATTAGCAATACTGATAACATATTCGTTGTTAACAAGATTGAAGTCAAATCTCACTCCTGCAACAATTCTGTAATCTTCCAGCAAATCAGTCAATCCTATTTTGAAAAAAGCATTTATTCCGGGAGTTAAAAAGATTGGACCAGAGCCACCGGAAAATGGCTGATATGAAGCACTCAGGAAACTGAAATCAAGTTGGCTCACCAACTCATTGATCTTATATTCAACATTGTAATTTCGGGCTTTGGGAGGAACAAATCCATCAGTTGTAGTATCCTGGACTACCAATGGACGTGTAGCAGCAGGTGGAACCTGATCAACAGGCTCCGGATTTTCATCAATCGGTTCATCGGAATATACATTTATAAACCTTGGCAATGGTCTTGCCGGAGTAAATACAGATTCCTCAAATTCCTTTTTTTCAATAGCGGCTTTGTGTTGCTGCATATAAGAAGTTGTCGTCTCAGTAACAGGCTGGATAGATGAAGCGGGTACTTTATCCCTGACTGAGACAGGCCATTTTTGTCCCGTATGAATTATTTCGGCAACCTTTCCTGAACGTGGAGAAACAGCCTGACTGAAGATGTTTCTGGGATAGTTGGTCATCAGGAAGTTTCTTGTAAAGTATCTGTAGTGTGCGGTTGTATCTACATGAGTTATTACACTGTCAAGCCTGGCAATATACCGGTTATTTATTCCATTCTGATCACTTATGTAAGTAAAGTAACCGGGTTCATATTCCTGTGCTGTAAACTCATTAGCCTCGGGTGTATCAGTTACTCTTCTTAATACCTTATCCTTCTTCGTATAGTTGTATATGTACAAATCATGTGTATTAGGTAAGTCCGGTTTTCTCATAACCGGTTCTTCATCGAGCGTATCATTCAACCTGTTGGAACTAAAGATAATTTCACGCCCTCCGTTAAGGAAAGCCGGATTAAGGTCATTATAGAAGTCCTTTGATAATTGCTCTGATGAACCGGAGGCAATATTGAAAACATAAATATCACTTTGTCCTCTACGGATTGCTGAAAAGGCAAGATTCCTTCCGTCCGGAGAATAAGACATTGAAAGTATTTTCTGAAAGCCAAAGATGTTTTGCTTCAGGTTCTTTCGACTCTGAATATTAATCTGGTTAAGCCAGATCAGTCCTTTTCGTTCTGTAATAACAGATAATATCCTTCCATTTGGATGAAAATCAATGATAGGATACGACAAATCAATTTTCTCATCAAGCCGTACACCTTGCTTGTAAATACGTTTGGCTTTACTGTTAAGATTATCGTATACCCATACTTTTACCTGTCCGGAATTGTTGCTCACCCATGCTGTGTATCTGCCGGTAGGATCAATTTTTATCTGGTCATTAACTACATCTTTCTTAAGTTTCTTTTTAACGTTATGTTTCGGTAAATCCTGAAAATTTTGATTGCCCTCATACTCTGTTTTCAGATTTGCATACCACTCCTTAGTCAGGTTTTTAAATGAGATATTTAAAACATAAAGGAAGCCGGTTTCAACATTCCTGCTCATTCTTGCCAGATAAACAATGTTGGGTATGGATTGCTTACCATATTTTTGGGCAATATAACGCCAAATAGAATGCCCTGCATAGATGGCATCATCACCGGTAAGGTGGTTAAATTTTCTGTAACGGCCACTTAAAACTCCCTCTCTCACATAATTGTCAATCTCAGTATTCCACTCCTCTGAAATGTATGATACGAGTCCGTCAATAAACCATGAAGGCATGGTCATTACTGTGGAATTTGCTATCTGTCGCCCCATAGACCCTCCATGGATGGTTTGATCTATTAAAACCCTTGCCATCCCTGCTCTGATCTGTTTCTCGAAGTGGTGATAATTCCCGTCGAAATAGATAAAAATCTTACTTCCAATTATGTGTGTGATCCCACCTATATTATATTGCTGCTCATTTAATAATCCAATGTTGCTTTGCTTCAGGTCGGTGAGCGAATTAAAGACAATAAACTCTATCTTATCGCTGAAACGATTATCCAGGAGCTGCTCAAGATCGGATGAAACCTGCTGAGCATAACGGGCGGTATAGTTGGCAAGCTCTTTACCATTCAGATAATAATAAATGTTGTATTCAGGAAGTTCGTAATACAACCAGAGGAACTCACCATACTGAACACGACTTTTACCGAAAGGCATTTGTGAACCATTATAAAACTGTGCATGGGCCGGCATAAATAAAATTATACCCGCTAAAATCAATAAGACTTTAATGCTTCTGGTCCTCAAATGCTTAAATAATGTTATGAGCTTACACATTACGGTATGCTAGAGTATGCTAATTTACTATATAATTCCTTTTGCTGCAAAGAACATAACAAATTAGAGTAGTATTGTGTTAATAATACATTTTAAATTTGCAAAGAATCAACTTTTAGCCGTCATGATTACTATCAAGCCTCTGGAGTTTAATTTGTTTTCTGTTAACACATATGTTATCAGTGATGAGACAAATGAGTGTATAATTGTGGACCCGGGATGTAATAATCCATCAGAAGAGCAGAAACTTCAGGACTACATAAGTAAAAAAGCGCTTAAACCAAAAGCTCTTGTTATTACCCACTATCATATAGATCACATTTTAGGGATAGAGTTTGTAATGAATAAATGGGGGCTCAAACCAATTGCGCATAAAGACGGTGAACCTTTCTGGCAGAATAAAAGAATGGGATATGAGTTCGGACTTGAATCGAGTAAAGTAGTTGAACCCGGGACTTTTGTTGATGAAGGCGATATTATAAAGTTTGGCAATACGGAGCTTGAAGTAGTCAGCGTTCCAGGCCATGCTGATGGAAGTATTTGTCTGGTTAACCACAGTCAGGGATTCGTTATTACCGGTGATGTCCTATTCTATGGAAGCATTGGGCGGACAGATTTGCCAACCGGTGACTTTCAGTTGTTGACTAAGGGAATCCTTACAAAACTTTTTATCTTAAATGATAATTATGTTGTATACCCTGGTCATGGCCAAAAGTCTGTAATAGGTATGGAAAAACTGTACAATCCATATGTGGGGGCTAATTAGTCTGTTTGCCGTACTTGCAGTACTAATCAGCTTGTAACTTCATTCAAAAATTTTACAATATGCTTCCAGTCCTGATCACGCATGCACTTAAAGTGCTTCAACGGACATTCAGGGTAACCTAATTTGCTACACGGCCGGCATTTCAAATCCTTTACTTCTGAAATTAAAACAGGAGTATCGTCTAAAACATAAGGATACATGCCAAATTCGGGTATCGTATTGCCCCATACAGTGGCCATTGGCTTTTTAAAAGCGGCTGCAATATGCATAAGCCCTGTGTCATTTGTAAGAACAGCTCCCGACTGCCTAACTAATGAAGCAGAACCCATAAGATTATATTTCCCGCATAAGTTAATTGCCCGTCCGGTTGACTCCTGTTTAATGTAATCTCCACGTGACTTGTCCTCATTTCCACCAAGCAATACAGCCTTCAATTTCAATTCATTTATAATTTGAATTACAATATCCGGCGGCAGTATTTTCGTATTGTGGTTACCACCAATCACTATAGCTACATACCCTTCATTAAGACAGGACAAGTTACCTGTCAATTCCACCTCCTGCGATTCCGGTATAAAAAAATCCAGTCCACCATTATCAGGTATTACCCCTAGAGACCTTGCTGCATCCATATACCTGTCCACAATATGAATTGGCGGCAATTTATTGACTTTGAACCTAACCATCAGCCACTTTTCAATATTCAGTTTATTGAACGAAGAAAAAGGCTTCATTAATCCGGCTAATACCTGGCCTGTTCGCAAGTTCTTATGGAGGTCAATTATATAATCATAGTTTTCACTCCGCAAATCCCTGATTACTTCGGTAACACTCTTTTTAATTGAATATACCTTACTTATATAAGGATTGTTGGCAACTATAGGAACATAACGATCTTTAGTAAGATAGTGAACCTCAACGTCTTTAAGTTGTTGCGATATACAGCGGACAACAGGCGTAGTAAGGACAATATCACCTATTGAACTGAACCGTATAATTAATAGTTTTTTAGGCATAACCGTAATTGACTAAGCAAAAATACATTAATCCACGGTGGTTTCACAAATAATCCATTTAGTACCTTTGCAATATGAATTTTATCGACACGCATACTCATCTCTATCTCGATGATTTTGATTCAGACCGGTCAGCAGTAATCTCAACTGCTATCCATTCAGGAGTGACAAAGTTCTTACTCCCGAATATTGATAGTACAAGTATTGAAAGCATGCTATCACTCGCTGATGAATTCCCAGGGAACTGCTTTCCTATGATTGGCCTGCATCCCACATCAGTGAAGGAAAATTATCTTAATGAACTGGCAGTTGTGGAGAAATGGCTGAGTGAAAGAAAATTCTACGGTATTGGTGAGTGCGGTATAGATTACTACTGGGACAAGACTTTTACACAAGAGCAGGAGATAGTATTCAGACACCAAATTGATTTGGCAATTGCTTATGATTTACCATTGATAGTGCATATAAGGGAGTCGTTTAATGAAGTGATAAGAATACTTAAAGATGTAGATAAAAAGAACCTTTACGGGATATTTCACTGTTTCTCAGGATCAACCGAACAGGCACAACAAGCCATAAAATATAATTTTAGTCTGGGCATTGGAGGTGTGATTACCTTTAAGAACAACAAAATGCTGGAGACACTTAAGCATATCGATCTTAAGCACCTGGTTTTTGAGACAGATGCACCATTTCTAGCGCCTGTTCCTCATAGGGGAAAGAGAAATGAACCATCATACATCCCACTGATAGCTGATAAAGTAGCAGAAATAAAAGGAATTGATGTTGAAATAGTCGCAGAGGTTACCACAGCAAACGCAAATAAAATTTTTAAAATATAATGACAGACAATCAGAAAGTGCCACGTATCCTAATAATATACACAGGAGGAACAATCGGGATGTTGAAAGATCCGGATACCGGAGCACTAAAGCCATTCAATTTCGATACATTATATAAACACATACCTATACTTGAAAAGTTTAACTGTGTAATCCACAGTCATAGTTTTGATCCCTTAATTGACAGTTCAAATGTTAAGCCTGCTTTTTGGGTAAGACTAGCCGAGGTAATTGAAACCAACTACCGTGATTACGAAGGATTTGTAGTACTACACGGCACCGACACCATGGCATATTCAGCATCAATGTTAAGTTTTATGCTTGAGAATCTGAGTAAACCGGTTGTCTTTACAGGTTCGCAGTTACCAATGGGGGTTATACGCACTGATGGAAGAGAGAACTTTATAAATGCTATTGAAATTGCCTCAGCATATAAAAACGGGAAACCCCTGGTACCCGAAGTATGCATTTGTTTTGAGAATAATATAACGAGGGGAAACAGAACTAATAAATTTAATGCGGAGCATTTTAATGCATTCCTTAGTGGTAATTACCCGTATCTGGCACAAGTTGGGGTTCATATCAAATATAACAACCAATATATATTACAACCCGGAGATGGTGAATTAATTGTGCACAAGAATCTTGACACAAACATTGCCATCCTAAAACTTTTCCCCGGAATTAGTGAGACTGTTGTGAAAAGTATATTATCAATACACGGATTAAAAGCAGTGATTTTAGAGACTTATGGAGCCGGGAATGCTCCTACCGATAAATGGTTTCTTGAATCACTCAAAGAGGCCATTTCAAATGGTATAATTATCCTCAATGTTACACAATGTAAAGGTGGTTCTGTGGAGATGGGCAAATACGAAACCAGCGTATATCTTGGAGGAATTGGAGTTATCGGAGGGTATGACATTACAACAGAATCAGCAGTAGCTAAGATGATGTATCTCCTTGGAAAGGGTTTTACCAGTGAAAAAGTAAAAACTTTACTTCAAACATCGCTAAGAGGAGAATTAACTATTGACTAGATAGTTAGATTTTAAGTATCTTTACAATCTTTTAAAATAAAATGCGGTATGTTAAAGACTGAAAAAAAGGCAGTGTTAATTCATTGTTTACATTTTTTTGTAATTTAGCACGCTGAAAATGGGTTAAGGAGTGTAACTTTGAGCCTGTTACGGAGAGATGGCCGAGTGGTCGAAGGCGCACGCCTGGAAAGTGTGTATACGCCAAAAGCGTATCATGGGTTCGAATCCCATTCTCTCCGCTTTGTGTATGTAATTAACAATCAATACAATAAACCGAAAACAATCAAGTTCTTTAACAAACAAAAAAAACAATAACAAATTAACTATGAAAAAATTAGTTGCATTTTTGACAGTAGCAGGAATGCTCACATTTGGAGTAATCAACACTGTTATAGCTCAGGACCAAGCTCCTGCACAAACCGAACAAACAGACACAACAGCACAGGCAGTTGAAGCTGAAACTGCACCGGCTGCTGAAGCACTAGTTGCTGAAGAAGAAGCTCCTCTTTCTTTTCACCAGGTTTTAAAACAAAAGTTCATTGAAGGTGGTGCTATTTGGATGTTCCCTATTCTTCTCTGTTTGGTTATTGGTTTAGCATTGGTTATTGAAAGAATCCTTTATTTGAATCTTTCATCAACTAATACTCAAAAGCTTCTTAATAAAGTAGAAACAGCTATCGAAACTGAAGGAATTGCTTCAGCTAAAGAAATCTGCAAGAACACACGTGGTCCTGTTGCAAGTGTTTTCTATCAGGGACTTGATAGATATAACGAAGGTATGGAAATGGTTGAAAAATCAATCGTTACTTACGGTGGTGTGTTAACCGGACGTCTCGAAGCCAATATGTCCTGGATTGCATTGTTCATCGCTTTAGGACCTATGCTCGGATTCCTTGGTACTGTTGTAGGTATGGTTCAGGCTTTCGACGCTATTGAAGCTGCAGGTGACATTTCCCCGACCGTTGTTGCCGGAGGTATGAAAGTTGCTCTTATCACTACCGTTTTCGGTCTTATCGTTGCTATTATTCTTCAGGTTTTCTACAACTACCTGTTATCAAAAATTGAAACAATACTTAACTCTATGGAAGATGCCACTATCACTTTCATGGACATTCTTGTTAAAAATAAAAATATAAAAGGCTAAGACAATGAACGGAGCAATAGATATAGGCTTATATATAGTCTACTTTTTGCTAATAATTGCAGTTTTAGGAGTAATTGTATTTCCTACACTACAAATAGCAAGTGACTTAAAATCAGCAAAAGGTACTGTATTTGGAATTGGAATTCTTTTAGTCGTGTTCCTTGTTTCTTATGCATTGTCGACACCCGATACAGGCGCTTTTTATGATAAAATGAATGTTTCACCGAGTTTATCTAAGTTCATAGGGGCCGGTTTAATTGCAACCTACATAACTTTTGCAGGTGTAGTAATCGGGATTGTTTATGCACAGGTTTCACAATGGTTAAGATAATTTCTTGAAAAGGAAAAATTATGGCAAGAAAAACTCCAGAAATTAATGCCGGTTCAATGGCAGATATTTCCTTCTTACTCCTTATCTTTTTCATTGTAACTACTACAATGGATACTGATTCGGGTATCTCAAGAAGGCTGCCTCCACCACCGGACCCTACTGCCAAACCACCTGATGTTAAGGAACGTAACGTCCTTAATGTCCTTGTCAACAAAAATGACAGGCTTATGGTGGATGGACGGTTAGGCGATATATCAACCTTAAAGCTCGAAACAAAAGAGTTTTTAAGCAACCCTACTAATGATCCCAATCTTCCTGAAAAGAGAGAAGAAAATATTCCTGGAATTGGTGTTTACGAAATTTCAAGAGGGATTATATCACTCAAAAACGACCGCGGTACATCATACGATATGTATATTAAAGTACAGAATGAATTAGCCGCTGCTGTTAATGAGTTACGCGATGAGCTGTCTAAGCAAAAATTCGGCAAGAAGTTTACAGAACTAACCGCTGATGATGCTGAAGCTATTCAAAAGGCTATTCCAGTCTCGATTTCAGAAGCAGAACCAGAAGATGTAGGAGGTAACTAAATGGCACGTTTTAGAAAAAAAGGTAAAAAAGAATTACCTGCAATTAGTACAGGGTCTATGCCCGATATCATCTTCATCATCCTTTTCTTCTTTATGGTAACTACCACAATGAGAGAAGTAACTCTGAAGGTGAAAATTAAAGCGCCTGAAGCAACCGAAGTACAGAAACTTGAGAAAAAATCTCTGGTAAGTTTTATATACATCGGGCCTCCGATCCAGTCAGCAATGTATGGTACTGAATCACGTATCCAATTAAACGACAGTTTCAGAACTGTTGGTGATATAAGCGATTTCATTTTTGCTGAAAAAGAATCACGCGATGAAGCCGATCGTCAACTTCTTACTACATCACTTAAGGTAGATTCAGAAACCCGTATGGGTGTTGTTACCGATGTTAAGCAGGAATTGCGTAAAGTTGGAGCATTTAAAATTAATTACTCTACGAGAAAAGCTTCTGGCGCTCATGAAGTAGCCAGTGCTGAATAACAATTCATAGTTAATTCTAAAAAGGTTGGCATTTTTTCTGCCAGCCTTTTTTTATAATATCTTCCCAAGATAACATTTGCAATCGTGTTCTTCAATATTCTTAGAAAGAATAATTACTCAATTACAAATTCATCACCTTTTCTTGGTATTTGAATATCGCCATATCCTGCTTCTTCTAACTTCTCCTTATAAAAAGATTGTGGACCAGTTTCTCCATGAACGAGAAATATCGATTTTATCTGTTTACGGTCCTGGCATTTCAGGTAACTTATCATCTCTTTATAGTCTGCATGTCCTGAAAATGCTTCAATGCTTTCTATATCTGCCTTAACCTGATACTTGTCTCCAAAGATTGATATTTCTTTATCCCCTCTTAAAATCCTCGCACCAAGTGTTGTTGGAGCACAATAACCAACAGCTAGTATGGTGTTTCTTCTATTCTCAATATTATTAGCAAGGTGATGTTTGATTCTTCCGGCTTCCATCATTCCTGAAGATGAAATGATTACACATGGCTCAGTAAGCGTATTCAGTCTCTTTGATTCTTCAGCCGTTCTTATGTATTCAAGCGTTTTAAATCCAAATGGATCAGGATCCTTTACTATCACATCAAGAACATTCTTATTAAAACACTCTGGATGGGTCCTGAAGATATCTGTCGCATCTATGGCTAGCGGACTATCGAGATATATACTGATTTTGGGTAGTTTGCCATCGTTATAATAGTTATTAAGTGCATGAATGAGTTCTTGAGCTCTTCCTATTGCAAATGATGGAATTATAAGCTTACCCCTCTTTTCTACACAGGTTTCCTGCACAACCCTCAACAATTCATTTTCGGCTACCTGAAGCTCCGGATGTAACCTGTCACCATAAGTGGATTCTGTTATCAGGTAATCACACTGTGGGAAAGGATCTGGAGATCTTAGAATTCTGTTCTCCGGTCTGCCGATATCACCAGTGTACGCAATACGTGTCAGTTTTCCATTTTCAAGAATATCAAGACTTGCTACAGCACTCCCCAACATATGCCCTGTATTCGTGAACTTTACTTTAATATTAGAGTCTATATAAAACTTCCTGTTATAGGGTACGCTTATAAAAAGCTCCATGCACTTTTCAGCATCCTCCCGGGTATATAATGGTTCAACAGGTGGAAGTTTCTGACGAGCTCGCTTGCGATTAAATCTCTCGGTATCAGTTTCCTGAATGAATCCGCTATCGGGAAGCATTATTGTACAAAGGTCTCTTGTAGCATGAGTACAAATAACCGATCCCCTGAAACCAAGCTTGTAGAGATATGGTATTACACCCGAATGATCTATATGGGCATGAGTCAGTATTATATGGTCTATCTCTTCAGGCTCAAATCCCAAAGCCCTGTTCATACCCTGAGTTTCGAGGCCTTTACCCTGAAACATCCCACAATCCAAAAGAATTTTCTTTCCGCCGGCTGTGCTTATAAGATGTTTACTTCCGGTTACTTCTCTTGCTGCACCTAAAAATTTAATCTTCATAATTTTACAAATAAGACTACTTAGGACTTCCTTTTACCAAAGTCTAGTATATTATAACGCAAATAAGTCAGTGTTGCTTAATAACATCTGCTATTCATTTCAATTGTCTATCAAAAATAGGAAGATTATGGCTATATGATGACTTAAAAAAAAGAAACCCGGTCGATTAACTGACCGGGTATTCTATTTTTGGAGTTAGATTGCAAAATAATGCAGCTAATCAATTAGTTGCAGTTGCATCCGCAGCCACATCCACCTTCTGACTTAAGAACACCTAGTTCTTTACCAATTTTTGTGAAAGCAGCAATACATTTATCAAGATGTGCACGGGTATGAGCTGCTGAAACCTGTACACGAATACGAGCTTGTCCTTTAGGTACAACAGGGTAATAGAAACCTGTTACATAAATACCTTCATCAAGTAATTTGGCTGCCATATCCTGTGATAATTTAGCATCATACAACATCACAGCTACAATAGCGCTTTGTGTTGGTTTGCAATCAAAACCGGCTTCCATCATCTTCTTGCTGAAATAAGCGGTATTCTCATGCAACCTATCCTGTAACTCATTAGTTTCGCTCATCATGTCGAACATCTTAATACCGGCAGCTGCTACTAATGGAGGAATAGAGTTAGAGAACAAATAAGGACGTGATCTCTGACGGA
Source organism: uncultured Lentimicrobium sp. (assembly GCA_964547915.1). GTDB lineage: Bacteria > Bacteroidota > Bacteroidia > Bacteroidales > Lentimicrobiaceae > Lentimicrobium. Next base: position 49,515 of record CAZJPP010000008.1, read on the forward strand.
GCATAGTTATAATCTCCTTTTTACCTGTAGTAAAACCACCAATTGCACCGCCGAAAGCCTTTCCGAGAGTACCGGTGATGATTTCAATCTTACCACGTAAATTATACAGTTCAGTTACACCTCTTCCGGTTTTACCAACAACACCTGCTGAATGGCATTCATCAACCATGATCATTGCATCATATTTCTGTGCAAGAGCATGAATCTGGTCCATTTTAGCTACATTGCCGTCCATTGAGAAAACACCATCGGTAACAATCAGGCGGAAACGCTGAGCCTGAGCTGCTTTGAGTTGTTCTTCAAGGTCAGCCATATCAGAATTGTTGTATCTGTAGCGAACAGCTTTACAAAGACGAACACCGTCAATGATTGAAGCGTGATTCAGAGAATCGGAAATGATAGCATCTTCTTCACCCAGGAGAGGTTCGAATACACCGCCATTGGCATCAAAGCAAGCTGCATAAAGAATAGTGTCCTCAGTACCGAAGAATTCTGCGATTTTAGCTTCAAGTTGTTTATGAAGATCTTGAGTACCACAGATAAATCTTACTGATGAAAGGCCATAACCATGAGAATCCAGAGCTTCCTTAGCAGCCTGGATAAGCTTAGGATTGTTTGAAAGTCCGAGATAGTTATTGGCACAGAAGTTTAATACTTCAGCACCTGTGTTTACTTTAATCTCTGCTCCCTGAGGAGAAACGATAACCCGCTCGTTTTTGAATAGTCCGGCTTCTTTAATGCTTTCTAATTCCTTTTGCAGGTAAGTTTGAACGCGATCGTACATAATTATTTTGTTTTTTTGTAATGTTTTGTGTTGCTGTTGTTGAAAAACAACGCACAAAGATATCACTTTTGATAATTTTCGTTAAGCTTTTAAGCAATTATTTCACATTAATTATGTATACTGATTTACAATATTTTAGAATCCCCGTTCCTGCTATTCGAAAACATAAAAATAATTAGGCGATTGGGCAAATTATTGTAATTTTGCGACCACTTGTTGTTAAAAGATTAACAAATAGATAAAACCTATAACCCGCATGAAAAACATTTTAGTTATTGGTTCCGTTGGCCAGATTGGCTCGGAACTTACTCTAGAGCTTCGTAAAAGATATGGCAATTCAAACGTAGTTGCCGGATATCGCTCAACAAAACCAACCGGTGAACTGCTTGAGTCTGGTCCTTCGGAAGTAGTTGATGCTACCAACATGGAGCAAATTACAGCAGCAATTAAGAAGTATAAAATTGATACTATTTATAATTTGGCTGCAATCCTCTCAGCTGTCGGTGAAAGCAAACCTCTTGCCGCATGGAATGTTGGTATAGGTGGTTTAATGAATTGCCTTGAAGCTGCCCGCGAATTCAATTGCGCTCTTTTCACACCAAGTTCAATCGGTGCATTCGGTGGCGGAACTCCTCTCGACAACACCCCTCAGGATACTATCCAAAGACCACAAACAATGTATGGTGTTACTAAGGTTACCGGAGAATTACTGAGCGACTATTATTTCAAGAGATTTGGCGTTGACACACGTTCTGTACGTTACCCTGGTATCATTTCAAATGTTACTCTTCCAGGTGGTGGAACAACTGATTATGCTGTAGAAATTTATTATGAAGCCATCAAAAACGGCAAGTTTACGTGCCCATTAGGCGCCGGCACTTACCTCGATATGATGTATATGCCTGACGCTATTAATGCTGCTATCGAATTGATGGAAGCCGATCCTTCAAAGCTTGTACACCGTAATTCATTCAATGTTACAGCCATGAGTTTCGATCCTGAAATTATATATGCTGAAATTAAAAAACACTTACCTAATTTCGAAATGAAATATGAAGTGGAACCTGTTAAACAAGCTATAGCAAATTCATGGCCAAACAGTATGGACGACAGTTGCGCTCGCAGAGAGTGGGGATGGAGACCTGAATGGAATCTGTCACGTATGACTGAAGACATGCTAAAAGTAATTGGTGAAAAACACGCTAAAGGCCTTATATAAGGTATATTGATCTTTAATTATCTTCTAAAATTACCTCCACCACTATGGTGGGGGTATTTTTTTAAATATTTTTTCACTTTTTCTTGACAATGGATAATTAAATGTTGTATTATTGTGCTATCAAAATGATATCACCATGGAAAGGAATGAACAAGAAAAAATGAAAACCCCATTGTCGGGTTATGCCATGGTAGTAGTAATACTGCTATTGTTGGCTTTTTCAATCTACAACATCACTAACAACAGTCATATCGCGTGGCTAATGATCGTATCAATGGTTGTAATGTTGATAGCAATTATTATGATGCCCGGCTTAATGGTAATCAATCCAAATGAGTCGAGTGTGCTCGTTTTGTTTGGCGACTACACAGGCACCGTTAAGAAGAACGGATTCTTCTGGGTAAATCCGCTTTACAAACGCCGCAAAATCTCGCTTAGGGCACGAAATCTGAACAGTGAACCGATTAAGGTGAACGATAAGATTGGAAATCCCATAATGATTGGCATCGTTCTGGTATGGAAGGTAGATAATACCTTTAAGGCAGCTTTTGAAGTGGATGATTATGTTCACTATGTTGAAATACAGAGTGAGGCAGCCATCAGGAAACTTGCAGGTCATTATCCGTACGATAATTTCGACGACGAACAGGCAGATATTACCTTAAGGGCCGGTGGAGAAGAAGTAAACCATGTGTTGGAACAGGAACTAGTGGAGCGACTTGAAAGAGCTGGTATTGATGTATTGGAAGCTCGCATCAGCTACCTTGCATACTCAGCTGAAATTGCAGGCGCTATGCTTCGCAGACAACAGGCTGCTGCTATTATTGCTGCAAGAATTAAGATAGTAGAAGGTGCTGTAGGTATGGTAGAAATGGCACTTGATCAACTCTCGAGCAAAAAACTTGTTGACCTTGATGAAGACAAAAAAGCCGCTATGGTAAGTAATCTTATGGTAGTACTTTGTTCTGATAAGGATGCAGCACCGGTGATAAATACAGGTACTTTACATCAGTAAAATAAAATATTCCTCAGTATCTTGACATTTTATGGGTCAAAAAAAACCATTTGTACTTCGCCTTGATGAGCAAACTCTCGAAGCGGTTGAAAAGTGGGCTGCCGATGAGTTTCGTAGCACTAACGGTCAACTGGAATGGATAATTAGCAGGGCGCTAAAAGAAGCCGGACGACTTAAACAATCCCCCAATACTAAAAGCAAAGGTCAGGAGGAAAAATAAAAGCTATAAAATGCAGACTATAACGAAGTGCCGACTTTGTTGTCATTGATTAATCGGTAAATGGTAGTCTTACCTATATCGAGTTTCTTAGCAACAAGACGCACTTTGTTATCGTATTTCTGTAAGAAATGGTTTATGATACGTCTGTTGTATTCTTCGAGCGTTGTCTCTTCATACAGGAAGTCTTGTGTTACACTCGAAGTGGAAAACGAAATATCAGTGTCCTCAATAGTCGCGGTATTAGTCATTACGGCTGCCAGTTCCATAATAGCCTTTAATTCCCTGACATTTCCGGGATAAGGATATTTCTGGAGCTTTTGAACGGCCTTGGGTGATATTGACAGCTTCTTCATTTTGTTCTTAGCACAGAACTCATCAACAAAAAATCTGGCAAGCAGGGCAATGTCGTTTCCTCTTTCACGAAGTGGCGGCAGATTAATGGGCAACCCTAAGAGCCTGTAATATAAGTCCTCGCGGAACTTGCCCTGTCTCACCAGTTCCTGTAGGTTCTTATGTGTTGCGACTATTACCCTTACATCGAGTTTTACAGTCTCATTTCCTCCCACTCTTATTACTTCTTCCTCCTGCAGAACTCTTAATAGTTTAGCCTGCATATTCAAATCCATGTCACCAATCTCATCAAGAAACAGAGTCCCTTTATTAGCTTCTTCAAACTTACCTATTCTGCGATTAGCAGCACCTGTAAATGCTCCTTTCTCGTGTCCGAACATTTCACTTTCAATAAGCTCCCTTGGAATAGCTGTAACATTAACTGCCACAAACGGCTTCTTGCTTCTCGGTGATCCAAAATGTATCGACTTGGCCACCAGTTCCTTTCCTGTCCCTGTTTCTCCATATATAGAAACAACTATATTGGTTTTGGCGGCTTTCTCAATCATATTGAACACCCTGTTTATGGCTTCACTGTTACCTTTAATAAGATTGCCCGATTCATACTTCTTCCCAATTTCCTCTTCAAGAACAGCAATTTTCTGTTTTAATTTAAGGTTCTCACGAATGTTTCGGGTAATGTTCCATAAACGCTCCTTGGTGTCCTGGTCTTTAAGAATATAATCATACGCTCCTTTCTTGAGCAATTCAATGGCTGTAGCCAGATCCTGCTGTCCTGAAACAATTACTACGGGAATATCGGGATTGAACTCCCTTACCTGTTTAAGCACTTCCAGCCCTGTCATATCCGGTAAGTTATAATCAAGCGAAACAAGACAAGGATTCTTATAAAGATTCTTAATCATCGTCTTACCATCAGTAAAAATTTCAACCTGATTATCGGGATTAAGAGATAAGTGGTAAGAAATGATTTTGGCAAAGATTACATCGTCTTCAACCAGGAATATTTTAAACTGTTCCTCACTCATAGTATATAAAAACTTAAATGCGAAGTTAAAATAAAATAAGTGTCCTAAAAAAGGAAACGTAATTAATTATCAAATTGATGTCCTAAAATGGAAAAAGTCATTTTAGCAATACTTCGCCTCAATTTCATCAATGATACCATTGGATTCGGCTGCACTAACAGTTGTCATCAGCCTCATTCTATATGGTTTAAAGTCAGGTATGGCTTTAAAATAATGCGAGTAATGGCGTCTCATTTCGAGCACAGCTGTAATCTCACCTTTCCAGGTTATTGAATCGGCAAGATGTCGCCTGCATACTTCAATCCTCTCCCTTAAATCAGGAGGGGCTGGACTTATACCTGTTTCCAGAAACTGCTTAATATCTCTGAATAGCCATGGATTTCCAACTGAAGCTCTGCCTATCATTACACCATCAACACCAAAATTATCGCGGGCATTTATAGCAGTTTCAATACTTGTAATGTCTCCGTTCCCTATAATCGGAATATGCATACGGGGATTATTTTTAACTTCACCGATTAATGTCCAATCAGCCACACCTGAATACATTTGTGCTCGTGTGCGCCCATGTATCGTAAGTGCAGCTATGCCTATATCCTGCAATTGCTCAGCAAGATCAACTATTATTTTGGAACTCTCATCCCAACCCAGCCTGGTTTTAACCGTAACAGGCTTTTTCACCGATTTAACAATTGCTCGGGTTATATCAAGCAGAAGCGGTATATCATGTAAGAGGGCTGCTCCACCACCCTTATTAACAATCTTCCGTACAGGGCATCCAAAATTAAGGTCAATAAAATCAGGATTCGCTTCCTCTGCAATATAAGCAGCATTTAACATTGAATCGAGAGTTGAACCAAACAGCTGAATACCCAATGGGCGCTCAGCTTCATTGAATTCAAGCTTTTGTAAGCTTTTATCAACATCACGTATCAGTCCGTCGGCAGCAATGAATTCGGTTATCACAGCCGATGCACCCATCTCCCTGCAAATAAGCCTGAAGGGTGGGTCGGTTATATCCTCCATTGGAGCAAGTATAACAGGAAAGTCTCCTAAATCTGTATTGCCAATTCTCATCGACCACAAAAGTAAGAATTATGATTTTTTTACCACCTATTTAAATTCTCTCTAAATTTTTGATCCTACACTTCTGTATAACAACATCTTAAAACCTATTTATTACATTTGTGAGCTTTCTGTATCGGATATATATATATTTCTTATAGTGTTTCGTAAATTAGTACTGAATTTAGTCACCGTCAATTTATCCCATAAATAGATGAAAACCAGGCGTGAGTTTATAAAAATATCTGCTTTAGGCATAGGTGCAACAGCCATAGCTATGCAAGCTGACAAATGGGGATTTTTATCTCCATTAATAGCCGGTGAAAACAAAGCAGGAAATAGTGGTAATGTCAGGCAAATACCCACTTATTGCGAAATCTGCTTTTGGAAATGTGCAGGATGGGCTCATGTAGATGACAAGGGCAAAATCCGAAAAGTAACCGGTAATTTAAAAGATCCGCTATGTAATGGTCGCTTATGCCCACGTGGTACGGGTGGAGTTGGAATGACCTATGACAAAGACAGGTTGAAAAATCCTCTTATCAGGGTTGAAGCTAATGGAAAACAGACTTACCGGGAAGCGACCTGGGACGAGGCGATTGAATTTATCGCTGTTAGAATGAAGCAAATATCCGAAAAGTATGGACCTGAGAGTGTAGCTTTGTTTAACCATGGGTCAGCGGGCAATCATTTTACCCACTTACTAAGGGCGTTTGGTTCTTCAACCATTACCGCTCCATCCTATGCACAATGCCGGGGCCCCAGGGAAACCGGATTCGAAACAACATTCGGCACCTCATTGGGAAGTCCTGAAAACACCGATATCAGAGACACACGCTGCCTGGTTCTGATTGGATCTCACCTTGGAGAAAATATGCACAATTCTCAGGTGCAGGAATTCTCTGATTCTATCGATAAGGGTGCTGTTATAATCACTGTAGATCCCCGTTTATCTGTAGCTGCCAATAAATCAAAATACTGGCTTCCAATAAAGCCGGCAACCGATATAGCTCTGTTATTGTCATGGATTCACGTTCTCATCTATGATAATCTTTACAATAAAGAGTATGTTGATAAGCAAACTGTTGGCTTAGAAAAATTGAAAGAGCATGTAAAGTCCTTCACACCTGAATGGGCATATGGCATAACTACAATTGAACCATCAGTAATCAGAAGAACTGCACGTGAGATGGCAAATGCGGCGCCATCAGTGATTATTCATCCCGGTCGCCATGTTACATGGTATGGCGACGATGCCCAAAGGTCGCGTGCAATAGCAATTCTAAATGGTTTGCTTGGCAGTTGGGGTGCAAGAGGCGGCTTCTTTATGAAAGAAAGTTTAGGTGTACCTGAATTTCCTCATCCACCTTATCCCTCACCATCATGGTCATGGCCCGTACTTTTGAATGGAAGATTCTCTATGGCCAGTTCCTCTGTTGCCAATACTTTTATTGAAGCAAGCATTGATTCGGATGAAAAACAAGCTCCTATAAAAGCGTGGTTTATTGCAGGAACCAATCTACCGGTCGCCATTCCTATGAAGGATGCTATGGATAAAGCGCTGCAGGATCTTGAACTTGTGGTTGTTATTGACACGATGCCAACCGAAGTGACCGGAATTGCCGATGTAGTACTACCGGAATGCACCTATCTTGAACGCTATGATGACCTCAGAGATTCGGGGTTCAGGGTACCAACAATAGCAGTAAGAATGCCGGCTATAGAACCTATGTGGAACTCAAAACCTGCATGGTGGATAGCCAGCCAAATAGGTAAGAGGCTGGGATTAGGTGACTATTTCGCTTATGAGGATTATGAAGATGTCATTAAATGGCAGTTGGAACAAATTGGTCTGAGCATTGAAGAGATGAAGAACAAAGGACTGGTTGAGTTCGAACGTACAAAATCCGAACTATACATTGATCCCACACTCGACTACCCGTTTAATACACCATCAGGCAAAGTGGAATTGTATTCTACCCTGCTTGAAGAATCAGGCTTTGACCCCATGCCGCTTTATACCCCTCACCCTGAACCAGATGAAGGATACTACAGGTTGAATTATGGTCGTGCACCAATGCATACATTTAGCCGTACCGCAAATAATCCCAATCTTACTGATTTAATGGATGAGAACACTTTATGGGTTCACCCGAAAGTAGCTGCTTTGTGGGGCTTAAAACAGGATTCATATACTTATCTGAAAAATCAGGACGGAATAACATCCGATTTTCCCATAAAAGTAAGAATTACCGAAAGAATCCGATGGGACTCAGTATATATGGTACATGGATTCGGACATAACCGAAAAGAGCTGACGAGAGCTTTCGGAAGGGGAGCTAATGACACTCAGCTGATAACAAATGTATTGGTCGATCCACTGATGGGAGGAACCGGAATGAGAGGGAATTTCGTAACATTTGTCCCTGCCGGGACCAATTTAAATAAGGAGGCAGTTGTATGAGATATGCCATGGCTATTGACACCCTGAAATGCGTTGGGTGTAGTGATTGTGTTATAGCTTGCCAATTGGAAAATGATGTACCTATTGGCTTTTGCCGCGATTGGGTAGTTGAGAGTGTTCATGGCACGTATCCACAGGTCGGCCTGGAACTCCGCTCTGAAAGATGCAACCATTGTGAAAATGCTCCCTGTGTCAGATGCTGTCCAACAGGAGCCAGTCATATCGTGGAAGGTGGAGTAGTACTTGTAACCCACCACAAATGCATTGGCTGTGGAGCTTGCATCCAATCTTGCCCTTACGACGCCAGGTATTCTCATCCCGATGGCTATGTTGATAAATGCACCTTCTGTCATCACAGAATCATCGAAGGCCAGGAACCTTCATGTGTGGCTGTTTGCCCTACAAAATGTATGTACTTTGGTGACCTCGATGATGCATATTCCGATATTTCGAAGGTACTTGCCACAAGGAAATTCAAATCACTTGCTCCTGAAGCGGGCACCAATCCTCAGATATTTTATTTAATATAGTTCTTTAAGACTCATCAATTATGAACGAAGAAATATTTGTTAGCGGGCGCAACATACCAAATATCGATCCCTTCCTGAATATCTGGCATTGGCAGATCCCCATGTACCTATTCCTTGGTGGATTGGCTGCAGGAATCTTATTCTTCGCTGCCCTATTCACTATCACAGGGGAAGCTGATAAAATGGAGTCAGCCGTAAAACGAGCACCAATCATTGCCCCCATTGCCCTGATTATAGGCCTTATTTGCCTGTTTCTTGACCTTAAGCACAAGCTATACTTCTGGCAGTTATATACCACATTCCGAATCGAATCACCTATGTCGTGGGGAGCCTGGGTACTTATGGCTATAACACCTCTTTCTATCATCTGGGTAGCTTCATATGCTAAGGAATTAAAACCCGGTTGGCAATGGAAATTACCTGTTCTTGACGCTTTCGAAGCGTTTGTAATCAAAAACCGTAAAGCACTGGCATGGATTATTGTAGTTCTTTCAGTTATCCTGGGTATCTACACCGGTATTTTATTATCAGCATTTAACGCCCGTCCTCTCTGGAATACCAGCATTCTTGGGCCTTTGTTCTTAGTTTCGGGTATGTCAACAGGAGCAGCCGTAATAATATTTATGAGCAAATCGGCCGAAGAACGCAGGTTAATGAGCGGAGTTGATCTACTGCTAATTGCCATTGAGCTTTTCTTCATCACACACATGATAATGGGATTTCAGGCAGGTTCTGAAACTCAGATTGCTGCTGCATCGCTATTCCTTGGCGGACCTTTCACTGTTACGTTTTGGGTGTTCGTAGTTATCCTTGGACTTGTTTTTCCGGCAGTCCTGGAAATTATGGAACGCATCGGAATACATATGCCCGTCATTATACCGGTCGCATTAATCCTGATTGGAGGATTAATATTCAGATTTATTATGGTTGAAGCCGGACAATTAACAAGATACCTTTATTAATCAGGAGAAAAAAACATGAAACGAGACGGCACATTTTATCTCAATCCTTACCTCGGAGGAATTTTGCTGGGACTAACTTTATTTGCAACATACTATATATCAGGACGAGGACTTGGAGCATCAGGTGCAGTAAAAAGTACAGTCATAACAGCTGTCAATACTGTTGCACCTGAACATGCAAATACTGCTCCTTTCTACAAACCCTATGTTACCGATGGCCAGAAACCTATGAACAACTGGCTTGTATTTGAAGTACTTGGAGCAATCGCAGGTGCATTCTTTTCCGGTGCGTTATGGGGAAGATTAAAAATTAAAACTGAGCATTCACCAAAAATCTCAAGTCGCACAAGGCTACTAGCGGCATTTATCGGAGGTATTCTGTTTGCTTTTGGCGCCCAGTTATCCCGTGGATGTACATCGGGCGCAGCACTCAGCGGTATGGCTGTCCTGGCTTCTTCGGGATTTATAACAATGATGGCCATCTTCGGCTCCGCATATCTGTTCTCTTGGATTTTTAGAAAATTGTGGATTTAAAAATTTGTAATCATGTTGGCACCTCTTATACCTTTCGAACAAATTCCCGAAGCCTGGAATAATGTTATAGCTCTACTTTTAGGCATGGCATTTGGCTTCACACTCGAATCATCAGGATTCTCTTCAGCCCGTAAGATCATGGGAACCTTCTTTGGTTACGATTTCGTGGTCCTCAAAGTATTCTTCACGGCAGCCATTACAGCAATGGCAGGCATTTTCTATTTCGATTATCTCGGATGGCTCGATGCCTCAGTTCTTTACATTACTCCATATTATGTGCATTCTGCTATCCTGGGTGGATTAATAATGGGTTTTGGCTTTTCTCTCGGAGGATATTGTCCCGGTACCAGTTTCTGTGGTGCTGCAATCGGACGACTCGACGGGATATTATTTGCCCTGGGACTTTTCGTCGGAGTTTTCTGCTTTGCTGAACTTTTCCCCTATTTTGAGAACATATACTACGGACACTTTAAGGGCAATTCAATGATCTACGATATGGTTGGGATCAAAGAATCTGTGTTTGCAGCACTACTTATAATTGTTGCAATTGGAATGTTTGTTGGTGCTTCATGGGTTGAAAAGAAAGTCAAAAAAGTTGAGTACTAATTCATAGAAAAATGAACAGAAACTATATAATCTTAATAGCCATTGCCCTGATTCTTGCTATAGGAATCCTGATTATTGGAGAGCGCGGCACTCATATGGAAACCAAACCGCAAGCTCTGGCAGTCAATTATAATGACCCTTCAAGGTTTCTTAGCTCGGATGAAGTAACCGACAGGCTAATTAAGCGGGACCCTTCACTTTTCCTGATTGATGTACGTCCTGCCGATCAATTTGCAAAATTCTCTATCCCTGGATCTGTTAACATTCCGCTCGATTCATTATTGAACCAGGGATCTGTTGATATGCTTAGTGCCGAGAACATGGATAAGGTGCTGATATCTAATTCCGACCAATGGTCAGATCAGGCATGGTTAATCTGTTCACGTCTGGGTATTCCTGATGTATTCGTTATGGAAGGTGGAATTAACAATTGGTTCAATACTATTGTTAAACTGCAGGATATTTCGCCAACAGCACCACAAGAGGTTATTGACCTCCAGCAGTTCAGAACAGCGGCAAACAATCATTTCTTCGGCTCAGGGGAAGTCTCATCAGCCTCTGTAATTTCAAAACCACGTGCTATTCCGGTTAAGAAGGCTCCTAAGCCCGGCAGTAGCGGTGGTTGTTAATTTTTTAATTTCATTTGAAAGGATTGCAAAATGAAAAACATAAGCATTAAAAGATACATAATGAGCACATCAGCTCTTATTCTGATGGTAATACTAGGCATTTCCTGCAGTAACAAGGAAGGTTCTTATACTTTGTCACCTGAGAAGTTGCTTTCAGAGATTACGTCTGAAGATAACTACCTCGATGCTGCTGCGCTTGCAAAGATGGATAATGCTGTATTTATCGACTTAAGGAGTCCACTTGATTTTGAATTCAGTCACCATGAATTTGCAATCAATATCCCGGCTGAAAAAATTATGACTGCTGAAAATCAAAAAGTGATTAAGGAAATCATAGAGCAGGGAAAAACCATTGTGTTGTACGGAGATACTCCAAGGCAGGCAGCAGGTTACTGGACACAGCTAAAACAAATTGGTATTGAGAATATAAAGGCTTTCAATGGGACTTTCAATCAGTTGATGAACGACACCACTGCTTCAATGACCCTTCTGAATGAAGTTCCTCAGATTGATACCTCTTTAATTAAAAAAGCAGGGAATGATGCCGGTGTATCAGATGCTAAACCGGTAAATGCCCCGAAAATAACACCCCGCAAAACTGCAAAACCAACAGCAAGTGGCGGATGCTAAATTCATTTATTTGCAGGCTTCAGAATTAATATTGGTTCTACATATTTCTGCGGTATTGACCACCAACACTAAACAGTTTTCCGGTTATACTCCCCAGAGTGCAGTATTTTGTTGCCTCCATTAGCGATTCAAATACATTTCCTCCTGAAGCTGCAGTCAAAGCCAATGCAGATAGTGCTGTTTCTGCTTCTTTATGCCATAAAGCTTTAACATTATTAACCATTTCAACCTGCTGGTCCTTCTCCTGAGTGGTCGACCTTATAACGGTTTCCGGTATTATTGTTGGGGAACCTTCTGATGAGAGAAAGGTATTTACACCCATTATCGGCAAACTCCCATCATGTTTAAGTTTCTCATAATACAGCGATTCTTCCTGAATACGGCTTCTTTGATACATGGTTTCCATTGCTCCCAAAACTCCACCCCTGTCGGATATCTGTTCGAATTCTTTCAGAACAGCTTCTTCAACAAGGTCGGTAAGTTCTTCTATTATAAATGATCCCTGTAGAGGGTTCTGATTTTTAGCCAGTCCCAATTCATGATTAATTATCAGCTGAATTGCCATCGCCCTCCTCACTGACTCTTCAGTAGGGGTGGTTATTGCCTCATCATATGCATTGGTATGAAGTGAGTTGCAGTTATCGTAAATGGCATACAACGCCTGAAGTGTCGTTCTAATATCATTAAAAGCAATTTCCTGGGCATGAAGTGATCGACCCGAGGTCTGGATATGATACTTAAGCATTTGTGATCTTTCATTTGCACCATACTTAAGCTTCATTGCTTTAGCCCATATGAGTCGCGCAACTCTTCCCATAACGGCGTATTCCGGATCAACCCCATTCGAAAAGAAAAAAGAGAAATTCGGAGCAAAGTCATCAATCTTCAGCCCCCTGCTCAAGTAATATTCCACATAAGTGAATCCGTTAGCAAGAGTGAAAGCTAACTGAGTAATAGGATTAGCCCCTGCTTCGGCAATATGATATCCTGAGATTGAGACAGAATAAAAGTTATTCACCTTATTATCAATAAAATACTCCTGCATATCCCCCATCGCTCTCAATGAGAAATCTGTTGAGAATATACAAGTATTCTGTGCCTGGTCCTCTTTTAATATATCAGCCTGGACTGTACCTCTAACCTTAGAAATAGTATCAGCTTTAATTCTCTCATAAACCTCCCGTTCCAGTACCATATCGCCTGTAACGCCCAGCAGCATAAGGCCAAGACCATTGTTTCCCTCAGGAAGCGGACCATTATAAACAGGTCTTTTCATTCCTTTATTGGCATATATCCCGGCTATTTTCTTTTCCACAACTTCTTCAAGAGCATTCTCTTTTATATATACCTCACATTGCTGATCTATAGCGGCATTCAGGAAATAGCCAACTAATGCAGGTGCAGGCCCGTTAATAGTCATTGACACCGATGTAGCGGCATCAAGGAGGTTAAAACCTGAATATAACTTCTTCGCATCATCCAGACAGGAGACTGAGACTCCGGCATTTCCAACCTTTCCATAAATATCAGGTCTTAAGTCAGGATCAGCGCCATAAAGAGTAACCGAATCAAAAGCAGTTGATAGCCTTCTTGCAGGCATTCCTTTTGAAAGATAATGAAATCGCTTATTCGTCCTTTCGGGACTCCCCTCCCCTGCAAACATACGGGTTGGATCTTCATTTTCCCGTTTAAACGGATACACACCAGCAGCATATGGGAAACATCCCGGAATATTCTCTCTCAGTTTCCATTTAAGTACGTCGCCCCAGCCTTTATAGGATGGAAGTGTAACCTTTGGAATTTCGGTGTGGGATAGAGATGTAGAATGTGTTCTGACTCTTATGTCTTTGCCTCTTACTCTGAATACATACTCCGGATCCTTGTAGCGTTTTCGCAACTCCTCCCAACTCTCAATATGTCTGATATTATCTTTACCAAGCTCTTCCCGGGCCTCCTCAATCAAAGAATCCAGATTGCTGATACTCTCTCCTGATTGCGATAACTTTTCAGCTGTCTGAGTGTATGCTTGTAGACGGGATGCAGTTTCAGCCACTCTTTCAGTGTATTGATTGTATTCCCTGACTGTTTCCGCAATTTCCGACAGATATCTCACCCGATTTGAAGGTATAATCAATTGCCTGTCCTGCACAGGCTGGTCAGAGGGGACACTTTTCCAGCTAAATCCGAACCTGTTATTTAGTTTCTCAACAAGATGAGAATACAATTCATTTACTCCTGTATCATTAAACTGTGATGCCATTGTCCCAAACACAGGCAGTTCTTCCATCACGGCATCCCATAGTCCATGGTTTCGGATAAATTGTTTCTTCACATCCCTTAAAGCATCAAGAGCACCGCGCCTATCAAACTTATTGATGGCAATAATATCAGCATAATCAAGCATCCCAATTTTCTCGAGTTGCGTAGCCGCTCCAAATTCTGGTGTCATAATATACATCGAAAGGTCACTGTAGTCAACAATCTCTGTATCGCTCTGTCCGATTCCGCTGCTTTCCAATATTACTAAATCATATCCGGCTTTCTTAACCAAACAAACAGTTTCCCTGATAAACTTTGATAAAGAAAGATTAGCCTGACGTGTAGCCATACTTCTCATAAAGATGCCCGGCTGATTAATGGAATTCATTCTTATCCTGTCACCAAGCAGTGCCCCGCCAGTCTTTCTTTTGGTAGGATCAACTGAGATAATAGCAATCCGTATATCAGGATTGAAAACCTTGAACCTTCTTACCAATTCATCAATTATAGAAGATTTTCCCGAGCCTCCGGTCCCCGTTAGTCCTATAACCGGTACAACCAGATCCTCGCATTTAATCTGAAGTGAATTAATAAGCTCCTTTGCCTTTGGATTATCATTTTCAATTGCAGTAATAGTGGCAGCTAATGCCCTTTGCGCTCCACCTAATATGTGCTCAGGCTTTGTTTTTTCAATATCTCCTGAAGGGAAATCGCTCTTCATGAGCACATCATTAATCATGCCCTGCAAGCCCATTCTCCTCCCGTCATCAGGTGAGTAAATTCTTTCTATTCCATAAGCCTGTAGTTCTTCAATCTCATCAGGGAGAATAACACCTCCACCTCCACCAAAAATCTTTATATGTTCACAGCCTCCCTCATTAAGCAAATCACGCATGTATTTGAAATATTCCATGTGACCACCTTGGTATGAGGTAATAGCAACAGCCTGAACATCTTCCTGGATTGCAGTATTTACAATTTCAGTCACCGATCTGTCATGTCCCAGATGTATTACTTCTGCACCTGATGCCTGCAAAATTCGCCTCATAACATTGATTGTAGCGTCATGCCCATCAAATAAAGAAGCGGCCGTAACAATTCTGATATGATTGTGGGGCCTATATACCTCAGTCTGTTGCATTTCTTTGAGTATTAGTGGATTTTAAAGGTTCACTTTGAAACAATCCATTTAACAGTTTAGTTCACAATGTAGCTATACCCCACTTTTAAACAATTTTATAAAAACCTACCATAAATATTTTGGCAAAAGGTATACATGAAAAGATAAAATGATATAAGTTTGTGTAAGTTCCACAGCTTAAAAATTAATTTTCAATCCTTAATCCCTTAGAGATGAAGAAGATTATTGTTTTGGCCTGCTTTCTTTATGTTGCAGTAGCAGCATTTTCTCAAACCGAAAAATACAGCAGGGTAAAAATCCAGAACCCCAAAAATCATTTTAGTATCCTGGCTTCCAATGGAATTGCCGTTGATGAAGGATTTTATAATCAAAAGGATGATTCCTGGGTTACTGAATTATCAGCTACAGAAGTCAATAAGTTACATCTATTGGGTATTTCCCACGATATACTCATTGATGATGTGACTGAATATTACCTCAATAGGAATCTAAACCTCAATACTGATAATATTTTGCGCGATGCGCGACGTGATGGCTCAGATTATCCGGTTCCCGAAAACTTTACTCTTGGAACATGCGGAGGATTCTCAACTATTGATGAGTGTTATGCCCACCTCGAAAATATGGCAACACTCTGGCCTGATCTTATAACAGTGAAACAACCTGTATCAGACCTTACTACCGATGAAGGAAGAACCATGTATTATGTAAAGATCTCCGATAATCCGAACGACGCTGAAGATGAACCTCAGGTACTTTATACCGGTATGCATCATGCCCGTGAACCTATCGGGATGCAGCATCAGCTTTATTATATGTATTACCTGCTTGAAAACTACAGTACAAATCAGGAAATACGAGACCTGGTTAATTCCACCGAAATGTACTTCATCCCGGTAGTAAATGTTGATGGTTACGCCAGAAACATACAGAATAGTCCTAATGGTGGTGGTATGTGGCGAAAAAATCGCAAAAACAATGGCGATGGCTCTTATGGTGTTGATTTAAACAGAAATTACGGATATGAGTGGGGACATGACAATGAAGGTTCATCGCCCGATACATGGGACGAAACATACAGGGGACCGGCTGCATTCTCTGAAAAAGAAACAATAATGGTAAAAGAATTCTGCGAAGCTCACCAATTCAGGATAGCTCTCAATTATCATTCTTACAGTAACTTACTTTTATATGCATGGGGATGGTCAGGGGATCTCACTCCTGATGAACCTGCCTTTAATGAATATGCCCGTCAAATGAGTGTTGATAACCGATACACATACGGACCAGGCTATTCAACCATTTATCCCAGTAATGGTGGTAGCGACGACTGGATGTATGGTGAGCAAACAACCAAAGATAAAATTCTGGCATATACTCCTGAATGCGGAGGCTCTAATGATGGCTTCTGGCCATCTACTGACCGTATTATTCCTCTCTGTCAGGAGAATATGATACAAAGTCTTCTTGCAGCCAGGTTTTCAGGAACATACGGAATAGTAAAAGATTTATCGTCTCTGATCATTCCCGAGCTTACATATCAGATAGATTTTGAAATTACCCGGTACGGTCAAACCCCTGCAGATTATAATATTTCACTGGAGCCCCTTGGTGATAATTTCGAATCAGTTGGTGATCCTGTTATTATTTCAGAACTTGATATTCTCGAAAAAGCAACGGGTTCAATTCCTTTTGTTTTGAATAATACTGTAAAAAGCGGGGATACAATAAGATATGTACTTGTATTGAACGACGGATATAACACATACAGAGACACTACTGAAAGATACTTTGGAACACCAATTGTAGTCTTTGAAGATGATATTACAACCATTGATAACTGGCAGGGACAATGGGGGCTCTCATCTGTGCAATCTGTATCACCTCCAACGAGTATGGCTGATTCTCCGGTTGGTAATTATGGAAACGGTACCAATAAAAGCACTACTATGCGTGAACAGGTTAGTTTAAATAAAGCAGGCGTGGCTGTGCTTTCCTTCTATGCCAGGTGGGATATCGAAGCCGGATATGATTATGTACAACTTTTTATCTCCAATGATAATGGCTCCACATGGACGCCTCTGAAAGGTAAATATACCAAAGCAGGAACCGATTATCAGGCTGTGGGTCAACCTGTCTACGACGGTTCATCCGACTGGGTTAAAGAGGAGATAAATATCTCAGAATACGCTGATGATGACGTTAAACTGAAATTCACAATACGAAGTGATGCAGGTGCTGTTGGCGATGGTTATTATTTTGATGATCTCACTATAACTATAATCGACAGAACTGTTGATGCATATTCAATTGATCCTAATAGTAGCTTGTATTTTTCAGATGGTTTTCCTAATCCCGCTTCCGATAAAGTGAATTTCAGAATAAAGACCGGAAATGCTAAAAGTGCCTTTATAATACTGTCCGATATGCAAGGCAGAGTCCTGATTAAATCAGATAACCTGACCGGAAGGGAAGACTACTCCGTAAATACGGATGAACTCAATCCCGGACTCTATGTATGCTCATTTGTAATCGATGGGAATATAATTGCAAACAGGAAGCTTACTGTTCTCTGATCCCCACTGAATTCATGTAACATTATCTGATTTGTACCGACCAATTCAGATAATGTTACATACTTCTATTGCTTTACTCCCACCTACCAAATTGCTAAAATGAGACTTGTATTACTTTTGATGTTGCTACCATTCTTTGCTTTTGGACAACTTTCAGAGGATTTCTCCGACGGAGACCTGAACAACGGAATCATTTGGTCGGGCGACACCAATGATTTCAAGGTAAATCGCAATAAACAACTTCAGCTAAATTCCTCCGGTGAAGAGATATCAACCATTACCACTACAACAACCGGACTGGCCCAGGAATGGAATTTCTGGGTAAAAATGTCCTTTAGCCCTTCCGATAATAATAATTGCCGGATTTTTTTAGCCTCCGACAATAGTGATTTCTCTTCCCCTCTGAATGGTTTTTACCTGAAACTTGGCGAGACAGGTATTTCTGATGCCATCGAACTTTATCGGCAGACAGGTACATCTCATATACTAGTGGCACGTGGAGGAGATGGGTACCTTGCAAAAGCTTTTTCAATAAGAATTAAAATTACAAGAGATGATGGGCAATGGGAAATATGGGCAGATTCAACCGGAAACAACGCTTATGAATTCCAGGCAACAGGCACTGATGATACCTGGAATGACTGTCAGTTTTTTGGAATAGAATGTAATTATACTTCAAGCAATGCCACTAAATTCTATTTCGATGATGTATATGCCGGACCTTTAATTATCGATGCTACACCTCCACAACTTATATCAGTTTCTGCAATTGACAATAACAAGATTGAGCTGAAATTTAATGAAACTATTAGTAATGTATCTGCCTCCAATACTGACAATTACGAACTAAATACACCCTTTATAGAGCCGATTGCTGCCGGTCAGAATCCTGATAAGCCATCTTCAGTTCAGGTACTTTTTAATACTGCATTTGAAGAAAATACCATTTATACCATAACTGTTAAAAATATCGCTGATTTATCCGGCAATATAATGAATCCGGCAGTAGTCGATTTCCAATATGCCCCCGTCAGGGAATTTGATGTCCTTTTTAATGAAATTATGGCTGATCCTCCTGACCCTCCCCAGGAACTTACTTGTGAATACATTGAACTGTATAATCGCACAAATCACTCTATTCAGCTAACAGATTACTCACTTTTCATTGGTTCTACAGAGAAACCTCTTCCTGAATTTACAATTCCCTCAAACGGCTATTACATTTTAACCGCTCCCGGCCATGATACAATAATGCAGGAATACGGGCACGTATTGGCTATTACCGGCTTTAGCCTTATTAATACAGGATGTCGGCTAACACTCAAAAATAGTGATGATGGTATCATCCACAGTGTTGCTTTTACTGATGAGTGGTATCATGATACCAGAAAAAGTCAGGGAGGTTGGTCAGTTGAACTTGTTGATCCCCTGAATCCATGCGGTGATTACGATAATTGGACAGCATGTGAGAATACTACGGGAGGGACACCCGGTGCCGTCAATTCGGTACTTAATGAAAATCCCGACAGCCAATCTCCTACCATAGATTACATAATGGTTCTGAAAGAAACAGAGATTGAGGTGGCTTTTAATGAATCACTTGACAGTCTTACCCTGTCGGATAAATACACATACGAAATTAACAATGGAATAGGATTCCCGGGCAGTGTCAACCTAATACCTCCTGAATACAAATCAGTTGTCTTAAAGTTGACCCAGCCGATTGATAAGAATGTGCTGTATAGCATGACAATAAAGGGAAGTATAGAGGATTGTGCAGGTAATGTCATTGAAGAAACTAAGGTAACTGAGTTTGGTTGGCCTTTTGCGCCCTCACCGGGTGATCTTACTTTTAACGAAATACTATTTGATCCTTTGACTGACGGAGCTGACTTTATTGAAATATATAATAATTCCGACAGTATCATTGATCTGAGAAACATCAGACTCGCCTTTTATGATACTCTTATTCATGCGATTGAATCCGACTACAATCTTTGTGATGTAGGCCGCTCAATTTTTCCACATTCATACCTGGTTTTCACAAGAAATGCCGGAGGGGTTAAAAATGATTACTTTACATCATCTCCATCATCAATAATAGAAGCTAACGATTTTCCCGCACTTTCCAATAGCGGATCAACACTCTGCCTGATAAACAAGGATGATGAAGTCCTGGACATGGTTAATTATGATACTGAAATGCACTTCCCCTTATTAACATCAACAAAAGGTGTTTCGCTTGAGAAAATTAACCCCTTCAGAAAATCCAATATCAAACCGAACTGGCATTCTGCATCACTTAGCGTTGGATTTGCATCACCTGGATATAAGAACTCCCAGTTTATGGTTCCACAACAACAAGATAACATTGTTAATATAGAACCGGCCACATTTTCACCCAATAATGATGGAAGAGACGACAACCTCCTAATCTCTTGCACATCCGATGAGCCCGGCAATCTCATTACGATAAGAATCTTTGATTGCAATGGCCGTTTGGTGCGGATTCTTGCAGCAAATCACCTTGCCGGAGATAATAATTCGTTTGTTTGGGATGGCATTTCCGACTCAAAAGAGCTTGCAAATTCAGGAATCTATGTCGTTCTGACTGAAATCGTAAACATCAAAGGTACAGTCAACTCATATAAAAATGCTGTGGTTGTAGCAGCATTTAACTAGTCTATTCATGTCATATAAATGCATGTTTGGTCTATAAACTATTTCCATAACTTCTTTATACAAGGCCATTAAAGACAAAAGGCTTAAGAAAACTATTTGCTAATTAAAATTGGTTCTAAATTGAGCTATTAACTTAAAAACTTCTGCTGCTACTTGATTACATTTATCTACTTTTACAAACTGTTAAAACTAGATACATTGTTTTTATGGAAAGTCAGTCACTTGTATTGTTCTTCATACTTGGAGTAATACTTGTTGGTGGTGCGATATTGTTTTCAAGCATCGTTCCACCAAAATCATACAACCCGCTAAAGTTTGAGCCTTACGAATGCGGCATCGAAACCATTGGAGGTTCATGGCTGCAATATACCGTTGGTTATTACCTGTTTGCAATTATATTCCTCATTTTCGACGTTGAAACAGTATTCATTTTCCCATGGGCAACCGTAGTAAGGGAAGTTGGAATAACTGCTTTCATCGAAATCCTGATCTTTTTTGCCGTGCTTGGTCTTGGACTGCTATACGGTTGGAAGAAACATGCCCTCAAATGGGAATAGTAAATCATTTTCTACATTTCTGTTATTATTAAAATTCGACAACCTCGGAACATATAAGCATGAAAGAAAAAATAGGTCCCGATTACCCATTTATTGAGTCGCACGAAGGTGGCAGTATACTGCTCACCAAATTAGATGACCTCATCAACTGGGCACGTTCAAATTCTTTATGGCCACTCACTTTCGGCACACGCTGCTGTGCAATGGAGTTTATGGCAGTTGGCGCTTCACGCCATGACTTCTCTCGTTTTGGTATGGAAGTAGCGCGCGCGACACCCCGACAAGCCGACATGATAGTGATAAGCGGATCCATCAATTATAAAATGGCTCCGGTTTTAAAGCGTCTTTATGATCAGATGGCTGATCCAAAATATGTTATCGCAATGGGTGCATGCGCTATTTCTGGTGGTCCTTTCTATTACAACAGTTACTCAATTGTAAAAGGAGCCGACCATGTGATACCGGTTGATGTGTACATCCCGGGATGTCCTCCAAGACCTGAAGCATTCCTATACGGACTTATGCAACTGCAAAAGAAGATCCGCCACGAACGCAATTATTCGAATAAAAAAGTAACTAAGTAACCGGATAAGCCAAAATAGTAATCTTATGACAAACGATTCGCTTATTCAAACCCTCAGCATCCTTTTGCCCGATGCACAGGTCAGGATGGGTACACAATTCGTGGAAGCAGTTCTACCTTTGGACAAGCACCATGAATTTATGCTAAAGCTTAAAAATGCTCCTGAATTAGCTTTTGATTATATGTTCTGCCTATCGGGTGCTGACTTTGCTGACCACCTGATGGTAATTTACCATCTTGAATCAACTATCCACAACCACATTATGGTTGCAAAGGTAAAAACAGCCGGCAGGGTGAACCCTGTAGTTGATTCAGTTGCAGACATATGGCCAACTGCCGATCCTCATGAAAATGAAGCTTTTGACCTCCTGGGAATAAAATTCAATAACCACCCTGAACCACGCAGGCTCTTCCTTAACGATGACTGGGGGTATCCTCTGCGTAAAGATTTTCAGGATGATGTACACATTGTATCACGATAGCCCATGGAAGAAATCAGAGAAATAATTTTATCGAGCGACGAGATTAAGACTGATGATTACCTCGTCAATATGGGTCCACAGCATCCAAGTACACACGGAGTTCTGAGACTGCTTGTAAAACTTGAAGGTGAGATAGTACTTAATGTACAGCCACACATTGGATACATCCACAGTGGTATTGAAAAAATGACCGAAAGTCTCAGCTATCACCAGATTCCGCATCTTACCGACCGTATGGATTACCTTTCAGCCCATATGAACAATGAGGCTGTAAGCATGTGTGTTGAGAAAGCACTGCAAGTGGAAGTCCCCAAAAGGGTAAAATACATACGCACCATTTTTAATGAACTGCAGCGTATTTCATCTCACCAGTTGTGGTGGTGTGCTTTTGGAATGGATATGGGTGCATTGACTACCTTTTTTTACGGACTGCGTGACCGTGAAGATATCCTCGACATCTTTGAAGCGACATGTGGTGCCCGCCTTACCTTAAATTACAGCTTACCCGGAGGTGTGCAATTCGATATACATCCTAACTTTCAGAGAGATGTTAAGGCATTTATAAAGAAATTCAGGGCCAAACTCCCCGAATATGAACAGCTGCTTACCGGGAACGTGATTTTTAAAGAAAGAACAAAAGGTGTAGGTATACTTTCGAAAGAAGATGCAATTGCTTACGGTGTTACCGGACCTTCGGGCAGAGCTAGCGGCTTCTCATGCGATGTGCGCAAAAAAGAACCCTATGGAGCATATCCATATGTGAACTTCAATGAAATAATGGGTACTGAAGGTGATACTTTCACAAGATACCACCTCCGCATACAAGAGATGTACGAATCAATGAATATCATTGAACAGTTAATCGACAACATTCCGGCAGGTGACCATGCTGTTAAACTTAAAGGGGTTACCAAACTGCCTGAAGGTGAATATTATCAAAGAGTGGAAACTGCACGTGGTGATTTTGGGGTGTATATTATCTCCGATGGTAAGAAAAGTCCTTACCGAATGAAGTTCCGTTCACCTGGATTCTCCAATCTGTTCGTAATTAACAAAATTGCAAAAGGATGGAAGATCGCCGACCTTGTAGCTATCATGGGAACTTTTGACCTTGTGATACCTGATATTGACAGATAAATAGTTTATGAACCTAACTTCTGAACAATAATTCGATGGCCTTTAATATTTACGATTTCGAACCACTAACCAAGTCGATTCATGAATCGCTTTCAACCAGCCTTAGTCCCACTGCAACCCTTGCTATTGAGTGGACTATAGTAGGTGTTGCATACCTGCTGTTTGTAGCTGTATTCGGACTGTTTCTGGTATATGCCGAACGTAAGGTTTGTGCGGCATTCCAGCAGCGCCTGGGCCCTATGCGTGTTGGTCCCTGGGGATTAATGCAGACCATAGCCGACTTTATCAAACTGTTGATGAAAGAACTCATCACACCAAAAAGGGCTGACAGATTTTTATACAATCTGGCACCATTTATTGTGATTATTGTTTCATTCATGGCTATTTCAGTAATCCCCTTTGCTCCCGGACTGGTATCATTTGACTTCGATATAGGTGTATTCTTTGTAACTGCCGTTTCATCAGTTGGTGTTATTGGTGTATTGCTTGCCGGTTGGAGCTCAAACAATAAATATTCGCTAATCGGGGCAATGCGTTCAGGAGCCCAGATAGTGAGCTACGAACTTTCTGTAGGACTTTCGCTAATAGCAATGATCATTTTTGCAGGTACCATGCAAATTTCGGGAATTGTCGAAGGACAGCGCGATCTGTGGTTTATCTTCCAGGGTCATATTCCTGCAGTGATTGCATTCCTTGTATTCGTGATTGCCGGCACTGCTGAAACAAACCGTGGTCCTTTTGACCTTGCTGAAGCCGAGTCTGAGCTTACAGCAGGATTTCATACAGAATACTCAGGTATAAAATTTGCCTTCTTCTTCCTCGCTGAATATATCAACCTGTTCATTGTAGCTGCCATGGCAACTACTGTGTTCCTTGGAGGTTGGATGCCTCTGCATTTTGGCGACTTTGAAGCATTCAACGCAGTTATGGACTTCATTCCCGGGCTGGTATGGTTCTTCCTGAAGGTATTTGCTGTGATATTCCTAATGATGTGGTTCAAATGGACCTTCCCACGCTTGAGGGTTGACCAGATTCTTAACCTCGAGTGGAAATACCTCTTGCCCATTAATCTGCTTAATATCATTCTGATGACTGCAGTTGTACTACTGGGCCTTCATTTCTAAACTACGAACACTATGAAGTCGATAATAAAATATTTCGGTGAAATCTTTGGCGGATTCATCACACTCATAAAGGGAATGATGATTACAGGCCGGTACTTCTTCACACCCTGGAAAAACGTAACACAACAATATCCCGAAAACCGTGCTACTCTGAAGATAGCTGACAGGTTCCGTGGTGAGGTTGTAATGCCACATAACGAGAATAATGAGCATAAATGCACAGGATGCGGTTTATGCGAACTGTCATGCCCTAACGGTACTATAGAAATTATCTCAAAAACAGTTGTAGGTGAAGATGGCAAAAAGAAAAAAGCTATCGATAAGCATATCTACCATCTGGGTATGTGTACCTTCTGTAATCTTTGCATAAGGGCATGCCCTTCCAATGCTATTGTAATGAGTCAGGAATTTGAACATTCCGTTTGGGATCGTGCTCAGCTTACCAAGGTTTTAAATAAGCCGGGTTCAAAAATAATGGAAGGTGTTAAAGAATAATTAGCAAAAATCAGAACAAATAATAATGGACAGTAACATATTGTTTTTCTTGTTTGCCGGAGCGATATTGGGGTTCTCCATACTCACAGTAACCACCCGACGGATATTACGGGCTGCAGTTTACCTGCTGTTTGTCCTCGTAAGTACAGCAGGTCTGTATTTCATGCTGAACTATAACTTCCTTGCAGCTGTGCAGCTCACAGTTTATGCCGGAGGTATCATTGTGCTAATGATATTTTCTATCCTCCTTACAAGTCATATAAGTGAAAAGGCGAGGATGGTAACTCTTAGACAAGGCCTGCTGTCAGCACTTTCTGTAATAGCCGGTGCTGCACTTACTATTATACTCATTTTAACTCATGAATTCAAGCCAACAACAAACCCGGCTATATCTTCGGATGTACAGAATGTTGGCCGCCATCTCGTGTCGTACGGTGAAAACGGATACGCCCTGCCATTTGAGGTTATCTCCATCCTTCTTCTGGCAGCTATGGTCGGCTCTATTATTGCTGCCCGTAAAGAAAGACTTGATATTGTTAAGAAAACCGACACTAATCAGGAGTAAAATATAACAACCATGACCGGAAACATCCCTTTAGAATCATTCCTGGTATTAAGTACCCTAATGTTCTTCATTGGAATCTTCGGATTCCTTACAAGACGTAACCTGATCACC
Organism: uncultured Lentimicrobium sp.; assembly: GCA_964547915.1. Classification (GTDB taxonomy): domain Bacteria; phylum Bacteroidota; class Bacteroidia; order Bacteroidales; family Lentimicrobiaceae; genus Lentimicrobium. The sequence goes on from CAZJPP010000008.1 coordinate 75,264, forward strand.
ATGCTGATGTCAATTGAGCTAATTCTCAATTCCGTAAACATAAACTTTGTTGCATTCAACCGTTACCTCTATCCCGATAATCTTCAGGGTCATTTCTTCACCCTGATCATTATTGCGGTTGCTGCTGCTGAAGCTGCGGTTGCAATAGCAATAATCATTAACATATACCGTAACTTCAAGTCTATTGAAGTTGACCAGGTAAATCAAATGAAATACTAGGAAGTAAAATAACGCCATAACTTAGACTATGAACGCATATTCCTATACAATCCTGATTCCACTTATTCCCCTGTTTGTTTTTCTCCTTACCGGACTAACAGGGCACAAGTTAAAGCCACTGGTATCAGGAATTATTGGCACCACCGGCCTGACCATAGTTGCCATATTGTCGTACATGACAGCCATCAGTTACTTCTGGACTGGCCATACACCGGGCGAAGCATACCAGTCACTGAAAGCATTCGAGATCACATGGCTTCACCTGACGCAACACCTTACGATTAACCTGGGCATATTGCTCGATCCCATAGCAGTAATGATGCTAGTGGTTGTAAGCACGGTCTCGCTTATGGTGCATATTTACAGTATTGGCTACATGAAAGGTGAAAAAGGATTTCACAGATTCTTTTCATTTCTGTCTCTTTTCACTTTCTCTATGTTGGGCCTTGTATTGGCAACCAATATCTTCCAGATGTACATCTTCTGGGAACTGGTTGGTGTCTCGTCATTCCTGCTTATTGGTTTTTATTACGAAAAACCAAGTGCAGTGGCGGCTTCAAAGAAAGCCTTCATAGTTACCCGTTTTGCCGACTTAGGATTCCTAATAGGTATTCTGATGCTGTCGTTTATGACCAATACCTTCGACTTCCAGACTCTGGTTAGCTCTGATGGTCCGGCCATTACTCATGCCGGAGGATTGGCTTTTATGGGATTAAGCGGTATTACCTGGGCATTGATCTTAATTTTTATGGGAGGCGCCGGTAAATCAGCTATGTTTCCATTGCATATATGGCTGCCCGATGCTATGGAGGGCCCGACCCCTGTTTCAGCACTTATTCATGCTGCTACAATGGTTGTTGCCGGTGTTTATCTCGTGGCACGACTGTTTCCTGTTTATGCACTTGTAGCCCCCGATGCACTTACTGTTGTTGCATGGGTGGGTGGTATAAGTTCACTGTTTGCAGCAATAATCGCCTGTACACAGAATGACATAAAACGAGTACTTGCTTACTCAACTATGTCGCAAATTGGTTATATGATGCTGGCACTTGGTGTTTCAGGTTATGGTGGCCATGACGGCCTTGGCTTCATGGCAGGAAACTGGCACCTGTTTACCCATGCTATGTTCAAAGCTTTGTTATTCCTGGGTGCAGGAGCGATAATACATGCCGTCCATTCTAACGATATGCGTGAAATGGGAGGATTGAGAAAATACCTGCCAATCACCCACATTACATTCCTTATAGGATGTCTTACAATCGCCGGAATCCCTCCTTTATCAGGATTTTTCAGCAAAGACGAAATTCTGTCAGCAGCTTTGCATCATAATACAATATTGTTTGCCATAGAATTCCTGGTTGCCGGGCTAACAGCTTTCTATATGTTCCGTCTCTACTTCAACGTATTTTGGGGAAAGGAAAAGAACTACCATCATACACCACATGAATCACCGCTAATTATGACAATACCATTGATGATTCTCGCTTTTGGTGCTGTTTTTGCAGGATTCCTGCCATTCAGTGAGCTAGTCACTTCCGACGGAATGCCATTTGAAGCCCATATCAACTATGCTGTTGCCGTGCCATCTGTACTTATAGGCATTGCAGGCATTCTTGTCGCAATGGCAATGTACCGGAAATCTACTTCCATTCCTGAAAAAATTGCCACTGCAATGGGTGGATTTTACAAAGGAGCTTACAACAAGTTCTATATGGATGAGCTTTACCTTTTTGTGACAAAGAAAATTATATTCCGCTACATATCTCAACCGGTTGCCTGGTTCGACCGACACATCGTTGATGGAACTATGAACCTCATAGGAAATACTATCGTAGCCACTTCAAACTTAATAAAAGGATTTCAGAGTGGAAGACTACAACAGTATGGATACGTATTTATTACCGGCACAATAACACTGGCAATTGTATTTATTTTCTTGTGGCAGAGATAATTAACCAACTTGTAAAAGAACCAACATGAATATTCTATCATTTTTTGTAATAATACCGGTTGTAACAGTCCTCCTGATAGGTTTCTCAAAAACAATGGAACGTATACGCCTGGTTGCTGCCATTGGAATGGGGATTCAGTTATTGCTTGCTGCCTGGCTGGTTTTTGCATACTTAAGCGAAAGAAATGCAGGCAATATGGCTGAAATGCTATTCACCTACGATGCTGTGTGGTTCCCAAGCCTCAACATTCACTACTCAGTGGGTGTCGACGGAATATCGGTTGCTATGATAGCTTTGACTGGTTTAGTGGTGTTTGCCGGAATATTTGCATCCTGGGAAGTCAACTTCCTCTCAAAGGAATTTTTCATTTCATTGATATTGCTTGCTACAGGTGTTTACGGGTTCTTTATCTCAATCGACCTGTTTACAATGTTTTTGTTTTATGAAGTCGCAGTAATTCCCATGTACCTTCTTATCGGCATATGGGGCTCAGGCCCGAAGGAATACTCTGCAATGAAGCTTACTCTTATGCTAATGGGAGGTTCGGCACTTCTTACAGTAGGAATTCTCGGTATATATTTCTTCTCGGCACCCGAAGGGCAACCCCTTACATGGAACCTGCTTGAAATATCCAGGAATACCATACCCATTGAAATGCAGCGATTCCTGTTCCCATTTACATTCATAGGATTTGGTATTCTGGGCGCCTTGTTCCCATTCCACACATGGTCGCCCGACGGTCATGCATCAGCACCTACCGCAGTATCGATGCTTCATGCAGGAGTACTCATGAAACTGGGAGGTTATGGTGCTTTCAGGGTTGCCATATTCCTTATGCCCGATGCGGCACAGGAACAGGCTTGGATATTCCTGCTCCTCACAGCCACTTCAGTACTTTACGGTGCTTTTGGTGCTATCTTCCAAAAAGACCTCAAATATATTAACGCATATTCATCGGTGAGCCACTGCGGACTTGTACTATTTGCAATCCTTATGATGAACCAAACTGCATTTAACGGTGCAATTCTACAGATGATATCACATGGTTTGATGACAGCCCTCTTCTTTGCTCTGATAGGCATGATTTACGGGCGTACTCATACTCGTTTAATCAATGAAATGGGTGGCCTGATGAAAGTAATTCCTTTCCTTTCAGTTGTGTACATTATAGCGGGTCTGGCTTCATTAGGTTTGCCTGGTTTTAGTGGATTTGTAGCAGAAATGACAATCTTTGTCGGTTCATTCCAACATCAGGATGCATTCCACCGCATCCTAACCATAATGGCTACTGCAAGTATTGTTGTAACTGCCGTTTATATTCTGCGTGTTGTAGGAATTCTCCTTCTTGGTCCTGTTAAAAACGACCATTACCTGCAGCTTAAAGATGCGACATGGTTTGAAAGACTTTCAACCATAACGCTGGTAGTATCAATAGCAGGAATAGGTATTGCCCCTCTCTGGCTCAGCAATATGATCAATTTCAGCCTTGAGCCTATTATGACCAAAATTGGAATGGCAACATCTGCATTTGTAAGTATTTTTTAAGAAAAGAACTATAGATCAATCGTATGAACATCAACGACTTTTTAATCATGAGGCATGAACTGGTGCTTGTTATAATCACCCTGCTTGTGCTTATTATTGATCTGGCAATGAAACCCTCACAGAAGAGGTTTATCATTCCTGTGGCAGTTGTATTTTTCATAATCCATACAATAGTGGGCTATTTACCGGCATTCCATGGTACACTTTTCGGTGGCATGTTCCAGTCAAATGCCCTTATAGTTATGATGAAAAATGTGCTCAACACCGGTGTGCTGATTATACTTCTTCAATCGTATGGCTGGCTGATAAAACCGGAAAACAGGGAAAAGATGAGCGAGTTCTTTGTCATTTTACTTTCAACCCTTGTCGGGATGTACTTTATGATCTCTTCTGGCGATTTCCTGATGTTCTACCTCGGACTTGAAACAGCTTCTATTCCATTGGCTGCCCTCGCTGCCTATACCCATCACAGGACAAAATCAGCTGAAGCCGGTGTTAAATTTATTCTTTCATCTGCACTTTCATCGGGTATTCTTCTTTTCGGCCTTTCACTTATATACGGAACAACAGGCTCAATTTACTTTAGCGAAGTATCATACGATATAACTGATTCCCCACTTCAGGTACTTGCACTTCTGCTCTTCATTTCAGGCATGGCATTTAAAATTTCTCTTGTCCCATTCCATCTCTGGACAGCAGACGTTTATGAAGGAGCCCCAACCAGCGTGACATCCTACTTTTCAGTAATATCGAAAGGTGCAGCATCATTTGTGCTTATGCTTATACTGTTTAAGGTGTTCTACCCTGTGATGCAAGTATGGACTGAGGTATTATACACTCTGTCGATTGCTACTATGGTTATAGGTAACCTTTTTGCCCTGAGGCAGAAAAACATGAAAAGATTTCTTGCTTTCTCTTCAATTGCGCAGGCAGGTTTTATCCTGCTTGGTATTATGGCAGGAAGCAAGATTGGGATGACTGCGGTTATTTATTTCGTGTTAACCTACATATTCTCCAACCTGGGAGCTTTCGGTGTTGTGATTGCTATTGAGAATGCTACAGGCAAACTTTCGATGGACAACTACGATGGACTATACAAGACCAATCCAAAACTTAGTCTGCTCATGATGCTGGCAATGTTCTCCCTTGCGGGAATTCCACCTGTTGCAGGATTCTTTGGTAAGTTCTTCCTTTTTACTTCAGCAGCTTCTGCCGGTTATTACTGGCTGGTGCTGATAGCAGTACTCAACGCAACTATATCGTTATATTATTATCTGCTGGTGGTAAAAGCTATGTTCATCAACAAAAACGAAAATCCAATACCTACATTCAGGAGCGATTGGGTTACCCGAACCGGGTTAACGCTAAGCGCCCTCGGTATCTTTGTTGTTGGTTTCTGGAGTCAGATTTACGAATGGATCACAAATATCAGTGTTGGAATTTTCTAAAACAGAACAGACATGCCATTACAAGCTAAACATATAGTCGAAGAAATTAAAGGAATACGTTGTACAATCATTGAGAAAGATACAACTGCCGACCGCTGTAAATTCCTCACTGACCTATTGGTTTTTAACGGTTTTGAAGTAATAACCGACTGCCGGAGTGACGCTGAAGGCATTGAGAAATGCACCATCGGTGTTACTGACCTTGTTTTTAACCCGGTGATTGCGGTTTATGAAATGAGCCTGAAAACCCCAACAGGTTCAAGAGTATCACCAGCTTACTGGGAACAAAGAGAAACAACTGTTATTGACCAGTACTGGGTTTCGCGTAAGGAAGTTGATGAAGGGAAATCACCCTGGCATTTTTAAATCCCCCTCTTATTAAGTAAACAACTTGTTTGGCACTTCTTACCGGAGTTGCCAATATCGTCATGCTTATCCAATGAAGCCATGGTAAGTATGTAATACATTTATGGAGCTTATTGAATAATATCAAGCCTAAGTTATCCAGGATAGAAAACTGAGTCATAGCTGCACCATCTCTGGTCAGAACCTAGAATTCACTGAGAGTTGATTGATAGATGACCTAGAGATGACCTAGAGATGATACCAATTAATCACTACTGTAAGTAATCGGGATATTGTCTGTTGATATGAAATTAACGCTACCAAACTTTCTTTTGATTGAAGTGTTTTAAGTGTAAACTTTTTACCTATGAAAAGAAAATGGATTGCTGCACTGGGTATCCTTTTATCTATTGCAGTATTGGTAGCCGTATTAGTTTATTTCTTTGTTTATAATAAACCCCAACCTGACTTCGCAAAGAAAAAGCCTGATTTTGAAGTTTCTGCTGCCGACCTTTTAGCTGAATTCAAGAACAATACTGCGGCAGCCAGTCAAAAGTACAATGGGAAAGTGTTGCTCGTGTCAGGAGTTCTGAGTTATGTAGAACAATCAGATTCTCTCCTTATTGCAGTGTTTGCAATAGAAGTAGGATTGTTTGGCGATGAAGGAGTGAGAATGGCATTTATACCTGAATTCAATGATGAAATTGCTGCTGTTCTGCCTGGATCACAAATCAGTGTTAAGGGTTACTGCACCGGATATAATGAAGTGGACGTGATTATGGAACATTGCTCGGTCCCCAAAAAATAAGCTTTCTATTTATTCACCTTCTAACAATTAATTACTATGAAAAAAATAATCACCGCTGTTTTTATACTCTCATTAAGCATCACCGCTGTTCAGGCTCAGAAGTATATGACCAAAACAGGTTATATCCGCTTTTTTTCAACAACACCTATAGAAGATATTGAAGCTCATAATCGTCAGGTGAATGCAGCTCTCGACTCTCAAACCGGGGACCTGGTTTTTAAAGCGTTAATGAAGTCCTTCCAGTTCGAAAAAGCCCTGATGCAGGAGCATTTTAATGAGAATTATGTAGAATCAGATAAATATCCCAATGCAACTTTTAAAGGAAAGGTGACTGACATTTCAAAGGTGGACTTTTCGAAAAACGGGAAATATGAAGTTACCATCGAAGGTGACCTGACCATAAAGGACGCAACCAGAAAGATCACTGAAAAAGGAACACTGGAAGTTAATGGCGATAAGGTCAGAGGTCAGTCAACATTTTATGTTCAGGTGGCTGATTATAATATCAAAATCCCAAATACTGTTGCAAATAATATTGCAAAAAGCATCAGAGTGGATGTAGATGCCAATCTCGAAAAATCAGCCAAATAATATCAGAATTTTACTACTTTCGCAGTCTGGTACTTAATTATGTCAGGCAACGAAGAAAAAGCAAGCCGCAAAAGGCTGCAAACATCAACTGTAACTACTATCATCAGTATTTCACTGGTGCTGTTCATGTTGGGCTTATTAGGCCTGATTGTGTTACATGCCGGCAAACTATCTGATATTGTCAAGGAAAATATTGGCTTTTCAGTAATTATTAAAGACAATATTAAGGAAGCCCGGATTCTTGAGTTTCAAAAGAAACTCGATACGGAGCAGTATGTTAAATCAACTGAATTTATTACTCGTGAGCAGGCAGCTAAAGATCTCACCGAAGAATTAGGTGAAGATTTCGTTGACTTCCTTGGATATAACCCGCTTTCAGCTTCAATTGATATACGATTGAATGCTGAATATGCCAACAACGACAGTCTGGCTGTTATTGAGAAGCAACTACTAAACCACAATGTTGTGAAAGAGGTATTTTACCACAAATCATTGGTAAATGCTGTTAATGAAAATATCAAACGTATAAGCATAATAATACTCGCATTCAGCATTGTGCTCCTGTTAATTTCAGTTGCTTTGATTAATAACACAATCCGATTGAGTGTATACAGCAAGCGATTTCTCATCAAGACAATGCAGCTAGTGGGTGCAACACGCTCATTCATCAGTAAACCATTCATTATAAAGAGTCTTGTTCATGGCCTTGTTAGCGCAGTAATAGCAATTATTCTTCTTTCAGTTGTATTATACTTTTCAAGGCAAGCCTTACCTGAGTTAGTTGATCTACAGGATATTGACCTGTTCTTAAGACTGTTCGGCTTAGTCACATTATTAGGCCTTTTTATTACCGGGTTATCAACATTGTTCGCTGTAGGTCGGTATTTGAATCTGAAATCTCATAAATTTCGCTAATCACTTAAGAAAATCAAAGTATGAGTACACAAAGTAAATCTGATACATCAAAAAAGACTGTGGATAAGGAAATCACCAAACAGTTTGCATTTGAACGGGAAAACTATAAGTGGATGCTTATCGGCATTGCAATTATTGTAGTAGGTTTCTTATTAATGATTGGTGGCGGATCTGATGATCCAAATGTTTTTAATGAAAGCATGTTTAATTTCAGACGCCTGACTCTAGCCCCACTTTTAATTCTTGCCGGCTATGTAGTGGAAATTTATGCCATTATGAAGAAACCGCGCGAATAGCAACCCCGACTCTCATGACTTTTTTCGAAGCTATCATTATTGCTATTGTTGAAGGCATAACTGAATTCTTACCGGTATCTTCAACCGGTCACATGATTATCACCCAGGAAGTGCTTGGAATGGAAATTGATGATTTCGTCAAAGCATTCACGGTTAATATTCAGTTTGGTGCTATCTTATCGGTTATTGTACTCTACTGGAAGCGGTTTTTCCAAAGTTTTAATTTCTACTATAAATTACTTATAGGTTTCATTCCGGCTGCTATCATTGGGTTTCTGATGATTGATTTTATTGACAGAATGCTCGGAAGTGTCCTCATTGTTGCTATAATGCTTCTTGTAGGTGGTGTTGTCCTGATATTTGTTGACAAATGGTTTAAAAACACAGAAACGGGTAGTGAAATATCTTATGGTACTGCTTTTAAAATAGGACTTTTTCAATGTATTGCCATGATTCCCGGTGTTTCAAGGTCGGCTGCAACAATAATTGGTGGCATGACACAGGGACTTGACAGAAAGACAGCAGCTGAATTTTCCTTTTTCCTGGCTGTGCCCACCATGTTTGGAGCAGCTTCATATAAGCTGATGGATAATTTTGAAATAATTACAAGCCAGAATATCTCAGTATTACTAATAGGTAATCTGGTCGCCTTTATTGTTGCATTAATTGCTATTAAGACCTTCATCGCACTACTTACCCGATATGGTTTCAAGTGGTTCGGCTATTACCGTATTGCTGTAGGGCTAATTATCATTATCATGCTGTTAGCAGGATATAACCTCAATCTCGCTTAATTGTATATGTTTGATTTTGAAACAGGAGAGGTACTTCTGGTTAACAAGCCATTGAAATGGACGTCATTTGATGTGGTTAATCGTTTGCGAATTGTTATTCGTGAAAGTCTTGGCATAAAGAAAATTAAAGTTGGACATGCGGGTACTTTAGATCCTCTTGCCGATGGTCTATTAATTATATGCACCGGACGATTCACTAAGAAAATTGATGAGTACCAGGCACAGGAAAAGGAATATACCGGAACTTTCAGGATTGGTTCAACAACACCTTCATTTGATCTCGAGCACGAAATAGACGCTGTATATGACTATAGTCATGTAACTCCGGAGCTTATAAATGAAGCAATATCAAATCTAACAGGTGATATTGAACAGGTACCACCCACCTATTCAGCGATTAAAATAGGAGGAAGAAGAGCTTATAAGTTTGCCCGTAAAGATAAAGAACTCATACTTGAGCCAAGAAAAATAAATATCAGTGAGTTTGAAATCACATCAATAAACCTGCCCGACGTTAATTTCAGAATTGTTTGCAGCAAAGGAACATATATAAGAGCACTTGCCAGAGACTTTGGTAAGGCCATAGGCAGTGGAGCCCACCTGGTTGAATTGCGTAGAACAAGAATAGGCAGGTTTAAGCTTTCAGAAGCGAAAACCATTGATGAGATTGTTCAGGAAATTAAAAGCTTATAATTCAGGTTGTGGTTTCTTGGTAAAAAACTCCTTCTGGAAAATCAGCATTATTATTACCCCTATAGTGATTGAGGAGTCAGCAATGTTGAATACCGGTCTGAAGAACTGAAATTCAGAACCACCAAGGAAAGGAATCCATTGAGGATATATACCATCAATTATAGGAAAGTAAAACATATCGACGACCTTTCCGTGCAGGAATGTGCTATAGCCTCCTTCGGGCGGTAGGAAACGTGCCACCTCAAAGAATGTGCTATCACTAAACATTAATCCGTAAAAAGCACTGTCAATAACGTTCCCGATAGCACCAGCAAGTACAAGTGATAAACTTATCAGTACACGGTTAGATACCTTGTGTCGTGTAATATTATACATATACACTATCAGAACGGTTATCGCAACCAGTCGGAAAAGGCTTAACAGCAACTTACCGTAATCACCCGAAAACTCAAGTCCGAAAGCCATTCCGGGATTCTCAGTGAAGTGAATTATAAACCAATCACCGAAGACTTTAAATTCCTGGCCTAAAGCCATGTTTGTTTTAACCCAAAATTTTGATATCTGATCTATGATCAGAATAGCAGCAACAATGAGAAATGACTTTTTCAATGGAAGGTTACGACTTTGACTGGTTTAGTTTTGCTTCAATGGATAGAGTTGCATGAGGAACTATACGCAAGCGTTCTTTGGAAATCAACTTTCCTGTTACCCTGCAAATTCCATATGTTTTGTTCTCAATTCTAATCAGGGCATTTTCAAGCGCAGTGATAAATTTATCCTGACGGGCTGCCAATTTGCTATTTTCTTCCTTAGAATTTACCTGATATCCTTCTTCAAGAACTTTAAATGTGGGAGAAGTGTCGCTTATATCATGCTCGTTGCTGTTTGCAAAAGCCTCAGTAAGCATTTTGAGATCACGCCTTGCTTTCTCTAATTTCTCAAGAATGATTTGCTTAAACTCCTCGAGTTCTTCGTCAGTATAACGGTTTTTTGGGTTCTCTTGCTGAGGTTCTTTCATCGCCTTGTATTAGTATTAACTTGTTATTAATAAATAACTGTCAGCCCACTTTCGTGACACTGACAGCAGCTTGTAATTCTTCTGCTAATTCAACCACGATACGTTCACTTGGTTCAATCTGGTCAACTAAATCAAGTGATGTAGCTAATGTTTCAGAACAAATATAAACATTATTATGATTAATCGCTCCTTCGAGCTCACTGTTTTTCTCTATTTGCAGTTTTATTTTATCGGTTACTTCAAAACCCTTGTCTTTACGTATGTTCTGGATTCGGTTGACAAGTTCACGGGCGAGTCCTTCGCTCTTTAGCTCGTCGGTTAAGGTTATATCCAGAGCAATTGTAAGGTTTCCGTTTGAAGCTATAACCCAGCCGGGGATGTCATCAGTAATTACTTCGAGATCTCCTTCGGTCAGCTGCACCTCTTCACCTTCGATAGTAAGGGTAAGTGCCCGGTTCTTTTCGAATTCCGCAATTTGTGCCTGTTCAATGCCTGCTACTGCAACTGCTATTTGTTTCATCAGTTTGCCATAGCGTGGTCCCAAAGCTTTGAAGTTGGCTTTTACTTTTTTTACAAGTACGCCTTCACTGCTTATGAACTCTATATCCTTGATGTTTACCTCTGAAAGGATAAGGTTTCTTACTGCTTCTATGTTCTCTTTGAGTCCTTCGGAAGTCAGTGGAATCATAATTCTTTGCAGAGGCTGACGAACTCTGATCCGATGCTGCTTGCGAAGTGAAAGCACCATTGAAGAAACCTGCTGTGCCAATTGCATTCTTTCCTCGAGAGCCTTATCAATCATGCCCGGATTAGCAACTGAAAAGTCGGTAAGGTGTACAGACTCTGCTTTGTTTCTTCCTGTGATTGTATTCAGGTCCCTGAAAAGCCTGTCGCTGAAGAATGGAGCAATTGGTGCCGAAAGTATGGCTATTGTTTCAAGGCAGGTATAGAGTGTCTGGTAAGCCGAAATCTTATCTTTTGTGTATTCACCTTTCCAGAAGCGTCTGCGTGATAATCTTACATACCAATTACTCAGGTGCTCATCAGTAAATTCAGCAATGGCTCTTCCTGCGCGGGTTGGTTCGAATTCGGCATAGTAACCGTCAACTGCGGCAACCAATGAGTTCAACTCCGATAGTATCCACCTGTCGATTTCAGGTCTGTCGTTGTAGTCAACTTCAGGCTCGCTATATTGGAATCTGTCTATATTTGCATACAGGGCAAAGAAGTTGTATGTGTTGTAAAGTGTTCCAAAGAATTTACGCTGTACTTCGGCTATTCCATCGAGGTCGAACTTGAGATTATCCCATGGCTGGGCATTGGTAATCATGTACCAACGGGTTGCATCAGGTCCGAATTTCTCAATAGTGGTGAAAGGATCAATTGCATTACCAAGTCGCTTCGACATTTTATTACCGGCCTTATCCAACACCAGTCCGTTTGAGACCACAGCTTTAAATGACACAGAGTCAAATGCCATAACAGCTATTGCATGTAGCGTGAAAAACCATCCGCGTGTCTGGTCAACGCCCTCTGCTATGAAGTCGGCAGGGAAATATCCTTCAAGTGTGTCAGCATTTTCAAATGGATAATGGAACTGTGCAAATGGCATAGCACCTGAATCAAACCATACGTCAATAAGGTCAGGTTCGCGGTACATCTTCTTGCCGGATGCAGATACCAGAATAATGTCATCCACGTAAGGACGGTGTAGATCAAACTTTTTGTAGTTTTCGTCGGAGTAGTCACCGGCAACATATCCTTCAAGTGGATTAGAAGCCATAAAGCCTGCTGCAACTGATTTTTCAATCTCTCCCTTGAGTTGGGCAACAGAGCTGATGCATATTTCTTCCTCACGGTCTTCGCTCACCCATATTGGCAATGGCGTTCCCCAATATCTTGATCTGCTGAGGTTCCAGTCTACCAGATTCTCAAGCCAGTTACCAAATCTTCCTGTGCCGGTTGATTCCGGTTTCCAGTTGATAGTCTTGTTGAACTCTATCATCTTATCACGGAATGCCGTAGTACGGATAAACCATGAATCAAGAGGATAATACAATATAGGTTTATCGGTCCTCCAGCAATGAGGATATGAGTGTTCGTATTTTTCCGATTTAAAGGCTTTGTTTTCCTTTTTGAGTTTTATTATGATATCGATATCAACATTCTGGTCATTTGCCGGATCGTAATCGGGAGCATATTCAGATTTCACATAACGGCCGGCAAATTCACCCATTTCCTCTGTGAATCTTCCCTGACGATCAACTAATGTAAGCGATCCGATACCATTTTGACGTCCTGCTCTGAAGTCGTCGGCCCCGAAGCTTGGTGCAATATGTACTATTCCTGTTCCATCCTCAGTGGTTACGAAATCACCTATCACAACTCTGAAAGCATCACCATCAGTTGGCTGTGCATAAGGCATTAGCTGCTCATAGCGAATACCCTCTAATTCTGTACCGGTATATGTGTGGTCAATTACAAAAGGTATGTTCTTAGACCCCGGTTCATAATCCTGAAGGCTGAGTTCAGCATTCTTTTCAGAGAAATATTTTGATGTCAGATCTTTAGCTAGTATAACCGTTACCGGAAGGAAAGTATATGGATTGAAGGTCTTAACCCTTACATATTCTATATTCTTACCAACAGCCAGTGCAGTGTTACTTGGTAAAGTCCATGGTGTGGTAGTCCAGGCCAGGAAGTGAAGATCGCCATGAAGGTCGTCAAAAAGGAATTCCGACTTGGTGTTTCTTACAATCTTAAACTGTGCAACAAGTGTATTGTCCTTCACCATTCGGTAGCAACCGGGCTGATTAAGCTCATGTGTACTTAATCCTGTACCTGCGGCTGGTGAAAACGGCTGAATTGTATATCCTTTATACAAAAGCCCTTTTTCGTACAAACGGTGCAGCAGGAACCACAAGGTTTCCATGTACTTATTGTCGAAAGTAATATACGGATGTTCGAGATCTACCCAGTAACCAATCTTACGGGTAAGATCATCCCACATATCCTTGTATTTCATTACTTCCCTACGACAGGCCTTATTGTATTCCTCAACAGAGATCTTTTTACCTATATCTTCTTTAGTGATGCCTAAAGTCTTTTCAACCGATATTTCAATTGGCAGACCATGAGTGTCCCATCCTGCTTTACGGTTAACAAGATAGCCCTTCATTGTTTTGTACCTGCAGAATATATCCTTAATAGCACGAGCCATAACGTGGTGGATTCCAGGCGTACCGTTAGCTGAAGGAGGTCCTTCATAAAAGATAAACGGTTCGTGGTTTTCACGTATTTTTAGGCTCTTCTTGAATATATCTTCCTCCTCCCATGACCTGAGAACTTCATTACCTATCTCAGGAAGGTTAAGTTGCTTGTATTCAGGATATCGTTTCATTAGCACTCCAGTATAATAATGGTTTTTTATAAAGAGGTGCAAAAGTACAATAAATTTATGATATATGGGTTTTTTACAGTTACATGTTAAGCTGTCAATTAAAGAAATATTTTGGTGTAAAAAGTTGTAAATTCGCACTTTACAAATTGAACATATTATGCTGCCAAGCAAGCAAATGATATCGTCAAAGATGTATCTACGCCTTATACCACTCATGGTGATAGTTACATTACTATTCATTCCTGTGGAATCCTTTAGTCAGGAACCTGTTAATTTGGATGTAATGTCTTGGAATATACGTCTTGACGTTAAGGACGATGGCATTAACCAATGGGATTTACGAAAAGATGCATTTGCAGCAGAAGCAATCCGCATTTCTCCCAATATTATAGGATTGCAGGAGGTTATGCATCATCAGTTGCAGTATCTCAAAAAAAACCTCAGGGGATATAAGAGTCTTGGCGTCGCCCGTGATGACGGAAAGAAAGCCGGTGAATATAGTCCGTTGCTTTATAAAAAGAAAAAATTCAGAGCAGTTCGTTCGGGCACCTTTTGGCTTTCTGAAACTCCTGAAGTTCCTGGTAGCAGAGGTTGGGATGCAGCCTGCAATAGGGTTGTAACCTGGGCAGAATTAATTGACAGGAAGACAGGCCGGCACTTTATGGCTTTCAACACCCACTTTGATCATATGGGAGAAGTTGCCAGGGTTGAGAGCGCTCAGCTATTGATTCACAAAATTGCTTCACTGGGCGGTGACTTGCCGGTAGTTGCAACAGGCGACTTTAATGTTACTGAAAAGGACAGGGTGTACCGAATAATAAGCTATCCTGAGAACGAAGTTGTAATGGTTGATTCAAGGGTTAAAGCAGAAGTTAAAACCGGACCCGAAGTATCTTATATAAGCTTCGACCCTCATTTTGATAACCCAGCACTCATTGACTTTATTTTTGTCTCATATAATACTACCGTCCTAGAACATTCTATAATTGACTTCCGCCCCGGTGGAAAATACCTATCGGATCATTTGCCGGTAGTAGCCAGGATTCAGTTCTAGAAGTACTTTTCCTGTTCCTGGTTCTTATTAGCGGTTCTTTGCTCAAGCTTAATGTTCCAGTTTCCCCTGAATTCAAAATTCAGTTCATTTTTGGCTTTCTGGTTCGTTTTTGGCGGGACAAACTGATGGAAAATTGGCATTTTAAGACTAAAACAGGATTAAGAGTATCACCAAATACTAAAAATAGCTGCTTTTTTGTTAAAATTTGCTAAAATCTTAAAATAAGATTAAAATAAAACTGAAAAACCAAAATAGTTTTATAGTTTTGCAGCACCAAATCATTTTAAGATTTATAAAGAAATGTCTGATAAGAATAATACTACCGTAACTGCTGATGAAAAAGGAATTTTTCCTGAGGCATATAATACTGCTCTATCTACTATAGAAGATGCCACCATATTACCCGTACAGGAGACTCAAAAACTATCTGCCCGGGATAAAATCTTAAGTGCAGCTACTGCAGCTTTTCTTAAAAAAGGTATCAGAAGCGTAACCATGGATAGTATCGCAAAGACTGCCGGTGTGTCGAAAAGAACAGTTTATGAACTTTTCGAAGGGAAAGATACATTGGCTGTGGCTACGATAAAAAAAATGATTCGCGATAAAAACAAAGAGATAATTGAAATTATCGGAAATACAGATAGCGTGATTGAAGCACTGGTGGTATTACTGGAAATTGAAAGCAGACATATGGAGAATACTCCGCCTGCTCTGGAACAGGATATGATGCTTTACTATCCGTTAGTAACTGCATCCATGGGATCTGATAAAGAGAACCTGGATGAATATTCTGCCACCTGTACTTTTTTAAAAAAGGGGATGGAACAAGGTGTTTTGAGAAAAGATCTTAATGTTACCTTGATTGATAACTTTTTGCGGGAACTGGTTTCAATAACTCACTCCAGCTATAGAATTAAAGCGCTTAATCCTCAAAAGAAGGAAATATTGCAGAATATATTTTTACCCTATTTCAGAGGGATTTGCACTAAAAAAGGGATGACCCTTATGGAAAAATATTTTGAACACTTAAAAGAAAACTAAAAAAACATGTAACCATTCGAAATTAACCTCGTCTATAGCTTTTTATATAAGGCTCACTAAATTCCTGGGAAATAGGAAATTGACCCAGGCTCGATGAAACTAATGCAATATATTAATCAATTAATGCACTACCTAAAACCAAATAAAATGAAACTTAAGCTTACCGGGTTACTTTTGATACTGTTTCTTTTCGGTTCAAATGTATTTGCCCAGCAATCTCTCACACTTTCTGTCAATGAGGCGATTGATCATGCTTTAAAATTTAACAAAACGCTGGTCAATTCAGAATTGGCAGTGCAGAAAGCCCAGCAATCAATTCGTGAAGCAATAGCTAACGGACTTCCTCAGGCTGCTGCCAAGGTCGATTATACCAATTCTATGGGGGCAAATATGTCTATCCGGTTTAGCGAAGATATGCCCGCTACTGAAATCCCTATTAAGCCAACAAGCAACTTCAACTTTCAGGTTTCGCAGCTACTGTTCAGCGGTAGCTATATTGTCGGTGTTCAAACTGCTAAACTCTATAAGGAGCTTAGTGAATTAAGTTATAAAAAGACCGAAACCGACATCAGGACGCAAGTTACCAATAGCTATTATCTCGTTCTTATATCGGATGAGTTAAACGATCGGCTCAGACTCAACCTCAGCAACCTGAATGATTTGTATAAAAAGACTGAAGCACTTGCAAAAGTTGGAATAATTGAACAGAATGATGTTGATCAGTTATTTATTCAGGTCAATACATTACAAAATGCGGTTAAAGCATCCGAAAGGCAGCTTGAACTAGCTTTGAATATGCTAAGACTCCAGTTGGGCACAGATATTAACACTCAGCTTGTTCTAAGCGATAATCTCGAAAAGATTCTTGAAGAGACAAATGTTAATGTTGCACTTGCTCAGTCATTTAAACTGGACAATAATTTTGATTTTCAATTGATGAATCAGCAAGTGGATATCAGCAGGAAGATGTTGGATATGCGTAAATCGGCAGCTTTACCTACTCTTGCAGGATTCTATTCTTTTACACATAAAATACTGAAACCGGAGTTTGATATGTCACCTCCTCATGTTGTGGGCTTACAGTTAAACGTTCCTGTGTTCTCGAGCGGATTGCGTGCTGCCCAAACCAAGCAGGCTTTTATTGATCTGCAAAGCATGCAAAACAATCGTGACCTTGTACGTGATCAACTGATGATTCAGGATAAGCAGTTGCGTTTTAACCTGATTAGTGCAAGCGAGACTTTCGAAAATCAAAAAGCTAATATTGAAGTTTCGCGCAGAGTATACAGCAGTTTGAAGCTTAAATATGAACAAGGTTTGATTTCGGGACTTGACCTGATTACAGCCGACAACAATTATCTGAAGGCTGAAACCGATTACCTGAGTGCTGCTATGCAACTACTAGATGCACGACTACAACTTGAAAAAATGTACACAACCAATTAAAAACCAATAATCAATAATTCAAATGAAAAAGATATTATTTGCAGCTTTTGCACTTGCCATAACTGTAAGTTCTTGCTCTCAAAAAGAGAAACCAAATGCCAAGACTTCGGAATCAAAACCCGAAGTTGTAAAAGTAATTACTCTTTCAGAACAAACTATTGCCAGAACTATAGAATACCAATCAACTCTTGAACCTTACGAAGAAATACATTTTGCTCCGGCCGCTCCCGGCAGAATTGAAAGTATTAATGTTGAGGTTGGTGACAGGGTTTCAAAAGGTCAGTTGTTAGTTCAAATGGACCGCACACAATTGCACCAGGCTGAAATACAACTTAAGAATCTGGCAACAGACTTCAGACGATTAGACACTCTTCAGAAAGTGGGAAGTGTTGCAAAACAACAATACGACCAACTGAAAACTCAGTATGAAATTGCACAAAGCAATGTAGATTTCTTAAAGGAAAATACCAGACTGGTATCTCCATTCAATGGCATTGTATCTGGTAAATATTTCGAACAAGGTGAAATGTACTCAGCTGTTCCTAATACTGCTGCAGGAAAAGCAGCTATTCTTTCTCTGGTTCAGATCGATAAACTTAAGGCTATGGTGAATATTTCAGAGAACTTTTTCCCAAGAATTAAAAGCGGAATGCCGGCAGTTGTTACCAGCGATATTTATCCTGATAAGACTTTTGAAGGCAAGGTAACTCTGGTGCATCCTACTATTAATGCCGGAAGCCGTACTTTCCAGGTAGAAATTACAATTAATAATCCTTCAACTCAATTACGTCCCGGTATGTACAGCAGGGTTACTTTAAATCCCGGAGAGACTAAGGCCTTATTATTACCGGCATTGGCAATTCTCAAAATGCAGGGATCAAATGAAAGGTACCTTTTTATTGAGGAGAACGGAATAGCAAAGAGAATTTCTGTTACTCTGGGTCAACGTATAAATGACAATGTAGAAGTTATAAGTGACCAGCTTTCACAAGGAGCCAAGGTTATTATCAGTGGTCAGGCTCGTCTGCTCGATGGTATGAAAGTTCAGGTGGTTGACTAATCTACATTTTGCAAATAAAATTATAATAAACTAGTAACAAAAGAAATCCATGAGTATATATAAAAGTGCGGTAAACAAACCAATTACTACCCTTATGCTTTTCGTAGGAGTAATGGTAGTAGGTATTTATGCACTCATAAAAATGCCTGTTGACCTCTATCCTGAAATAGAGCCTCCTATTATTTCTGTTATGACAACCTATCCGGGTGCCAATGCTCTTGACGTTGAAACAAATATTACCAAACCTCTAGAAGATGCATTGAATTCACTGGATAATCTTGATGAGATAACCTCATCTTCACTCGATAATCTTTCAGTTATTACTATTCAGTTTGAATGGGAATCGAATCTTGATGAAGCTGCCAACGATATCAGAAATGTTATCGATATGACACTTGAATCATTACCTGACGAAGTTGACAGACCTTCTATCTTTAAATTCAGCACAAACATGATGCCTATAGTTTTCTATGCTATCACAGCTGAAGAAAGCTACATGGGACTCGAAAAACTGATTGATGAGAAAGTAGTAAACCCGTTAAACCGTATTGATGGTGTAGGTTCCGTATCAATGATGGGTGCACCTAAACGAGTTATCTATATAGATACTGATCCCGGAAAACTTGATGCTTACAATCTAACAGTCGAACAAATTGGTGGCATTATTGGTGCTGAGAATTTGAATATGCCATCGGGTAATGTAAAGATGGGTTTGATGGATTACCAGTTAAGGGTTCAGGGTGAATTTAATGATAGTGAAAATCTTAAAAACCTTGTAGTCGGCAATTACCAGGGAAATGCTATTTATCTTAGGGATATAGCAACTGTTAAAGACTCACTGAAAGACCTCTCTCTTGAAGAAAGGATTAATGGTCAGCAGGGCCTTCGGTTATTCGTCATGAAGCAATCAGGTGCAAACACCGTTAAAGTTGCCAAAGCTATTAATGAAAACCTCGATCAGCTTAAGAAAGACCTTCCTCCCGATGTAAAAATTACACAGATATTTGACTCATCTACATTTATCAAGAGTTCAATTAGCAACCTTTCAGAGACCCTGATGTACGCATTCTTATTCGTTATCATGGTTGTTATTATGTTCCTTGGAAAGTGGAGGGCAACATTTATCATTATTCTTACAATTCCAATCTCACTGATTTCAGCGTTCATATACTTGTTCGCCACAGGCAATTCAATCAACATCATCTCACTTACTTCGCTTTCAATTGCAATTGGTATGGTGGTGGATGATGCGATTGTTGTCCTCGAAAATATCACAAAACATATTGAACGAGGAAGTTCACCACGTGAAGCGGCAATTTATGCAACCAATGAGGTATGGCTTGCGGTTATTGTAACAACATTAGTAATTGTGGCTGTATTTATGCCGTTAACATTGGTTTCGGGTATGACCGGAGTTATGTTTAACCAGTTGGGATGGATTGTTTCAATAACCATTGTTATGTCCACTGTGGCTGCTATTACTCTTACTCCTATGCTATCAGCCAAGCTCCTTGGAATGAATAAGCTCACAAAGAAAGAAAAATGGTACAGTCATTCACGTACAATGGAACCTCTACTCAACAAGCTTGATAATATCTATGTAAAGAGCTTACGCTGGACCCTGAAACACAAAACTGCAACTCTTATTGGAGGGTTATTGATTTTTGTAGGTTCAATGGGATTGTTTGGATTTGTTGGCACTGACTTTATGCCTGAAAGTGACGAAAGTAGCTTGTCGGCCAGCGTTGAGCTTCAAACCGGAACAAGAGTTGAAGAGACAATGAAAGTGACTCGTCAAATCGAAAAGATTATTGCAGATCGGTATCCTGAAGTTACATTAGTTTCTGCTTCGTCCGGTTCTGATGATGAAGGTGGCATGTTCTCGCTGTTTACTTCAACCGGCTCTAATATTATCAACTTTATGATGAGGTTGAAAGATATTGATGAACGTGACAGATCTGTGTTTGAAATTGCCAGCGATTTAAGGCTACAACTGGCCAACATACCGGAAATTATAACTTCAAATGTCAGCACTTCAAGTCAGGGATTTGGTGGTACTACTAATACTGTCGACGTTGAAATCTATGGGTATGACTTTGACCAGACTAATCAACTGGCCGAAAAACTCCGTCAGAAGATTAGTACTATTAAGGGAGCAAGTGATGTGATGATTAGCAGAAAGAAAGACAAGCCGGAGCTCCAGATTTCAATTGATCGTGAAAAGGTTGCAGCACACGGACTTACAACTGCCAGCGTTTCCACACAGATTTATAATAGAGTCAGTGGATTGGTTGCTTCTAAATACAAGGAAGAAGGTGATGAATATGATATTAAAGTAAGGTTAACCGAAGAATCAAGGAACTCGATTACTGATCTTGAAGAGATATCAATTACTTCTCCAACTGGTCAAAAAATTAAGCTGAAAGAATTAGCCGTTGTTCAGGAATACTGGGGACCTCCATCTATCCAGCATAAGCGTAAAGAACGATTGGTAACTGTTTCATCAAAGGCCGATGGTGTTCCATTAGGAACCCTGGCAGAGGAAATAAACAAGGAGCTCAAGACTGTAAGCATCCCATCGGAGGTAATGGTAAACATTGGAGGTGCGTATCAGGATCAGCAGGAATCTTTCAGCGATATTCTATTGCTGATGCTAATAAGTTTGATTCTTGTCTACATTGTTATGGCCTCCCAATTCGAGTCACTAAAGATGCCATTCATAATAATGCTATCAATCCCGTTTGCGTTTAGCGGGGTGGCGATAGCACTGTTCCTGACCGGAACAACCTTGAGTATGATAGCCGCGCTCGGGGCTGTGCTTCTGATCGGTATTGTGGTGAAGAATGGTATCGTGCTTGTTGACTATATCAACCTGATGCGCGACAGAGGCTATGAATTAAATGAGGCTATCACCCTATCAGGAAGATCTCGTTTGAGACCTGTATTAATGACAGCTTTAACTACAATTCTTGGTATGTTGCCTTTAGCACTCAGCACTGGTGAGGGATCTGAATTATGGCGACCAATGGGTATTACCGTTATTGGCGGTTTAGTATTCTCAACCCTTGTTACTATGATTATCGTGCCGGCAATGTACGGAGCTCTTGGTAAAAGCGGCGAACGTAATAAGAAAAGAAAAATAGAAAAGCAAATTCACTTCAGTGTAAACTAAATAACCCAAATTAAAATGAAAGCAGTTTTTATAGCATTTAATCAAGCAAACACTGAGAGAGTTGAATATATGTTTGACCATTTGGGAATCAGAGGTTTCACCTGGTGGACCAATGTACAGGGCCGTGGATCGGAAACAGGTGAACCCAGAATGGGCACTCATACATGGCCTGAAATGAATTCAGCGGTATTGACCATTGTTGATGACAGTTTGGTTGATACTTTACTCGAGAATGTCCGCAAAATGGATGAAATTAACAAAGAAGTTGGTATCAGAGCATTTGTGTGGGACATAACTAAAACCGTCTAGGAATACAAAGTTTTTAAGTGTTTGGGGCTATTCTGTGAGAGTAGCCCCTTTTTTATTAGCTGTAATTTGTAAGAGTTTATAACTTTGCGTTAAACTCAAACAATAAAACTATGGCCGACAATAAACAGGAAGTAAAAGGACTCCCGGAAAATGCATACACTGAGTTAAAACCGGGTGAAGAGTACAAACCTCTAATGTCACCCGACAAGGTTTATCCCGAAGTTAATCTGAGATCGGTTCTTACCGGTCTTTTAATGGCTGTTATCTTTTCAGCAGCAGCGGCATATTTGGGCCTTAAAATTGGTCAGGTTTTTGAAGCCGCCATTCCCATTGCAATTATCGCTGTTGGATTATCATCAGCCACTAAACGTAAGAACGCTCTTGGTGAAAATGTCATTATTCAATCAATTGGAGCAAGCTCGGGTGTAATTGTGGCAGGAGCAATCTTTACTCTGCCGGCTCTTTATATCCTCAATCTCGAAGCTCATTTTTACCAGGTATTCTTGTCTTCGCTTCTGGGTGGCTTCCTCGGAATTCTTTTCCTTATTCCGTTCAGAAAATATTTCGTGTCAGATATGCATGGTAAATATCCCTTCCCTGAAGCTACTGCTACTACTGAAGTGCTTGTATCAGGTGAAAAAGGTGGTAACCAGGCAAAATTGCTACTAATAGCCGGACTCGTTGGTGGTATTTACGATTTTATAATCGCAACCTTCGGTTGGTGGAGTGAAGTCTTCACCACACGTGTGATTCCTGCAGGAATGATGCTTGCTGACAAATATAAGATTGTATTTAAAATGAATGTTGGTGCCGCTGTCACCGGACTTGGATATATAATCGGCTTGAAATATGCCGCAATTATATGCGCAGGTTCGTTTGTGGCATGGTTCGTTCTTATCCCCATCGTCTCTTATTTTGCCGATGGTCAGACAATAGCTGTTGGTGCCAATATTACAGCAATGTTAAGTGATATGTCAGCCGAAGAAATCTTCCGCAACTATATCCGCCAGGTAGGTATCGGAGGAATTGCCATGGCCGGTATTATTGGAATTATACGTTCAAGTAAGATCATAAAAGATGCTTTCGGTCTGGCTATCAGAGAGCTTGGCGGCAAAAAAACAGTTGATGCAGCAACCAAGAGAACTCAGCGCGACCTGCCAATGAAGATTATTCTGTTCGGAATACTTGCTACAACTATTGTGATCTTTATTTTCTTCCTGTTTGGTGTTATCAATAATCTCACTCAGGCACTTATTGCATTGTTCATTGTGATGATTATTGCCTTCCTGTTTACTACTGTTGCCGCTAACGCAATCGCGATTGTTGGAACAAATCCGGTTTCAGGAATGACTTTGATGACTCTGATAATTACTTCACTGGTGATGGTTTCTGCAGGTCTGTCAGGAACTGCCGGAATGGTTGCTGCCCTGATTATTGGAGGTGTGGTTTGTACTGCATTATCAATGGCCGGTGGTTTCATTACTGACTTAAAAATTGGTTATTGGTTGGGAACTTCACCTTATAAGCAGCAAACATGGAAATTCCTGGGTACATTAGTATCTGCTGCTACAGTTGGTGGTGTAATTATGATACTGAACAAGACATACGGATTCACAGGTCCCGATGCTCTGGTAGCCCCTCAGGCAAATGCTATGGCTGCAGTTATTGAGCCTATGATGTCAGGCAAGCCGGCTCCCTGGTTATTATATGCAGGAGGTGCTTTCCTCGCTTTAATCCTTACTATGATTGGTGTACCGGCACTGGCATTCTCTTTGGGAATGTTTATCCCTCTCGAACTGAACACTCCTCTGCTTGTAGGTGGAATTATTGCATGGTTTGTAAGCACCCGTTCAAAAGATGCACAGTTAAATCAGGCTCGTCGTGAAAGGGGAACTCTAATAGCTTCTGGATTTATTGCCGGTGGTGCCCTGATGGGCGTTGTCAGTGCGATGTTGCGGTTTGGCAATATTAATTATGTTAATCAGGAGTGGTTCTCAAGCCATTCAGCTGAAATACTTGCTTTAGGTATGTTCTTGATATTGTGTGGATATATGATTTGGGAAATACTCCGCGCTAAGAAAGAAGAATAATTATCGTTGGAATGTTTAATCTGATACGATTATTTGAAAAACAGTATTATGAAAGAAGAGATTAAAAACCGCTTTTTAAGGTATGTGGGCCTCGATACACAGAGCGATGAAAGTTCAGAGACATGTCCGAGCACCGAAAAACAACTGGTAATGCTCAGAATGCTCCGCGATGAGCTGAAAGAAATGGGATTAGAGGATGCTGAAATGGATGAGAATGGCTATGTTATGGCAACTCTGCCTGCAAATAATGGTAAAAGTCATCCTGTTGTCGGCTTCATTGCTCATGTTGATACAAGCCCTGATATGCCGGGTGTTGATGTTAAACCTCGTATCATTGAAGACTATGATGGTGGCGACATAGAGCTCAACAAGGAACTAAAGCTGGTGCTTTCTCCGGATGATTTTCCCGAAATGAAACAATATAGAGGGCAACCACTAATTGTTACTGATGGGACTACTCTGCTTGGTGCTGATGATAAAGCAGGTGTAGCTGAAATTATGTGTGCGGTTGATTATCTTATAAACCATCCGGAGATTAAACATGGTCCTGTTAAAATAGGCTTCACTCCTGATGAAGAAATAGGCAGGGGCGTTGATAGATTCGATGTTGAGAAATTTGCTGCCGACTGGGCTTATACTATGGATGGAGGCGAAATTGGAGAATTGGAATATGAGAACTTTAATGCTGCCGGCGCAAAAATTAATATTCAGGGTAAAAATATTCATCCCGGTTATGCCAAAGGCAAGATGCAGAATGCTTTACTTATGGCAATGGAATTAAATGCACTCCTTCCGGTTTTTGAAAGACCCGAATTCACTCAGGATTATGAAGGATTTTATCATTTGGTAAAAATGGAAGGATCAGTCGAAAAATCATTTATCCAGTATATTATTCGCGACCATAACCATGATCTCTTTGAGAAGAAGAAACAGGTGATGAAAGAATGTGTAGACTTTATGAACCTGAGATATGGCAACGATGCATTTAAACTGGATCTGAAAGATCAGTATTATAACATGTGTGAGCAAGTAAAGCCTGTATTCCATATTGTTGAAACTGCCAAAAAGGCAATGGAAGAGCTTGACATAGAACCACATATCCGCCCAATTAGGGGAGGTACGGATGGTTCCAGATTAAGTTATATGGGCCTGCCATGTCCTAATATTTTTGCCGGAGGCCACAATTTTCATGGTAAATATGAATTTGTGCCTATTGAATCAATGGAGAAAGCAACTAAAGTCATTATCAAGATTATAGAGATGAATGGCCTTGTTGAAACTGAAGCTTAACTAAACACCGGCAAAGTGTTCCATTAACTTCTTGCTTTATGAGTTGTTTAGGATAAAACGGCCATTTACACAGTCCGCTTTACACTACAATGACTCAGATACCAGATATACCAAACCTATCTCCGGTTATTCTTGATTCTATAAAAGACTCAGTAATAGTAACCACCCTGGATGGCAATGTTTATTTTATAAATAAAGCCACAACTAATTTGTTTGGGTATTCCGGCCAGGAATTAATTGGCCGGAACATTAATATATTAATACCCCCGAATAAGCAATATCATTATCAGCAGATGGTTGACAGACTGTTATGGGGTGAACCAATTGAGGATCAGGAAACTGAACGTCTGAAAAAAGGAAATCAATCTTTCTCAGTTTCCCTTAGCCTGTCGACTCTAAAAGATGAGCGTGAAGACGTTGTTGGAATCGTCTCACTGTTAAGTGACAGTACTACAATCAAAAAATCGGAAAGAAAGTTTGAGAGTTTGCTGGAATCTGCTCCCGATGCACTGGTAATAATAAACCAGATGGGACAAATTGTCCTGGTAAATGTCCAAACCGAGAGAATGTTTGGCTATGAACGTCATGAATTGATAGGATTTGAAGTGGAAGTACTGATGCCTCCAAGGTATCGTAGTATCCATGTATCGCAAAGGGGGAGCTTTATCCGCCAACCCAGAGTGAGAGAAATGGGGACAGGTCTTGAACTTTATGGCATACGAAAAGACGGTACAGAATTTCCCGTAGAAATAAGTTTAAGCCCATTGCACACGGAAGAGGGTGTGCTCATATTGTCGGCAATAAGGGATGTTACTCATCAGAAAATGGCAGCAAAGGAGCTTAAAGATTATTCCTCAAAGCTTGAAATTACCAATAAAGAACTTGAACAGTTCGCTTATGTAGCTTCACATGATCTTCAGGAACCATTAAGAAACATAACAAATTTCGCCTCTTTACTTAAAGAACATGCAGAAGGTAGTCTCTCGGGCGAATCTCTCTATTTCCTGAATGTAATTACGGATTCGACAGAAAGAATGAAGGTTCTGATTGCTGAACTGCTCGATTTCTCAAGAATCGGCCGCAATAGTTTTCTCGCACGGGTAGATTGCACTAAAGTGGTAGATGATGTTATTAAGGATATTGCAGTAGTCATTAAGGAAAATGATGCCAGGATTAATGTATCACGACTCCCGGTAATACTTGCCAGTGAAACAGAGATGAAAATCCTCTTTCAGAATTTACTGATAAATGCCATAAAGTTCAGAAGACATGGCGTATCACCTGAAATATCAGTCTGGTCAGAAGAAAATGAGAATGAATGGAAGTTCTTTGTGAAGGACAATGGTATAGGGATCAAGCAGGAGCATCTGGGTAAAATATTTCTGATATTCCAACGTCTTCATTCGCAGACAGATTATCCGGGAACGGGCATTGGTCTTGCTTCCTGCAAGAAAATAATTGACTTAAATGAAGGAGAAATAACCGTAGATTCAGAGCCTGGCAAAGGATCTACTTTTTCTTTTACAATTTCTAAAAAACGTAATGAACAATGAAAGAGATAAAGACAGTCCTCTTAATCGATGACAATATACACGACAATTATATTCACTCATATGTAATAAAGAAAGAAAAGCCTGACGCTGTCATAAAGACTGCTGAATCAGGAGATGAGGCAATTGAATATTTTGAAAAAAGCATTAACGGTGACATCGATTGCCCATATCCTGATCTGATATTTCTTGATATAAATATGCCTGGTATGAATGGCTTTGAGTTCCTTAAATCAGCCCGGTCACGAAAGTTCTTTGAAATAGGAAATCCCATTCTTATCTTTATGCTCACAAGTTCTTTAAATCCCGGTGACCGACAGTCAGCTGAGAGTGATTTCTCAAATGAAGTTTCTGATTTTAAGAATAAACCTCTTACTCAGGAAATGTTGAGAGAAATTATAGATACATATAATAACCGGCCTTGAAATACTGGTCTATAGTGTTACAGCAGCTTTTAGAAGTTTGGAACACTTTTTGCAAATGAGCATACAAAGAAGCAATAACAAATGACTACTCTAAAATTGAAGGCTATAAAAAATATATTTATTCTCATCCTGACTATATTATCAGGAACTAGCTATGCTCAACACCTTCAAAAAGTTGATAATTCTGCATTTCATCGGGGTGAAAAATTAACCTACCAGGTATACTATCATTCATTACTAACAGGTAAAGTGACTGCCGGTGAGGCCTCTATTGAAATAAAAAAGAAAAACACCAAAAGAAATGACCGGTCAACCTACCACATTGTTGGTATAGGTGAATCAAAAGGTGCTTTCGATTTCTTCTTTAAAGTAAGAGATCGCTTTGAAACATTTGTAGATGAGGAAGGCATTTTCCCATGGTATTTCATTCGCCGAACACGCGAAGGTGGATTCAAAAAGGATGATGAGGTTTCATTCGAACAGAACAGTAACATGGCAATAAGTCGCAATGCCGTGAAAAAAGTTCCTGCTAATATTCAGGATATTGTTTCGGTATTCTACTATGCAAGAACCCTCGATATTACCGGTGTTAATCCGGGCGATTCTTTTCCATTGTCATTCTTCCTCGACGATTCCGTTTATGTTTCAAAGATCATTTTCCTGGGACGTGAAAAGGTTAAAACCTCTTTAGGGACTTTCAACACATTGAAATTTAAGCCTATGGTTGCTACCGGTAATGTTTTTAAAGAACCCTACCCTATGCAACTTTGGGTAACTGATGATAAAAACAGAGTTCCCGTAATGATGCAGTCGGCAGTTATTGTTGGATCGGTAAGGATGGAATTGGTGGAGTATGATGGATTGAGAAATCCTGTAACATCATTGGTACGAAAATAACTTTCAGAACCTAATGTGTGTCAGGAATAAATTTATCAAATTAGTGATATCGAATCAAGTGGTTACTCCGGACTTACGGGTAATTAAAAGTTATTACTTTAGAATTAATTTTCAACCTATATAATCATGAAGCGCAACCTGCTCTTTCAAATGCTGATACTGGCATTCCTTTCTTGTACTTATTTTACTAATGCACAATCTATTAAAGGTCGGCCATCAGGACCAATACAAAACACCACAAACATGACGAAGCATGATGATCCCAGATGGTATAGGGTAGATTCCTTGTCAAATGCAGGGCTCCCGAAATCAGCTCTTGAAATTGTTGCCACTATAATGGCTGAGGCCGGTAATACCAACGATATTCCTGTATTAGTCAAAGCTAATCTCTATGAATTAAAACTTCGCGCACAATTCGAAGAAAACTACCTTATAAGCTACATCTCCGAAAGAGAACAGATGTTAGCTCAGGATGGAACGAAGTCACCCTACAAGCAGCTAGTACATTCAATACTTGGTGAAATTTACTGGCAATACTTCCAGATGAATAACTACAGGATTCTTGACCGGTCAATCAGTTCGGTTGAACAACAGCCTGCATTGCCTGATCTTAGTCAACCTATCGAGACATGGGATGCTGAGCAATTTGTAAGGGCTTCCTCATATCATTATCACGCTTCGTTGCAGGAAAAAGAGCTGCTTCAACAGATATCACTGAAAGAATATGATGAGATTCTGGTAAAAGGAAATGGTTCAAAAACCTTCCGTCCTACCCTTTACGACTTTCTGGCACACAGGGCAGTTGATTTCTTCATGAATGAAGAACCTCTTATGACAAAACCCGCCAACCGTTATATTATTAACGATCCGCGACTTCTATCAGAGGCTGACAAATACGCTGCACTTCAAATAATTACTGAAGACACTCTATCTTTTAAATATCGTACCGTTAAACTCTTTCAGGACCTTATCCTATTTCATTTGAATGATGACAATCCTGAGGCACTGGTAGATGCTGACCTTAAACGACTGGACTTCATAAGACAAAACCTTAACAGTCCCGATAAAGATAGTTTGTACCTCAGCAATTTAATGAGACTCGAAAAGAAGTATGAAGGGCACTCTGCCTCAGCATCAGTAATGGAAAAGATTGCCAGGTACTATTACGAAGCTCCCGAACCTCCGATTGGAATTCTAAAGAACACTGTATCACCAGAAGAATTGGTACAGGATTTAGTAAAAGCACGAGAGTGGAGTCTCAAAGCAATAAAGTATTTCCCTGAAACTGAAGCTGCTATGAGCTGTCGGGTTATTGTGGCTCAAATAGAAAAGCCCTCACTATCATTCCTAAACTATTCGGAAGCTCCCGCAGATAAAGAATTCCCCCTCCTACTTAACTACAGTAATATCAAAAAAGTATGGTTGCGATTAGTTGAAACTGATTATATCTATTCTAATTCATTTTACTCAAAAGAGCAAGACGTTCTGCGTGAAGCTCTCAGTAAAGCACCTTTTAAGAGCTGGAGCCAGGATATCGCTGACTTTGGTGACTATCAGGAACACAGCACAGAGCTTATCATTCCTTCAATTAAAGCAGGGCATTATATACTGATTGTTTCTTCAACAGGTGGATTTACAGAACATGATTCACTGCAGGCCTGGGGAAGATTAAGTACAAGTAACATCTCTTACATCACACGCAATGATCCCAAAGGATCAGGACTAATTTATTTGCTTGACAGAAATACCGGGAATCCGTTGAAAAATGTTAAGGCACAATCATTTACAATCAATTATGACTATAAAACCCGAACATACAAGAGGAATAACAGAAAAGTATATACATCAAATTCCGATGGTCAGATTTCTGTCTCTGAAACAAACAATGTAAATCTCTCATTTGAGTTCAGTAGTCGGAATGATACACTTATTGCCGAAAATGTAATAAACCTATATCAGAGAAATACCTATCCGGAGAGAAATTCCTTACAAACCTTTTTCTTCACCGACAGGGCAATATACCGACCGGGTCAGACAGTTCACTTTAAAGGAATCATCGTATCAAACACTGAGAGCAGAATGAAAGATCCTGCTTTTGATGAAATTAAACACAGTCTTGCTAAAGGAGAACGATCAGAGGTAAGGATGTTTGATGTTAACGGTCAACAGGTCAGCATTGAAAAACTTGTTACAAATGAATTCGGATCATTCAGCGGATCATTCATTTTACCACCATCGGGACTTACCGGAATGTACAGCATCCAGAATGAGACTGGCAGCGTTTACTTCAATGTGGAAGAATATAAGAGGCCAAGGTTCGAAGTTACCTTTAATGAGATCGACAGTTCAAACAGAATAGGCGAGCTTGTCACCATAACCGGAAATGCCAAATCATACTCCGGAGTACCACTAGCTGGTGCCACAGTTAATTACAGGGTTGTTAGATCAACATTCTTCCCTTTCTTCAGGTATTCATACAGGATTTGGCCTCCTTATCGTGTACCCGATGCTGAAATCATTTCGGGAGCCATGCAGGTTAATGACGATGGCAGCTTCCTGATAACATTCAGGGCTGAAGCAGACCCTTCCAGATTTGGCGACAACTATCCTTTATACACGTTTACAGTATATGCCGATGTAACAGATCTTAACGGTGAAACCCAATCCGGTGAAACATCAATAAATATAAGTGATAAAGCACTAATATTGGAAGCCGATATCCAGGACGAAATCAATGCAAAAGAAGCAAAACCGCTTAAGGTAAAAGCAACCAATCTTCAGGGAAGACCTGTTACTGCTCAGGTAACTGTTGAACTCAATTTGCTGAAAGAACAAGAACTTGAATTGCCAAGGCAATGGGATCAGCCTGACACACTCTTCTATTCAAAAGAAGAATTTAAGACAAGACTGCCGAATTATCCATATTCAGGGAAGAGTAATAGTTTTGAAAAAGAAAAGCTCGTCTTCTCAACAAGTCTGAATACAGCTAACGATAGTCTGGTGGACCTTGCAGGACTAAACCTTGAGCCGGGCAGATATTTAATAACATTAAAAGCGACTGATAAATTTGGAAATGAAACACTGACAGAGAAGCTAATAAGCGTTTACAATCCTCAATCAGGTAAATTGCCCAATCCTGCTTACCTGTGGTTTACAGTCTTAAACAACCGACCGGAGCCAGGTGTGGTAATTAATTTTCTTGCAGGAAGTTCAGTTAACGGGAGATTGCTTGTCGAAATTCAAAGCAAGAGCAAAATCTTAATGCACAAATGGTACGAGGTAAAGGGACAGAAGAAATACGAGTTTGACTTACCCGATGACCTGACCGGATCTGTTGAAATGCTGGCAACTCTTGTATATCAGAATAATGTTTTCTCTGAAAGAAGAGATATTACAATTCCCGATAAATCAAAGGAGCTGAATTTTGCATTTGAGACCTTTAGAAGTAAATTAACACCCGGTAGCAACGAGAAGTGGAAAATCAGAATTACTGGTCCTGAAGGTGAAGCACTCTCTGCTGAGCTGCTTGCAGGAATGTATGATGCTTCTCTCGATGCTTTCACTACATCCGAATGGAGCTTTTACTTACCGGATCCATGGCAATCCAACTATTCATGGGATCTTAACAAGTCTTTCAGTTTTGCTAATAGTTTCGTAAGATACTACGATTTGGATATCCCTTTGTCTCCTCTGCCAAGATCTTACGATAGACTAAATTGGTTCGGATACGAGGACTATTATGGTGGATATTATGGTGGTAGGTTTGCCCGAAGCCTTGGATTAGCGAAAAATGAAGCTGTTGAAGAAGAGGAAGTTGTTTCGGAAGTATATACAGTGGTTGCCGATGAATTGGTGACCAATTCCGGCATTGCCCCCACACCACCACCCACTGCTCCTGATGTTCAAAAGCCAACTCCACAAATCAGAAGAAACCTTAATGAAACAGCTTTCTTTTATCCACATTTGAAAACGGATGAAAAAGGAGAAATATGGATAGAATTTACAGTGCCGGAGGCATTAACCAGATGGAATTTCAGGGGACTTGCATACACAGAAGCCTTTAGAACAGGCACTTTCTCAAAAGAGGTAGTTACTCAAAAAGAAATAATGGTAACACCAAACCTTCCAAGGTTCTTCAGAGAAGGCGATAAGATGATGATCCAGTCAAAAATCACTAACATCACACCTAATCCTGTCCAGGGTGAAACTACTCTTGAACTAATCAATCCATTTACCATGCAACCAGTTGATGCAATATTCTCCAATAAGTCTGCCGTTAAGAATTTTGAAATAAGTCCTGATGGCAGTACGATTGCAGAATGGGAAATTGTAGTACCACAACTTCAGGAAGCAGTAATTGTGAGGATTACTGCTGTAGCCGGCAATCACAGCGATGGTGAAGAAGTGATCATTCCGGTGTTTACCAATCGGATGATGGTGACTGAGACAATGCCACTACCCATAAATGGTAACGAGTCTAAAAAGTTTGAATTCTCTCCATTAACCTCCACAGTTACAAGCGCTTCACAAGTTAATCATAAACTCACCCTGGAATTTACCTCCAACCCTGCATGGTATGCACTGCAAGCTTTACCATGGTTGGGATCAAGGGAAAATGAGAACTCCGATCAATTGTTTAATCGCTATTATGTCAACAGTCTGGCTGCGTATATAGCCAACAGCAGTCCGAAACTTAAAAATGTCTTTGATACATGGAGGTCTTCGTCACCCGAGTCTTTCCTTTCTCAACTGGAGAAGAACCAGGAACTTAAGACTCTTTTACTTAACGAAACGCCATGGGTTATGGAAGCACGTAACGAAGCTGAACAAAGACAGCGTGTTGCAATGCTTTTTGACCTTAACAGGTTATCGAATGAACAGACAACAGCACTAAGACTCCTCAAGCAGAATCAGAAAGCTAACGGCGGATGGCCTTGGTTTGATGGAATGCCCGAAAGTCGCTATATAACCCAACTTATTGTTACAGGCCTGGGGAAACTTCATTACCTGAAAGTAATCGACCTGAACGATCGGGAATTGAAATCCATGGTTCAATCTGCGGTTACTTTCTTAAGTGACAAGTTAGTCGAAGACTACGACAGAATTCAGAAAACCCTGAAAGACAAGAAAAAAACTGATATGGAAACCGATCATCTGTCGTATGAACAGATCCAGTTTCTGTATGCTATGTCATACCTTCAGGGTGTGGCCTCTCCTACCGAACAATCCCATGAAGCCATAGCATTTTTTAGTGAGCAAGCCAGGAAATACTATCCCACTAAGTCATTATATGCACAGGCAATGATTGGTTTATGGGCAGGAAAGAACGGCGACATGAAAACAACAAACGCTATAATCTCATCTCTTCGCGAAAAGTACATCAGTAATGAAGAAATGGGAATCTACTGGCGTGATAACAAGGGTGGATATTACTGGTATCAGGCACCTATCGAGACTCAGGCTATCCTTATTGAACTCTTTGAAGAAATGGGTAATAGAGTTGACAGAATGAGCAATAAGGGCAATGAAAACAGCACCAGAGCGACATCAGAAGTCGATAAGATGAAGACCTGGCTCATTAAACAAAAACAAACACACACATGGCCTTCAACAACAGCAACTGCTGAAGCAATTTATGCCCTGATGTTAAGAGGTACCGACTGGTTACAGACAGACAGATCTGTTGACATTACAATAGGAAACAAGCAGTTAGATTTCACTGATATTAATACGGAAACTGGTACCGGTTACTTCAAGCAATCATGGAGTGGTGCAGATATCACCAAATCTATGGGCAACGTCACAGTAACAAAGACAAGTGAAGGTCCTGCATGGGGTGCACTATATCTTCAGTATTTTGAGGATATTGATAAAGTGAAAGCACACGACAGTCCTCTGAAAATAACCAGACAATTGTTTGTTAAGGAAAATACCGATGCAGGTCAGCGAATAGTACCGATAACCGAAGGACGAGAACTGAAAGTAGGAGACCAGGTAGTGGTAAGAGTGGAAATATTATCCGACAGAGATATGGAATACATTCATTTGAAAGATGCAAGAGCTTCGGCTTTTGAGCCTACAGAGACATTATCAGGATATGAGTGGAAAGCAGGACTGGGTTATTACAGAAGTACAAAGGATGCTTCGGTTGACTTCTTCTTCTACTATCTGCCAAAAGGCACCCATGTATTTGAATATAATCTGGTAGTATCCCGTTCGGGCGATTATTCCAATGGGCTCAGCAATATTCAATGCGTGTATGCACCTGAGTTCTCAGCACATTCAGAAGGAAGCAGGGTGATCATTAATCAATAAAGAATAAGAAGATTGTTCGCTATTCGCTGTTAAAGCATTTTACTGCATATTTCCTGCAGCTTCCATGCACCATACCAGTTCTTTAATGAAAAGTTTGGCCCTCTGATTGACACCTTCGTCAAGAGGAGTGCCATTTTCATCGTATAGATTCTGAACGCTTGGATTCGGGAACATAGCCGGTATAGTCCATGCCCGCATCTTCCATAAGCTGAATTGCAATGATGTTATTACCTGTGTTCCACCGAATATTCCATCTGAAACTGTAGAAATTCCAACGGGTTTATGGTACCATTCGCTGTATAGGAGATCAATTGCATTCTTTAATGCAGGAGGATAACCGCCATTGTATTCGGGCGTTACAATAATTACCCCATCCGCATTTTTAATCTTCTTTGAAAACTCTACCGCTTCAGGGATTGGATCAGATAGATTACTCAATCTTTCATCAAAGATGGGAAAGCCAAACTCCTTAAGATCAAGAATTTCAGCAGTAGCTATTTTATTGGTTTCAAGATATTTCTTAAAAAACAATGCTACCCTGTGACTTTGGCGGCCAATCCTTACACTCGAAGAAATAATGGCGATATGAAACATGGCATAATATTTTAGTCCACCTTAAACCACAACATTGATGATCTTGTTTGGAACGATAATCACTTTTTTCGGCATTTTACCCTCAAGCCATTTCTGAGATTCCTGTGCCTCAAGCACTGCCCTCTCAACATCCTTTATGTCGGCTGATTTACTCATTGTGAGTTTAAAACGCATCTTCCCATTGAAGGATACCGGGTATTCAAAAGTATTTTCAACAGTGTAAGCCGGATTGTATTCAGGGAAACCTGATTTCATTACTGATGTTGTATTTCCCAAAAGATGCCATAACTCTTCAGAGATGTGAGGTGCATAAGGTGATACAAGTATCGCTAACTGACTTAAAACACTCTTGTTACGACACTTGAGTTCCGACAGTTCGTTAACGCAGATCATCAGTGAGCTTACTACCGTATTTAATGAGAAACGTTCTATGTCGTCTTCCACTTTTCTGATAGTTTTATGCAACACTTTCAGCTCCTCAGATGTCGGTTCAGCATCAACAACGGCAAAATTATTATCCTGATCGTGATACAACCTCCATAGTTTCCTCATAAACCTGAAAACACCTTCTATTCCGTTGGTATCCCATGGTTTTGCCTGTTCAATGGGACCAAGGAACATTTCGTACAGACGCAAGGTATCTGCTCCGTACTTATCTATCAGGTCATCGGGATTCTGTACGTTGAATTTTGATTTCGACATCTTTTCGACTTCCCACCCGCAGACGTATTTTCCATTCTCCAGTTCGAAAGTCGCATCAGCGAATTGTGGTTGCCATTTCCTGAATTCATCAATGTCAAGAATGTCGTTACTAACAATGTTAACGTCAACATGTATGGGTTGAACCTGCCTGTCGCCAACAAGATTATAGCTGATAAAAGTATTGGTTCCGGCCAGTCTGTATACGAAATTAGACCTACCCTGAATCATTCCCTGGTTTATCAGTTTACTGAAAGGTTCCTCACATATTGAGAGCCCCAGGTCAAAAAGGAATTTATTCCAGAATCTGGCATACAACAGATGCCCTGTGGCATGCTCTGCACCACCAACATACAAATCAACATTCTTCCAGTAGTTAACAGCCTCCATGGAGAAATAAGCTTCCTTATTGGTAGGATCCATATAACGCAGGTAATAACCACTAGAACCGGCGAAACCCGGCATAGTATTAGTTTCTAAAGGATATCCGTCTTTATTTACCCAATTCTTCGCACGTGCCAGAGGAGGCTCACCCGATTCAGTTGGCAGATAGGCATCAATTGAAGGCAGCTCAAGAGGCAATTCTGATTCATCCAAAGTATAAGGCATGCCATCCTTATAGTAAACAGGGAATGGCTCTCCCCAATATCTTTGGCGACTGAAGATAGCATCTCTGAGTCGGAAATTAACCTTACCTCTTCCTAATCCTCTTTCTTCAAGATGACGGATTGTGGTTGTGATGGCCTCCTTTACATCCAGTCCGTTAATAAAACCGCTGTTAATCATTATCCCTTCTTTCGAATCATAAGATTCTTCCCAAAGATCAGGACTTACAGGTGTCTCATCTTTTCGGGTTACAACCTGAGTTACCGGCAGTTTAAAATGCCTTGCAAAAGCAAAGTCGCGGCTGTCATGACCGGGAACTGCCATAATAGCTCCTGTTCCATAACCCATCAGTACATAGTCAGCAACCCATATAGGAATCTCCTCCCCCGATAATGGATTGATAGCATAAGCACCGGTAAACTCGCCGCTTACCTTTTTCACTTCTGTCATTCGCTCCCTTTCGGAACGATTTTTAGCCCATTGTATGTAATTTTTAACCTTTTCCTTCTGCGCTTCTGTTGTAATTGCATCAACAAATGGATGCTCAGGTGCAAGAACCATAAAGGTTACGCCAAACATCGTATCAGCCCTGGTGGTAAATATCTCCAGTGGCTCATCAAAGTCTTTAATCGTAAACAAAGCAGTACATCCTTCACTCCTGCCAATCCAATTACGCTGTATATCTTTAATTGAATCATGCCATTCGATTTCATTCAGTCCCTCGAGTAACCGATCAGCATAGGCAGTTATTCTCAGCAGCCACTGTTTCATGGTTTTACGTTCAACCGGATGACCACCTCTAACTGAAAAACCTTCACTGACTTCATCGTTGGCAAGCACAGTTCCCAATGCAGGACACCAGTTCACCATTGTATCAGCCAGATAGGCAAGTCTGTATTTCATAAGGATTTCCTGCTGCTGTCTCTCTGACCAGCTATTCCAATCGGCTGCAGTAAAAGTTCCCACTTCACTGCAAGATGCTGAAATACCACCGTTGCCTTCCGATTCAAATATCCCTACAAGCTCTGATACAGGTTTTGCCTTCTGATTCTTCTTATCATACCAGGAGTGAAACAACTGAATAAAGGTCCACTGCGTCCATTTGTAATAGTCGGGATTGCTGGTACGAACTTCTCTATCCCAATCATATGAGAAACCTATTTTGTCAAGCTGCTCACGGTAACGGGCAATATTCTTCTCAGTAGTAACTGCAGGGTGTGTTCCGGTTTGAATGGCATACTGTTCTGCCGGAAGTCCATAAGCGTCATAACCCATTGGATGCAGCACGTTAAAGCCCTTTAGTCTCTTATACCTGGCGTAAATATCTGATGCAATATATCCTAGTGGATGTCCTACATGTAATCCTGAACCCGAAGGATAAGGGAACATGTCCAACACGTAGAATTTAGGTTTCGTATTGTCGATCTCAGTTTTGTAAATCTTATTGTCAGACCAGTACTTGCGCCATTTAGGCTCTATTTCGTTAAAGTTGTATTCCATTGGATTAAAGCTGAATTAAACGGGCAAAATTAACGAAAATACCTGTAGGTAATTAAATCGTTCCGGATTCCTTGTTCTTTGTTGTGGCCTGCGATCAATAAGCTAAAGCAATATTCATTTACCGTTAAACCATCACAACCTCTTTTCGTTATATTTGAAATAAAATAGCCCAATGGAGAAAAATACAAGCATAAGCTATCTGGCTTTACTTAGAGGCATAAATGTTGGGGGTAATAATCTGATCAAGATGCCCGATCTTAAATCAGCCTTTCAGGAAATGCAGTATGATAATGTAAGTACTTATATCCAGAGTGGAAATGTAATATTCAGTTCACCCATCAAGGATAAATCTCTGATTAAGAACACTATCGAAACGATTTTAAACCGACTATACAATTACACCGGCGAAGTGGCAATTATTACCTTAGATGAGCTCGAAAAGGTCATAAACGGAGCTCCAAAGAACTTTGGCCAGAAACCTGCAGAGTTCAGATACGATGTAATGTTTCTGCTGAATCCTTTCACTCCCGATGATGCCCTGAATCAATTAAAATTAAGGGAAGGAGTGGATGAAGCATTTGCAGGACCAGGAGTTGTTTACTTTTCAAGGCTTATTAGTCGCGCAGGTCAAAGTTACCTTTCAAAAGTTGTTTCTCTTCCGATTTATAAGAAGATGACCATCAGGAACTGGAACACCACAAGCCGCTTATACAGTTTAATGGCTCCCGGTTCTTTGCTTTAACCATTCTCAAAATTCGATCTGACAACCTTATGCATTAATACGGCTTAAAGCTCCAAGTTAACGAATCGTATCGAAAGGCTGAGTAAAGATCTCAGTCTCAGTAGGCTGAATAGGATTTTCGTATTGGTAAGGAGTTTCAGGGAAGGTTGGTGAAGTCGGATCATCGGGATTTAACCGGTTGATTTGGATCAATAGGTGAGGCCGGCTGTATTGGCTCCTCAGGAAACAGATTCTCAACCGGTGGATCGGGCTCAAAAACATAAGCCGGTATTTCTACTCTCGCAATTTCAGCACCGGCAGGCTGAAGTACATTGCCCTGTGTTTCAGCAGTTATAAAAATCTCATCTACATCATATGGCGTCACTGCTGAAAGCTCTGCTTTATCTGCATTCTTATTTTGCAACTGACCAAGATTCCTGACTTCATTATACTTTGTCTCAATCCAGATCACATAAGCATTTGCATTGGGATCTATCCTATTGGGGCTGGCAAGGTTTTTCGCCTTAATGGTTATAACCTTATTGTTATTTTCATCCAGTTTGGTTACTGCAGCAATATCAGCAGCAGGTACTAATGTTGATACAGGAAACTTTGTGGTTGTCCGGCACGATATAAGGAAGATAATTCCCAGGCAAAGTGCCAGGAACTTCATATTACTTTTATTGATAAAATGATAATTGTCCATGATATTAAAGTTTGATTATCAATACATTAACAATTACATTGATGGGATGGTTTGCACTGCGTATAATTGTATAATCAGGATACAATACCCTGTATTACACGAACAATGTGGATTGAAATGAGCAGGATTAATTGTTTAAAATTCGACCGAGTCTTTTACTGATCTCATTCCTGGCCTGCTTTAAATACATATCACGCGAAAGATGGTCGGCCCAATCCTCTGATTCCTGAGGCAATTCTTTCAACTCTTTCTGGTTTGCATTGATAAGAATGCTTAAGCGCTTATGAATTAATGATAATAGTGCCTTTACTGAAGAATCGTAGAGGCGGCCGTCTTCTGTCGGCACTTTAATTTTGAAGTCTTCCCAGCCAGGACTCAGTTCATACTTAGGTGTGATAATATCAATGGCACATTTCACAACTCTCTCATCTATATGCTGGAAGAACGTTGTATCAGATGGAAGCACATCGTTGTCAATGGAATTGGTAAATATGCTGAATATTTCCTGGAATACCTCATCATCAAAGGAGATCTGATTGGCTCTGATATCGTTACATATAAGATGCGCTACTGATGCGGGACATGAAATACCCTGTGTTTCAATATTTTCAAGCTCTGTCGGATCTATCTTCTTATCACCATATAACAGTAGGAGTCTTATCACATCTTTCTCCTGTGTACTGCAATCATTATTGTCAATCGTAGTCTCTTCCTGTATAGGGATAGTCGGTAACTCTATAGCATCTATTGTTTCCTGCTCAACCGGCTTTTCTGATGCACCTTTTACAATCTTTTTCCTGATTAGCCTGTTCAGTTCATTCATCAGAGTAGCCTCTGCCATATTCATGATGGCTGAGCATTCTTTTATATAAAGCGATCTGATGATTGGGTCATTAATCAAACTAATACTGGCAATAATTTCATGTATGAGTCCGGCCTTTCGGATTGGATCATTGCCTGTTTCTGCAAGTAACAGCCTGGTTTTAAAGGTGATAAAATCATCGGCAGAAGTATCAATAAAAGCTTCTACGTCAGCCGACCGGTGTTTACGTGAATATGAATCAGGATCTTCGCCGTCAGGGAATAATACAATCTTCACATTCATCCCCTGCTCAAGAATCATATCAATACCCCTGAAAGAAGCTTTTATTCCAGCGGGATCCCCGTCGTACAGGATAGTGATGTTCCTGGTAAATTTACTAATCAGCCTTATCTGATCGGTAGTCAGAGATGTACCGGAAGAAGCAACTACATTCTCAATACCGGCCTGATGCAGTGAAATAACATCGGTATATCCTTCAACCAAAAGACAGTTGTCCTTCTGAACTATAGAATTCCTGGCAAAATAAATCCCGTAAAGGCTTTTTGACTTATTATAGATTTCAGTTTCCGGGGAGTTAACATATTTTGATTTTGTCTTATCAGAAATAAGAATGCGCCCTCCAAATCCTATAACCTTGCCTGTAAGATTATGGATGGGGAAAATTACCCTTTCGCGAAATCTGTCGTATAGCTTACCTTCCTTTTCAATAGTTACCCCTGCACTTACCAGCAGATCCTTTTTATATCCGCTTTTTAGAGCGTGTTTGGTAAGGCTGTCCCATGCAGCCGGAGAATAACCCAACTGGAACTTGCTGATGATATCTTCCCTGAATCCACGTTCTATGAAATAGCTTCTGCCAATGCTCAAGCCTTCTTCAGTATTGAGCATGGTGTCGGTAAAGAACTTCTGTACAAATGTATGTATACTAAACAGGGCTTCTCTTTCTGTTTCCGCCTGTCGTTGCTCGGGAGTTGGCTCTTCTTCCTCAATCTGAATACCATACTTGCCTGCCAGATATCTTAATGCCTCGGGATAGGAGTACTTTTCGTGCTCCATTATAAAGTTTACCGAGTTACCTGCCTTACCACAGCCAAAACACTTGAATATTCCCTTTGATGGAGATACTGTAAACGAAGGTGTTTTCTCATTGTGAAATGGACAAAGCCCAAGCAGGTTTACGCCGCGCTTTTTTAACTGCACAAAGTCGCCAACTACTTCGTCAATTCTCGAAGCGTCAATTATTTCCTGTATGGTAGATTTTGGTATCACTATTATGGTGGAATCGGACTCCAAATTTAATGTAAAAATGTAAGGATACTTCCCACATCTGTTAATCTTCCCCTGAAAAGTTCGTGCACTCTGAATCCCGCATTAGTAATAAAATCTCTTATAGCTTCTCCTTCAGGATGGTTGTCAAGACTGCCATTCACAAGCACTTCATCTTTCATTATTCCGCAACAACCGGGGAAGAAACCATGTTTCTGGCCTTTAAGTACTATGCTTGCGGGATTAACATAAAGCACTTCATAACCTAGATTTTCCAAAGCCTTCTTTATCCCGTGGTCCGAAGATATGAACCTGACATCACCATTTAGCGACTCCAGTGGTAGCAGATTACACCTCGTATATCCCTGTTTCACGTGCACCTTCTCCTTATCGGGAAATGCTTTTAGTATCTCCTGATCAGTAATTTTGAAGTTATGGATTATCAGGTGCCCAGTGACTACAGCATTATATTTCGCACTTCCCGGATATTGCTTTTCAGGCGCACTGCTTCCATAAGTAAAAGGAATTCTCAGCTCCCTCAGCATTTCTTGTATAACTGTCGGAGTGTCAGGTGATATAACTACCATCCCCGGGCCCTGGCATATGTATATATCAGGATGATTGGAAATTGATTTGTAGACAGGTGAATTGCCCTCCATAAGCGACAAATACCCAATTCGCGATAGTTCATTTTTTGCAGGAAGTGGTATCCCCTTTGCTGCAATGATTAAAGGATTTCCATTGTTTTTCAGTGCTGATATTTTGTCATCTGATTTTACTTTAAAAACAACATCTTTAAACCTGGTAAGGAGAAAATCTCGATTAGTGCCATTATAACCAATTGCCTGGTTTAATTCCCCGGCACTAACTTCAACCCGGAGTTTATCACCCTGCACCGTGATGTCTGCTACTTTATTCTCAGGAATGATCCCTTTTGAGAACCATGATTCGCAGAGCAAATTAAAGTATCGCCTCCAGATTTCACTCTCCACCAATTGTCTGAAAGATATATGGAACGGACCCGCCAGTAAATCACTTCCTTCAGTCAGGTTTTCTGATGGATGCAATCCCATTCTGATAATATCTACACCGGCATCATTAAACAAAACGTACAGCTCAGCTGCAAGTGCAACAGCTTCCTCTATTGTTTGAGGCTTATATAGCCCCTTAAGATAACGGTCTTCAAGCTCAGTACCTTTTATAACCAAAGTTGGATAAATTCTTGTGCATTTTGCCCCAAGTTCAATGATTCTGCGTGCCGTATTTAATGACTTTTCTTTGGTATCTCCGGGCAGTCCTGTCATCATCTGTAAACCAAGGCTAAATCCGGCATTCCTTATCATGAGTGAAGCTTTCTCCACATCGGCCACTGTATGTCCCCTGCCTGAAAGCCTGAGCACTGCCTCATCAAGTGACTGTGCTCCCAGTTCAATGGTAGTTACACCATATTCCTTTAAAAGCCTCAGTGACTCGTGTGTAATGTAATCAGGTCTTGTACTCAGTCGTATTCCCTGAATTTTGCCTGCCTGCAAATATGGTAATGCTATCGAGAGATACTCCCTTTGCAAAAATTCGTCAATACCCGTAAAGTTACCTCCGAAAAACCCAACCTCAATATGACAGGCGTTTCTATCATCAGGCATTGTAGCAAGTCTGTTCTCAATTACTTCTCTAACTTCTGAAAAAGAGGGTTGGTCATAACATCCTGATATACTGTTCTGATTACAGAAAACACATCTGTTAGGACAAGCAAGCTCAGGGACAAATATTGGAATTGTATAGTGCTTCACGATGCAAAAATACTCTTTTCTGCCTGACTTCTAAGCATTTGGAGAACCATTTGCCGTAAGACGCTATTTCTTTAACAGACAAGTAATTGCTAAAAA
Source organism: uncultured Lentimicrobium sp. (assembly GCA_964547915.1). Taxonomy (GTDB): domain Bacteria; phylum Bacteroidota; class Bacteroidia; order Bacteroidales; family Lentimicrobiaceae; genus Lentimicrobium. The sequence goes on from CAZJPP010000008.1 coordinate 118,738, forward strand.
ATACTCTGAGACTATAAAACTAAATGATACACAATAACAGGAACCGGCTTCCTGACATTTTGTATATGTGTGAATTGTATTTGCTATTTTTCGACTTCATTATACTCAATCAGAGTAATATAGCCTTTGGAGGAAAGTTCATTCAGGAAATTAATCCAGTAGTGTTGTTTGTTATTGTCAATGGAATTACTGCTGTTTATTATTGCCCTTTGATCGACAGAAGCCAGGGAAATATCATTGTTCCGGTTGTACAAATCTCTGTATTGATTTAGAAGAAGACTCATTTCATCAGTTAAAGTCCCATCATCACCCTTGACTTTCCGGTATAATTTGCAACCGAGATGTTTGTACTGATTGTAAACTTTTTTATAGTCGTTCATAGTAAACCCATCATGGCCAACCAAGTCACGCAATTCCTGAAAAATCACCTGCAGGAACTCGGGATTATCCTTTTCATAGTATGAAATACACTCATTTACATTAACAGAGGTTATCATCACAGAGAATTTTTGTGACTTATTATCAACTGAAGTAGTATATACTATCTGGTAACCATATGTGTTAAAATCTTTGAAAGGACTTATCTTCAGTATGTTGACCTTGTCGTTCGACAAAAATAGGGACACAACATCAGCAGCAGTACTATTTGATAACCACATGTTATCGGATTCACTGCTATAAGGCACAGCGGTGTTGTTAGAAACAGGAGGTTGTCCGTTAGTAAAACAGCTAAAAAAGAGTAAAAGTAGAATTGTAATACCTGATCTAATCATGCGTGGGAAATAATTTTACACTCTCAGTAAAATTATTTATCACAAAATCATTAAAAAGTAACCCTATGCAGGGATCATTTTTTCTGATAAAGGCTAAAATATAAATGATTAAATTCGCAGCTTTAATTTCAGAACTTATGTTAAGAACACATACTTGCGGTGAGCTCACTATTTTAAACAAAGAACAAACTGTAACATTAACCGGTTGGGTACAAAAATCAAGAGATTTGGGAGGTATGACTTTTATTGACCTCCGCGACCGCTATGGTATAACCCAGCTTGTTTTCAACATGGAAGTTGATGCTTCCCTCTGTGAAGCAGCCAGAAAACTGGGAAGGGAATTTGTTATTTCCGCAACAGGGGTTGTTGCTGAAAGAAGTAACAAAAACCCGAAAATGCCTACAGGCGATATAGAGATCATTGCTTCTAAAGTAGAAGTCCTTAACGAGTCGAAAATCCCGCCATTTACAATAGAGGACAATACCGACGGAGGTGACGACCTCAGAATGAAATACAGATATCTCGACTTAAGGAGAAATGTAGTCAGAGACAATATGATGCTTCGCCATAAAATGGCCATTGAAACCCGCAACTACATGAATGATCATGGTTTCATTGAAATAGAAACTCCGGTTCTCATCAAATCAACGCCAGAAGGTGCCCGTGACTTTGTAGTCCCTTCACGTATGAACGAAGGGCAGTTCTACGCTTTGCCACAGTCACCCCAAACCTTCAAGCAATTGCTTATGGTTTCAGGATTTGATAAGTACTTCCAGATAGTAAAATGTTTCAGGGACGAAGACCTCAGAGCCGACAGGCAGCCTGAATTTACTCAGATAGACTGTGAGATGTCTTTTGTAACTCAGGAGGATATTCTTTCAACCTTCGAAGGTCTGGTTAAATATCTCTTCAAAAGAGTAAAAGAAGTTGAAATCAGCAGTTTACCACGAATGACATTTGCAGATGCGATGAAATATTACGGGAATGATAAACCCGATATTCGCTTCGGAATGATTTTTGTAGAATTGACCGATTTAGTAAAAGATTCTGATTTCAAAGTGTTTAGTGACGCAGAACTAGTGGCAGGTATTTGTGTACCGGGTGCCGCTTCATATACCAGAAAGCAGCTTGATGCACTTACTGACTTTGTTAAGCGTCCTCAGTTAGGAGCAACAGGTCTTATTTATGTTAGATTTAATGAGGACGGCACTTTAAAATCATCAGTCGACAAGTTCTTTAATGAAGAACAGCTGTCGCAATGGGCCAAAGCATTTGATGCTAAACCCGGAGACCTGATGTTAGTACTTGCAGGTACTGATAAAAAAACCAGAAAGGCTTTATCCGAATTAAGACTTGAGATGGGTAATCAGCTCGGACTTCGTAATCCCGAAATATTTGCACCATTGTGGGTTGTTGATTTCCCATTACTTGAATGGGATGATGAAACACAACGCTACTATGCAATGCATCACCCATTTACATCACCTAAACCTGAAGATATTCACCTTCTTGACAGCAATCCGGGAGACGTCAGGGCAAATGCATACGACCTGGTAATAAACGGAGTAGAGATTGGAGGAGGATCAATAAGAATACATAACCGTGATCTTCAGAAAAAAATGTTCTCGGTGCTTGGATTTACTGACGAAGATGCACAGGCACAGTTCGGGTTCCTTATGAATGCATTTGAATATGGTGCTCCACCTCACGGAGGAATTGCTTTTGGATTTGACAGAATGTGTTCACTCTTTGGAGGTTCTGACAGCATTAGGGATTACATTGCATTCCCTAAAAACAACTCGGGTAGGGATGTTATGATTGATTCCCCTGCACCAATTAAACAAGAGCAACTCGACGAATTAAGATTAATACTGAAACAAGAAAGCAAAGTATAAATGAAGCCAATTAAAACCCTGCTTCCCTTCTCAAGATGGCTGATGAGAATATGCTTGTTGGCCTGGGTAATATTGAGAAATATAGAAACCGTTCAAACTATGGACGTAAAAAGTCCTGATTTCTATGTCGCTCTGGGTTTAATGCTATTTGCGATTCTTTTATTTGCCGGTGGGTTCTCTTCAAAACCCGGATTAACAGTGATCTCGGCAATTTTTCTCACTCTGTTGTTTATCTACAAGATTTACATGGGCTTCTCTCCGGTAGTTTCAGAGACTATAATTGTGTCGTTTACATTCTTATCGGTGTCTATATACTTCCTTTCTTCAGCAAATAAGTGATTGATGCGGACATTCAGGTATTTTGACGTTATTATGGCTCTCTTTGTAGCCGTATTGCTAATTTCAAATCTGGCCTCCACTAAGATCCTATCTTTAGGGCCATTCACATTTGATGGCGGAACCCTGCTCTTCCCGCTTAGCTACATATTTGGTGATATCCTCACTGAAGTATATGGGTATCAGAGAGCCCGAAAGGTCATCTGGACAGGTTTTATGGCTGCTTTACTAATGTCATTGGTACTATGGGTGGTGCAAATCCTCCCTCCTGCCCCCGACTGGCCAAACCAGGAAGCTTATGAATCACTGCTCGGATTTATACCACGAATTGTAATCGCAAGCCTGGTAGCCTACTTTGCCGGAGCGTTTACAAATGCATTCTTTTTATCGAAGTTGAAAATCCGTACCAAAGGAAAATACCTCTGGTTGAGAACTATAGGTTCCACAATAATTGGTGAGGGAATCGACACAGCCATCTTCTGCCTGGTTGCTTTCTATGGAGTTCTGCCAAACAGTGTGCTTATAGCTGTTATTTTCTCCAACTATATCTTTAAAACCGGTGTAGAGGTAATATTTACCCCTGTCACCTACGCACTGGTTCGTTTTCTGAAGAAACACGAAGAAGTAGACGTATATGACAGGGGCATCAGTTACAATCCATTCAGGTACTTTTCGACCGAGAAATAGTATTATTCTCAGTCGATTAAGGCAATCCGGTTGGTGTACACCTGATTCTTGTTTTCCAATTGTATAAGATAAGTGCCTCCCGTCATTTGGGAGAGATCGATGCGTCCTGAAAGGAAATCAGTCTTCGCATCCTCATAAACCAGGTTCCCTTTTGTATCAAATACACGGATTGTAGTTTTACCTGATTGCATTTTATTTCCAAAAGTTGTGATATCAACAATCCCTGATGAAGGATTTGGATAAACCCTGAAATTGTTCAGATCATTTTCGTTAACCGATACCGTGCTTCCTTCCTGGGATACAGTGACAGTTTGTGACAGGTCACCGGCTGATACCACGATTGATGCAACCCTTGGCTGACTAGTGGGGTTTTCCTGATAATCAACAACAATCGACCCGTTGCCTGTTCCGTCGGTATTACTGGAGATCCAGGAATCAGTTGCGTCAACTGACCAGTTCGTGTTGGAAGTAACAGTAAAAGTGACCGTACCTGCCTCATAACCAACATCATGATTTGTGGGGGTGACAGTCAATTCAGGAGCAGGGTCTACTGCAGTAAAATTAGCAAACTGAATACTTGAGTGAGGAACGCAATGGTAGCTATACAAACCGGCGACCTCAACACGATATTCGAATGATGTAACAGTACTTGTCATAGGAGAATCCCATGCAGGCGCACCTGAAGGAATTGTGGTAGATGTAGTTGTATGGTGACCTTCGACCCATACCCACCTGATGGTATCACCCACTTCAACTAATAGATTGGAGGGCTCAAAATAAAAGTTACCAACATTTATGGTATGTTTCTGAGAATATGCTCCCGGAGTTGCAAAAGCAATCAGAGCACCGAAAGCAATAATAATTCGTAAATAGTTTTTCATAGTGCTGTTTAGTTTTATCTTAAAACAACACTATCAAAGAACCTTTGTTTTAAATGATATCTAATTATTTAATTTTATCTGTTTATCAGTTAAAACCACTGATACTCTGTCAATTTTCCCACCAAGAGGAGGATTTAGTTTAGAGATTTTTACTTCAGTTCTGGTAATAAAGGGGAACCTTTTTTGTATTGAATCAAGAATCCGATGTGCAACATTCTCCAGCAAATTGCTGCGAATCTCCATTTCAGTCTTAACAGTTTCATAGAGGCTCATATAATTCACTGTTTGGTGCAAATTGTCGCTTTGTTCAGCTTGTGAGGTATCAAGCTCTACCAAAAGATCGACTTCGAAACGGGTGCCTATTATGCTTTCTTCGGCGAAACAGCCATGATAAGCAAAAAAATCCATGCCTTCAATCTTAATAATTCCCATACCTGATTTTTTTACAAAGATATTACTCATTTCTCTAGATGATGATTAAATCTCACTTCCTTCCAAATAAACAAATCCTGGCTCAATCGTAGATTACCTTCAAGTGATTTTATATCCGATGGGAGAAGAACTTCGGGCGATATTACATTTAGCAGGAAATTGCTTTTTTGTGAAAAATTACAGTGATAAAGTAATATTTGCTCAAAGGTTGTTATATACCTACCTTGATTCTATAATTATTTGAACAGGTGATTGATTGAATATAAACTGGATATAGTTCTGCATTAAATCAGCAGCTCATTGGGTACCAATCTGCATAAAATGTAGATCCTATGTAGATCTGTACCTAATCAAGGGGCTTGCGAATCTAGATGGTTATAAAAGGAATATCAAGTTGAGCATAAGAAGAGTGAATAATTATATTTTTAAATTATTGAATTTATTTATACCTTTGTCCCGATCTTCCAAGGTCTCGTGGCCGAGTGGCTAGGCAGAGGTCTGCAAAACCTTCCACAGCGGTTCGAATCCGCTCGAGACCTCA